>UBTY01000008.1 GCA_900468535.1 Hyphomicrobiales bacterium | reverse complement strand
GGTATCGGCGCCGGCGATCACGAAATCGAAGCCCATCTTGAGCAGTTCGCCTGCGCGTTCGCCGTTGCTGCCAAAGACGCATGCGAACTTTCCGTGCGCGCGGCAGCGGGCGACCAGATGCTTCAGCACGGCGTCCATCTCAGGCGTATCCGGAGCCAGCTTCGCACCATTCGAAAGCGCGATCGACAAGTCCGAAGGACCGATGAATATGCCGTCGATTCCGTCCACGCGCAGAATTTCATCGGCGGCATCGAGCGCCGCGTGCGTCTCGATCATCGCAATCGCAACGGTCTTTTCGTTTGCGCTGGCAAGGTAGTCGCTGGCCGGCAGCTTCATGTGGTTCATTGCAAGCGTCGGGCCCCAGCTTCTTTCGCCTAGTGGGGGATATTTCGCATATTTCACAAAGGCTTCGGCGTCTGCGACTGAATTGATCATTGGCGCGATGATCCCGGAGGCCCCGGCATCGAGGAGCCGCGAGGCCAGCGAGAACTCTCCAACCGGAATGCGAACGAGCACCGGCTTACCCGCCAGCCGCCCCTGGGCGATACCATTGGCGGCAGGTACGACGTCCCATACGCCGTGTTGCATGTCGAGGACGACCGCGTCGAATGCCTCTTGCGCCAGATGGCTGACAAACAGGGGATCGGGCACGCCGATCCACGCCGAAATCATGCCGCCTCCCTCACCGTTCCTGATGCGCGTGGCGAAGCCATCGATCGTGGTTGAAGCGCTCATGCCATTCTCCTTTTCGCAGCTCACGCGTTGCTGAGCTGCTTTTCCTGATGGAACTGTTCGATGAATGCCTTCTGCAGCAGAATGCCATCCCATTCATCTGCAAAAAATGGCGAGTCGTAGATCAGGGTGTACGGCCCTTCGTATCCCGCCGTCCGGCATGCTTCGAGAGATTTGCGGTAGTCCGCGGCGTCGATGCCCTGATCATCATAATTCGCCTTGGCGTGGCAGATCTCGGCCCGGCGCATGATGTCGGCAAGACCATCGTATTTGGCAGGCGCGGACCAGTTACCGAGGTCGCCGTTCAGACCGACCTTGCCCTCCAAGCGGTCAAGCAGCCAGTTTGTCTGCTGCGGCGCAGGCAAGAGATCGAACCAGTTCTCGGTCACAACGCGAATGCCAAATGCCTCTGCATGATCCGCTATCTGCCGCAGGTGTCTGGCGGAGCGTCCAAGGTTTTCCTCGTTCGGCGCCTGTTTGCCTGCGATCACGCGCATCCGCTCGGCGCCAAGATGGGCAGCGGTCTCGGCCCAATCGGCTATCCAGCGGCTATCTCTTTCAGCAGTTTGCGCATCGCTCGGGTCGCCGTCCTCGACCAGCAGTGTCTGCAGCAGAACACCCGAACCGGCCAGTGCGTCGCGCAACTCCTCGCAATAGGTTCGGCTCCGGCTCTGCAGATGGAAAGAGCAGATCTCCAGACGATTGATCCCGCGTGACGCGAGTTGACCTGGAATATCGAGAAGGTTGCCGTTGCCAGGACCATAAGGTTCGGAGCGGGCCGCGCTTTTGTCCGGATCCGGGCTGTAGCGATAAACCGGTCCCAGCAATCGGTGCAGCGACCATGTGGACACCGCGAAGCGCGCGCTTTTCAGTTGCCTATCCATCTGTTTTCTCCTCCTCGTCCTCCGCCTTATCTAGGCTGCAACGCGTTGGAATATCAAACGAAATCTCCGCGAATAACGGCTTCGGTCGATAACGCCGCACTCAGCAGCGTTTCATCTTTGCGTGCCGGCGCGGATAGAAGGAAGCCCACCGGCATCCCGGCCTCGCCTGTCCCGCATGGAACCGAGACCCCGCACCAGTCGAGGAAATTGCCAAGCATGGTGTTGCGCAACGTCTTGCCGTTCACGGCAACGAAAAGGTCATCATCCGCCTCGAGCGGAGCAAGCAACGGGGCAACATGGGCGACGGATGGGAACGCTACCAGCCGATGACCGAGCAGACGGGTTACCTCGTTCACCAGACGATCGCGCGCCTCCAAGATCGCGACATAGTCCGGCATCGAGATCTTCTCGCCAAGGCGTGTGCGCATCACGACGCGGTGATCCATTTCCGCTGCTTCCGGCCCTGCCAACCGATCCCGATGCAATACGAACGCCTCGGCCGTTACCAGCGTCCCGTGCCTGGCCATCAGTGCAAGGATCTCGTCGAATGCGGGGATCGCCATCCTCGTAAACGAGGCGCCCGCCCGCTGCAGCCGTTCAACTGCAGATTCGAACGCATCGATAACGCCGGCTTCCGCGCCGTCGAAAACCACATTTGTTGGAATGACGATCTCCAGCGCCGGCGCATCGCCCGCCGCAACTTGCGGAACTGAAAGGCCACGCATGGCGGCATCGATCCAGACGGCATCCTGAACGCTGCGGCACAGGGGACCAAGCGAATCGAGACTTCGTGCCAACGGAAATACACCATCCATCGGATATCGCCCGCGGGTCGCCTTGTAGCCGACGATGCCGTTGAACGCCGCCGGGATTCGCACCGATCCTCCCGTATCGGTTCCCATCGCGACCGGCACCAGCCCTGCAGCAACGGCGGCGCCCGCGCCAGATGAGGAGCCACCGGGAATACGCGGCGCTCCCTTGCCGGCCGGATTGGACGGAGTGCCGTAGTGCGGGTTTATCCCGAGCCCGGAAAAAGCAAACTCGCTCATATTTGTCGAGCCGATCGCGATCATTCCGCCTCTCTGCAAGGCCGTGACAACAGTGGCGTCTTTGTCGGCCGGCAGCGCGCCGGAGAGCACTTTAGACCCCGCTCGTGTTGCGCGCCCCTGGATATCAAAGAGGTCCTTCCAGGCGATCGGAATACCATCAAGGATGCCAACCGAGCGGCCCTGGCGCAGCCGCTCGGACGAGGCGGTCGCCTCGCGGAGGGCACGATCACCGAAGACGGCAGTAAAGATCGACTGATCGGAGTGGTTTCCGATGGCCTCCAGCACCGACTCCGTCACAGCGACGGGATCCACGACACGATTTTGAATCAAGGTGGAGAGTTGCGCGAGCGACATCGCACCGAACGTATCTGACATTGGACCATCCATGCATCGGGGATAGCGCGAACTAATCCGACTTTCGCCGCCGCGCCAAGCCCCCAAATATCGGATTAAACCGATTGGTTCGATTTTGTGAACACTGAGTTTGTCCAACAGGGCTTATACTCGGGCGGTTGCGACCACAAATGCGGTTGCGTGCGCAGATTCGTCGAAAGGGCAGACCACGACTGATGTGCGCAGCGTTGGGAGTAACCAAAAATGACTGATAGCAACACTTGGGCAGTGCAGGACGGCATGTCGCATCAACATCCAAATGACGATCACGCGAGCAGCGTAGGCGAGCATGACTATGCCGAACATGTGAGCGCACAACGGCTCTCGCTTGGAGAGCGCTTTTTTGTCGTGGGCGTATTGGTGATGCTCGGTATCGCGGGCATGACGGCGCACCTCGGCAGCACGCCGGCAAATCTCGACCCTCAGACGGTCGGTTCCATTTCCGAATCGCTGCCTTCCCTGGATTACTGCCGGGAACACAGCCCCTATCCTGAACGCTCGTGCTAAGCTTTCGGGCTCACGAGCGATGACATCCGGCTGGCGGCGGGACTGATATCAGCCCGCCGCAGCCGCAAGCATAAGTTCTTAGATCGTCAACAGCTGACTCGTTTCCTGGCTATCGAAATCCGGATACTGGAAATCACCCTGCGGCGGCTGCATTTGCCGCTTCAACGCTTCGACAAACTGATCCTCCGTCAACGAACCGCTGCTCTCGGTATCCAGGCTCTCGAAAAGAGCGTTTGCCTGATCTTCGCTAACGTCATCGGGGCGCGACGCCGCGAACTCCGCCTGGCTGATGACGCCATCACCATCCGTATCGAGAGAGCTGAAGAGATCCGACAGCGAGTCGTCGTCGGACGAGGATGAGGAAGACGATGGTGGGGGCGGCGGTGGGCCGGCGCCCATCGGCGGCTGGTTACGCGACATGGCCTCGTTGAGGTCGTCGACCGACAACGAGCCGGCATCTTCAGTGTCGAAGCTGCTGAACAGATTGCTCGCCTGATCCTCGCTGACATCGGACGGTCTCGCCGCGACGAATTCGGCAAGGCTTACCTGGCCGTCGCCATCGCTGTCCATCGAGGTCGCGATATCGGTCTGCGATTGCTGGTTGCCAGATGATGCGCTGTCGGACGACGTCTGATTCTGCTGCATGCTCATGAGCATCGACATCAGCTGCGAAAGAAGTTTCTGCGCGCTGTCTATAAGCGCACTGTCATCTGCAGAGCTCGAAGACGTATCGGAAGACGACCCGGAGGACACAATATTAGAGGAAATCGATTGTGTCTCGGTGGTGTCCGAAGCCAGTTTCGTATAACGGTAGGATGTAGCGGCGGAAGTAGATGTGATCGTTGTCACAATGCGCTCCTATGCGACGGGTGATGGGTGAGGCGACGCATTACAGAACTAAACAGTTCTTTAATTACTAGTCGCGGAGCCCGCAATAACAACCCTGGCGGCAAGAAGTCGTAGTTGACAGGCAGCCAGTACATTCTGTTGCCGATTCGGCAGCCGAAACGCTTTGGAGCGGTGGGCCGACATGGATGGATCAGCAAACAACCCGGCAGCCGGTAAGCCCGCGCGACCGCGCGGTCGCCCGAAAGTGTCGAGCGACGAGGACAAGAGAGCCCAGATCGTCGACGCCGCACGCAAGATTTTCGTCGAGTATGGCTACGCAGGCACGACGACCGCCCTGGTCGCGCGCGTCTGCAACGTTTCCAAACAGACGCTCTACAAGCTGTTTACCAGCAAGGAAGATCTTTTCACGGCCGTTGTTATCGCTCATCGCAAGATGATGCTGGACCTCCCTCGCCCCGAGGCCGAGAACCTGCCGGTCAGCGAAGCGCTGCAATCGATATTCATGATCGACATCGACGAGGCTGAGGACGACGAGCGCGCCGCGTTCATCCAGTTGGTGATGCGCGAATCTGGCCAGTTTCCGGAACTGCGTGAGGTGCTTCACAACGAGGGTATGATCAAGTCCAGGCAGATGCTCGCAGACTGGCTGAGCAGCCAGCAGGAGCGCGGAAAGCTCTCGATTGATGATACAGAGAGCGGCGCGCGCATGCTCATGGACATGATCTTCGGCGGCATGGGACCACCGGAGGGGCGTTCAAAGGCATGGCCGGACCGCCAGGCGCGACGGCTTCATCTTCAGCGCTGTCTGACCATATTCGCCCGAGGTGTCGGCGCAAAGTGATTCGCGGCAACGACGGCATCCGCGCCGATTGAAGGTGCGCATCGGTATATTTTAGAACCGAAAAGTACGGAAAATTGTTTCCCCCGGCCAAAATAGGCCTGAAATAAGGCCTTTAGCGGCAAAAAACCCGCAGTTTTAACGATCTGTTTAGTGCTCTGGCGGATGGTCTGGCTATCCCATCCAACCAGGTGAACATGATGTCCACTCTTTATGACCAGCATGGCCGGCCGCCATTGGCCCCGGTGATTTCGCTGCAGGCGCGACGACCTCGGCGCACTGCCTCCTCGCATCCAGAACGGGCCTCGGCCCGAGTGCTGAACGCGCGATCGACCTAGGTCGCAGCATCTCCATTTCAGATCAGACCAGTATCGCGCGCCCGGCCCTACCGCCCGCGCACGCGCCTCTTTGACTCCTTGAGGACGACCATGAAGTATCGCCCCGCGAATGCCGACATCAAGCTCCTTGCCGACCAACTTTCGGTCCTCGGCAATGCCAACCGTTTGACCATCCTCGAACATCTCACGCATGGCGAAATGCAGGTGAACGTGCTCGCCAAGAAACTCGACCTTGGTCAGTCCGCCTTGTCGCAGCATCTCGCAATCATGAGAGCGTGCGACTTCGTCACGACGCGACGCGCGTCGCAGGCGATCTTCTATTCGATCCAGAAAGAGCCGATCGCGCTTGCGCTTGCCCGTGCGCATGCCTTGCTGGTCGATCAGCAGCACGAAACCGGCATCGCACGCCACGGCGCCGAGGCAGTATCACGCGGTTGAACAACCGCATGACAAAGCCCTAGCGCCGCCGTGGTGAATCATTTATAGAACCATTGGGTTCTGTAAGAACTACAGGTAGGTCGCGTCGGGGGATTGCGTCTCCGATCGTTCCTTTGGCTGAATGGTTCGCCACCCTGCATCAGACATGAGGCAAGCAAAGGCTTGAATGCCGCCTTTGCTCTTCTCGGGGGCGGGTCCATGGTTTCCACTTATCTCAGCTACCTTTCGGTCGCGAACAATCTCAACAAGTCGCTGTCGGCAGTCGCATCCAAGGGCGCGGTTGCCAGCGACACGACCTACTACAAGGAGAACATCGGCAAGGTCACGACTGTCGATGAATTCATGGACGACTACCGCCTATACTCCTATGCAATGAAGGCATATGGACTGGAGGACATGACTTACGCCAAGGCCTTCATGAAGAAGGTTTTGGAAAGCGACCTCAGCGACTCCTCAAGCTTCGCGAACACCTTGAGCGATGATCGCTACTCGCAGTTTGCGTCGGCGTTCAAGTTCGTCGGCGAGGATGCGACCGCTCAAACCAGCGTGCAGCAGTCCTCTCTCCTCGCCGAGTATGAAAGCTCGTTCGACGAAGAGACAGACTCTATTGCAGAGGCGACTGACTACTACGATGCCTCGATCAATGACGTCACCTCTGTGGACGATCTCCTCGGCAGCACCAAGCTTCGGAACTATGTTCTCGAAGCTTTCGGCCTCAGTACCGATTATACCTCAACCAGTTTCCTGCGCGACGTCCTGACCAGCGACGTCGATGATCCCGACAGCTACGTCAATCAGCTCGGCGACGACGCCTATGTCAATCTGGCGAAGGCATTCAACTTCAATACGGACGGAAGCGTCAGCGATCCGCTGCAAAGTGACGACCAGAAGTCACTGGTAGAGAGCATGTACGCTATCTCTTCATCGACCTTTGCCTCCAGCTCCGTGGGAGAGTCCTATACGACCTACTTCCAGGAGAGAATTGGCAGCATTACGTCGGTGGACCAGCTGATGGCCGACGACAAGCTCGTCACCTACCTGCGCACCGCTTATGGCCTGGCGGACTCGGATCCGGACAACTACATTTCGGCATCGCTGAAGAGCTCTTCGCTCGCGACCGCAATCGGGCTCGGCGATCTGCACGACGCCTTCACCTTCGATTCCGACGGAGCGCTTGCGGACGGAACGACCGCCCAGACAAGTGATCAGACGACGGCTACAACGACAGCCTTCACCGACAATTATAACGTCAGCGACGTCGACACCTGGATCGACGCTTCGGTCTCCAACTATCAGACGCGTCTCGCCAGCGTCACAAGTATCGAGGACTTCCTGACCTCGAACGCCGACGATGACGACGACAGCAACGATGATGATGCCGAGCTCTGGCAGATGGCAGCGCGCGCCTTCGGTATCGGGTCGTCGGAGATCACAAAGAGCCAATTCCGCAAGATACTGGAAAGCGATCCCAGCGACCCGAACAGTTACGTCAACCAGCTGAACGACGACCGCTTTACGGCCTTGCGCGACGCCTACAATTTCGATTCGGACGGCAAGACCGCAGTTCCCCTGCTGGCGATGTCGCAGTCGGTCATCGATGATTTCGTGGCCGACTACAAGGAGAACAAGATCCGCCACCTGTCCGGCACGGACAAGACGGAGGCGTCGACCGCCGCGGATACCGAAATGAGCTATTTCGCGACGCAAATGGCGACCTTGAAGACAGCGTCGGATGTGCTTGCCGACGACCGGCTGGTGAACCTGATGCTCGAGGCAAAAGGCATCGATCCTGATGATGTCACCGATACCGAGTTGAAGAAGATGTTTGCGTCCGACCCGGACGATCCGGACAGCTACGTCAATAGCCTCTCCGACAACCGATTTGCCGAAATCGTCGGCTCCTTCAACTTCGACACCGAGGGCAATCTGTCCTCGGACGCGGAAGGCACCGTGCAGCAGCGCGGCGACGTCATCGAAACAGTCAACAACTACGTCCGTCAGACTTTGGAAAGCGATGAGGGCGACACAAACACCGGGGTGCGCCTGGCGCTCTATTTCGAGCGGATGGCACCATCGGTATCGAGCGCCTACGATATCCTCGGCGATGATGCGCTGTTTGAGTTCTTCACCACGTCGTTCGGTCTGTCGAGTTACGTGTCCAACATGGACGTCGAGAAGCAGGCCGAAATGGTCACGAATTTCATCGATCTGGACGACCTCAGCGACCCCGACAAGGTCAGCGACCTGATCAAACGCTTCACGGCGATGTACGACATGAGCAACGGTGCGACGACTTCGAGTGCCGCAACGATCCTAAGTGGCAGCTCTAGCACGATCAGCGCCGATACGCTTCTGGCCGTCGCGCAGCTCAAGAGCGGCTAAGGAGCTTGTCTGCGATGTCCGTAGATCGTCCATATTTTCCTACAACGGAGGAAGAAGAGCTCGAACAGGCTGTCGCCATTGCTTCCGAGCTTATCGACCTCTTGCCATTTCTTGGAGAAAAGCTGCATCCGCAGCAAAAGCGCGCCTGGCCACGCGTTGGCGTATATGAAGCTGGCGGCGACGAAATCCACGGCATTCCGCAGGAAATAGAGCTCCTGTGCGAAGCCATCGTCACTTGCCTGCTGGCCGACTGTTATTTCGATATGGAAGCACTATCGAGCGAGGTCGCTCCCTTCCTCGCTCCCCGGGCAAAGCCTCAACTGCATTGAGGCCGCAAAGCTTAGATCACCTGCGACAAGGTCTTGGACAGACGTGCCTGAACGCTCATAAGGTCCGCCAGAAAGTCGACATCCTCCTGGCTCAGGCGACCGCCTTTCTTGAGCTGCCATAGCTCGGAAATCTGCACCGAGACGCTGTTGGCTCGCCGAAAGAGTTCCAGGATCTCGTCGTGGTTTTCCCAGGTGACAATGACGTCGGACGTATCCAGATCATCGGTTGGCAGATTGGAGGGATAGGCCGCCGGCATGAACTCGCCTTTTGGCAGGGCAATGACGTTGAGCCGCGGCGCGTCGTCCAAGGGAAGCTCCTTTTCCATCAATCTGGTGCACATGCCCCGGCGCCTAACGAAGCAGCATCGGGAGGACTCGAAATAAATGGGAATTTTTCCCATTTGTCAAGCTGATGCTAAATAGAGGGTGCGGCGACGAGCTATCACCCGCTCTGTTATTGAGGAGGCGGACCTGGAGGTGGGCCCGGAGGTGGTCCGGGAGGCGCACCCGGGGGACCACCGGGTGGTCCCATATGCCCGCCCCAAGGACCAGGATCTGGACGATTGAAGCCGCCGAAGTGACCGCGAGGCCCGCCCGGTCCCATGCGGTTGAAGCGAAACCGGCCATCGGGGCGACCCAAACCGGGCGGACCGGGGTCGAAGTCGCCGCCCGCCACCGGGAGGTTCAGAAACGCGCGTCCGTCTCTACCGAACGATTGCATGCCATTTGCATTCAGGTGGAATCCGAGGCCGGCACGTATGGTCGACCCGTTCCTCTCTACGAACGTCTCAATATTGACGGTCCCGCGTGTCAGCCCAGGGACGACATCGTCCACTTTCGCCTTGCCGGGGCGCCACTGACCGCCTGAGTTCAGGAAGGTTACGACGACCCGCCTACCAACGAGCTTGGCGGAAGGACGACCGACGACAAAGCCTGCGACCGCGAGGTTTCCGTCCCGACGCTCCGCAATGCCGCGCAAAATTGGGGCTGTCGATGCTGGGCGGCTCTCGATGCGGCTGGCGACGATCATGCCGTCTGGCTTCCTGATCCCGTAAACTGCGATGACCTGCCCGACCTTCAAGCGCGGACGCGCGGCCAGGCTCGTCACGTCGACAGACTGGGAAAGAACGTCTATTCGCCCCTTCCCGATCCTGGAGATGGGGCCGATGACCTCGCTGGTGACGTGGATCGATTCCGCCTGCGTGCCGCTGAGCAGGACGCGGACTACATGCCCCACACGCATCTTGTTCGTGCCGACGCGCTGACCGTCCAGATAGACCGGGACATCCGTCGGGTACGGAATCCGCACGCCGTTGACAATGATGCTGCCGAACCCGGTGATCGTCCCGACGATACCGGTTCCGCCGATACCGTGGTCGTCGCCGCCGCGCAAAGACGCACCTGTACCGCCAATGCCATGATCGTGCGGCTTCGGCTTCTCGGCTGCCTTTGCGCCAAAGGCGAACGGCAAAAGAGCGACAGCCTGCATGAAACCGCGGCGCGACGTGGCCAAGCGCTTCATTCGCCAGCCTCCGATGTCACCTGATCGTCATCGGCCCGAAAAATATAGACGCCGGCGATCCATCGGTGATCGCCACCCGGGTCGCTCTCGATGGCTTGATTGGCCAGACGATTCAGCCGCAGCAGCATCGCCATCGCTTCCTCTCGGCTGGCAGCTTCGAGGCGTTTGGCGAGGGCATCGGAAATGTTGTTGTAGTGAACCGCGCGCTCAAAGGAAGGTGGGGCGTCGGCAAGAATGTTTTCAACCGCCGCCATCGCATGATCATGCAGGTTACGGGTGAAATAGTGCTGCCGCGTCTGCATGTCGGCACTTGATACGAGTGAATCGACAAGCAAATGGACGTGATCGTTTTCGTCGAGCGTGGCAAGGCCACGATCAATCCATTCATCGAGAACGGCGCGTGCATGCAGATCTTTCGTCACCTCTCCCACGAGGGTCTCAAACGAGAACCCGCCATCTGCTGACGACCGAGGCAACGCCTTCAGGGCACCGGTTTCATCGCAGCAGCGTGGATCGGCCAGCCATCGCGCAACGATGCGGCTGGTGCGGGAGGCCGGTGCAGGCAGAGAATCGACAGACAGGCTGCCCCCGCGGAGCCTACTGACGTCTTTTCGGTGAATACCTGTCAGCAGCGATATGCGACTGTCCGTCTGCTGCTTTTCAGGAAGCGCGAAGTCTTTCTCGGCAACATCGATAAACAGCCTACGCATGAGCGCTGAAAACGCGACGTAGTTCAGCCCACTTGCAAGGCAGAGTCGCACTAGCGGTCTCAGGACGCGAAGGAGCGTACGCTGCAAGGCATCTTCTGAAAACGGAGGTTTCGGCCGCTGTCTTGTCATCGTCCCGCTCGCGCTGGACGCCGTAGGCCGCAGCTCCCCGGATGAACATCCACTCGCATCATGCCAACCACACGTAGTACTTATCCGTACCAAAAATCAAGACGCGGAAGCGCCCCGCAGGAAAAACCGGATACAATTCCCCAGGTGTTCTTTCCTGGCGGTAGCATTGTCCCATCCGCCTCGCGGGCTCATTCCCGCAAACATCATATCCATCAGCAACCGTGCGCTACTTTCCGGATTGTCGACACGAAGTCTCCCCTTCGCTACCTCACCCCGCAGCCAGTCAATCAGGCAGCTCCTTGCCTGCTGAATTTCCCGCAGAGCCAAGGCTTCTGCCATTTCAGGGATATCTGCGGCTTCACCCGTAACGGTACGGATCAGCGCCGCATGAGCGGGAGCGCTATCGACGCGGAAGATCCTCGCGATCACTTCGTCCATGGCGACATCCTCACCCTCGGGTCGAGGCAGATCGAGCAAATCCTGCGCCGGCGTCATCGCTGCGGCGATGAACAGATCTTCCTTGCTTGGGAACAGACGATAGAGCGTCTGCTTGGAAATTTGGCACCGCGCAGCAACTATATCTGTGGTTGTGCCAGCATAGCCAAATTCCGAGAATGCTTCGCGCGCCATCTCGACAATCTGCGCCCGACGTGTCGCTTCGTCGTGAGCCGGCGGACGACCGCGCGGGCGTTTCACCTCTGAGACGACTTTCTGGGATTCATGCACGTCCATGACTTCAAACGTTCCCTTGGCGGCACCACGAAAAGCGGCAGCGGAATGCAGAGATACTTCCGCCGGACGGCACCCTGATTTGCCGAGACAATCACAGCATCCGCTGATACGTCAACTACTTATACCTAAATAAGCGCGGCGCGGACGCAACTGTCCACGGCTCTCTCACGCCCAGGCGCGATCTGTGCGCACGTCGGTGAACACCAAGAAGTGACGGGCGATTTTTAGGGTTGCGGAAGTTAGCTTTATCTTTACGGTACCAATAAGTTCTTTAATGATTCACCGCTGATCGGCCGCTGCTTGGTCGAGAACCAGCGAGCGTGCGGATGAACCGCACCGATAAAGCCAATCCTATTCTACGCCAGGCGTCACGATTCGTCACACGTTTTCCGTGCGGCTGTCGCTTGCGTGCGAATACGCGGCATGTCCCCACCAGTCTCGGCAAGGAAAACGCTATGAGCATCTTCGGCAGCATGAAAACAGCAGTATCTGGGATGGCCGCGCAGGCAAACCGCTTGAGCACGGTCGCCGATAACATCGCCAACTCCAATACGACGGGTTACAAGTCTGTTTCCACCGCGTTTTCTTCTCTCGTTCTGCCATCGACGACCGGCAACTACAATTCGGGCGGCGTGCAGACGACGGTACGCCAGGCGGTCTCCGAGCAGGGCGACATCTCCTACACGACATCGTCCTACAATCTCGCGATATCAGGGGACGGCTTCTTCATCGTGTCTGGTGCCGACGGCACACCCGTCCTGACGCGTGCCGGCGATTTCTCCGTCGATTCCAGTGGTAATCTCGTCAACAGCGCCGGCTTCACGCTGATGGGCTACTCCTACGACTCCGGCGCTCCGGCTGTCGTCGTGAACGGTTTTGACGGCCTTGTTCCTGTGAATGTCACCCAGTCCGGGCTCAGCGCCGTCGCCTCGACTTCGGCCTACTTCAGCGGCAATCTGGATTCCGGCGCCGAAGTCGTTTCTGATACCAGTGCACTGCCGAGCGCCAACGATGCATCAACGGTCACCGACGACACCAAGAAGATGTCGCTGGTTGCCTACGACAGCCTCGGCAACACGATCCAGTACGACTACTATTTCACCAAGACCGGCGAAACGACGGACGCAAGTGGCGCCATCACCGGTTCGACCTGGGAAGTGGCTGTCTATCGCAACGCCGATGCCACGACGGGCGGTACGACGTCCTTCCCCTATTCCTCTAGCGCCGTCAGCGTGGCGAGCTTGAGCTTCGATGCGAACGGCCAGCTCACGTCGGCGACCGATACCGACATCGTCGATCCGGTCACGGCCAAGACAATCACGATGGATTATTCCGACTTCACGCAGCTCGCCTCCGATTTCTCGGCCACGGGATCGGCCGACGGCCAGGCGGCAAGCACGGTCAGCTCCGTCAGCATCGGAACGGATGGCGTCGTTTCCGTATCCTATTCGAATGGCACGACAAAATCGCTCTACCAGATCCCGCTGGCGACAGTCGCCAGCCCCGACAATCTCACCTTGCTGAGCGGCAACGTCTATAGCGCCAACGGCGCCTCGGGCGTCACGGTCACCGGCTTTCCGCAATCGAACGGCCTCGGTTCGATCCAATCGGGCGCGCTTGAGAGCTCCAACGTCGATCTCGCGGGCGAACTGACCGAGATGATCGAGGCGCAGCGCTCCTACACAGCAAACTCGAAGGTCTTCCAGACCGGGTCGGACATCATGGACGTCCTCGTTAACCTCAAGCGATAAGGACAGTCGCTCATGTCATTGTCCGCCGCGCTCAATACGACGAAAAGCATATTCAGCACGACGAGCTACCAAAGCAGCATCGTTGCCAACAATATCGCCAACTCCAGCAACACCGACTATGTGCGCCGGGAAGCATCGGTTACGACCTCGCTCGATGGAGCGCAGGTCGTCGCCGTCTCTCGCGCCCAGGAAGATGCGCTGCTGACGCAGTATCTGCAGGCGAATGCGAGCGATAGCGGGCAACAGACCCTGCTCGACGGACTGGAGCAATTGAAATCGATCCTTGGGGGCAACGACTATGAAACGTCCCCAAGCACATACCTTGCCTCCTTCCAGGAGGCATTGCAGACCTTCGCGACGTCGCCAAGCAGCACGATTGCCGCCCAATCGGCTGTAACGGCGGCGCAGGATCTGGCGAACTCGCTGAATGAAGCCAGCGACGGCGTTCAATCCGTTCGGCAGGATGCCGATGCGGAGATCGCCACCCAGGTCGATACGCTGAACACGCTTCTCTCGCAGTTTCAAACCGCGAACGATGCAGTCAAGGTCGCGACAGCGACCGGAGCGGATACGTCGAGTGCGCTTGATGAGCGCGAGAAACTGCTGAAGCAGATTTCGTCGATCATCGGTGTCACCACGGTGACGCGTGATAACAACGACATGGCGCTCTACACGAGCGATGGGACGACGCTATTCGAGACCACGGCGCGCAGTGTCACGTTCAAGGCCACGTCCACATATGTCGCCGGCACGGAAGGGAACGCCGTCTATGTCGACGGCGTCGCGCTGAAGGCCGGAGAGGGTTCGACGACGTCAGCGGACGGAAGCCTGCAAGCCCTGCTTCAGCTCCGCGACGAAGTCGCTCCGACGTTTCAAGCTCAGCTCGACGAAATCGCCAAATCTCTTGTCTCGGCTTTTTCGGAAACAGACGGCACGACGACGGTTCCGGGCTTGTTCGTGTGGACGACCTCGACCGGGGCTGACGGCGAAACACCAACGTCGAGCGATGTCGTCAACGGCATTGCCGCGACCATCTCGGTGAACTCCAGCGTCATCACCAGCGAGGGTGGCGATCCGATGAACCTTCGGGACGGATCCGTCAGCGGAATCACGGACCTGAACAGTGATGGCAACAGCGGCTTTTCCGATAACCTGAACGCGCTCTATTCCGCGCTCGATACGTCGCGCAGCTTCTCGTCCGATGCCGGCCTTTCGTCCAACGTCAGTATCATGTCCTACGCCTCGGCATCGATCGGCTGGCTCGAAGAGTACCGAAGCGGTGCGACTTCGGCAGCCGAGAACACTTCGGCTGCCCTGTCACGCAGCGACGAGGCCTATTCGAACGAGACGGGTGTCAATCTGGACGAGGAACTGACGCTGCTCCTCGACATTGAGCAATCCTACAAGGCCGCGACCAAGCTGCTCAACACGATCAACGAAATGCTGCAATCGCTGCTCGACCTAGGGACCTGAACCATGAAATTGTCTTTCGTCTCGAGCACGGCGCTCGCCACCAGCCTTCGCCAGACCATCAATCAATCCCAAACACGTCTGATCACCGCATCGACCGAAGCGACAACCGGCACTTATGCCGATCTCGGCGCATCGCTGGGATCGGGTGCGGCCACAAGCATCAATCTGCGCACCGCGATTGACCAGGCCGCATCGCTGAAGGCGAACAACTCAGTCGTCAGCGTCCGTCTTGACGCCTCCCAGTCGGCACTATCGAGCCTTCAGGATGTAGCGGACTCGCTCGTCTCCAATCTGACCGCCCTGCAAGGCAGCCAGGATTCGACGAGCCTGACCGTTGCGCAACAGTCGGCGAGCGACACGATCTCTCAGCTGATCTCGAGCGCCAATACGATGGTGAACGGCGAGTACCTGTTTGCCGGCACCAATGTGGATGTCGCTCCGCTTACGGACCAAAGTGCATCGGTCACATCTGCGATTTCGGACGCGCTTCAAAGCTATGCGACCGGGCTCGGCAAGTCGGTGAACGAACTGACGGGCGATGAGATGACGACGTTCATCTCTGATACCGTCGAGCCGATGTTCTCCGAAGCCGCCTGGACAGATTCGTCAAGCGGATGGTCGAGCGCCTCCAGCACCAACATGACCAGTCGGATCAGCACATCCGAAACGGTGACATCCTCAACGAATGCCAATTCGGAAGGCATGCGGTATCTCGCCCTGGCCGCGACCGTCATCTCGGCCATCGGATCGCAGGACATCAGCGCGGATGCGTTAAGCGCCGTGACATCATCGGCAATAAGCTACGCTTCGCAGGCTAGCTCGGCGCTGGTTACCCAACAGAGCGTCCTCGGTCTTTCACAGGAGCGTGTCGAAAAGGCCAACGACGCGTTGGATGCGCAGTCTTCTCTTCTGACGACACGGCTCACAGATCTCCAGGGCGTGGATACCTATGAAGCATCGACACTGGTCAATACGCTTCAAACACAGCTTGAGACCGCTTACACGCTGGTCTCGAAACTGCAAAGCCTGAGCCTCGTAAACTACCTCTGATAGAGGTTTCCAACCCGTTGGCTGGCATCAAGAACGGACGCGGGGCGAATGCCCGCTTCTCAGTCCGGTTGAAACCGGCTGACCTCTATTCCAGCCCCGACAGGCAACAGCACGCTTGTGATCCCGGGCTTTGCGCGGACGGTCCTTCCGTAATGCGCGATATGGTCGTCTCCCGGACGAAGCATATTATCCGTCACGATGATCGCGCCGGCATTGAGCTTCGGATAGAAGGCCTCCAGGCACGGCACGTAGAGGTCCTTCCACAGGTCGAGGAGAACGAAGTCGATCGTCTCCAGGTCGGCGATCAATGAAAAGGCATCACCGATCCTGAAATCGATGTAATCGGCAAGATTTGCTTTCGCCGCCATCTCCTTCGCATACTCCGCCTTGTAGGCGTGCAACTCCATGGTAATCACCCGCCCTCCGGACGCGCGTGCCGCATCGGCAAGCCAGATCCCCGAATATCCGAACGACGTGCCAATCTCCAGAATTGTCGGTGCCTTGAGGCTGCGTGCGAGGATATTGAGAAGCTGGCCGGTCTCCGGCCCGACCGCGCGCAACCTTCGGTCATTCCCGCCGTCACGGCCGCCAGGCGGCATTTCGCGGGGAGTATTTTGCTCCTGCCGAATAAGCTCGTGATAGGCCTCGAGCACTGCCAACATTTTCTCGTCCACGGTACCCCAGGCAGATACTTACGTCTGTTCCAGCTCGTTTGTCGCTGCGTCAATAAGCTCGGCGATCTTCTTCGCGGTCATCTCATCGAGCGGCCCCCTGCGTGTGCGCAGCCTAATGGCCCGGCTCAGTTTCGCCATCGACTTGACTAAAGCATCCGGGATCGGCTCGCCGTTGTTTTCCGAAGGGGCTGAACGAGAAAGAAGCTCTTCGGCCGCAGACCGATTGGCCGTGAAGAATGCTTCGCCCTCGGGCGTCAGGCGATAGCGCTTGCGCCCGCCGATCGCCGCCTCAACGAGCGCGTATCCCATGTCGTCGAGCCAAGCGAGCGTTGGATAGATGACGCCGGGGCTCGGCGTATAGCGACCTTGCATTCGTTCCTCGATCGCCTTGATCAGCTCGTATCCGTGCGAAGGCCGTTGCGCCAGCATAGCGACGAGGAGGATCTTGAGCTCTCCGTAGTCGAACAGTCGCTTACCCGAGCGGCCGTGATGATGCTTCACCTTCTATACCCCTGTGTTGACGAAGTCGTGACTTCGCCGCTGTTTGTGCCTCGATATAATTTCGATATAACGACAATCAAGATATATCGAAATTTACCGATAGGATTGGCTGTTGTTCCAACGGATGCGCATGACGCTCAAGCTTTCCTCCCTCACAGGCGCCGCCCTGATGGCGTCGCTCGGCCTTCTGGACACTCACCTTCTACGGGATGCGGAACAACGCGAAGCCGCCAAGCCTCAACAAAGAGAGCGATAAGCCGCGTTTAGCTTCAGTTGCCCCTCGGGTTGGACTTTGTGACCGATCACCACAATTAACGTCCCGGAGGTGCACTATGGCGATAGACTTCGACCTAGACCGCTTTATCGACGCGCAGAATGAGATTTACGACAAAGCCTTGCGCGAACTCCGGACGGGAAAAAAGCGCTCACACTGGATGTGGTTCATCTTTCCGCAGATTGCCGGGCTGGGATCCTCCCTCATGGCGGAGAAATATGCGATCCGTTCGATCGAGGAGGCTGGCGCGTTCCTGGCCGACCCTATCCTGGGACCCAGGCTACATCGATGCGTCGATGCCGTTCTGGCGATAAAGGGACAATCGGCTCACGACATCTTTGGCTCGCCGGATGATGTCAAATTACGCTCATCCATGACGCTGTTTGCGGCCATTAGCGATCATGGCTCTGCGTTTCACAAGGTCATTGAGCAATTCTACGGTGGCGCCTTCGACACGCGGACCATCGAGCTGCTGGATGCGCGCGGCTAACCGGCCGGCGAATGCTCGAGCTGCTGGATCTCGTCGTACACCTCGCTTAGCCGCTCACGCAACTCGTCACCGGTACCATCGTTAATGTCTTCGTCTCCGAAGCAGTCGCGTGCATCGTAGAGCTCAAGCTTTGCCTCTAGTTCCGCTCGCTTTGCGTAGAGGCGATGGAGGTAGCTATAGTTCATCGCTTCCGGGCGTCCCATTATTTCACTTATCGTGAAAACGCATGGGATTGGCTCAGGTTCCGGTAAGGTGCCAGCTAGGCAAAAGCGGTAATGGCAGCGTTGCAGGCCTTGGAGAAATGATTGCAACATGTGTCGTTGCCCATGGCTTGGCGCGTGACGCGAGCGCCTTCCAGAAGGAGCGTCAATGTATCTGCCAATAGTTTGGGTTCGCGCGCGCCGGCTGCAAGACAGAGCGCCTCCAGTCTGTCGCGCTGTTCGGCCTTGTGACGCTCGATCACGCCATAGGCGGGGTGTCCCTCACCTTTCAGCTCGATCGCTGCATTCGCAAGGTCACACCCGACGTGTTCGCCGCAAAGACTTTGCGTTCGCGCCTCGACCCAAGCCCTGAGTTGCCCATTGGGGTCATCAGGGTGAGCGGTTTCAAGATCGCGCCAGATCGCTTCGGCTTTTTCCGAGGCACGACGAAGCGTCTCGCAGACCAGCTCGTCCTTTGAGCCGAAGTGGCGATAGAGCGTCATCTTGTTGGTCAAAGCGGCATCTGCGATTGCGTCCACGCCGATACCGCGGATGCCGTGCTCACGAAAAAGCTCGGCGGCGGTCGAGACGATGCGCTCCCGTGGCGGGATTTTCTCGTCGGTGTTTGCGGGAGATAGCAGGCTCAAAGTTTCAGATTTTTTTGCGGACAAGGTCCTTGACATCCATGTGACCGATCGGTAACAAATGCATTGTTACTTACCGGTAACACCACCCTTCGCAAAAGTCAATGTCGATGAATATGCGACTGAGGTGGAACACGGGCTACAGCCCACGAAAGGAGGCAAACCATGAGCAAGACCAGAGACGACCTGACCATTACCGAAGCCCTTCGTGATCCCCTGATCGCCATGGTGCTCCGCGCCGACGGCGTGAAACTCGACGATTTCAAGCGCCTCCTCGAGACGGCCGCCAAGAAGCGCGAGCAGCGAGCCTCTCCGGTGGGCAAATTTCTGAACGTGATTTCCAACAATCCGGCTGCCATGTGCAGCTTTTGCTGAAGTTTCGGGCGTTTCCCTGCCCCTAAAGAGTCGCCGCTGACCAAGCGGCGGCTCTTTCCATTTGGGCGATACTCTCAGATCAACTCGTAGCGCAGCTTTCCGAGATATTCCGGATCGGCAACGGCATCGATTCCGGCGATTTTCTCGCCGTCGAACGTGAGGAGCAGCACGACGTGCAACCGTCCTCCCACCACGACCACAAGCCCGAACTCGCCATCGATGAGCGCCGGCTGCGCCCCCTGGGCCCTGCCCTTGAAGGTATCGGCAACGGCGGCCGCGCCGCGAAGCTCGCCTTGAGAGGCCCCATAGCGCATCGCGGTCGCATCGGGCGTGAAAACCACCTGCGGATCGAGGATCGAGAGGAGAGCGCCGATATCGCCAAGGCGTGAGGCTGTGAGGAACGCGTTGACGATCTGTTTCTTGCGGGACGTGTCCGCCTCCGGAGCGTCAGTCCGCCCCTGAACGCGCCGGCGGGCGCGATTGGCGAGCTGGCGCGTCGCCATCGATGAGCGATTGATGATCGGCGCGATATCGTCGAACGGCAGATCGAACATATCGTGCAAGACGAAGGCGATGCGCTCGGCGGGCGCCAACGTCTCCAGAACGATCAGAAGCGCCACGCCGACAGAGTCGGCAAGGACAACCTCGCGTTCCGGATCTGTCGTTCTTGACGTATCGACAACATGCTCATGCGCCGACGGATCGAACGGATCCTCTCGCCGTGTCTTGCGCGATCGCAGCATGTCGAGGCAGATGCGCGCCACAACGGTCGTTAGCCAACCACCGACATTGTCGATCGCTTCCGCATCCGAGCGGCCAAGCCGCAACCACGCCTCCTGGACCGCGTCGTCAGCCTCCGTCCGCGAGCCGAGCATGCGAAAGGCGACAGCGCCAAGATGCGCCCTGTTCGCCTCGAATTCCCCCGCCAACCAATTTTTCTCATTCATTGTCACATTCCTCCCGCCTGTTCCGTCAACTCCATGACGAACGAAACCCGGCCGATGTGACAAGGCACAGCCGGCGGCGTCATTTTGGAAAACACATCAAGGAGAGACATCATGCAAGCGAGAATGGGAAATCCAGCTGTCGTCGTTCCGGAAGCGATGCAGGCGTTGCACGCGCTTGGATCGATACCGGCAAAATCGGGCCTTTCGCCGATCCTGCTGGAACTGGTCAATCTGCGCGCCAGCCAGATCAACGGATGCAGCGTTTGCATCGATGGACATCCGCGCATCGCGAAGAAGGCGGGCGAGACCGACGAACGGCTCTTTGCCGTCAGCGCCTGGCGGGACACACCCTATTTCACAGATGCGGAAAGGGCCGCTCTTGCCTTGACGGAAGCCGTCACCCGCGTCAGCGATCGCGCCGACCCCGTGCCCGACGACATCTGGGACGAAGCCGCTCGACACTTCGACAGCAAGAGCCTCGGAGCGCTGGTAATTGCGATTGCCAACATCAATGTTTGGAACCGACTGAATATCGCAACCCGGCAGATTGCCGGCCAGTGGAAGCCGTAACAGAATAGGGCCGCTGTCTCATCGACAGCGGCCCTACGAAAAGCCTTGGGAGGCTGAGATTTAGATGATACCGCCACCGCCGGCGGCGGATGCGGGACGCTCTGTGGAGACCTTCTTGCGGTAACCGCTGGCGCGGTAGGTCGCGACCGGATCGATCGCGCCACCGGCACGACGACGGGCTTCCGCCAGGATCGGCTCGACATCCGTGCGGTAGCCGCGCTTCAGGGTTTCGGTTGCCATCAGCGCGTCGTTTTCGTCCTGGAAGCCGGCCAGCGCCTTGCGGTCGACAATCAGCGCCTGCGCATAGGCGCGGCGGATTTCGTTGGCGCTGTTGATCAGGCTTTCGATCGGATCGGTCACATTGTGCGACTGGTCGATCATGTGCGCCGGGTTGAAGTCATTGACGCCGCGCTGTTCGGCTTCCACCAGCTCGTTGAAGACCAGGAACAGGCGATAGGGATCGATCGCGCCGGCATCCAGATCGTCGTCACCATACTTCGAGTCGTTGAAGTGGAAGCCGCCGAGTTTGCCGAACTGGATCAGGCGGGCGACGATCATCTCGATGTTGGTGTTCGGCGCATGGTGGCCGAGGTCGACAAGGCAATGCGCCTTGGGACCGAGTGTCTGGGCGATCAGGTAGTTGGTGCCCCAGTCCTGTACGACCGTCGAGTAGAAGGCCGGCTCGTACATCTTGTGTTCGGAGAACAGCTTCCAATCGTCAGGCAGCGCCTTGTAGATGTCGGCCATCGAGGCGAGATAGCGTTCAAAGGCCTTCGTGAAGTTGCTCTGGCCCGGGAAGTTCGAGCCATCGCCGACCCAGACGGTCAGCGCCTTGGAGCCGATTGCCTTGCCGATCTCGATGCATTCGATGTTGTGCTCGACGGCCTGCGTACGCGTTGCCGCGTCGGTGTGGCTGAGCGAACCATACTTGTAGGAATGGGCCTGGCCGGGCGCGTCGGAGAAGGTGTTGGAGTTCATCGCGTCGAAGCCGAGGCCGAGCTGATCGCCCTTTGCCTTCAGTTCTTTGACGTCGGTCTTGTCCCACGGAATGTGGAGCGAGACGTTCGGCGTGGCGCGCGTCAGCTCGTTGATGACCGAGCAATCGTCCAGCTTGTCGAAGATGCCGCGCGGTTCGCCGGTGCCAGGGAAGCGGGCAAAGCGCGTGCCGCCCGTGCCGACGCCCCAGGACGGAACGGCGACGAAGAATTCGGATACGCGGCGCGTGATGTTTTCAATGTCGATGCCACGGCGCGAAAGATTGGCGCCCAGCGCTTCGTAATCGGATTTGAGCGCGGATGCGCGCTTGTCGTTTTCCTGCGCAATCACATCCTGCGCGATTTTGGACTCGGCCATGAGTTCCTCCCGAGATATTTGGATGAGACGCGGCGGGCGTGACGCCCGCCGCAGCAATTTGACTTAGCGCGGGAAGCTCTGCGCGTTGCCGGCGTCAACATTGATGATGTTGCCGGTGGACTTCGCCGAAAGATCGGACGCCAGGAAGTAGATCGCTTCGGCAATGTCTTCAGGGAAGACGTTGAGCTTCAGCATGGAGCGCTTGCGGTAGTGCTCCTCCAGCTCGTTGATCTCGATCTTCGACGATGCCGCACGCTGCTCGCGCCACTCGCCGTTCCAGATCTTCGATCCACGCAGGACGGCATCCGGATTGACGGTGTTGACGCGAATACCGGCCTCTGCGCCTTCCAGCGCCAAGCAACGGGCGAGATGGATCTCGGCAGCCTTGGCCGTGCAATATGCGGCGGCGTTCGGCGACGACGCCAGGCCGTTCTTGGAAGCGACGAACACGACGTTGCCGCCGAGGTTCTGCTTGCGGAAGAGGCGGAAGGCTTCGCGCGACACGAGGAAATAGCCGGTCGCCAGAATGTCGATGTTCTTGTTCCACATCGAAAGCTCGGTGCTTTCGATCGGCGCAGACGAAGCGATACCAGCGTTCGAGACGAGGATATCGACGCCACCGAATTCGACGCAGGCTTCCGCGAAGGACGAGATCACGCCGTCTTCCTTGGTCACGTCGAGCTTGACGCCGCGAACGGCATCTGCGCCGAACTGCTTGGCGAAATCGGCCTTCGTGTTGTCGAGCGCTTCCTGGTCGATATCGGCCAGAACCACGCAGGCGCCCTCGCCGATCAGGCGGGCAGCCGTTGCACGACCGATGCCGCCGGCGCCGCCGGTGACGAAAGCAACCTTGCCGGCCAGGCTCTTCGGCTTCGGCATACGCTGAAGCTTGGCTTCTTCGAGCAGCCAGTATTCGATATCGAAGGCTTCCTGCTCGGGCAGGCCCTGATATTCCGAAACGGTCGACGCGCCGCGCATGACGTTGATGGCGTTGACGTAGAACTCGCTGGCGATGCGTGCGGTTGCCTTGTCGCGGGCGAACGACAGCATGCCGACGCCGGGAACGAGGAAGATGACCGGGTTCGCGTCGCGCATTGCGGGCGAATTGTCATGCTTGCAATCGTTGTAGTAGCGCGCGTAGTCAGCACGGTAGTCTTCGAGCGCCTTGTCGAGACCGGCAACGATCGCATCGACATCCGGCTTTGCCGGGTCGAAATCGACGATCAGCGGGCGGATCTTGGTGCGCAGGAAATGGTCCGGGCAGCTGGTGCCGAGCGCGCCGAGCGGTGCCAAGTTCTTCGAGTTGACGAATTCGAGAACGGCGTCCTGATCGTCGAAGTGACCGAGCTTGCGCTCTGCCTTGCCGATGCGGCCGCGGATTTCGGGCATCAGGCGGGCTGCGATGGCACGGCGCTCTTCAACCGGAAGGCTCTTGGCGACGGCGCCGCCGAAGATCGTCTTGCCTTCCGTCTTTTCGGCAAACCAAACGATCGCCTTATTGATGATGTCGAGGGTCAGCTCGTAGCAAGCCTTGGCATCGTTGGCCCAGGTGAAGAGACCGTGGCTTTCCAGCACGACACCCTTGGAATTCGGGTTTGCCTTGACGAAGGCTTCGAGGTCGAGGCCGAGCTGGAAGCCCGGGCGGCGCCATGGCAGCCAACCGATGTCGGCGCCGAAGATCTGCTGCGTCAGTTCCTTGGAATTCTTCGAAGCGGCGATCGCGATGATCGCATCGGGATGCATGTGGTCGACATGCGTGAAGGGCACGAAACCATGCAGCGGCGTGTCGATCGAAGCGGCGCGGCTGTTGAGATTGTAGGTGCAATGCGGGAGGAAGCCGACCATGCGGTCTTCGTCTTCAACGCCCTTGTAGATACCCTTCAGCGCGTCGAGCTTGTCCTGATAGAGGGTCGCAAAGCCGTCAAGCTTGATGGTGCCGACGTCGCCGCCAGAACCCTTGACCCAGAGAACCTTGACCTTCTCGCCCGTCAGCGGGTCGGTTTCCATGACTTTTGCAGAGGTGTTGCCGCCGCCATAGTTGGTGATGCGCTTGTCAGCACCGAGCAGATTCGAGCGATAAAGCAGCTTTCCAGGCTCATCGAGGCCTGCCGCATATGAATCGTCCCAACGATTATCAAGAAGCCGGACGGTTGCCGCCATGTCATCCTCCCATGTAAAATTTCTTGGAAGCACGAACGAACTCCGCGCCCCTTTGCGGTGACGGTATCGCTCATGGAAATAGCCATTGTCAATCGAAAACGATCAAATTCGATTATTGTGCAGCGCAGTATGAAATTTCTTGATCGTTTTTGATTGACACCTAATCACAACTGCGAAATAACCAAGTTAGGAGGAACCCCATGCACGAACGCGAACGCCATCGCATCATATTGAGCGCCGTTCAGGAAAAGTCTGTCGTAACGATTCAGGATATTTCCGAATTGACAGAGGCTTCCGAGGCGACGATCCGGCGTGACATTGCGGCCCTTCATGTGCAGGGGAAAATCCGCCGTGTGCGGGGTGGTGCCGAGGCTGTGCATCCGCCGCAGCTCGGAAATCTGGCCGGGCGCCCTTTCCGAGTTTCAGAATCAGTCAATATCGATAAAAAGCGCTCAATCGCGCGAGCAGCCGTCGATCTCTGCGATCCCGGCGATGCAATCATCATCAATGGTGGCACCACCACTTTCCAGATGGTGCATTTCATGGCCGCGCACCGCATGCAGGTCATGACGAACTCGTTCGCGATCGCCGAGCATCTGGTCAAGCACTCGAAGAACACCGTCACCGTTCCCGGTGGCGTGATCTATCGCGAGCAGAGCCTGATCCTGTCGCCCTTCGACAATGATGCGATCCGCAATTTCTACGCCCGTCGCTTTTTCATCGGCGCGCAGGGCGTCGGTCCGCTCGGCATCATGGAAGCCGACGCGCAGATCATTCAGAGCGAACAGAAGCTGATGCACCAGGCCGACGAACTCGTCGTCATGGTCGATTCCAGCAAGTTTAACCGCCGGTCGAGCCTCATTCTGTGCCCGCTCGACCGTGTTTCGACCGTTATTACCGATGACGGCATTTCCGAGGAAGCCGGCCGGATGATCGAAGATGCGGGCATCAAGCTCGTCGTTGCGAGCACGATCTCGCAAGTGAAGGAGGATTCCTCGTCGGTCGCTTGAGTGGCGCCGGCAGGATGTAGTCAAGTCTTAACAACGTGGGAGGATAAGGCATGAAATTCGCAAAAACACTGGCAGTGGGCGTCGCCTTTGCCGTCGCCTTGATGGCAGGTGCGGCAAGCGCCAAGGACATCAAGATCGGCCTGGTGGTGAAGTCTCTCGGTAACGGCTTCTTTGAAGCCGCCAACAAGGGCGCACAGGAAGCAGCCAAGGAACTCGGCGGCGTAGAAGTCATCTACACCGGCCCGACCTCGACGACGGCCGAAGGCCAGATCGAAGTCATCAACTCGCTGATCGCTCAGGGCGTTGACGCCATCGCGATCTCCGCCAACGATCCGGACGCTGTCGTACCAGCCCTCAAGAAGGCCAAGCAGCGCGGCATCAAGGTCATCTCCTGGGATTCCGGCGTCAACAAAGACGGCCGTATCCTGCAGCTGAACCCGTCGTCGAACGAACTGATCGGCAAGATGTGCCTGACGCTCGTCAAGGACCACCTGGAAGGCGGCAAGGGCGATTTCGCCATCCTGTCGGCAACCACCACCTCGACGAACCAGAACATCTGGATCGACCAGATGAAGAAGCAGCTCAAGGACTTCGCTGGCCTGAACCTCGTCACCACCGTTTACGGCGACGACCTTTCGGACAAGTCCTATCGTGAAGCCGAAGGCCTCCTGAAGTCCAACCCGAACGTCAAGGTCATCGTCGCTCCGACGACGGTCGGCGTTCTGGCTGCTTCGAAGGTTGTCGAAGACAAGGGTCTCGTCGGCAAGGTCTATGTAACGGGTCTTGGCCTGCCGTCCGAAATGGCCGGTGCGATCAAGTCAGGTGCTACGAAGGAATTCGCGATCTGGAACCCGATCGACCTCGGTTACTCCGCAACGCAGATCGCCTACCACCTCGTAAAGGGTGACGCGACCGGCAAGCCGGGCACCGAGATCGAAGCTGGCCGCATGGGCAAGATCAAGGTTGATGAAAAGGGCGAAGCCGCAATGGCCGATCCGTTCATCTACAACGCTTCGAACATCGACCAGTTCTCGAAGGTTTTCTAAGACCTCGCGATACAAGCAAAAACCCGGCGGTTCAGGCCGCCGGGACGTTTCCATTGAACACTGGTAAAACGCTGATGAACACTGCCCTTCAACAACCTGTCGCGGATATCACGGCCGCTGATGCGCCCGCCATCCTGGAGATGCGCGGCATCTCGCAGATCTTCCCCGGCGTGAAGGCGCTCGATAACGTCAGCATCGCGCTCTACCCCGGCAAGGTCACCGCCCTGATCGGCGAGAACGGCGCCGGCAAGTCGACCCTCGTCAAGATCCTGACGGGCATCTACCGGCCGAACGAAGGCGAAATCATCGTCGACGGCAGACCGACCAGCTTTGCCAACGCGCAGGCAGCGATCGACGCCGGCGTGACCGCCATCCATCAGGAAACCGTGCTCTTCGACGAGCTGACGGTTGCCGAAAACATTTTCCTCGGCCACGCGCCGCGAACGAAATTCCGCACGATCGACTGGAAGCTGATGAACAGCCGCGCCAAGGCGCTGCTCACTTCGCTTGAAAGCAATATCGATCCGACAATCCGCCTGAAGGACCTCTCAATCGCGCAGCGCCATTTGGTTGCGATTTCGCGTGCGCTGTCGATCGAGGCCCGCATCGTCATCATGGACGAGCCGACCGCAGCCCTGTCGCGCAAGGAAATCGACGATCTCTTCCGCATCGTCGAAGGCCTGAAGGCGCAGGGCAAGGCGATCCTCTTCATCAGCCACAAGTTCGACGAGCTCTACGAGATCGCAGACAACTTCGTCGTTTTCCGCGATGGCAAGGCCGTCGGCCACGGCAAGCTGAAGACCACACCGCAGGACGACATCGTTCGGTTGATGGTCGGCCGCGACGTCGAGAACGCATTCCCGAAGATCGATGTCCAGATCGGCGCGCCGGTCCTGCAGGTCGAGAAATACTGTCACCAGACAGAGTTCCGCGACATCTCACTGACTCTGCGCAAGGGCGAGATCCTCGGTATCTACGGCCTGATCGGCGCCGGTCGCTCCGAGCTCTGCCAGTCGCTGTTCGGCATCACCAAACCGCTGTCAGGCAAGCTGACACTCGACGGCAGGGAGATCAGCATCAACTCGCCGCTCGACGCGATCAAGGCCGGCATCGTCTATGTGCCGGAAGAGCGTGGTCGCCATGGCCTGGCGCTGCCGATGCCGATCTACCAGAACATGACGCTGCCTTCGCTCGGGCGCACGTCGCGCAAGGGCTTTCTGAAGGCTGCAAACGAGTTCGCGCTTGCCCGCAAATATGCCGAGCGCCTCGATCTGCGCGCCGCGGCTCTATCAGTTCCCGTGGGTACGCTGTCGGGCGGCAACCAGCAGAAGGTTGTCATCGGCAAGTGGCTCGCGACGCTGCCGAAGGTCATCATCCTCGATGAACCGACCAAGGGTATCGACATCGGCTCGAAGGCTGCGGTGCATGGCTTCATCAGCGAGCTCGCCGCCGAAGGCCTGTCCATCATCATGATCTCGTCCGAGCTGCCTGAGATCATCGGAATGTCCGACCGTGTTCTTGTCATGAAGGAGGGCCTGTCAGCTGGCCTCTTCGAGCGCAAGGACCTGACGCCGGAAACGCTGGTGCGCGCTGCCACCGGTAACGCTTGAGGGTACCAGCATGTCCAGACTCCTGAAAAAACGCGAAACGCTGCTCTTCATCATCATCGCGGTGATGATCGCGGTCTTCTCGACGCGAGCCCAGGGCTTCGCGACGCCTGGCAACCTCGCCGGCATCTTCAACGATACGTCGATCCTGATCATCCTGGCGCTTGCGCAGATGACGGTTATCCTGACCAAGTCGATCGACCTGTCCGTTGCCGCGAACCTCGCCTTTACCGGCATGGCGATCGCGATGCTGAATGCGGCTCATCCGAATCTGCCGCTGATCGTCCTGATCCTCGCCGCCATCCTGATCGGCGCCTTTCTCGGCGCCATCAACGGCTTCCTGGTCTGGGCGCTCGAGATTCCGCCGATCGTCGTGACGCTCGGCACGCTGACCATCTATCGCGGCATGGCCTTCGTGCTGTCCGGCGGTGAATGGGTCAATGCGCACCAGATGACGCCGACGTTCCTCAATGTTCCGCGCACGGTCGTACTCGGCATGCCGATCCTGAGCTGGGCTGCGATCATCATTGTCGCCCTGATCTACATGCTGTTGAAATACACCCAGTTCGGCCGCTCGACCTATGCTGCCGGCGGCAATCCGACCGCGGCCGTCTATGCCGGTATCGATGTCGGCTGGACGAAATTCCTCGCCTTCGTGCTATCAGGTGCGCTGGCTGGCCTTGCAAGCTATCTCTGGGTGTCGCGCTACGCCGTCGCCTATGTCGATATCGCCAATGGCTTCGAGCTCGATAGCGTCGCCGCGTGTGTCATCGGCGGCATCTCGATTGCCGGCGGCGTTGGCTCCGTGATCGGCACTGTGCTTGGCGCCCTCTTCCTCGGTGTCATCAAGAACGCACTGCCCGTCATCGGCATCTCGCCGTTCACGCAAATGGCAATCTCCGGCACCGTCATCATCCTCGCCGTCGTCTTCAACGCAAGACGCGAGCGCAATCGCGGCCGCATTATCCTGCGTGACAAGGCCGCGGCAGAGACTCCAGCAGAGGTGGCAGCATGAGCACCGTCGTTTCCACCCCGAGCGAAAAGCGCGTCATCCCCGACCGCCTCGGCACGCCTTTCAAGCGCATCATGTCGAGCTGGGAAGTCCTGCTCTTCGGTGTTGCCGTCCTGATCTTCATCTTCAATTCGCTGGCATCGCCCTACTTCCTCGATGCCTGGAACCTGTCCGACGCGACCTTCAACTTCACCGAAAAGGCGATGATCGCCTTCGCCATGGCGCTGCTCGTCATTTCAGGTGAGATCGACCTCTCGGTCGCGGCCATCATCGCGCTGGCTTCGACCGCCATGGGCGCTGCCGCCCAGGCTGGTGTCGGAGCGCCCGGTCTCGTTGCCATCGGCGTTGTCGTCGGCCTGCTTTGTGGCATGTTCAATGGCTTCCTGGTCTCGGTGCTGAAGCTGCCATCGATCGTCGTCACCATCGGCACGATGAGCCTTTTTCGCGGCATTTCCTACATCGTCCTCGGCGACCAGGCTTATGGTGGTTACCCGGAAGATTTCGCCTTCTTCGGCCAGGGCTACGTCGTCTGGGTCTTTTCCTTCGAATTCGTGCTGTTCATCGTGCTGGCGATCGCATTCGCGATCCTGCTGCACGCCACGAATTTCGGCCGCCAAGTCTACACGATCGGCAACAATGACTTCGCCGCTCGCTTCTCCGGCATCCCGGTCGAGCGCGTGAAATTCATTCTCTTCGTGCTGACCGGTGTGATGAGCGGCATCGCATCCGTCTGCCTCACCTCCCGTCTCGGCTCGACCCGTCCTTCGATCGCGCAGGGCTGGGAACTTGAAGTCGTGACCATGGTGGTTCTCGGCGGCGTTTCGATCCTCGGCGGCTCCGGCAAGATCGGCGGCGTCGTCATCGCGGCCTTCGTCATGGGCCTCGTCACCTTCGGCCTCGGCCTGCTCAACGTTCCCGGCATCGTCATGTCGATCTTCATCGGTCTGCTGCTGATCATCACCATCGCGATCCCGATCATCGCCCGCCGCATCAAAGCCATGAGTTCCAAATGACGCTCGAAAAGCACGCCTTCAAGATGACGCTCAACCCGGGCATGGAAGCCGAATACAAGAAGCGCCATGACGAGATCTGGCCGGAGCTGGTCGATCTGCTGCACCAGTCCGGCGCCAGCGACTATTCGATCCATCTGGACCGCGAGACCAATACGCTATTCGGTGTGCTGACGCGCACGAGCGACAACACCATGGCCAGCCTGCCCGAACACCCCGTCATGAAAAAGTGGTGGGCGCACATGGGGGACATCATGGCAACCAACCCGGACAATTCCCCCGTCCAGAGCGATCTCGTCACCGTCTTCCATATGCCATGACAACGCAGACAAATCCGCGCATCGCCGTTCTCGATATCGGCAAGACAAACGCCAAGGTCGTCGTTCTCGATAGCGCCACCGGAACCGAAATCGCCCAGGCGAAGACGCCGAATGCTGTCATCAAGGACGGAATCTATCCGCACTACGATACCGATCGTCTCTGGTCTTTTGCGGTCGAGGCGCTTCGCTCCTTTGCCAAGGAGCCGGGGTTCGATGCGATTTCGGTAACGACGCACGGAGCGTCGGCAGCCCTGCTCGACGCTTCCGGCAATCTGGCAATGCCCGTTCTCGACTATGAGCACGAGTATCCCGAAGAAATCCGAAGCGCCTATGGAAAGCTTCGCCCGGCCTTCGAGGAAACCTTCTCGCCGCACCAGGCGATGGGTCTCAATATCGGCGCGCAGCTGCATTTCCAGAAGATTGCCTTTCCCGACCTTTTCGCCAATGTCGCAACCATCGTAACTTACCCGCAATACTGGACCGCCCGGCTGACCGGCGTCTGGTCGAACGAGGTTACCTCGCTCGGTTGCCACACCGACCTGTGGAATCCGCGTGAAGGTCGCTATTCCTCGCTCGTCGACACGCTTGGTATTCGCGATTTGATGGCGCCGATACACTCCGCTTTCGACGCCCTAGGGTCAGTCCTACCGGAAGTTGCCGAGGCGATTTGCCTGACCAGTGAGGTGCCGGTCTATTGCGGCATTCACGATTCGAATGCATCGCTCTTGCCGCATCTCGTCGACCGGGCTGCGCCGTTTGCCGTCGTCTCGACCGGCACCTGGGTAATCAATTTCGGCGTCGGGGGCGATCTCGACCATCTCGACCCGAGCCGGGATACGCTCGCCAACGTCGATGCCTACGGCAGAGCAGTGCCCTCCTCCCGTTTCATGGGCGGAAGGGAGTTCGAACTGCTGTCCGCTGAAATCGGGCCTGTTATTTCCGACGATGCCAGCGGCGCGGTTGCTACAGCGATCGGCAAAGGCATCATGCTGCTTCCAAACGTCGCCTCAGGATCGGGTCCCTTTCCCGGACAAAAAAGTCGCTGGATCGCCGCCGAAGGCGCGTCAGCGGAAGAGCGCCATGCAAGCGTATGTCTCTATCTGGCATTGATGACCGAGGCCTGCCTTGGTCTCATCGATGCCAATGGTCCGATCGTGGTCGAAGGCCCGTTCTCGCTAAACACGACCTATCTGGAGCTGCTCGCCAGCCTGACCGGTCGCGAGGTGATCGCCATCCCCGGATCGACGGGCACCAGCGCCGGCGCTGCTCTTCTCGCGGGTGTTAAACCGGTGCCGGGCGCCAAGAAGGTCGTTACGCCACGCGAAATTCCGGGCCTGCGAGCTTATCGGCAAGACTGGTATTCGGCTGTCGCATAGGATGGCCTGCGGAATGACTTTGCGGCCAAACCGAATGCCGATAAGGTCGTGCTTCCATTCTAGGTGAGGAAGCAAACAAAATGACAAGTTCATCGACCGAGGGTTTCGATCCGAGGGCCCTGGCATCGCGACTGTATGATCTGCAGAAGAATGCCCGGAAGGCACGAACCGCAGAGTTCACGCTGCCGGCGACCCTGCAGGAGGCGATGGACGCGCAGAATTTCCTTGCCGCACAGGAGCGAATTTCATCGCGGGCCTGGAAAGTCGCGATGTCTCCGGACGGCCAACCGGTGACCGCGCCGCTTCATCCCTATTCCGAAGCCACCTCCGGCGCGACGATCCCATGGGTCGGCGGCATCAAGTTCGAAGCAGAGATCGCGGTTCGCCTCAGCAAGGACCTGCCGGTACGCAAGGACGGCAGTTATTCGCGCGCCGACATTCTTGCTGCGATCGGTGGCGCGTATCTCGGCGCCGAACTTCTCGCGAGCAGCATCGAGGAGAACGGCCAGATTTCCTTCCTGCTCTACCTCGCCGACCGCATCGGCAACCGTGGCTACGTATTGGGCCCGTCGGTACCGAAGGACGTGATCGACACCGTCGGAGAGACGCCGCTTCGTGTCACTCATAACGGCCATGCCATTTACGACGGCAATGCCAAACATCCAAAGGGCGACGTGCTCACCTGGCTGCTCGACTATGCCAACGACCGGCTCCGCCCCGGCACCTCGCTGAAAAGCGGCGACCTCATCACGACCGGCACACTCTGCGGTGCAATTGAACTGACAACGCCCGGAACAATCGATATTGTGCTTGGCGAAACAGCACGTCTAAGCCTTTCCATAGCTTAGCAACGAGCGAGACTAAGCGACGTCGGATCACGTCGCCGCAGAGGGAACCAAGTACGATCTGTTGCATTTCTGGCCTTATCTGGGGAGAATCAGATGAAGCACGTTTTGCCTGTTGCCATAGCCTGGCTGGCGCTCTCTTGCAGTGCCAGCCACGGTGTTGCGAATGAAGAGCCATTTCTGAAAACCCTGGCGGGGGACTGGACCGGCCACGGGAGCATGAAACGCACGACTTCATCGTCCCCTATCAATCTTGACTGCAGTTTCAAGTCCCGGGCAACCGGCCAGGAACTATCAATGAACGGCACCTGCCGAGGACTGATCGTTGTCTCGAAGGCTGTTTCGGCCGAGATCAAGACAACCGGCAGCCGCTATGCCGGTCGCTACATCGGCCCTTCGGGTGGTGTATCCGCGCTCAGCGGAAGCCGCGCGGGGAATGCAATCAAGCTCGATGTTCGCTGGTCGAAAATCATCAACGGTGACCGCAACGCCAACATGACGATCCAGCGTGTCAGCGACAACTCGATCCGCATTACCACGGTCGATAGAGATCCCCAATCGGGCAAGCAGGTCGTGACGAGCCAGATCGACCTTGATCGACAATAAAGGAGAGACGTCCGGTCAGAACCGGGCGCCAACCACGCGCATCCGTGGCGGCGGTACGACCACCGGCGCCTTACGAATGAGCGCGACCGCAAGCCCGGCGACTGTCCAATAGATATAGGGAATGACGGTTACGCTGCTCGTCGTCGCGATGGTGAACAGTATAGCCAGAAGCAGCGCTGCAACGCCGAGATGATTGGCTTCCGGCGTCGGCGTCCTCAGCGACATGATGGCGAGCTTGGCTGTAACGAGCCCGAAGAACGTGACGAAGATTGCAAGCGCGATCAGCCCGAATTCGAGGGAGATCTGGAGGTAGGTGTTCACGATGTCGATGATGCCCTGCCCTTGTATCATGGCCTGTAACTCGTGGGCCTTCATGAAATTGACGGATCCGAAAAGCGGATTGTGCTGAATGACCAGCAGTGATCGCTCAAAGAGTTCGGATCTGTAGGATTCGCTGCCCTTGTCTGCCGAACCGACGAAAGGCAGCAGGTTCACGAAGCGCGCCATGAGTGATGGCGACGACAGCAACACAACCATGACCGCGGCGGCTCCCAGGGCCACATATTTGAACGATGCCTTGAGATTGGAGCCGAACACGATTGCCAGGAAGAGCGCAAAGCCGAGCCAGGGACCGCGCGAGAGGCTCGAGAGCAAGCCGCACAGCATTATGCCGATGGCAGCCTTGCGCCATATATCGGAGCGACCCGTATTCAGGAGAAACAGGCATGCCGTTCCGGTCATGCAAAGAAAGCCGAAGGCTATAGACTCAATCGCACTCGTGGATGCGCGGAGCATGCCGTCGCGAAAAAGGTATGCCGTCAGCATCGGAATTTCCCAGCGGTCGAGGATGGTCACGTAGACCCGCCACCCCTTTAGAACTTCGAAGACACCGAGCGTCGCAAGAGGCATGGACGCGACGACAAAGGCGAGGAGCAGCCGATTGACGTCCTCCTTCGACCGTATCGCGCGACTGAACACAAAATACGGAATGACCATCGTCAAGCCGTTTGCAGCAAGCTGGCGAAGAAGATCGTTCATGCCGACCAGACGCGTCGCAAGCAAGGCTGTCAGCACGACATAGGTGATGAGCAGCAGATCCATGAGGCTGAGGCGGCGATTGTCGCGGTCACCCAGCAGCGAAAATGCTACCGGCAGCAGGACGAGAATGACGAGAAGCCTCGGCGGGTCGAGATAGACGATGCTGTGCATCAAGCCGGGGATGCCGAAGAGAACCGAGCAACACGGGGCGGCAAACATCAGAACGACAAACAGATAGATCGGCTGCTTCGCGTTGACATTGCCGTATATGCAGATCGGGACTAGCAGTAGCGAGAACACCATGAAGCTCGGCGCGAGAAACGCTGCTACGGCGGTTGCGGCCCAACACACACTCCACACCCGGAACTCGCGTGCGTCGATCGTCGGTACGGCAACGCGTCCCGCAACGAAAAGGGCCGGCAGCGTGACAACAAGCGTATAGATGAGCGCCCTGAGATAGTCAGGCATTCTGCGGCCCTTTCAACTGCAAAGACTCTTCACGATCTTACCGGCAGAGAACCACACCTCAGCCGCGGCGCGCGCGATCGGTTCTGATCCAGAACCGCGGATGGCCAGCCCACAGCATGCGTGGATACATCATGAACTTTGCGGCAGCGTAGCGCGGAATGGCAAACAGGTTACGCGCCGGAAGCACATCTCTGCCGTGCGCGTACCAGGTGGCAACCAGGGCTGTCAGCAACAGTACGATATCCGCAATCGCGACGAAGAGCGCGAAGTACCCAAGCCCGGCCATCGCAAGCGCCGCGCCGAAGATCAGCAATCCGGTGACGATGGTAAAGAGCAAGGTGAGCGGCGGCACCGCTATGTCGAGCACGAGCGTCAGATAGCCGCCATTCATCCAGGTCGATGGGCGCAGCAGCTCACGCAGCGACTTGCGCAGCATCCGGAGATGACCGCCCTCCCAACGACGACGCTGTGACAGCTCGCCGGAGGCTGTGTAGGGGAACAGGCTGGCGATCAACGCGTCTTCGCAGAAGGTCGGGCTATGGCCCACCTTGGCAAGATCCAGGCCGAGTTTGGTGTCTTCGGAAAGATGGCCTGTTGCGAGATCCACCTTTTCCAGCAGTGCCCACGGGAAGGCCATGCCCGAGCCTGTCAGGAGGCAAGGAAGTCCGAGCCGCGTCAGGCCGCGAAGCCGAACATGGTTCTTGAGATGGAAGGAAAACTGCGCGACGGCGAGATGGATCCCCGATCCCGGGGGCGCGAACAGCACGTAGCGCCCCTGGATAGGCCGCTGCTTCGCGAAGGTATCGGCCACGAGGCGATCGAGCGCGCCCTCGCCCAGTTTGCAATCCGCGTCGATGATGGCCATGACCGGCAGCGGCGACTGGCGCAGGTAGGAGACGCCAAAATCCACGGCATATCCCTTGGCACGCCGTTCATTGTCGAAGCGCTCGACAACTTCAGCGCCGATCGCGCGTGCAATGTCGGCGGTATCGTCGGTGCAATTGTCAGCAACAACGATCAGGCGATCGCCTTCGCGCATCTGCGCCTTGATGCTCTTCAGCGCCTCGGCAATTTCGAGGCTCTCGTTGTGCGCTGCCATCAACACCGCAACGGGCGGGCGTATGGTAATCCCACGACTTGGTCGCGGTTTTGACGGCAAGCTCCCAACAATACATTCAACAGCGAAGATTAGAACGGGAATTGAAACAATTACAGCCAATATTGCTGAAACGTACAGTACTGCCATTCCAATCATAGTATTGCCCCTCTCAACTCACAACGCGCGGAAGCATTTACCGCCTTCATAGCATAGAGTGCGCAAATATCGCCAACGCTGTCACGTAATGCTTTGTGATGATATCGGACGATATACGCCATCGCGAACACAGCAACCGTCACCCCATTTACTTCCAATTGCTGACGCTCGGACAATTGCACTGACGGCACAATACAATAGTCTGGAATCGCCAAATAAAACAGAAGCTTGTCATTTCGCCGCGTAGCCGCGCGCGAAAAGGCTGGCGTGCGTTCATCTGCAAGGAATTTTCATGCCAGCAACGCAAATGCCTTCGGGCGGCAAGGACTACTCCGGGCTTCATGCACGCCACTATTTCCTTGGGGCGCCCTTCGACGGTCTGGCTCAGGATGCAGCCATCGATCTTGTTGAGACCAGCGAGGTTCGAACGAAGTTCCGCTATGTGGTCACGCCGAATGTCGACCATGTCGTCCGCTTGAGCGGCGATCGCCTGCTGGCACAATGCTACGACGACGCCTGGATTTCGCTCTGCGACAGCCGGCCGATCTCCACGCTCGCGCACGCGGTCTCTCTCGATTTGCCACTGGTGACAGGATCGGACCTGACGGCCCGGCTTTTCAAGAGCGTGATAAAGGATGGCGATCTGATTGCGCTGATCGCAGCCGACACCGCCATCGTACGGCAATTGGAAGCCGCCTATCCGAGAATCCGCTTTCGCGCCCACGTTCCGCCGAAGGGCGTCATCAACAATCCGGTGGCCCTGCAGGCATGCGTCGATTTCGTTGCGGCCGAACCCGCCCGTTTCGTCTTCATCGCGATCGGATCGCCACAGTCGGAAAAGATCGCGCACGCGCTTGCCCAGCGGCCAGATGCTTCAGGCGTCGGCCTCTGCATCGGCGCCTCGCTGGAGTTCCTGATCGGCACCAAGAAGCGCGCTCCCCTTTGGATGCGCCACGCCGGCCTGGAATGGGCTCACCGGCTTGGGTCGGATCCGAAGCGACTGTGGCGGCGCTATGTCTTTGCGGTACCGCCGCTGGCGCATCTTTTTCTCAGGGAGTTGCTGAGCCGGATGCAGCGCCACGCGTGACGGCGATGCTCACTCCTGAACGACGACAGCCGTCGTAATATGCTCCGCGCCGAGCCTGATAATGCCAGGCAAGGTATCTCCTACCCTGTAAGGCAGAACGTCGGTTTCGAACCGTGCCAGAAAGCGACCATCTTCCAGATCCAGCTCTACAGATAGAGCCTGGAAACCGATCAGCTTACCCGTCAAGGTGTACTGGCATTTGTAGGTTGCTTCTTTAGCGCTGAATATAGCCGCGAGCAGCAATCCGCGTTCGGCTGTTGGCATTGTCGCCAGCCATTTCCGTTCGCCGTCAGTGCAGATTTCCTCGGCAAGCTCGACGTCAAGCGGTGTCGCTACTTCGATATCGATGCCGATTGCCGCGACCCCATCAGCGACACGGGCCACAGCTGCGGCGCACCATGAACCGCAATGGCTGATGCTCCCAACCAGCCCACCGGGCCAGATCGGCGCTCGATCGCTGCCCATCGGGATAGCAAGGGCATGTCTGCCGAACTCGGCCATCGCAACACGAGCGCAATGACGTCCGGCCGCAAACTCATTCCGGCGAGAAGGAACGGCGCCGCAGATCGCGACCGTCTCTTCCGGCATAAGAACGAAGGTCGCGGAGCCGATGGGAGACTCCGCGACCGCTATCCTTTCGTCCAACAGACCATCGAAAAGCATTCCGACGCCCTTAGCTTCGCTGGAATTCGCGACGTCTTTCGCCCATCGCGTTACGTCGCATCGCGGCGCGATCCGCGACTTTCGCCAGATGCTGTTCACTCTTGCCACGATCGGCAATGAACTCCGCAAGCTGCCCGACGGTCGGGAACCGGAACAGATCGGTAATCGCCAGCTCCGGCGCGATCGATGCCTTGAGATCGCGATGCACCTGAACTGCAAGAAGCGAGTGGCCGCCAAGTGCAAAGAAGTTGTCGGCAATGCCGACGCGTTCCACGCCGAGCACACGTTTGAAAGCATCGGCAATCGATGTCTGCAACGCGTCAGCCGGAGCAACAAACACTGCCTCGGAGATACGAGCGACCTGCGCATTCGGCGCGGGAAGCTTGCCACGATCGACCTTAGCATTGGGTGTCAGCGGGAATGCATCCATGTGGACGATATGGCTCGGAACCATATAATCCGGCAGCTTGGTCGCGAGATACGCGGTCAGTTCCTTCTCGTCGACGCCGGCAGCGTTCGTGCGGATGTAGGCAACAATCCGGACGTCCCCCGGCTGATCTTCGCGGGCGAGAACGACTGTCTCCTCGACACCGGCAAATGCATTCGCGCAGGCCTCTATCTCGCCAAGCTCGATGCGATAACCGCGGACCTTCACCTGGTGATCAACCCGTCCGAGGAACAACAACTGTCGCTGCGCCGTCATGGAAACGACGTCGCCTGTCCGGTAGATTCGTCCTTCGGCAAAGGGGTTCGGCAGGAACCGCTCGGCCGTCAGTTCCGGCCTGTTCAGATAGCCACGAGTTACGCCATCGCCACCGATAAAGAGTTCGCCATCCGCACCAAGCGGAACCGGCGAGAGGTGCGCGTCGAGCACGTAGAGCTGGGTGTTCGCGATGGCCTCGCCCAACGGAACGATTCCATCAGTCGGCTGCGCGCGGCAGGTCGCCGACCAGATCGTCGTCTCCGTCGGGCCATACATGTTCGTCACCGACGCGGTCGTCTCGCGAGCGATCTCTTCGAGAAGCGAACCATGCAATGCTTCGCCGCCGATAAAAATCTGCGAGAGAGCGGCGAATGCCCGGCGATCTTCGTCTGAAATCATGAACATGCGGGCCATGGATGGCGTGCATTGGAAATGCGTCACCCCATGACGGCGGACTTCCTCGGCAAAGCCGATCGCGGCCAGCGGCTCGACAACCGGATGACGGTTTTCCTCCACCAGACGGGCAAGCGGCTGCAACCGCTCGAGAACGACGGCGTCCTCGACGCCGAAGTCGATCAGGCAGGCAATTTCATCGACGCCGGCAGCAGCCGCCTGTGCAAGCCTGACATGGGCGTCTTCGATAGTGCCAAAGAGACCGCTGTCCTCGAAGTAACGCAGGAACGCGAACTCAAGGATCGCATCGAGCTCCTCCGCCGATAGCGATTGCAGGTCGATATCGGCCGGCGTCGCCAGCCCCTGCGGCTTCTTGAAGGCGGGGAAGGCCCAGGCATATTGCTTGATCAGGGCCGCCGCACTCTTGAGGTACTCCTTCATCGGCCTACGCGCGAGGTTGCGTACTTCCTCGCGATCCTCGCCCAGCAGCGTATGCAGCATCAGGGTGACCTTGTGGTCATCCGGATTGCGGCCGCACTCCACAAGCGTCTCGCGATAGATGCGGATCTTTTCTGCCAGTTCATCGATCGATTGACCGAGCAGATGCGTCAGCACGTTGGCTCCAAGCCGCGCAGCCTCCCGGTAGGTGTCGGGATTGCCGGCTGTTGTCAACCAGACGGGCAGTTCCTTCTGGACCGGTCGCGGCTGCGTGAGAACGGCAGCGGAACCGGATCCGAACGAGTATTCAACACTTTCCCCGCGCCACAGTTTCCGCACGACCTCGATGTCGTTGACCATGCTCGCCTTGTTGCGCGGCGGTGCGTTCTCGGGCCGAAGAACGAAATCCTCCGGCATCCAGCCGGAAGCGAAGGCGACAGCAACGCGGCCGCCGCTCAGGTTGTCGACGACAGCCCATTCCTCCGCAACCCTCAAAGGATGGTGCAGCGGCAGAACGCAGCTACCCGCGCGGATCGACACATTCTCGGTCACGGCCGCGACTGCGGCCCCGGTCACGGCGGGGTTCGGATACGGCCCACCGAACGCGTGGAAATGCCGTTCCGGCGTCCAGACGGCCTGGAAGCCATGCTGGTCCGCGAACTTTGCGCCGCGCAAAAGCAGATCGTACTTGCGGGCCTGGGAGCCGCTATCGTTGCCCCAGTAAAACAGGCCGAAGTCCAATGCCTTGGACGACTTGGCAGCGCGGCCGCTCTTTTTCCCGGCACTGACTTCGCTGGCGTGAATGACGACCTTGAAGCCTCGGGACAATGTCCAGAAGAGCTCGAGAACGGAAATATCAAACGAGAGGCTGGTCACGGCAAGCCACACGTTCTGCCGCTCGCTGTCGCAGGATATGCGATCATCCATTCCGGCAAAGAAATTCACGACGTTTCCGTGTTCGACCATCACCCCCTTCGGGTTTCCGGTCGAGCCCGACGTGTAGATCACATAGGCGAGGTTTTCCGGTCGAACCTTGCGATCCCGGACCACGCCTGTCGGGCCTGCTGGCGCGATGTCATCGATGAAGAGAACGCGGCAATCCTGCAGAAGGGTCTCGTTGACAGCGCCGCGAAGCCCAATCACGAGCTTCACGCCGCTATCGCGAACCATGTAGGCGAGGCGCTCGGCGGGAAAGGCCGGATCGAGCGGGACATAGGCCCCACCGGCCTTGTGAATGGCATAGGCAGCAACGACCAGCTCCACCGAACGAGGCATGTGGAGACCGACCAGAACATCCGGTCCAACACCCTCAGCAACAAGAACCGCGGCGACGGCCTCGGCCCAGCGATCCATCTCCGCATAGGTCAGGCTGTGTGATTGGAATGCAAGGGCCACGGCATCTGGAGTCAGACGCACCTGTCTCTCGATCAGGTCATGCACGCAGGCGTCGCGATCATAAGGACGCGTGGTGTCGTTCCATCCGAACAGGACCTCGTGACGCTCCTGCTCCGACATGATTGGCAGTTCAGCGAGGTTGCGCGCGTTGTCAAACGCGGCGGCGAATACCGCGAAGCGATCTGCCAGCTGGCGAGCCTGGTCATCGCCGATGCGGTTCTGGTCGTAGATTAACCGCGCGTTGCCTTCGCCAACGGCAAACGTCAGGGCGCACCCATCAATCCCCGTGGGCGACGGTTGGCTGGAGAGGTCGATGCCGAATGTCAGAGATGGGCGCTTCAAACCCGGGTAGCGCCGCGTCAGATCAAGGCCGTAGGCGCCGCGGCGCGAGACTTGGTTGACCGCATCCTCAATGCCGTCGATGAACTCCGACTTGGACGCAACCGACGATGCCGAAACGGTAACCGGGACGGCGTCGGCGAAGTAACCTGCAAAGCTATCGCAAAGGGCTCGAATTCCGTCGTCAACGAATGCCACGCTGAAAGCTTCGCGCTTGGAGAGACGCCCGATGAACGCTGAGACGATCGCGGCAGCGCGGGTAGGTGTCAGCTGCTGAGGCAGTGCAAGATCAAGGCTCACGGCTGCGGCAGCACGCGCCGGCATGTAACCACCGATTTGCGGCAAGGTCACATCCGTAACGGAAGCGATCGCTTTGCGGAACCAGTTCTCGTGACGGGCCGCCGCCTCGACAGCGTGCGACAATGTCGAGGCGAAGGCGGCATCCAGTTCCTCGAGCACCATCCCGCTCCAGAGGAGCACGCGAAGATCCAGATCCTCATCGGCGAACTCGAGGCGCACCGCCCTGTCGGCGGCGGCAATGACAGCGCTCGTGGCATCGCGCGAAATTACGGTTCCGGGCGCATCCAGAACTGGCGTATCGAGGATTTCGAGACGCGCGACCGAAAGCAGATGCTCTCCGGCGCGAACCTTTGCGGTCACCAGCGTATTGTCGCGATCGGCACCGAAGTCGAGCGCACGAACAAGCCGATCAAGGTCGGCCGCAGGGCGATGGAACGAGAGGGTGCCCGCAGCATGTGGCCGCTTTTCACGGCCATAGTATAGTCTCGTAGAGAAATCCTGCGGCACCGGTTTGAGGGCAGCAGTCTCGATATCGCGAACCAGCGCCTGGAAGGCGGTCATACCGGCTTCGAAGCATTTCGCATTGAGAGACAATGCGGTTTCGTCTTCAGCCAGATCGAAGAATTGCTGCGCGTAGATTGCGCCTTCATCGATACCAGCGGTTATTTCATGCCACGTCACGGCATGGCGTGTTTCACCGGCCATGATCGCCCACGACGGTGTGTTGAGACCGGCGTAGGCTGGAAGCGGGCCGTCGTGGAAATTGACGGCGCCGACCTTGGCGCGACGCCATGCGGCTTCAGGAACAATCTTGAGGTTGCTGATACTGAAGAGCCAATCGAAGTCGAGGTCGGCCACGCGCGCGCCGTAGTCCTTGTCATGATCGACAACAGGCATGGCCCGGGTGCTTGCCCAGTTGCGAACCGCGGGGTTTGCCGTGACGACCGCCAGTATTTCGTGGCCGGCATTGGCAAGAATTTCCCCACATTGCGCGAGTAACAATCCATCCCCAATCAAAATACACTTGAAATTGGCCATGGCCCTCTCACTTTTACTATGAACACAAACAAGGCTTCGACGCCGGTGGCGGCTCAATTCGAGCAACAGTTTTAGTGAAGCCGTAAATATTGCGCCGCTGCCGAAAGTATTGCTTCGCACATTTCAGCGATCAATCTACTCTTTCTTTGTACGATCAGAGGCGATCAATACCCTAAAGACGTAATTGAGCTGAGATACCTGGGTGGGCACAATAAATCCCGACAGCGTGCGCACTGCTGCGCGCAAAAACGGCGGAACGGCCGTCGGCCGTGACGAGCATTTCGATTAGTAACAGATTGGTTCGAGATGTTGGATAAATTCGGAGACGTCGGTAGCAACGACATTGCCATCGTGGGCATGGCACTGAGGGTGCCGGGCGCGCGCAATATCAACGATTTCTGGTCGAACCTCCGGCAAGGCGTAGAGTCGATCCGCGATGTTTCCGCGGAGGAGCTTGCTCAGGCCGGCGAAAAGCCCGACCGCATTCATTCCAAGAACTACGTTCGGCGCACCGCCGACTTGCCGGACATGGAAATGTTCGATGCTGAGTTCTTCGGCCTCAGTCCGAAGGAAGCAGCGGTGATGGACCCGCAGCACCGCCATTTCCTCGAATGCGCCTGGGAAGCCCTTGAGGACGCCGGCATCAATCCGGACAAATCCGAAGGGCCGGTCGGTGTCTTCGCCGGCTGCGGCATGGGCAGCTATTTTTATTTCAATGTCTGCAGCAACCGCCAGCTCGTCGACCAGGTCGGCATGTTCCTGCTGCGCCATACCGGCAACGACAAGGACTTCCTCGCCACGCGGACGTCGTTCTCGCTGAACCTGCACGGGCCGAGCGTCAATATCCAGACGGCCTGCTCGACCTCGCTGGTCGCCATTCACTACGCTTGTCAGAGTCTGTTGAACGGCGAATGCGATGCGGCATTGGCAGGTGGCGTCACCATCGAGTTCCCGCATCGGCGCGGCTACCTCTATCAGCAGGGCGAAATCCTGTCGCCGGATGGACATTGCCGTCCATTCGATCATCGTGCGGCTGGCACGGTCTTTGGAAGCGGTGCCGGCGTCGTTGCATTGCGCAGAGCGACGGACGCCATCCGCGACAACGACGTCATCCATGCCATCATCAAGGCAACAGCCGTCAACAATGACGGCGCCAGCAAAGCAAGTTATCTGGCCCCAAGCGTGACCGGCCAGGCGGAAGCCATCATCGAGGCACAGGGCCTTGCCGGCATTTCCGCAGATTCCGTGCAGTACGTTGAATGCCATGGGACCGGCACGCCGCTCGGTGATCCGATCGAAATCAAGGCGTTGACCGAGGCATTCCGCCAAAGCTCGGCGCGCACGGGCTTCTGCCATATCGGTTCCGTCAAATCGAACATCGGACATCTCGATACCGCCGCAGGTGTTGTCGGGCTTATCAAGGCAGCGCTTGCCTTGAAGCACGGCGAGATCCCGCCGACCGTCGGCTTCGAGCGGCCGAACGAGGCCCTAGAACTTGCGAAGACACCGTTTGTCGTGGCCGACCGTCTCGTCGACTGGCCCGAGCAGGATACGCCACGCCGAGCGGCCATCAATTCGCTCGGCGTCGGCGGGACCAATGCCCACGCCATTCTGCAGGAAGCGCCGCGCCGTCTCGGCGGAACAGACAAGCAAGCGGCGGCTGCGCAGCCATTGCTCCTGCTGTTGTCGTCCCGGCAGAAGAAGGGCCTGGGAGCCACTGCAGAAAAGCTCGCGACGGCAATCTCGCAGGACCCGACGCTCTCTCTTGCTGACGTCGGACACACGCTGCTGACAGCGCGCAAGCACTTCGAGCATCGTCTCATTCTGTCGGTATCGGGCCGGGAAGATGCGATCGCCGCCCTGTCCAATATCGAAGGCGGACGGGCTTTCATCCATTCTCCGGTCGGCACCAGCCCTCAGGCGACCTTCCTCTTCTCCGGCGGCGGCGTTCAGCACCCCGGGATGGCCGCCGATCTCTATCGCGGCGATGCGCACTTCCGTGCGAGCGTCGACGAAGGCCTCTCCTACCTGCCGAAAGCTGCTGCCGACGACATCCGTTCTGTGTGGTTTGCCACGGCGGAAGATCATGGCACGGCGTCCAAGCTTTTCCTGCGGCCGTCTTTGCAACTGCCTGCGATCCTGATCGTGGAAGTGGCGATGGCCCGCTTGTGGATGCGGCGCGGCGTTCGTCCTGCGGCGATGATCGGCCACTCCATGGGCGAGAACGCGGCTGCCTGCATTGCGGGTGTCTTCAGCTTCTCGGATGCCGTCAAGCTGGTCCGGCTGCGCGGCGAGCTTTTCGACAGCGTCGAACCCGGCGGCATGCTCAGCGTCTCGCTCGATGCCGTCAGGTTGCGTTCCATGCTGCCAGCCGATCTCGACGTGGCCTCGATCAACGCGCCCGAGCTGTGCGTGGTATCCGGCCGCAACGAGGGACTGGATGCATTTCAGAAGACGCTTTCTGCCCAGGGTATCGATTGCAAGCGCGTTCCGATCGACATTGCCGCGCACTCGCGCATGCTCGATGCCATTCTACCCCGCTTCCGCGCCTTCCTGCAGTCGATCAAGCTTCGTCCGGCGGGCATCCCGATCGTTTCCAACCGCACCGGTGATTGGCTGAGTGAATTGGAGGCGACCGATCCCGAATATTGGGTCAGTCATCTGCGCTCCACGGTCCTGTTTGCCGAAGGAATCTCGTTGTTGGCTGCGGACCGCGGACGGGTCTACGTCGATCTCGGGCCTGGCCGTACACTCTCGTCCCTCATCAAGCAGCAGGGCACGATCGAGCCCAATCGCGTGATCAACAGCCTTCCCCATGTCGATGATCGCTGGGACGACCGGATGCATGTCACGGCAGCGTTCGGACGCGCGTGGGCAACCGGGCTTTCCGTCGATCTCGAGCAGCTGTGGGAAGGCACCTCGCCCAAGCGCGTGACGTTGCCGACCTATGCTTTCCAGCACCAACGCTACTTCGTCGAACGCAGCGAGAGCCGTACAGGTCCAGTAGCTGAAGACAATGTTCCGGCTAGGATCGCCGACATCGCCGACTGGGGCTACAAGCCGGCCTGGAAGAAGTCGCTCGCCAACTATACCGCCGGCAGCGAAGGTCGCGCGCGCACCTGGCTTGTGTTCCTCGATGACACAGGTTTAGGCCGCACTCTTTCAGCCAGGCTGCGGTCTATCGGGCACCGGGTTGTCACAGTGTCGCTCGGTGACGCCTTCCTGCGTCGCAGCGCCGACGAATACGTGCTTTGCCCGGAACTCGGTAAGTCCGGCTATCTGGCAATGCTGAGGGGCCTTGCGGCCGACGGCGCGGCGCCGACCGACATTCTTCACATGTGGCTGGTGACAAAGGACGAGACGTTCCGGCCCGGATCAAACTTCTTCCACCGCAACCAGGAATGCGGTTTCTACAGCCTGCTCTATCTGGCCCAGTCCCTGGGCGAGCTTGATGACGCCTTGCGGCCAAACGTGATCGTTCTTACGGACGGGATGCAAAGGGTGGCCGACGAGCCGGTACCCTACCCCGAAAAGAGTACCGTGCTTGGGCCTGCTCTGGTTCTGCCGAAGGAAATGGCCGGAACGAGCGTCAAGGCGATCGACCTTCCGCGGGTGGGTGCACAGAAAACATCCGCGACTTTCGACTGGCGGCTACGCAACAAAGCTGCACTCGCACCAAATAACGGGCTGATCGATCTGCTGTGGGAAGACCTTCTGGCAGAGCCTGCCAACGAGATCGTTGCCTATCGCAACGGCACGCGCTGGAGCAGGGTCTACAGCAAGCTTCCCCTCACCGACGCGGCGGCCGGCGAGGCGATGCTGCGCCGTGGCGGCGTCTATATGCTGACCGGCGGCCTCGGTGAGCTTGCGCTTGAGATGGCGAGCGGGCTAGCCCTCAACTGGAGCGCCAAGCTGGTATTGGTCGGCCGTACCCGTCTGCCGGCACGCGCGGAATGGGATGCCTATGCGCGGCTTCACCCTCACGACCCGGTCAGGCGCGCGATCTCGGCAATCCAGAATCTTGAGAACCTGGGAGCCGAAGTCCTCTATCTCTCGGCGGATGTTAGCAATCCGAATGCCATGCGCGATGTCGTGGCACAGACCACATTGAAATTCGGCGCTCTCAACGGCGTATTCCACACTGCCGGCGTGGTCGACGATGACCTAATGCAGATGAAGACGCAGGAGCGGATCGATACCGTTCTGGCCCCCAAGACGCTCGGCACGGCGGTACTGAATGAGGTTCTTGCGGACGTACCGCTGGATTTCTTCGTGATGTTCTCGTCGACCAGCACCGATACCGCACCGGCTGGCCAGGCCGACTATGTCGCGGCCAATGCCTATCTCAACGCAGTGGCTGAGGGTGCAGCAAGTCGGAAGGATCGCAAGACGATCGCCCTGCATTGGGGCGTCTGGTCCGACATCGGCCTTGCCGCCCGCGCCTTGGACGTTGCGCAGCAGGATGCCATCGCGCCGGTCGCCGGGCCCGCTTTCGGCCCGATCTTCGAGCGCTGGGTGGAAGATGAAACCGGCGCGCCGTGGCTCGAAGCGACCTTCGGCGACGACCACTGGATGTTCGACGAACACCGGCTTGTCTCCGGACTGCCGGTACTGCCCGGAACCGGATTCATCGAAATGATGCTGCAGGTGGTGCGCGAGTATGAATTGGCGCCGAGCGCGACCTTCGAAGATATCCAGTTCATCCGCCCCCTGACCATTCCGGCAGGAACGCGTCGCGTCGTCCGCGCAAGGCTGGAGACAACGGCAGGCGGTCATCGGATACTTGTTACCTCTGCACCGGCCGATCTTGCCTCGCCCGCTTTCGAACTGCACGCCGAAGGTCAATTGGTACCCGCTGACGATAAGGACGATCAGGTTCTCGACATCGAGGCCATCCGTTCGCGCTGCGGAGAAGCACGCGTGTCGTTGGAAGGCCAGTCGTTGCGCGCCGCGCAAGAGGATCATATCCGTTTCGGCAAGAGATGGGGCGTGCTCAAGTCAGTTGCCTCAGGCGACGGCGAAGCTTTGGCAGAGCTCGAACTGACGAGCGAAGGGCGCGACGACGTCGCCAGCGGCTTCATGGCTCACCCGGCTCTCCTCGACATAGCAACCGGCTTTGCTATCGAACTGGCTCAATCCTACGGCTCGAAGGCCGTCCTGTGGGCACCGCTTGAATATGGCCTGCTCGACGTTTACGCGCCGCTTCCCGAAAAGGTCGTCAGCTGGGTAAGGCTTGCCGACAGTTCCGATTTTGGCGACGCCTATGCCGCATTCGATATCACGATCGTCGATCCCGACGGGCGGGTCCTGGTCGATATCGAGCGGTTCCTGATGAAACGCCTTGCCGATGACCTGAGCTTCGATGGCGCGGAGGTCGGACATTCGGAACCTTCGGCCGCAGCGACCCGACAGGCAGAGACCATGTCTCCCGCTCGCGCCCGCTTCGCTGCGCAGGTTCGAAACGGCATTTCGAAGAGCGAAGGGTTCGACCTGCTGATGCGCGCCATGGGAAGCGCGGAAGCGCAGCCTATCGTCACATCGATGGACCTCGAGGCCTTGCGCAAGTTTGCAACCGAGCGGACCGCCGATACCGAAACCCAGACGGCCGAAGCCTTCGACCGCCCGAACCTGGACACCGACTTCGTCGAGCCTCGCAACGCGGTGGAGGCGACGATCGCCGGTTTCTGGCAAGAACTGCTCGGCGTCGCTAAGGTCGGCATTCACGATAATTTCTTCGACCTTGGAGGTCATTCGCTGATCGCCGTGCGCCTCTTCCGGATGATCAAGAAGCGCTACGACGTGGATTTCCCGATTTCGGTCCTGTTCGAAGCGCCGACGATCGCCAAATGCGCCGTCCTCATTCCCGATACTTCGGATGAAAGCCAGGCGACGAGCGAGACGGAAGTTGCCGACGCCCCGCCGAAGTTCACGCATCTCGTGATGATGCATGGCGCCAGCAAGCAGGCGCGACCGCTCTTCATTTGCGCGGGCATGTTCGGCAACATTCTGAATCTTCGGCATCTTGCCCTCATCCTTGGGCAGGACCGCCCCGTCTACGGCCTTCAGGCACGAGGTCTCTATGGTGGGCAGGAACCGCACGAGACATTCGAGGAGATGGCCCGCGACTACATCGCCGAGATCCGGATGATCCAGCCGGAGGGGCCGTATCTTCTGGCCGGCTATTCCGGCGGCGGCCTGACTGCCTATGAGATCGCCCGCCAGCTGAGAAACGAAGGCCAGCAGGTCGATAGCCTGATGATGATCGACACGCCGCTGCCGACACAGCCGGGGCTATCTTTCCAGGACCGGCTGACGATGAAGCTGCAGGATCTCAGGCGGCACAAGGCGTCCTATTTCATGAGATGGGTTCGCAACCACGTCGAGCATGGGCGCCAAAAGCGTCGCGACCGCGAGGTCGTCAACGAACAGGCATCGACGGACCAGTTGAACAGCGACCGTATCGGCCTCGCCTTCCGGCGTGCGCTGCCCGGCTACAAGCTGCACTACTACGACGGGGAGGTGTCGCTCTTCCGGCCGAAGCCGATGGCATATTATCGCCTGAAGGGCGGACGCATTCTCCTCGAGAACCGCAACATCATCCTACTCGACAACGGCTGGACTCCGTATCTGCCGAACCTGAAGATCATCGAGGTCCCCGGCGACCACGACAACATGGTGCTGCAGCCGAACGCGACCGTTCTTGCAGAATGGATGCGCCGTTTGCTGGCAGAGCGTGATGGGCAGTCCAGCGAGGCAGTCGCAAAACCGGAAGAACGCACAAGGGTACGGTCACGCAGGCGGCGAGTAACGGTTCTGGCATGACCATGAACCATACCCGTCTCCTGTGGCTTCATGGGGCAATGCCATGACAATTGCGTTCTCGACGCGATCTGGCGGGTCTTCGGAACAGGAACCGCCGAGAGCGGGCGCCACATCCGCTGCTGAAAAATCGCCGGCCGGACCTGGCACAACGGAACCGGTCGCACCTGCAGCTACCGGAATCCGGAAGCTTGTATTTACGGCGGCGAGCTGGTCCATGATCGGATACATCGCCGGCCAGATCCTTCGTATTGCCGGCAATCTCGTTCTCACTCGCATCCTCGCGCCCGACCTCTTCGGCATCGCAGCAGTTGCCACGATGACGTCAGTGTTCGTTGCCCTGCTGTCTGACATTGGGCTTCATCCCGCGGTCATTCAGAACCCGCGAGGAGAAGACCAGCGCTTTCTCGACACGGCATGGGTGATCCAGATTATCCGCGGATGGGTAGGCTGGTTTGCAAGCATCCTGATCGCCCTTGGCATTGGCTCGCTCGCGACGCATGGTTGGGTACCGGCCCAATCGGTTTACGCGACACCTGACCTGCCGTACATCATCATCGGCGCGGCCTTTGCCTTCGTGATCGGCGGCTTCCAATCCACCAAATACATCTCCAGCTACCGTAGCCTCGGCCTTTCGATGATTGCAAAGATCGATCTGACCAGTCAGGCGCTCGGGCTCGTTGTTGCAATCATCCTCAGTTGGCTGACACAGTCGGTATGGGCGCTCGTCATCTCGAACCTGATGTCGTCATTGATCTCAGCCATCCTGAGCCATCGCTGGATACCCGGGACACCAAACCGTTTCCGCATCAACAAAAAGGACGCCTTGGAGATCCTCACATTCGGTCGCTGGATCATGGTGTCGTCCTTCTTCACCATCTTCTCCGCAAACGGCGACAGGATCCTGCTGGGCAACTGGGCAAGTTCGACGACTTTCGGACTTTATGGACTAGCCCTCAATCTTGTTTCGATGATCGATGGCGTCGGAGCTCGTCTTTACGGGTCCGTAGGCACCCCGCTCCTCAGTAAACTCGCGCGCGAAAACCCCGCGGGCCTGCGGCGCAGCTATTTCAAGCTTCGGCTTCCATTTGATCTACTCCTGATCGGCAGCGCCGGCTTTCTCTTCGCCTGCGGACAAACGATCATCGATCTGTTGTATGATCACCGTTACGCTTCCGCCGGCCCGATGTTGCAGACGCTGTCGTTCGCATTGTTCATGGCACGCTTCAACATCATGACTCCGGTCTACATAGCGATCGGCCAGCCGCGGTATTTCGGCATACTCAACATCGCAAGGGCCGTATTGCTCTTCACCCTGGTTCCGCTCGCCTACCTGATCTTCGGTTTCGACGGAGCACTCTGGGCGATCGCGCTTCACGCCCTCCCGACCGTGCCGCTTATTTACTATTTCAATTCCCGTCATAACCTGAACAGCTGGATCTTCGAGGTTTTCGTTCTTGTCGCCTGGCCACTCGGCTACATGCTCGGCTCCATGATCGTGAACGACGCATCGAGCTTCTTGCCGCATTGAGGTTGTTGCGCCGCTTGGATATGAAGGCCGGCAGACGAACTGTCCCATTTGCATCGCCAGGCCGTGACACCTCAATTCGCACTTATCGTTTCCCGGTTTCTTTTCGACAGCGCCGCGCTCGGGCTGTGGGGAGCCTCGATCTATCTTGCGACGTGCGTTCATTGCGAGCTGACATCGTACATCGAATCCCGGCTTCGCCGCTGGCGCATTGCGACCGTCGCAATCCTATGCTGCGTATCGATCCTTTCCCTGCCGCTACAAGCTGCCACGATGGGCGAAGGCTGGATCGACGCGGTATCGCCGTCGATTCTGGATGCCGTCCTGTTCAGTACAAACAACGGCGCAGCCTGGTTTGCGCAGATCGGGTTCGTTCTTTGCCTTTCCCTTTCCTGGCTGTTGCAACCGCGAAAGCGGCTCCACGCGCAAACCCTCTGTGCAGGCTTGCTGCTCGCGACACTGTCGATAATGGGGCACGCGGCCATGAACGACGCCAATCTACGGACGCTGCACCGTCTTAACGACGTTGTTCATCTGCTCTGTGGAGGCGCATGGCTGGGCGCGCTCGTCCCCGTCATCCTGCTTCTGCGACTGCTCGACGATGCGCAATGGCAAGACAAGTCGCGGAGAGCGCTGATGCGCTTTTCCACGGTCGGGCACCTGGCTGTCGCCGCGGTTGTGCTTTCGGGTGTCGCCAATACGCTGCTGGTGCTCGGAGGACTGCCAGCGGATTGGTCGCAGCCCTACCAGCTGCTGCTTTGCATGAAGATAATCCTTGTAGGCGCCATGATCGTGCTGGCGCTGGTGAATCGCTACGTTCTGGTGCCCAGATTAGCGTCGAACTCGGCTCTCGAGCTGCTGACAAGGCTGACATGGTTCGAGATCGCACTTGGGCTTTCGGTCGTCAGCCTCGTTGCGGTGTTTGGCACCCTGGCTCCGACCGCCTGATCCCCTACGTCAAATGACGGGGACCGACGATTTTTTCCTTTATGCGGCCGCGCCAACATGCCATTTTGCTTTGCAGCATTGCACATAAAAAGGGGCGCGCATGTCTTTGAGGAATATTACGTTCAACGCTGCATTTACAGCACTTCTATTGGCTCCGACGCTGGCGTTTGCCCATACTGGCGTTGGCGGGACCAGCGGTTTCGTGCACGGATTTTCGCACCCGATGTCGGGGCTGGATCATCTGCTTGCCATGGTGATGGTGGGCGTAATGGCCTGGCAAATGGGTGGTCGCGCCACCTGGCTTCTGCCTTCGACGTTCGTGCTGGTGATGGCATTCGGCGGCGCGCTCGGCGTCGGCGGTATCTCCATACCATTCGTTGAAGCCGGCATTGCCTTGTCCGTCGTCGTACTGGGTGCGATCGTCGCTTTCGGCATTCAGGCTCCCGTAGCGATTGCCTGTGGTCTGGTCGGCCTTTTCGCGGTCTTTCACGGCCATGCGCATGGAAGCGAGATGCCTGCTGCCGCAGGCGCCCTCTCCTATGCATCAGGCTTTATGATCGCTACCGCAGTGCTGCACGGCCTTGGACTGGCGCTTGGCTATCTCATAGGCAGGTTCGGCGACAGTCGCGGCCCATTGTTTGCGCGGGCGGCAGGCGGTATCGCGACCGTTGCCGGCATTGGACTTCTGACCGGCCTTATCTAGGACGGCCCTTTCAGAACAGGCTGCGGCGTGCTTCTACCGCACGGCGCAGCGTTTTCTCGACAGCAGAGGGCATTGCAGGCTTGGTGACCACGCCGAGCGCACCGGCCACCCGGCCTTCGACTACCTCTGGATTTCCGGTCATGAAGACGACCGTAACCCCATAGTCCTCGACGAGCCTGCGTCCGATTTCAGGACCCGTCGCACCGTCAACAAGATTGACATCGACGAAAGCAATATCCGCAAGAGGTGCCAGCCGCATGGCTTGGTCCTTGCTGTTGGCCAGGCCGGCAACGTTAAAGCCCATCGCCTTGACGGTATCCTCGAGATCCAGCGCAATGAACAGTTCGTCTTCGACGATCAGCACGCGATGCTCAGCAAAACTCTCATCTTCCGAGTTACGATCTACTAAAGCGCCCACGACGCTCCCCTTTGTTCATTTCACCAAGGAACTCAGACCGGATGAACGGCTGGCGGTGCGATATGTTCCGCAGCGAAGCAGCTTTATTCACGTTTAAGATATTGTTAACGTTGATAAATATTTACTTTCCTTCAATTGCCGCGAGCTTTGTGCCACCTCGAGAAACCGTTCCGGCATCACATTGGCGTCGACCAAAAAGCGGGTACACCGCGAGTTGACAAGCTTCGGCGAACGCCGGAAGAGTAAGGTCTATCGGGCGCCAGCACCTCGGGGGGTCTCATGTCTGTACGTCGAATCTTTGCGGCTGGTGTGGTCGCGCTCATGGCTGCGCTCGGCAATGTCCACGCAGCCGACACCGAGCGCGATATCCAAACGATCAAGGATGCGGACTTCTTCGGCTTCGATCTTCGAACCGAACAGAACTTGACGCTGGAGCAATGCAAATCCAGCTGCATAGGCGACAAGTCCTGCAAGGCGTTCACCTATAATCCCAAGGTGAAGTGGTGCTTCCTCAAGTCCGACTTCAAGACAATGAATGCCTTCCCGGGCGCGATCGCCGGCAAGATCGTCGAGACAGCCGGCCAGCAGGAACCCGACCTCGGCGCCGCGCCACGCATCACGTTCCTCTCCGGAGACGTCCTTCAACAGGCACGCGACGACAAGACCAATCTCGAGGTGGCCGACGATCTCAAGGACCAGACCGCAGACAGCCTGATCGCCAATGCCCGCATAGATCTCACGGCCGGAAACGTCGTAGACGCCCTGAAGTCGTTTCGCAGCGCGCTGGCGCTGACACCCGATAGCGCCGACCTCTGGCTCGAAACGGCAAGAGCCGGCGACAGCTTCGTCAAGACGGACGACAACAACGGCAGCGACATCTACGGACAGGCGGTGCTCGCCGCAATCAACGGATACGACCTTACCCGCACGACAACGAACCGCGCCGATGCTCTGGCTGTTCTCGCTGCGGCGCTTGAGAAGAATGGCAATTATCGCGGCGCGCTCAACGCTTACAAGGCAAGCCTGGCGCTCGTCAGCTCGAAGGAAGTCCAGGCGGCATTCCTGCAACTGAAGGCCACTCAGGGTTTCCGGATCACCGATCACACCGTCGACGCCGACAGTGCGGCGCCGCGGGTATGCGTGACCTTCTCGGAAGCGCTCGTGAAGACCGCGGATTATGCGCCCTTCGTGACGCTGGATGGCGCAGCACCGAAGGCGATGGAAGCCAAGGACCGGCAGATCTGCATCGAGGGCCTGACGCATGGACAAAACTACAAGATCGGCTTCCGCACAGGGCTGCCATCCTCGGTCGACGAGGTGCTGGAAGCGCCTGTCAGCCTGAATGTCTACGTGAAGGACAGAAGTGCCGGCCTGCGGTTTACCGGCGATAACTTCGTTCTTCCGTCGACCGCGAGGCGCGGCATACCGATCGTGTCGGTCAACCTGACCTCGGCCAATCTGAAGCTTTATCGCATCGGCGACCGCGCGATTGCGCCGTTGCTCACAAGCTCACAGTTCCTGACCCAGCTCGACGGCTACAGCGCGCAGCGGATCGAAGACGAGAGCGGCGAACTGGTCTGGCAAGGCTCGATCGACATCGCCAACGATCTCAACAAGGATATCGTGACGAGCTTTCCGGTCGACGAGGCGCTTCCGGAGCGCAAGCCCGGCGTCTATGTGCTGACCGCGACGCAGGCAAACGCGCCAGACCAGGAATGGAATTCGCAGGCCACCCAGTGGTTCGTGGTCTCCGATATCGGGGTCACGACCTACGCCGGCAGCGATGGATTGAACGTGTTTGCGCGCTCGCTCGCCTCGGCCAAGCCGCTTGGCGGCGTCGAGTTACAGTTACTTGCCAAGAACAATGAGGTTCTCGGAACCGCGACGACAGACCAGGATGGCCGCGCAGTATTCACCGCCGGCCTGATCCGCGGCACGGCAGCGCTGACGCCGGCTGTCGTCACTGCCAAGAACGGGTCGTCGGACTATGTCTTCCTGGATATGACACGGGCCGGCTTCGATCTCTCCGATCGCGGGGTCACGGGCCGCGCATCGCCTGGCGCGATCGACATCCTGACCTGGACAGAACGCGGTATCTATCGGGTCGGAGAGACGGTGCATGCGGCAGCCCTTGCGCGCGACAGCGATGGCAAGGCCATCGAAAACCTGCCGTTGACCTTCATATTCCTGCGCCCCGATGGCGTCGAAGACCGTCGTATCGTCAGCCAGACGAGTGCCGCCGGCGGCTACACGATTGATCTGCCCGTCCAGCCGAACGCCATGCGCGGCACCTGGACGATGAACATCCATACGGATCCCAAAGGCAGCCCGATTGCGTCAAAGAGCTTCCTGGTCGATGACTTCGTTCCAGATCGCACGGACATGACGCTTACCACCGAAGCCAAGGTCATCGGTCCGGAGACGCCTGCCACGATCAACATCAACGGCAAGTATCTCTATGGCGCGCCGGCAGCTGGCCTCACTCTTGAGGGCGATGTGGTCATCAAGCCGACGCGGCAAAGCGAGGCGTTTCCTGGCTACCAGTTTGGCCTCGCCGATGAGGAGGCAAGCGAAGACAGTCGCCAGTCCATCGAGGGACTGCCCGACCTTGATGAGAAGGGCGAAGGCGTCACTGACCTGACGATCGGGGACCTCCCCTCAACGACGCAGCTTCTCAGCGCCACGGTGTACATCCGCATGCAGGAAGCCGGCGGCCGCGCAATCGAACGGTCCCTGACGATCCCGGTGAAGAACCAGGGTCCGATGATCGGCATCAAACCGGAATTTTCTGGCGACCTTGCAGAGAACTCGATTGCTAATTTCACCGTCATCGGCCTGAACGAAGAAGGCCAGCGCGGGGATATGCCCGGACTTCGGTGGAAGCTTCTGAAGCTTAACCGTGACTATCAGTGGTATCGCGACGGCACCGCCTGGAAGTACGAGCCTGTCTACACGGCGGAACAAGTCGCGAATGGCACCGTCGACGCAGGTGCGGACGGCGGCAAGATATCGTCGGCGGTCGCCTGGGGACGCTATCGCCTCGAAGTCGAGAGCACGCAGGCTGATGGTCCGACCTCGAGCGTCGAGTTCGATGCGGGCTGGTTCGTCCAGGCTACCTCCACCGAGACGCCTGACGGCCTCGAAATCGCCTTGGACAAGGACAGCTACAAGATCGGCGAAACGGCCAAGCTGAAAGTCTCGTCGCGTTACGCCGGCGAACTGATGATCGCCGCCGGAACCGAAAACCTGATTGCGGTGAAGCAGGCATCAATCGGCGAAACCGGTGGCGAGGTCGAGATCCCGATAACCGCCGAATGGGGCGCAGGCACCTACGTCACCGCGACGCTCTTTCGACCCGGCGATGCCCGCGACAATCATATGCCAATGCGGGCAATCGGCGTGAAATGGCTGAAGGTAGATCCGGCCGAGCGGGCTCTGCAGATCAAAGTGGACGCTCCGGAAAAGATGCTGCCGCGCGGCCCGCTCCCGATCGAGTTCGCGGTTGCCGGCGCAGGCGTCGGCGAAGAAGCCTATGTCACGGTGGCAGCCGTTGACGTCGGCATCCTCAACCTGACGCGATATGAAGCGCCAAACCCGGAAGACTGGTATTTCGGCCAGCGCCAGCTCGGGCTTGAGATCCGCGATCTTTACGGACGCCTGATCGACGGATCGCTCGGTCAGACCGGAAAGCTCAGGACGGGCGGTGATGGCGGTGCGGTCGCGCTTCAGGGCAGCCCACCCACGCAAAAGCTCGTAGCTTACTTTGCCGGGCCAGTTAAGCTCGATCAGGATGGCAAGGCGCATGTCTCCTTCGACATCCCACAATTCAACGGCACGGCCCGCGTCATGGTCGTGGCTTGGACGAAATCCGGTGTCGGCCATGCGACGCGCGACGTGATCATCCGCGATCCTGTCGTCGTCACGGCGAGCCTGCCGAAATTCCTCGCGCCGGGCGACCGTTCCGAGCTTCGGCTCGACGTTGCCAACACGGATGCACCGGCAGGCGACTACCAACTGTCTCTGACCGGCAACGACGCCGTCTCTGTCGAAACGAAGTCTCAGACACTGCATCTGGAGGCTGGCGCCAAGTCGTCGCTGACCCTTGCCGTCACCGGACTTCAACCGGGTAACGGCAGTGTCTCGATCAATCTGTCGGGTGCCGATGGGCTTTCGCTCGATCAGAGCGTGGACGTTCCGGTACGCCCGGCCGTATTGCCGGTAACGGAACGACGGGTGATCGCGGTCAATCCGGGTGCCAAGCTCTCGATTGACAAGGCTCTGCTGGCAGACAGCGTCCTGCCAGGCGCCTCGGTGAGCGTCAGCGTAACGCGCTCGGCGGCATTCGACATTCCCGCATTGCTGATGTCGCTCGACCGCTATCCTTTCGGATGCGCCGAACAGACGACCAGCCGTGCGCTGCCTCTGCTCTATCTCAGCGAACTGGCGGAACAGGCCGGTCTCGAGGACGATGCCGACGTCAAGAAGCGGGTTCAGGAAGCAATCTACCGCGTTCTATCCTACCAGGCATCCGGGGGTAGTTTCGGCCTGTGGGGGCCCGATAGTGGCGATCTCTGGCTGGATTCCTACGTTTCCGACTTCCTGACGCGCGCTCGCGAGCAGAAATACGACGTTCCCGAACGGGCGCTCTCACAAGCCCTAGAAAACCTCCAGAACGCGCTGAGCTACGATGTGAACGTCAAGGATCAGGGTGATCAGATCGCCTATGCGCTCTATGTGCTGGCGCGCAACAAGAAGGCGGCCGTCAGCGATCTGCGCTACTATGCGGACACGATGATCAATGACTTCCCGACGCCGCTGGCAAAGGCTCATATCGCCGCAGCCTTGGCATTGTATGGCGATGCGACGCGCTCGAAGAATATCTTTGTCGACGCCCTGCAGATGTCGGAACAGTCGATGATCACTCACGTCAACCTGTCGCGTACCGACTACGGTTCGAATCTGCGCGATGGCGCGGCCATTCTCGCCCTCGCGGCCGAGAGCCGTCCGGTCCCGCCGATCGTGCCGGAACTGGCGAAGGCTGTCGCCAAGGAATGGGGCCGCAACAAGTACACGAGCACCCAGGAGCAGGCGTGGATGCTGCTTGCGGCGCGCGCAATCCAGGGCGGAGATGACTCGCTGAAGGTCGACGTCAATGGCGCTGTCCATAGTGGGGCCTACATGGCGCGGATGTCGGGCGATGCCCTGCTCACCAATTCGCTTGAGCTGACCAACCGCACCAGCGACCCCGTCTCGGCGGTCGTGACAACCGTGGCCGCTCCCAGCGTGCCGCTACCGGCAGGTGGAGACGGCTTCGCCATCGAACGCACCTACTACACGATGGACGGGGAGCAGGTGAATGTCAGCGAAGCGAAGCAGAATGAGCGCTACGTTGCCGTTCTGCATGTGACCGAGAGCAACGCCTGGCCCTCGCGGATCGTGATCACGGACCTGCTGCCGGCAGGTTTCCAGATCGACAATCCGAACCTCGTGGACAGCGCTCAGCTCTCGAACTTCGATTGGCTGGGCGAGATCACGGCGGCTCATACCGAGTTCCGCAGCGATCGCTTCGTGGCCGCCTTCAACCGGTCCGCGTCCGACGAGCGGGAGATCAACGTCGCCTACGTTGTCCGTGCGGTAAGCCCCGGTGTGTACGATCACCCGGCGGCCGTGGTCGAGGATATGTATCGTCCGCAACTGTCGGCCCGCACGGCGACCAGCAAAATGGAGGTCGTCGCGGCGCAGCCATGAGATGGAAGCGCACATCGGCGATTGCGATCGCGGCCGGCATTTTCATTGCCGGCGCCGCCATTATTGCGTTGAGGGCAGCCGACCGCGCCTTTCCGCCACCGCTGGAAACGGCCGGAACGGTCTCGGCTGAAGTCCTCGACCGCGACGGTCAGCTCTTACGTGCCTTTGCGACACCGGAAGGCCGCTGGCGTCTGAAGACTACGGTCGACGATGTCGATCCGCTGTTTCTGCGCATGCTCGTCGCCTATGAGGATCGCCGGTTCTACGAGCATGGTGGTGTCGATATTCGAGCGATCGGTCGTGCCGCATACCAGTTGGTGACGAGCGGACACATCGTTTCGGGCGCCTCGACCCTTTCGATGCAGGTCGCGCGGCTGATCGAACCCCGGCAGGGCCGGTCCTTCGGTGCCAAGCTGCTCCAGGTGGCGCGCGCGATCCAGATCGAGCGACGCCTGTCCAAGGAGCAGATCCTTGATCTCTACCTTACCCACGCCCCCTATGGCGGCAACCTCGAGGGTGTGCGTGCGGCAAGCCTTTCCTATTTCGGCAAGGAACCCAAACGCCTGAGTGTGGCGCAGGCAGCCCTGCTGGTAGCGCTGCCGCAACTGCCCGAGAGACGCCGCCCGGATCGCAACCTCGCGGCTGCAGAGGCGGCGCGCAAGCGCGTACTCGAGCGCGCAGCCGTTTCGCACGCAATCGGCGACGGCGAGGCGGAACGCGCGCAAGCCGTTCTTCTTCCAGAGCGCAGACTGCAGTTGCCGGCGCTTGCCGCCCATCTTGCGCAGACGGCGGTACGCCTGAAGCCGAAAGATCGAACTCATACGACCACCTTGCGAAAGCAGGTACAGGAAGGCCTGGAGGCAACGGCGCGTGATGCGGAGCTGAAGCTTGGCCCGAAGCTCTCGCTTGCCATGGTCATGGCCGATGCGCAGACCGGCGAAATTCTGGGTGAGGTCGGCTCGGCAAGCTATTTCGATGCAAGCAGATCCGGCTGGATCGACATGACGCGCATCAGCCGGTCGCCGGGATCAACCCTCAAGCCCTTCATCTACGGCCTGGCGTTCGAGGAGGGGCTGGTCAGCCAGGAAACGATCATCGAAGATCGACCGGCAGACTTCTTCGGCTATCGCCCACGCAATTTCGACATGAGCTATCAGGGCGACGTGACGGTACGCGAGGCACTGCAGCTCTCTTTGAACGTACCGGCCATCAAGCTGTTGGACGCCGTCAACCCAGCCAAGCTGATGGTTCGGTTTCGTCGCGCCGAGGTCCGCCCCGTTTTGCCGCCGAATGAGACACCTGGCCTGGCCATCGGCCTTGGCGGCGTGGGCGTCACATTGAAGGATCTCGTGCAGCTCTATACGGCGCTCGCCAACAACGGGAAGGCAGTGCGCCTCGGCAACGGAGTAGATCGCCAACCGGGAATGATCGACGGGGAGGCTTTGCTCGAGCCGGTGGCCGTCTGGAACATAACCGACATTCTATCCGGCGTCATTCCGCCGGCCGGCGCCCCGCGTCGCGGCATCGCATACAAGACGGGCACGAGTTATGGATACCGCGATGCATGGTCTGTCGGCTATGATGGGCGTCACGTTCTCGGCGTCTGGGTCGGACGGCCGGACAACGGCGCCGTGCCCGGACTGACCGGCTACGGCACCGCCGCGCCGATCCTGTTCGATGCCTTTGCCAAATCAGGAATTGCGACGACGCCGCTTCCGCGCCCGCCGCTTGGTGCCATCAGAATTGCCCAGGCCGAACTCCCGATCAGTCAGCGTCGCTTCGCCATCAGCTCGAGCGGTTTGCTCGCGACATCAGCCCGCGAGCAAGCACCACAGATTGTATATCCGCCGGAGGGTGCGCATATCGACTTAGGCGCGACGAGCGGCGAGTTGGGGCCTCTGATGTTGAAGCTGCAGGGAGGCCGGTCTCCTTTCCGCTGGCTCGCAAACGGGAAGCCGCTGCCGGACCTGTCCCGCCGGCGCACAAACCAATGGATGCCCGACGGCGCGGGCTATTCGAAGCTGACGGTCATCGATGCGTTGGGACGGGCGGCAAGCGTCGGCGTTTTCATCGAGTGAACGGATCTGGGATTGCCGTTCGTCAAAACGCGCAAATTTTGCTCTTGACCTTACAGTTGCTGGAAGGTTCATAACGGGTTCCAATGCCGGTTCGGCGAAGGAGACTGTTATGGATAGCACGCACTCACATCATCACCACGACCACCATCATGGTGAGGAGACGGGAGAAGTCGTGCGCGATCCGGTCTGCGGCATGATTGTCGACCCCTCTGCCGGCAAACCGTCCCTGTCGTACGAGGGCAAGACCTATCACTTCTGCTGCGACGGTTGCCGGACGAAGTTCGAGACTGCGCCGCAGGATTACCTCCTGGCCAAGGATCCCGTCTGCGGCATGACGGTAGAGCGTTCCAGTGCCCGGCACTTCCTGAAACACGGTGGCGAGAAGTTCTACTTCTGCTCCGACCGCTGCAAGACGCGTTTCGAGGCCGCGCCGGCCGATCATATGGCGGGCAAGGTCGCGGCTGCGAGCAAGCCTGTCCCGAAGGGCACCCTTTATACATGCCCTATGCACCCGGAAGTCGTCAGCGATCACCCTGGCGACTGCCCGAAGTGCGGCATGGCACTTGAGCCGATGGGCGTACCGCCCGCAGATGCGGGCCCCAATCCAGAACTGGTCGACTTCACCCGCCGGCTCTGGATAAGCAGCCTGTTGTGCCTGCCATTGCTGGCCCTGAGCATGGGGCCGATGCTCGGACTGCCGATACGCGACTGGGTTGGCGAGCAACTGGCGACCTGGCTGGAACTGATCCTCGCAACGCCGGTCGTTCTGTGGGCAGCAATTCCCTTCTTCCGGCGGGCCTGGGCTTCGTTGGTCAATCGCAGCCCGAACATGTGGACCTTGATCGGGCTCGGGGTTGCCACCGCATACATCTACAGCCTCGTCGCGACGCTGGCTCCCGGCCTGTTCCCTCATACGGTCACCGGCCACGGCGGAACCGTGCCTGTCTACTTCGAAGCTGCGGCCGTGATCATCGCGCTCGTATTCGTCGGCCAGGTGCTGGAGTTGAAAGCCAGAGCGAGAACGGGCTCCGCTATCTCGGCTCTGCTCGATTTGGCACCCAAGACGGCGCGGCGCATCGATGGCAACGGGACCGAGACCGATATCCCGGTCGATGAGATTGTCGTGGGCGACCGGCTGCGCGTGCGGCCGGGAGAACGTGTAGCCGTCGACGGCAGCATCGAGGACGGGCAATCGACAATCGATGAGTCGATGATAACAGGCGAGTCTCTTCCCGTGGAGAAGACGGTTGGCGATACCGTCACCGCCGGCACGATCAACATGAGCGGCAGCCTGCTTATGAAGGCAGAGAAAGTCGGCTCCGATACCACCCTGTCTCGTATCGTTGAGATGGTGGCAAGCGCCCAACGCTCGCGCGCGCCGATCCAGGGGGTCGTCGACCGTGTCTCGTCCGTGTTCGTACCCGCCGTGGTGCTGGCCGCAGCGCTCGCCTTCGTCCTCTGGTTCTTCCTGGGACCGGAGCCGCGCCTCGCGCACGCGCTTATTTCGGCGGTTGCCGTCCTGATCATTGCCTGCCCGTGCGCTCTCGGCCTTGCCACACCCATGTCGATCATGATCGCAACCGGTCGCGGCGCTCACGAGGGGGTTCTTGTCAAAGATGCCGAAGCGCTGGAGAGACTTTCGAAGGTCGACACCCTCATTGTCGATAAAACGGGAACGCTGACCGAGGGCAAGCCGGAGTTGACCGATGTGATCCCGCTTGCCGGCACCACCGAACGGGAGCTGCTCTCCCTTGCCGCAGCGCTTGAGCGCGGATCCGAACACCCGCTCGCCGAAGCGATCGTCAAGGGCGCGCTGGAGCGTGATATCCCGATCCCGGATCTTTCGGAATTCAAGGCGACCGCAGGAAAAGGCGTTCAGGGACAGGTTGACGGTCGATCGATCGCATTGGGAAATGTTGCCATGCTCGCTGACCTCGGCGTCGGCCGAGAGGCAACGGATGCACAGGTGGAGCAACTTCGCGATGGCGGCAAGACCGTGATGTTCGTCACGGTCGATGGCGCCCTCTCCGGGCTCATCGCCGTCGCCGACCGCATCAAGCCCACGACAGCCGCCGCGATCGAGGCGCTGCACGCAAGCGGGCTCCGGATCATCATGGCAACGGGTGACAACGAGCGCACCGCACGCGCCGTCGCCGAAAGCCTGCGCATCGACGAGATCCTCGCCGACGTACTGCCGGAAGGCAAAAAGGCCCTGATCGATGACCTGCGCCGTAACGGCAAGGTCGTCGCCATGGCTGGCGATGGCGTGAACGACGCACCGGCCCTGGCTGCCGCCGACGTCGGGATCGCCATGGGTACGGGTGCTGATGTTGCCATGGAGAGTGCCGGAATTACGCTCGTGAAAGGCGATCTCAACGGCATCGTTCGCGCGCGGCGGCTGGCTCTGGCGACCATGACCAATATCCGCCAGAATCTGACCTTTGCGTTTGGCTATAACGCGCTTGGCATTCCGGTTGCAGCGGGTCTTCTCTATCCCGCCTTCGGCTTGCTGCTGTCGCCGATGATTGCTGCCGCGGCGATGAGCCTGTCCTCAGTATCGGTCATTGGCAATGCGCTTCGCCTGCGCCTTGCCAAGCTATAGGAGAGCGATATGAATATCGGCGATGCTTCCGACCTGTCCGGCCTGCCTTCAAAGACGATCCGCTACTACGAGGATATCGGACTGATCCGCCCGGACCGCGCGAACAACGGCTACCGCGACTACGCAGCGGACGACGTGCACAAGCTGCGTTTTCTCCACCGCGCCAGAAGCCTCGGCTTTTCCGTCGAGGAATGCCGACAGCTTCTGGCGCTTTACGAAGACAAGAGCCGAGCGAGTGGCGACGTACGGGAGTTGACCATGACCAAGCTGGCGCAGATCGATCAGAAGATCCGGGAGCTCACGCAGCTGCGCCATACGCTCGAACATCTCGTGCATTCGTGCCACGGAACCGAGCGGCCGGATTGTCCCATTCTTGAGGAGTTGTCGGAGGGAGCCGCCTTATAAAGCTGGTTCTTTATTCGCGGCTCAACGGAAACTTCGATTTTTTTCATTAAGCCGGGAATAAATCGCCACGCAGCTCCGTATACTCAATCATGGAACGGAAAGAACGCCCCTTTGATGTCATTGGCCAGTTGGCAGCGCTTCGTCGCTATGCCCGCTCGCTGGTGCGCAATTCAGACGAGGCGGAGGATCTGGTCCAAGATGCCTTGATCCGGGCATTTGAGAAGAGGCAGAGCTTCCGTCGTGCTGGTAACTTGCGTACGTGGCTGCTCTCGATTCTGCATAACGCTCACATTGACCGCGTCCGGCAGAACCGGTCCCTGACACGACGGCACGATGAGGCCGCCGCGCAGGCCGACCAGTCTCTGCCGGCCGGCCAGGAGCATGCCGTGCGCCTCAAGCAGGTTCGCGAAGCATTTTTCGAGCTTCCTGAAGAGCAGCGCGAAGCGCTTCACCTCGTGGCCATCGAAGATCTTTCCTATCAGGAAGCAGCGACGGCGCTGGGTATTCCGATCGGAACCCTGATGTCGCGTATCTCGCGAGCGCGAGCGCAATTGCGAGAGTTCGAGGAAGGGGCACCCCGAAAGAAACACCTGAGATTGATCGAAGGAGGCGGCAATGAAAATAACTGATCCGATCGTCGATGCCGATCTCGATGCCTATGTCGACGGTGAGCTGGATGTCGCCCGCCGTATTCAGGTTGAATCCTACCTGTCGGAAAACCCGGCTACTGCGGCCAAAGTCATGGCCGATCTCAGCATCAAGGGTGAACTCAGGCTGGCCCTTGCCAACGAGAGCGCCTTTGGACGCCCGGAAACCCGCGATGCCGCCCGCCGGCTGGAGCGAGGTCTCGCATATGGCCGCTTCTTTCACGCCGTTCAGCGGATAGCTGCGGTCACGGTTCTGGTTGCGGCCGGATGGGTTGCGCACACCTCCTTTGGCGCCTTCACGGCGACGGAAGTGGCGGCCTCGGTTCCCGCGCCGGCATTTGTCGAGGATGCCGTGCGAGCCTACAAGACGGCTCTCGTGCGTCAGTCCGTATCCCAACCGACGACCGTCTACAAACCGGAAGACATTCGTGCGGCGACCGCTGTGGTCATGCCGCAACTGCCCACGGACTGGACGATCGCCGATGTGCAGATCTTCCCCTCCGAGTTCGGGCCGAGTGTCGAGGTTTCATTGAATACGAACGACGCCAAGCAGCTGTCGCTGTTTGCTGTCCGCCCCGGTGCCTTCGCCGTTCAGTCCGTGAAGCACATGGCGCTCGACAACGCGGAAGTTGCCTACTGGCAGATCGGCGACGTGGCCTATGCGCTGGTCGCCGGCGACCGCACAATTCCATTGGATCGGGCAGCCGAACAGCTTGTCCGAACCCTCTACTAGTTCACTCGAGGAGATCAGTATGAACCCGATCAATCCCCGCTATGGCTTCGGCTCGGCCGCCGGCTCTCAGGCGATGTTCGACGAAGGCCTGCGCCAGCACATGCTGCGCGTTTACAACTACATGGGCATCGGCCTGGTCATCACCGGCATCGTCGCCTTCATCGTCGGCAGCACCCCTGCTCTCTACGTGCCGATCTTCCAGTCGCCGTTGAAGTGGGTGGTCATGCTGGCGCCGCTCGCCTTCGTCTTCTTCTTCTCGTTCAAGATCCAGACGATGTCGGCAAGCGCCGCACAGATGACTTTCTGGGCCTTCTGCGCCGTCATGGGACTGTCGCTCGCCTCTGTTTTCCTGGTCTTCACCGGGACCAGCATCGCGCGCACCTTCTTCATTGCGGCCACGATGTTCGGTGCAACGAGCCTTTACGGCTACGTGACCAAGCGTGATCTTTCCCGCTTCGGCTCGTTCCTGATGATGGGCCTGATCGGCGTCGTTATCGCCAGCATCGTGAACATCTTCCTTGGCTCCAGCGCGCTGCAGTTCGCGATCTCGGTCATCGGTATTCTCGTCTTCGTCGGCCTGACTGCCTACGACACGCAGAACATCAAGGAACAGTATTCGGAAAACTACGATCAGGAATCGAACCAGAAGCTGGCCGTCTTCGGCGCGCTCTCGCTCTACCTGAACTTCGTCAACATCTTCCAGCTGCTGCTCAACTTCACGGGCGAGCGGGAATAGTTAAGAGACAAGCGCTTCTGGGGGCAATGGAAGCGCTCGAGCGCCCGATCCGCACTCTGTGACAGGATGCGCGGATCGGGTGTTCACCCATCAAGGGGTCGTGTGAGAAACACGGCCCCTTCTTCGTTTAAAGGATGCCCCAGGCGCGGTACCGGCCGCGACCCGTGATCTCTCGGACACCGATGTCGTTCAGCAGATTGAGTGCACCGCGGCCGGTGACCCCCAATTCCTTGGCTACCATTGCGGAAGAAACGATCGGACGGGACAGTATGAAATCAGCGAGGTGAGGAAGGCTGCTATTGGAGCGCCGGTCCTTGAAGCGGAGCTCCATCTGCGTTTGCGCGAGCGATAGCCGATCCATCTCCTTCAGCCCGAGAACGGCGCTTTCCGTCATCCCCTGAAGGAATGCCTGCAGCCGCGTGCGGCGGTCCTTTGCGCGCCGAAGTTCGTGGCGAACCGTCCGCAGACCTGCGTGGAAGGAAAACAGATGGGACGTGACCTTTCCACGGGCGCGGAGGTAACTCGAGACAAGCAGGCCGCCCAGCCAGTGCTGCCGCCGCAGAGGCTCGATCTTTTCCCAGCCCTCGAACAGGAGGGCCGCTCCAAGCACGCATGGCATCGTGTCGGCAAGGGGAATGAGGCGACACCACTCGTGTAGCCGCGAGGCTTCGTCCCATTCCTCGTCATCGAAGAGCCCCATGGGGTCTCCGGCGGCCTTCGAAGGCGCGGGCTTGGGTGATTGATCCGGAGCCGGCTTTGCGAGATGCTCATCGAGAAGCCGGGTCGAGCGCTCAAGCACGGCATCGATCTCGGCGAGTTCCGCGGAGAGCAGAGCGTCTGTGTCGTCGTCGTTGGTTTTAGCCACGCCGGCTCGCGGGGCTTCCCTTTCGTGCCCCGGCGCGCCCGAAAGAACCGCGAGACCGGCTCTTGTCAGCGCCCAATTCGCATCGCCCGTCCAGATCCGCCGCCTCGCCCGTAGAACGGCGTGAGCGATCGTCAACTCGTGGCTCGGCGCGCGGCTATCCATATGCGCATCGTGGAGAACGAGATCTTCGACGTGGACGAGTTCGCCCGCCACCCACATCGCGCCGACTGCATCGAAGAAGTGCCCGCGTTCGGCAAACCCTTGCGCGACCGACGAGCGCTGAGCCCGCTCATCGAGGCGAGCCAGACCATCCTCCGCCAGAACGATATCAGGCAGCAGCAGTTTGATCAGCGAAGCATCGATCTCATATCGCATGCCTGGAGGTTTATCGTTTGTGTGAACAGAAGCAAACAGCCAAATCGCTTCCGCGGCCTACCGCGTCAAACGCAGACGGCAGATGGAGATGCAAGGCGAGTCGGAGGTGTATTTTCCGGTTCTACTCTTGGTCTGCGCCGCGGCGGTTATCGCTCCGCGCGGCCTTCAGCAACCGCTTGATGTCCTGCAGACGACTATCAAGGCCGTTGTAACCGGCCTGCATGATATCGATGTCGTGCAGGTAGCCGATTGCGGCCAACTCTCTCATCAGATCACCGATCACGACATCGACGCTGCGTGCCGGGCCCTTGGATTGGCCCTGCAATTTGGCGAGGTCAACGTTATCGACAGGCTTGCCCACGGCGTTGTGCAGTTCCGCAATTCCGGTCAGGAGGTTGCTGAAACGCTTCGGCAGATCCGCAAGCGCACCTTCCCCTTCGCAAGCGGTGATAAGGCGGACAGCTCTGTTCTGGAATTCGCTCATGGTGTTCCGATGGCAGTAATCGAAGGATGATTGCAGGCAGTTCTACCTACCCTAGAAATCCTAACAATTACCTCAAATGAGCCGCGCCGACAGGAATGCAACCGAGCAAAAACACGGACCGCAAGCTAACTTCGCTACAAGATCGCTTGCCGGGTAGATTGCGAACGATGACCGGGCAGCAAGGCCCGGTCATCGTGAGAACATCGCCTGCTTGGGACCAGGCGGTTCCGTATCAGAGGAAATCGCGTGCGATCGTCTGGTCCCATTGACGGGTTGCGACGACCGTTCCGTTCTCCTTCGCCTCCAGCGTGCCGGTGAGGTAGAAGTTCGTGGCGTCGGAGCGCATTTCGGTACGGCTCGCAATATCGATCCGCCATCCGTCACGGCCCATCTCATAGCGCTGCGTCAGCACGTAGCGAGCCGACAACGGATCATCATCATGAACCGTGAGTTCCCGCTTCAGGCTGTGACCGAGTTGCGTGTCGATATCGTCGAAGCACAACACGCCCTCGCCGAAGAGCCCGCCGATGCCTTCCGTGATGTACGTCGTCTGGCCGGTAACGTGGTCCTGCTCCGTCCAGCGGCGCACGCTGCCGGGATCGACCTGCGTGATCGGCGTGAAGGGACCATGCGCCGGAGCCTCGAATGCAACGGCCTGTTCCTGCTGTCGCTGCGGACGTACGGGAAGCTCAAGGGCGCTCTCGCTGGCATCGATCGAAAGCGTCACGGCTGCAGGAGCCGGCCACACCATTGGCCAGTAACCGGTCGCGATAGAAAGACGGACGCGGTGTCCCTTCTCGAAGCGATAGCCGCAATCGTTGAGCTTGATCGCGACGTCGATCTTCTTGCCGGGTACGAGCGCTTCCGGCGCTTCATGGCTGACGTGATGGTTGAGGTTGAACACCTGGTAGCTGACGCGCGTCACGCGCCCATCCGGCAGAACATCCGACAAACGCAACGAAATCTGCGCCACCGGCTGGTCGGCCGAAAGCCTCAGCTTGACGACGGGAGCCCCCAGAATGTCGAACGCCTCATCGAGAACGTCGGTGTCGAAAACCAATGCGCCGCCGTCATCGAGCCGCTGATCGGTCGGATGCTCACCGATGCAGCCGGTCGCCATCCATTCGCCGCCGGCTTTGCCGTGGCTTTGCGGCGACGAAATCGAAAGCATTCCCTGCCGCGCGGAAGCCGGACCCATCGCGTGATCGGCGCCGAGAACCAGCCGGCGCGTCTCGATCGCCTTCGACGGCCAATTTTCCTCGCCAACCCAGCGGCCGGGCGTGAAATCACGCGAACCATTCGGCTCTATGGTGTCGCTGACGTAGGCACGAAGCATCGGCTCATCCATGACGCCGGTGTCCTTGCCCTTCAGCCATTGATCCCACCAGCGCACGGCTTCCTGCAAGAAACCGATCGCCGGGCCCGGCGCTCCATCCTGCGGATAGACGTGGCCCCACGGGCCGATAATCCCGCGGCGCGGCACCTGCAGGTTTTCAAGCAGGCGCGGAACAGCGTTCGTATAGCTGTCGGCCCATGCTCCGATCGCCAGAACCGGGCATTGGATCGCCGACCAGTCCTCGCAGACGGACCCATGCTTCCAGTATTCGTCATATCGCTGGTGCTCAAGCCACAGGCCGGGGAAGAAGGGGAGCTTTTCCAGGCGCTCGATCCAGCGCGCACGCCAATCATCGCCAACGATCTTCGGGTCCAGAGGACGGCTCTGGTAGGCCAGCATGATCGTGCCCCACCAGAGATTGTCGTTGAGCAGCAAGCCGCCCATGTAGTGGATGTCGTCGGTAAAGCGATTGTCAGTGGAGTACGCCGTGATGATGGCCTTGAGGGCCGGTGGACGACGGGCGGCAACCTGGAGGCTATTGAACCCGCCCCAGCTCTTGCCCATCATGCCAACGTTGCCGTTGCACCAGGGCTGCGCGGCGATCCAGGCGATGACCTCGAGCGCGTCGTCCTGCTCCTGCTTCAGATACTCGTCGGCCATATGGCCGTCAGACTCGCCGGTTCCACGCATGTCGACGCGGATTGCGGCATAACCCTGCTCGGCGAAATAGCCGTGCATGGGTTCGTCGCGGCCACGCGTCCCGTCACGCTTGCGGTAGGGGATGTACTCCAGGACGGCCGGCACTGGCGCGTTTCCAGCGCCATCAGGCAGCCAGAGGCGCGCGCCGAGACGCACGCCATCGCTCATGGTGATCCAAATATGCTCTTCAACCGTGACGGTCATTGTCTTTCCAGCATTCATGAGGGGGATAGTCTGTCAGGCGGCCGGCTGGCCGCGAGACTTGAGTACGTCGTCGAGCCAGTCGCGCCGCAACTCCGGGACGGAGGCGATCAACTGCTCGGTGTAGGGCGCATGCGGAGGCCGGAAGATCTCGCTGGTCGCGCCTTCCTCGACGACGCGCCCGTGCTGCATCACCATGGTCCGGTCCGCCAGGCGCTTCACAACGCCGAGATCATGGGTAATGAAGAGGTAGGATACCTTGAGTTCGTCCTGCAGCTTGCGAAGCAGCTTCAGGATTTCCTCGGCAACCAGCGGATCGAGCGCCGAGGTCACCTCGTCGCAGATAATCAGGTCAGGCTTGGCCGCAAGAGCTCGCGCGATGCAGACACGCTGCTTCTGGCCACCCGACAAGGCACCCGGAAGCCGATCGGCGAAATCGGCAGGCAGGCCGATGAGTTCGAGCAGGCGAGCCACCTCGACACGGCGGTCCTTGTCCTTCATGCCGAAGTAAAACGACATCGGTCGGCCGATGATCTCTCCGACCGTCTGGCGCGGATTGAGCGCGACATCGGGCAGCTGATAGACGAGCTGAATGCGGCGCAACTGCTCCTTGGAGCGCTTTCGATAGTCCGCGGCGAGCCGCTGACCTTCGAGGTCGATGGTGCCCGTGCCCTGCGGCGGAAGACCGGCGATCACACGCGCAAGCGTCGATTTCCCCGAGCCGGACTCGCCGACCACAGCGAGCGTCTCGCCGCGCCGGATCTGGCATGAAACGTCCGTCAGGACCTGTTTCTTGCCATAGAACGCGACCGCGTCCTTCACCTCAAGCAGAACGTCGCCCGCCTGATGCGACGATCGATCTCCGACAATGCTGGCCTCACGTTCTGCCACAAGCCTGCGGGTATAGTCCTGCTTTGGCGCCTCGAGCACCTCGGCGGCCGTTCCCAGTTCGACCATCTTGCCATGCCGGAGCACCATGATGCGGTCTGCGATCTGAGCAACGACGGCAAGGTCGTGGGTAATATAGAGCGCCGCGGTGTTGTAACGCTGAATCAACTCGCGCAGGAGCGCCAGGACCTCGATCTGCGTCGTGACGTCGAGTGCCGTCGTCGGCTCGTCAAGCACCAGGATATCGGGACGGCAAGCCATCGCCATGGCGACCATGGCGCGCTGCAGCTGACCGCCGGAAACCTGATGGGGGTAGCGCTGTGCGAAGGTGCTGGGATCCGGCAGTTGCAGAGCAGTCAGCAGCTCCAGCATCCAGCTTTCGGCTTCGGATCGGTTCATCAGGCCGTGATAGAGCGGCCCTTCCATGATCTGCTGACCGATACGCTTGGCCGGATTGAACGAGGCCGCAGCACTCTGCGCAACATAGGCAATCTTCGCCCCGCGTACCCCTTCTCGCGTCGCACGCGTTCCGTCCATCAGCGATGTCGTGCCGACGACGATGCGTCCGTCGGTAATACGGCAGCCACCGCGGCCGTAGCCCATGGCGGCGAGGCCAATGGTCGACTTGCCGGCACCGGATTCGCCAATAAGACCGAGAACTTCGCCACGGGCAAGGTCCACATCAACACCGTCGACGAGAGTAGCACCCGTAGGTGCCTTAACGACAAGGCCGCGAATGGAAAGGATCGTTTCGTCGCTCATCGGTCAGCTCCCTGTACGGCAGTTCGGCTGGCCAGCAGCCAATCGACAACCAGATTGACGCCAATGGTGAGGATGGCGATCGCGGCAGCGGGAAAGAGCGGCGCGTAGAGACCGTAAAGAATGGCCTGCTGGTTGTCCTTCACCATGCCGCCCCAATCGGCGAACGGCGGCTGGATACCAAGCCCGAGGAAGGACAGGCCGGCCACGAACAGGAAGGTGAAGCAGAAGCGCAAGCCGAATTCCGCGATCAACGGCGGCAGCGTGTTGGGCAGGATTTCCTTGCGGATCAACCATCCCAACCCTTCACCGCGAAGGCGCGCGGTTTCGGCATATTCAAGCACATTGACGCCCTGAGCGACAATTCGCGCCAGACGAAAGACGCGGGTGGAGTCGAGCAAGGCGATCGTGACGATCAGCACCGGCAGCGATGAGCCCAAAGCCTGAAGCACGACGAGCGCGGAGATCAGCACCGGAATGCACATGACCGTATCGACGACGCGCGACAGGACCGTATCGACCCAGCCGCCGAAGATGGCAGCGAGGAAGCCGAGTGGCACGCCGACGGCAAAGGAAAGCAGGGAAGCGGAAAGCGATACGCCGATCGACATCTGGGCGCCGTAGAGCAGGCGCGAAACCATGTCACGACCGTTCTGGTCGAGGCCGAACCAGAAATCCGCAGAAGGAGGATCAAACGGCCCGCCGACGATCTGCTCCTGTCCGTATGGCGCAATCAGCGGACCAAAGGCGAAAAAGATGAGGTTGACGGCAACGATCGTCAAACCGATCCAGGCCGTCAGTGGAATTGTCTTCTGAACTTTCATCGAGGATGCCTCAGGCGCGGATTAAGTGCGATGGCGGCGACGTCGGCCACGATGTTGAGGATCACGTATGCTGCGCCGAAGACCAGGGCTGCGGCCTGGACCAATGGCAGATCGCGCTTGGAAACGGCATCGACCATGAAGCGACCCAGGCCGTTGTAGTTGAACACCGCTTCGACCAGCACCACGCCTGTGATCAGGTAGGCAATGTTGAACGCCACGACATTGACGATTGGCGCGGCGGCGTTCGGCAAGGCGTGACGGGTAACGACCCGGCGGGTGCGCAGACCCTTGAGATAGGCCGTTTCCACATAGGCCTGATCCATCACCGACAGTACAGCGGTGCGCGTCATGCGCATCATCTGCGCCACGGTCACAAGGACGAGCGTGAGCGCCGGTAGTGCGGTTGCCTGCACCCACTCCATGAAGGTCATGCCATCATATGTGTCGGCAAGGCTTGGCAGCAGGTTGAAGCGGATGGACAGGAACAGGATCAGCAGAAGGCCCAGGAAATATTCCGGCAGCGACACGAAGGCCAAGGCGAGAATATTGACGATCCTGTCGAAGATCCCGCCACGATTGACGGCGCTGAGAAGCCCGAGAACGATGGCAACAGGCACGCTGATAACTGCCGCGAATGCCGCGAGAGCCATCGTGTTCCAGAAGCGTGGCCACAGGAGTTCGGCGACCGGCTGCTGGTTGGCCAGCGAATTGCCGAGGTCGCCGGTTAGGAAACCGGCAAGCCACGTGACGTAGCGCTGGAGGATCGGCTGGTCGAGACCGAGCTGGCCGCGAAGCACGGCAAGCGATTCAGGCGTTGCGTTCTGGCCAAGGATTGCCGAGGCAACGTCGCCGGGGAGGAGTTGGGTACCGGCGAAAATCAACGCCGATACCAGGAGAAGGGTCAGGATGCCTAGAGCAATCCGCCTGAGGATAAGACGTGCCATTACGATTCCAGCCAGACCTTTTCTGCCAGGCGCGCGCCCATGAAGTTGAACATCGGATGTGTCGTCACACCCTTCAGCTTCTTGGAGGTCGCATCGAGATAGTCACCGAACATCGGGATCATGGCGCCGCCCTCGTTGGAAATCAGCCCCTGCAGCTCGGCGTAGATTTCCTTGCGCTTCTGGTTGTCGAGAAGAGCGCGTGCCTCAAGCAGCTTCGCATCGAACTTCTCGTTCTTCCAGTGCGTGTCGTTCTGCGCCGAGGTGGAGGAATAGGCGATCGTGAGCATCTGGTCAGCGGTCGGACGACCACCCCAATACGACATGCAGAACGGTGCCTTCATCCAAACGTTGTCCCAGTAGCCATCGGCCGGCTCGCGCTTGATCGAGACATCGATACCGCTCGCGGCGGCACCTGTGCGGAAGATGGCAGCAGCGTCGACCGCGCCCGAGAAGGCAGCATCCGAAGCCGACAGCGTGAGCTTCAGATTATCGAGGCCGGCCTGCTTGAGATAGAACTTCGACTTTTCGGGATCGTAAGGGCGCTGCGGCAGATCAGCAGCGTAGAAGGGATCGGTGCTCGGGATCGGATGATCGTTGCCGATGCGGCCGTATCCGCGCAGAGCCGTCTTCAGCAGCTGCTCGCGGTCAATGGCATGCTTGACGGCGAGGCGGATGTTGTTGTCGGTGAACGGCGCCTGCGTGCAATCCATCAGGAAGGTAAAGTGCTGGCCACCAGCCGACTGAACGATGTTCAGGTTCGGGTTGCGCTTGAGAAGATCGACCGTCTTGAAGTCGAGCTGGTTGATCGCATGAACCTGGCCGGACATCATGGCGTTGGTGCGTGCGGCAATGTCATTGATGACGATCACTTCGACGGCATCGACCCAGGCCGCGTTCGGCTTCCAGTAGCTTTCGTTTCGCTTGAAACGAGCACGCACGCCCGGCTGGTACGTGTCGTAGACGAACGGGCCGGTGCCGACTGGCTTATTGAAGTCGGTCCAGCCATCCGGCACGACGAGGAAGTGATAGTCGGAAAGGATATAGGGAAGATCGGCGTTGCCGCTTGTTAGCGTGATCTTGATTTCAGAGTCCGAAACCTTGGCGACATCGGCAAACTGCGCCGCAACCGAGCGAGCGCCCGAGCTGGTCTCGCCGCGATGAAGGTTCAGCGAGTAGATGATGTCGTCTGCCGTGAGCGACTTGCCGTTGTGGAATGTCACGCCCTGACGCACCTTGAAGGTCCATTCGATCGCGCCTGGCTTCGTCTCCCAGCTCTCGAAGAGTTCGGGAACGGCATTGTTGTTAGCGTCGATTTCGACGAGACCGTTCATGACCATGTAGGCCTGATTCACAGGAACCCAATCCTTCAGGATGCGCGGGTCGAAATTGTCCGTTGTGCTGCCGCCGCCGATGCCGAGCTTCAGAACGCCACCCTTCTTCGGCTTGTCGTCGGCCGCCAGCGCGGGCATGCCGATCAGCCCTGCGGCTGACATGACGCCAAATCCTGCTGTCCCGGCCATGAAGCCGCGGCGCGTCAGTTCAAAGGTGGGTTTGTTGTTCGACATCGGATGGTTCCCTTCGTTCACGGCGTTTTCGCCATGGAAATTTAAGCGGCTGGCCTAGCGCACATCGGCAGGCATGACTAGGCCAGCAAAACGGTCACCAGACATGACTTTTAGTCATAGGGTCATGCGATTTGTGCGCGTTGGCTTTCGCTGCAACGCAGCTAAAGGAGCAGCCGCACGTCGGACGGAAAATAGCACCTTCCGCTTGACGAAGCGCAATTTATCACCCGCAGCATACGATCCTGGAGGATCAAAATGACTTTGCCGGATATCGTCGGCCTCATCGGCGCTGTCTTCTATCTCACGGCCTATGCATTGCTCCAACTCCGCATTCTCGCGGTCGAAGACAGCAGAACGACGTTATTGAATGTCCTCGGTGGCATCTGCCTCATCTATTCGCTGTCGTGTAACTTCAATCTCGGCTCGCTGGTCACGCAGGTTGCCTGGCTGGTGTTCACGATCATCGGATACGTGCGCTTCCGCATGGCGCGCACCGAGAACGGCGGCTGATCGCCCGTCGAGCGCCCTGCGTTCGACTATTGAGTATCGTAGCTGCCGCCGTTGCTCGCAATCAGCCAATCAGACACTTCCCTGACGATCTTTCGCTGATGCCGGTCCGCCGGGCGCATCAGATAGAAATAGGCGTTGGAAAGCATCAGATGACTATGGACCGGCACGAGCGTGCCGTTGTCCAGCTGATCGCGGATGAGCCATGTCCAACCGAGGGCGATGCCGAGGCCCTGTGCTGCTGCCGCCGTGCAGAGCCCGTAGTCGCCAAGGCGCCACTCGCGCGCTTCGGGCGGCCGGTGCAGGCCGGAATCCTGCCACCAATCGCTCCAGCCCTGCCATTCGCGCATGGGGTCCTCGATGGAAATCAGCAGGGGTTCGTCGATATCCATGAGGTTGCTTGTGCCGGGCGCGGAAACCGGCACGATTTCCTCACGCGCCAGTACCGTCAGATTGACGCCGATGGGACGCTCCTTGCGATAGAACAGGGCAAGGTCGAATTCGTCGAGCCTCAGATGCGCGACGTCGTCGGTCACCCTGAGACGGATCTCGATACCGGGAAAGTCTCGTTTCAGCTGAGCGATCCGCGACAGGAACCATTGGTCGGCAATGCCGCGCGAGCAGGCGATGGTGATCTGCTTCGGACCGGACCACGCCCGCAAACCATCGGTAACCGCGCCGAGCTCCCCGAGCAGGCGACTTACATCGGCAGCGTAGCTTTCACCGATCGCGGTCAACTGGACGCCGGAAGGCAGCCGCATGAACAGCTTTGAGCCGATAAAGCCCTCCAGCTTGCCGATCTGGCGGCTTACCGCACTTTGCGTCAGACCCAATTCGTGCCCGGCCCGCGAGAAACTGCCGAGACGCGCCGCGCTGTCGAAGACGACAAGTGCGTTAAGGGGCGGCATCGACATACGCCCTGGAACCATGATCTTTCCTCAAGACTTAATTGGCGTGCTGCTAGCACGACGATTTCAGCAATGCCATGCCTGCGCGAGCAGCTCGAGGGAAGTGAATTCTTTGCGTTTAGGCGTATCGTCGCCAGCCACAAATTGGCTCAACGATAAAATGACTGGCCGTTTTCGCTGATTGGAGCGATTGTGCGGAACCATCGCGCCCTGATGATGCGCGCACAAGGAGGCGAACATGAGCCGACTGGGAACATGGGTTTTCGTTGGAACGATGATCAGCATTGCGACGATCGTCGCCGCCTGCACCACGACGAACTCTCAGCGGAATCCAACCGCTGACCTGAACTCGGCATGCGCGCTCGGCTTCAACAACGATCGACCTTGCAGCTATTAGCGCATGTGTAACGGATCGCAGGCGTTTGGCTGCGATCCGTTGTCGTCGACATCAATGAACGCCGGTTATCATGGAGACGATCTCGTTCTTGTCTGTCTGCGAGGTCTTGCGCACGCCGATCTGCTTGCCACGCCGAAGAACGCAGATACGATCGGATAGCTTGAACACCTGATCAAGGCTGTGGCTGATGATGAGCACGCCTATGTTTCGGGACTTCAGCGCCTGCACGATCGCCTCGACCTTTGCCGTTTCCGCGACGCCCAGCGCTGCCGTTGGCTCGTCGAGCAGAATGAGCTTGCGTGCCCAACGCGTCGCCCGGGCGATCGCCACACCCTGCCTTTGCCCGCCCGACAAATCACGGATGGTCGCATGCGCGGACGGAATCCGTACGTCCAGTTCCTCGACGAGTTTCTGCGTCTCCGCGATCATCGATTTCCGATCGAGCAAGCCGACCGAGTTCGTGAGTTCCCGACCGAGGAACATGTTCATGTAGACGGTTTGCTGATCCGCCAGGGCAAGGTCCTGGTAGACCACTTCAATGCCGTGCGAACGCGCCATAGTGGCGTTCGACATCGAAACCGTGTCGCCCTCGATGGTGATAGTGCCGGAGGTCGGCGTGTAGACCCCCGAAATGATCTTGATGAGGGTCGACTTGCCGGCACCATTGTCGCCGACCAGGGCAACGATCTCACCGGGATAGATGTCGAGCGAGAAATTCTCGATCGCGACGACGGCGTCGAAGGATTTGCGAATATCCTTCAATTGCAGGACGGGCGTCAGTTCACTCATTGCGCCTGCCTCCTAGACCGGCCAGGATTCGGCTTCGCCGAAACCGTTCTCGATGGATTCCACCTTTGGCGCCCCGGCCCGGATCCCGGAGATACCAACCACGTAGGCGCGCGTGACAAACGCCTGCCCGCGGAAGCCGAATACGGCCGTGTCGCCAGGCTTTGGAGCGGACGGCCCGCTTGCGTCGATCATCGCGTAATAGTCGATCGCCGAGGGCGGCGGGACTTCAACGTTGCGCAGGGCCGACGATGCGACCGTCGGCTCGTCGGAGACTATGGCCTTGACGTCGTACTCGGGGAAAATCGGGTCAATGTAGAACCCGCCGCCGAAGCAATAGGCCTTGCCGCCCGACAAATGGGAGACTTCGGTGACGTAGCAGACGGCGGGAAGCTCCGGCAGGTCTTCCACGGCGTGAAGGGCCGTCGTGCCATGCAATCCGTTGCCGGGCTCACATTGCGTTGCACCGGCTTCGGCAAGCGCCGCCAGCATGACGGCCGAGGTCGTGCCGGGCGCGTTCACCTCGATATCCCGACGTCCTGCTTTTGCAAGCGCTTCAGCGGCACGGGTCAACGTCGAAAGATTGTGCGTCGGCAGGACCTTGCGGGTGGCGAGATCGAACAGAAGCGCCGGGAACGTAGTAATGCCTGCGAACCGTGCGCCCTTCAGGCGGTCGAATGCGTCAGCCACCTGAGCGATCGTTTCAGCGTCGAATCCACCTTCATGACCGCGGTAGAACGTATCGCCATTGGCCTTGATGCGCGCGAGAAGGCCCTGCTCGTAACCAGCCGCCTCTGCCCCCGCTGCCGCTTCCTCGGCCTTGGTGTCGTTGAAGACCGTCCAGAAATCCGGGCGGAAGGCAGCCGCTGCGGCTGCGGCCTCGTGTCGGGCAATCTGTTGCAGGTGACCGAGATGTCCGACGCGCAGTCCGGCACGATGCGTGGCGCGTGCGCAGGCCATGTCGACGGCGACCGATCGCTCGATCCCGCCGCGCATGACGGCCCGGCAAAATCCGCTGGACCGGCCGACCTGCTTGGTCATGGCGAATATCTTCAGTCCAAGCCGATCCGCCTCGCTTCGCAGGACGCGGGCGTTGCCCTCGACTGTGTCGAGATCGAGAACATAGGCGTTTGCGGGGATCTTTCCCTCGCGATGAAGCTGAATGGCGGCTTCAACGAGTTTCGGATTGCGACGGCGAAGTACATCAAGAAACATGATAAATGCCTTTCTTCAACGCTGCTTTTCGCGCAGCGAGACAGCAACGGCCGCCAATATGATCAGGCCGCGCACGATCATCTGATCGGAAACGGAGAGCCCCATGAGAATGAGGCCGTTGTTGAGCATGCCCATCATCAGCGACCCAACGAGAGCACCGACAACCGAGCCTTTACCGCCGTTGAGCAGGGTGCCGCCGACAATGACCGCCGCGATGACGGTCATCAGATCCGTCTCTCCGAGTGTATATTTTGCCGCCTGCAGGCGACCGGCATAAAGGAGCCCGGCGAGCCCGGCGAGCGCGCCGCTCAGCATCATCACAGAGAGCCGAATATTGGGAACCTTGATACCGGACACGCTGGCTGCACGGCTGTTGTCGCCGGTGGCGAGCACGTGAGCGCCAAAGCGGGTTTCACGATAGAGGACGTGACCAACGATGACTGCGCCGAGCGTCCAGAAAATCAATGACGGCACACCCAGAAGCGAACCCGATCCGAAGAAGCCGGTAAATGTCGCGTCTGTCACAGGAATAGAACGAAGGTTGGTCAACGACCGCGCGACGCCGGCAAACAGCCCCATTGTCGCCAATGTGACGAGAAAGGACGGTAGCCTCACATAGGCAACCAGGACGCCGTTGATCGCACCAATAATCACCCCGGCTCCCAGGCCTGCGGCGATACCGGCTAACATGCCGTAGCTTGCCATGACAACTGCGGCACAGAGAGCACTGACGGCGACCGTCGATCCGATCGAGAGGTCGATTTCGCCGGCAGACAGGACGAAAACCAGCCCAATGGCCATGATCGTCACCGGCGCGGTCTGTAGAACGATGTTCGACAGATTGCGGGCTGTCAGGAAGCCGCCGTCGCGCAGAACGATCGCAAAGAATATGAAAATAGCGAGAAAGCCGAAATACACGACGTACTGCTGGAGATTGATGCGCCTTGATATGCTCTTCAGCGGGCTGACGGCATCGGCTTGGGCGGTGGACATGCGTGTTACTCCCAAAAGAGGGAAATGACGGGAGGTTTACTCCCGAAGGTTACTCGGGCGACTTCGGCGATGGTCGCCGAACGATCCTGGCACGCGGCGCGCCGGCGATCGCCGCCGGCGCGCCTGCGGCCTACTTTGCAGCGTCGAGAACGGACTGTGGAGCATCGCGATTGAGCGACTGCTTCCATCCATCGGCGACATTTTCCTTCGTCACCGTCAGTGCCGGTGCGACGATGAATGCCGGCGTTTCCTCACCGACGAGTGCCTTCATGCCGGTCGCGGCCATCGTCCGGCCGAGCTCGTAAGCCTTGTCGGCAACGAGCGCAGTGACGTTTCCGCCCTTGACCATGTCGAGGCCAACCGGTTCGGAAAGATCGAGCGTCACGACCTTCGTCTTCGTGTTGCCTGCGCTTCGCAGGGCAGACAGAACGCCCTCCGCCGGCTCGGCCCAGGTAACGTAGATACCATCTAGATCGGGGTTCTGTAGCAGCATTGCGTTTGCAAGCTCTTCGGCACGGGCCGGATCGGAAATTCCCTGCTCGGCAACGATCTTGATATCGGGATAGCTGCTCTCGATGGTCGACTTGAACGCCTGGTCGCGCTGGTTCGTCACATAGTAGCTGGCGTCGTGAAAGATGTAGCCGACCTTGCCCTTGCCGCCGATCGCCTTGGCGAGTGCGTCAGCCGCCTGCTTGCCCATCTGGTAGAGGTCGTCTGTCACGATCGCCGCATAGTCCGAGCCGTGCTTGTAGCCGCTTGGCAGGTTCGACAGAAAGACAAGCTTCGTGCCATCCTTGATCGCCTGACGGAATGCTTCCGCGGAAGTCGTAGGATCGAGCGGCAGGGCAAGGATGACGTTTGGCTTGGCCGCGAGCGCGGTCTCGATGTCGCTACGCTGGCGGGCGGCGTCGAAACCAGCGTCCGTCTGGACGACAACGGCAACGCCTGCTTTCTCGAACTCGGCCTTGGCGCCGGCCGAAACCGCATTGGTGAAGTCCGACGACGTGTGCCAGAGCAAGGCCGCCTTGTAGCCCTTGCCCTTCAGCTTGGAGAGATCGGTATCCGACAGTGTCACTTCGGCGCTCGGCGTTGCCTTCTCGCCCGATGGCCCTACAGTCTGGGCATAGGCGGAACCAGCGGCAAGCACGCTGCCAGCGATAAGAGCTGCATTGAAGAATGAACCCAGTTTCATGTCATGTTCCCTTTTTCTTTTGTGGTCAGCTGATTACTCAACGACGCCGCAGTAGCGAGCCATGAAGGCGGCAAACGCTACGATCCCGGCGAAGTATTCCTCGATGTCGACGCGCTCCTCGAACGTGTGGCAGTTTCTGATGTCCCCAGGTGCGCAATAGACGGCCGGCACGCCGAGGCGATTTACAAAGAATGGAGATTCCGACCAGAACGGCGCCCCCGCGATCGCGCCGCGACCGGCCATGGCTTCGTCTACGGATCTGCTCAGCAACTCGACTTCGGGAAGAGCCGGGTCGATCTCGGCCGCCGAGCCACCCACGCGGTGATCACGCCCCGCGGGGTAGCTGATATCGACCGATATCTCGGGATCCTTGATCGCTCCGCGAATAACGCCCTCCAATTCGGCAACCGCTTCATCGAGCGACTCGCCGGGCAGGAGTTTGCGGATCAACGAAAGCTTGCATTCTTCCGGCACCGCGATGAACCCGCCTCCGGACAGACCGGTGATCAGAAGGAAGCCATGACCGACAAGATCGTGCGACGCCCGCGCCGCAACGCTGTCGGAGTAGTCCCAAAGAGCGGACATGGCGGCATGCGATGCCTTCAACGCATCCTTTCCGAGCTCCGGCACCCCAAAGTAGGCCGACTTGCCGGTGATCTCGATATCGGCGATGAAGAAGCCGATCTGGGCCGTGTAGACCGCGAGCTGGGTTGGCTCGACATAGATGGTGAAGTCGGGGCGGGAAACCGTCCCTTCTTCTATCAGCGCTGTATACGCCTTCACGCCGAGCGATATTCCGGTCCCTGTCTGGCCACTCTCTTCGTCACCGACGAAGGCGAAGGCGACATCGCCTTTCAATCGGATTCCAGCACGATCAAGCAAGCTCAGGGCAGCAAGCGAACTGCAGATGCCGGCCTTCAAATCTCCCGAACCACGCCCCCATACCTGCCCGTCGACGACAGCCGCCGCGAACGGATCTTCACGCTCGGTTCCTGCCCAGTGCTCACGCCAGCCATCGACGTGGACTGTATCGGTGTGCCCGATGAAAAGCAGCCGCGGGCCATCGCCCGCACCCTTTCGTTCGCCCCAGATATTAGGGCGTCCCGGGAGAAAATCCGCAACGCTTATGCCGTCGATATTGCGGGCATGCATCTCATCGCGCAACAAGGCGACAACATTGGCCTCGTTGCCGGTGATGCTTTCACGCTGAATGGCCGACCTGAAAAGAGCAAGCGCATCCTCGCGATCGAGGGCTGCCGTCAGACGGCCGAGAAGCCTATCTGTTCCGGTCATCGCACCACCTCCTTGAGCGAACTCATTTCGGCTGGCGGCAACGACATGCGGCCGTCGGGCGTGTCCGCGCCAAAAAGAGCATTGTGCATGTGTTCCAGACCGATTGCCGCGGCGCCGATGATTGCAGCCCGCGCTCCGAGCGCGCTCGCTTCGATCTGGACCGGATACGGGAAGCAAGCCGGCAGAAACGTCTTAACGCGCTCAATGAGTTCGGGTCGAAGACCGATCGATCCCCCCATGATGACCTTCTCCGGATTGGCGATCGCCGAAATCGCACCAATGCCGCGGGCGAGTATCCTCGCTGTATCGTCCAGTACTTGGCTGGCGTGCGCGTCACCCTGCCCGGCCCGTTCGAAAATCGCGGGAACGGTTGCCACCTCGCCGGCAAGCACCCGATACCGTTCAATAATCGCGAAGGAGGCCACTGCGCGCTCGAAAGCGCCAGTACGGAGCGACTCCGGCTCGAATGGATCGGCGCCGAATGGCAAGAACCCAAGCTCGCCGGCCGCGTTGGCCGCACCGCGCACGAGTTGACCGCCCACCATAAGCCCGCCGCCGATGCCGGTCCCGATCGCGATATAGGCCAGGTTATCTACGCCCTGCCCTTGACCCAGCCAGTTTTCACCGAGAACCGCAAGGTTCACATCGTTTTCCAGGATAACGTTAAAGCCGAACGCCTCTTCGAAGGCGGCAACGACGTTCATCGCGCCGAAGCCCGCGATATTTGGAGCAAGCAGAACGGCGCCGCTGGCATCATCCGGCGCACCGGGCACACCGATGACAGCCATGCGCAGGCGCTCGCGAGGAATATCGAGGTGGTCCGCCGCTTCGCGGCACATCGTGGCGATCTGGTCGACCACAAAGCGTCCCCCACGCGGATCTGTCGGCGCCATCTCCTCGGCAAAGACCTGGAAGGCAAGATCGGCGATCGCGACACGCACCTTGGTTCCGCCAAGGTCAACGGCAGCGATATAGGCTGCATCGGGGATGAGCTCATACGTAACGGCCGTGCGACCGATATGGCCGCTCGTGCGGCCCGTCTCACGAACCCAGCCGCTCAGCTCGAGCTGGCGCACGATCTCCGAAATCGTTTGCTTCGACAGCCCCGTCTGCTTTGCGATCGACGCACGCGAGATGGGGCCATTCTGAACGATCGCCTCCATGACCGCACGCTGGGAGAATTTTCGGGAGATGCGAATGGTCTCGCTCACGCTTGCCTCATTAATTCGTTCTATGACCGAACTATCTCTGAAGACATGCAGGCTGTCAATGCTGCCCTGACGATTTTCGATGAGGGAAGGCGAGCACGGCAAAAACCCGCGAGCGCGCGAATGCTCACGGGCAAGCGAAAAGGCCTGTTGGAAATAATCAGCTACACCGGCATCGATTGATGGAGGCGCTGTGCCACTATTCTTCCGGGCTCAGATTACCGCGCAGACGGTCTTCGTCTCCAGATAATTTTCAAGACCCGGCGCACCGTTTTCGTATCCCCAACCCGATTGCTTGTGGCCGCCCTTTGGCAGTTCTGGCGAGAAATATGAATGGCAGTTGATCCATACCGTGCCAGAGCGGATCCGGGCCGAGAGCCGATGGGCAGCGCTCAGGTCTGATGTCCACACGCTGCCGGCAAGACCGTAGGGAGAGTCGTTCGCGTAGGTGATCGCCGCGTCGACTTCGTCGAACGGCGTCACGGCAACCACCGGGCCGAATATCTCCTCCTGCATCATACGCATGTTCTGCGTGACGCCGGTAACGACCGTGGGTTCAAAGAACGTCGCCTCGTCTCCGACTTGCCTGCCACCGGCGGCGATTTCGGCGCCTTCTCCGACACCGTCGGTAATATAGCCGGCAACGCGATCGGCCTGCTTGCGGTTGACCAGCGGCCCGAGGTCGGTCTGCGGGTCGAGACCATGGCCAAGCGTCAGCTTTGCTGCCTCCCTCGTCAGACCGTCTACCAATTGTTCATAGACCGAGCGATGCGCGTAGACCCGCGATCCGGCAACGCAGACCTGCCCGGCGTTCGCAAATATGCCTCGGGCAATGCCGGGAACAGCCAATGTCATGTCGGCATCCGGCATGACAATCGCCGGTGATTTGCCACCGAGCTCAAGGGTCAGCTTCTTCAGATTCCCGCGCGCCGCGCCGACGATCAGCTTACCGACCTCAGTGGAGCCGGTGAAGGCGACCTTGTCCACATCGGGATGGGCCGTGAGCGCTGCGCCAACGGATTCGCCGAAGCCAGTGACAATGTTGACGACACCGGCGGGCAAGCCCGCCTCGATCATAAGTTCACCGAGACGCAACGCCGTCAGCGAGGTCTCTTCCGCCGGCTTCAGAACGACCGTGCAGCCTGCCGCGAGCGCTGGCGCGAGCTTCATAGCGGCCATCAGCATCGGCGAATTCCACGGCGTGATCGCCGCGACGACGCCGATCGGCTCGCGGGTGGTGTAGGCAAAAACACGCTTGCCGGCGGGTTGATAGGCAATCGATGTGGGTATGGTCGTTCCGAGAATTTTCGTGGCAAAGCCGGCGAAATAGCGGAACTGCTCGGCTGAGGCAGGAATTTCCCCCAGACGCCCGGTCTTGAACGATTTGCCTTGATCCAGCGTCTCCAGCTCGGCGAGTTCGTCGGCATGGCTGTCTATAAGGTCGGCAATTCGCCACAGTAACTTTCCACGCGCCGAGGGCGTGAGCCCCCGCCAGGCGTCGAATTCGAACGCACGGCGTGCGGCAAGGACCGCAGCGTCCACGTCCGCGGCGCTTGCTTCCGCGAGCTCCGCCAGAAAGCGCCCGTTGGCCGGATCGTACGTGGAGAAACGCCTCCCCTCTGCCGCGTCGACCCATAAGCCGCCGACAAGAAGCTGCTTCAGGGGGCGAGCGAGAAAGGCACGCGCACCGGCACTGGTGGGCTCGAACGCCTTGATCGAAAGGGACATGTCAGTCTTCTCCGGATGATGCCTGTGAGGCACGAATTTGGTCGATGGCATTGAGGGCGCCGCGAATAATCGAATGGTAGCCCGTACAGCGGCAGATGTTGCCTTCGAGCGCCGTCAGCACATCCGCTTCCGTCGCATCAGGCCTTTCGCCGAGAAGCGACACGAGCGAGATTGTGAAGCCCGGGGCGCAATAACCGCACTGGAATGCGTTTTCCTGAACCAAACCAGCCTTGACCGTGCGCGCGATGTCGAGATCGTCGAGACCCTCCGGACTGATGATCTCCGCATCCTGCAGCTGCCACGCCATGACGAGGCATCCGTTGGCCGCCTGCCGGTTCATCAGGACCATGCAGGCTCCGCAGCGACCGATGCCGCAACCGTTCTTGCTTGCAGTGAGCCCGAGATCTTCCCTCAAAATGTTGGACAGCCGCCTGTCCGGCTCTGCATTAAGCAATACCGTTTCCCCGTTCAGCCGGAACCGCAGCGTTAGCGAGGTCGTTGCGCTCATCGGCCACCCTCCAGCACATCGAGGACCCGCTCTGGGCTAACAGGAATAGATGTCGGGAAGTGTCCGATTGCGTCCGCAACGGCGTTGGCAATCGCAGGCGTGATCGCACCGATGCCCAGCTCACCAGCGCCGCGCGGCCCAAGAGTGTCGCCGGGATCCAGGTCCTCGAGCGCAAAGACCGCAATCCGGCCGGCTGTATCGCGAACGCCAGGCAACATGTAGCTGTCGAGGTTCTTCGTTACGTATTCGCCAGCCGTCATGATGGCGTCTTCCGTGAGCGTAAAGCCAAGCCCCTGGACCGCGCCGCCTTCCATCTGGCCGAGATAGGCGGCAACATCGATGATTGGGCCGGCGGCGGTATGTTGGTGGATATCCAGCACCCTGACCGCGCCGGTAACACGGCTGATCGCAACGCGCGCAAGGCAGGCGCCGAAAGCGAAGATGTAGCGGGCATTGCCGGATTGATAGTCGGTTTTCGGGAAGTCGAATGCGACTGTAACGCTCGGCAACGCATCGAGGGCAAATGACTGGCCAAGCTGTCGGAAGCTCAGAAGAAGCGCACCGCTGTTGCTCCCGGCCTCGACAATTCCGCCCGCGCCGATCCTCAAGCTCTCTTCCGGCCGCGCGAGCAGGGTCGCGGCTGCAGCCAGAAGCTTGCGCGAGAACTCGTGCCCCGCCGTCCTCGCCACTTCCCAAACCACGTAGCCCCCGCGCGAGGCCGTCGTCGAGCCGGAATCCGGGGTAAAGCGCGTATCGCCGACGACAGGAAGGACGTCGTTGCGTGCGCAACCGACCTGCGCAGAAACAGCAGCCTGGATGGATGTCAGCAGCCCCTGCCCCATCTCGTCCAGCCCATATGCTGCTTCTATCAGCCCGTCGCCGTTCAGTCGCAATGCCCCACCGGCAGGATCCGGCACCACAGAGCCCAAGCCGTTCCCCTGGTAATTGAGCGCCATCCCGACACCTACGATCTCGTCTGCGTCGACATCGGAGTCTGGTCTGCGCCACAACGAACTCGCCGTCGCAGCATCCAACATCTCGGCAAGCCGCTCGGACGGGGCGACCACCTGCCCGAGATAGCCGGGCATTCCCGGCCGCCTCAGATTCCTGCTGCGAATCTCTGCCGGCGTTATGCCGCAGGCCCTTGCCAGTTCGTCCATCTGGCATTCGATGGCATAAGTCATCTGGTTTGCGCCGAAGCCGCGAAAAGCACCGCCGACGCCGTTGTTGGTATAGGCCAGACGTCCGCGTGTACGTACGTTAGCAACGAGATAGGGGCCGGCTGCATGCTCAAGCGCCGTCTCAAGAACGCCCGGGCCAAGCGACGCATAAGCGCCGGCATCCGCAAGGACATCGACCTCCTGCGCGAGCAAGCGCCCCTCACCGTCGCAGGCGGTGCGCATGCGGATGGTCATGGGATGGCGTTTGACGCCTGCCATTACTGATTCCGCACGCGACAACTGGATGCGCACGCGCCGGCGAGCCTTCAGCGCCAGAAGTGCCAATGCCGGCTGCACCGTCAGTTCGTCCTTGCCACCAAAGGCGCCACCGGTCGGGCTGGTCACGACGCGAATTTTTGCCTCGTCCATCGCGAGGATACGCGACAGCTGAAGGCGATCACGCGCGCCGTGTTGCCCGCCGGCGAAGATCGTCAGCGTTCCATCGGCTTCGATCGTCGCATAGCCGCCTTCGGTTTCCATGAAACCGTGCATTTGCCGGGAGGTGGTGTAGGTGCGTTCGAGGATGTGGGCCGCACCGGCAAAAGCCTGATCGACTTCGCCGCGTCCAAATTCGATCAACCGCTGCAGGTTGCCGCCCCGATGAACGGCAGTTGCGCCGTCCTCAAGCGCTGCCGCGGGATCATCGACGATAGGCAGGGGCTCGTAGTCGATCTTGATCAAAGCTAGCGCCGCATCGGCGGTTGCCGCATCAACCGCCGCCACAGCCGCCACCACATCACCGACGTAGCGAACCTTGTCAAAACAGAAAGCCGGTTGGTCCTGAACCACGATCCCGAAAGCGTTTTCGCCTGGAACATCGTGGTGGGTCGCAACGGCGACAACCCCTTCGAGAGCTTCGGCTGCCGACGTATCGATCGAGCGTATCCGCGCATGGGCAACGCCCGCCCGAAGGATGCGCCCGACCAGCATACCCTCCTCGCGCCTGTCGGTGAGGTAGGAGAAAGTGCCATCGACCTTGGCGGCGACATCGGGCCTGACATGCCAGCGTGAAGGCTGATCGGCGCGACTGAGCCTTATCTCGCCCGAAGAGCCGGTCGTCTTCGCCATATCCGGTGCGATTTGCTGTTTCGATGTCGTCGGATTTTGAAGTCCCCAGACGAGTGCGTTCGCCGCCGTGATCTTCCGGTAGCGCGCACTCCGGAACGCATCATCAGGCGCAGATATCTCTTGCGAAAGCCATGTCTTCAACTCGATCCAGTCAACAGTGTCCACCGGCTGCGACGTCAGTAACTCTTCCGCGGTCCTCAGACGGGCGGGAGCAACATTTCCTCCGCCAACCGCCAACCGGGCGCTTGCTATCCTGCCGCCCCGTACGTCGAGCCAAGCAGCAACGCCGATGACGCTTGGCGTAAAGGCGGCCCGCAGACCAATCTTGCGATGCGTCCAGCGCGATGCAGTGGCCATGGCTCCAACGTAGACGGCCTCGATGACCTCGCAGCGTTCAGCCGGCCGCTGCAGCCAGTCCAGCAATCGCTCATGAAACCGACCGGTCGCCCGTTCACCCTCGATAAAGGCGTCGAGAGCCAGGAGAGCCGGCGAAAGGCAACCGTTGCGCGCCGCTATGTTTCCGCCGAGAGTTCCAAGATTGCGAACCGAAGGGGCGGCCACCGATCGCGATGCCGCGGCAAGGAGCGGCAGATGCTCCAGCACCAGCGGCTCGCGGCAAAGCCCTGCGAGCGTCGTGGAGCACCCTATCCGCATACCGCCCCCACAAAACGAGATGCCCGAGAGACCTGCAATTGCATTGAGGCTGATGAGTACCGGAGGCTTGGCCAAACCTCGTGCCCATTCGAGTTGCAGGGCAGTGCCTCCGGCAACAAGTCGCGCCTGCTCGTGTTCCTGCATCATCGCCAAGGATTGGGCAGTCGACGAAGGCTTGAGCACTGTCAGCGGCATGCCCACGATCAACCGGCCCCCATCGTGGTGCCGAAACGGATACCCTTCTCCTTCAGCCAGCGACGATATGCGACCGAGGAGCTGTCCGCCCGCGTCGGGATCTCCTGGCGCGCTTCGAGCGGCAGAAGCAAGGGACGCTGATTCTCGACGATGATGCGATCCTGCATGAAGATCACCTGCTCGAAATTGAGCAGCGCCGTGTGGGTCGAGTTGCTATCCACGAGATACATGACGGGCTGTGCCCGGCACAGATCCTCCTCGATCGGATGGATGAAGAGGGCGATGGCATCCAGTCGTTCGGGCGCTGTCGGGCAGACCCTGTAGAGCATGACAACAAACGGCGTGGGAACACGATATGTCAGCTGGACAAAGGCTCCCTCGCTCTCGGTCGCGGCAATGCGCGGCTGGAAGAAGGTGCAGTTGGTGGCCCAGACCTCGTCGATATCGCGGCGAATTTCGCTGAGATAGCCTGGCACTTCGGTATGCGGCTCAGAACCCAGAATGTCCGTGTGGACGAACGGAAAGTGCGCCATGTCGAGGAAATTCTCGACGACGCGCAAGCCCGATGCGCGCATCTTCACCCAACCACAGGGGACGAAGCGGCGATCGGTTTCAACGGCCTCCGAGATCTCGAAGATCTCCTTGTTCGGATGACCGAGCGTCGTCCATATGCAACCGTACTTCTCCCGGACAGGCAGAGCAGGACCGGTCGGCCATCCGGCTTCGATCTCGCGAACGACCGGCTGTCCATCTTCCCGCCTGAAGAGTTCGATGTCCTGTCCCAGCAGACGGCTGCGGACGGGCTTGGCGGTCAGATCCACCGAGGTTTCGATGGCATACCACTCGTTGAGCGCGGCCTTATCCGTCGTCTTCGCCATGCGTTGCCCTCAGCTTGCCTTGGTCCATTGCGCGGTGCCCTCGCGGTTATCCGCCAACCACGCCGCGCGCCTTGCGAAATGCGGCGGTGCGATACGGCCGATCTCACGGATGATGTCGCCCATGTCGGCGGTCTTCAGCTTTCCGTCGTCGACAACGATCTGGCCATCGACCATCGTCATGCAGACGTCTCCGCCTCGTACCGCGTGAACAAGATTGTGCTGCAGATTGAAGTATGGCCCCTCTCCGAAGATCGGGGTCATACGTGGTGTATCGGTCCGGATCGCGATCAGATCCGCGCGTTTACCGACCTCAAGCGAGCCGATTTCATGGTCGAGGCCGATCGCCTTGGCGCCGGTTATCGTGGCCATCCGCAGGACATCCCAGCTGTCCATGGCGGCGGCATCAAGATCCTTGAGCTTGCCGAGCAGGGAGGCGACCTTCATCTCCTCGAACATATCAAAGTTGTTGTTTTCCTTTTCCCCGTCCGTGCCGATGCCGACGGGAACCCCGGCTGCCAGCATATCGCCCACCAACGCAATGCCGCTCGCGAGCTTCATATTGCTCACCGGATTGTGGGCGATCGACACGCGATGCTGCGCGATGAATTCCACCTCCGCTTTGTCAAGCCAGACACCATGGGCGATCATCGTGCGCGGCGTATCGAAGAAGCCGAGATCGGCAAGCGCATACATCGGCCGCTTGCCGTAGCGCTTGTGGAACTCGGCCAGCTCTATTTCGGCTTCGCTGCAGTGGGTATGGAAACCAGTGTCGCGAGCCTTGGCAAGATCGATCGCTCGTCTCTGCCCTGCCTCGTCGGCGTAGAAGAGATGCTCGAGCCCGACCCAGACGTTGATACGCCCGTCTGCCTTGCGGTGCCAGCGCTCGATCATCTCCTCGTTCATGTCGAGCGTGTCGAAATAGTTGTACTCCGGATGCTCGCCGACATAGGGCACCGCCACCAGGCGATTGCCGATCGCCGATGCGGCCTTCGCGCTGCCGTCCATGAAGCGCCACATGTCGACAACCGTGGTCGTGCCGCCGAGAACGGATTCTGCATAACAAAGCCGGGAGGCGGCTTCCGCTTCATGCGGCAGCAGGACGCGGTGCATCGGATTGATGTGAAGTGTCAGCCAATCCCACACAGGCAGGTGTTCTGCCGTGCCCCGAAGGAAGCCGGAGTGCGCATGGGCGTTGATAAGGCCAGGCATGAGGACAGCGTCTGAAATGACGCGCACACCAACGTCCGGATGGCTTGCCTGCAATTCGGCAAGCGGCCCAACAGCCGCGATCCGCGCCCCCTCCACAAGGACGGCACCGCCGGTTACGACACGGTTCTCTGCGTCCATCGTCAGGAGGTAATCGCCGGCGATTATCTGCTTTTGAATTGTCATCTTTTCCGTCCGGTTCGAGGTTCGTTCATGTCACGCCGCGCCAAGCAGGAAATCGGCGGCGCGTTCGCCGATCATCGTGACGGGAGCGTGGGTATGGCAGGTCGGGATCGTCGGCATGACGGAGGCGTCCGCGATAACAAGCCCCTCAATGCCACAAACGCGCAGGCGGCTGTCGACAACGGCTGCGTCGTCATTTCCCATCGCGCATGTGCCGACGACGTGGAAAAAGGTCGAACAGGCATTTCTGATGTAGTCGACGATCTCGGCACGCGACAGCCGCCGGGGTGGCGCTGCATAGCCGTCAAACCAGTCGGCGTAGCTCTGCGTTGCGGCAAGCTCCATCATGGTTTCGACCGCGACCACCAGGGCATCCAGATCGGACTGTTCCGCTAGGTAGTTCGGTTGAATTTCAATCGCGCCGCCGGGCGCGCTCGACAGCACGCGCATATATCCGCGGCTCTTCGACCGCATGAGCCCGCAGCCGATCGAGAAGACGTCGCCGGGCAGGTCATACAGCTCGCGAATACGCGCTTCGGCGCTGTTGCCCTGCACCGGAAATGCGTGGAGGTCGGCCTGCGGCAAACTCTGAGACGACTTCCAGTTGATCACAGTCCCGCCGCCATTATCGCGCACCACACCGAGCGGTCTTGTCGCGCGAAAGACGCAGGCCTGAACGAGCGGATGGTCCTGGAGGTTCTTTCCGACGCCGGGAAGCGCTGCCTTGATATCGATCCCGAGCCGTGCCAGGTCGAGCGGATCGCCAATGCCTGACAACGTCAACAGCTTCGGCGTATTGATGGCACCAAGCGCCAGTACGATACCGCTTGTTGCCCGAACGTCGTGGTAGTGGCCGCCATGGGTGAACCTCACGGAGGTACAGCGGCCGTGCTCGATTCCCAAGTCGAGCGCCAGCGCGCCTGTCAGGATTGTCAGCCGTTCATTGTCGAGGATCGGCCAGAGGTACCCCCTCGCCGAACTCCAGCGCTCGTTGCCGCAAATGTTGAGGTTCGCGAGAGCCGCACCTTCATTGGACAGCCCGTTGGGATCGTCTATGACGGGGATGCCGAGTTCGGCACACCCGCCGAGCATGGCGTCCGCAACCGGATGTAGAGCACGGCTGCGTTCGATGCGAAGCGGGCCGCCGGCACCGCGCAGCGTGGTTTCGCCGGCTTCCCAATCCTCGCAGCGCTTGAAATAGGGCAACACCTCGTTGAACGACCATCCCTCCGCGCCGGATGCCGCCCATCCGTCGTAGTCCATCGGATGGCCGCGATACCACATCATCGCATTGATGCTGCTCGACCCTCCGAGGACCTTGCCACGCGGGATTCCTATGGTGCGGTCGTTTACGCGCCCGGTCGGCGAGTAGTCGTAGCCCCAATCATACGTCCCGCGCCCGAGGGGAACCCAGCGCGTGGGATCATCGATCTCCGCAATGCCTATACCTGCGGGTCCGGCTTCGAGCAGCAGCACACTGGCGTCGCTGTTGTCCACCAGACGGCGCGCGACGGCGCAGCCACCCGAACCAGCGCCGACGACGATGTAGTCGTAGGCGCGGGTAATGGATCTTGTCGGTATGATTGGCGCTTCCATCATGAGTCCTAGTTGTGCTCGCTCGGGCCCATGATGACGATGCCTTCGGTCGCCTCGACGTGGCGCACGAAGATGTACTTGTCCTCCCGACCGTCGCTGTGCTTGCGCTTGATATCAGGCTGAACGCTGCCCGATACTTTTGCAACGACGACGTAGGGCACCTTCGCCGCAAGCCCGGCCGCGCAATGCGCATCGAACTCCTCGACGGTTCGCGCCGTATAGGCATTCTCGATGCCGCAACCACGCGCGATAGCCGCTATGTCGACGCGGCCGAAGGCGGTGTGCGTCGGCGGCCCACCGATCGATTGATAGCTTTCGTTATCCCAGACAACGACAAACAGATTTTCCGGCTGTTCGTTTCCGAGCGTCGCCAGAATTCCGAGATTGAACATCATCCCGCCATCCGTATCGAGCGAGACGATACGGCGGTGCGGCAGCCCTGCTGCAAGTCCAAAGGCCTGTGGCGTCACACAACCGAGCTGCTGCTGGAACAGGCTTGCCTCGCGCATATGCGGCGCGGCGTTGTACCACTCGTCGACGCTGCCACCGAGCGAGAGGATAACCAGTTCGTCCTTCAACTTCGCGGCAAGCGATTTCATGCAGTCAAAGCGCTTCATCGAACGATCTCCCCGCCAAGGGCGATGGCCGAATGGTAGTAGGCGGCGTAGGACCAGTTGTAAGCGTCAGCAATCGACTGCTCGATGGCGTCTTCCTCGCGAACGACACGGTAGGGAATGCGCAGCGCATCCAGCACTGGTTCCATCGTGATGCCGTGCGGTATTGCCCACCAATTGTTTTCGCCGAGCTCGCCGCGGTAGCTCATCAGCATCACGACAGGGATGCCGGCACCAAGCCCCATGCGGGCAAGCGGCTCGACGGATGCGCGCAATCCTGAGTTTTCCATGATCAGCGCGGCGCGTTTTCCGGACAGGAACACACCGCCGCAAATGGCAGCGCCCTCACCCTCATTGGTGACGCGGATGGTGCGGATGTCAGGATCGGCGTCGAGCGCCGGGTACAATTCCTTGAAGAGGGAATCGGGAAGGTAACAAACGATGCTCACGCCGGCCTTCTTCAGGCCCCGGATGACGGCATCAACTGCAGATTTTTTCATTGTGCGTCCTCATTTCCGGGGGAAGGTCGCAGACTGAAGATGTTCCGAATAGTCTGTATTTTTTGATCGAAGTGATGCGTTGAACGCAACAACTCATGAGGCCTCTTCGCTCGAGCGTTCGATCGCCTGCGAAAGCAGCTTGCCAAGGGCCGAGGCGGCGTCCGACATCTCCTTTTCCGATCGGGAGAGCAGCATGAGCTTGCGGGGGCTGAGCTTGGGATCGCGCAACGGTATGAACGTCAGCGTGCCGTCGGCAATCTCCTGCTCGATGCCGACGCGTGTCTGCAGCACCGTGCCGAGATCGCGCTTGGCCAGATCCACCATCAGGCCGATCGAGTTCGTGCGGCTGCGTTGCGTCAGATCGACCAGCGAGCGGCTGAAGGCCTCCTCGATCCAGGCGCCAAGCGTCAGGCTCGAGTCCGACAAGATCACCCGTTCACCGGCGAGATCGAACAGTCGCAGCTCTTTCTTCTCGGCAATACGGCTGTTGGGCAAGGCGAGAACGCCGAGCGGCAACGACACTGTTGCAATCCGTCGAACATTGCGCGGCACCTTGATGTCGAACACGACGGCGAGATCGCACTCTCCTTCCGCCACGGCATTGACGGCCTGTTGCGAGCCCATGACGCGGACGTTGACGGTGATGCCTGGGTGGCGCTGCCAGAATTCCTGAAGCGCGTCCGGCATCACGCCGCGCGACACGCTTTCGATCACGGCCACCGACACGGTGCCGCGATGCAAGCCATGCAGATCGGTGATTTCGCTGCAGGCGCGGTTCAGCTCCGAGAGGCTGAGGCGCGCGCGATACAGCATCAGCTCGCCGGCACTGGTCAGCTTGAGGCGTTGGCGCACGCGCTCGAACAGCGACGTGCCGAGTTCGTCCTCCAGCTGCCGCAGGATACGGCTGACGGAGGACGGTGCGACGTTGAGCGCCTGGGCCGCCTGGCGGATCGAGCCAAGCCTTGCAACCAGCTGGAAGTAGTGGATGCGGGTGGCAACAAGGCCCAGGCGGTATGGGTCCATCAGATCGTCTCGAACAGCGGTTGGATTTCCATTTCGGGCACCAGCACGAGACCTTTGTCGGTGATGCGGATCTCCGGGATGACCGACAGCGGAATAAGGTTGAAGCCCATGTAGGCGATGGTGCATTCCGCCTTTTCCCATTCGACCTTCAATGCTTTCACCTCTTCTGCAACCTCATGCACACGTTTGTCGGAGAGCAGGCCTGCGATGGGCAAAGGCACCATGGCGGTGACCTTACCGTCCATGACGACGCAGACGCCGCCCTGCTTTTCCTCGATGGCGTCGAGCGCGATCTGCATATCCGCTTCGTTGGTGCCTGCGACGATGATGTTGTGGCTGTCATGTCCGACGGAAGAGGCCACCGCGCCTTTCTTCAGCCCGAAGCTGTGCAGAAGCCCATGAGCGACATTGCCCGGGGATTTGCCGTGGCGTTCGACGACGGTGACGAAGCAGAGGCCATGGCGGTCGAAATGCGTCTGCCAATCATTGGCCGGCTCCAGCGTGAGCTTCGAATGGCCCAGCGTGATGCCGGGCAGTTCCGTCTTGATGGTGTGGGCGATCACCGTTTCGGTCGGCAGGTCGGGGGTCAGCTTGAGGTTCTTCGGAAGCTTGACGGTGTGATAGGCCGCATCTGGGTAGCGATAGGGTTTGGACAGCGTCTCTTCGAGAATGGGGGTGACCTTGCGATCTTCAACGACGAGCTCGCCGCCGTACCAGGTGTTCACAGGCTTCAGATCGTCGGTGAGCAGCACGAGGTCGGCACGTCGGCCGCCGCCGAGGCCGCCGATTTCGTTTTCCATGCCGAAGCGCGTTGCACCATGCAGGGAGCCCATCGCCCAGGCCTGCTCCGGTGTCATGCCGGCCTTGACCGCTTCGCGCGTCACCCAGTCGAGGCCAAAGAGCAGCAAGTCGTCGGCATCGCGGTCATCCGTGCAGACCGCAATCCGCTTGTGCGAGGCGCCGAGTTCGGTGATCGTCTTGATGGCGTGCGGCAGGCTGTGCCATGGCGTTGTCGGCGGGCCGCCGCGCAGGAAAAGCCAGATGCCGGCTTCCAGTAGGTCGTCGGCGATGTCGCGGTCGATCGCTTCATGCGTGTCCGTTACGCCGGCGGCGGCATAGGCCGAAACGAATTCGCGGCCGTAGACATGACCTGAGACCGGCCGGCCGCGCTGCAGCGCTGCGGCAAGGATCGCGTGGCTTCGCTCGTCGCCCATCGCCACCTGCACGAAATCCATCTTCTCGCCGAGCGCCACGGCCTCAGGCCATTTGTCGAAGAGGGCGGCAATCTTGTCGGGCGTCAGATCGCCACCGGCGGTCTCCAACTGAGGAGAGGTCGCCGGAACGGTGCTGGGAACGGTGAGGAAGATCGACAGGGGCGCATGACGCGCATCCTCCAGCATCGCCTCGACGCCCGCCACATCCATGACGTTGCCGATTTCGTGGCTGTCGCAGAAGATCGTCGTCGTGCCGTTGAGAAGCGCCGCCTCGGCATAGGCGCAGGCGGTCACCATGCTGGATTCAATGTGGATGTGCGGATCGACCAGACCCGGCGCGATGATACCGCCCCGCGCGTCATAAAGCCTGGCCGCCCCGCCGCGATACGTGCCCGAGGGCTTCACCGCCGCGATACGACCATTCGAGACCCAGATTTCCTTGTCGCCGAGGATACGTTCGGAATAGGTCGAGAGCACACGGGCTCCCTGGATGACCAGGTCCGGATCGGTTCGCCCGAAGGCAACGTCGGCGAGTGTCCGCGTCAGCGTCGACAGCGGCTTCACGGAAAAGCGGGTCAAAGGGCTCATGAAAACTCCGATCAGAAAATCAATGGTAGTCGGGAATACCGGGCATCGTGTGAAAGCCCTTCAGTGTGCGGAACCGTCGAATCCAGCGACGCAATGCCGGATACTCGTCGTGATCGATGCCATAGTCGCGGCTGAGCGCGAAGGAAGGGAAGAGCGCCAGATCGGCCAGCGTCGGGCCATCGCCGACGAACCATTCCTTGCCGTCGAAATGACGCGCCGTCATATAGTCGTCCATGATGCGAAACGCCTTGCGCGCGGCCTGACGCAGCGCTGCCGCATCGCCTGATGTGTCGAAGAGCGCCTGCAGCCGGGCCTCCACAGCCGGTGCGATCGCCGTCTCGGAGAAACCGAGCCACTTCGCTACCGCACCGAAGGCCGCCGGTTCTTCAGGGAGCCATTGCTTGCCGGAATCGTAGGCCTTGGCGAGATAAAGCAGGATCGCAGCGGTGCCATGGAGCACGCGGTCGCCATCGCGAATGACCGGGAGTGTTCCGAGTGGGTTGAGGGCCAGCATTGCCGGCTTTTTCTGCTCGCCGCCGGGGAACATGTCGACCGCGACCGTCGTCCACTCGAGCCCCAGCATGGAGAGCGCAAGGCGCGCGCGATAGCTCTGCTCGTCGAGTTCATAGTTGTAGAGCGTAATCCCCGACATCAGGCGACCTCCGCCACGGGCTGCGCGGCCTCAAGCTCGAACCGCAAGCCTTCGGCCCATTGCGCATAATGTTTCTGCTTCGCGCCGCCATAAACCGCAGCGGAACCGCAAAGGACGATATGAACGGCAGTCTTGCCTTCGGTCGTCGCCTGAAATGCGAGAAACAGTGTATCGTCGCCAGAGACAAGCTTGCCAGCATTGGCGGCAATGCCGGTCATCCCGGTCTGTTCGAATGCCAGAAATACTTCGTCGACCGGGCGATCGACATAAAGGCTTCTGACCGGCGTAATCTCGGCCGCGTCAGCAGCCGGGAGCGCGCTATCGGTAGCCGTCGTTGTCCAGATGATGCCGTGTTTCTCTTCAACCCGGTAGATCGGAACCTTGATCGTCTGCGGTACGTCCAGTGTCGGGTGGGCCGGAATGTAGCGGCACTGTCCAGCCGTATCGTACTGCCAGCCGTGATAGAGGCAGGCAATGTGATCGCCGCGCACGAAGCCGAAGCTCAAGCGCATGCCGCGGTGCGGACAGCGATCTTCCCAGGCATGTGCATTGCCGCTGTTGTCGCGCCAGACGACGATTTCGCTGCCCTCGACGATTGCGCCAGTCGATGTTCCGGCTTCTATCGACGATGACAGCCCGACCGGCACCCACCCCTCATTCAGTTTCATAGTCCACTCCTGTTCACGCGGTTGCGCGCTCGATATCGAGAATGATGCAATCGTAAGGGCCGAGGCTGCAGGCCATCTCGAACGCGTCGACGAGATCTTCCTGCCCTTTGACGGACAAGGTTGCCGAAGAAGAGTCGCAAGCACCGAGATCGATTTCCAGATCCAGTCGGCGGGCGCGGTGAAGCGCAAACTCCGTGAAGCTCTCGCACACCATCTGTCCCCGAAAGGTGAAACGTGCGCCTTGAATTATGCCGGACATTGCTCGCCCATCGCCTGCACTCTGCCTCATCTCGCGCCCAAAATTCGAGCGCTCTGCATAAAAAATAATCATGCTTTACTTTTGGGCATTTTAGGCATTGTCTGGGACGAAATTCAAGCCACTTTCCGTCCTGCCTTGTTGCCTTTTGCGCATCGGCATCATCAGAAAATTCGCTCTATTCGGAACATTGGCGATTTGCCAGTCTCGCTCCGTCTCGTTGTTTCCGGCCCGATAGGGCTTTCCGCAAAGGACATTCGCAACGTCGCCGTTGAGGCGTCCGCCGCGTGTCGCTACGCCCGCAACAGGTTCCGGCGCAGCTCCTGCCGGAAGACTCGGTTGGTGTTCGGCAACTGGCATAATTGTTGCGTGGAAGACAACAGGACCGAACGGTCACAGATCATAAGCGCGGCCATCCGCGTCAAAACCAGAAGGGGATCACATGATTGACTTGCGTACGCTTTCCCGCCGCGGATTTCTGAACATGAGCGCGGCCGGCGCGGCCGCGATGATGCTGCCTGCCGGCTTCGCCCGCCAGGCGCTCGCGGCCTCGCCGTTGCCGGCAATCAAGGAAGAAGACGCCGTCATCGGCTTCGGCCATGTCGGTCCGATCTCCGACGAGGGCTGGACCTGGGCGCACCACCAGGGTCTGCTGGCCGTCAAGGAAGCCTATCCGAAGCTCAAGAAGGTCCTCGAAGTCGAGAACATTCCCTACTCTGCCGACGCGACGCGCACCTATCGACAGTTCGTCTCGGAAGGCGCAAACATGATCTTCGACACCTCGTCGAATGGCGACTTCCTGCACGAAGTTGTCAAGCGCGCGACCGACGTTGCGTTCATGGAGTGCAACGGTCACGTCACCATGGACAATCTTGGCTGGTATTATCTCGCGCACTGGTATCCGACCTACGTTCTCGGTGTCGCGGCTGGTCATCTGTCGAAGACCGGCAAGCTCGGCTATGTCGCCTCCTTCCCGGTTGCTTCGGTCTATGCCTCGACCAACGCCTTCCTGATGGGCGCGCGCACCGTCAACCCGAACGCAACCGTCCAGACGATCGTCATCAACTCCTGGTTCGACCCGCAGGCCGCAACGCAGGCCGGCACGGCGCTGATCGACAATGGCTGTGACTTCCTGTTCGGCATCATGGACGAAGCGGGCTACCTGCAGGTCGCCGAGAAGCGCGGCGTATGGGCAGCCATGTGGAACACCGACATCCGCCGCTACGGCCCGAATTCCTACGTCTCGTCGATCCTTATCGACTTCACCAAGTTCTATGTCGATCAGGTCGGCAAGCGTCTTGCCGGCACCTGGGCGCCGAGCGAGCAGCTGTTTGCGATGGGCGCCGGCGTCGATCGCGACAAGTGGGGCGAGAAGGTTCCGGCCGACGTTGCTGCAGCCGCCGACGCCGTCCGCGAGAAGATCATGGGTGGCTGGTCGCCGTTCACCGGCGAACTGAAGGACTCCACCGGCAAGGTGCGTGTCGCTGCTGGGCAGACGATGACCGAGCTCGAACTCTACAACTGGGATTGGTCGGTCGAGGGTGTCACCGGCCTCACCTCCTAAATCTGGCCTCCCAAGCCAAGAGCCCGGCCGTCCAGGATCGGCCGGGCTCCCCGCCTTCACGCTCCGGTGCCATTCCATGACTGAAAATGCGACCCGTTATTCGCCCCCTCCGGGCACCCCGCCTCTCGTTCAGCTGAAGGGCATCGCCAAGTACTTTCCAGGCGTCATTGCCAACGAGAACGTCGATCTGGACGTGATGCCCGGCGAGATCCATGCACTGCTGGGTGAGAATGGCGCCGGGAAATCGACGCTGATGAATATCCTGACCGGCATCTACCAGGCGGACGCGGGGGAAATCATTATCGACGGCTACGCAAAGGAATTCGCCACACCGCTGCAGGCGATTGCCGCAGGTATCGGCATGGTTCACCAGCATTTCAAGCTCGTGCAGGCCTTCACGGTCGCGGAGAACATTCATCTGGGCTGGTCGGAAACGCCACGCCGCGCCTCTGCGCAGGTGCTGGAACAGCGAACCGCCGCCCTGGCTCAGAAATTCAATCTCAAGACCCACCCGAGCGCTCGCGTCAGCGATCTGTCGACCGGCGAGCAGCAGCGCGTCGAGATCCTGCGCGTGCTCGCCCGGCAGGCGCGTGTCCTGATCCTCGACGAGCCGACGGCCGTTCTGACGCCGGCCGAGGCGCGTGAACTCTTCAAGGCGCTGCGCGAGTTCGTAGCTGCCGGTAATGCCGTCATCTTCATCAGCCACAAGCTGGATGAAGTGCTGGAGATATCCGACCGCATCAGCATTCTGCGCGGCGGCCGCAAGATCGCCACCGAGAACACGGCCGATTGCAACCCGCGCATGCTGGCCAAGCTGATGGTTGGCCGCGATATCGTCCTGGCCGACATGCGTCAGCGCCCGGCAGGCGCGGCCCCGATGTCGGCGCAGCCTGTGCTGTCGCTCGAAAACGTCTCGGCAATTGGCGATGGCGGCAACGAAGCACTGCACGGCATATCGCTTGATGTCCGGGCCGGCGAGATCGTGGGCGTGGCAGGCGTTGCCGGCAACGGCCAGCGCGAACTCAGCCAGGTCCTGACGGGTATCCGCCCGGTCAGCGCGGGACGGATCCTGATTTCAGGAAAACCGGTCGATAAGAGCAATGCGGCAGCGTTTGCCGAAAGCGGGATCGGTCACATTCCGGAAGACCGTTTGCATAGCGGCTTGGCACCGGCGCTCAGCATCACGGTCAATGCGGTGATGCGTGAATACAAGAAGCCGCCGGTATCATCGGGTGGCAGCTACAAGCCGGGTGCGGCGACAGCACTCGCCAAGGAAATCGCGTCGGCGGCCGAGGTTGCCATTCCCGATTTCGCCATGCCGATCCGCAATCTGTCCGGCGGCAACCAGCAGCGCCTCGTGGCTCGCCGCGAAATGCGCATCGCCGACAAGGTCCTGATCGCCGCCTATCCAAGCCGCGGCCTCGATGTCGGCGCCATCAACACGATGCTGCGCTACATCGTCGAACTGCGCGATGCCGGCGCCGGCATCATTCTGATTTCCGAAGAACTCGAAGAGCTGCTCAACCTCTCCGACCGCATTGCCGTGCTTTATGAAGGAAAGATCATGGGAATCGTCGACAACGACAAGACCGATATCGACGAAATTGGCCTGCTGATGGGCGGCCGTACCCAGGTCCGCGAGGTCGCATAGCATGGCAGGCTCCTTCCGTGTTCAGCGCCTGCCGTCTGCGTCTCCCGGTATCGCGCTTGCGGCTCGCGCCGCCGCCATCGTTCTGGCGCTGGTCTTCGCCGGCCTCATCCTCGCCATGACCGGCGCCAACCCGATCGAGCTTGCCTCCGAAGTCGTGGATGCGAGTTTCGGCTCCAGCTTCGGCATGGAAGATCTGGGCGTTCTCGTCATTCCATTGATCCTGACCGGCCTGTCGGTCGCCGTCGCGCAGCAGATCGGCGCGTGGAACATTGGAGCCGAGGGCCAGTTTTACGCCGGTGCCTTTGCGGCCGCGGCCGTTGGCCTTTTTGTGCCGGGTCCGCCGGCCCTCATTCTCGTGCTGATGTTTCTCGCCGGCCTGATCGGTGGCGCCGTCTGGATCCTCGTTCCGACGCTTGCGCGCGCTTATGCCAACGTCAACGAGCTCATCACCACGCTGCTCCTGAACTTCGTGGCAATCTTGCTCGTCTATTTCGTTTCGACCAATGCGTGGCGTGACAAGATGGCAAACTCCGCGACGCCGCGCCTTTCGGCCGAAATCCCGGAATTCTGGGGCTCGATCCATTGGGGTCTGCCGATTGCAGTTCTCGTCGCCCTGCTCGTGGCCGGTCTGCTTGCCTTCTCGCGCTGGGGTTATGAAGTCCGTCTCGTCGGTTCCAACCCATCGGCCGCCAAATATGCCGGCATGCCGGTGCGCCGCCACCTGATCACCGTCATGCTGCTTTCGGGCGCGATTGCCGGTCTTGCCGGAATGCTGGAGATCGCCGGAACGGTGCATCGTCTGCAGGGCGGTATTTCCAACAATTACGGCTATCTCGGCATCATGGTCGCCGTTCTCGCGCGAAGCTCGGCGGTCGGCGTGATCTTCTCGGCGGCACTCATGGCCTTCATCCTGAACTCCGGCATCATCCTGCAGACGCAGGGCCTGACCACCTCGACGGTGCTGGCGATCACCGGCCTCATTCTGTTTCTGACGGCAATCGGCGACGAACTCGCTCATTACCGCATCGCCCGCGACAAGGCTTGAGGAGAGCGACATGGATCTTTTGACCGGCCTCTTCACCACGGCCTTCCTGGCAGGCGGCGTCCTGGCGCTCGCGGCGCTCGGCGAGGTTCTTGCCGAACGCGTCGGCGTCGTCAATCTGGGCGTCGAAGGCCTGATGGCGATGGGCGCGCTGACGGCAATCGCGACCGTTGCCGCGATACCGTCGCCAACGATCGGCTTCATTGCGGCTCTCGCCGTCGGCGCCCTGTTCGGCGCGCTGTTTGCCTTTGCAACCGTCATCCTGCGCGCCAATCAGGTGCTCTGCGGCCTGGCACTGACCCTGATGGGCAGCGGCATCGCCTCCACCATCGGGCGGGCCTATTCCGGCATGCCGGCGCGCGCCACCTTCGCACCGATCGAGGTGCCGCTCCTGAGCAAGATCCCGGTCATCGGACCGGCCTTCTTCTCGCAGAACATCCTTCTCTACCTGATCTTCATCATCCTGCCGGTCGGACTGAGCTACGTCATGTTCCGCACCCGCCATGGTCTTAACCTGCGTGCGGTGGGCGAAAATCCGGCTGCTGCAGATGCGGCAGGTATTCCGGTCAATCTCATCCGCTTCGCCTACGTCACCGCGGGCTCGGCGCTGGCAGCCGGCGCCGGGGCCTATCTCACGCTTACCTTCGTGCCGTCATGGTCGGACGGTGTCGTCGCCGGTCGCGGTTGGATCGCCGTTGCGCTCGTCATTTTCGCCGGATACCGGCCGATCCCTGCGGTACTCTCGGGTCTGCTCTTCGGCTTCATCACCGCACTCGGCTTTGTCGGCCAGGCGCGCGGCTGGCCGATTGCGCCCGCCTTCCTCTCCATGTTGCCTTATCTCGGCACCATGGCCTTCATCATCGTGCCGGTCCTCGCCTGGCAGCGCATGCGTCGGATCATGGCGGCGCCCGCCGCGATCGGCGTGCCCTACTATCGCGACATCCGATAAAATACGGGGAATGCCATGGGTACCCTGCTTGTAAAAAACATTGCCTACCTTGCGACCTTCGACGATGACGCCCGCGAGGTGAAGGATGGCGTATTGCTCGTGCGCGACAACGTGATCGAGGCCGTCGGCACGATGGCGGAGCTCGAAGGTGCGGCAGCCGATCGCGTGCTCGATCTTTCCGGCCATATCGTCATGCCCGGCATGGTGAATATCCACCACCACATGTACCAGAACCTCACCCGTGTCATGGTTCAGGATGACGAGCTGCTGGTCTGGCTGAAGACGCTCTACCCGATCTGGTCGGCGCTCGACGATCATGCGATCGGCGTATCGGCCCGGGTGGCCATGGCCGAACTGATCGCCTCGGGCTGCACGACGAGCTCCGATCACCTCTACATCCTGCCGAACAACTGCACGCTCGATGCAACCATCGATGCGGCTCAGGAGCTCGGCCTTCGTTTCCACGCTGCGCGTGGCGCCATGTCACGCGGCCAGAGCCAGGGTGGTTTGCCGCCGGACAATTGCGTCGAGAAGGAGGAGGATATCCTCAAGGACGCCGAGCGGCTGATCCACACCTATCACGACAATTCGCGCCATTCGATGAGCCGTATCATCCTTGCCCCTTGCTCGCCGTTTTCGGTGACGCCGGGTCTGATGAAGGATGCGGCGGCTCTTGCCCGCGCTCACAAGGGCGTTCATCTGCATTCGCATCTGGCCGAAGACCTCTTCGAGGAGGACTATTGCCATGACGTCTACGGGATGCGGTCCGTCGGCTTCGCGGAATCCGTGGGGTGGCTCGGCCCTGACGTCTGGTTTGCACACTCGATATTCATGACATCGGACGAGATCAGGCTGTTTGCCGATACCGGCACCGGCGTGGCGCACTGCCCCTCCGCCAACATGCGCTGCGGCCAGGGCATCGCCAAGATCCGTGAAATGCTCGACATGGGCGTCAACGTTGGCCTTGGCGTGGACGGTTCGGCCTCCAACGACACCTCCAACATGTTCATGGAAGCCCGGCTTGCCATGATGTTGCAGCGCGTCGCGCCAAACAAGTATCTCTCCGAAACGCCCGGCGGGCGCGGCGGCTTCGGCGGCACGCCGAAGGCATTGTCGGCCCGCGAGGCGCTGACGATGGCAACGCGCGGTGGCGCCAGAATCCTCGGTCGCGACGATATCGGCTATCTCGCCCCCGGGATGAGCGCCGATTTCATCGCCGTGAAGCTGAACCAGCTCGGTCTTTCCGGCACCCAGCGCGACCCCTTGGCAGCACTTGTGATGTGCGGCCCGTTCAAGGTCGACTATTCCTTCATCAACGGCCGCGAGATCATCGCCGATGGCCAGTTCCGCCATTTGGATGTGGACGGATTGCTGGCAAGCCACCAAACTGTGATGGATCGTATCTATGACCAATGAAAGCGAGCGTCCCATGAGCCAATGTTCAGATAAGGCAGCCCTCGACCAGTGGTATCCGCTCGGCACCGAGACGGAGATTGCCTTCGGTCGTTCGACGACACGTCTGCTCGGGACCGATCTCGTCCTGGAAAGATCGCCCGACGGCACGGTGGTCGTGACAGCAGAAGGGCGCGCGGCGCCTCTTCCCATCATCAAGCGCTTCGGCCTTGTCTGGGCAACGCTCGGCGAGCCCAAGGGTGGTCTGTTCGCGTTGCCGGAGGCCGACGAGGAGGACCGCCGCGTGGTCAATTGCGGTGCGGTCATGGTGCGCGCGTCCGGGCTTCGCATCATCGAGAACTTTCTCGACATGGCGCATTTCCCGTTCGTTCACACGGACATCCTTGGTGCCGAGCCACACACTGAGGTCATGCACTACAATGCCGAGATCCGTCGCGACGTCGACGAGGTCTGGGCGACCAACTGCCAGTTCTTCCAGCCGCAGGCTGCACTTTCGGCCACAGACGGCATCATGACCGATTACATCTACCGGGTCATGACGCCGTTCACGACGCTGCTCTACAAGACCTGCCCGAACTCCGCCAATCGCTCGGATGTGATCTGCCTGTTCGTTCAGCCGCTCGAGCCCGATCGCTGCATCGCTCATCCTGTGATGTTCCTGATCGACGATGTCTCGACCACGACGGAGCTTGTGCATTTCCAGCAGCTGATCTTCCTGCAGGACCGCATCATCCTGGAAAACCAGCGCCCCTCGCTGCTGCCGATGGAAGCACGCGCCGAGATCCCGACGCGCGCCGACGCAAGCTCGATCGCCTATCGCCGCTGGCTGAAGGAAAAGGGCATCACCTACGGCACGACGGCGATGGCAGCCTGACCGCATGAGCCACCCCGATATCGCCATCATCAATGCCACCATTCTGCCAATGGGTGGCGCGCAGAAGATCGAAAACGGTAGCCTGACGATATCGGGCGACAGTATTGTCGCCGTAGGCCCCGCACACTCGGTCTCGACGGACGGCGCCAGGAAGCTGATCGATGCGCGCGGCCGCGTCGTCATGCCGGGTTTCGTCAATTGCCACACTCACATCGCCTCCAACATGCTGCTGCGCGGCCTGCTCGAGGATGTCCAGCTGTTCGAGTGGCTGCAGACGATGTGGCAACTCAAGCGCAATTTCGATGAAGAGACGCTCTATTGGGCAAGCCTGATGGGTCTCGTCGAAATGGCAAAGGCAGGCATCACGACCTTCAACGAGCATTTTGACGCCTATCGCGTCGAGCCGCAGATTGCTGCGCTGAAGACGATGCCACTACGCGCCACGCTCGGCTACGGCTTCGCCGATCGTGGTCTATACGCGCCGATCACCGACTGGTCGTGGAAGGCGCTCCACGGTTTTGGCGACAAGATTTCCCGGCACCATCGGACCGGCAATGATCGTGTCCACGTGGGGCTGTCGCCGCACTCTCCTTATTCCTGCGGAGCGGAGATGTTCAAGCTCGTCCGCGAGGTGGCGGATGCCCATAAGGTGGTGATCCATACTCACCTCGCCGAAGGCCCGCAGGAGGTCGCCTACGTCAGCGAGACCTACGGCACGACGCCGATGCAATGGGTGCATTCGCTCGGGTTCCTTGGGCCTGATGTGACGGCCGCCCATTGCACCCAACTCACCGACGACGATATCCGCATCATGGCGGAGACGGGAACGAAGATTGCCCATTGCCCATGCTGCAACGCCAAGCTCAATTCCGGCACGCTGCGTCTGCGCAGTGTTCGCGAGGCGGGCGTGACCGTGGGCCTCGCAACGGACGGCCCGGCCAGCCACAATTCCCTGGACATGTTCCAGGAGATGAAATTCGCCGGCATGATCCACAAGGACAAGACCAACGATGTGGAGTTTCTGAAGACCGGCGAGCTCCTGGAAATGGCGACAACAGGGGCGGCAGCCGCGATGAACCGTCCTGAAACCGGCAAGCTCGCGCCCGGCATGAAGGCAGACGTCATCATTGTCGATCTCGACAAGCCTCATTGCCTTCCCGTCTACGACGAGGCGGCGGCGCTCGTTTACTCCGCGCGTGCCGACGACGTGGTGACGACCATCTGCGATGGGCGAATTCTCATGGAAGAACGGATACTTCCTGGTGTAGACGAGACGGAAATCCGACATAGATTTCGGGAGGGCGCGCTCGCGCTCAGACATCGAAGCCTGGACTGAATTAGGGACATATCAGTGGATCTGCGTAACAAGACACTCTGCGCTTCCGGCTTTCACGCACCGGAACGCGGACATATCGACGTATTGGAAGATGTTCTCATCGATATCGGTGCCGATGGCACGATCAAGGCCATCCATCGGCCGGGAGAGCCGAATTACCGCAGCATTCGCGAAGCACGTGAGGATACCGGCGAACTGGTGACGCTACCGACCGGATCCTATCTCCTGCCGGGTTTTGTCGACCTCCATGTCCATGCGCCGCAATACCCCCAGCTCGGCGGTGCACTCGATGTGCCGCTGGAGGTCTGGCTGCAGAAATACACGTTCCCGCTGGAAGCGCGCTACGAGGATCTTGCCTTTGCGCAGCGGAGCTACCGGCTGCTCGTCGATGATCTGCTGGCCAACGGAACAACAACTGCGCTCTATTTTGCCACCATTCATCAGGAGGCGACCCGCGTTCTAGTGGATATCTGCCTCGAACGCGGACAGCGCGCGTTGATCGGCAAGGTCGCAATGGACAACGAGGACGAATGCCCGTCGTACTATCGTGACAGCTCCGCAAAGACCGCGATCGACGGGACGCGCGCCATTATCGATTACATCAGGTCACATCCTGAAAATGGTGATGGGCGGGTCCATCCCGTCGTGACGCCGCGCTTCATCCCCTCCTGCACCGATGCGGCACTGGAGGGCCTCGGAGCCCTCGCCCAGGAATGCGGCTGCCATGTGCAAACGCATTGCTCCGAGAGCGATTGGGCCCACGGCTATGCGCTCGCGCGCTTCGGCGCGACCGATACGGAAATGCTAGACCGCTTCGGTTTGCTCGGCCGCCGCAGCGTGCTTGCCCATTCGAATTTTCTGACGGCTTCGGACATGGAGCGCATTCGCGTCCGCGAGGCCGCCATCGCCCATTGCCCGCTTTCGAACGCCTATTTCGCCAATGCTGTCTTTCCTCTCCGACAGGCCCTGGAGAAGGGGCTGCATGTCGGACTGGGCACGGATATCTCGGGCGGACCCAGCGCTTCCATGCTGGAAAACAGCCGTGCGGCCGTTCTGGTTTCGCGCATGCTGGCGAGCGGTGTCGACCCTGCGCTTCCGCCAGCCGAACGCGGAACCACCGGCGCGGCACAGATCGATTTCCGTGATGCATTCTACATCGCCACGACCGGCGGAGGCATCGCCCTCGACCTGCCGGTCGGGCAGTTCCAGCCAGGATATGCCTTCGACGCGATTGTCATTGATACCACCGCGGAGAAGGGCTCGATGCGGCTTTTCGACCAGATCGGAGCGGATGACCAGCTGCTTCAGAAGATCATCTACACGGCTTCGAAAGCCAATATCGCCACGACCTGGGTCGGCGGTCTGAAGGTTCACTAGTTTCTTCTCGACAAAGGCGAGCCGCTGAAGCGCGGCCCGCCTCCTGCGGATCAGCGATCGATGCGCCTCGCGTCGCGCGACAGCGACGACAGAACCTCCGGCCCATCGGCACGAAGAATGACGATATCTTCGAGACGAATGCCGAAGCGCCCTGGCAGGTAGATGCCGGGCTCGATCGAGAACACCATTCCTTCCTCGAGGATGGTTTCGGATGTCGCGGTGATATAAGGCGGCTCGTGACCGTCGATGCCCATGCCGTGGCCGGTCCGGTGCACGAAATACTCGCCATAGCCGGCATCCGAAATGACCTTGCGCGCGGCAAAATCGACTTCCTTTGCCATGACGCCTGGTCTGGCTGCCTTCAGGGCCGCCTGCACCGCTTTTTCGACGATGGCATGAATTTCGCCATAGCCCTCGGGCGGCAGTCCGATCACGGCCATTCGGGTAATGTCGCTCGGGAAGCCGGATTTACGGCCGCCAATGTCGATCACGACGGCATCGCCTTCTTGGATGACGCGATCGCTCGCCGAATGATGCGGGAAAGCGCCGTTGGGGCCGGCTCCGACGATCCAGAACGCCGGAGCAGCACCCTGCACCGAGAACTGAGAACGAATTTCAGCAGCAACCTGATTTTCAGTCATGCCAGCCTTGATCGTTGCGAAGGCCGCTTCCATGGCGCGGTCGGCGATCGCGGCATTCATCTTGAGCTTGGCGTACTCGCCCGCGTCTTTCTTCATGCGCAGGCCACCGAGCGTCGGGCCGGTGAAGTCATGGATCGTATCGGCCGGCAGGAACTTTAAAAGCAGCAACGCGAAATCCGCCCGCATCGTCTCGTCGAGACCGACACGCACAGGGGCCGTTGCGCCAATCGCCTGCAAGACCTCCTGAAGAGCACCGTCCGGTCCTTCCGCATCGGACCAATTGTAGAAAGCGATGTCGGTGAACTCACGCGTTCCTTCCGCGTTGAGAGCCGGCATGAGAAAGGCTTCCGTCTCCGGCGCGATGAGCAGGAGGCACGGCCGCTCGTCGGGGTGCGGATGGAATCCGAGGACCCAATCCATATGCGAACCCGGCGCTATCGCGAGCAGTCCGGTGCCGGTCTGGCGCATCCGCTGACGCAGGAGTTCAAGCTTTCTGGTCGTCTGTTCATTCATGATCAATTCCTTATTCCGCTTCTATGACGATGCGGCTGCCGAAAACCGGTGCGGCATCGTCGAACGCGTGAAAGCGCGCAATCTCTGCCTCGGGAGGCGCCTCGCAGGAGCCCCGCCGACTGGGAACCCAACCGCATTGGCGCTTCAGGACGGCGGCATATTCGGCACGCTTGAGCGCCGCGATCGATGGGTCGATGACGGGCACGCCGAGGGCGTTTTCGATCTCTTTGTAGAATCCGACCTCCATCGTGCAGCCGAGGATGAGCGCCTCCGCGCCGCCTTCATCGATCGCCTTCCTGCCTGCGGCCATGAGGCGTCTGCCTGTCTCGGCGTGATCCCGCTGGAAATCGTCGACGCCAAGACCGACGTCGTAGAAGCCGGCCAGTCGATCTCCGTGGCCGTAGCCAACGATGGTCGATTGCATTTGGTGCACCCATTTCCGCCGTCCGACGATCACTCCAAAGCTGTTGGCGAGGCTCGCAGCGATCTCGCACGATGCGACACAGGGCGCGGTGACGATCATCCGATCCGAGATCTCGCGCGCATCGTGAAGCGCCGTGTCGTAGAAGCAGCCAATCGCCAGGGCGTCGAAGCCCTCGGCCGCCGCTTGCCGCACCGCCCGCATGATGCCTCGGGTCACCAGCGCTTCGTAAGTTCGAAATTCAATGTGGGAGAAGCCGTAGTGCTCTCGCGGCAAGGCCGTCACATGAACCTCGGTGCCGGGCTGCTTGTGCTGGCGCACCATCCCAGCGAAGATCTCGTCCACGGCCGCATCGTCAGCGACCGGGTTGAGATACATGACTTTCAAGGGTTGCGATGCCATGCCCATCAACCCTTGTAACCGTGAACATCCGCCGCGCGCTCAGGCGTGATGAAGCCGTTGCGGATATCGGCGGCGACAAGCGTCCGGTCTCTTTCCTTGGGATCGCCAAGCCCGCCGCCGGCGCCGGTCATGATGCGAATGACATCATCCTTGTCGACGCGAACGCCTGAAGCGAAGGCATAGCGTTCGCTCGACCCGTCCTTACGCATGACCAGCGCATAGTTGGCGGTGCCTTCGTTCCCGTCCTCCAGCGACCAGGGAAGAATGCGGGAGCGCGTGTAACCAAGCGTCAGGAACGAGTCATCGCGACGAATACGGTAGTCGAGACGAATGCCGCGACCGCCGGACCATTTGCCCTCGCCGCCCGGGTCGCAATTGAGTTCCATCCGGTCAACAATGAGGCCGTTGCGCGCTTCGGAAATCTCGGCGGGGCAATTGTAGGTCTCACCGTGCACGCCCGAAAAGATCGCGCTGTTGCCGTCGCGTCCGTTCGACGCTCCCCATCCGCCGATCTGCGGCTCGATGATCGTATACTGCCGTCCGGTATCGGGATGAATACCGCCGATGAAGGTTCCGGCAATCGACGAGAAGTGACCGGCAGGCAGCTTTTCCGGCATATGCGGCGCGAGGCAGCGCCACACCAGATCGTAGCCGCGGATACCGATCTCATAGTAGAAGCCGACTGCGGCCGGTTCCTTGGCGTGGAAGCAGGTGCCCTCCTTGGTCAGAACCCTGAGCGGGCGGAACGAGCCTTCGTTGGCCGGGGTAGCGGGCGCGGTCAGTGCCTTGAAGATGACCTGCATGCTGACAAGCGTATCATCATAGCACGCGTTGGAAGGTCCGGCATCCTGATCGGGGTTGTCGCGCAGGTCGATCACGAACTCCTTGTCGGAGATGGTGATCTTGACGTTGAAGAAGCGTCCGTCGTCTTGCTCCTCCGTCAGTTCGAACGTGCCGTGCGGCAACTTCGCCAATTCAGCCAGCGTTACCTGTTCGCCGAAGTCCATGAAGCTCGCCATCGCAGCTTCGAAGGTGGCGACCGTATATTTCTCCGCAAGCTCGGCGAGGCGCTTCGCGCCGATACGCACTGAGGCAATTGCCGCCCAAAGGTCGCCCTCGATGAAGTCCGGCATGCGCGAGTTTACGGTGATGATATCAAAGATGCCCGGGATGGGCTCGCCCTTCGAGATCATCTTGATAGCCGGGAGGCGCAACCCTTCCTGGAAGATCTCCGTGGCATCAGCGGACAGCGAGCCCGGTGACTTGCCTCCAACATCGGAATTGTGGGCGATGTTGGCGGTCCATGCGATCAGCCTGTCGCCGGCAAAGACCGGCATGGCAACGACCAGGTCGTTCAGGTGCGTAACGCCGCCATAGTATGGATCGTTGGTGATGAAGACGTCGCCAGGTTCGATCTGTCCCGGCTTGCCGAATTTCTCCAGCAACACCTTTACGGACTTGTCGAGAACACCGATGAAGCCGGGGATGCCGGCGCCCGACGACGCCAGTTGACCCTTGGCGTCGGTGATCCCCGTACCCATGTCGAGAACTTCATAGATGATCGAGCTCATCGCCGTCTTGCGCATCGCCGCGAACATCTCATCGGCCGTCGCCTGCAGCGAATTCTGGATGATTTCGAGCGTAATCGGATCGTGGATTTCTGCTGTCATGATCCGGCCTCCTCAAGCCTTGAGATGAATGTGAATGTTGCCGAAGCCGTCGACCTCGACCCGATTGCCGGGGTGAATCACGATCGTCGTGCCTGGATCCTCGATGATGGCAGGGCCGGCGAAGTTCATGCCGGGCTCCAGCTTCTCGCCGTCGTAGATCGCGGCCTGATGGCGCCCTTCGAGAGCATAGTCGACCATTCGCTCGCCCTTCTGTGCGGCCGAAGCCGGCGCATCTGTCAGCGGCTTTTCCTGCATCGTCAGCTTGCCGACCTCAGCGGAGGCGACAAGATGGACGCCGACGAGTTCGACCGGCGCATGAAGGCGATAGGTGTACTCACGCTCGTAAGCCTCATGGAAGGCCGTCTCGATGCCGGCGAGACGCTCGTCGCTGATCGGGCCATCGATCAGGACTTCGGTCGTGTGCTCCTGGTTCTGATAACGGAACTTCCCATAGCGCAGGAACTTGACCTTCTCGGCCGCCACGCCCTCTTCACCGAACTGTTTCAGTGCGAGGGCTTCGGTCTCGGCGAACAAGGCTTCGACGGTCGCGGAGGCACCGACCTTCAATTCCGCAAGCTTCGTCACGAAGTAATCGCGCCGCAGGTCAGACATCATCATGCCCCATGCCGAGAACACGGAGGCGCCGGCGGGGATGACGACTTTCTTGACGCCAAGCTCGGTGCCGAGTGCCACCGCATGCATCGCGCCGCCGCCGCCAAAGGCGACCAGGGTAAAGTCGCGCGGGTCGAAGCCGCGGTTCAGCGAGACCAGCTTGAGGGCGTTGACCATGTTGTTGTTGGCGATGCGAACGATACCGCGAGCCACTTCATCCGCCGAAATACCGAGCTTCTGACCGACATCGGAAAGCGCCTTTTCAGTCGCAGCCATATCGGCTTCGACCGAGCCACCGCAGAAATAATCGCGGTTGATCCGGCCGAGCCACAGGTTTGCATCCGTCGTCGTGGCATTCGTGCCGCCACGCCCGTAAGCCGCGGGCCCTGGCATCGCACCCGCCGACTTCGGACCGACGTGCATCTTGCCGAAATCGTCGACCCAAGCGATCGACCCGCCGCCGTTGCCGATCTCTACGAGATCGACAACAGGCACCATGATCGGATAGCCCGCTGAGGTGCGATCGCGCTCGATCCAGTAGTCGGTCATGATCTTGACCTTGCCGTCCTCAATCAGAGAGCACTTCGCCGTCGTGCCGCCGATATCAAGCGCCAATACATTCGGCTCGCCGATCTGCTTTCCGAGTTCGGCGGCACCCCAGAAGCCTGAGGCAGGGCCGGATTCGACCATGGTAATCGGAATCTTCTTTACCGAGTCCAGCGAGTCGACGCCGCAATTGGACTGCATAATGAAGAGGTTACCGTCGAAGCCTTTGGTTGCCAGGCCATCGTTGAGGCGCGACAGGTAGCGCTCCGCAGTGGGCTGGACGTAGGCAGACATGACGGTCGTATTCGTGCGCTCGTACTCGCGCCATTCGCGCGTGATCTGGTGCGAGGCAACGGTAGAGATCTCCGGCCACAGTCTTGCGATCTCGGCAATCGTCGCCTGTTCGTGGCTTGGATTGGCGTAAGAGTGCAGGAAGCAGACAGCAATCGCCTCGACCCCATCGGCACGGAAATCATCTAGAATGCCAGGCAGACCGGAGAGGTCGAGCGGCTTCATCTCTTCGCCGTGGTAGCTGAAGCGTCCCGGCACTTCCCGGCGCAGATAGCGCGGCACGAATGGCTCGGGCTTTTCATAGTGCAGGTTGAAGAAATCAGGGCGATTGCCGCGGGCGATCTCGAGCGAGTCGCGGAAGCCTTCGGTCGTCACGAGACCCACCTTCACGCCCTTGCGCTCGGTAAGAGCGTTGATGACGACGGTGGTGCCGTGGGCGAGGAAGTCGATGCTCTTCGGGTCAACCCCGCCCTTGTCGAGAACATTCAAGACACCCTGCTCGAAGTTCGGCGGGGTCGTGTCCGACTTGGCGGTGATGATCCGAGACTGACCTGTGGCATTGTCTGTCTCGAAGCAGACGAGGTCGGTAAACGTGCCACCGACGTCGGTGGCAACACGAATAGTCTTGGCGCTCATTTCCCGCTCCCGTTCTTCAGCTTGTCATGGAGAAGCATGCAGGCAGCCGCCGGCAGCTTCAGTGCTTCCGCCGCCTCGACACGCTCCCTCGTGTAGAAACCAGCTTCATGCAGGCAGTTGATGGTCCCGACGACCTCGCCTGCGATAACGATCGGCACGTTGATGACCGATTGGCAGCCGAGCGAGTCGATCAGCTCGTGGTCGTCGAAAACGCCGGCAATGTCTTCGATGGTGTTGGCGACAAACGTGCGCCGCTGCTTGAGCGCGATGTCGGACCAATAGGTGTCGTTGTAAGGCTTCGTTCCCGAGACCGGGTAGGCCTCCGGCATATTGGAATAGATGCGCTCGGACACCTTTTCGGTCGTGTCGCTGGTCATGATCGTAAACAGCTTCACGCCAACGATTTCCTTGGTCAGCGCCTCCAACGCTGCAAAGGCCGACTCCGGTTGGTCGTTCTTGTCCGCAAGGGCGGCAACAAATCCGCTATAATCAGGCATTTCCATTCTCTTGCTCCAAAAGACGGTCGCGCAAGGCCGCTTCCTCACGGCTGACGACCGGTACGGCGCCGATCAGCCGGCGCGTATAGGGGTGTTCAGGCTTGGTAAAAATCGCATCGGTCCGATCGATCTCGATGAGCTTGCCTTTTTCGAAAACGGCAACGCGATCGGCGATGTTGCGCACGACGGAAAGGTCGTGCGTGATGAACACGTAGGTCAGGCCGCGCTTGTCCTTGAGCTCCTTCAAGAGCTTCAACACACGCGCCTGAACGAGGACATCGAGCGCCGATGTCGGCTCGTCGAGAACAACGAGTTCGGATTGGCACGCAAGGGCGCGGGCAATTGCTACGCGTTGCCGCTGACCGCCAGAAAGAGCCGCAGGTGACCTGCGGCTGAATTCGCGTGGAAGGCCAACCTCTTCTAGCAGTTCACCAACCCGCTCTCCGCGGCCCGACTTTGGTCCGATATCGTGAACATCGAGCGCCAGCCGAAGGGAGGCACCGACGGAACGGCGCGGGTTCAGCGACGAGAGCGGATTCTGCTGAACCAGCTGAATCGCCCGACGATGCTCGAGCAGGCGGCGGGCCGGCAACTGCTTACCGTCGAAGGTGAGCGTGCCCGCCGTCGCGCCATAGATGCCGAGAATGATGTTGGCGATCGTGCTCTTTCCCGAGCCGGACTCGCCAACGATCGCAAGGCATTCACCGCGTTCCACATCGAACGACACGTCGGTTAGAGCCTGCACCTTGCGGGTGCCTACCGTGAACTCCTTGGAAACCGATGAGACGGATAGAAGCGCGCTCATGCCAGAAGCTCCTTCTCGCTAAAGCCTTCATGGGCGACGAGTGGCGCCAGAAAGTCGGCTGCACCATCGTCGACATCCGGAATGCCGCCGCCGGTTATGCGCGGAACGGCCGACAGAAGTGCTCTGGTGTAGGGATGACGGGGATCGTCGAACAGCGCAGCGGTCGGGCCCTGCTCAACGATGTTGCCCTTGTAGATCACGTAGACGCGGTCGGCGAATTCGCGAACAACGCCAAGATTGTGCGAGATGAACAGCACCGAGGTATGGTGCTTCTCAACGAGCGCGCTCATCAGTTTCAGCGTCTGCGCCTGAACTGTCACGTCGAGTGCAGTTCCCGGCTCATCGGCCAGCAGCAGCGAGGGATTGTTGGCGAGAGCCATGGCGATCATCACGCGCTGGTTCATGCCGCCGGAAAGCTGGAATGCGTAAGAGTCGAGAACGCGTTCGGGTTCTCCGATCGCAACATCGGAAAGGGCTTCGATCGCCATCTTCCGCATGTCGCTGGCAGACATGCCGGAATGGGCGCGCGACAGCACCTCCTGGAACAGCGTGCCGACCGTATAGACCGGATTGAGCGACGATGTCGGATCCTGGAAGATCATCGACATGCGTGTCCCGCGCAGAGCATGCCGCTCCCTTGCGCTCATGCGCTGCAGGTCGCGCCCTTCGAACTCGATGCCGCCTGATATCCGTGCCGTCTTGAGCTGCTGGAGCATGCCGAGAACGATCCGCGCCGTCACCGATTTTCCCGACCCGGATTCGCCCACAAGCGCCACGCGCTCGCCTTTGCGAATATGGAGCGAGATGCCGTGTAGCACTTCGATCATGCCGGCATGAGTCTTGAAGCCTAGCTTGAGGCCGTCGATCTTGAGGGTTGGCGTCATTGGTCGACTCCTAGGATTTCCCGAAGCGCGTCGCCGATCAGGTTGAAGCCGAACACGGCGATCAGGATTGCAAGGCCCGGGAAGACTGTCAGCCACCAGCTATCGGGAAGGTATTTTGCGCCTTCCGCCACCATCGAACCGAGGTCCGGCGTCGGCGGCTGCACGCCAAGTCCCAGGAAGGATAGCGACGAAGCGATCAGGATCACGAAACCGAAATCGAGCGTCATCTTGGTAACGATCGATGGCACGCAGTTCGGCAGAATTTCCCGAAACATCACGTGCATCTTCGAGGCGCCGATCACCTCTGCGGCCAGCACATAGCCCTCTTCCTTTTCCGCGCGGGCGAGGTTGTAGACGAGGCGCGTGTACCATGGCCACCACATCGCGGTGACCGCGATCATGCCGTTCGTCAGGGTCGGCTCCAGCAGTCCCATCATCGACATCGCCAGCACAAGCGGCGGTATCGACAGGAACACATCGGTCAGCCGCATCAGCACATACTCGGTCCAACCACCGAAATAACCGGCTACAAGACCGATCGCGACACCGATCGGTACGGCAATCGCCAGCACGACGACGCCGAGGATCAACGAAATCCGGTAAGCGTAGACGATGCGCGAGAAGAGATCGCGCCCGACCAGATCGGTGCCGAAAATGTAGGGCCACTCTGGCGGCTTGTTGAAATTGAGAAAATCGACGACCGCGCCCCGATGTTCAGGGAAGGGCACGATGAAGTCCGCAAAGACGGCGGAGAAGACGACGATCGCGACGAGGATCAGGCCGATCAGCGATAGCGGATTGCGCGCCAGGATAATGAGGGTTTTCTTCATGATGCCCTCTGCGACAGACGAATGCGGGGATTGATGATGGAAACCAGGAGGTCGACCACCAGGTTGACGATCAGGAACATGGCCGAAATGATCAGGACTGTCCCGACGATGGCGTTCAGGTCTTTTCTGAGGATGACGGCGACACCGTAGCGCGACAGGCCGGGCCAGGCGTAGACGGCTTCAACCAGGAAGGCGTTGCCGAGCATCGCCGCGAAATCGAGACCGATGATCGTGAGCGACGGGATCAGAGAAGGCCGGAACGCATAACGCCGCGCAATCCGCTTTTCCGCAAAACCGTAGGCCTGCGCCATCTCGATGTAGGGTTTCTCGTAGGTCTCGACCATGTTCGAACGAACGAGACGTGCGGCCTGGCCGATACCCGAAAGCGCCAGCGCAAAGGCAGGAAGGATGATGTGCCAAAGAGCATTGCCGAATGCCTTGAGATTTCCGGCAAGCAGGGTGTCGAGTAGCAGGAAGCCGGTCGTTGTCGGGACTGTCATGGTGTCCGACAGTCTTCCGGCGATCGGAAACAGCGGCAGGAAGTAGGCGAACGCCAGCATCAGGATAACGGCCCAGACGAAACCCGGCGCCGATACACCAAGCAAGGTGACCATCCGGATGACATGATCGATGAGGCTGCCGCGATAGCGGGCCGAGATGATACCGAGCGGCAGGCCAAAGCCGACCATCATGATGCCGGAAACGATGACAAGCTCGAGCGTCGCTGGCAGAAACTGCGCGATGTCGGCCATGACAGGACGATTGGTGTAGAGCGAGACGCCAAGATCGCCGCGAAGGAGGTCGCGAAGAAAATAGCCATACTGCGCGATGAACGGATCGTTGAGGTGGAGGCGCTCCCGCAGCGCAGCCACCGCATCGGCGGTCGCATTGGGGCCGAGCGCGATGCGCGCAGGATCACCTGGAATGATCCGGGCAATGGCGAAAATCAGCAGCGATACCCCTATCAAGACGACAAAAGAGGTACCGAGCCGCTTCGCGAGGAGGCGGACGAGTGGAGGCATACCGATAGTTTCCGTTCGTGCGAGGAAAGGGCCGCCGCGTCGGGCGGCCCTGTTTACGACCCGACTATTCTTTCATTTCCATCAGGCGGAACGTGAAGCCGAAGCCGGCAAGCGCAAACGCCTTGCTCGGATCGGACAAGGCCGGAACCGAGACGCGGTTGCTTGCCGCAAAGACCGCCGTCTGGTCCTGAGCGAAGATGGAAGGCGCAAGGGCGATCAGCCGCTTGTTGAGATCGGTATAGATCTTCGAGCGCTCTTCATCGCTGGAGGCTTCGCGCCCCTGCTGCAGCAGCGCATCGACGTCCTTGTCCTTGAGATACTCGGGCGACATCCATGTGCCGGCTGCGCTCGAGTGATACATGCTGTAGAGCAGCGTGTCCGGATCTCCGCTCATGGTGTTGACGAAGACCTGGCTGATAGCAGGCGTGTTCTCAGGCTTCGAAACCTGCTCGGAGAACAGTGCCCACGGCAGCTTCTTGACCTGGGCCTTGATACCCAACTCGGTAAAGTTTGCCTGCATCAGCAGCGCGAAGCGCTCTTCCAGCGGAACTTCGCCAATCCAGGAGATATCGATATTGATGTCTTCAGCCTTGTACTTGCACTTGGCCAGGTGCTCCTTGGCTTTCGCCATGTCGCGCTTGATCGGCTGGCCTTCCGGCAATGCCCCGAGCATCCCGACCGGAACGGCACCGGTTGCCGGGCTCCCCTGGGAAACCTTGTCATTGATGGCAACCATCTTCACGCCGGTGTCGTAGTCAAAGGCATAGGAGACGGCCAGGCGGCACTCGACGTCGTCGAACGGCGCCTTCGTCGTGTTCATCTTGACGTAGAACTCGGTGGTACCCTTCTCGGTCAGCAACTGCGCGCCACCGGTGGCGAGGGACTTCAACACTTCCGGCGGCAACCACTGCGAGGAGATATCGTGCTCGCCCTGGGCGATCAGCGTGCGGACCGTTGCGGCCTCCAAGCCGTAGCGGAAGCGGACCGTGTCGGGGGCCGTCGGAGCTGCACCAAGGAAGTAGCCGGCGTTTTTCGCCATGACCGTCTCTTCCTGGGGATTATGGGAGACGACCTTGTAGGCACCACTGCCGGCGCCATGCGTCGAAAGATATGCCTGTCCCCAGTCCTTCATCTCGCCATCGCCCGAGCCCAGGTTCTCCAAGACCAGCTTCTTGTCGACGATCGGCAGGCGGGTCAGCGCGGAGATGAACGGTGCGTAGGGTTCCTTGAGCGTGAACTTGACCGTAGACGCGTCGGTTGCTTCCGCCTTGTCGACGTTTTCGAACAGGTAGGACAAGCCCGCGCCCAGTGCCTTCATGCGCTGCAGCGAAAAGACGACATCATCTGCCGTCATGGGATTGCCGCTCTGGAACTTCACGTCCGTGCGAAGCTTGAAGGTGTAGGTCGTGCCGGTGCTCTCCCACCCGGTCGAGAGAAACGGATCATAGCCAGGTTGCCCCTGCTTCGGGATAACCAGGGTGTCATAGACGTTGAACATCAGAATTGAGTCGGCATAATCCGACGCCTTTGCCGGATCGAGTTCGCCGACCGGCGATTCATCGAGCCTCAATACGGTTTCGGCCTTGGCATAGGTGCAGATCGAAGTTGCTGCGAGCAGTGCTGCAGCGACCAGCTTGAGGCTTGTTCTCATTTTTTGTTCCCTTGATTTATCTTGAGGCTTTTTGGTGCGCTGCGGCGGGTTGCAGCGCGCTTGACGATGAGGCTGGTTTCAGGTTCGCCAGATGGTACGCCGTCGCCGAAGACGTCCATCGTACAAGTATGAAATATCGTCACCGGCTCGCTCGTGTGGTTCCAGGTCACGTGCGTTCGGGAGGATGGGAAATGGGCCGAGTCGCCGGCTTCGAGGATTGTCCGTTCGCCATCCACCTCCAGGGTAAGCGAGCCTTCGACGATGAAGAAAATCTCCTCTCCCTCGTGCGACATCGGCTCGCTTCGGAAGCCAGGCGGCTCGTGAATAAGCGTACTGCGGAGAATATTGCCGGGGAACGACGCGGAAAGCCGCTCGTAGGTCACGGAATTGCCGGGCGTGCCGCCAAGAGCATAGACGGGTCGGGTTTCCCGACGGGTCACCGGCGCGTCGACACGCGGCGACTTGAAAAACGAGCCCACGTCCACCTTCAGGACACGGCAGACGGAAACGAGGGAGGTCAGCGACGGAACGGTAATGCCGCGCTCGATCTGGGAGATGAAGCCCACCGAGAAGCCTGCCTGGTCGGCGACTTGCTGAAGCGTCAGTTTGAGCTCGCGGCGGCGATCACGCAATCGCTCGCCAAGAGACATCTCCCCAGCTCCGTCAGGACCTGCTTGCGCTTCCAAAATGTTCCGCCTTATTTTTAGTATTACTTCAATGAAGCTTTAGACGGGGACATTGTCAATCTGATTTTTAGTGTGGCTAAAAATTTCTGTCATAAAGGCAGCAGCCACAGCGCGCAGCCTGAACTTTAGGTGCCGCCAGCTACACCAACGTATGATTCAACGCACCGCAGAGTGACGGTAGCCTCCGTCTCATCGACCAATGAATCGCTCGATTCCATCGAGCCCGTTGCGGGGGTCACCTCATGTATCAGGACAGCATCAGCGATTTCGCACAATCCGGCGAACACAAGGCGCTCGTCGCTCGCACCCAGTTCCTCGCATTCCTAGTGGGCGCGGCGATGGCCGGCGCCTATATCGGCTTCGGCGATATCCTGATGTTCACAGCCGGCGCCCACGTCGATGCGGCCTGGGCGCACCTTGTCATGGGGGTGGTTTTTTCGTCGGCCTTGACGATCGTGGTCTTCGCCGGCTCAGAGCTTTTTACCGGCACCGCCATGTACATGCCGCTCGCCGTGCTTACGCGGCGCGCCCGCCTTTCCGATGTGCTGCTCGTTTGGTGCAGCACCTGGTTCGGCAACCTGATCGGGGCGCTTGTGCTCGCAGGGCTCTTTCACCTCGCCGGCGGCGGCGTCCTCCTTGGCGACGGCAGCGCCTCCTTCTTCTCGGCTGTCGCAGCAAAGATGTCGGCAACCTCACTCGAGCTTTTTGCCCGGGGCATACTCTGCAACTGGCTCGTTTGCCTGGCGATCTGGATGGCGGGGCGCACTGACAATGCGGCTGCGAAGATCATGCTGATCTTCTGGCCGATCACGATCTTTGTCGCCGCCGGCTACGAGCATTCGGTCGCCAATATGTTCACTTTCTCCATGGCCCTGCTTGGCGAACACCCGACGAATGTTACAATCGCCGGCGCCGTCCATAACCTCGTTTGGGTGACACTCGGCAATCTGGTCGGTGGTTCGGTTTTCATGGCGCTCGGCTACTGGATACAGTTTCACGGAACCGGACACGTCTCGTTCAATCCGGCCCCTGTACCCGTACGTGCGAACGCTGCGACAGGTCCGGCGAAAAAGTGAGATAAGTGATGGCAGACCCGCTCAACGTAACAAGCCTCGCACCCTCCACCAAGCCGACGCCGGAGGCAGACCTCCCGAACCCAAATGAGAAAACTTCGACGGCGGGAGCGACAGCCCGGAGACTGGCCGCCCCTTTTGTCGCCGTGCTTGTTGTCGGCGCGGCGGTCGCCCTGGTCATGTTCGATTGGAACACATGGGTGGCAGGCGCGGCCCATCAGTCCACTGATGATGCCGTCGTGAGCGCCGACCTCTCGACGCTCAGTGCTCAGGTGAGTGGCACCATCAGGCGCACGCCGGTCGCTGACTATCAGCACGTATCCAAGGGAGACCTGCTCGCCGAGATCGATCCTCGGGAATATGATGCGGCCGTCGATGTCGCGAAGGCGAACCTCGCTCAGACCAATGCCTCGCTGGCAAACCTCTCCAATCAAATCGCCTTGCAGAAGGCAGTCGTTCAGGCAGCCGAGGCACAGAATGCATCTGCAACCGCCCTGAAAACCCAAACGGAACTCGAGTTTCAGAGGCAGACGAGCCTCGGCGATGCAACCTCGCAGCAACAGCTCCAGCAGGCCCAGTCCGCTTACCTTCAGGCGGAGGCCGCCGTGAAATCGACAGCGGCTGCGATCGAGCAGCAGAAGGCTCAGGCAAAGGTACTCGACGGCCAGGCGCCATTGTTGCAAGCGCAGGTCAGCGCAGCGCAAGGAAATCTGGAAACCGCCTTGATCCGCCAGGGCTACACCCAAATCCACGCCCCATTTGACGGAACGGTTGGTCGCAAGCTCGTTCATGAAGGCGACTTTGTTGCAGCCGGTACAAGCGTGATATCGGAAGTTCCGCTCCCGAACGTCTATGTCACGGCAAACTTCAAGGAAACACAACTCGCGCGCATGACGCCGGGACGCCCCGCCTCGATCAGCATCGACACCTTTCCGGGACAGACGCTGCACGGAAAGGTGTCGCGGCTCTCGCCAGCCAGCGGTTCCGTCTTCGCGCTGCTGCCGCCCGACAATGCGACCGGCAACTATACGAAGGTTGTCCAGCGCGTTCCCGTGAGGATCGAACTCGACGCGGGACAGCCGCTGGTCGACAGGCTGAAGCCCGGAATGTCGGCAACGGTCCGCGTTGACACATCCGAAGGCACTGCACCATGACGGCGACGCCGCACGCCTTCGGTCCCCTGACCCGGGGCACGACGGCGAGTCGTCCTTACCTGATCGTTGCAGCGCTTCTTCTTGCCTCCTTCGTCGTCGGCTTCGATACGCGGGTCTTCGCAGTAGGTTTGCCGGATCTGCGCGGCGCCTATTCGCTGGGTGTCGACGAGGCCTCGTGGCTGAGCACGATCGCGAACGCGCCGCAGATCCTGATATCATCGGCCGTCGCCTGGCTCGCCACCGTATTCGGCATACGCCGGGTTATGATCCCTGCGTGCCTCGTCTACGCCGGCATCTCATTGGCCATCCCCATGGTTCACGGCACCGAGATGCTTTTTGCTCTCCACGCCATCAGGGCATTGCTGCTCGGCGTTTTCATTCCGGCGACCATCATGGTCATCTTCCGGAATCTCGACATGAAATACTGGCTGATCGGCTTCGCCATCTATGCGCTGAGATTGCCCTTGTCGCAGAGCTTGGGGTTTGTGCTCGTCGGTCTCTATGGCGACTACCTCGGCTGGCAATGGCTCTATTGGCAAGATGTGATCATCGCGCCGCTGATCGCGCTGCTGCTGATCGTTGGCGCACCCAGGGAAGAGATCAATTTCAACCTGCTTGAGAACGCGGATTGGGGTGGAATGCTCCTGCTCGGGTCGTCGATGACGATGATCTACGTCGCCCTCGACCAGGGTAACCGGCTGGATTGGTTCCAATCGGGCATCGTGACCTCGCTTCTTGTCGGCGGTCTCATTCTGGCTGCTGGCTTCCTGATCAACGAGAGCCTGGTGGAAAGACCCTGGGCCCATGCCAGCGTTATCCTCTCGCGCAATATCGGTACGGGCTACGCGATCATTATCGCCTTCACATTTTCCAGTTCCGCCGGGTCTATCGTCATACCGTCATTCCTTCAGAACGTCGTCGGACTTCGCCCCATCTCGATCTCCTCCCTCTATATCTACGGAGCAGTCATCCCGGTCTTTTTCTTCATAACGGCCGCGATCTACCTCTTGCGCCGGATCGATGCGAGGTTCTGCATTATCGCCGGACTGGCGGCGATGGCAGTCGCCTCGCTCCTCGGCTCACGCCTGACGATCGAATGGTCGCCAACGAGCTTCCTGCCCGTGGTGCTCCTTTACACATTCGGCCAGAGCTTTGTCTTCTTTGCCACAGTCGTCTACCTGATCGCCAACACCGATCCCAAGCGCGCGACGGCTGCATCGGCCTATATCCAGGTCGTCAGGCTCGGCAGCGCCGAGCTCGCTGTCAGTCTGCTGAACACGTGGCTGCGCCAACGCGAACAGTTTCACTCGAACGTGCTGACCGGGCCGATTGCCGCCTCGTCGCATGATTTGAATGGGATTGTCGCGAAGCTCGGCGCACTCTTCGGAACAAGCGCGAAGGGACATCTCGAAGCCCTTTCAACGGTGGCCACCGGGGTTCGCGCACAAGCATATATCCTGTCCTATGCCGACGGCTTCGTTCTCTCGTTTTGGTTTACCCTGGCGGGTCTGGTCTTCGTTGTCTTCATGGGTGCGATGCCGTTCGGTCCGTTGCATCCGGACTTCCGGAAGACGTCGACCAATGCCGTTGCAACTCAGGCGCACTCAGCCTGACGGTGGCCGTCCGCTATCGTGTTGGCATGTACCAAGCGTGCAGGATATTGTTCAAATCAAGCGAAGGCGACAGGCGGTCGCGACTGCCTGGACTCGGTTCACGACATCCAGTTTCTCGATTGCCGAGCGCATGTAGCTGTTAACAGTGTGGCTGCTGAGATCGAGAATGAGCGCGATCTCCTCACTGCTCTTGCCGGCTGCCGACCACCGCAGGCAGTCCAATTCCCGAGCCGACAGCGGGTGCTTATTATCCATGCCGGAAGCAAAACCGTCGAGCGCCTTCATAAGCTCGAATACGAGCGAGGGAAGTGCCTGCTCGCCCACAATCAGCCCCGGCCCAGAGAGCAGCATCAGGTATTGGCGGCGATGGGCATCATGCAGCGACAGGCCGATCGTATTGGCGAACCCATCGTCGTAGAAGACACCCGCCAAACGGCTTTTCACACCCGCATCCCGCGCACGCGCAAACAACAACGCGTCGGAACATACCGGCAGAATGCTCTCCTTGAGCTTCGCCACGATCCGGCTCTGTCGAAACATGTCGGTCGCTTCGTACCGAACAAGCAGATCGGCCGGCCAGTTGGAGACGAGCAAGTTTTCGAGAAGCCCGCTGCGATCCGCCTCGGGGAAATGGCCGATCATGAAGAATTGCAGGGCGTATGATGGCATCAGCTTATGCATGGCGCCATCGAGCGCCATTAGGCGCCGGTCAACGGCACTCTCGATGCGATTGGATGGAAGAGATTTCATGGGAGGAAAGTCACGGAGGCTTCAGTCGCCGGCAACAGAGTTATCGATAGATTTGCGTAGGGATTGCAGACGCTGATCGAAATTCGTTACGACGGCGTTCGTCGGCGCCTCCCGCCGCAACTCGCACCGAAGCGTGTAGGAGGAACCGGAGCGATGGCTAAGGAGCCGCAGGCTCAAGGACAACAACCCGCCCTCTTCCGAAAGATGCGTATTCGTGAACGAAATCATTCTCCTATCCTTCGAGACGTTGGACCGTAGGGGAAACGACGAAGCCGCGGCTCGCCGCGATTTCTCAAAACTAAATTAGCAAGACCACCTGCCTCTGCACACTATACTGACGCATAGGATTGCCCGGAATTCGTCGGCGAAAGACAGCAGGCGAGCGCGTCCAACGTGGCATATCGGAATACTGAGCGGGCGTGGATGCCGCGAATGGCCTCGCCAGCTCCTCGTCGGCGAGCTTAGCGCACGTAGAAAGTCAGACTGTCCGTCTGCGGCCTGCACTGCATTCACGACGTTCTCGAGCGCTTGTGTCAGCGGCCGAGGAGAAGCTGCGGCCATACGATGGCTGTGGCAGAGCTGGGAGGAACGCCTCTCAATGGTCCGCCGCGCTCACGATTCCGTCAGCATCGCGGCCTCGATGCGTTCAACGGACGCCGTCAGTTTGCCGATCAGCAACGGCCCCCAGATTTCGCGAGTGATCTCGCCACGCTTCGCACGCAATTCGCCGGCGATCTCGTAGAGAAGAGCCTGCAAAGGCGCGTTTCCCTGAAGGGTGGCAACTGCGGCCAAGTCGGACAACCTGCTGCAAAGCCCGGCTAACACAGTCCGAACCGGGCTATCTCCCATTGCAAGGGGAAGGCTGCACTGGTTTGCGGCGTTGACATCCATAGCAGATCCTGTGGCGTTGTTGAGACACTCAGGTTCTTAGCGCGATGAAGGGCATTCATAAGCTGTACCTTGGTTTAGGTGGCCGGTGACATCTGCGCGTGGAGGTCAGGCCCTAAACTTAGGTATGGCGCCTTCTAAACCAGCGGCTGATTCCGGCGTCTGCGCTGCGCTCCTATCCTTCTGGGCATCAACCCGCCACCAACTCCCAACGAAGGACTTTAACCATGAAAAAGACATATCTACTCTCGCTGCTCGCCGCCGGCATGCTGGCAGCCCCTGCTGTTGCGAACGCCGAACGCGCAGAAGTCGGAAAGCTCGATTGCGATGTCTCCGCCGGCATCGGTGTGATCGTCGGATCCAAGCAGGATGTGGATTGCACCTTCTCGCCGACAGCTTCCGGCGCGGCGCAGCACTATGTCGGAAACATCACCGACTTTGGCCTGGATGTCGGCACCGTCGAGAAGGGCCGTATGCTGTGGCTCGTCTACAACGCGACGCGCGAACCGGTTGCTGGCCTGCAGGGAACCTATAGCGGCGTGACAGCTGACGCCAGCGTCGGCATCGGCGGCGGAGCCAACGTGCTGGTCGGCGGAAGCGCAAAGACCCTGTCATTGCAACCGGTGTCGCTTGAAGGCGACGTGGGGTTGAACCTCGCGGTCGGCGTGACCGCGCTGAAGCTGCGCCTGGCGAACTGACGCTTCGGTCAGGTTGCGCTTGGCGTGACCTTTCAATCTCCTTTGCGTCCTTTGTTTCGATCGTGAGCCTTGGCGCGCGGTCGAGACAGACCATTTCATGAATGCCGGTCTCCAGGATGACGACGATCCGCATCCTTCGCGCGCTCTCACAACCATCGGCGATACGCCATCGCTGCGATCGTGTCGGGGATCGGGCTCGCAAGTCTTAGTGCAGCGACACTGTGGGGCGTCGACAGAGTACCAACCGCAGCGGCCGCAGGGGTAGCCGCAGTACCGGTCGAGACTCCGGCATATTCAATGCAGCAAGTGCCCGCCCGTCTCAGTGATATCGCGTAGGCGCGGCAAGTGACGACCGCCGGCCTATGCAGGCCTGAAACTCAGGAGCCGGGCGCGGCAGCTCTAATTCCTCGAAACTAACGGAGTGACAGCCATGGACCCTCTATCAAGACGCACAGTGCTTGCCCTTGGCGCTATGGGAGGCACGGCCCTCGCGGCGGGCGCCGCCCATGCAGCCACCTTTGGCAACCCGGATCAACCGGCTGAAGGCGCCATCAATGCCAATCCCGGCGGCCTTTCGGATCCCGGCCCGAAGAACCCAGCGATCAACGAACAGTTTCCCTCGTTTCAGAGCCCACCGGCAACTGACGTGGGTGACATGCAGCTCTTCTGGGGCTCGTTCAACAATGCCGCCAAGCGCATCCAGAACGGCGGCTGGGCGCGCCAGGTCACCAAGTCCGATTTTGCGATCTCCGACGCCGTTTCCGGCGTCAACATGCGCCTCGGTCCCGGCGGCGTCCGCGAAATGCACTGGCACCGCGCCGCCGAATGGGCAATCATGACCAACGGACGCTGCCGCGTCACGGTTCTCGATGCTCAAGGGCGGGCCTACGTGCAGGACGTGGAGGCGGGTGATCTCTGGTACTTCCCGGCAGGTTTTCCGCATTCGCTGCAGGGCCTCGGCCCCGATGGCTGCGAGTTCGTGATTGTCTTCGACGAAGGCGATCAGTCCGAATACGGGACGCTGCTTCTGACGGACTGGCTCGCGCACACCTCTCCGGAGCTGCTGGCCAAGAATTTCGGCGTTCCGCAGGAGACGTTCAAGAACATTCCCTTGCAGGACCTCTGGATATTCCAGGGCAAGGAACCAGGCCCGCTGTCGGAAGATCAGGAGGCCGTCGCCTCCGCCGGCCTGCCGCCTTATCCTTTCACATATAGGCTGACGGCATCGGCACCGCTAAAGCAGAACGCCTCAGGCACGATCCATCTTGCCGACAGCAGCATCTTCAAGGTGTCAAAGACCATCGCGGCAGCGATCGAAACGATCAAGCCAGGCGGCGTGCGAGAAATGCATTGGCACCCGAACGCTGACGAGTGGCAATATTGGATCAAGGGCGAAGGCCGCATGACGGTGTTCGACGCGGGTCCGCGCAGTCAGACCGCTGACTTCCGTCCCGGCGACATCGGATATGTCAAGAAGAGCCAGGGCCATATCATCGAGAATACGGGCAAGACGGATCTGCAGTTCGTCGCGGTGTTCAAGGTTGCCGAGTATCAGGAGATCGGCCTGTCTTCCTGGCTGACCCATACGCCGGCGGCACTGGTCGCGCAGCACCTCAACGTCGGTGTTGCCGACATCGCCAAGTTCCCGGCCGATCAGCCGGCACTGATGCCACGCTGATTGATATGGAGGGACACCGCGCTGCTCTGCGCCGTGTCCCTCCGGCTGTTCTATCGGGACGTGCGGTGGAGACTCGGCGCTGCTTAAACCAGCGCTTCCGTCTCTTCCACCAGCTCCTCCGCGGATGAGGCGGACGCGATCATCGAGATCAGCGTCGCACTGACGAACAGGGAAGAATGCGAGTTGATGATCCTACCAGATGAAAGCTTGAGCAGGGGCCCATCGATATCCACCACAGTATCCGTGAAGTCATTCTCGCCCCATCCCTCGGACGTTCCCTCAATCAAGACGAACCGATAAGTCGCTCCAATATCGAACATTCTCATCCCCCTCTGTGCCATTTCAGCCTGCCACTTGACGAAATCATGTCAAGACCTGGTGTGTGCTTTCGCACCGGGGGCAACACCGGCATCGTTTCTTTTTGGGAATGCTCGCTGAATGGCGAGCACTTGTAGCCTTCAGCCGAAAAGGTGGAGCTGTTCGATCGTTGCAGGAAAGGAAATCCTGCTTTCGCCGGTGAATATCTCATAATCGTTGCCGCGAACGAGACCGACGAGTGTCATGCCCGCTTCGTCCGCAGTGCGGATTGCAAGCGCGGTCGGCGCGGAGATCGCGATCAGCACCGGGCTCCCGAGAATTGCGGTCTTCTGCACCATCTCGACGGAAATCCGGCTCGTAACCACGACGGCGCCTTGTCCACCATTTCCGCCGGCGCGCATGATAGCGCCGCACAACTTGTCGAGAGCATTGTGCCGACCGACATCTTCGCGTGTCGCGACGAGACCCTGGCCGGGGATGTAGAAGCCGGCACCGTGGACGGCGCGTGTTTCGCGATGCAGCGGCTGAGAGCCGTTCAGCAGGGATATCGCGCAAGACAGGTCGTCTGAGGTCAGGGCAAGGCTTGCGTTCGATACCTGGGGCACTTTTCGCGCGGCCTGCTCGATGGATTCGATGCCACACAGTCCGCAGCCGACAGGGCCGGCCATGCTGCGCTTGCGGGCGCGCAAAGCCTGCGTGACATCCTCGTTGAGTGATATCTGGATGTCGATACCGATGCCGGCCTCGACGATCTCAATCTCCGCGATTTCCTCCGGAGAGCCGATGATGCCTTCAGTAAGACTAAATCCGACAGCGAAATCGTCGAGATCACCGGGCGTTGCCATCATCACCGCGTGCGACGATCCGGCATAAGAGATTGCGACCGGCACTTCCTCAGGCACGATACGAGAGTTTGCAGAGAAACGACCGTCGCGAAAGGAAAGCCGACGGGTGAGAGCTGAAAGCGGGCGTGGTGACTGCATCGGTGCGACCTTCAGAGCATTGGGGAGCGCTTGAGGAGACGCTGCAACGTTCTGCGGTGCATCGACAACTGCCGTGCAGCCTGCGCGACGTTGGCGCCGCACGCCATGTAGACGTCCCTGATGTGTTCCTGGCGCACACTGTTGGGCGCGGGGAAAGACTGCAGGAAGCGAGGCTCAACGCCGGCATCGTTCAGCAGCAGAGCAACGAGAAAGTCGGTTTCCGTCGGCTTCGGGAGAACGTCGCTTGCTCCGGCCTTGATGGCGGACACGGCGTTGGAAAGGTTGCAGAACCTGCTGTGAACGAGGGTCCGGCAGCCCGGATTCAGATCGGCGATATCCTGCACGAGTTCAACGCCATCGCCATCGTCAAGGGCGAGCTCCACGACGGCAAAGGAGATTGCCCGTTCGCGAAGATGTCGTCTCGCCGCGTCAGCGCTGTCGGCAAGGCATACATGCAGTCCTTCATTGACAAGGCGCTGTACGAGCGGTGAAGCCGAATTTATTTCCGGATCGACGATCAGCGCAGCTGCCCGGCGGGTCGCGGCCTGATGCGTGCGAGACTGAACCAGATTAGCGTCGATCATCGTCATCCCCTTTGCTTTGAATTGCATGAAGTCTATGAGGATTGCGCAACCGCAGACACTATACGTACGGTTAGATCGCATAGACTGCTCGTACAAAGCGCCCGGAAAGCGCGCACTGGAATGCGATGGATTATCCGCCGGTCACACTCATATGGCGGGCGACGGCCGGGCGGTTGTGAGTGCGGTCGATGATGAAGTCGTGGCCCTTCGGCTTGCGCGAGATCGCCTCGTCGATCGCCGCATAGAGCAGCCCGTCGTCAGGGGTGGCGCGAACGGCGGCGCGCAGGTCGGCGGCGTCGTTCTGGCCAAGGCACATGTAGAGTGTGCCGGTGCAGGTCAGTCGCACGCGGTTGCAGCTCTCGCAGAAATTATGCGTCATCGGGGTGATGAAGCCGAGCCGGCCGCCGGTTTCCCTGACCTCGACATAACGGGCCGGGCCGCCGGTGCGGTAGCCGATGTCGGAAAAGGTGAACTGCTGTTCCAGATCGGCTCTCAGCTTCG
>UBTY01000051.1 GCA_900468535.1 Hyphomicrobiales bacterium | reverse complement strand
GGCGACCAGATCTTCGACGAACTGCGTTTCGGCGCATCGGCGTCGATTCAGAGCGGTGGTGAGCACGAAGACGGCGTGTTTCCCGAGGTAACGGTCTTCTTCGATCCCTTCAATCAGGACGCCGCGACGAACTGGCAGCAGCAGCTTGCCAGGCCCCGAGTAAACCTCGGAACCTCGATAGGAACATCCGGCCAGGCAACACAGGTCTTCGGCGGCTTTGCCTGGACCGTAGATTTCAACGAGAAGGTCTTCGCAGAGGCTGGTTTTGGCGGCGTCTGGCACAGTGGCACACTCAATAACAACACCGATGGCCCGGATCTCGGCTGTCGCTGGCTGTTTCACGAGTACCTTGGCGCCGGCTATCGCTTCGACGCGCACTGGAATGTCATCGCTCAGGTGGCCCACTCGTCGCATGCCAATCTCTGCGACGGGCCGAACAACGGCATGACCCGCGCCGGTATCCAGGTCGGCTACAAGTTCTGACTGTCAGGATGTGGAGGCTGGGAATGGGCCGCTCCCGATTATTGGAACCATTTCGTTCGCCCTAGAGCCCCGGACACCACCGCTCCCGGAAACCTTTCAATCGGAGGGATCAAGAGACCTGCCACCTGCAAATCCCGGGAGCGCCAGCGGACTGGAATTCGCCCCCAAATTGCCTGAAAACCGCTATCAGCGCCCAATGGTGCACCTGCATTGCAAAACGACCTGCTGTGTTTGCCACGATATTCGGCCTTCGCCGGGCTGGCAAACCGCCACCGGACCTAAGTCCCATCACGGAACCATTCGAAGTCCATCATGTTTCGATAGTTAAGGTATCGGAGGTAGAAGGTCATGATATTTGGTTCCGAGAGCTTCACGCATGAACAATGGTGCCAACAGGGCCATAGTTCTGCGTCTACGATTGCAACTGTCAAGGCAGCGCTTGCGGCGGTCCCGGATATCGACAGTAGCGCCATGACTATCCACATGATAGGCCCCGAATTGGTTTTGGAAGGCTACATTACGAACGTCGATCACCGCGATAAGGCCGTTGCTGTTGCCGCGATGTTTGTGGGAATCGACAATGTCCATGACAGGATGTTGAAGCGCTTTCCGAACCGGTAGCGCTTGTTGCAGAGATTGAACCTAGGTACGACCGATCACTGAGTACAGTCCGCGCGCTGGAATAATAGCTCTAGTTGACTCCAAGGTTCTCGCGTTGTTAATCCAATGCGGCTTATCAATTTATTCGCCCTAGGGCCTCGCGTGTTCCAAACAGCGAAGTTTCGCTTGATAGCGCCACCCTGCACGCTCACCTTAAAAGGCGCGCTTCAATCAAAGCGATTTTCCGCCACATGGCAAATTCATAAAGCCTTCTCTCAAGCAAACGATCCGCAGCACGAAAGTGTACGAGATCGGGCGCGCTATGTTGCCGACAACAAGCTCGTTCTCGGGGAGAAGCGTTATCGGACGCTTGTGCCCAAGCCGGGGTCACCCATGCTTCACGACATTAACGACGGTTCTGCCGTCTAACATCCAAGGTCGGAGCGAGGAACTCTTGCCGCTGAACGCGGTTTAGTTCCCGACGATCAAGGAGAAGAACATGAGTGAAGAACGCCGCCCCACACCTCCATTCCCCAACCAGCGCCAGCAACCGCCCGGTGTTACACAAAAGATGCAGCCCGTTCCTGACCATGGCGAGCAATCCTATCGCGGCAATGGGAGGCTGGACGGCAAAGTCGCCCTGATCACCGGGGCGGACTCAGGGATCGGCAAGGCTGTTGCCATCGCATTTGCCCGGGAAGGCGCAAATGTCGCGATTTCATTTCTCGACGAAGCCGAGGACGGCGAAGACACAGCGAAGTGGGTCCGGGAAGCCGGTCGTGACGCGGTACTGCTCCCGGGAGACATTACCTCGGAAGATCATTGCAGGGATCTCGTTCAACAAACTGTCCGCGAACTTGGTTCGATCGACGTCCTCGTTAACAATGCCGCGTTTCAACGGACCTACGCTGATATCGGGGATATCAGTCCTGAGGAGTGGGATCTCACCTTTCGTACAAACATCTATGCGCCATTTTTCCTATCGAGAGCGGCGATACCTTACATGCGACCGGGCAGCTCGATCATCAATACGACCTCGATCCAGTCGCGGCAGCCGTCGGCCCACTTGCTGGCCTATGCATCGACAAAGGGGGCTGTGTCGAATTTCACTGCCGGCCTCGCCGAGATGGTTGCCGAAAAGGGAATCCGGGTTAACGCCGTTGCACCCGGACCGATCTGGACCCCGCTCATACCCTCCACGATGCCCATAGAAAAGACAGCGACATTCGGCGAACAGACGTTGATAGGACGAGCCGGGCAGCCTGCCGAATTGGCGGGCGCTTATGTGCTGCTGGCTTCGGAGCTCGGCAGCTACATGACCGGCGCAATCATACCGGTGACCGGCGGCGAGATCATGATTTAGACGTTGGGCCAGCAAGGCTGATATCCATTTGACACAGACGTGCGGCGGCTGTCGGCCGCGTGGGATGTCGAATACGAAGGCGCGCCCGCGTCTAGCGCCATCGGCCAGGGTCCGGGGCGGCGGCCGGTCCGCGGTATGCGAAACTTGTCTTCGACCTCAGAGTAATCGGGTAAAAGCCGCTCATTGGGCGTCATCGGTAGTATCCTCCGTCCGACGAATTTCTCGCACCCGCTCGAATACGCGCGGTTGTAGGACAACCTGATTAACCGGCTCGCAAACCCGCCCGGCATTCGCCTTCGACGGCCTCCTAGCTGTCAGTCTCGGAAAACCTGTTGCAGATTGAACCAATCCTGCACGCCAGCGTTTTGGAGCAAACCAGGAGACAGATCAGTGTTTTATCAAGAACGATTCAATCTTCGTCATCGGGACGCAGGCAATGAGACTTGGACATTGGAAGCCGCCAACGAGTTAGTGAATGATTTCGTACGTTTCGTGCGTGACGCCGATGTAGGCAGCGACCTCATCGATGAAATCGAGTTGCCTGTCCCGAAACCAGTCCTCGTTGAAGCCTTCAAGCGGGTTATTTCCGCGGAAAAGCGGACCGTGATCCGTGCGCTTCTGCTCAAGGCGGGCCTGACATTATCGCAGTACCATGCTGATCTTGGCGAGCGCATCAAAGTGCGGCCGATCGGTCCACACGGCAGAGGGAATTCCGTCGACCAAAAGTTGGTGCAGAAATTCAATCGCGCGCTCCTTTCCACCGCTGCGGAAAGAACCCGGCTGACGAAGATCTTTCAGGACGCACTCAGGTGCGCCGTCCACTGATCTAGAGCAGGTTCTAGAGGAACGGCCCAGGTGCGTACTCAGTGTCATCAGATCGTTGCCCCGGTGGTTCTTGGATATCGACCTGCTAGTGGGGGATCATACCAGGGCGAGCTCTTCTTCGAGGTCCCTCGTACCTCGGTTGTGCAGGGGGGATGCGAGAGGGCTTCTGTTTCCGCAAGGGAGACCACCACGAGTGGCGGTGTTGGAAGGATTCTCGCACAGAGGCTGCCGGAATGCAGGAGCGTCGGCAGCAAAGTCGCATGAATATCAAGGCATTCGTTCCGCCAGGTATCAACTGGTTACCTCCCCCTCGAGGCGGGAGACGGCCGCTCAGCGCTGAAGACCCTTGGCCCCGCGTCGGGGTACCGACATACTGGTAAGGGACGTCGGCCTAGCGAGGGACATCGGCGAGGGACATCAACGGCCGCCAGCTCGCCGGCGCAGTGCGGAATCAACGCCCTAGTTACCCGTCTCGCTCATTAACGCATATGTAGAGAACGCTGTCCTCAACCACTGTCACCTCGATCACGGCATGCAGGTTGCTTCCAAGCCCTTTGCAGCGATGTCTTCGCAAGGCGAATATCGGAACTTGTTGGTGGCAATTAGGATCCTGATGGTTGCTGAAACTGCGGCAGACGGCTTCCAACGACCGTGATGCGGTTCTCTCAATGCTTCCGGACGCCTGAAGCTGAACATCCTGCGGCTTTGAAAGGCTTTCAGTATTCGCGCGGTAGGATGGATCCCCTCTAGCCGTCCTTTCTGGGCGTCTGCTGTTTATGCAAATATTCGGTTGGAGCAACCCGACTGCAAACCGTTGGTAGTAAGGTAGCGCAAACTTGCAGTTGATTCCGGTCACGGTCAGGAAGGAGCCGCTTGGTAGCGGCTCCAGTTGTCGTCAGTTAATGGACGACCACTGACTGCGGACATCCCGTGCACTCTTGGTCAGGTGTACATGTTCATCGACATGGTCTACCCATTCCAAGGGAATGAGGTGATGTTGTCCGTCGTCGGAATCAGACTTCGTCAGTTTGATACGTGAGGCGCCCTCCATATGGTCGACTGTACCAACATGTGTGCCGTCAGCACCGATCACCTCCATATGTTCATGAACCTGGTCTGCAGAGATCATTGATAATTCCTCCTATACTGATTGCAGAATGCCAACGTCCATGAAGAGTGGTTGGTTCCCAGGCCCTCGCAAGGCATGTCGACATTCCATTAGTGTCCTGAGCCAATTCAGAGTGGGTATTCCATCCTTGGCCGTCAATTTCATTCCCCGCGCGCTGCGCCCCCGGTTTGAGTAAGCTTAAAAAAAGTCCTGCTCCGAAGTTTTCGGAGCCAGTGTAGATGGTAAACACAGCAAATATCAGACAGGCCGCGTGTTGAACGCCTTGGCGGGCCATACGGACGACTGCCACGTCCGCCCGACGGGCTATCACCTGCTTTATGTCGGCGACCCGATCCGAGCCAGCTCCGGCGATTCACCTGATGTTTGCGATGGCGCATGCCGTCAGATCTCATCGAACTGCGTGAACGCAACAGCGACATGATCTCGGCGGCGGCAAACCTCATTCATTCGCAAAGCTTGCGCGAGCTTTCGGCTCCCTCCAACGACGGGAAAGCGGACGGACGAGATCACGGCGGACAGGTAGGGCGCTCGGCTGCCGTTTCGTTGGCCATGACGAGAAACTGGAAAAATCGCCATGTTCGCCATCCCTATCGCGTCCAGTTGACACGCTCGTGATCTCGATAAGGAAATGTTCACGCTTCGCCGACGTTCCGGGCGCAAATCATATTGTACGCTGGCGGACAGTCGCCCCGAACCAGCCGCCTGCAACTTTTGACGATGCCTCCCTCCCTTGGCCAGCCGTCGCACTTTGCGATTGCGGGATGCGACAATGGGGCGACCTTTCTCAGGAGCAATCATGAGCATTGCAAAAGGCGACCAGGATTCCTCGTGCTCCGATCACGCGCTGGGACACCAACAAACCGAACTATGAGGAGTCGCAGGCGAGTCAGACTGCTCGCGCGAGCGATGCGGTTCCAGCAAAGCGGGTGGAACTTGCGCCGTTTGCGACTGGTCAAGTACTTTCACCGCCTGCTATCGTCGGCGCCCGGATATCGCGACGTTCGCAGTAGCCTGGCTAGATGCGCACTATTTCGAGCCATAACCGCGATCATCGTCTGGACCGCTGCCGGCGTCTCTTTCAAATCGACGAAGTTCGTTGAGCCCATAGCCTCGCCCACCCAGTACGCAACTGCATTTGCTGGGATCGTAAAGCTGACATCATTCAACGCCTGAAATATCTCCGCGGAAACGTGATGAGCGCCATCCTCATTGCCAACGACCGCGATCGCAGCGACCTTGCCATACGACACCATCCGGCCTTCTTCGTCCTTCTCGTCCAAAAATGCATCCATCCGCTCCAGCGCCCTTTTGCAGACGCTGCTCGGTTGCCCCAGCCAGATCTGTGTGCCGACGAGAAGGATGTCGGCGTCAAGAAGCCTCTTGCGGATGTCTGGCCAGTCGTCGCCTTTCCTTCGTCGGACGACGCGCCGGGCATGATTTTTTGATCGGCAAGTCGAATGGTTTCTGTTTCGATGCCGTGTTTTTTTAATTCGTCGGCGATGAGTTCCAGCAACTTTCCGGTCGAGGATGGCTCGGAGGAACGTGAGGATTTCAAGTTGCCGTTCAAGGCAAGTGCTTTCAAGGGCATGGCCGCTCCCCAGCCGACATGGACTTACGGCTACTTGGATCGAAACCCATTATCCAACGAGTTGTTCCGTACAGGGAACGCGCCAAGGGAAGTCTTCACCCATAGCACCAACCAATGGCAGGTTACGCAGACCTCCATTGGCGTCTCCAAGGGCATCAGCCTCGGCGAGCCAAAGACCCTCCGGCCAGACATCCGACGCTGCTCAAATCACGCTCGGCGCGCCCTCCTCGGCCCGCTATTCGATAAAGTCGGGAACAGACCCCAGTCAATCTTCGTTTATGCCGTGATCGGGATATTCCGACACCAACCAGCAAATAGCGACGTATCCCAAGATCGGCAGCTTGAACACAGCGCGCGAGAGCTAGAGCAGGATAGGTGGAAACGTTGAATACGGTACTTGACCATCTCTCGCTCGATCGAATGCCCATAGATCCGGCAGGGATCGATATCGCGGTCAGAATGGCAGCGGCCTTGGTAGCAGGCGCGATAATCGGGCTTAACAGGGAACGAGGCGGCCATACGGCAGGGTTCAGGACCTGCATCCTGGTGTCGCTCGCTGCGTGCATAAGCATGATCCAGGCTAATTATCTTCTTTCAACCAGCATCAATGCCAACGGATCCATGGACATTCTCCGGTTTCCTCTGGGGATCCTGACCGGTGTGGGCTTCATCGGCGGCGGTGCGATCCTTCGGCGCGGCGATATCGCAACTGGTGTAACGACCGCCGCAACGCTCTGGCTTGCTACTGTCATCGGCCTCAGCTTCGGCGGAGGCCAGATCATCACCGGAATTGCCGCCACATTTCTTGCATGGATGGTGCTTTCGCCGCTCAAGCGTCTCGACAGTCGTATGACACAGACACACAAGGCTTCGATCAGGATTATCCTACCTTTTCAAGCGGCCACACCGGATCCGACCCTTGGATTGAAGCGTTTTGCTGCCAAGGCAATCTTCACAGGCGCCCACCTCCTTGATGACGGGCGCAAAGAACTCAGTTTTGAGATGCGGTGGTCGGCGAAAGGCGGTGACGAGACCGCAGCCGATGTCTATGAGCAACTTTCGCAGAGGTTTGAACTCAGCCTCTTCCGATCGGAGACGACGCCACGCTGATGGCCAACACTCACCTTGCACACCGTCGAGGGATCAAGATCTCTACGCCAAAACACCTCCATTTGTCGTACTGGACAGTTCCAGATTGAGAAACATGTTTGTGGTGAACCCCCAACCGACACGGCCCCGCGGATGCGCCGATCGATCGAAGGGCAGGAAACCGTGTTTGAAAACATCCGTTCCGACCTGGACGCATACGATGGAGAATGGAGCAAGCAAGGGTTCTGGGTGATGATCGTCTACCGATTTGGCAGGTGGCGCTACGGCGTTGGTCCAACGCCACTCAGAAAATCCTTGTCTCTTGTCTACAAAATCATGTTCAAGGTAGTCCAGATAGCGACGGGTATCGAACTACCTTGCGAGGCAACGGTCGGACGTCATCTCCACATCGAAAACATGGGCGGTATCGTCATTACCGGGTATGCTCGAATTGGCGACAACTGCCAAATTGGAAGTGGCGTCGTCATCGGGTTGAAACATACCGGGGAACCAACTGCACCGACTATCGGCAACAACGTGGAAATCGGAGCCGGTGCGGTCCTACTCGGTGACATCAACATCGGCGACTGCGCCGTAATCGGGGCGAATTCGGTCGTGCTGACCGACATACCACCGAACACGGTCGCAATGGGCGTTCCAGCCACGTTCATCCCTCGGCATCGGTGAACGCAAGGACATCCTGGCTTATACGTCTTCGAGGTCGCTTTCCGGTCTGCTAAACCTCTCGACCTAAATGAATACCTGGCGCCACCCAGCCTTAACGTCGCATCGCAAACCAGAAATATGCATAGGGCTGAAACGTCAGCGGATAATTTTCCCTCCCGACGGCGGGAAACGACGCCCCGCCGCAGAGCTCGACAGGCACGTACCCCTCAAGGCCAGGCAATGCCAGCCTCACCGCCTGCGGCGTCTCGGAAAGGTTGGCAGCGCAGAGAACGATATCGTCGCCGAAGGCTCTCAGATAGGAGAGCACACATTCATTGTCGGTTTTTACGAAGCGTAGCGAACCGCGGCTCACGGCCTCGTGACGCCGGCGCAGTCTCAGCATTTGCTTCATCCAGTTTAGGAGCGAGTGCGGGTCTCCTTGTTGATCGGCAACATTGATGGCAGCGTAGCTGAACTGTGGATCACTGATGATGGGTAGGGCCAGCTTGTGTGGTGAGGCCGTCGAAAACCCCGCATTTTGGTGGTCCGACCATTGCATCGGCGTGCGTACTCCGTCCCTGTCTCCGAGATCGATATTGTCACCCATTCCGATCTCGTCGCCATAGTAGAGGACGGGGCTTCCAGGCAGCGAAAAGAGCAGCATATGAAGCAGCTCGATCCGACGGCGGTCCTGATCCATCAGTGGCGACAGCCGGCGACGAATTCCAAGGTTCAGCCGGGCGCGTTTGTCGGCCGCATAGGTCTCCCATAAAAAATTACGCTCGCTCTCCGTTACCATCTCCAAAGTCAACTCGTCGTGATTGCGTAAGAAAATCGCCCATTGGCAATCGTCGGGGATCGAACTCGTCTGACGCAGGATCGTCTTTATCGGCTTGGCACTCTGCTTCGCCAGAGCCATGAACATTCGCGGCATCAGGGGAAAGTGGAACGCCATGTGGCATTCGTCGCCGTCACCAAAGTATTCACGCGCTTCCTCCTGCCAAAGATTGGCCTCTGCCAGCAGGATCACCTCCGGATGTTTTGCTTCGAGATTGGCACGAACATGCTTCAGGAGAGCATGGGTCTCGGGCAAATTTTCATTGTCGGTGTGCTCGCGTTCAACGAGGTGCGGAATGGCGTCGAGCCGAAAACCATCGACGCCCTTCGCCAGCCAGAAATTCATCGTGACGAGGAGTTCGTTGACGACATCGGGGTTTCGATAGTTCAGATCGGGCTGGTGCGAGTAAAACCGGTGCCAGTAGTAGGCCTGCGCGACCGGGTCCCAGCTCCAGTTCGACTTTTCCGTATCGACGAAGATGATGCGCGTTTCGCTAAACTTGTCGTCGGTGTCGGACCAGACGTAATAGTCGCGCTCGGGTGATCCCACAGGCGCCCTGCGGGCGCGCTGGAACCACGGGTGTTCGTCGGAGGTATGATTGACGACGAGTTCGATTATCACGCGGATTTGCCTTGCGTGGGCCGCGTCCACAAAAGCCTGAAAATCTGCGATCGAACCATACTCCGGGCTGACGTCCCTATAGTCGGATATGTCGTAGCCATCGTCACGACGTGGCGACGGGTAGAATGGCAGGAGCCAGATCGTGTTGACGCCGAGTGAAGCGATATAGTCGAGCTTTCCGGTCAGCCCGCAAAAGTCTCCCACCCCGTCGCCATCGGCATCATAAAAGCTCTTCACGTGGAGTTGGTAGATGACGGCATCCTTGTGCCAAAGCCTCGCGCCGGATAACCGTTTGCCTGCCGCCTGCTCGTCATCGTTCATTGAGCGGTCACGCGCCAGATCGTGTTGCCGACGTCATCGGCCACCAATAAGGCGCCCTTTCCATCCACGCCGACGCCGACAGGCCGTCCGCGCGCTTGGCTGTGGTCATCGAGGAAGCCGGTGACCACGTCCTTTGGCGCACCACTCGGCTTTCCGTCCTTGAACGGCACGAACACCACCTTGTAGCCATTGAAGGCGTTACGGTTCCAGCTTCCATGTTCGCCGACGAATGCTCCACCGCGGTAAGTCTCGGGGAGATTTGCCCCGGTGTAAAACGTCATCCCAAGCGGCGCAACGTGCGAACTGAGCGCATAGTCGGGGACGATCGCCTTTTCGACCAGATCCGGCCGCTGGGGCATAACGCGGGGATCAACATTTTGTCCGTAGTAACTGTAGGGCCATCCGTAGAAGCCGCCATCCTTCACCGACGTCATATAGTCCGGCACGAGATTGGGACCGAGTTCGTCGCGTTCGTTGACGACGGTCCAGAGCGCTTTCGTCTGCGGCTCCAGGCTCAATCCGTTCGGGTTGCGCAATCCCGTCGCAAAGATTCGATGACGGCCGGTTTGTCGATCGACTTCCCAGATCGCGGCGCGGTTCTTCTCCGCCTCGATGCCGTTCTCAGTGATATTGCTGTTTGACCCGACACCGACATAAAGCAGGCTGCCGTCTTCGCTGGCCACCAGGCTCTTCGTCCAGTGGTGATCGATCGGCCCCCCGGGGAGTTCGGTCAGGACGCTGCCCGGCTCGGTGATTTTGGTCTCCCCCTCGCGATAGGGATACCGAACAATGGCGTCCGTGTTGGCGACGTAGAGATCGCCGCCAACCAGCGCCACGCCAAAGGGTGAATTGAGATGATCGAGAAAAACCTCGCGTGTCTCGGCAACGCCATCGCCGTCAGCATCGCGCAGCAACGTGATACGGTTGCTGGTCTCGCCGCCACCGCCTCCACCCGTCGCCAGCGACTGCACCCAGCCAACGATCAGGTCCTTGGGCCGGGTAACCGGCTCTCCCTCCGGAGAGGTGGATTCGACAGCAAGGACATCCCCGTTCGGAAGCGTATAGACCGATCTGGGATGACCGAGATCGGTCGCCATTGCTTGAATTTTCAAACCTGGCGCCACCAAGGGCATCCCGCCATCCTTCCAACCGACGACTTTCGCAACGTTCATGGTGGGCACAAGGTATTGAGACTGCTCTGGAAGTTTGGGATTGGGGCCGATCTCCGTCGGATCCGCTTCCTTCTCGCTGCATGCGGCAAGCGATACGGCAATCGCGCATAAAAGCAGGCTGGTGGCGAACGTGTGTGAGGAGCGAGAAATCATCCTACCATCCTCTGCTGCTTAGCAGCCGGACTCGGGCACCGAACGCAGCGGAAATCAGGATCACCACGGTCGTAGCCGCTGACAGCGCCAGCCCCATTGGCATCACCGAAGTCCAGGCATCACGGCTGTGGACGAAGGAATTCAGGATCGCCAGGGCAAAAACCATCAGGCTGCTCAAGGCATAAATCCACCCGATGGGGGTTCGCAGTGCGAGAAGTCCCCTTGCCGCGTCGACAAGGCCCGCGAGTAGGCCGAGACTGCAGAAAACGGCTCCCGCAAGCAACAGCCACGCGGAAAAATTCGTCCACATCATCTGCATGGTTCGCCAATAAGCGATGTCGGTGAGAAGCGCGCCCGCGAGAAAGGCGGCAGCAAAGTGAAAGGGTATCGAGCGCAGGGAGGTTCTGAAGGGCCGCATCACCGGCGGAGAGCTGATATGGGTCATGGGCACGATCCAATAGACAGGAAAACTGGCTACTCAACTGACGAATCGTATGGATAGTTCCCACATCTTCTGAATTGTCGCTGACAAGCAGGTGATACGGCCCTGATGCTCTGTGTTTAAAGATTCGCCACCTCGTTTCTCGGACAATCCCACCCTGGATTCACTTCTGAGGACCGGTTTTCCTTGGAACTATTCCAGTCTGGCAAGGTTTTGGGCACGCGGCGGTCCCTCACCGCCGCAGTCAGGCCGCTGGCCGCGAAGCCCGATCCTCTCATAGGCGGGTCGGGCTTTTCCAGATACCCGAATCTCGGGAGGTTTTGATCAGGCTGCCCGGCTTATGAGCGGCGCGTCTGCCGGACTTTCCCTTTTGACTACGAATTCGGGGGTTGACTTCGAAGCATTGACTTCATGACCCTTGATCTTTGTCGGGGTTGTCTGCTTCTCAACGATCTCGCCACGGTTTGTCCTTGGCTCGTATTCCAGGCTACACGGTCACCCTTCTTGAACTCGTTGATCTAACTCTCCTCGCTTGATCCAGAATTGATCCGAAGCTTGTTCCGCATCCATCACATCTGCCATGCTGGGCGACCGCCTTGGCGCTACATAACACGCCTTCTTAAGTGAACTTGGACAACTGACCCAATCTTTCCTACCTTGTCTTATACGTCCCTGCAGGCGTCGTTACCTGTGTCATCCCCGTTTCTTCCTGATCTTGAAGAGACAACGCTGACAACGCCAAAAGGTCCCAGTCAAAGGGGAGTAACATAGCCCGCAGCGCCCAAGCGGCTTTCGATTGCTTTAAAGTGGTGCGGACTGGGCGGTCCCTGCTCAAATGCCGCCAGGCGTTTCCTCGCTGCCATGGAGGCCAATCCAAACTGGCCGGGCCGGCTGGTGAAGCTCAACAAACTGATGTCGGCACTTGTTTTTGCTCCCACCGCTCTACCTCAATCGCAGAGCTAGCTGAGGAGAAAGCATTGCGTAAGCCGATCATATTATTCGTCTTTGCCACGTTGGCCGCGTCTGCAAATGCCATGGCGCAATCTCCTGACTTGGAGGAGACCTGCAAATCCGTTGCCAAGAGTTTCTTCATGACCGACAAACTCGCGATTGGGACTGTGCAATCCTATCCCGAACTGAAGCCACCGGGGGTCCGCATGTCATATTCAAGCCGGCAGGGAACGGCCCCGGCCGACATGACCGATATATTCGAATGCGAGTTCGACAAGGCAGATAAACCACACAACCTCGCGCAATTCTGCGTGTCGAGCACGTGCTATGGACCGAATGTCGATGACGGGGACCGCAAGCGTCGATTCGAGGAAATGCGCGTCCTTCTCAACCGCGCCGAGAAATAGGACTCCGTCATGCCCGACCGGCGCCCGGAACTCAGCTCCATCACTGGATGGCCACCGCGGAAGCTTACCTGGCATCACGGGCCTTGGCACGGGAGCGCCAATACACGGCTTTCGCTAAACAATAATGGAGACCAGTTATCGGCTCCGCGCCAGGCGGATGCTGCCTCGCCGCAGTTCATTGCAACAGATGGAGGTTGATCATGAAGAAGCTTGCCGTCATTTTCACTGTAATGCTGGCATCGACTCCTGCGTTCGCGATCTCACGTCTTAGCCCACTTAAAATGACCTGCGAACAAGCCCGTGCCGCCGTCCGTAACCAAGGCGCCGTGATTTTTCGCTGGACATCGCCGCGTGGGCTTCCATTGTATGATCGCTTCGTGCGCAACAGCCGTTACTGCGATCCCAACGAGTACGCGGAATGGAAGCGTATCCCTACACGTGACACCCGCGCATGTCCGGTGCTGTTCTGCGAAAATCTGAACCGCCTTGATGGTGACTTCATCATTCCGGACAACACGCTCTAACTATAAGCTGTTGCGGCGCTCAGTCTCCCTCGCCAGCGCAATTTCGTCTTGGCCATTTGGTTCAGAAAGACCCCAAATGGCCAGACTTGCTGACCTCCACGATCGCTTCCGTGATATTGCTGGCGCGCGGCTATCCTCCTTGGCAGAAGTTAACTGTTTGTGATGCTCTCCGACTGTGCGGGTAACGATGACCGGATCATCTGGTCTTCAGGGAATTGGTTGACCGGCTGCAAACAGCAATGGGCCAGGGACGACAGAATGTCAGGGTCGCAGCGAATGAAGGTGATAAACACGTGAACTACTTGATATTACATGGCCCGCTTCTGTAGCCGCGTCGCAAGCCCCAACTCGCTTTCAAGAAAAACTTGCTGCGAAACAGGCATGATGACTGCATGATGACTGCATCTAGACGCGAACCGGCAAGGCGGGCGCCGCATGCGCCGCGCCCGCACCAGATCAGTTGATGACCTGGATTACCTTGCGAGACGAGGGTTCGACTATAACGCGTTCGTCGTTCACAATCGCATAGGAGTACTTTGGATTCTCCGGAACCGGGGTCACCACCACGGCCTGAGGGAGCGGCTGGCCGACAACAACTTTTTCCTTCACGACAACACGGGCCTCGGGTGCCGGCGCTTCACGAACGTAGGTTACGACTTTCTGCGGCGGCGGATCGATCGCGGTGCCAATGATAGCACCGGTGACACCTCCAACGGCAGCGCCAACGGGGCCTCCAACGATTGCGCCGGTGACGGCGCCGCCTGCGGCGCCGTTTACCGTCGACGATTGCGCGAATGCCGCGCCTGAAATCATAGTCGCGACCGCAACCGTTGCAATGAGCATGTGACGCATAGTTCCTCCTTCGGTTTCGTCGCGGCCCCGATGGACCGCTGCAAAACCAACGGCCTCGCTTCCTGCTCGTTCCGTCGATTGGACCTCAGTCCGGGGCACCCTCGGACCAAAGTCCGGTTCGGGGAACCGCCTGTTGTCGCGCCCGTTTTCGCTTGTGATCTTCGAATGGAGTGTGCGCCATGAACAGCAGGAAGGCATCCGCCCCCGCCGCAGTCAACGCTTCGCTGATAGCCCTTGTGATTGTGCTCGCAGTTTTGCTTTACGTCTTTGGTGCATCGATGTCGGGAGAGTCGAACAGATTGAGCCAAACAGTTCGTGGAGCCATTGTTTTCGATACGCGTGAGGTAGCAAACTAAGCCTCTTCAGTTTGAAGCGCCCTCACTGGACCTTTTCTAAAATAGCGCCATCTCTGTCGGGTACTTAAGCGCTGCAATTCTCGATCCCTTTGCCGCACACTTTTTCCTGGCCGGGGGCATTGTCTCGATCCGCGCGATGTTTTTTATTGGTGTTCTTGCCAAGATCATTGAAGATCCCGTCATTCATAATCCGGGTGCGGCAACCTCGCTATATGTCGACAGCGTAGTCGCCCCCCTCCTCCCAGACATGCAGACCCAGTCGGTTCTGGACGATGGTAGATCACAGGCCCTTGACGAGACGTTGTCTCAGGGAGCGCTGGGCCGTCGCCTTGTCTCTTTCAAACTATGGCGGGCTGACGTACAATCGTTTATTCGGACGAGAAGCAACTGGTAGGCCGCACGTTTTGAGTGAGCCAGAAGCTTCGGCATTCGCGGGATCGTTGGAAGCGCGCTTTGAAGTTGCGTCCGATCCAGAAAGTGCAGAGGAGAGAAAGCTCGGCAAGCCTCTCATTGGAGATAGATAATCCCGTTCTCCAGCCGTGGTCGGGGAAGGCCGTCGCGGTATTCGAATTCTACGAAACCGTGCAGGGTCTGGCTGACAATCTGACCCGAGCACGGTTGCGAAGCTGGGTCTGTGCGGCTGGACTTACACTGATTTTCTTCCTGATCTTGTCTGCACTCTTCTTTCGCGGAAGCCGGTTGATCGAACGGCAGCGTCTTAACCACAAGGACCAGGTTGGCGAGCTCAGATTGCTGCTTCTAGAAAACCGTGGGCTTCCACGGCGATTGCAGCAGTCTTCCGAGCGCGCAGCCGCACTCGACGAATGCTATCGGCGATTACGATCGGGATCGTGGACGACCATTCTCTTTTTCGAGAGGAGGTCTGTCGCAGCCTTTCCGAGATCAATGATTTCATCGTCGTTGGTGAGGGCGCAAGCGGTGCCGACGCAACCGGGTTGGCGTGTTTGAAACAGCCAGATGTCTTGCTGCTCGATGTGTCCATGCCGGTCGAGGGGACCGAGGTCGTCGGCGACATATTGCCAAAGAGTCCACGGACTCGGGTGCTGATGCTCTCACCGCGTCGGAAGACATAGCAGTATTGTCATCAGCCTTGCGGCGCGGAGCGTCCGGATACGTCTTGAACGGAATTGGATCTCGAGGCTTGGCCGAGGCTATCCGGACCGTTCATGGTGGAACTCGCGTGGTCTCGCCGGCCATGTCTGCAAAGATCGTCGAAAGGTCGCTGGGCGCGCCCTCACTCGCATCGCACGCGCTGACGCGACGCGAGATGGAGGTGATGGACTTGGTTGCTGAAGGGCTTTCCAATAAGCACATCGCCATTCGACTGGATCGTCAGGAGAAGACCGTCAAGCATCGCACGACGCAGATACTGCAAAAGCTCGCTCTCTCCAATCGAACGGACGCCGCAATAACCTGGCGGCAGAAACTCTAGCGCAGGCACTGGTCGAGGCGTAGACGATCGGCTTGCGTCGCCAGCCGCTCGCTGATGTTTGTCCTTTTGGCGTCCTTGATGACATAACGTCCAGCAGCGATGGCCTAGGTTGGGCTATTGCGGTGTATCACGCGTACCGAAGCGTCCGATCCTGTATTGGCCTGAGCCTCCTTGCCGACGTGGACGGCAACGCTTCCGCCCCGAAATTCCCGTTGCCACTTCTTTTCCCGCTGTTCGCGTCCTTTGTCATAGGAAGCAAGCGGCGATGATTTCATAGTCCAACAACTCATTGAGACCGGGAGGCATGTAGCGGCGATTCATGCTGCCGCCCCGATTGGGAAGAGGCGCTTCCCGTTTACCATAGCCTCCATCCTCGTCCGGCGTAGTGACTACGAAGAGCCGAGCGCGGGAGATCTCAGCCCCGGAACAAAAATCCCGTTCGAAGGCATTGGCCCCCAGGGCAGCGAAGCTCTTCGCGCGAAGCACAAGCTTCAGCCTAGTCGAGCTCCTCGAGTATCGATTTTAGGGCATCAGGTCCATAGGGCTTCAACAACAAAGCGGTGCGCCGCATGTCCTTCAGGTCAGGACGACGGTCTGTTCCAGTCGCAAATATGATTGCGATCTGCGGCCAGCGTTGTCGCACCTGCCGGCAAAACTCCTCACCCGACATTCCGGGCAAACCAAGGTCTGTGACCACAACGTCTATGTCGCCCGCCTCCAGCAGCACCATTCCTTGTTCGGCAGACGCTGCGTCGACCACCTCGCAGCCGATATCCTGCAGCATGTCACTGGCTACCATCCGGATGAGTGCATCGTCCTCGACCAACAAAACACGACGCAGTGCGTTCATCGAGGAAGGATCTTTATGGTTCTGCGGCTGCTCTTTGTGCTCCGCCGATGCGCGCTGCTTTCGATTGTTGAGGCTATGCCGGATTTTTCGGGCGAGCGCTTCGCGCGAATACGGCTTGGTCAAAAGCTCCACGCCTGGATCAAGACGACCGCCATGAACAATCGAATTCTCGGTGTAGCCCGACGTGAAGAGCACAGCGAGCTCGGGCATCCGTTGCCGCGCCTGCCGCGCCATTTCCGCCGATTTCAAGGGGCCTGGCATGACCACGTCCGTGAACAGGAGGTCAATCGCAACTCCACTTTCGATGATCGTCAAAGCTGCGGAAGCATCTTTTGCCTTCAACACGCTGTACCCGAGATCAACAAGCATGGCGACGACTATGTTTCGTACCTGTTCGTCATCCTCCGCGACGAGAACTGTCTCCGTGCCACCCACGATAGGGCCGTGCTCGATCGGGATGATCGTATCTTCCTGCTGGTAACTACGTGGGAAGTAAAGTTTTACGGTCGTTCCTTCGCCCAGTTCGCTATAAATCTTGGCATGACCGCCGGACTGCTTGACAAACCCGTAGACCATCGAGAGCCCGAGACCGGTGCCTTTGCCGAGAGGCTTCGTTGTGAAGAACGGATCGAAGGCCTTTGCTAGAATCTCCGGCGGCATGCCTGAACCGGTATCTGTGACAGCCAACATCACATACTGACCGGCTTCCACCTCCTGGTTTTGACGGGCATACTCGCTGTCGAGCAGCACATTGGCCACCTCGATCGTCAGCTTTCCACTCCCACCCATCGCGTCCCGGGCATTGATCGCAAGATTGAGGATGGAATTTTCCACCTGTACGACGTCGACAAGGGTGTTCCACAATCCCCCGCCGCGCACGGTCTCGATCTCGATCGCTTCGCCGATCGTTCTTCGCAACAACTCCTCCATGCCGTCAACGAACCGGCCGACATTTATGACCTTCGGTTCAAGCGCTTGCCGACGTCCAAACGACAGTAGTTGGCTTGCAAGTTTAGACCCGCGCGCCACCCCCTCCAGCGCATTCAACACCTTTCGCTCGGCGGCCTTGTTGCCGGCAATGTCCTTTGCGAGGAGTTGAAGATTTCCGGACACGACCTGCAGAAGATTATTGAAATCGTGAGCAACGCCGCCGGTCAACTGACCAAGAGATTCCATTTTTTGCGACTGCCGAAGGGCATGCTCAGCCTGAAGCCGCTCAGCGATTTCAGAGGCTACCCGCTCTTCGAGGGTGGTGTTTGTCTCCTGCAGCAGTTTCTCCGCCTTTCGCCGCTCCGCAAGTTCGCGCTCCGCCGATTGAAAGAGACGGGCGTTGTCGACTGCGACGGCTGCAACCCCGGCTGCGCCCAAGATAAGATCCTCGTGCTCCTGTTTGAATTTGCCGGGAACGCCATGGCCGAAGAACAAACCTCCAATCACTTCGCCGGATCGCGACTTGACGGGAACGGCAAGATAGCTGCGGACGGGAAGATGCCCGGGCGGCATGCCCTTGTGCGGATCGTTCTTTCCGTATCGAGGATCGGACGTTATGTCATCCGAGCGGACCACCCCTTCCCCGGTGAAGGTTGGGGCGAATACGTTCGTATTGCGCGGCATCGGAAAGCCCGCAAAATGCTCCCTCGGAACTCCCGCGAGTGAATAAAGGTAGTAGCTTTCGCCTTTGTCATCGAGGACATTGTAAAAGAAGGCTCCGAATTCCGCGCCGCTGAGGGCGAGGCCGGCGTGGGTGATCCTGTCGACGAGCTTCTCGAGGTCCAATTCGGCTGAAAGTTCGGGACCCAACGTGTTGAGGATGCCAAGCAACCGCGTCTCCCGTCGCAGTGCCTCTTCGGCTTCGTGCTGCTCTGTGACATCGTGCCCTTGCACGAATATTCCTGCTGGTCGTGAACCGTCATCCGCGACGGGCTGAAACACGAAATCGACAATCCTGTCTTCCATTATCCCATTGCGTTCGAGGCGAACAGCAGCGCTACGTCCATGATAGGTGTTTCCGGTTTCAAACACCTCGTCCAGATACTCGCGGTATCCCTGGCCTTTGAGTTCAGGAAGCGCTTTAAGAAGCTTCTTGCCGAGAACAGCATCGCGTGGCTTGCCGATCAAGCGCAGGTAGGCGTCGTTTGCCATCTCAAAACGATGCTCGGGGCCGGAAAGGAGTGCCATGAACCCGGGAGCCTGTTCAAACATGCGCATCAACCGTTCTTGTTCACCCCGAAGGCGGCGCTCGGCCTTCACCTTGGCGCTCGTCTCAACGACGATCGCGATAACGCCATAAGGCCGGCCTTCTCGATCCATGACTGGCGAATAATCGAGGTTCATCCACACCTGTTCCGGTTGCCCTGTCCGGTGAAGAGTGAGCTCCTGATCGCGGTAGGCGAGTGTTCCGCCTGCCAGGCAGACCTTCATGACGTTATCGTTGAAGTCGGCAACTTCGGGCCAACCCTCACGGACCTTCGATCCGAGAAGTGCCGGATGGCGCCCGCCTGCGAAGACCGAGTAGGCGTCATTGTAGATCATGACGCCATCCTCGCTCCACAGCGTAACGATCGGCACGGGCGACTGCAGGATAGTCGAAGTGGTGACCTTCAACGCATCGGGCCATTGAGATGGCGCACCAATCGACGTCGAGGACCATTCAAAGTTTCGAATGAGATCGGCGAGTTCACCATCATGGGAAAGAAATTCGAATTCGGAGGCGCTCATTTTTAAGGGTACAGCCCGTTGTTTTCAGGCGGTATCTAGCGTCAGCGCAAGAGAAGTAAATTGTGCCCGGCATCTTTGTCCTCCGGTTTTGGCTTACCTTGAAGGAGGGGCCGTCGAGCGCTGCGGCAACGTGGCCAGTCGGCGCATAAAATCACGGCTATGGCCATCTCAAAAACGCCTAAACCCTGCGTCTTCAAAATCATGGCAACCATCTTGCCTTCGACTACAAACCTCATATGTCAGAGCATTCGACGGAAATTTACGACAAGTATTCGGGGTCAAACCTTTGTCTACGACTATATCGACCGGTAACGACGGATTGGACGTGATCCTCAAAGGAGGGCTTCCATCCCGGCGCCTTTACCTGCTGGAAGGCGCACCGGGATCAGGCAAAACCACGCTTGCACTGCAATTCTTGCGCGAAGGCGTGCGGCGTGGAGAAAGAGCCCTCTACATCACCTTGTCCGAAACGTCGGAAGAGCTTGCAGCCGTTGCCGCATCCCATGGCTGGGATAGCAGCGAGTTCGACGTCTTCGAATTCAGCTCCGCCGCAGAGGTGTTCGGTAATGGCCGCGATCAGTCGATCCTCCATCCTTGGGAAATGGAGCTCGGCGAGACCACACGCCTGATTCAGGAGGAGGTCGAAAGGGTCAAACCGAAGCGCGTGGTCTTCGACAGCCTCTCGGAAATGCGCCTCCTCGCACAGGATCCATTGCGATACCGCCGACAGGTTCTTGCTCTCAAACAGTTCTTCTCCGGACGCGACACGACCGTCATTCTCGTTGACGACATGACGGGCAATCAGGACGGAAGAGATGCGCATCTTCACAGCCTTTGCCACGGTGTCATCACACTCGAGCGCATGACCCTGGACTTCGGAGCGGCGCGGCGTCGCATGCAGGTGCAGAAGCTTCGCGGAGTCGATTTTACCGCAGGCTACCACGATTTCACCATCAGGACCGGCGGGCTTCAGATATATCCCCGTTTGATCGCGGCGTCCCATCATTCGGAATTCGCAGGCGATACGACCGCAAGCGGAATTGCCGAACTGGATAACCTTCTAGGCGGCGGTCCACTGCGGGGAACCAGTACGTTGCTGACCGGGCCAGCGGGCAGCGGCAAGACGACGATCGCGCTTCAGTATCTTTTTGCCGCCTGCGAGCGCGGCGAGCCCTGCACAGTGTACGAGTTCGACGAACGCATCGGCACTTTGCTCACACGATCCAGAGCCTTCAATCTCGATCTGGTTCCTCATATTGCCAACGGCAACCTTCTGGTAGAACAGATCGACCCCGCGGAGATTTCACCTGGCGAGTTCGCGACGCGGGTGCGCCACGAAGTGGAGCGCCGGGGCGTCAAAATGATCGTGATCGACAGCCTCAATGGCTACATGGCGGCGATGCCTCAAGAACAGCACCTTGTCCTGCAAATGCATGAGCTTCTGTCGTATCTAAGCCAACGGGGCGTTGTTACTTTCCTTATCAACCCGCAAAATGGCCTCGTGGGAACCATGGCAACAAACCTCAGCATTTCTTACGTCGCCGATAGTGTCGTTCTGTTGCGGTTCTTTGAGGCGGAAGGCAGGGTCCGCAAGGCAATCTCCGTCCTCAAGAACCGTGGCGGGGTCCATGAAGATACAATTCGCGAGCTGCGGATCGACAGCGGCGGGGTCAGGATCGGAGAACCACTCTCTCAATTCCGTGGCATTTTGACCGGCACGCCTGAGTATATGGGCGCCAGAGACCCACTGATGGAAGACCGAAACAGTGAGACCTGAAGGACAGCGCATTCTGGTCAATGCGCCGTTCGGGCGCGACGCGGAAAGTGTCGCATCGCTGCTTCGCGACCAAAACTTCACCGTGGTCATCTGCCGGGACCTGGTGGAAGTCGCGTCCTCGATCGGCGAGGAAATCGGCGCCATTCTTCTTACTGAGGAAGCGCTGTCCCGCGATGTCGAGACTTTGAAGGCAACTCTCCAGCGCCAGCCGTCCTGGTCCGATGTGCCCTTTGTACTCTTGGCCGCACAGCGATCCAGTCGGGCACCAAACGCGCGACTGTCCCAGCTGATGTTGTTCGATCTGTCGAGCAACAGCGTCGTCCTGGAGAGACCGCTCGGGAGAGCCTCTCTCATCAGCGCCGTCGCATCGGCGATGCGTTTGCGGCAAAAGCAATTTCAGTTGCGCGACCGGCTCAAGGAGTTGGATGACAGTGAAACCAGGCTGCGTCTTGCGACGAGCGCTGCCGGCATCGGCACCTGGGATTTTGATCCCGCAACCGGCAAGCTTAGCTGGGACAGACGCTGCAGATCAATGTTCGGAATTCAATCGGAGATCGAGGTCAACTACGCGGACAGCTTTATAGCAGGAATACATCCCGATGATCGCCAACGAGCCGACGATGCGGTCCAGAAGGCTTTGGAACCAGGGGGACGCGGCAACTACGATATCGAATTTCGGACAATCGGCATCGAGGATGGCGTGGAGCGGTGGATCGCCGCAAAGGGCGGAGCCATCTTTGCCAAGGGCGCCGCCATTCGTTTCATCGGAACCGTTATCGACATCAGCGAACGCAAAAGGACAGAAGAGGCGCTCGCGGCTTCGGAGGTTGCGCTGAGGGCAGAACGCGAAGCATTGGACGAGCTCAATCGCACGCTCGAAGAGCGAGTGGCGCAGCGGACCGCTGAGCTGGAAAACGAAATGTCGGCACGCAGTCGCGCCGAGGATGCCTTGCGACAGGCTCAGAAGATGGAAGCCGTCGGCCAGCTCACAGGTGGCATCGCGCATGACTTCAACAACATGCTGACAGGGATCATCGGTGGCATCAACATTGCGAAACGACGCATCGAGGGCGGTAGACTTGATGACGTGAACCGTTTCATGGACGCGGCGACGGACTCGGCCAACCGAGCTGCAGCCCTGATCGCGCGCCTTCTTGCATTTTCGCGACGCCAGACGCTTGATGCGCGATCAGTAGACGTTGCCTCGCAGCTCAACGCTACGAAGGATCTTCTGGAGCGTACACTACCCGAGACGATCAGTGTTGAGATCCTGGTGGATGCGGAAACCGGGAGCGTGATCGCCGATGTCAACCAGCTTGAAAGCGCACTTCTAAACCTTGCCATCAATGCGCGCGACGCAATGCCCGACGGCGGACAGCTCACAATAACCGGTTCTCGTCGCCAGGTTGGCCCAAGCGACGACGGCCTGACCGGGCTGAGACCTGGATCATATGTTGTCATTGGCGTGAGCGACACCGGAGTCGGAATGCCCGCTGAGATCCTTGACAAGGTCTTCGAACCATTCTTCACGACAAAGCCGATTGGCCAAGGCACCGGTCTCGGCCTTTCAATGATTTACGGTTTTGCCCAACAATCTGGCGGTGGCGCTAAAATTCACAGCGTCCCCGACGAAGGGACGACCATTGAGCTTTTCCTTCCCGCCGCCGAGGAAGAAGCCGCCAGGGATGACCATCTTGAGACCAAAGCCGTTCCGGAAGGACGGGGCCAGACCGTGCTGGTCGTCGAAGATGATGACGCCGTTCGCCTCCTTGTCTGCGATCTGCTTGCGGACCTGTCCTACTGCACCCTGGAGGCTTCTCAAGCCGACACTGCAATTCCCATTCTTTCCGGCGAGCATTCGATCGATCTAATGATTTCGGACGTCGGACTCCCCGGCATGAATGGTCGACAGCTGGCTGACGTCGCGCGCCAATATCGACCGGATCTACCGATCCTGTTTGTTACCGGCTACGCGGAAAACGCCGCCATCAAGGCGAGCTTCCTTGGAACGAACATGGCAATGATCAGCAAGCCTTTCACTGTTGAAGCCCTGGCCGCCAAAATCGATGAGATGGTGGCAGCCGAACCTGCCAAAGGCATCAATGCAAAGAGGCAGCACACTTAACGTTTCCGGTTCCGGCGGAATCCTTCGTCGACACGCCAGCCCCGGATCGGGCTACTTAGACAAATTCCAGGTAGTCAATCGCTTGACACAAAGGCAGCGCAATACCTTGTGCCGTCGGCTTTACTAAGCTCAAGGCCTGGATTTCCGGGGTTTCGTCCGCTTGCAGGTGAAGCAGTACACCTTTACGTTTTGGCCGAGGAGAGTCGCCTGGAAGATAGTGTGCTCGCGGATGAGCCCGATCTCGCCCGGAGATCTGGAGTCGATCATTGCAGCCGCACGACAAGCTTGCGGTCGAACCCTGTCCTCGTACCGCCCCCAGGACGGCTCGCCGAGCGACGCAAGGCGACGCGATAATGGCCAGTGGATGAACAGCTTGCGCCACAGAATTGGGCCGGGATTGATCCGGAAGGTGCTCTGCAAAGAGGTTGGCTCCACCCGAGGATAGACCAATACATGCGTTATCCGCGCAGGTGCACGGAACATAACCGAACTGAGAAAGTTCGGGCCACGCTACAGATCACACGGAGTTGACGTCCATGAAAACGACAATCGCACTTACTGGCCTCGCCCTGCTACTCACCTCCCCCGCATTTGCGCAATCAGCTGCCGAAAAGACCGGTGTGAATTCGGTCCTTGGCGTGGCGCCGAAAACAGAAGACTTCGTCGCAGAGGCTGCGACCAGCGACATTTTCGAAATCGAATCCAGCAAACTTGCCTTGGAACGATCGGACGCTGCCACAAAGGCGTTTGCTCAACAGATGCTTGCCGATCATGAAAAGACGAGTCGCGAGCTGAAGAGCTTGGTTTCCAGTGGCAAGGTGAAAGCCGGGATCCCCTCGACCATGACATCGTCGCAGCAAGACATGATCAACAAGCTGAGAGAGCTGAAAGGCGACGACTTCATTAAGCAGTACCATTCGGATCAGGAGAATGCTCATCAGGAGGCGGTCGACCTATTCAAACGCTATGGTGATGGAGGTGACAACGCCGACCTGAAGGCGTGGGCGGCCAGTACGCGTCCGGCGCTCGAGCATCATCTGGAGATGGCAAAGGATCTCAACAAGTAATTGGAAAGACAGCGGTGCAGCGCTGCGCTAGATCATGCGATCGGAGGAAATTATGGTGGCGTCGAAACCAAAGGACTTGGACCACGCAAAGGTGTGGGAAGATTTCGCTGAAGCGGTGAATATGCCACCGGCAGCTCTTGATGAATGGCTTCATACCAAGGAGAGCCGCGAGAATGGCTTAACGGAGGGTGGCGGTGATGAAACGATCGGCCACTATTCCGCCCGCAGGATTGTCGAAATCAAGCACAAAAGGAAAGTCGACCTCACAGACGACGACTATGCGCATATGCGCAAAGTGGTCGGCTTTGTTCATCGGCATCTGGCTCAAGGCGGCCCCGAAAAGGATAAGGAACACTCAGCCTGGCGATATTCGCTGATGAACTGGGGGCATGACCCATTGAAAAAGCACTAAATTTGATTGGTTCGTCCTGACATCTTCAGCGGAGGGCAATCCTCACCCGCACGGGAACGAAGGATCAAGTCTTTCTGGGCTCGGCTGGCGAGATGCAATCGTTGCGATAACGGCGTCTCGCCCACTGGCCCTTGGCATCGTCGGCCCCTCCGATGGATGCGCTATGGGCGGGGTCACCGCTTTAGCAAGGGTTGAAAGCGACAGCAACGTCTAGCTGGGTCACAGCCGCCTGACCGAAACCTTACAATGCTCGCAAGGGCGATTTGGATCGTCGTCAAAGCTCTCCCCGACGGCCACAGACTTCACACCCGATGTCACATTGTGACAAGCGTTGAGGGAACCCGCAACAATCCTCACCCGTTTCCGCCTCGAAAGGAGCAATTTCAAAATGTTAGCCTCGGCAGATCAAGATTACACGCCCTCCACCCTCCATGAAAGCTACCAGATAGATCTGAGCGAGGCGAAAAGGCTGATCACCAGCTTTGGCAGCAATCGCCACGAACTGGATCGCCTCCTCGGCTCGCGCGACCGCACACAGGATCGCGTAGACGTGGAGCTCTTGGATACAGTTTGAGATGGCCCGCTTCTCAATATTGCGAATGATCGAATTTCGCCTGGCGACGCGTGAAACATGATGCCGTTCGGAAAGGCAGTCACTACCTTTCCTTGACTGCCTCCAGCCGAAACCGGACAGGCAGAATAGCAAGCGGAGACGATCGCGACCGCCTTTGTATCGCAGTTGGGTCTACAACCGGTGTTTGGGACAATTGAGCGCATTGCCTGCCGCCATCCCACAACGCAACTGGCCAGGATCGAGCAAGGCAACGAGCGCAACTCTTCCTGCCGTTGGACGTTCTTGAGATAGACGCCTTTCCGGGCCCATCAAGGAGTTTGTATGTCATGAAGAATATCAGCGACTGGCTCGACCAGAATGCAAATGACGATTTGAACCCCGATGACGTCGTCGCCATCGAACAGGAGGCTGAGATTATTCGAGCAAAAGCAGAGGCTGCCGGCTACTCGGCCGTCGAATTGGACGACGCCTGCGGAGGCGACGTCTCCACGTATCTCAGAAGTCGGCTTAGCGTTAGTTCCGAGAATATTGACGGCAAGATGGCAGGTGACGCCTCTCCCATCATAACGCCTGGCTTCAATCAACAATGAGATAACACCCCGATGGTGCTCGATGATATTTTGCGGGAGAGCCGGCGCCAAGCGCGCACTAGGCCGAACCATTCGAAATCGCCCAGTTTGGCGTGTTCGGCGGGGGCGCTGATATCATAGGCGCTTCGGCGGAGTTATGATCGTCAAAGGGACCGCACGACCCGTTGTGTTGGTCCGGCCGTCCCGTTCTTCGACACTTAGCTTTAGTCTGGTGAAGCGCTGAGGTGTGAAGTGGCAATCGTTGCACGTCTCGCTCGGCCCGAGAGACAGTCAAAAGCTCCCCGCTGCGGGCGAGCTGCGGAACCTTCTAGGCCACCTTGGTATTATCCCTCCTCCAACATAGGAGGAGAAAAAATGGATCACACCAATCACGTCCGTCTTTCACCATCGGAACTCACGCCGGCAATTCTGGAGGGCGCGACGATCTATGGCGCAGATGACCACAAGGTTGGGAAGGTCGACCATATCCATAGCGCGGGGGCCAGTAGTTCAGCCGTCATTGATGTCGGCGGTTTCCTTGGCATTGGCGCGAAACCAGTCGCACTTCCGATGTCCGAGCTCGATTTCATGCGCGATGAAGACGGCGACGTTCATGCCATCACCAGTTGGACGAAGGACGAGTTGAAACAGATGCCTGAGCATCACGACTGAATAGTCAGGTAGGCCCGACAACTATGTCGGGCCCTGCCGCTCCAAATAGCCTTACGTCGGCGCTGGTGCCAGGATTGGAAACCAAGGTGAATTCCGCTCGCGTTATTGACGCTCCATCGCCTCGATCCCATCTGATGCAGCATGGCAAACAAACACAAAAAAGAGAACGACAGCAACGATCCCGGAGCTAATCAGAGAGTTGAAGCTCGCACCGGCTGCCACCCTTGGATCGGCCGTCAGGGTGAAAGGTATCTTGCAGGAAGTCCGCGCCCGCCTGGCGCCGCCTTTCAGGAAATCACTAGACATCAGGGCAAGCGCTCTTGCCGGAGGCCTCAAAGACGGCGTTCCGCTCAACGTCACTTGCTGTTTCCACGGAACTCGATGACATTGCCAACCTCCCAATCATCCCCGAGAGATCGAAGACATCCTGACGATTACAGCTTCCGAAAGAAAGCGCTGGCTCGAAGATGGCCGTCTCCCGAGTGCAGGTACGCGAACTGTAAGGCTGCAAGGGCGGGTAAGAAAAATCACGTTCCACGTCTTCGACCCTCGTGTTGTCGAGGACCTGCTTGACCGGAATGCGGTGGACCATTGGCGGGAAGACGACGCGGTAGCCAAAGAAAAAAACCGAAGTCGCGCCGCATTCCAAGCGAAGCTAACCCGCTCCTTGAAGAAGCAGAAGAAGTCCAAATCCACTCAAGGTATTGTCGAGGACAGTGCGTCCGCACTGAGTGGCTGGGATGAATTCGGAGCGATGGGCTTCTTAAGTAATAGTTTGAGGGCGAGCTTTTGGGATCGCTGATACAGATATCATCGGGATGGTGTGTTGCCCCCCGCGTCTTTTTTGCTCTCAGCATCTGGAGAGCTCGTCAGGCGCAAAGCTGACATGCCCGCCCGCCATCGGAAACAATCAGTGATCGCGTCCCGCCTTCGGCCGAGTACGGATTTGATCGAGCGTGCCGGGCGCCAAAGTCAAGTCAACCCGATGAGGGGGAAGCACCTGAGCGCCACGAAGGCTGTTTGGCTTGGCATGTGTTGCAAGGTTGCGAGCGACCTTCTCTGCAGTTCGTTTTTCGAGCAATCGTCGGCGCATTTTCTTTGTCCTTGATTTGTATCCGTCCGATGTGAACCAAGCCGACATGCAATTGTTCCCCTCAGATCCTGCGACGCAAGCGTCGGGCATAAACCAAGACAACACACGCCAAGTCGTAACGAACCAATTCCGATGAACACAGCGGCATGGTGGAATGCGCCATAAGTTCGCGGCCATCGGGAGTTATTTACCCCGCAGATGCAGGGTGATCTCGAGATGTGGGCATCGGCGGCTCGGCTTCCGAAATGCGACCTTTTCTGCATGCGCCCGAACAAGCGTACACGTGCACCCGACCCAGTTTCAAAGCATTCATGATGGTAGCGCTGTCTTTGATAACGGAGTTACGTGCAGCACACCGGACGCTTTTCTTCAAGCGATGGACCATTTTGTGCGTATTCAAGCAGCATGTTCGAAGATGACGATTGGCAAAGCTCAGCTCGCCAATTGTACGGTAACGAACAGAACCAATTATTGGTATCCCTTCTAGGGAATGAGCGTACAGTAATGACCATCGGCGTCAGGAATGCCCGGTGGGCGCCGCTTGGGAGTTGCTATTCGCTCTTGCCGATCGAACGGAGGAGCATCTGGATGTTAATGTCCCTCATTTCCCTTTCCGACGAGGAAATCGAAACCGTCACCTCTAGTGTGCGCGAATGGTGCCAACTTAATCACCACGACATCGACAGCTCGGAGGGTCGCCGCGCAATCACCGCTGCGGTCGAACTCGTTCAAACCAGGAGCAATGAAGCTTTTCTTGACCAGTTGATCAAAGCGCTTGAGTCACCTTTTGACACCCTGCCAGAAACTTCCGTTAACGCAGTTAAACGACAAGGGTCTTCGCCACGGAGAGCGATGTAACGCCCGAGCGATCGTATCCTGCAACAGTGCCAGATTGGACGACCGACCTCACCAGGGCTCGGCCCATTGCATCGGGACGCTCCGGTCATCGGGGCGACGAGACGGCGGACGCATTGGAAAAATCCTTGTTCGTGTGATCCGATCTCAATCAAGTGGCGGGCGTTGCTCGGTAAAAGCTTGGCCCACGTCTCTTGAAGGCGGGAGTGAAATCGAGCAACGGGTAGCGCTCAGGCCCCAATAGTTGGCTGCTCGCGGAGGGCGTCAGCTTCGCATACGTGTCCTTGAGAGCAGCTCCCTTCGATGACGCACTGTGCAAGCGCGTAAATATGCGACCCGCCCGAACCAGTCGTCTTGTCAACCGTTGTTCTAGCGAACAAAAGGAGCATGATCATGTCTAACGTGTCCAAGGCAGGCGGCAGCGACTACAACAACGCAACAACGCGAAACACTTTCGGCGCTTCGGTCGAAAGTCAGGCCCAGATATTGGACGCAGCGGCCGAGGGTACAAAAGGAAATGGGTCAGAACCTCTTTCCGTTTATCGCCTGGAGCCGATTGCGGCAGCAGACGATCCACGTTGGGCAAATTCCCCTGGCCACGGCGTCGTTATAGTCGCGGCCCGAACGGCTGGTGATGCAAGAATCGTTGCTGCGAGCCGAGAACTTGACTTCATGGAGGTAGACGCTGCTCCAGCGGAGGACGTAACGACCGCCAACGCAAGCGCCTTTCGCGACGACAAGCTCTACACAGTGGTCGAAATCGAGCGAGGTCGAACAGATATTCCCCGCGGTGTGATCGAGGGTACCATTTCGGTCGATACCATACGGCCAGTACAGCCAGACTGAGAACTGGACCCAGCTCTGATCTAGGCTTATCGCCCGGAGATGCCGACGGAGGAGCCGGTCAGGCCGTTCGTCGGCGCCGCAAATAACGGGCGACAGGCAAGCCAAACTTAGAAGACTAGCTTCAGAAAAGGTTGGTCTCGATCGGTTGACCGCCCAGAATCTTGCAAACCCGATCCTGAACTCCGGCTCGCGGTTCCCGAAATCCGAAAAACATACTGCCGCAGTAAGGAATAGGAACCGAATGCGCCCAAGAATGTTTTCCTCCAACACAGGAGGAAACCATGCCAGATCCGAACAAATCCCCGGCCGTCCGATCGTACAATGCCGACAAAGCCCGACGACGAACCGGAGACGAGGATGCCCTTGATCAAGGCCTTGAAGATACCTTTCCCGCATCGGATCCGGTATCGGCGACCCAGTTATCGACAGCGACTGTGGTCGATACCAAAGTCGCTCCTGTAGACGAGGAGTATCCCCTTGTCGAAGAGGCCCTTAGGTCAACGGGAGAGCTACGTCACGACAACAGAAGCAGAGTTCGCGCGCTTCGGCGCGACGCATTGCGCCTGTCAGACCACGCTTCCGAGGTTGCCAGCGGCGCCGTGGCGGCCACAAAGTCTGACGCCAAAACAGCTGTTCAGAGCATGGGAGAGATCGTCCGACAGCATCCCCTCACGGCAGTCGGCATCGTTGCCGCCGTCGCTTGGCTATTAGGAGCGACCCGATAAGGGTCGAGGCGGCGGTAGAGGAGCTGTGGCGCTAACCCTTCAGTTCGCTGTGCAGTAAAAAGCGTAGAACCGGCAACCGTCACCGCCGGGGGGTATAGCGGGATCGCGAATATCTTCTGGCCGACTTTCATTTCCGGCGGCGCTGCGCCGGAAATGATTGGCCGGCGCTTTAGCTTGATAAATACCCGGCCCGGAAGACAGTGATCATATCTTCTCAAGGTTTGGAGACTTCGCCGGTAATCCCACGTTCAAGCAGCTCAGTTGGGTCGTGTTCCGACCCCGTTGGATCGATATGACGACGGGCTTCAACCACATGGTCGCAGCTTGCTCGCGATACGTTGTCCGACCGCTACCTCCGTTCAGATGAGGGCCAGAGATGACCTCGCCGTCATCGTTCGTCCGGTGAGCGGCAGTTCCATGACCCGCGCATAGCTCTCCTCGGGGCCGCCATAAGCTTCGCCCGCGAGCGACTTCAGGATCTCACGGTCCAATATGCGGATGCTACTGCGCGTCGACCTAATCCCCTTCTTGCCCTCCAGTATGTGCAACGCATCCGTGACGGAGGGCCTTCGGACCCCCAGCATGATTGCGAGGTAATCGTGCGTGAGGTCAAATGTATCCTTCGGGATACGGTCGTGGATCATAAGAAGCCAACGTGCTAGACGAGCCTGGACATTGAAGCGTCCATTGGCCAGCGCCGTGTGGCTAACCTGGACACTGAGTGCCCGCGAAAACCGTCGCGCCAGCATTTCCAAGACAGGCGTGGCATCGAGCAGTGGGACAAAGGCGCTTGCCTGCATAGAAAGCGTAAAGCCCTCTATCTGATTGACCAACTCGTAGGGCGTATGTCCATCGCCTTCAACGAGACCGAAGCCGGATAGACCCTCCTTGCCGATCAGTCCTGTCTCAATGCGGGTCCCGTCGCGACCGACGACAATGAGTGACAGGACGCAGTCCAAGGGAAAGTAAACGCGCGAGACAGCCTGACGTGGGACCTCGAGCACAGCACCGCGCGGAAGGTAGACCCTTTGAAGCGAGCTCAACATTTCCCTCAATTTGGCTTCCCCAAGCCTGGCGAGGATTTCGTTGCCGCGCGCCTCGCTACTATCAACCGATCTGGCGGGAAGAGTATCCATCAGGGCGGCTGCAATGGCATCCTCTTCAAGCGGCTTGCGTAGGACCAGCGTTCCCGAATGACGGGAAGGCACGCGGTCAGGGTCGTACCCAGTCGCAAATATGAAAGGCAAACCCAATCTCTCCAGCGCATCCGCGACCGGGAAAACGGTCTCGCCATCGAGATTGATGTCGAGCACTGCAGCCCCGAGATCTCGCGTCGTGGCAACCGCCGCCAACGCTTGATCGACGCGAGGACACGGACCGACTACCTCGAAACCGATTGACCGAAGGCGGGATGCCAGATCACTCGCAACATAGAAGTCGTCCTCGACCACAAGGACCTTTTTCGCCGACAAGCTTTGGCCAGGAGAGTTCATGGGCTTTGCCTCCTAGGGACTAAGTCTAAGACATATTGCGTCACGTCGATGTGGCAAGATTGTTATTTTCGACACGTTGCATCCTGGAAAAATCTCCAGGTGATAGCGGTGCTCAGTCACCTTATCCGCGCGGCCATCCGAAATTGCCGCGGCGTATTGCCGGTGCGTTCCTTGAAGACATGGTAGAAACGTGCGTTGGAGCCGAACCCGCTGTCGTGCGCTATCTGTACGATCGGATCGTCTGTCTCGGCCAGCCGCTGCATCGCCCGCGAAAGCCGGAAGCGGGTGAGATATTCCATGACCGAAATTCCGAACACCTCGCGGAAAGCCCTGTTTGCAGTCGTCGGATGAATGCGAGCGAGATTTGCGATCGATTGGAGTGTCAACGCTTCGCTATAGTGCCTCGCGATCAGTTCGGTCAGGGCCTGAGCGTGCCGGATGCTCGGGCTCGTCGAAGCCGCCGCAACGCTGCGGCGCGCTTCGCCGTCTGCATGATCCATGATCAGTCGCCGCACGGCAAGGGCGACCTCATCGATCACCAACTGCCGACGCGCCGGATCGCCGGCACTCCATTCGTGGACCCATCGCGCACCTGAAACAGAAACCCCTTCAGGCGGGCTCGCTTGATGAATGAATGTCCCTTGCAGGACATCCTGCCGCGCGGTGATGTCGATAGGAAGGGCCAGAAAATCAGCAAGCGGCAGATAGATGCAGATCAGGGGAGAATCCGGCGTGACCAGAACCGTTTGATGAGGGATCGCAGCCCAGAACAACACAAGGCGGCCCGCCTCCACGTCCTCCTGCTTCCCATTGAAGAGATAGGTCATCGCCCCCTCAAGAAGCAGATTGATCTCGATGTGATCGTGCCAATGCGCAGACGTCATCGTGTCCGCCATATGCTGTTCCACTAGAAAGTCTCGCGGTGACGCAACCCATCGCCCCGATGCACTCGTCTCCTCCACTTTCATAGGCGATGCTCCGATTCGAGAATAATTTCTTCTATAGCAGGAAGAAAATCCCGATTGGAATGAGGCATGACAAGGTTCGCCCACCAGAGGAGAACCACATGCCCAAAATTTGCCTTGTCGGAGCCGGAAGCACAGTGTTTGCCCAGAACATCCTTGGTGATGTCCTGTCGACCCCATCCGACCATGATTATGTCATCAGCCTGTTCGATATCGATCCCGAGCGCCTTAAGACATCAGAGATCGTTGCGCGACGCATATGCGAGGCGCTGAAACTCAACTCTGTGCGTATCGAAGCGACGCTCGATCGTCAGCAGGCGTTGAAGGGGTCGGATTTCGTGATCCTCATGATGCAGGTCGGCGGCTACAAGCCGGCGACCGTTACCGATTTCGAGATTCCCAAAAGATATGGTTTGCGACAGACGATTGCCGACACGCTCGGTATCGGCGGCATCTTCCGCGGGCTGCGAACAATTCCGGTCCTGGAAGCGATCTGCCGCGACATGGAGGACGTCTGCCCGAATGCGTTGCTGATGCAATACGTCAACCCGATGGCGATCAACTGCTGGGCCATCAAGGAAATTGCGCCCGGCATACGGAACGTAGGCTTGTGTCACAGTGTCCAGCATACGGCAGGCCATCTCGCCAGCTGCCTCGGCGAGAACATCGACGATATCAACTACATCTCGGCCGGCATCAATCACATCGCCTTTTTTCTCAAATACGAGAAGATCGGCGCCAATGGTGGCCGTGAAGACCTCTATCCCAGGCTGAAGGCACTCGGCGCCGAAGGAAAGGTTCCGGCCGACGACCGGGTCCGTTTCGACACGCTGAAGCGGCTCGGTTATTTCGTGACCGAATCCAGCGAGCATTTTTCCGAATATACGTCATGGTACATCAAGGACCGCCGGCCGGAACTGGTGGACCAGCTTAACATACCGCTCGACGAATATATCCGCCGGTGCGAGGTGCAGATCGCCGAGTGGCATGCCCTGCGCCAGGATCTCGAAGGAGGCAAACCGATCGACGTCTGCCGGAGCAACGAATATGCGGCCGGCATCATCAACGCCGCGGTGACCGGCAAGCCAGCGCTGATTTATGGCAATGTTCCAAACAACGGCCTGATCGAAAATCTTCCGCCGGAATGCATCGTGGAAGTTCCGTGCCACGTCGACCGCAATGGTATCCAACCAACGAGGATCGGCAGGATCCCGTCACAGCTGGCAGCCGTCATGCGGCTGAGCATTTCGGTGCAGGAACTCACCGTGGAAGCCGCGCTGACTGGCAACCGAGACCGGATCTATCAGGCTGCCCTTCTGGATCCGCACACATCCGCCGAACTTTCACCTGACGAAATCTGGCGCATGGTCGACGATCTGATCGAAAAGCACGGTAACCTTCTGCCCAAGTATCACTGAACACGCCCTTCCCTCCCATCAGCGGCGCCTTTTTCGAAGGCGCCGTTTTCTTTGCGACCAAACAAAACGATCATAAAAGATCATTATTATGATTGACATTGATCCTTTTCAGTGGAAATCTGAGTGAAATTCGAAATCAAGAATGGGAGCACACGGTGAACCAGGGTGGCGGCGTCAAGACTGATCGGCAGGATCTCATCCGCAGTCATCTCTATGCCAATGGCTTCTCCACGATCCAGGACATCGCGGATGCCGTCGGCGCATCGCTTGCGACCGTCCGGCGCGATCTCCAACTTCTGCAAGACGCAGGCGCCATCGATCGCGTTCACGGGGGCGCCCGCATTGCCGAGGGTTCTTCGGTGGAGCTTGCGTTTCAGGAGCGCGAGAAGCGTCAGTTGGCCGCCAAGCGCGCCATTGCGAACGCCGCCTATGAACGCCTCACTCCGCGGACCGCGATCTTCCTCGATGCTGGCACGACAGTGCTTCAGCTTGCCAAGCTGATCCGCATCAATCCCATGCCGCTTCGCATCTTCACGAACGGCCTGATCGTGGCGCAGGAGTTCATGAACGTCCCGAACCTCGATGTCGTCCTCCTCGGCGGGCAGTTGCGCAGCGAAAACGCATCGCTCGTTGGTCCGCAGGCAGAAGCCATGCTGGAGACGATCTGGTTCGACCAGCTGTTTCTCGGCGCAAGTGCTATAAGCGCCGATGGCGCGATCTACAGCGTGGACAGTGCCGAAGCCAGCCTCAACAGGAAGATGCTCACGCGCTCCACCAATCGGTTCGTTCTGGCGGATTCTTCGAAATTCGGCACGACTGCCACCTACAGGGTTGCCCCCTTGAACAGCGCAAAGCTGATCACCGATGCCGATCTGTCGAAAGACTGGCGCGCCCAGCTCACCGAACGTGGCGTCGAGACCGTTTTTGCTGATCGCGGAGCAAAGTCTTGAGCGATGATCTGATCCTCGGCATCGATGGCGGTGGCACCAAAGTGATGGTGGCGCTTGCCGATCGCAGCGGAAACATTCTTCGCACCGGTCTCGGCGGCGGTGTGAATGCCATGGACAATCCCGGCTGGCGGAGTGAACTCGAGACGCATCTCGCGCCGTTTTGCGGCGAGAAGCGACTGGCCGCCGTTGCGGCCGCGTTGCCCGTCTACGGGGAGGTCGACCATCTCTCCAGCCTTCTCGAAGAGACGATCGATCAGTCCTTCCCGACTGCACGGACGCGCGTTCTCAACGATGTCGATGCCGCGCACCTCGGCGCGCTCGCCGGCAGGTCCGGTATTCTCGTCCTCTCCGGAACCGGATCCATGGCCTGGGCTCGCAATGCAGAAGGCGCGCCCGCCCGGACAGGCGGCTGGGGCGACATCATCGGCGATGAAGGCAGCAGCTACTGGATCGGTCGACTGGCGCTCAATCTGGTCAGTCAGAGTCTTGATGGTCGCCTGCCGCCGACAACAATGGCAAAGGCAGTTTTTGATCACCTTCAACTCGATACGACAAACCCCATGGACAGCCTCGGCGCCTGGGCGACAACGGATGCGAAGCGGTCGAGCATCGCCGCCTTGTCCGCAGTTGTCGATCGCGCTGCGCTAGATGGCGACGCGGCGGCCATTGGCCTGCTCGACCTTGCAGCAGACGAACTCGCCAAACATCACCACGCGATTGCCGGTCACTGTGGGCCCTTGTCCGACTGGACATTTGCCGGTGGCACATTCCGGAGCACCATCCTCCTAAACGCGCTGGAGAAACGCATCGGTCGTCCACCGATTGTTCCGAAATTATCACCGATTGGCGGTGCGCTCTTTGCTGCCGCCCAACTTCTCGACTGGCCTATAGACGAAGGCTGGATCGGGCACGTCGCCGCATCGGCAAAAGCGGCGTTTGCGCAATAAATTCACGTAAAGCCTTGATAACAAAGAAGGATGGGAACATGCGTAAAACGATCTTGTCACTGCTTGCTTCAGCCGCCATGGCTGTTGCTCTACCTGCCGCCGCGCAAGACAAACCCCTCGCGGGCGAATCGATCACGGTACTGATGCCGTCGCCCCAGGGCGCCGACATAGCCGCAGCGTTCGAGGCCGAAACCGGCATCCATGTAGACCTGCAGACGCTCTCCTGGGACGACATCCGCCCGAAGCTGGTGACAGCACTGGTTGCCGGCACGGCGCCGGCCGACGTGACCGAATTCGACTGGTCCTGGACCGGCCAGTTCGCAGCGGCCGACTGGTACATGCCGCTGAACGACGTGATCGATCCCGACACCGTCAAGGACATCGGCGTCGCCAAGATTTTCACGGTAGACGGAAAGCTGCTTGGCGTTCCCTATTCGAACGATTTCCGCGTGATGCTCATCAACAAGAAGCACTTCGCCGATGCCGGCATCACCGAAACTCCAAAGACGCTCGACCAGCTGGTGACAGCCGCCAAGCAGATTAAGGAAAAGGGCATCGCCACCTACCCTATCGGCCTGCCCGTCTCGGCGACCGAGGGCGCTTCCACGAGCTGGTACCTTCTGACCAAGGCATTCGGCGGCGAGCTCTTCGACAAGGACTTCAATCCGCTGTTCACGAAGCCGGATTCCGCCGGCTACAAGGCGCTCGCCTTCGAACTCATGCTTCTGAAGGAAGGTATGGTCGATCCGGCCTCTACCGGTCTTAAGGATAGCCAGATCAACGAAGGGATGTTCTCCCAGGGCCTGACCAGCATCATGATCTCGGGCGAACCCGGTCGTCTCGGCCAGATGAACGATCCGAAGCAGTCTAAGGTGGCCGGCCAGGTCGAGGCGATCCTGGTTCCGACCGAGAGCGGCGAGACGCGCAGCTTCGGCCTGCCGGAGGCGCTTGCGATCCCGAGCGTGTCGCCCAACAAGGACGCAGCCGTTGCCTTCGTCAAATGGTTCACGAGCCGCGAGTTCCAGAAGAAGAACATGGCGAACGGCTTCCTACCGACCCGCACCTCGGCATTGGCCGAACTCAACTCGGAAGGAAAGCTGAACAGCGGCGACGCGCTCGTCGCGCAGTCGAAGACAGTTGAAGCGTTGTTCCCACAGGGAACGCCTCCCTGGTATCCGCAGTTCTCCAGCGGCGTCAACACCGCAATCAACAGCGCCGCCAAGGGTCAGATGACTGTTGACCAGGCTGTCGAAAGCATTGCCTACGCCGCCAAGCAGGCGATGGCACAATGACGGCAGTCGCCTACAAGCAGACCTCCGTAAAGAAAGGTGTCGGCTTCAATGCCGACACCACTCTCGGCGTCCTGCTGGTCTCCCCAATCCTCATCACCATGGCAGCGCTCGTCTTCTATCCGATGGCGCGAACGCTCTGGGACAGTCTCCATCGGGTCAATCCGATGCAGGCAGGCACGCCATTTGTCGGGCTCGAGAACTACGCGCGCATGCTGTCCGACGGGCAGCTTGGAACGACCTGGGTCAACACCCTCATCTACGTCGTCCTGGCCGTACTCGCGGAAACGATGTTCGGTGTACTGGCCGCGTCGTTGATCAACCAGCTAAAGGTCGGCCGGCAGTGGGTCCTTGCAGCGGTCATCCTGCCCTGGGCGCTTCCTGGTGTCGTCAACTCCGTGATCTGGTTATGGATCTATCAGCCTGGCGCGGGCCTGCTGAACGGCATCCTCACCTCGCTCGGCCTTCCCTTCGACAACCATGTCTGGTTCAACGACCGGACCAGCGCGATCATCGCCGTCACCGTGGTACATGTCTGGCGCATGATGCCACTGACGATCGTCATCGTTCTGGCAGCCATGCAGAGCATCCCCTCGCATCTTTACGAGGCGGCGCGCATCGATGGCGCAACGCGTCCGCAAATGTTCGCGCTGGTCACCCTTCCCCTGGTTCGAAGCGCGATCGCCGTCGCCATGACCAACGCCACGGTCAACGCCTTCAACCTCTTCGACGAAGCCTGGGTTCTTGCCGGGTCCAGTCTCGAGACGCGGCCGATCCTCGTGCAGATCTACCTGGAGACCTTCCAGAACCTGCGCTTTTCCTACGGCATGGCGCTCTCGGTCGTCATCACCTTCGTCTCGCTTCTTGTTTCGCTCGTCTACGTCCTTCGGGTCTATCGCAACACACGGTTCGACTGATGAAACCCACCCTTCTCTATCGCCTGATGATATGGATCGGCGTCGCCGTGCTCTTGATCTGGTCGCTCGGCCCGATTTACTGGACGGTTGCCAGCTCCGTGACGCCGACGGACGACTTCTCCGTCAGGCCGATCCACTTCTTCCCGCAGCACTTCACCTTCGATCACTACTCACGCCTGCTCGGCATCAACGTCGACCGGATCGGCGGCGTGGAAGTCTGGCGGCAGTTTCGCGCGGCGCTGCTGAACAGCGTCATCACCTCGGCGGCAGCGACGCTGCTTTGCGTGGCGATTTCCGCGCTGGGTGCCTATGCGTTCACCCGCATCCGCTTTCCCGGCCGCAATGCGCTCTTCGGCCTTGTGGTCGCAACGCTTGCGATCCCCGCCTACGCCGTTTTGATCCCGCTCTACCAGATCATGATCAAGATGCATCTCGTCGACAGTTACGTCGGAGTCGCACTGATCTATGTCTCGGCTTACCTGCCACTCTCGCTCTGGCTATTGCGCAGCGTCTTCGAGGCTCTGCCTTTGGCGCTTGAAGAAGCCGCGCAGCTTGATGGTGCCGGACGTCTCTACATCTTCTTTAACATCGTGCTGCCGCTGGCCGGCCCGGGGCTCACCGCCGCGGCAATCCTCACATTCCTCGGCGCCTGGGGACAGTATCTCGTGCCCCTGATCTTCTCGCCGCAGGCAACCAAGCCATTGACGGTTCTCATTCCGGAATTCGTCACCAAGAACTTCATCGACTACGGGCTTATTACGGCCAGCGGCTCCATCGCGATCGTCATCCCTGCCCTCGTCGTCATCTTCCTCAACCGATACCTCGTCAGCGGCTTGCTGGCCGGCTCGGTCAAGTAACCGGAGTCATCATGAACACGACCGAAAAAGTTATCCGCGAACAGTTCCCTTTCTGGGAAAGGGCTTTGGGATCAAATAGGGCAACGACGCGCGATGACGTTCTCGTCTACGTCGGATGCGGCACATCCTACTATCTCGCCATGTCGCTTGCGGCCTATGCGAACAATGCAGGCCGCCGGGCGATCGCGGTGCCGGGTGCTGAATGGCTGAACCGCCCGTCGTACTTCTGGCCCGACTGGAAGAACACGCACGTGGTGGCGATCTCGCGCAGTGGGGAAACGACCGAGACTGTCGCCGCCGCCAAGAAGAGCCGGGAGAACGGTGCTTTCGTCACGGCGCTCACCGTCGAGGCGGATAGCTCACTTGCCAAATGCAGCGATGACGTCGTTGCCTCGCCGACCCACAGCGAAGAAGGCATCGTCATGTCGGTCTCCGCCAGCCTCATGCTGCTGCTCGGCCTGCAGATGATCGGCCGGGCGATCCCGGAATCGGCCGTCGCCTCCGCTAAGAACCTTGCCGAAGCCCTCGATACAACGCTCAGCAAGCGCTTTCTCGATCGCAGCCATTTCGTCTTTCTCGGCGGCGGTCCGCTCTTCGGTATTGCATCGGAAGGCGCATTGAAACTGATGGAAATGAGCCAGGCCCTGACGCAGCCGTTCCACCCGCTTGAGTATCGCCATGGCCCGATCAGCCTCGTCGACGAAAAGACTGCGGTTGTGATGCTTTACAGCACCGATCAGAAGGATGCCGAAACCAAGCTCGTCGAAGAACTTCAGGAAAAGGGCGCCATCGTCATCGGTCTCGGCGGCCCTGGCGATATCGAGCTGCATGTCCATTCCGACCTTTCGCTTGCAGCCCTTGTCGTCCTCCCGGCTCTTCAGCTCCTCGGCGAGCGTGTCGCGCAATCGAGAGGCATCGACACTGTATCGCCGCGGCACCTGACCAAAGTCGTGACGCTGGCATGAACGACGTTCTGGATCAAAATCGCAGCAGCGCCTTTTCGAAGCTCTTCGGCACCCGCCAAGCGACGCTGCCGCGTGGCATCACCTCGGTCTGCTCGGCCCATCCATTGGTGATCGAGGCTGCCTTGCGGCGGGCGGCCAAGGACGGCTGCATGGTCCTGATCGAGGCCACCTGCAACCAGGTCAACCAGGATGGTGGATATACCGGCATGACGCCGGCCGCCTTCCGGCGATTCATCGAAGGGGTCGCCGCAGCGGTCGCCTTTCCTCTGGGGTCCATCATCTTCGGTGGCGATCATCTCGGCCCCAATCCCTGGAAAAAGCTTAGTGCGGAGGAAGCGATGGTGCGAGCCGAGGCGATGGTCGCGGCCTATGTCGAAGCGGGCTTTGAGAAGCTGCATCTCGATACATCGATGGGATGCGCGAGAGAGCCGGTTGCCCTTGACGACGAACTGACCGCCGAAAGGGCAGCACGCCTGGCGAAAGTTGCGGAGGAGACCGCACGCCGCCTCGGGCAGCGCCCGCCGGTCTATATCATCGGCACGGAGGTCCCTCCGCCGGGCGGGGCGACGCACGCGATCGCAGAAATCGAGGTGACCGATCCCGGTGCAGCGCTGAAAACGCTGGATGTCCACGCATCGGCCTTCGAAAGGGCCGGCGTCGCCTCGGCCATGGACCGTGTGATCGGTATCGTCGTCCAACCGGGCGTCGAGTTCGGAAATGCGAACGTCGTCCTCTACAGGCCGGATCGCGCCCGGGGACTGGCGTCGACACTTTCCCGGATGCCGGGACTTCTTTTTGAGGCTCACTCGACGGACTACCAGACTGTCGGCGAGCTTTCGGCTCTTGTCGATGACGGTTTCGCGATCTTGAAGGTCGGCCCCGGTTTGACCTTTGCCCTGCGCGAGGCGCTATACGGGCTCGACGCGATCAGGCACACACTTGATGGCGGATCGGTTAGCCTTCATGCCGAGATGGAAGCGATCATGCTGAGCCAGCCACGGCATTGGGCCGACCATTACACCGGGTCGAAAGACGAGCTACGTCTGCAACGCCATTTCAGCTACAGCGACCGAATTCGCTACTACTGGCCCGACAAAGAGGCAACAAGCGCGGTGGATGTATTGATCGCTGCGCTTCCTGATCCGATCCCGGAAACGCTTATCAGCCAGTATCTGGCGCGCGTCTATCCTGATGTCGTCACGGGCCACGTGGCTCCGCGGGCTCGTGATCTTTGCCTCGCGGCGATCGACGCGGCGCTTGCGCCCTATTCCGCGGCAACGTCGGTCCCCCAGTAGATTTCGAAAGCGCCCGACAAATCCGGGCGACCTTGCATCGAAGAGTTTCAGCCGGAGAAAATTATGGCGTCAGTCAACGTCGCGAATGCCCGCAAAAGCTATGGTCATCTGGAAATCCTCCATGGCGTGAATATCGACATCGAGGACGGTGAGTTCGTCATTCTCGTCGGCCCCTCGGGCTGCGGCAAATCCACCCTATTGCGGATGATCGCGGGTCTGGAGGAGATTTCCGACGGACGGATTTCAATCGGCGGCCGGGTCGTCAATAATGTTGCACCGAAAGAGCGTGATATCGCGATGGTGTTCCAGTCCTACGCCCTTTATCCGCATCTGACGGTCGAGGCCAACATGGGCTTCTCGCTGAAGCTGGCAAAAGCGCCGAAGGACGAAATAAAGGGGCGCGTTCGCGAAGCGGCACAGATCCTGGGGCTCGAGCATCTTCTGGACCGTCATCCCCGCAACCTGTCCGGCGGCCAGCGTCAGCGCGTCGCCATGGGCCGCGCGATCGTTCGCCAGCCGCAGGTCTTCCTCTTCGACGAGCCGCTGTCCAATCTGGATGCAAAGCTGCGTGTACAGATGCGATCAGAGATCAAGCAGTTGCATCAGCGCCTGAAGACAACGACCATCTATGTCACCCACGACCAAATCGAGGCGATGACGATGGCGGATCGGATCGTCGTCATGCGCGACGGCTATGTCGAGCAGATCGGGTCGCCGCTCGACCTCTACGACCGCCCGGCAAACCTCTTCGTTGCCGGCTTCATTGGCTCGCCTGGCATGAATTTCATTAAGGGTAAAGTCAGCGCAAATGGACCGGTCGAATTCGTTGCGGACGGAGGCGCGCGCCTGCCGATCCCCACCGGCCTTTCGCTCGCCAGAGGACAGGACGTCGTCTATGGCATCCGTCCGGAACACCTCATCATCAACCAGGGCGGCGCCACGGCGAACGTCATGCTGATCGAGCCGACCGGCGCGGAGACCCAGATAACCGCGACGCTTGGAACGGCGCAGATTGTTGCAACAGTGCGCGATCGCCTGTCACTTCAATCGGGCGACGCAATTTCGATAAACCCTGATGTTGGAAAGATCCACGTATTCGATGCGGTCACGGAGAAATCATTGACCGCCTCCTGAACCGGTCCGATTGGCCAACCGGGCAAATAGAGACGCTTTTTGAGATGGCGAACTCGAGGTATCTTCTTCACCTTGGAAGTGACCGAGCAAAGCCCCTCCTCCAGGCTTTCTCGAGATCGCGCGATGAGCGGCCCGACAGGGACGCTAGTCGTCGCCAAATTCGGCGTGTGGTTTTTCGTAAACTGTAGGAACAACTAGGAAGACCCACGGTTAGGGTTGCGTGAACTACGCAACATCCAAGGAGAACCCAATGCGTTTCAAGATCGTCGCCGCTGCCGTCGTTGTCGCCGGAATGGCAACCTCCGCCTTCGCGCAGTCCAATCCCGCTCCAGCCGGCTCTACAATCGACAAAAACCAGTCCGATACAGGGGGCGGCGCAAACTCCGATATGAAAGCGCCAAAGACCATCGATTCCACATCGACGGGCAGCACCATGAAAATGGACAAGACCAAGTGCAAGAATCCCGCGAGCAGCAAAGGAAACGGCAAACTTCAGACGCAGGGTGGAAAAAGCAATGCAACGCCCGAAGACGAGGCTTGCGCAGCGCACAACAACTGACGTCGATGTCCGTCGAAATGGAAAAGAGAGCTCGGCCCAGCCGGGCTCTTCGCTTTAATCCGATGCGACGCCAGCCACGAGCTGGATCGGTCAGGCCGGGCAACCCGTCTCATCGGCCGAAGCCGACTGCCTATCGGCGTCAACTCCGGGTCCAAATACTCGCACGATCCGTTTGCGCTATCTGCGGTTAGCGGAAACAACGCGAAGTGACCGTTGGGCGCCCTTGCTTGCCCGTTTGCGCATTGAATTGATCAACCGGTATCTTTGAATTGAAACATAGTCGCACCCGGCAAATTGGTTGTAGTCAAACTTGCTTCGATATGATTTCAAAGGTCAGGCGCAGTTCGGTGATGGGACGTTTATGTTCGTCAAACAGTTCCACCGACATCATGTTGACAGGCTCCTTAGGCAGCCCATCCCGAGCCATTTCGGCCAAGGCAACATGCGCTTCTCGAACCGCCTCGTCCTCGGATTCAAAGTCGATCATCATGCTTACCGGACCTTCTCCGGATCCATCCATCACTTCCAGAATATACCGCATATGTTCCTCCCTTTCAGAAGCCGATACATAACGCTGAGAATAACCGACGGAGAAATGGGATCGTTCCAGGAGATTAGCGAATTAGGGTGCTTTGACCGCACAAGCAGGGATCTGAGCGCCATACTTCCGGCTCGACGGGGTGCGGCTGTAAACGGCAGGATTGTTTTCTGGTCGCGCGAAGTCCGGGCGCAGCTCACATGAATCGCCTGATGACCTCGCAATGTCTACGATGTATTCTGATGCGACGGATTGAGCATGCGACGGCACTCTGCCTCGGTCTATAAAGCCCGACACTCACCGATCGGTAAACCATGGACGAGGAACGGTATGCATTGGACGCCAGAATGCTCCAAGTAGGATTAGTGCGGTTTGCCTCCCGCCTCACTGACGGCTTCAACAAAGACCACCCGAGCCTCATCAGCGCTCATACGACCGTCAAGCGCGGCTTTGCAGGCCATCCGAGCCCGCAGAAACTTCAGGCCACTCATATTTGGCCATTTTGTAGTGAGGCACGTCATCGCCTCGAATGGACCGGTTACAACCTGCCTGTCCTGATGCGGGAAATTGACGTCCACTGGTGCATTCCATTCATTATTTGGCATTTTATCCTCCCAACGACGCGATACTTCCGCCTATGCGGTATCTAGAGGGTGAGGACGATTGGCAAAGGTCAACATCTCGTTGGTACGTTACCAGACGGAAAACCGCGCTTGCGAGGTAGAGCTATCGGCCTCTTGCCGTGCAATACGGGTTTTCCATCATCGGAGCCATCCTGCTTCTCGTTGGCGGCTGGATGCTGTCGGGCATGATCAGCCGATGGACCTGCCAGGGCATATCCCGGATCAACCGGATAGACGAGACGCAGGCTAGGTTTTTCGAGAACGTCCTGCACTACGGCCTTTTGGTCCTGGTCTTCGTGACTGTGCTGGGCCAGTTCGGCGTACAAGCGGCATCAATTATCGCTGCGCTTGGTGCCGCCGGCTTGGCGGTCGGATTGGCTCTGCAAGGAACCGTTCAAAACATCGCCGCAGGCATTATGCTGCTTGTCCTTCGACCTTTGCGGGTCGGCGAGTACATCGAAACGGGAAGCGTAAAGGGCTTCATCGTAGAGATTGGCCTGTTTGCCACCGAGATGAAGACTGCGGATGGCCTCTATCTCATGGCACCGAATCCGACCTTGTGGAATACGCCAATTACCAATCACAGCCGCGAGCCAGGCCGACGACAGGAGTTGTCTGTTGCCATTGGCAACGACACTGATGCCGACGCAGTCAAAAGGGAAATAATGTCGATCGTCAGCGCTGATGATCGCGTTCAGAAACAACCACAGCCGCGTGTGTTCTCCAACGGCCTTACGGCTGACAGAACTGTTTTGACATTGCAGTACTGGGCGAAGACCACTCAATGGTCCGAGACGTGCTACGATCTGATTGATAGACTGAAAGACGGGTTGGCCGCCAATGGTGTCGCCCTGAAATAGCTGCTCTGATCAGTCGACCGTTTCGCCTAAGGTGTCGGCGACATATGCGCCACGGGCACCCATCGGCAACGGCAAACCGGTTGTTGTATCCCTCGATGTCTGGTGCTCCAACTCCGCATTCAGCTCGCCGCCAACGATGAGGATCAGTACCGAAAGCCAAATCCAGACGAGAAAACCGATGAGCGCGCCCAAGGCCCCGTAGGTCGCGTCGTAGTTTGCGAAATGATCGAGGTAGAATGAAAAACCGAGCGACATCACAAACCAGGACACCGTGACCAGGGCAGCACCCCATGTCAGCCACCGAAGTTTGGCCGGCTGGCGACTAGGCCCGAACCGATAGACGGCTGTCGTTGCGGTAGCGACGATGAAAAACAGAATGGGCCAGCGCAAAACGAGCGCCATTTGCTCTTCGAACCGATCCAACCAAATATACGAAAGCAAAAGCGGAATCACGGCGATCAAACCCAAGATGACCGCGGTCGATATCATGGCGCACAAGGTGAACGCCAAGCCGACAAGGTTCAACTGGAGCAGTCCACGTTTCTCCGTCTCATCATAAGCGATATTCATCGCGTCAAAAATCGATAACGTGGCACTGTGCGTGCTCCAGAGTGCGACAATGAAGCTGACAAAGAAAGTCAGACCGAGCGTCGAATCGCGGCTTTCTGCCAAACTGGCGATCCGCTCGGCAATAAGGTCGAATGCACCTGGAGGCAGCATGCCCGACAGTTCCCGAAGATGCTCGGCCATTGTCGAGGGATCAGCGACCAATCCGTATAGTGCAGCTAGCGCGGAAATGGCGGGGAACAGAGCTAACAGCAGATAGAAAGTTACGCCGCCGGCTATGAGCGTCACCCTGTCTTGCGACACCTCGTGGAGAACACGCCAGAGGACATCCTTTAAGCCTTGGATCGGGATGGCTTCGGGCGTTTCGGCATCCCGGCCGCGCCCTGAGCTTGTAGAGCGATCGAGGTTCGTGATTGGGCCGTGAGCACGACTGATGAAAAACACAGCCGTTGCGGCGACCAATCCTACTGCGACTGCCGCAAATGGCTTACCCATTTTTTCTGCTCCCTACATTGAAGGCCGTTACTCACGGTCGCGTTGAACACTATCGGCGACGGAGCGATGCTTCCATTCACCCGCCGAATTCGAGACGATGTCAGGTGTGGTCCTCTTCAAACTGCTCAACACCGAAAATCGGTGGAAGCCAGGTTTCCCGTCGCTTGACCCATAGCTCGTATGTGGGCACGCGGCCGGTTGGAGCATCATGAAGGCTACCCAGTTTCATCTCGGCTTCCTCATTGTTCGCTGAAAAGAGATGTGCTTCGCACCGAGAGCAGAAGGATCGCCCCAAGAACTCCGTGATCTCTGCGCGAGGCTCTAATTGTTCGGGGGGGCCAAAAATGCCAAATAAGTGAAAGGCGGGCCGCTCTCCTTTCGGCAGTCGGTATAATGGCAGATACCCACTCTCATTGGGTCGCCAACCGCGATACGGGCCCGGCCGCATAGACATCTCCAATTGTATATTGACATGACAGCGATCTCCATGAATGGAGCGTCTCTAAACGCCGTTGTCTGGAGGTGCGTTCCGCTTCCTCTTCGCCTCGCCACACAGTTGCTACCGCCATGCGAAAAAGCCACCCTCCCTACAGGTTGGACAGGACTTTTCTGAGCCCGCAGCCATCGAGTGCCCAGTGAACGGAGGAACCGCGGCCTCAGGGGACGGATGTCTCAGGCACCGGAGCGCTTGGCGACAACCGCTGGAACAACCAGGGCAATTAAGACTGGCCCTGAGGGCCTCTAGCCCGACGGTTGCGCGCGGCCGGATGCTGCGGGCGCACAAATCCTTCGCACGAAAACGCTGCGAACGCCACCGACTGCACAATTGCTCCCGATGTCTGGGAACCTCGGCCTTCGTCGGCCGTTGGTTCGGAAATCCTGGAGACGAACGTGACAGATACCACTAACCTCGACACCGTGTGGAACCTCGCCGAGAAGATCGGCTTCTGCATGCTAACAACCCAAGCATCCGGCGACCTGCGTGCGCGCCCGATGTCGGCCCATGCCGAGCGGTTAGAAAACGCCTTCTATTTTCTCACTGATGTCGACGGATACAAGGACGAAGAGATTATGCAGAAGCCGGAAGTGTGCCTGGCGTTCGCCGACAGCAAGGGCCAGAAGTACGTCTCCATATCGGGTTCGGCGCAAGTGATCAACGACCGCGAACGCATCAGGGAGCTGTGGTCCACTCCCGCAAAGGCATGGTGGGATAGTCCGGAAGACCCTGCAATTCGCGTATTGAAAGTCACGCCCTCGTTTGCCGAATATTGGGACAGCCCGGGCACGATCGTGAGCTATATAAAAATGGCGGCAGCTGCACTCAGCAGTGCAAAGCCCGACATGGGCGACAATGAAAAGGTGGATATGGGAACTGGAGCGAGCTAGTTTCCACTCCGCTAAGGAGAAACGAACGGCTTCATCGGCGCCACAGTGTCCGTGGCGAACGCACAATGGCAACCGGGATCAGTTGGTCTTGGAGCCCGGTGGCATGAGGTTCTCTTCGGGGGAATCGACACTGCGGCTTCTGTACTCGGCCTCAAAACTGGAGTGATGGGGAGACCAGCTTGGACCTGCGGGCACTGCCTCACCCTATCGGGAACCAAATGCCCAGATCGAGCTTTCCACTGGCATGAAAAAGATCCTCACACTCAGCTCCTTAGCCCTCCTCCATATGTTCGGCAGCGCCATGGCGCAGGAACTGACCCCGGAGATTATCAACCGCGCGGATCCTGGTGCCCTGCAGATCGATCGCCCGGCAAAAGGAAACCCCATGCCTGACGCTGCGATCATTCGCCTCCAGGTCTCTCTAGATAGAGCAGGCGCGTCGCCTGGCGTTATCGACGGCCTTTACGGCGCCAACCTGGAAAAAGCAATCGCGGGCTTCGAAGCCATGCAGGGCCTGCCGATAGACGGCAAGCTCGATCCCGAGTTGGTACCGCGCTTGAACGACGGCCAGGAGGCCATAGGTCCATACAATATCGAGCCAGACGATCTCGCCGATCTGGTGGAAAGCATCCCTGAGGACTATGCCCTGCAAGCCAAGATGCCGCATCTCGGCTACACCAGCGTCGAGGAAAAGCTTGCAGAGCGCTTCCACATGGATATCGACCTACTGCGGGCGCTAAATCCTGGATCGAAGTTTGCGGCAGGGGATACGATTGCCGTCACTGTTGTTAGTGCCCCGCGAACTGGCACGGTAAAGCGAATTGAGGCACACCGCGACACTGGCGAGGTGCTTGCGTTTGCCGAGAACGGATCGATCATCGCGGCATACCCGGCGACCATCGGCAGCGAAGAAAACCCCTCACCGGAAGGGCGTCACAAGGTCAATGGTGTCGCCCGTAACCCGAAGTATGAATACAATCCCGAAGTCAACTTCCAGCAAGGGAAGAACAAAAAGAAGCTCACACTCCCGAGCGGGCCAAACAACCCCGTCGGAAGCGTCTGGATCGATCTTTCAGAGCCCACCTATGGGATTCACGGAACGCCAGAACCGAGCAAGATCGACAAGGCGGGATCGCACGGTTGCGTCAGGTTGACGAACTGGGATGCCGAAGAACTTGCCAGCATGGTCAAACCCGGCGTCGAGGTCGATTTTATGAAGTAGCATCTTAGCCGAGACTAGGCTCTTGGGCGATGCCTCTTAGGGACCCCGCGGGCGAAGTGACGCCTGTAGGCCGGTCGCTGCCTCCTCGGGTCTGGCAGACCATTCCGATCGCAACTAAGACGCCGCAGCGACACTGCCATGTCCGCCTGAGCGACCGGCTACCGTCACCTGAACCAACGAGCGTTCTTGATGCGGCTAGTTAAAAAAGATTAGGCAGCATTATCGTTGAAGGGAAGCCCGCGGGTGCGCCAGGCGTCGCGCAACATGTCCTCGAGCTCTTCGATGCTAAACTCGTCGAAGTTCACCCAGAGTTGAACCGCGAGCGACTTGAGGTCCGATACCGTGTCGGGTTCGGCTTCCGCTGCGGCTGCCAGCAATTCGACCTGCTGGCGAAGCTCATCTCCTTCGATCATACCATTACCCTCAGAGTGCAACGCCCGTGACTGGGTTGACCAAGGGGCGATCGCTTTCATCCCTGCTACCCGCCGGCTGAACCGTTGTCGGCGCCAAGGACTCTTTGTCAGCGTTTTCAGGTTTTTCGGGAAGAGGGTGGACGTCGTTGCGACGGCGCTGCTCCGGGGTGACATTGCTATCGTTGGTACTCATCATGTCCTCGCTAGCACTCGTGAGCAATTCAGCAATTACGTCGGCGGCCAACAGCATCCAGTTGCGCCGGTGTTGGAGTAACCCACGACCCCGCTTTGCTGTTCCATTTTTGAAGCGATGAGCTTGGTCAACACTGGAACCACATTACAGCGTTTCTCCTAAGCATCGATCATTCTGCCCGTTGCAGGTGGTCAAGCGACGCGGTCATGCCGGCTGAAACCCGTTGTCGTCGTAATTGAGGGCGACGTTTCCAGTTCCGACCAAGCCCATCTTTATCAGCTTCGAACCAAAACCGGTGATCTCAGGTTTTTTGGCCGGAGGCCCTCCTTCCTGGCGCCAGCTCAGGCGAAGGAGACGCCCCATCTCGCTGCTCTTAACCGACCAGAGGACTCTTGCGCGACCACCCGCCTTGGAAAACGCTCCGTGCTCAATAGCATTGGTCGATAACTCGTGTATCAACAACACCGACAGCGCTGCGCGTGGGCCAAGCGAAATGGACGGCTCCGGCGCATCGACACGATCAGCCGCACTGAGGCCCGCAGCTACGCTCTCTATTACATCCCTCAGAGCGCCAGTGTCCGTATCACCTCTGACGAGGACGTCGTGAGCCCCGCTCAAAGCTTGTTCGAGTATCGTCATATCGCCGCGGCAGTCGGCGACAACAATCGCTTGGCAGCCTGTTTTCCGAGGTCGATCGGCGATACCATTGGCATGAGCAAGTCTTCCGCCATTCCTTGCCTGGGCGACAAGCGCCTCAAAAATGGTGAAGTAGTAGGCGCCGCGATTGACCGCAGACGGGATCCCGATCCATTCGATAGGCTCGAAATCGTACAACACGGAAAGTTTGCCAATCCTGTTGCCCGGTTGCGTAGGCGGACGCGACCAACACTTCTCGAGACCAGAGACGTGGACCCCGTCGGCGCTACTGGTCGAGCTTTCTTGCTGTCGCTGGCACCTGCAGTATCCGCGGGAAGGTTCAGAAGAAACGCGCGTCGAGCTATGCGAAAGATCGATCTGAGCCTACTGGTATTCATCATGGCCGCTGTTCGCGACACCCGCAGCGATCAGCTTGTCAGCCTTGGCCCGAGAATGAATGAGGGCGAGGGGCGGGACGTTGGCGAGCCGACTGCGGTCAGCAGCTGCCAGCCTGCAGTGCCTGTTTCGGTGGGGCACTTGCTGTTGTCGCTTGAGAGCGCGGAGTTGATCTCCCCTGTCGAGGAAGGCCACTTCCAGCACGCCTCCTCCCACCTGTGCTTGTCGCGCAGTTCAAACGCAAAGACGGCGCTCTAGAATTTCAGGGCCGTTTTGCTCCCGACTTCAAGGGCAATGTGATTTCGACCTACAAGAGGTTCCCGGCATTGTCCACGGACAGCGCTCAGTGTGACACGTGTTGTGGCTTGCCCTTGCGCTTGGTTGACGCGAAGTCTTCGAGTTGCTTCTCGGACATGGAATCGACCATCTCCCTCGAAGCGCCTTTCAACTTGCTCTTGGGCGTGTCTCCACGCTTTGCCGACAGGGCAGCGCCGGCGGCTTTCTGCTGGGCTTTCGATTTTGCTGGCATGACCGGATCCTCCTTACGATCATACAACGCCGGGAATCGCGCCCTGTTCCCCAGTTTAACGCTCACCGCGGCGGAAGTTGCTGCCGACCACTTTTCTCACTCGGTTTCTTCGCAGCAAAGGCCACGACAGTTCACCGCTTGTTTTGCTCGTTGCTCGCGTCGGAAACAGTGAGAACCGCCGAGCTTTCATTGCCTTCGACCTTGAAGCTTGTCATGATCCGCAACGTTGCGAAAGTGGCGATCGAAAGCACGATCGCGGTCTCGTAAGCGCCGAGACCGACGGCCGTGCCGATTGCACCTGTCGCCCACAGGCTGGCGGCCGTCGCCGTGCCGCGAATGCTTGCCTTACCGACCAGGATTGCACCGCCCCCTATGAATCCGACACCGTTGATCAGACCCTCGACGATGCGCGCCGTTGCCTCGGCGTTTTCGCGCGTAATCGTCTCCGCCGCCTGAATGAAGCCGCACGCAGCGATAGCGACGAGCGGAAAGGTCCGAAGGCCGGCGCTCCGTTCGTTCCGTTCACGGTCCCAGGCGATCGGAAGCGCCAGGACGTATGCGATAAGCAGCACCGCGAGATCTTGAAGTATATCATTATGAACACCGAAACTGCCAAGCCATTCCACCACTGCGTCCTCCATCATTCGCGCTTCAAGGAACATGGAGGCGGTTTCCGGTCCGGCAAGGAGGTCACGATCTCGGGACTTTCAGCTGCTACGGAGGTTCCTCCTGGCGCTTACGGTATCATTCAACCGGCCGTGACGGGATAGCGAACGGGTCGGTTTGTCCAGTTTCCCGATACGGCGCGCGGATTGGCAAAAGAGGGCACTACCTGTCAGACACCATTTCCGAGCATCAAATCGACAACCGCTTGATGCGCCGCCGTCTATCCAAGGCGGAACTTTGATGATTTCCGTTCGTTCGCTGACCATGTGAACTCGGAGGAGAAACTCCATGGAAGTCCATACAATGAGAGCGCCGCCGGCCGGCGGCCGCGCAAAAAGCACGCTGACTGCATTGTTCGACGGCCGCAGCGACGCCGAAAACGCTGTCGCTCGCTTGACGGATGCGGGCATGGCCGACGTCCGCTTGATGCCCGGTTGCGAGGCCGACAGTGAGGGATCGCCAGCTCCCGAACATGCCGGCTTCTGGGCGAAGCTCAAAGGCTTTTTGTTCCCTGACAACGACCGTAACTTCTATGCCGAAGGCCTTCGCCGTGGCGCCTTCCTGGTTTCAGCCTCGGTCGATGATACGACGTACGAGACGGCCCACGACATTTTGGACGACGAGGGGGCGATCGACATGGACGAGCGGGCTGACCTTTGGCGGATGGAAGGGTGGACCGAGACGCGGGAACAGCAGGCGGTCGGCTCGAAGGATGACGTATTCCGCCCCGACGCGGCGGCGGTCGCTTCGACAGGCGTCGGACATTATGCAAGGATTGCCGAGCCGACTTCCCCGAGGGTTCGTTCCTACGAACTGCCCGCGGAACTGCCCCGCGACGTGTTCGATGACGTCATGCCGACTGGTCATCAGCGCGATGTTTCCGAAGGCGACCGACCAGTGGAAGCCGAGGTGAGCCAGAGCCAGTCGATCGATGATCTTCGTCAGCGTCAGAGCCTGCCCGGCCGTCGGTGATTGGCGAGGCGAGATGGGAAAGTCGCACCCCGGGGCCCTACGCGCGCTACATCTTGGTGCGACCGACTAAGGGCGGCGGTGGGCGGCGCGCACCTGTCCCTACTCGCCCGCGTGATTGAACCTTTTCGACAAGAGGGGGTTATCCCGGGATCCAGCTGGAGGACTGCACAATGGAAAATACTTCAAAGAAACTCGCTGAAGAGTACCAACGTCTAGGCGGCCGACGGATCGCCGTAATCGACGACAATCTCGGCTCGTCGCGAGACTGGGACGGCGACACGCCGGAAGCCGCCCAGTTTTGGGCTGAACGTATCGCGACACTCTCGGATCGTGAACGGCGCGATGTCGAATCCTTTCTTCCATCGCTCAATGACGAAAGCGACGAGCCAGGAAAGTGTGCGGACAGTAGAATGCGGCTAAATCGCCCGGATTGACAATTTCGGCCTCACCACCTTGCGACCCGCCATTCTCCCCTCATGACACCTCACGCTTGCGTCCAGACGATTTAAGATGTTTTACGCCGCCGCCAAAGGCGCGGCGGCCGACGCAACGCCCTTCTTCCAGGTAGGCCGCAAACAGGCGATCGCAAACGCGGTGCTCGTCAGTTGCTTAATCTCGTCGAGAGATTGCTGTAGGCGGGTCTTCGGCAATCTGGGAACCGTTTCCCGGAATGCTCGTTTAAGCGAGGCGGGGGGATTGCAGGATGAACGCACCAAAATTCGAATGGCTGGCTCGGTCGGGCTATAGTGCAAGAGGAGTAGTCTTTCTTCTCGTCGCCGGACTCGCTGCATTTTCGAGTTTCGGCGGCGGTAAAGCCGACACCAAATCGGCCCTTGATGCACTGCTTGATCAGCCGTTCGGAAGAGTGTGGCTCGGCTTGATAGGAGTGGGACTTCTGTGTTTTGTGGCATGGCGACTTGCGCAATCTATCGCAAACACTGACAACCATGACAAAAGCGCGAAGGGCTACCTGATACGAGCCGCGCTGCTGGGAAGCGCTGCCACATATGCCGGGCTGGCTATATATGCCTTCGAGGACGCTTTCGGAATTGGAGCAGGGGCGAGCGATGGAGAAAAGTACCTTGCCTCATGGGCTATGTCGCAACCCTTTGGCCGATACCTCGCGGCTGCCATTGGCTGCGGATTTTTGGTCGGCGGTGTCGTAACCGCTGCCAAAGGCGTCACAAGGAAGTTTGAGAATTACCTGGAGCTGGGGAATAGCCGCCCCCTCATCCTCATCTGCGTTTACGGGCTGGTGTCGCGCGGCCTTGTTTTCGTGGTGATTGGGTTGTTTTTCTTCCACGCTGCTGCCGAGGTAAACGCTGACCAGGCCGGAAGCATGAGTGATGCTCTGATGTTTATCAGGCAGCTTCCTTTCGGCCGGCTTTTGTATCTCATCGTAGCGCTAGGGCTTGCTGCGTTCGGGACCTACAATCTCGTTGAAGCTCGGTACAGGAGCGTGGCGACACCAAGCCTCACAGACGTGAAATCTGAACTGCCACTCCTACACCGGTGACGTGAGTCCGATGTCAACTTTAATGTCCATGACCGCATTGGTGTCGGCAGCATTGGCTCTCGTTCACCCGACACGAGCGTCCGCACTCGAAGCATGTGTTTCGAACGCTGCCGCGCCGCTCCGTGGTTGCTGCGGAATTGTCGTCTAAAAGGAGCAGGGTTTGCGATTTCTGAGTGCGCGAAGTGATTTTGACCACAACAGGTTCTTTGCCGGAATTGCACGCGGGATCGCTGGCGCATTGCTTTTCGCGCTTCCCATGTTGATGACGATGGAGATGTGGGAGCTCGGTTTTTACATGGACCGAACTCGCCTCCTCGTTCTGTTGCTCATCAATCTACCGCTGCTGGTCATTCTTTCTGACAAAGTTGGCTTCGAGGAAACCTCCACATGGCGGCAGGCAATTCGTGACGCAAACATTGCTTACGCTCTAGGGATTTTGGCGAGTGGGTTGATTCTTGTGGCGATGGGTGTTGTGAAGGCCGATCAATCATTTCACGAAATTATTGGGATGATCGCAATCCAGGCAGTCCCCGCCAGTATTGGCGCGATGCTGGGTCGCAGCCAGCTTGGCGGCCAGTCCGCTGACAACGGCGACGGTGATCGAGACACTGACAATGATGACCCGGTTCACCGACGCGAAACCAGCTACAGTGGCGAGCTGTTCTTGATGGCCGTCGGCGCTTTATTTCTAAGCTTGAATGTCGCACCGACCGAGGAAATGATCCTCCTGTCTTACAAGATGTCGCCGTGGCATGCCCTGCTGGTTATCGCGGCCTCGCTGATGGTGATGCACGGGTTTGTTTATGCTCTTTCATTCAAAGGCAGCCATGACCTCGCCGAGGGCACACCCAGTTGGCACGCTTTCGTCCGCTTCACTCTTCCAGGCTACGTGATCGCCGGTCTGATCAGTACCTATTGCCTGTGGACATTTCACAGAACGGATGACGTCGGATCGACCCAAATTCTCATGGCTATCGTGATCTTAAGCTTTCCCGGCGCCATCGGTGCAGCCGCCGCGCGACTGATCCTGTGAGGAACCATGACCAAGATCTCGAACGACAAGGACATCGAAGCTCGTGAGCCGCATTGGATCGAGTGGGTTAGCGGCGTCGTCTCGGCGCTGGTGGTAGTCGCCATAGTCGCATGGATCGGCAAGGATGCGGTAGTCGACCGCGACACGACCCCAGATCTCAAAGGTATCGTCCTTCGAACGGAAAAGCGAAGCAATGGCGTTCAGGTTCTGTTTGAAATCAGCAACGAGTCCAGCGCCACGGCGTCACAGGTGGCCGTTCGTGGCGAGATTACCGATGGTGAGGCCGTTCTTGAACGTGTCGAGATGGTTTTGGACTACGTGCCCGGCCATTCGAAAGCCAAGGGGGGGCTCATTTTTCGCGAGGATCCAACTGGCAAGACAGTGACGGTGCGAGCAGATGCATTTGCTGAGCCGTGACCGGAGTAGCCTCGGATGAGTGAACGCCGAGGGCAAAAATTTCCTAATCCGTCATGGAACCAAGTGTGACAATCGACATTTCTCTCGCGCAGATTTCGAGGGGTTTTCATGAGCAATCATTTTCAAATTAACGACATCAAGACTGACGGGCTTCGTAACGTGCACCGCGTTGACGATTTTGCTGACCGGTGCGGTCTCGATAAGAAACAAAGGCGTGACCTTCTCAGGCTTTTTGGCCCGTTCGCCACCCTGCACGAACTTTTGATCAATAGCCGCATTCGACGCGAATGCAGATAGACCGCCTGCAAGCGCGTGGGTGCTCGCGCGCGTTCGCGCGAGGCATCCCGCGTGCTTGCAAAAAGCGGCGCTGAGCATTTCCGAGACCCAAATGAGCAAACGCACACTATTTCAGTTTTTCCATTGGTATTTGCCAGGCGACGGTCGCCTCTGGAGAGAGGTTAGCGAAAAAGCTTCAGATCTCGCAAGAATCGGCGTCACTGACACGTGGCTGCCGCCGGCCTATAAAGGGGCGTCAGGAGCTGCCTCGGTCGGGTACGACACGTATGATCTCTTCGACCTTGGGGAATTTGACCAAAAGGGAAGCGTGGCTACCAAGTATGGCGACAAGTCCTCCTTTGAGAACGCCTGCAGGACCCTTGCCGACCACGGCATCCGACCGATCCATGACGTGGTGCTAAATCACAAAATGGGTGCGGACGAAAAGGAAAGCGTCATCGTTCGACGCGTCAATGCCGATGACCGGACGCAAATCGGAGAAGAGGACGTCAAGGCTCTTGCCTATACGCGGTTCACTTTTCCGGGCAGGCAGGGAAAATACTCCGAGTTTGTCTGGGACAAGCAGTGCTTCAGTGGGGTGGACCTGATTGAACGACCTGACGAGACCGGGGTCTTCCGGCTCATGAACGAGTATGGCGAAGGTCAGTGGAACGACGAAGTCGATGATGAGCTGGGTAACTTCGACTACCTTATGGGAGCAGACGTCGAATTTCGTAACAAGGCAGTATACGAAGAGCTGAAATACTGGGGTCGCTGGTTTTCCGAGCAGGTACCGGTCGCAGGCTTCCGTCTTGATGCGGCCAAGCATATTCCAGCGTGGTTTTTCAAGGATTGGGTCGGCTATATGCGCGACACCATCGGCACCGATCTATTCGTCGTCGCCGAGTACTGGCATCCCGATGTGGCGACGCTCGCAAAATACTTAGACCTTGTCGATAATCAGCTTATGCTTTTCGACGTTGCACTACACCATCGCTTCCACGATGCCTCCAGGGCGGGTGCCGACTTCGACATGCGAACTATTTTTGACGGATCTCTGGTTTCGTCCGTTCCAAATCACGCCGTAACGCTGGTGGACAATCACGACACGCAGCCTCTGCAGTCGCTGGAAGCAACAGTCGAGCCTTGGTTTAAGCCCCTCGCCTATGCTTTGATCCTTCTGCGCGAACATGGCACGCCCTGTGTCTTCTACCCGGACTTGTATGGCGCGGAATACAGCGATAAAGCTTGCGACGGAAGCGATTGGAAGGTTGAAATGCCCGCAATCGGTTGCTTGGCCAAGTTGATGGAAGCGCGTCAGAGGTTTGGCAATGGACCACAGGTCGATCAATTCAACCATCCGAATGTGGTCGGCTTCACACGTCTGGGAACCGAGACCGAGCCCGGTTGCGTGGTCGTCATGTCCAATGGCGACGGCGGCCAAATATCCGTTGAACTCGGTCCCAGTCATTCGAATGCCATGTTCATCGAACTTTTGGGTCATCATGAGGCTGAAGTAACCACGAATATTGAAGGTCGGGGAGATTTCCCGACCAATGGGCAAAGTGTCTGCGTGTGGGTTCGCCGTGATGCCCTATCACCCTGACGGTTGAGGCTCTTCTTGATCGCCTGAGACAATTCGGGCGCGGAGTGATCCGCGCCCCTTCAACATTTGGTCGAAGCATTCGACGTCACTTCGAATTCTTGTGGCTCTGCTCACCCGCCTTGACGTGCTGCTCATGCGAACCGCCCTGTTTGCGGGACGAACTTACGCGCTTCGTCGTCGCCAACGCACTCTTTGAAGAAGTCGACTTAGAGTCGCTTTTGGAATGCGAGGCGTCCGTTCCCGTGGATGCCATTCTCCTTCCTCCGTCAGAAATCCTCATGAGTTCGGAAAGTGAACTTCCACCAAGCAATCATGTTCCCGAGTTTCTGGAAAGGCAAGACTTGGTTTCCCGCAGGCGTCGTTTACTGCGATGTGCTCGTCGTTTGCGCCACTGCGCCGGACGCGGCAAGCAACAGGCTAGCGGAGAGAATTGCGATCTTCTTCATTGATGTTTTCTCCTTTTGGATTTATCGGCGACACCCCCGAGATCCTAAAGTTTCCATGATTTATTTCTCGCAGATCGTGTAGCATGCGCGGGCTTCCGCGCTGTGAGGCGATCTTGTCATACGCAGGCAAGCCGAACTCATCGGCACCGGATATAAACTGCTTCGTGGCAAACTGCTTGACACCGGGCGTGTCGACCACGCGCAGTACCGCCCTTTGCAAAGCCACGCCCAGCGTCGTTTGTGGCTGCAGCAATTTCGGGGCAAACTTCGGCACGTTCTGGCCTTTTTCGACGTAAGGACGCATGATCCGTTCGTAGCGCTTCAGAGCTTTCTGGAGATCCGTCGACTGCGACAACTCGCCTGCCAGGATGTAGGCGCCGACGATCGCAAGCGTAGTTCCAATCCCTGCGATCGGCGTGGCGCACCACGCCGCGTCGCCGGTCAGTACGACGCGACCTTTCGACCACGCCCGCATCTTCACCTGACGCAGGACGTCGAAATAAAGGTCGTCGGCCGCCTCCAATCCGCGAAGGACGCGCGGAGCCTCCCAGTCGACATCAGCGAAACGCTCTCGCAAGAATGCAATCTCCTGTGCGCGCGAAAGCGTTTCGTCGCCATCGGCCTGTTTTTGAACTGTGAGGATGGCTCGTGTCGTGCCCTTGTTGTCAGGTCTCAGCCAGATGCTCCGTCCCTTGCCGGCTGTAAAGATCCGGCAGAGGTCCCCATCCCAATTGCCCTTGGGAATTGTTAAGTATCCCATCGTCACGTCGAGCCAACGGGGATCGTTTTCGCCAGGAAACAGACGCTCGCGGGTAGCGGAGCCGACGCCCTCGGCGACAGCGACTAGATCATAGTGCTCGCGAACGCCTCCTCTGAAGAAAACCTCTACACGGTCGTCCATGTCGCCAACGTCCTCAATGCAATCGTCGAACCTGAAGCTTACGATTGCCTGGAGGCGTCGTAGAAGATGCGCGCCAGATCCCCGCGAAGTATTTCGAGCTCAGCAGTCGGTCCGTCGGCACCGAGGTCCGCGACGTCAAACTGTGCGACAGTGGTGTCGGCGGCGTCCACAAACCGGACACCTGTCTCTCCAGTGCCGCTGTCGGCGACCGCTTGTTCGAGACCCATTTTCCTAAGGACTTCGCGAGCCGCTCCACGAATGTCGACGTTCTGTCCGCCGTCACGAAACTGAGGATAGCGCTCGACGACGGTCACGTCGAAGCCTCGCTTGGCAAGCCACCAGGCAAGTGCGTTGCCAGCGATGCTTGCACCGGTGACCAGAATACGGCGGCCACATCCGCTCTGCTCATTGTTCGCCATAGCTCAGTTGCTCGACACGCGCATTGCGCAAAGGTCCTCAAAAATCCGGCTGACCTTGGGTAGCAGGCTTTCGGCTTTGTCGACGGACACCTCGATGTCGCCCGCGAGCGGCGCATCATTGGGGGAGCCGTCGCCTTGCACGACGTCGCCGTCCGAAGCTTTCGATCCCGACGCGTTATCCGCTTCCGCCGACTGGATGAAGACATGCGGCCTGAGAATTGCGAGCTGTTGAACAAGGTTTCGACTGCGAGATCTGCTGCCTCTCGCGTTTCAAAATTGGCGCGGATGGTCATTGTGCTATCGTTTGCCATACCTGGTCCCCTGTGATTTAGATCACGAGGAAACTCACAAAGCGCTCCCTTGTTGCGAAAGTTTCGCCCTTCCTTTTCAAAGGGAACGAGACACATCATTTAGAGTGTCGTGGCAGAGTGCCAAGATCTTCGGCCCAGGGCAGTTCCGACGAACACCAGAACTGTGCTCTGGGTTTGAGCGCCTGGCGCTGATTTACCGTTCCGAGCCGGATGCCCACCTGCTCCGCATCTTCCAACTCGCCCGTGGTATAGATCGGAGAACCACAATTCGAGCAGAAGTACTGCATCCTTCGGCGACCATTGTCGGCGATTTTTGTGTAGACCCTCGGATCACCGGACGTAATGCGGAAATCGCTACGCGACGCGCTGACTGTCACGCGATAGGCCGATCCCGTCAGCCGTTGGCAATCGGTGCAATGACAGATCGAAATGTTTTCAGGATTGATGTTCGCCTCGTAGGTGACCTTTCCGCAATGACAAGCGCCGTCGATATGCATGCCCGACCTCCTCTTTCAGTCACTCCTAAAGCAATATAGAGCCGGGCGACGTCATTCCACATCTGCGGCCTTATCGCCCTTTCGCCTGCGGCGATCGATTGACTTTGCTCTTCGTCTCGCTTCTCTCAGCTCATCGAGCGTCGGCTGCCACCACCCGCGTAGCCGCTCGTACTCGCCCGGCTCCACTCGCGCTGGCCAGGTATGAACGAGCTCATCCAAGGTCGGAGACCGCCACCCTGCCCAGACATGTTCGTCGTCTGCGTCCGGATGATGCTCGGCAACCTCATTCGGATCTACCAACTCGCCCGTAATTTCGGTCAGGACGACGATCCCATAAACGGCGGTCGCGACCGGCCGCTGCAGAGGAGGAAGATCGTCGCCTGGAACTGGTAGGCGCTTCTTCCTGCGCTCGGAGGTCCGGCGCTTTGCTTTGGCCTCCTCTTCGGTTCCTCGGCGAGCCTCCGCGCGTTTCCGCCGCTCTTCAGGCTCGGCTCTCCTCGCGGCCTCCACGATCGTTTCCCATCGGTCCTGAAGATCGTCATATGAGGAGAATGGCACCTCCCATGCGCGGTCGTCGCCATTCCAGCGCGCGAAGGGCACCTGGCGCAACTCTTCGACGACGGTTCTTGAGTAAGGGGTGCGAACGCGGAAGCCGCGGTCGAAGACCTGCAGGTAGGGGCTAAGGATCGGCTCGAATTCGTAAGCATCTCGACCACGCTCCTCTTCAAATTGCGATCGTCGCGCATTCTCGGCGGCAAGCCATCGGTCGATGCGGCGGCGCGCCGTCTTACCTGGCACCGTCCATGCATGGAGCGTGTCGCTCCAGCGCGCGTTGGGGAATATCTCTCTGAAACGGACGACTGTCATCCGGTCAAAAGCGAACGAAACCGTTTCCTGCAACGGCTCGACTGCGTCTTTCTTTTCACGATCCACGTCTGTCATGGCAGGGAAACGGTCAAGGTGTCGTGCGGTTTCGCCGAACACGAGTATCTTCTCCGATACCGATAGCGCGTTCTGGGCAAAGCCGCTCGAAACGCCTGAGCTGATCCCGCAACAAAGCGAACAGCGGGGTATGCCGACGTCCACCCCGCGAATGCACCGCAAGTCCCCTTCAGTCTCTGCGGTCGTGATCGCATAGCCGCTCAGCAACTCTGTCATGCTCGTTGAAGTACCGAAAGCGCCAATGAGCCCACCTGGCGTACTCCGAGCCTCCGAACAGGATTTATCACACCAGGAGGGCTTCAGATCTCCAAAGCAAGACCGATCGCATTGACGACATTCTTCACGTCAACGGGTTTTTCACATCGCAGCAGGCTTCGAAAGCGTGACGGAATGGCGGAGGCGTCGTAGCCGGTCGTCAACACGATAGGCACTCCCCGGTCGATGAGTAGCTCGGCTGCCGGATATACCAACTCTCCCCCCAAGTTTGCGTCCAGGATCGCTCCGTCAATGTCGACATCAGTGTTGATGAGGGTAATCGCCTCGGCAAGGGTTGCGACCGGCCCAATGACGATCGCGCCGGCATCGTGAAGCTCGGTCTCCAATTCCTGGGCAAGCATGTATTCATCTTCAGCGACGAGGACACGGCAACTTTTCAAAGTGAAACTAGGCAACGGTAACCTCCGGTGATCTCGTGGTTTTCGAAATCGGCATCGAAATTGTGCAATGAACGCCGTCTGATTCAATCTTGAAACTGGTTTTGGCCCGGAGCTGATATGGCAAGGCCCGCTCAATAAGCTCGCGTCCCTGCCCGCCACCGAGCCTGGCTGGCGGTACAGGAGGGATGATGACGCCCTTCTCACGCCAATCGATGTGGAGCCAAGCTGTGTCGTCTGCCGCGATTGTTTCCAACGTCCAGTGCACGACCAACCTGCCCAGCGGCTGACTAAGCGCGCCATACTTTACTGCATTTGTCGCCAGTTCGTGAAGAGCCATCGCGAGTATCTGCACCGCCGAGGAACGAAGGCGCACGCCTTTCGGCCCATGAAGCGTCACTTGATCCGTCGTCCCATTCATTGATCCTAGCTCGGCATGAATGAGCTCGTCGAATGTCACCCGCTCGTGCTCGTTCAGGCGAGAAAGCAGACCTTGGACGCGCGATAGCGCTTCCAGCTGATCTCGAAACCGAGCGCGGAACTCCGACAAGTTCGCGCTGGCACGCGAAGTCTTGTCCGAAACCGAGCGCACGACGCTCATGAGATTGCGGGTTCGATGCTGGAGTTCGGCGACCAGTATTTTCTGGCGCTCCTGCAACTCCCGCATGTCATGGACGTCGGTTGATGTGCCGAGCCATTCGATGATCGCGCCAGCTTCATCGCGCACCGCTGACGCCCGTGTTTGGAACCAGCGGAAACTGTTGTCGTTTGCCCGGCAAATCCGCGCGTCGATCTCAAATATTCCATCCGCTTGAGCGTCTCTCCAAGCGGTTCTCAGTGCGTCGTGATCCTCCGGATGGAATGCACTCAGCCACCCCAATCCTTGGCTATCTTGGGGTCCAAACCCGGTATATTGTCGCCACTGCGGACTCGACCAAGTCCAGTAGCCTTCGCCAACCGCTCGCCAGACGAGTTGTGGAATTCCTTCCATGAGAACCTGAAGGCGCCGTTCGATCTCGCGCAATTCGGTCATGTCGTGGCCAACGCCTCCAATCAGCCGGATCTTGCCATCCGGATCGGCAATGGGAAAGTCGGTGTCGCGCAGCCAGCGGATCGCGCCATCGTTGGGACGGCGGACGCGATAGTCGAACGTCAGATATTCGCCTTGGTGCACGCGCTTGATAGCTTCGGCCGCATGCTTACGATCTGCAGGAACGATAAGGTCGAGCCAGTTGCGAAAATTGTCGCCGCTCAGTGCCTTATCGCGGCTCAATCCGTAGATCGCTTCGAAGGCAGTTGTCAGATATTGCCACTGCAGGCGGTCGGCATCGCGAATCCAGAGGACGTCTTGGGACGCTTCGCCAAACTGGCGAAGGCGCTCCTCACTGACACGCAACGCTTCAGCACTGCGCTTGGCCCGATCGATATCGGAAATTGCCGTGGCGGCACCGGTCACCCGACCCTGTTCGTCGCGGATCGGCACGGACGCGACTGTTGTCCACGTCTCCTTACCATCAGGATCGATAAGAAGCATTTCGAGGCCCGGCATGACGGCTTCGCCCCCCAAGGCGCGTGCAATGGGGAAGCCGCTCGGATCGATCGCCCGTCCGTCCGAATCCCAAGCCTGCCACCTTGCCAGTGCCGTAGGGTCTCGTGACGGAATGATTGCGTTCGGGAGAAAGCGGCGGTATTCCGCGTTCGAAACCACGGCTGCTCCCGCAAGATCCATCACAGCGACTCCGACCGGTACACTTTCGAGCGCCGCAGCGAGTGTCGACTCGCTATCCCGAAGCCGCTCGGTGGCATGAATGCGCTCGATCAGATCGGCCGATAACCGCGCCAGCACGTCGAAGTGTCGGCAGTCGTCTGACGAAATTTCTCGTCGAGCTTGCCAATGGGTCGACAGCATACCGACGACCTGGCCACTAAACGCCCTGAGCGGCGTGGACTGGACAGAAAGAAGGTTGGATCGCCGATAGGCTTCCACATCCTCGAGTTCGCCGTCGAATTGGTCCATGTCAGGAACGATGATGCGTTCTCCGGCCCCGAGCGCGCGACCGCAGGAACTTCCCGTATCCGCACGCACCCAGTCCCAGAACTTGGCCGATTCAAAGTGAAAACCGCGCCATGCCATGAGTTTGAGCTGATTGGCTGTCGGGTCGAGCACCTGAATGCTGGCCGCGTCCGACTGCATGAAAAAAGCGGCGGCCTCAACGATGCGATTGTAGAGCACGTCTGGCTCCCGGTCACCGACTAGCTCTGCACTGATGCGCTGCAATTCCTCCAACGCCGCAAAGTCGGCCGCGCGTAGAGCTTCGGTGGCCTTCCGCTCTCTCGCGAGTTGAATTCGGTCGATGACCGGGCCGAGCACCATCGAATAGGTCTTTAGGAACTCGATGTCCTCCTGATCGAACTCGCGGGGTTCGCGGGCGTCGACTTGCAGGATGCCCCAAGGGATGCGCCCTGGCAGGAAGATAGGAACGTTCACTAGGGCGACCACGCCGTGATCGGTGAGAAACGAAGGAAACTCGAACCGGTCTTCCCGACCGATGTCGTTAGTGATGACGGGTTGCGTTTCCCGGATCGCATAAGCTTCCGACGATTGCTCGGTAAGGCTGATGCGCTCCTTGCCAACGATGCCCGGATTCCAGCCAATTCCGGCGCGGATGAAGCCAGTATTTGAATCTCGCTCGATCTCGATGACCTTGGCGAGATCGGCGCCAAGTGCCGCTGCCACCAGCCGACATCCCTCCGCCAGGATTTCATCGATATCCTCGTGATCCAGGACAAAGTCTCCGAACTGGGAAAGCGCGTGCTGACGTCCTGAGAATTTCTCGTAATAGCTCATGTCGATCAACGCATTCTCCCCCCAGTAAGTTTCGGGACGGGCCTTGGCGAGCATGTTTTGCAACCTTGCAGGCAGGGCCACTAAAAAGCAATTGGAAAGAGCATTGGCGCTGCATCCGTCCGGGCAATGTCCTGCAGTTGTGGACCCTAAGGTCCAAGCAATCATTGATGAGGACGCCGAAGTTTGAAGCGTGCCGAAGGAACCTCGATTTATCCGAGGGATGCACCCGCAACGTCAGGAGGCCTTCGTGCTAGCAACCTATCTCGAACGGCCGTTCAACAAATTGCCTTAATTACCGAGCTGTTCAATCCCGGTTAACCCAAATACGTGACATGGTGATTGACGCCGCTTCCGGCTGCCCTGTTTAATGTCGAGACGCCGTTCTAGGCGCTATACATTTTCCAGACGCCAGTAGCCCCGCCTCTCCCGCGGGGCTTTTTTTATCGGGAACATCTGCGTTGCGTTTGGGTTATGTGGCTGGCTCGCCTCAAGACGAGCCATTCTCCCAGACAGCTTCCCCACTTACCCCGCTCACTTCAAGCGGGGTTCTTTTTTCGAACCTCTTTCAGCCGCGCCTGTTCGACGAAATGATCGGGCAGACCCAGCCCCGCCCGATTGTGTCATCCGATGTCCTGTGTGACGTCCGTCGTCGGGTGGCCTCCCTTCCCTCGGAGCCTGCCGTCGCCTATTTTCGTACGATAGCAGAAACTTCGAGAGTTTGCTCTAGTTGATGCTACACTTAATGCATCACCAGAGACTGGTCTCAGGCGCTGGTGACTGAGAGTTACTTTGTGCTCCCGCCTTTAGCACGGGAGCGTTGTTATGGTCGATCTTTCATCACAGCCCATGTCGGTTGTCCTCAAACTCATGGCGCGCGATTATGTCGATTCCGATGAGGCGGCGACCGTGATTGCCGAGCAGGTGTTGCGGACCCTTGTCGCGTGGTCCATCGGCTCGCCATTGAGCATTTGAATGAAAAAATCGTCGATGGAAATCAGAAGGGAACCGCTTCGGGTCTCGAGAGTTGAATCGGTGCAACGTCCCTCTTGTTGCACCGTCCGCATTGCACGACGCGGACCGAAGGCCCGACCAATCGCCCTGATGGTCGGGCTTTCCTCTTCCGATTCCTCGAAGCGCGGCCGTGGATTTTGCAGCGCTTCGACAGACAACGACAGGCCACATTCTGGCCAGCGTCTGCGACAGCCAGGGGCCAGCATGATCGACCCGCGTGAGGATGCGCATCTTGAGCTCGACATAGCCTGCCAAGCGACATTCCTACGTCGAACTCGACCCGCAAACTGTCATCTTTGCACCGGGCGCTGACTGAGCTCCCTCGATGTTTTGAGCCCACACTCGGAACCGCTAGGCGTGCTATGCGTTTTCGCGCTGAAGGACGTTGATCGATGGCAAAGCATGGCGGGATACCAGTTCAAGCGTCGGAACTCGACTTGGCTCGGCATGTTTCGTTAGAAGCGCATCAGGGACAAGTTGACAAGACAGGTCAGTCATACGTCAACCACTGCGAGCGAGTGGCTGATCGCGTCCAAGGGGTGAAGGAGAAGATAGTCGCGTTTCTTCACGACGTCGTTGAGAAGTGCGACGGTTGGGATCTCGATCGCCTTCGAGATCTGGGGTTCACCAACGATGTCGTCGACGCTATTGACGCGCTAACCCATCGCAAGGGGGAAACCGACGATCAGTCTGTTATACGAGCAGTTGCAAACAAACTAGCATGCCCTGTGAAGATCGCCGATCTTCATGACAACGTGCAGCAAGCGAACGCGGTCGGATCGGATCCTGTAAAATACAAACGAGGTTTGGAGCTGGCCGCAATGGTTCAAGCCGATCCGGGCTTAGCAGGCCTGACTTGTTCGGGCGCCGACCTTACGGGCCAATAACTGGCGGTTTGGATGGTAGCGATCTACTCCTTCCAAGTGTCGCGGCGATCATTTTCGTGACGATGGCAGCAAGCGGGTCGGGTTTCAATACTGCAAAGCCAAAGACCGACCGCCGCTTGCAAATCTCCTGACGGCGTGCCGGTCGGCTGTCATCCTATTGCAGTGATCGTTCGTTTTAGACAGCGCATGTCAGAAAGCGCGTCCTCTGTTCACTCGCATTAGGTTGAGTTCTGCCTTGCAGAAGGAACGCGACGGCGTGTCTGGCGATATTTCATTACAACAACCTGCACTGCTTGACTGGCAGGGCTTTCTTTCAAGCCCGTCAGAATAGCTCGACGCCGTACCCAAAGGCCGGCTTGCTCTTTTTCCCTAGTGCGTGATCAACTGAGCGTAGCCGGCGAATATTTCACCGACTGGTTGCCGTTTCCGTCATGGACATCGACGAAATCCAAACCTTCTTCGAACTCGCCATTTTCCAGCCGATCGGCAATGACCCTAAGCAACGCAGCAGCCTTTTTGTTCACCACCGCGGGTATTGGCCCGGTCAAGGTGAGCTCAACATCAAATCTCAGGGCTGTCACTATCTCGCTGTTGTCATTCTTTGGCGTCTTCATTCCAGCTCCGCCCGTCCGGCAAGATTGTCCGCGAGAGTAGCCCGTCCCAATTCCCGGCACGCGATCGACCGATCGTAACACACGTGGCGCATACCGGCTCAAGTTCTAAAGCAGGTCAGGTTCAGCGGTTGCTCATTTTGAGCTTGCGAACGAAATCGGCAAGATCGCAACATGTGGCGCGAACGAACCCGATCGCCAAAAAAAAGCCCCGCGATCAGCGGGGCCAGTCTTTGTCTGAGCGGACGCCAGAAGGGCGCCATGGGGAATAATATCGTGACTGATCCGTCGGCGTCAACACTACGCACGCATCGGTTCAAACCGCGATCGCAGCGGCCTTTGCGGTGAGGAGGTATTGTGAGGCGTATCCCGCTATCGGGAACAACGTTCCTGGAAGTGAGTTCATTCCGCACCCGATACTGGAAGGAACGGTTCGATGTCAAAGGTCCCTCTTGGAGTTCCACGTGGCGTGATTGACGCGCTTGTGAAAGAGATAGGAGCGCCGCCGACACCCCGAGCCGCGGACGACCGCGACATTTCCGTCACTTACTGCGGATAAGTATCGCCGATGCTTTTGTGCTCTTGCCGGCCAAGTTTTGGCTCCTAGCGTTCTCTCACATGATGCCTTTCGCGTCGCCGAAACCCTGGCGTTAACGGGTAGCTCCGCAACATGAACAAACTTCCTTCAATCCCAGGACAGCTCATCCAATCAAAGGACAGCTCGCCATGAAACCTACAATCGCCATCACCGGCCTTACCTTGCTTTTCGCCTTTCCCGTTCTGGCGCAGACCGCCGCCGAAAAGACCGGCGTCAACTCCGTGATGGGGGTTGCCCCGAAGACCGAAGACTTCGTCATGGAAGCGGCGACCAGCGATATCTTCGAAATCGAAGCGAGCAAGCTTGCCGTCGAACGATCGACGGACACGGCAACCATGAGTTTTGCTCAGCAGATGATTACCGATCACACAAGGACGTCCGAGGAGCTGAAGGCGCTCGTGTCAGGTCGGAAGGTAAAAGCGACCATTCCAGTGGCAATGACGCCTTCCCAACAGAACATGCTGGACGACTTGAAAAAGCTTGAAGGCGCCAATTTCGCAAAGCTCTATCGATCCTATCAGGAAGATGCGCATGAAGATGCCGTCGACATTTTCAAGCGGTACGGTAGTGAAGGCGAGAACCCCGATCTGAAGGCCTGGGCAGCAGCGACCCGGCCGGCTCTCGAACATCATCTGGTGATGGCAAAGGATTTGAACAAGTAACGCTCGTGCGAGGGCGGGACGAACAAGGGGGCGTTCTTGGGGTCGGTGCGGCCGATCCGCAGTCGACCCGAAGAGCACTTCGGCCAGGAGGTTTTCCTTCGCCTTGGTACTCTCGTGCAAAGGTGAAATCTCCGAAGTGGCGGAAGGCAACGAGGGAACTCATACCACATCCCATCGAAGCCTTCCGATGTCCTTCAGGGGTAGGACGCTGCACGCTACGACGGATGGTCGGCCCGCGTAAGCCCGGACCTAGGTCTGGTGCAGTTCCGTACGGCTTCCATGAATGACGTCACAGAGGACCCGGGGCCGCCGGCGCGAACACACGCGAAGGCGGTGGGTGGTGTGCCGTCATCACCAGCGCTCCCAAAAGCATGGCAATCGCGATGAGGATGGCAGCCAGCGGAAAACCGATACCTGAGGACTTCTCTTCTTGGTAGATCATGTGCATTCCTCCAGCGGCCCCGACGGCGCGGTGTGGCGCCGCCGGGTCTGCCTGCTAGGCCTCGATGATGTAGACGATCGTCAGCGCATCTGGATCGACAATGACGATCCGGCCATCCGCAAGGAGGAAGAAGCGGTAGCCTTGGTATGCCGGAACAATCTTCACAAGTCGCGGCGGCAGCCGTTCGAGGTGGACCTTTTTAGAAATTCTCGTGCCGACGGCGACCGTGAAGTCGACTTCTTTCACCGGCGCGACGTGCACTTCCTGGATCACCCGCCGGATTTCGGTCCGCTGTTCCACCGTGACGTTGACGTTGGTTTTGCTACTGGTGGTTTGGTTGTTGTTCGTCGTATTTTGATCGACGTTCGTCTCAACCGAATTCTTGTTCTGGTCGGTGGACTGACTTGCACCGTCGCCCCTCGGGCTGGGTGTGCCAGGCGCCTTGGAATCCTGAGTGGCGCCACTGCCGGAACCAACCGTTGTGTTGTTGTCGCCCGACTTGGCCTTTTGCTCGTTCGTCGTGCCGCCGGAGGCATCTTGCGATCCGGACTTTTTCTTCATGTCGGAAGATGAGTTGCCGGCCTTATTTCCGCCGCTCGAACCCTCGCCCGATTTTTGGGTGGCGCCCTTCTGCATATCAGATCCTTCGCCGCTCTTTTGTTGGGATTGATCCTTGGATTGCGGACACGCGCCTGAAGGGTTGGCAGTGCAATCGGCACTCGTGCCTGACTCTGTCTGGCTGGTTCCAGACTGCGTCTCGATCGTCTGAGCGTCTGACTGCGTCTTCGTATCGCTCTGCGCGGCGGCTGAAGCCGTTGCCAGAGGTGAGACGCTTAGCGTTAAGGCGGCGAAAAAAGCTGCAAGATGGCTGTTTCTCATAACAAAATCTCCGATTTCTGACACGGCAAGCCGTCCGCATGGAGCTTCAGGTGCGGCGGGCGTACCGTTGTGTAGGTTGACGGCGAACACCGCCCATCAATCACGACTGAAGTCGTTACTGGATGACTTGAATAACCTTCCGGGTGGAAGGTTCGACGATCACGCGCTCGTCGTTGACGATCGCGTAAGCATAGCCTGTTTCGTCGGGGATCGGGGTTACGGCGACTGAATCGGGAAGCGGCTGTCCTACGACAATCCTCTCCTTGACGACCACGCGTTCCTGGGGAGCCGGAGCTTTTTGGACGAAGGTTATGACCTTCTCCGACGGCATGACCGACTGCCCGAAAGCTGCGCTCGATGCCAGAAGTGCGGCGGCTGTGATTGCTGCTGGTCTATATTTCATGATGCTTTCCTCCTTTTCAGCGGACCGTTCCGCTGGAGGCCAAACCTTCACACCTACCGCTCGTTCCCAGCCTGGGACCTCAGTCCGGGGTCTGCCAGACCTAAGTCTCAAACAACGTAAACCATTGGTTTTCTGCAGAAGTACGCGCTCAAACACCGATCGTGGACAGTCTCGAAACCCAAATTAGGTGCGGCGATCGATATCGCCTTGTCACGAGCCATTACTCCACGCTGTTGCTCAAGGAGCCACAACAACGTCTTGGTTTGAAGTGGCCCGACGTGACGCCGGCCTCGTATCTATGTATGTCTGCAAACCTTTCATGGCGACCGAACGGCGTGCGAGACGTCCTGCACTCATTCGCGAAGCCGAGAGGCGTCGTCCACTAAGGACTGCGCCCATTGACCTCAAGACGTAATTCGATCTGACAGGCTCACTCGGCACGAACCCGTTCTCCTCGGACCTTACCTGTGCTATTTCGAAGCGGACTTTGTCGCCTCCGCGCTGGGTGACGCCTTAACGCTGACGTCGTTGCCATCGACCGCTTTAGGAAGCCCGCGCGGATCTAAGACCTAAGTCCCGACCATGAACCAAATCGTCCCTCCGCTGTTTCCCTTGTATGACAAAGGAGAAACACCGCGAATGTTCAAACCGGAAAACCTTGCCTATGATCAGCTTACAAGCGTGCAGGCGGCGATGTCTGCAGAGCTCGCGCTTGAAAGCTCGTCAATATCGGTGAGCATGGTCGGCAGCAGAGTTCTCCTAGAGGGGTACGTCGCCGATTACGGCGATAGGGAAAAGGCCACTGCTATCGCGTCGATGATCGCAGGTCCGGAAAACGTACAAGACAGGCTGCGAGACGTTGAAGAAATCGCCCTCTCCTCGCTAATTCTGGAACTGTCTCTGCCGGAAGCCAAAGCTCATTGAAGCGGAAGCTGGCGGTCGCGCTTACAATATCAGTCCGACAGGTTTTAGAAGCACAATCAGGGAGCAGACTGTGACCGAGAGAACCCCGCCCCTCGTTGTCTTAGCAAGCGATAATTTACCTGTGGCGCAGTCCCACGAGATTTCCTTGATGCTTCCAATTGTCATCGCCACAGCTGATCGGTTAGCGCCCACCCGCTAGTGAAGCTTGCGTGAGCAGTCAACCGAGGGCATCAATTCGTCGAGGAGGCCAATCAGCTGTTCGAACTCGACGAATATGCCAAGGAGTTCTTCAGTCTCGAGGAGAACGATTTCTTCAACCGAGATGCGAACAGACGAAACGAGGGCTTCCAGCCAGAAACGCTTCTCAGCAGGCATGGTCTCCAGCGCATAGCATAGGTAAGCCTCAAGCCTTCCTAGCACCCGTTTGATCAGCACGCAGCGGCTATTTCCGTCAAGTTGCGGCAAAACCTGGCAAGCATCGTGGATATCGGTCGCTAACGTCATCCCATTTCCCCGCGCCGTAAAAGAAATAGCACAATCACAACCACCGCATTTTCGTACGGACCTTAGTCTGACGCGACCCCAACCGTCCGCTGGCGTACCGAAGAGAAAGCAGCCTTGCACACCGTTTTTCACGCGAATTAGAATATCCTTAATAAAGGGAGAGCGGAACGATGCAGAAACAGGCTGTGGTCTTCAATGGTCAGCAAGTGGGCATCGCGGTTGAACTTGACGACCGCGTGAGATTCATCGCCGTGAAGTTCAATGTGATCGATCTGGACAACGCGGTTTTCGATACCGTTACTGACATCAAGCGGGCTATTACAGCGCATCTCTCGTCCAGTCTCCGGACGGCAAACGAAGTACGGCTTTAACGGATCATAGGCTGACGCGAAACTCACATCATCAGCACACGCACAATATGCTTGGTTTCGGCCCCGGCGCCCTAGGTCTTTGCACACCGATTACGCAGTAACAACGCAATGAACACTCGGCGTAATGCGAAGACTACCAGACGCGTCAACCCGTTAATGAAACGGGACACGCCTGAAAGGTCTCTGTCTAGCGGCGGCCTGCTCCGTTGCTTTCGGCATGACGTAGATGCAGACGAAACGCGCTCTCCGCTAGCTCTGAGCTTCACGAGCGCGGGGGGCCACCACGTGCCGTTCGAGACGCCATCCAGCGTCCCATAGAAGCGGAACGTCAGCCGGAACTTCTGGCCTTTTGGGATCGGCAGCCAGTTCCCATCGGGTGCCTCGGAGGGTTTCTCGCTGGCGAAGTAGAGTGTGAGCGAACCATCTGGCCCTATTGAGGGTTTGTCTGATCGTTAAGGAGGTACCGCTTCAACGGATTCGGTAATACGCGGAAGCGCACGTTGTCAACGGCGATGACCGACCAGAAATATTTGGCAAATCGAGATGGCAACGCATCTTTGGGAAACGTCATTTTGTATGCGTGATTGCCCGTCAGGTCGCCGCCGTTTTCATCCTCTCGCTCGATAATATAGGACTTCAGGCTTCACGTTCGCCCATATGCCACCATTATTGACGAGTGTGCGCGCCAGATAGTCCAGCCCATACTCGCCAACAACACCCGGTCGCGCCCAGCCGTTGTAAACCACGCCGTGCCCGATCGTCTGGCCCGCCTTTCTAATCTCAGTAAAAGCATGCTTTTTGATAATCGCATCGACACGCTGACGTTCCTTTGTATCAATGGCGATATCAAGGGCGTTCTTCGATAAAGGTTCCAGCCCGACGCTGAGATCAGGTTCCCCGGTGAGCGCGACTGGCGCTGCTTCGAAGGCTTCAACGCCAGGAGGCTTCTCCAATTCGAAAACCGGTGTTTCTGGAATCACGGGAAGCTTTGGACTCCCAGTCGCTCGAAGCTTGAACTGGTGCTGGAAGCCCTCAGCCTTCGCTTGGTCATTTCCAAGGGCTATGCGCGACAGGACGCGTGAATACTTCACAGGCAGATCAATCCGTGGCGCATCCGTGGGAACATCCACTTTGGCGCCACGCAAGCAAATTGCAAAATCGCCCGATTTCCTGTTCGGAAAAACCTGCTCGTTGATATTGGCTAGCGCCCCAGCCATTCAAAAGTTGGACCGTGTAGTAGCGGTCATCGATCTTTGGAACTGTCACGATCGTGCAGCTCGTTTCGTCGACCGCAACCCACGCCTCGGAATAGGCGACGTCAAGGTTCGGATTGGGCCAATCGACGGCGCCCGACTTTCGATGGACCAGTTCGTTCCACTTGAAGCCTTCCTTGAAGTCAAGTTGCTGTTGCCGGGTGATAAGCAGGCGACCGAGAAGGTAGATGTAGGTTTGGATCATTTCTTCGTCGCCTAGCTGCGGGGCAGTCCGCGCATATACGGGCATGGCTCCAGACACTGTAGCGATAAAGACCATAACGGTGGCAAACCGTGCTAGAGACATAACGCTTCTCCCGATCAACCCTTTGACGGAAGATTGCCACGGCAGGCCCGGATTGGAAGTACGTTACAGTTACACGGACCGTAAATCGGGCCACCACGACGCCACGTCGATGGCAGGAGTTCCACGGATGATGAAGAGCGCGCCACTGCAGTCCGCTATCTGACCGTTGCAGGGCGCGATCAACGATGATCCAGGCAATACTGGATCACGTCGGTTTCGATCCCGAGACAGACCTCGCGATACTCCTCAAGCAGTCCTCCGGGGTCGTCGGCAATTCCTCGTTCGAGACGATCGAGCATGACGGTAGCATCGTCATAGGCAGCGACCAGGTCATCGAACGAGGCGGAACGCCCCGCAAGAGCGCGAAGATCATCCCGAAGTGACGGCAACTTCACAATCAGCTTCAACATTCCGCGCTGCCAACCGTTGCTCAACAGCATTCCCTCTATCTGCAGGGGCGCATTCTACGCCTGCAACAACAGACGGAGAATGCTTTACGATAACATAGGACACAATTTCCCTGCTTGTTTCGTGGGCGAAGGGTCATGCGGTCATCGAGCGGAAGGCGAGAATGCATCACGTCCCGTTTGGCAGAATGCGAAAGACGCGAACCGCTCCTTGCACAATGCGATAAATCGCCGATGACCGTTCGCCCTCGCGGCAAATGAACCGACCACTCTGGACGATCAGCGCCGAACGGCGAACGTCGTTGAGTTGTCGCATTCTATTGCGTCGACCCCGCTGACAGCGGGAACAGCGGCATGATTTGCAAATGTAATGGCGATACCCTCCACCAAGCAACCGTAGGCTTGGCTCTGCGACGAGAAAACTCGGAATGAGCACTACGTGCTACTACGAGGATATCCGTTGATACCGCGCCTCCGCGTCCCTGGGGGCCCAACGGAGTAGATCCGCCCGGGACTGGCCAGCATTTCAGCCCTTGAGCCGCACGGTTTGCTGCCGATGCGCTTCACTTGGACCTCGCTGGTGCAGACCGGGAAATCGATGTTTTGTATCCATCGGAATCCACGGTAGGAGGGTCGCTCGATGCTGAACGCGGGAACGACGGATTCGCCAGGCTTATGTTCGAACGCCAAATCGCGGTTCTCGGGCCGAATGATTGCCCGCCAATCTCCGCAAATCGCCTAGGACATCTGGCGTAAGACCGTATACCGCGCTGATTTCTGGGCTGACGAACGCCATCGAGAGTGTTCTGGCGTTGCGTATTCAGGTGCTACCCGGTGAACTTCGCAAACTGCAGCAACCCGTCCTTGCCTGTGCAAAATGCTGCTTGGGTGCCTGCTCGATCGGTTGCCGTCCTTGTCCGTTCGCCAGTCCCACGAGCAGACGATGGAATTCATCTCATGTTTGTAGGTTAAGGGGTGTTGAGGACCTAGCCCGCGCCTCGGTCTTCTCCCCACTTAAGCCCGCGCTGTGCGGGCCCATTTTTTTTGGAACTCTCACGCACCAACGTAGTTCGGAGACACGATCAGATCGACCCAGACCTTTCCGATCGGCCACTCGGCATCCTGTGTGACGTCAGCTGCCAAGTGGTTCTTCCGTATCGAGCACGTCCCGATCCCGCCGCTCGTCAGCGGCGGGATCTCATGCGGGTATCTCGACCATATCTTCGTACGGTATCGAACTAGGGACTCCATGCCGCGCTTGGCGTAGGATTGCCCATCGCCGGCAACCAATAACCCTAGGCGCTGGTGGCTGAGAGTTCCTATTTACTCCCGCCTGCAGAGCGAGGAGCCATATCATGGCAGAACTCCCGTCAATGCGCATGTCGGTCGTCCTTCAAGCAATAGCACGCGAATACGTCAAATCGGACGACGTGGCAGCTGTAATTGCTGAACAGGCTTTGCGGATCATGTCGGATGATCCCTCCCTTCTGGATGGAAGCATCGACGTGGCGATACGCAACGTGATACATCGCCTTGCTTTGGACCACTTGAATGATCCAGTCGTACGGCCGGAAGGCTTGGGAAATAACGAGGATGGAAACTGAGCCACCGCAACGACCCTCTTGTTGCATGTTTCGTACTGCAAGACGCGGACCGAAGGCGCGACCAATCGCCCTCGAGCTATTCTCATCGTTTTTCTCTGGGCTGGCGGAACCTCTGTCCGAGGATATAGTTAGGCACTGGATCGGACGCGGCAGTGGTCCGGTCTTCTCCTAGAAGGACTGGGTAGAAGGAAAGAGGTTCGTTCGCGCGAACCTCTTTTCGTCAGCTTGCGAGCCAAGCGCTTAGTCCAGATAAGGGTGGGTCGCACCCAACCGAAGTCGTTGCGCCTGCCAGCCTATTCAGCGCTTAAATGAAGCACATGGCCGCTGATACACGCAACTAGACTTGATCCTCAATGATTGAGCGATCGCCGAAGCGATGTTTCGTGCCACATGAGACTGAAAATCGAGGAATGACCCTTCTCGCAGGTCGGCCTCGTAGTTTTGCGCCCAGAGGACCGCTCCGTCCGTCGGGCTAACCAAGCGGGCCGTTGATTTGGCGTTTTGCTCATCGAGTTGCACGCTCCCCTGGACCACGTAGGCTGGGGTTCCACTCTGATATCCTTCAGCTGTGGACTGCTGGGAACGTATGGTCACGAGTAAATCCGGGATAGATACAAGCTCCTTAACCAACTCGTCAGTCACCCCGCCAGAAAGGCTCGAAAAGCGGCTGGGACCGGCCAGAAGCTGAAAGTTCTCAACGCGCACCGTAGTCCGGTTTCTTGCGTCGTTCTGAGGAGCCGCAAGCATGGCACCGAGCAGCGGTACAGTCAGCGCAACTGAAGCCAACGCGACGAGCCATGCCATCCGCCAACCGCGAAGCAAGGCTGCTATCGGCTTATGGCTCGCCGACGAGAGATCGAAAACAGCTGGATAGAGTGGCTTTTCTTCGACTCCGTCTGCTGTTCCAGTACTCGGCTTTCGAAGTTCAAGAACCGGTACGAAGGTTCCCTTCGGGATGGAAATCACGACCGGGTCGTTGCGTCCAGCGAGGAGGTAGTAACGCTCAAGTTCGTCACGGAGGCGGCGCGCTACAAGTCTAACGCAAGGATCAGCCTGTGCATCGAAATCGCCTCCCCTTCCTAAGACGGCCTGCGCGATAGTGAAAGCCTTGAGGTCAGCCTGCCTTCCTTCCAAGGTTTCTTCTACTACGTACTGAAGGAACTGCTTTTCCCGGCGAGGCGCCGCGAAGGAGTTGCTTTCCAACACACGATGTAGCTGTAATCTGGCATCGATGGATGATGGGACTGCGGCAATGAGCCCGGCGGTTGTTCTCATGGACAGGCACTCCGGCTCAACGGGTACATGATCACTATCACTCGCAGATAGAGTGAGGGAGCAAGAGCGTTGCTGTAAAGGGTTTAACAGTTACGTTGCTGTAAACGGCGTAGTGTGACAGCACGTAACGTTTGGCGGCTGTCCGGCTGACTGAGCGAGACGCCTCGCTCGCGAGGATGTCGGCTTCCGCCAGCCATGCCCGGAAAGTCAGAGCTGTACCCTGGGGCCTCCAAGTCAGGAGCGGATCCGCTTCCTGGCGCGGGTCGCGATACTGTTTCGAAACTGTAGTAGCAACGCACTCAGGTAATGGCTCGCAGCGAGTTGCTGAACTGGTTTTCGAAGCCAGCCCCTTAGCTGATGGGAAACAGGTCCCAGTCGGCATCGCGATGCCCAAGAATCTCGCCGGAGATGAGATCGGCAGCGATCTGACTGAAGGTTATACCATTGCCGCCATAACCCATCGTCACGAACACCTTCGACATTCCAGGGACTGCTCCGATCATTGGCAGACCCGTAGGCGTCGCACCGAATGCGGCCGACCATGTGAAGTCGGGCTTGCCGATCGAAAACCCCGTCAAATCACCAAACTTTTGCACGAGTGTTTTAGTTTTTTCGGCGGACTTGCTCTCGTCTTTGTACGCGTCCTCGCAGTCTTCGTCTTCACCACCGACGATCACCCGGCCGTCAGGTGTCGAGCGGAAGTAGATATACGGATCAGATCCCTCCCATACGAGATAGCGGTCCAACCATTCGGGGCGTTTGAGGTGAGGCCGGCTCGCCAATGCCCACGTCGAGATGATCTTCTGATCTTTTTGTGCCACGCTCTCAAGGAACTCATAGCCGGTGCAGAAGACCGCATGACGTGCGGAAATCATGCGGCCCGAAGATGTCGCAACGAAAACCTGTTCCTCCGCTTCACGGACGTCAGTAACTTCGATATCTGCAACGATCTCCACACCGTGGCGCTGAGCATTGCGAAGAACCGCGCAGGTAAGCTGGGCAGGGTTCGCACAGGCGGAGATAGCGCTCTCGATCGCCGCGGTTCGGTCAAGTCCGTGCCGGTTAAGCAGGGTTGCGGCATCAAGAAGCGAGGCGTCGATGCCGGCGCTGGTGCGGGCGGCGACTTCCGCCTTAAGCGCCCGCGATCCATATTCCTCGCCTGCGAGGAAAAGAGTCTGCCGGCGTTCGAAGGAGCAATGCATCTTCAGGTCACGGACAAGACTGGCCAATTGTTCAACCGCTCTCGCGGATCTGCGCCACACCCTGACCGCTTTGGCATTGCCTATCATCGTTGCGAGTTGGTGCAAGGGTACATCGATTTCGTGCTGGATCATCGCCGTACTGGCAATACTGCTTCCCCGCACCGGTTGCCGACGATCGATCACCAGAATTGCGAGCCCCTTCCCGGCTAACGTTTGCGCCATCAAGGCCCCGCTGATGCCAGCGCCGACGATCACCACATCATAGTCTTTCGCCGACACCTTCTTGCCTGCGCTGAGCGAAATTCTCGGGGTCGAAAACCAAAGAGGCTGATCGCGACGCAGCGGCTTTTTACGTGTCAGGCGAACCGTGTTTTCCAATGCCGTGATCCGAACTAAATGAGTGTTGGAGAATGCGCGTTCCTGGAAGAATGTAACGACTACTTTCCCACCATGGTTCCCTGACGCTATGGAAGTCTCGGCTTTCGTCGTTCCACCCGTTTCGGAGACGCCTGTCGCGAACGGGAGCCGTTCGGAGATAATTGTCGTCTATCACCATCCGTCTGGAAGAAGGCGCGTATGCCGCCCGGATTGCTGCCATCGTGCGTGCCTGCGCAGTTCCGGCATGATCTTTCCCTCGAACCGGGTTCGGATCATGGTGGCCACCAAGCCAGCAGACTTCCGCAAAGGTAATGATGGCCTGGCGGCCTTGGTCAAGAACGAGCTGCACAAAGACCCGTTTACAGGGACGGTCTTCGTATTCGGGTCGCGGAGAGCAGAGCGATTGAAGCTGATCTACTGGGATGGCAGCGGACTGGTGATGGCTTACAAGCGACTAGAGGAACACACCTTCACCTGGCCAGGGTCAGGGATGGCCTGATGACGCTGGGCCATATGCAGTTCGAAATGTTGTTCGCAGGCCTCGACTGGCGTCGGGTCCGTTCACTCGAGGTGAGCACGTCCGAGCTGCGCGGTCTCGACGCCGACGCTCGTCTCGCTGAGGGGCAGGCACGGTCAGCGCCCTTGGTCTCCGACATGCGGACCTAGCTTACGGATCATCGTGCCCACGTCGCTGGCAAGTCGCCGCTTGGCGAAGCACTCGCCTATATCGCCAGATACTGGGACGGCCTTCCATCTTTCTAGATGACGGTCGTATCGAGATCGACAACAACACTGTGGAGCGAACCATCAGGCCGATTGCGCTCGATAGCGAAAGCGCGCTCTTCGCGGGCCATGATGCTGGGGCTGAGAATTGGGCGATCATTGCCTCGCTCATTGAAAGCTGCGAACTCAATTCCGTTGATCCGTTTGCCTACCTGCCCCGCACGCTCGCTGCCATCGTCAACGGCCACAAACAAAGCCTGATCCATGAACTGATGCCGCGGAGTTACCAAGGGTAAGATGTTAGCAATAGTTCCCAAACAGTCATGCGATGATCCAGATCGCCTACTCGACCTTCTTGACTGCGCGGGGAGCGACGGCAAACGAGAGCCAAACATTCCAGCCATCCGCACGGTTCTTCGCTCCGAACTCGTAGTAGCCTTTCAAATTGAGGAAGGCCGAGGTCGTTTCGTTCAGATCAAAGTTATAGCCGATCTGCGGACCGATGCCGAAGACGCGCGACTTGAAATCACCGAGGACGGCACCTTCGCCGCTGTCGCCGGTGATCTGCTGATAGGCATACCCGGCAACACCGACGTAGAGGTGTTCGTTCAGGAATTGCGATGCGCCCCAGTCGATATGGGCATCGATGCCGTTATTATAATCCGTGTCGGGGTTTTCCCAATTGTAAGTGAGGCCGCCGACGATGGAGAACTCGTGTCCGGTAGATGGATCGAGGTAGGTGTAGCCGACACCGCCATCGATTGCTCCATGGCCGATCCCCAGATTGGCGAGGCGGTCGGCATCATAGGCACCGACCGGAATGTCGCCGGTGACGTAGGCAAGATAATTATCGGTACCGTCGTTCCATTTCAGTGTGGCTTGCGGCAGGAGGTCGCCAAATGCCGTTCTACTGTCGCAACGCTCCCCTGAGAGTGTTCCGCCGAGCGGGCCTGTCAATGTGGCGTCGACGCAGGCATTGTTGCGTCCCGCGACGCCAAGGAGGCTCAACGCGAATTGACCTCCCCATAGCGGCTGTTCGAATGTGTAAGTCGGACCGAAGGCGATCAAGTCGCCTCTGCCTTTGAGCCCGAGGTCAACTCGTCCGCCGCCACCACGAGGGAAAGCCTGACTCGCGCCTGCGCTAACCGACGGATGGAGGTAAACTGTTGCAAAGGACCAACCCGGCTCCGCAGGTACGGCCGCAAAACTCCCATAAAGTCCAGGGAGCCAGAAGCTGACCCCGCCTTCGTCAGCCAACGCCGCCTGGGCGACCAAACCGAACGCTGCAAGCGCCCCTGCGAACTTCGCATGCCTGATCATCGAATCCCCCTCACGATCAGCCCCAGCGTACTTCCACAATTCCATGCTGCAACCAGAGATCGGCTTTTACTATCGCGTTTACCGTAACGTACTTCCAAACCCTCGCTTTTGAGTGGACAGTGCGGCAATCCAACCACAGGAGAACAGGCGATGAGGCGCAGTCTGGTTGCAGCGACCATGTTAGTGGGTCTGTCACTGACAACCCCGGCCACTGCACAGCAGGCGAGCCCGCAAAAACCGAACATCGTGTTCATCCTGATGGACAACCTCGGCTATGGTGAGCCAGGGGTCTACGGCGGCGGGATCGTGCGCGGTGCCCCCACGCCGCGCATTGACGCCTTGGCGGCGGAGGGCTTGCGGCTCACAAACTACAATGTCGAAGCGCAGTGCACGCCCAGCCGCTCGGCTATCATGACCGGACGCTTCTCGATCCGCTCGGGAACACATTCAATTCCAATTGGCGAGGGCCTTGACGGACTGACCCAGTGGGAGGTCACCATCGCTGAAGCCCTTTCGGATTCTGGCTATGCGACTGGCGCGTTCGGAAAATGGCATCTCGGGAGCACTCAGGGCAGATTGCCAAACGATCAGGGGTTTGACGAGTGGTATGGCATTCCGCGCACCACAGACGAAGCATTTTGGTCCGGGGGGCCTCAGGCGGCCGCTGCCGGAGTGCTATCGGAACATATCATGGAGGGCAGAAAGGGTGAGCCAGCGAAAGAGTTGGCCGTCTATGATCTCGATCAACGACGCCTCATCGATGCGGAGATCACCAAGAGAGCATCGGACTTCATCAAGCGCAGTGCCGAGAGCAAGAAGCCGTTCTACGCATATATTCCCTACACGCTCGTTCACTTTCCGACGTTTCCCAATCCAAAGTTCGCGGGGTCCACTGGAAACGGAGACTTTGCCGATGCCTTGGCCGAAATGGATGCTAATGTAGGAATGCTGCTCGATGTGATCGACAGAGAGAATATCAGAGACAACACGATTGTTGTCTTCACCAGTGACAACGGCCCCGAGGCGACCTGGCCTTGGCAGGGCTCTTCGGGGCCGTGGCGCGGATACTATTTCACCCACATGGAAGGATCGCTTCGTGTCCCTTTCATAGTCCGCTGGCCCGGAAGGATTCCGTCCGGACGGGTGAGCAACGAGATGGTTCACGAGGTTGATACGTTCACGACCTTCGTCAAGCTGGCGGGCGGCGCGGTGCCTACAGATAGAGCCATCGATGGCGTGGATCAGACCGATTTCTTCCTTGGTGGAACCGAGAAATCGGCGCGAGATAGCTTTCCGGTCTACGTCGCGGACAGGCTGGAAGGCATCAAATGGCGCAATTGGAAGCTGGTGTTCTACGACGAGCAGCGAGATTGGTGGTCGCCGCCCGTCAAGCTTGGACAGCCAAAAGCGTTCGACCTAATCACCGACCCAAAGGAGGAGTACCCGCAAACGGCACTTCGCAACACCTGGCAAGCAACACCGGCGATGAACGTGCTTGTGGACTTCGAAAATACTTTGGCTCAGTTCCCGCCTATTAGGCCGGGTGAACCTGATCCATACCGCCCAAAGGATCAGTGACATATTGCGCACAAGTTATCGGGAGATGACGGCGGCAATCCTCGACACAGTAAAACCGTCATCGTCAAGGTGCCAAAGGAACAGCGCTTGCGTTGCAATTCACTACCGTTTCCATGATATCTCCAAGGTGGGTGGAAACGTCGATACCCGAGCTATCTTCGACGGTCCATTACTTCGTCCACTCCCGGCCCGACGTGGCATTCTTCGACGCGCGTACCTGCGCAGCCCGCTCGGAAGAGCCACATACCCAGGGTTTGGCGTTACGATGGCTCTGCCACTGAGGCCCAGGGCTCGAGACCTCGCTTTACAGCACCTTGACGGCCGACTGACAAATTGGCGGCCGGCACATCCCTTCGACTCTGGAGTTGTGAGAGGGGCGTGTTCGCTTACATGGCTTGCGCGGGCATTCGCTGTGTCTCAAAGCCACGAATGAATGCGGATCATGATGCCCACTGGTATCACTGCGTCTTAGGCGGACCCTTAGAAGCGTAAGCATAGCCGACGCCGTTCAAACGGCTCCACTTTCTGTTACCGCGCCGTTTTCTGGACGCCACTGATAGAGCGCCGCCGACCGCAACGTCCTGTGAAATTCTGACGTCAGAGCGTCATCCGCCGCAGCGAAAGGAAGCACCCTTCGTTGCTTCTTTCGCGAGCTAGTTCCCTTTCAAGAGGTGGACACCGGATCAGTCCGCGCCACAGATGAATTGCGTATTCCTTCTCAGGTCGCCTTATCCAAGATAGCTTTCACCCTTGGAACCACCTCTTCCCCGAATAGCCTGATGCTTTGGACCAATTTCGCATGCGGCATCGTCCCGCTGCTATACTTCAGCTGGAACCTCTGAATGCCAAGGGTCTGGATAACAGGTGCAAGCTTTTCGGCCACTCTTTCGGGTGCGCCTACATACAACGAGCCCTGCTCGATTTCGGCCTCGTAATCTCTCTCGGTGACAGGACCCCACCCCCGTTCACGGCCAATGCGGTCACGCATGGCGCGGAAATGCGGCCAGAACTCCGCTTTTGCAGCAGCATCGGTTTCGGCGATGTAGCCGGGGGAATGAACACCAACTGGAGTTGCCGGATGCTTCAATTGCTCATTCGCGTCACGATAAAGATCGACGAAAGGCTTGAAGCGATAAGGGCTCCCGCCGATGATCGCTAGCATCATGGGAAGTCCGTACTGCGCGGCGCGAATGACGGAATCCGGGCTGCCGCCAACGCCGAGCCATGTCTTCAGCGGGCTGTTCTCGACCAGGGGGAACACGCGCTGGCCATTCAATGGTGGTCGCGTCATGCCTGCCCAATTCACCGGCTTTTGTTCGAGGAGCTTTGCGAAAAGCTCCACCTTCTCCTCAAACAACTTGTCGTAGTCCGACAGCGAGTAGCCGAAGAGCGGAAAAGATTCCGTGAAGGAGCCCCTGCCCAGGATGACCTCTGCCCGGCCGTTAGAGGCTGCGTCGACAGTTGCGAAGCGCTGGTAGACCCGCACCGGGTCGTCTGAGCTAAGTACGGTCACGGCCGAACCCAGCCTGATCCTTTCCGTCACCGTCGCAATGGCCGCTAAAACAGTTTCCGGGCTGGAAACCGCGAAATCCTCGCGGTGGTGTTCGCCAATCCCGAAGAAATCGACCCCGACCTCGTCGGCTACTACGGCCTCCTTGATGACGTTTCGGATGACCTGAGGATAGGTCTCAGGCTGGCCGTTGGCGTCGTTCGTAACATCCCCGAAGGTATCGAGGCCGAATTCTACATTTGATTTTGTCATGCTGTTTTCCCAGTGGCAAACCCGACGGTAGCCGTCGACGCCCAATCATTTGGATCTTGGGGTCTTAGGTGGGGTGCTGACCAGTAAAGCGGAATGGCGAAAAACTGGATCGAAATCATCGAAAATTTAGAACGGCCATGCGACAATCCCCCAAGGTGCGGTTCGCGACCTTGGGGGGTGCGAGAAACACGTGCAGTTTCTTCAAGCAAAACCTGCGGCCAGGGCTTCCTCGCTGGCTTTCACCACGGCATCCACTGTGATGCCGAACTTCCTGTAGACGTCTTCGATCTTTCCGGATGCCCCGAAGCTGTGCATACCGACGAACCGACCATTGAATCCGAGGTATCGGTCCCAGCTATCCTGCACGGCAGCCTCTACCGCGACCCGCGCAGATCCTGTGCCCAGGACCATCTTCTTGTAATCGGGTGACTGGGCCTCGAACAATAGTCGGCACGGCATGGAAACGACGGCGGTCCGAATTCCTCCGGCCTGCAGATGGTCGCGAGCCTGAACCGCAAGATGGAGTTCCGACCCAGTTGCCATGATCGTCAGCTGACGATTGCCTCCTTCCGCCTCCAGAAGCACGTAACCGCCTTTGGCCGACAGGTTCTCGGTGCCGGGCCCCCTGCGCAGCAGGGGCATCGGCTGCCTGGATAGTGCGATAAGAGCAGCTCTACGTGGGGCATCGAGAATTGCTTCCCAGCATTCCGCCGTCTCGATCGGATCACCCGGGCGGTAAACAGCAAGCCCAGGGATTGCCCGAAGCGCGGACAGATGTTCGACTGGCTGATGGGTCGGTCCATCTTCACCCAACCCGATGGAGTCGTGGGTCATCACGAAGATCGACCTGATCTCCATCATGGCAGCAAGGCGAATGGCAGGTCGTGCGTAATCCGAAAACGTCAGGAACGTGCCGCCATACGGGATCAGTCCACCATGGAGCGCAATGCCATTGATCGCGGCGGACATCCCGTGTTCTCGAACGCCATAATGAATGTAAGAGCCTGCGTATTGGCCGGGTGCGATCTCGGCCTGCGTTTTGGCTTTCGTGTTGTTGGACGGTGTCAAATCGGCTGACCCGCCGATCAGCTCCGGTAGGGCTTCTGCAAGGTAATTAAGGACCGTGCCGCTGGCCTGGCGGGTAGCCAGATCTTTCTCGCTTGCCAGCAACTCAATTTTGGCGGCGTCGATCGCCTTGCGCCAGTCGTGCGGCAATTTCCCTTTCGTCCGGCGCTCGAAGTCGGTGCGGATTTCCTCGGGCGCGTTCTGGACGCGCACTGCCCAAGCCATGCGTGCGTTTTGCCCCTTGGAGCCGATCGATCGCCACGCCTCGAGCAAGTCGCTGGGGATTTCAAACGGCGGCGCAGACCAATCCAGCAGTTTTCGCGCACCCGCTATCTCATCTTCGCCGGGCGCGTCGCTATGCGCCTTTTGGGTTCCGGCTTTTGTCGGGAAGCCGAAGCCAATGATAGTCTTGCAAGCTATCATCGAAGGACGGTCGGTGACGCTCTGCGCCTCGATGATTGCCGCTCTGATCGCATCGGTGTCGTGCCCATCAATTGCCTGGACATGCCAATTCGCGGACCGGAAACGCGCCTGATGGTCATCGGATTCGGCGAGGCTTGTCGCGCCGTCGATGGAGATCGAGTTATCGTCCCAGAAACAGATGAGCTTGCCGAGCTTCAGATGACCTGCCAGCGCTATGGCTTCCTGACTGATACCCTCCATCAGGCAGCCGTCGCCATGGAAGACGTAAGTGAAGTGGCTCGAAAGATCGTCGCCGAACTTCGCGTTCATTATCCGCTCGGCCAAAGCCATGCCCACGCCGTTGGCCAAGCCTTGCCCAAGTGGGCCTGTTGTGGTCTCGATCCCTGTAGCGTGGTGATACTCAGGATGACCTGCTGTCCTCGAACCTATCTGACGGAAGTTCCTGATCTCGTTTATCGTCATATCCTCGTAACCGGTCAGGTACAGGAGACTGTAGAGCAGCATCGACCCATGGCCGTTTGAGATGAGGAACCGGTCCCGGTCGTACCAGTGTGGATCCTTGCTATCGAACTTCATGAATTCGGAAAACAGAACCGTGGCAATATCTGCCATGCCCATCGGCATCCCAGGGTGGCCACTTTTGGCCTGCTGGACCGCATCCATCGAGAGGAAGCGGATGCAGTCGGCGAGCTTGCGAAGGTGGGGATCTTTTGGCGCTGGAACAGATGGGGTGGTAGCTGGCATCGCGATCTCCTGGTTCAGAGCGACTATCTCGTCTGGAAGATAGGGCGACGCCAAAGAAGCGACACTCATGCCTCGGTAAGTGGCTCGTGTTCACACCCTCTCCGATCGCCAAGGTCGGAGAAACACGGGCACTCTACAACGACCGTTTGAAAGCCGCTCTCAAACGCTGTCACTTTAGCAGTCGTCCGGTCGAGCCTTCAGCACACAGGGCCCGCGAACGACGACTTCCTCATCTCGGCACGCGCTCGCGGCTTTTCGGGACATTTTATGTTCGGAAAAGGTTTTTGTACTGCGAAGGCTGAGATCGAAGATACTGAGAGGGTGCCCACACCTGGCCGCCGAGCGCCGCGGCCGCGTGCCAGGGCCAACGAGGATCGTAAAGTGCTGCCCGTGCAATTGCGACCAAATCGGCATCTCCCGTGGCGACAATGGCTTCCGCTTGGGCAGGCTCCGTGATCAAGCCCACGGCCACCACAGGAATGTTGACCGCGTTCTTGATCGCCCGCGCGAGCGGCACCTGATAGTTTGGGCCAACGGGAATCGATTGCTTTGCATCCAGGCCACCGCTCGAAACGTGGATAGCATCACATCCCCTCGCCTCCAGCTCCTTAGCGAAGGCGACGACATCCGACACAGCTAGTCCGCCCTCAACCCAGTCCGTTGCTGATACTCGCATGGAGACCGGTCCTCCCGCGGGGAAGGCACTTCGAACCGCATCGAAGACCTCCAACGGAAATCGCATGCGATTTTCGAGCGAGCCGCCGTATTCGTCTTTTCTTTGATTAGATAGCGGGGAAAGGAACTGGTGCAGAAGGTAGCCGTGCGCAGCATGCAGCTGGACTGCATCGATACCGATATTGGCGGCGCGTTTTGCTGATGCAACGAAGTCGTCGCGTATCCGTATCAGCCCTTCGGGATCCAGCGCTGACGGCGGGACATACTCGGCAACGAACGGAACCGCGGATGGCGCTTCTGTCTGCCAACCATTTTCCTGACCGGGCGCGATTTGCTTCCCACCAAGCCACGGCTTCTCGGTCGAAGCCTTTCGGCCAGCATGCGCGAGCTGGATAGCAATTGGGATGTCCGAATAGCGGCGAATGCCCTCCAACGTGCGAGCCATGGCGGCCTCCGTCGCATCGTCGTAGAGGCCAACGTCGGCATAAGTGATCCGGCCCTCTGGGGAAACGGCGGTGGCCTCGATCGTGAGAAGCCCCGCACCTGAAAGAGCAAGCTGACCCAGATGGATCAGATGCCAGTCCGTCATGCAGCCATTTTGCGCCGAATACTGGCACATGGGGGCAATGACGATCCGGTTGGCAAGTTCAAGTCCAGCGACGCGATGTGGGGTGAAGAGAACGGGGTTGGGCATAGGGCTCCCTGCTGTTTGGCGAACGCAGTCTGTGGGGATATCGTAAAACATCCTTGTCACAATCATATCCTTGTCCGGGTCGTTCTTACTATGCATCACGTAGCGGAAATTCGTCTCACCTAACGTTTTAGGACATGCGGACCTCCAACGTCTATTGCGGCCATCAGCAAGTCATTGCATGTTACGGCCGCAGTGAACCAAGGGGAACGACAATGGCGACCGGCACAGTAAAATTCTTCAACATGGACAAGGGGTTCGGGTTCATCTCGCCTGACAATGGGGGGGCGGACATTTTCCTGCACATCTCAGCACTCCAGGCTTCCGGCATCCAGTCTCTTCGAGATGGCCAGAAGGTGTCATTCGACACTGAGCCGGATAAGCGGGGCAAAGGTCCGAAGGCAGTGAATATCGACCTGGAGACGGCCTGATCAGCTAAGAGCCAGCAGCCTCAGGCGGTATGTCATAGTGCCGCCACAGAATTCGGACCAATCACCTGTTCTTCAACCGGATGGTCCCCAATGAGATTGATGGCTCTAATATTCTCTTTGCTTGCGTTAACAGCCTTTCAAGCGCAGGCACAAATGTATCCGCTCTATGATGGGTACGACGAGTACGGTGGTTACGGCTACGACGATCCCTATAGTTCCTATCCACCTCCGCCATATTATGAAGAGCAACCGCGATATCGGGAGCCCGAATACAGGGAACCTCGTTATCGTGAACCTGACCAGGAACGTCGTCGACCAGACCTGCGAGCTGCCAGAGGAACCATCACAATCTCCACGCGCCAGCACACGCTCGTCTACACAACATCCAAAGGTCAACAATTCGCCTACCCGATTGCGGTGGGCCGAGACGGCAAGCAATGGTTTGGAACCACCCGGGTGGTTTCAAAACGACTGCATCCTGAATGGCGACCAACAGCCAGTATGCGTGCAAAGAACCCACGTCTGCCGGCAGTGGTGAAGGCAGGACCGCAAAACCCACTTGGCACCCGGGCCATCTATCTTGCAGACGGCCTGCTCCGAATTCATGGCACAAATGACCCGTCTTCTATTGGCACCAATGCCTCAAGTGGATGTTTCCGGATGTACCGCCACGATGTCGAGGAGCTTTACGAAATGGTACAACCTGGAACCCTGGTCGTCGTCAGGTAGCGAGCGTAGACCGAGCAGGTTCAGAGTTTTGAGCAAGGAATTGCTAAACCTGGCAAATCAGTTCAGATTTTGCCCATGGCTGACATCTTACCTCCAATCGGGGATGGCGATGACCCGGACCGCCGTATCCGCTGCCAAGACGCGCTCCAGCACGCGTTTCGCGACTTGATGGATGCGGCCACTTCGCTGGGGTGGCGTGAACATGAGGTCGCAGCAGCCCTCATTGATCTCGCCGAGAATCACATGCGTGCGCGTCAGGCCAACGAGGGCACGAACACCCTGTTCGCATTACTGCGACGGATGACCTAAAAGCCGAGCTTAAAGGCAAGCCGCTAAGCCAATCGCGTTCGGTGCCTTGGCCGAACAAAAAGCTGTTCTGCGAATTGAGTTTCGTACGAAGCTGGCACCATGGAGGCGATATGGACGTCCAAAGGATCATCTTCGATGAGAGTGACTGGGTCCCCAATAACCGCCGGCTTCCTGTCCTGTATTATCAATCTGTGTTCATCACTGAAGACGGCACTGAGGAGTTCGCACGCCTGTTTACATCTCATGGCTGGCAGGGCGTATGGCGAAACGGTGTCTTTGACTACCATCACTATCACCTTGGTGCCCACGAGGTATTGGGGATAGGTAAAGGCCAGGGAAAGCTTCTGATCGGCGGGCCGTCCGGAATGGCTTTCGATGTGAACGCGGGGGACTGTATCCTCCTACCCGCTGGAACCGGCCATATGAACCTTCGTGCCAGCCTAGATTTCGAGGTCGTGGGCGCCTATCCGCCACACCAGCATGCCGACATTCAAACGTCAGCGCCATCCAAGGAGGCCGCCGCAAACATGGCGAAGCTCCCCCTCCCAGAGACCGATCCGGTTCAGGGTTCATCTGGCCCGATGATGGAGGCCTGGGCGGTACCAGGTCGCCCTGGCTGAACGTTAAAAAGTTCGCGGAGTAGCATTGATCTCGGCAGCAACCAACGCAGCTATAAGAGGCTACCCTGAGCTGGCATGCTTTCCTGGGGAAGATCACCCCCACGTCGCGCAAGTTCTGTTTCGGCGGTAAACCGGACATCGCGATCTCGATCTGACAGAAACTGCTGTACGACCTGCAAATCGACTTGGTCCCAAGCCTTGCCTCGTTCGGGTCCAGCGGGAATACGGGGCAGAAGTCCCGGCTCCGCGCTCCATGAGAGCAACTGTTCTAGCG
>UBTY01000069.1 GCA_900468535.1 Hyphomicrobiales bacterium | reverse complement strand
GGTCTGCTTGTCGCTTACGTTTAGGCAACTGGGGATTGATTCATGAAGCTATTTAAACTCACGCCACTTACCCGCCTTACTATGGCTTTCGAAGCAGAGCTCAACTTGATGGAGGACCCTGAGCGGGAAAAAGACTTAGCGGGAAAATACTTGGCTAGGCTTTCAGACGCGGCGCAGCGTCGAGACAGTACGCTTAAGGGTCTGGTGATTCTCGACGGGTTGTTGGCCGTAGCGGCTTCTGGCCGAAACATCACAATACCAGGCGTTAATTTGAGCATGGCCGACATACCTGCCGTGCTTGAGGTCCTTACGGGTATGGCGTCTGGAACCGCCTACATCTGTGCTTTCAGCTTCATTACGTGGCTTTGCTATTCGCAAATACACTTTACCTTCTGCAATAGGGTTGCCCGCCAGTCTCAGATCGACCCCGACCTCCTTGCTTTCGCGGAGACGACTTCTGAGCCTACGCTCAAGATGTTCCGCAGGCAGCTGAACATTTGGGGAGATGATTGGCACACTTCTACTGGGGTCTTCAATGGTCTAGTAGCCTGTTTTGGCGTGGCCAATAATTTGTTCTTCTTGATGGCCCCGCTGCTCCATGGCGCTCTCATGTACTATGCCCTTCGGCAAATTGTAGAACGTTCGGGCTTTGACGCCATCCACCTCGTTTTCTACGCTTGGGTAATATTGGCCCACGTTGTAGCCCTGTTTATGTGGCTCGCGCCTTCTATATCGTTCGCCTTCAAAATCGGCCCCCCCAGTGCAGGAGCCAAGGGCACAACCCCGGTGCAAGTAGAGTAACCTCCTCGCGTGCCATGTGGGGTGACGTAGCGAGTCTCTATGTTGCGCAACAGTCAGCTCATAGTGCTCGTCGCACACACTACGCTCTGCTGTCGCTGAAGTCCTCTCGCAGCAAGTCAGAGTAATCTGCACCTATGATGGACACGAGATTTTTCGACTTTTTGAAGTTTCGCTCGGATTTGAAGAAGCGCATCTCAAGGCCAATATAAGAAAATACTGAGAAGCGCAGAGAATAGGCGCGACAAATGCCCCTGATTTCCTTGTGAAGTGCCACCAATCCGGCTTCATGGATCGCCAAATGTCTGTCGTAGATGTTTCTATCCGCACTAGCCATCTCGCGTAATGTCGTCTTCTTATGTTTGCTAAGAAGTTCGATGATCGACAACAATCGCACTGACGCGATGGGTGTGGCAGCCGCACTCTCATCAATTAAAGGCAACAATGCATCGAGGCTGGTAGGACCTTCCATGAAGTGACGTTGCAACATTTTAGCCCGCACTCCCTCTCGCTCGGAGGCTGACAAATCGATTTGCTTTAGGTGGCTCATCGCTTTGCGAGCGGTGGAAATCTGGCCTTCAAGGAGGATCAATTTCGCGAGAAGCCGTCCCCGCGACCTCTTCTGGTTGCGCTCATCGCTCAATTGCTGAGATAATATTCCAAGTGCCCAGCCTATGACCACGCTGGCAACAGGAATTAAAACCGACCACGTCATGACATACCTTGAACAGCTGGTCTAATCACCCTGATCCTAGAATAAGCCACCCGTACCTGTGCCCTTGCGGCGGGCCTCAGCGGCACGCTCCTCGTAGACCTCCTGCCAAATGCGATAGGTAGAAGCTACCATGCTTTCCAGCTCGTCTAGCGAGTAGAGGTCAACACCCTCATCACTGAAGAACCGCACCGAGCGTCCATCCTCATCGTCATCCTCAAAGCGAATGATCCCGAGGTTGATATCTGCAAAGTCTTCTTCCGCCGCCCGGATGCGTTCGTGCATCATGGAGAACGCGAAGCGTCGTCCCAGTTGCGTAAGGCCCTTGGATCTGCGTGGATCTATGAAGATGGCGTAGGGCTTCGAATCCAGCGCCAGGACCATGGGAAGCCAGAAGGTGACCTTCTTACCCACACCCATCGGCATCGGAAAGAAGTCGTGATGCCTACCCTTGATGTTCATGGACGATGCATAGTCGTGCAGCGCCTTGCCGATCTGAAGGTTGTTTCGGAGTTCCGCCCCAGCCTTGCATGACTTCGTGAGCTGAGCTTCTAGTGCGGCCCAAGGTGTAGGCGACACCGGCCCAAACATGCCGAGCTGCACGTTAAAGATATCGCTGAACGATGACCGAACAGGTTTGTAGGAGAAGGTTGAGAAGCCGCTCTTCATTTGCCTGAGTGCCGAGCGCTTCATGTCGTCCGATAGTGGACCGAGCCGCGCCAAGTCAGTGTCAGGCAAGAGGGGTGTCGTCAATGGGCTCTCCAGATAGTGGTTCCAAACCTACCGATACCTTATGGAATCGGAAACGCTCTGAAATGACAGTATCCGGGATTCGCAAGCCGAATGCAACTTCCGTGCGTGCCTTTGCTACGACGTGCTCCCATGGCGAGTCCTTGGCGTGTGATAGGTCTACCAACCGGCCTGCAGGCATTTTGCCGTAGGTGAGCAGCACTTGCCTCAACAAGTCTACAACGTGGGGATCTTCGGGCGTTACAATCTCCCGCCGTTCGCCTGTCAAAGGGTCCTGGCCAGTCGCCCTGAAACCAATCGGTCCTCTGCCCCCTTGCTTGAATGCTTTGTAAGCTGCTGGATGGACCGGCCCATATTGCCAAGCCTCGAAGTACCCCGAGACGAGCGGGGTCTTTGTTCGCACGAGATAGATGCCGTGTGCGAAGTAGAGAAGCTTCTGAAGGATGATGTGAGTAACACCAATGTCTAGACGATCTGCTTCGTCCAGCATCAGGTTCGCAACAGCCCGTGGGTCATATCCCCGGCTCATGACATAATGCTCATCTCTCCGATGCCCGGCTTAAAAGTCTCGCCTAGTGCGAATCGAAAAGCTACACACTTTGTATTAACCGAAACTGGTGACTGCACTCTGGGTACCGCGTGTGGGTACTTCCCTGGGTACTCACCTTTTTCAAGGGTGCCGCTATCTATTTGATTTGAATGGACATTCCGGGAAAATAAAGAGTTTGGTGGAGCTAAGCGGGATCGAACCGCTGACCTCTTGCATGCCATGCAAGCGCTCTCCCAGCTGAGCTATAGCCCCATCAAGGCGGTCCGGCTAGGCCGGGCCTGGGATGCTTCGCGAAGCGGTTGGCCTCGGGAAGTGGCGGCTTATTACTTCCGGTTTTTGGAGATAGCAAGCCAAAAAAATCGGCCCGGCGAAATTTTCTCGTCCGGGCCGATACTTAGTTCGATCAGACTTCGTCTTCGTCGCCGGTGACGCCGATGATGTCGCTCATGTCGTCGTTGTCGTCTTCGTCGTCGGCTTCGAGGAAGGTATCGTCGTCGTCGCCTTCGATCTCTACGTCGTCGTCGCCCATATCAGGGATATCGTCGCCGGATGCGTTGTCATCGGCGTCCTCGAGCGAAACCATTTCGACTTCCGTGTTTTCGGTATCGACTTCCGCCACTTCCTCTTCGTCCTGGGCTTCAGCCGCAGCGGCAGCCGAGGTTTCTTCGAAGTAGGACAAGGGATAGGACTTGCCCGTGTAGGGAGAAACGATCGGATCCCGGTTCAGGTCGTAGAACTTCTTGCCGGTTTCCGGATCGGTACGCTTCGTTCCAAGTTCAGCTTTCGCCACTGTAAGCCTCGTGAGAATGGCCGAATCAAGATTCGGCAAATGCCGTGAAAACCGGCGTTCTATTCGGAATTTATAAGCCGGTCCCCATAATCGTTGCAGCCCGGCATGTCAAAGCCAAACTTTACGGATCGCTGATGCGCAGCACGGCCATTTGTGATAGTGACCCGCGCATTGTTCATTTGCAGGGCAGGTCGGCGGGGCGCCGGCTGCCGGAATGGGTCCACGACGATGTACCAGCCGCCGCATTTTCGCGAAGACGATCTTGACGTCCAGCATGCCCTTATCCGCGCCCATCCGCTGAGCCTTTTGATCACGGCCGGCGCATCGGGCCTGATGGCCAACGCGGTTCCCGTTCATCTCGATCCCACAGCATCCGAGAAGGGGACTTTGCGCCTCCATCTCGCCAAGGCCAATCCGCAGTGGCGCGACATCGAGGCCGGCGCCGAGGTGCTTGCCGTATTCCAGGGCGCCGATGCCTATATCACGCCATCCTGGTATCAGACCAAGCAGGAAACCGGGAAGGTGGTGCCGACCTGGAACTACGCGATCGTGCAGGCGCGCGGAAAGGGCCGCGTCATCGACGATCAGGCCTGGCTTTTGCAGCAGATCAATGCGCTCACGACGCAACAGGAAGAGCCACGCGACAGGCCCTGGGCCGTCGGTGACGCTCCCGACGATTTCATTCGGGCGCAGATCAAGGGCATCATCGGCGTCGAGATCGACATTGCCGCGATCGAGGGAAAATGGAAGGTAAGCCAGAACCGACCGGTCGCCGATCGGCAAGGCGTGGCGACCGGCCTGGATCATGAAGCAGGCCAGGCCGATATGACCGATCTTGTCCGCCGCTATGGCGGACTGACGGAGAAATGAACAGGTAGATGAATTCCAGACACTTCACGATTGCCATCGACGGCCCGGCTGCAGCAGGCAAGGGAACGCTTTCGCGCCGTATCGCCGAAACCTATGGGTTTCACCATCTCGATACCGGCCTCACCTACCGCGCGACGGCAAAGGCCTTGCTCGATGCCGGTGAAACGCTCGATGATGAGAAAGTCGCCGAAAAGATGGCCCGCGAGGTTGAATTGGCCGGCCTCGATCGCGATATCCTTTCGAAGCATGAGATCGGCGAGGCTGCCTCGAAGATTGCCGTGATGCCCTCCGTGCGTCGTGCATTGGTCGAGGCGCAGCGCCGGTTTTCGGAAAAGACGCCGGGAACCGTACTCGACGGTCGCGACATCGGCACCGTTGTCTGCCCGCAGGCGCCTGTGAAGCTCTACGTAACGGCCAGTCCCGAAGTCAGGGCGAAGCGCCGTTACGACGAAATAACAGGCAAGGGCGAATCTGCCGATTTCGACGTCATTTTTGAAGACGTGAAGCGGCGCGACGAACGGGACATGGGAAGGGCTGACAGCCCTTTGAAACCAGCTGATGACGCGCACTTGCTTGATACGTCGGAAATGAGTATAGAGGCCGCGTTTCAAGCTGCGAAATCGATCATTGATGCGGCTTTGAGCCGAAATACCTGAATTCGAGCGATTTGCCCGGGCCATGCCTGGGTCGCTTTTGAAGACTAAGCCTGAAATTCCGTCCAAGCGCCGGATTGCTTCCCGATGAGGAGGCGGACTGGGTTCAGGCCCGTTCAACTCGAACCAACCGGCGCATACGTGTCCAAAGATCCGGACACGCAGGAGATTTCATGTCAGTAGCTACTCCCTCTCGCGAAGATTTCGCGGCCCTTCTGGAAGAGTCCTTTGCCAAGCACGACCTGGCCGAAGGCTACGTCACCAAGGGCATCGTAACGGCAATCGAGAAGGACTCCGCCGTTGTTGACGTCGGCCTCAAGGTCGAAGGTCGCATCGCTCTCAAGGAATTCGGCGCCAAGGCCAAGGACGGCACGCTCAAGGTCGGCGACGAAGTCGAAGTTTACGTTGAGCGTATCGAAAACGCTCTCGGCGAAGCTGTTCTGTCGCGCGAAAAGGCTCGCCGCGAAGAGAGCTGGGTCAAGCTCGAAGCCAAATTCGAAGCTGGTGAGCGCGTTGAAGGCGTTATCTTCAACCAGGTCAAGGGCGGCTTCACGGTTGACCTCGACGGCGCGATTGCCTTCCTGCCGCGTTCGCAGGTCGACATCCGCCCGATCCGCGACGTCACTCCGCTGATGCACAACCCGCAGCCCTTCGAAATCCTCAAGATGGACAAGCGTCGCGGCAACATCGTCGTATCGCGTCGTACGGTTCTGGAAGAATCCCGTGCCGAGCAGCGTTCTGAAATCGTTCAGAACCTCGAAGAAGGCCAGGTTGTTGACGGCGTCGTCAAGAACATCACCGATTACGGTGCGTTCGTTGACCTCGGCGGCATCGACGGCCTGCTGCACGTCACCGACATGGCATGGCGCCGTGTGAACCATCCGTCGGAAATCCTGTCCATCGGCCAGCAGGTCAAGGTACAGATCATCCGCATCAACCAGGAAACCCACCGCATCTCGCTCGGCATGAAGCAGCTCGAGTCGGATCCGTGGGATGGCATCCAGGCCAAGTATCCGGAAGGCAAGAAGATCTCCGGTACCGTCACGAACATCACCGACTACGGTGCGTTCGTCGAGCTGGAGCCGGGCATCGAAGGCCTGATCCACATCTCGGAAATGTCCTGGACCAAGAAGAACGTACACCCCGGCAAGATCCTGTCCACGAGCCAGGAAGTCGAAGTCGTCGTTCTCGAAGTCGATCCGTCCAAGCGTCGTATTTCGCTCGGCCTCAAGCAGACCCTGGAAAATCCGTGGGCGGCATTCGCTCGCAACCATCCGGCCGGCACTGAAGTCGAAGGCGAAGTCAAGAACAAGACCGAATTCGGTCTGTTCATCGGCCTCGACGGCGATGTTGACGGCATGGTGCACCTGTCGGATCTCGACTGGAACCGTCCGGGCGAGCAGGTCATCGAAGAGTACAACAAGGGCGACGTCGTCAAGGCTGTCGTTCTCGATGTAGACGTCGAAAAGGAGCGCATCTCGCTCGGCATCAAGCAGCTCGGGAAGGATGCAGTCGGCGACGCCGCTGCCTCTGGCGACCTGCGCAAGAATGCAGTCGTTTCCTGCGAAATCACCGCAGTCAACGATGGCGGCATCGAAGTGAAGCTCGTCGAGCACGAAGACATCACCTCGTTCATCCGCCGTGCAGACCTCGCGCGCGACCGCGACGATCAGCGTCCTGAGCGTTTCTCGGTTGGCCAGGTTGTTGACGCCCGCGTCACCAACTTCTCCAAGAAGGACCGCAAGATCATGCTGTCCATCAAGGCTCTGGAAATCGCAGAAGAGAAGGAAGCTGTTGCTCAGTTCGGTTCGTCCGACTCGGGCGCTTCGCTCGGCGACATCCTCGGCGCGGCTCTGAAGAACCGCGGCGGCGAATAATCGTCAGCCTCAGGCTTGAAGAATGAAGAAACCCGCCGGAGCGATCCGGCGGGTTTCTTTTTATTTCAGGAAGTAATGCGAAACGTCTATTCCCAGCCCGCCATGCGCCGATAAAGCGCGTAGGCTTCCTCGGTCTGCTGCGGCATGGCGAGCCCGGGCGCCGCGAGGAGCGGCACACTGCTGGAAGCAGGCTTTTCGTCCGCGCTGGCCGCTTCGGAATTTTCCGCCATCACTACGGCTTCCGGCTCGGGTTGACCCTCATCATCAGGCGCTTCCTCTTCGTCCTCGGAAGGCGGGCCGCCGTCGTGGTCTTCACGGTTCATGGAGTGGGAGCCGCCGTCTTCGATCTCGTCCTTGGCGAAATCGTAAGCGCGAGGAGCATAGGGCACGCCCTCGACAATCTTCATCAGAACGGGCGCATAGGCCGCCTCGACGGCATCCGGAACGTCGTATTGTTCGACCTGCTCCGGTGTCGGGCGAGCGCCGGCATCCATCATGGCCGCAGCGGACTGCGGATTGACCAGCGTCGACTGGCGGGTGGCACCCTGCGTCAATGTCTGAGCCGGCAGCTCCATCGGGTTGTCGGGGAGATCGGCGGCAAGGTCATCTCCGGCGAGCACGTCGATCTCGACCGCCGAACCCACGTCCGCAGCATCAAGCAGCGTCTCTGTTTCCTGATCGCGTATGATCGCAACGATCAGGTCGGTCGTTTCCTCGGTGATGGAGGCGGGAATGCCGGGCCATATTCTTGGAATGACGGGGTCGGCCTTGGCACCTGTATGGCTGGCTTCGAGATTTGGTACCGCGACGGCTGCCTCCTCGCCGATGCTGTCGGGCGTGCTCGTTTCCACTTCGGTCGCGGCTGCTGCCTGGATCTGTTCATGGTCAGGCAGATCAACGGTCGCTTCCTGCTGAACGACAGCGACATCCTCCGCTTCCAGCATCCCGTTCGATTGCTCCGGAAGGGGCGAGGCCTGACGAGGCTGTACCGGATCGGATGCCGCTCGGGCGGCCAGGGAGGCAGCCGCCCGGGCCGATGGCTCTGCGTCGTCGGGAGAGGCGTTGGAGAGGGCTTCCCGCTGAAGGTTGATTTCGGGCTTCTGCTCCTGCCGCAAGGGCGAAGCATCATTCTGTCGATACGAACGGACGACAGCGCCGGTCGCGAGATCGCGATCCTTGTATCGCATGCTCTCCAGATAGGCGGTTATGCGCGCAGCTTCCGGCCCAGCCGGATTTTTGAGCGCTTCCGCCAGCAGCCGAAGCGGCACGGCATGGCCCTGCGCTGCCAGCTGGCGCTCCAGCTGTTCGATCTTTGCAGGGGGCAACTTCTGAATTGCTGAGGCAAGACGGGAGGCGAAGGCGAGATCTGTTTCATCTTCACCGCGTGGCTGCGAGAGTGCGTCGCCTGCGGCCTTCAGGACGTCGAGAAGGGCTTCCACCATCCGGGCGCGCACGGCAAGCAGCAATATGTTGAGCTTGCCCGCGATCGTCGAGTTCAGGTCGGAGCTCTGTACCTGATGGACAGGGGGAACGGCATCCACGACGCGGATCGTGCCATTGGCGGCAATGGCAACCGACTGGCTCTGGGATGAAAAGCTTGCATTTGACGCTGCACGAACCGGAGTCAACATGGCATGCTCCTCTTTCGTAAAGTGCGATGAAAGCAGGTTACAGGACAGCCGCGCTCATCCGGCTCTCTGCATTCACTGGCAGCTCCTCCTGCCTGCTTGACGCCTTCATCGCGCCGACGAATGCATAAAAATTAATAAGTATCCTAGCGAAATGACGTTAAGAAAAAACTAATGGCCGGCACACGGGTGACCGTGGCCGGCTTGGCTGAAGCGGCAATGCCGTTTCTTAGCTGTGTGCGAAGATGTCGGTCTCTTCCCAGCCGAGCAGGTCGAGCTTGGCTCGTGTCGGAAGAAACTCGAAGCAGGCTGTCGCATGGTCCATGCGACCGTCGCGCAGCAGGCGCTCGGTCAGCTTCGCCCGCAGCGCATGCAGGTAAAGTACATCGGAGGCGGCATATTCGAGCTGCGCCTGCGACAGCGTTGCCGCCGCCCAGTCGGACGATTGCTGAGTCTTGGAAATGTCGACCTCGAGCATTTCCTTGAGATTGTCCTTCAGCCCATGGCGGTCGGTGTAGGTGCGGCAAAGGCGCGAGGCGATCTTGGTGCAGAAGACGGGCTGGGCTGTGACGCCGAACGTGTGAAACAGAACGGCAATGTCGAAGCGGCCATAGTGAAAGATCTTCTGCCGGGTGGGATCGGCCAGCATGGCGACGAGATTCGGCGCGTCCTTCTGGCCGGAGGCGATGCGGATCACATCGGCCGAACCGTCGCCGCAGGAAAGCTGCACGACGCAAAGCCTGTCGCGACGCGGCACCAGGCCGAGCGTCTCGGTGTCGATGGCGATGGCTCCGGTGTAGCGCGCGGCATCCGCCGCTGAGATATCACCTTCATGGTAACGTATGGTGGCTGCCATCGATCTTTTCTCTCACTCAAACTGCTGCTTCTGGCGCTATAGCGCAAAGCCGGCGCGGACGATACCGACGAGGTTCAGAATGTCGGCGGCGTATTGATCCAGATGAGGATGGTTTCGCCGTCGTGGCGGTTGCGCCAGGAATGGTAGCGGCGGCTTTCGAAGTAGAGCGAGTCGCCGGGTCCGAGGTCGAAGAACTGGTCGGAATCGAGCACCAGTTCAAGCCGCCCCGAGAGAACATGCATGAACTCCTCGCCTTCGTGGCGGTAAGCGCCCTCGCTTGCAGCACCGGGCGCCAGCACGAAACGGTGGCAATCCATCATCGTGCGGCCCTCGGCCAGAAGCTGGACAGTGACGCCGGGCGTCGTTTCCGGCCATGTCCGCCACGCGCCGGCGCGAACGACTTCGGCCACGTCGTCACGTTCCTCGCCGGAGAGACGGGAAACGGTCGTGTCGTAGTATTCGGCGAGGTCGTGCAGCGTCTTGAAGCTTACACCCTGCGAGGTTCGCTCGAGCGTCGATAGCGTGGAGGCGGCAATGCCAACGTCACCGGCAACCTGATCGAGCGTCTTCCCGGCACCATGGCGCAGGCTGCGCAAACGCCGGCCGAGATCCGACGTATCCGCGGGGTCGGAATTTTCAGAGGGCTCTTCGCTTTCTAACGCCTCACGAATGGCCGCCGGATTGAGTCCGCGTTCAGTTCGATACCAGGCTATCTTCTTTATCCGCGCAACATCGTCTGCGCTGTATTGCCGGTGTCCGGTTTCCGACCGGTCCGGCACGACAAGCCCCTGGCTTTCCCACAGGCGCAGGGTGGATGCGGAAACGCCCGCCGATTTTGCCGCCTCCGCTACCTTGTAGCGCACGGGCGTCCCATTGTTCATAAGCCAAAAATTCCCGGTTCGTTCGTCATCATGGGTCAATTTCGACCTTCTTACTCAAGCCGACCATCGCTGAAAACGTCGGCCGATTGAAGCGGAAAATGCCGCTTGCTTTCTTGCAGGAAAAATGTAGGAGTTTTGTACATATCTTGCAGAATTTATGCAAGATAGTTTCAATCAATCCAGAGCGCAGGAACGCACCGATGACCGCGACCACCCTCACAGACCGGAAGAATGCCGCCATTTCCCGTGGTGTTGGCATGACCACGCAGATCTATGCCGACCGTGCAGAGAATGCCGAGATCTGGGACAAGGAAGGTCGCCGTTACATCGATTTCGCGGCCGGTATCGCCGTTCTCAACACTGGCCATCGCCACCCGCGCGTGATCGCTGCCGTCAAGGAGCAACTCGATCACTTCACCCACACCTGCCACCAGGTCGTTCCCTACGAAAACTACGTGCACCTCGCCGAGCGCCTGAATGCGCTGACACCGGGCAATTTCGAGAAGAAGACGATCTTCGTCACCACGGGTGCCGAAGCCGTTGAGAACGCGGTAAAGATCGCTCGCGCCGCCACCGGCCGCTCCGCCGTCATCGCTTTCGGCGGCGGCTTCCATGGTCGCACCTTCATGGGCATGGCGCTGACAGGCAAGGTCGTGCCTTACAAGGTTGGCTTCGGTGCGATGCCGGGCGATGTGTTCCATGTGCCGTTTCCGGTCGAGCTTCATGGCGTGACGCCGGATCAGTCGCTGGCCGCGCTGAAGAAGCTGTTTGCCGCTGATGTCGATCCGCAGCGCGTTGCCGCCATCATCATCGAGCCGGTTCAGGGCGAGGGCGGTTTCTACTCGGTGCCGGTTTCCTTTATGAAGGCACTGCGCGAGATCTGCGACCAGCATGGCATCCTGCTCATCGCCGATGAAGTCCAGACCGGCTTTGCCCGCACAGGCAAGCTGTTCGCAATGGATCACCATGAGGTCGCCCCCGACCTCATGACGATGGCCAAGAGCCTTGCAGGCGGCTTCCCGCTCGCAGCCGTCACCGGCCGCGCAGAGATCATGGATGCGCCGGGACCCGGCGGTCTTGGCGGCACCTATGGCGGCAATCCGCTCGGCATCGCGGCTGCTCACGCCGTTCTTGACGTCATCAAGGACGAAGGTCTTTGCGACCGCGCCAACCAGCTTGGCAGCCGTCTCAAACAGCGCCTCGAATCGCTCCGCGAGAAGGCGCCAGAGATCGTCGACATCCGCGGCCCGGGTTTCATGAACGCCGTCGAGTTCAACGACAAGACGACGAAACTGCCGAGCGCCGAATTCGCCAATAAGGTCCGTCTGATCGCGCTGGAAAAGGGCTTGATCCTTCTGACCTGCGGCGTCCACGGAAACGTCATCCGCTTCCTCGCGCCGATCACCATCCAGGACAATGTCTTCGGCGAAGCGCTCGACATTCTGGAAGCCTCGATCCTCGAAGCAAGCGGCAAGTAAGGCGAAGGCCTCTTTGCCCGGAGTTAAATGACATGGCATTCACGACTGCACTGACAAAACACGTCTCCTTCTCCTCGCCTTTCCTGCGCGACGCAGGCTACATCAACGGCGTCTGGACGGCGGGCAACGCGACGAAGACCTTCGACGTCCTCAATCCGGCAACGGGCGAGGTTCTTGCTTCGCTGCCGGATATGGGCGCTGCCGAAACGCGCGACGCGATCGATGCGGCCTATGCCGCGCAGCCGGCCTGGGCCGCGCGTCCGGCCAAGGAGCGCGCCGGTATCCTGCGCAAGTGGTTCGACCTGATGGTTGCCCATGCCGATGAGCTGGCAGCGATCCTCACGGCTGAAATGGGTAAGCCCTTCGCCGAAGCCCGCGGCGAGATCCTTTATGCCGCAGCCTATGTCGAATGGTATGCGGAAGAAGCCAAGCGCATCTACGGCGAGACGATCCCCGCGCCGTCGAACGACAAACGGATGATTGTCATCAAGCAGCCCGTCGGCGTCGTCGGCACCATCACGCCCTGGAACTTCCCGGCCGCGATGATCACCCGCAAGATCGCTCCGGCGCTCGCCGTTGGCTGCACCGTCGTTTCCAAGCCGGCCGAGCAGACGCCGCTGTCGGCCTTAGCGCTCGCCGTTCTTGCCGAACAGGCCGGTATTCCCGCAGGCGTTTTCAACGTCATCGTCGGTGAAGACGGCCCTGCGATCGGCAAGGAACTCTGCGGCAATGCCAAGGTGCGCAAGATCAGCTTCACCGGCTCGACCGAGGTTGGTCGTATCCTGATGCGCCAGTGCTCTGACCAGATCAAGAAGGTCAGCCTCGAACTCGGCGGCAACGCTCCCTTCATCGTCTTCGATGATGCCGATCTCGATGCAGCGGTCGAAGGTGCGCTGGCCTCGAAGTATCGCAATGCCGGCCAGACGTGCGTGTGCGCCAATCGTCTCTACGTGCAATCAGGCGTCTACGATGCGTTTGCGGCGAAGCTCGCCGCGAAGGTGGAGGAAATGTCTGTCGGCGACGGCTTCAAGCCGGGCGTGACCATCGGCCCGTTGATCGATGAGCAGGGGCTGGCGAAGGTCGAAAGCCACGTTGCGGATGCGGTGTCGAAAGGCGCGAGGATCATTACGGGCGGTAAGCGCGTCGAGGGTGCCGGCACCTTCTTCACGCCGACGGTGCTGACAGGTGTTACTCGCGAAATGAAGGTCGCGCGCGAGGAGACCTTCGGTCCCGTCGCTCCGCTTTTCCGCTTTGATACGGTGGAAGACGTCATCGCCCAGGCCAACGACACCGAATTCGGTCTCGCCGCCTATTTCTTCGCCGGCGACCTGAAGAAGGTCTGGCGCGTCGCCGAAGCGCTGGAATACGGTATGGTTGGTATCAATACCGGCCTGATGTCGACGGAAACGGCGCCTTTCGGTGGCATCAAGCAATCGGGCCTTGGCCGTGAAGGCTCGCGCCACGGTGCGGATGACTATCTCGAGATGAAATATCTCTGCATGGGCAATGTCTGATCACTTGATCGCGCACGCCTGGAAAATCAACGGGTTCGCCGGCAACGGCGGTCCCGTTTTCTTTTCGTCGGTAGAGCAGCTTTATGATTGCTGGGCGACGGGCTGCCAATCCGGCAGCGGGAAGACACGGTCGTAGGCCCAGTTGAAGACGAAGGCGTAGACCATGTAGAAGAGCGCGAAGGACACATCCATCATCAGTGCTTGAACGACACTGATGCCAAGGTACCAGGCGATCATTGGCAGCAACGCCAGAAGCAGTCCCACCTCGAACATGACGGCGTGCAATACGCGGATAGCGACGCTCTTCTGCGTGCTGCCGGTCAGGCGTTGCATCAAGTGGTCAAAACCGAGATTGTAGATGTAGTTCCAAAGGGTCGCCAGCGTCGCGCCGGCAACGCCGATCACGCCGATGTCGGCCATGGGCATGCCAAAGGCCAGCGCACCGAGCGGCGTGACCAGTGCTAGTCCAATAAGTTCGAAGCTGATGGCGTGACGGATACGATCTGCGGTTTTCCGCATGATAACCCCCATTGGGAATGTTCGGGTCGTCCCGAGTTGATGCCCATAGAGGGGGAGGTCGTCCTCACGACCTTTTAATAGGTACTCCGGCGCCTAAAAACAAGGGCATAGGGCCGCTCAATAGTGGGGCGGCCGCGTAATCGCCGGCGCCTCGAGTGACTGCTCCTCAAGCGACAGGAACCGTTCCGTCAGCCTGTCGAGCTTGGCGCGCGTCTGTTCCACGACCTTCCATTGTTCGGCCAGCTGATCGGACAGCTCTTCGATCGCCTTCGCCTGATGGGCAACGATTTCCTCGAGTTTCGTCACGCGGCTTGTCTCGTCGGACATGGAACCTCCTTGCCGCAAGCGGCCAATTTCGTCCGCATCTGAAAAGCGGAAATAGTTCGTGTGGTCAATCATTTCGAGGGGCAGACGGGGTGTTTTGCAAAAGTGAACCGTTTGGTTACTAAAAGCCCTTGCCGCCTTCCGACTTGTGGGATAGGCCGGTAGCCCTCAGGGAGGAATTCTTATGGATGTTGGAAACGGCTTTCTTCATCCGGACCGGCTCTTTCCGGCCGATCCGGCAACCCGAACGGTCGCGCGCGATCTATACGAGACGGTTCGCGCACTGCCCATCGTAAGCCCGCACGGGCATACGGAGCCGTCGTGGTTTGCCGACGACAAGCCGTTCGAGGATGCGTCTTCGCTCCTCGTCATCCCCGATCATTATCTCTTCCGCATGCTCCACAGCGTTGGCGTCAAGCTCGATGATCTCGGCGTTCCGCGCCTGGACGGCAAGCCGGTCGCCAAGGGTCGCGACATCTGGCGCGCCTTTGCCGCGCAGTATCATCTCTTCCGCGGCACGCCCTCTAGCCTCTGGGTCGACCACGCAATGTCGGCCGTCCTCGGCTGCGAAAAGCCGCTAACGCCCGAGAATGCCGATGCACTCTATGATCACATCAATGCGCAGCTGGCCCTGCCGGAATTCCGGCCGCGCGCCCTGCACAAGCGTTTCGGCATCGAGACGATCGCCACGACCGAAGGCGCGCTCGATCCGCTGGTGCATCACCAGAAAATGGCGGAAGACGGCTGGATCGGTCGCGTCCGTACCACCTACCGGCCGGATAGCATCACCGACCCGGATGCCGTCGGCTTCCGCGAAAACCTTGTCCGGCTCGGCGAGCTCACCGATTGCGATGTGACGAAATGGGATGGCTTGATCGACGCCCACCGCAAGCGCCGCGCCTATTTCCGCCAATTTGGCGCAACCGCCACCGACCATGGTGTTCCGACGGCTTTCACGGCGGACCTGCCGCTCGCCGACAAGCAGCGCCTGCTCGACAAGGCGCACAAGGGCACGCTGAGCCCCGAGGAAGCGGAGCTCTTCCGCGGCCAGATGCTGACCGAAATGGCAGGCCTTTCGGCCGAAGACGGCATGACGATGCAGATCCACGCCGGCTCGCGCCGCAACACCGATCGCGAGCTGTTCCAGACCCGTGGTCCGAACATGGGCGCGGATATCCCGACGCCGACCGATTGGGTCGGCGGCCTCTCTGCCATGCTGGCAAAGTACGGCCATGCGCCGGGTCTTCGCGTGCTGCTGTTTACGCTCGACGAGACGACCTATGCCCGCGAGCTGGCGCCGATGGCCGGCCATTGGCGATGCCTGATGATCGGCCCGCCCTGGTGGTTCCACGACAGCCCGAACGGCATTCGCCGCTATCTAGACCAGGTGGTGGAGACGGCAGGCTTCGCCAATCTGGCGGGCTTCAACGACGATACGCGCGCACTTCTGTCGATCCCGGCTCGCCACGATGTCTGGCGCCGCGAGGTCTGCCGCTTCCTGGCTCAGTTCGTGACCGAACACCGGATGTCCCGCACGGAAGCCGAGATTGTCGCCGGCGAACTCTCCTACGGAAACGCGAAAAAGGCATACAAGCTGTGACCGAACGTCTGACAAGCCTTTCCGGCCTCGCGTCGACCGCAAAGCTTCCGGGTTATGATCGCAAGGCATTGAAGCCGGGTATTCTGCATCTCGGTCCCGGCGCTTTCTTTCGTGCCCACTTCGCGCCGTTCACCGACGCCGCGATTGCCGTCGCTGGCGGCGACTGGGGCATCGAGGTCGCAAGCCTACGCACGGCCGACGTCGCCGATCACCTGAACGAGCAGAACGGGCTCTACACGATGCTCGTGCGTGATACGTCGGGCACAACAGCGCATGTCATCGGCCCGATCCTGCGCGCCCATGTCGCCACTCGCAATCCCGGCGATCTGCTAGCCCGGCTTGAGGATCCTGCCATCCGCATCGTCAGCCTGACGGTAACGGAAAAGGCTTATGGCTTCGATTCCGCCACAGGCGGGCTCGACCTGAAACACCCCGACATTGCCGCCGACCTTGCCAACCGCCATGCGCCGCGCGGCGCCATCGGCTATCTCGTCGAAGGTCTTGCGCGCCGTCGCGCCAAGGGCATAGCGCCATTCACGCCGCTCAGCTGCGACAACCTGCCGAGCAACGGCGCCGTCCTGAAGCGGCTCGTGCTCGAGTTTGCCGGTCGGATCGATCCGGAGCTTCGCCAGTGGATCGAAACAAACGTACCCTTCCCGTCGACCATGGTCGATCGCATCACGCCGGCAAGCACGGACGCCACCTATCGCGATGCCGAAAGGCTGACCGGCAGGCAGGATCTCGCGGCGATCGAGACCGAACCCTTCACGCAATGGGTGATCGAGGATCACTTCGCCAATGGCCGCCCGGAATGGGAGAAGGCCGGTGCGTTGATGGTCGAGGAAGTCTCGGCTTACGAAAAGATGAAGCTGCGGATGCTCAACGGGGCGCATTCGCTGCTCGCCTATCTCGGATATATAGGTGGCTATGAATTCATCCGCGACGTCATGGATGATAGCGGTCTTGCAGCCCTGGCACGCCGTCACATGAATGCCGCCGCCGCCACGCTCGATCCCGTTCCCGGCATCGATCTCGAGGCCTATGCGGATGAGTTGATCGCACGCTTTGCAAACAAGGCGATCGCCCACCGTACCTACCAGATCGCCATGGACGGGACGCAGAAACTGCCGCAGCGTCTGCTGGAGCCCGCGACCGAGGCGTTGGAAAATGGCAGCAAGGCGGAAACCTATGCGATCGCAGTAGCTGCCTGGATGCGCTACGCCCTTGGCGTCGACAGGAACGGCGAACGCTACGAATTGCGCGATCCTCGTGCTGCGGAAATTGCCACACTGCTGGCCGACGTGCCGCGCAATGGCGGTGCCGTGTCGAAAGCCTTGTTCGGTTTGCCGGGCCTCTTTCCGGCGGCGCTGACGGGCAATATCGGCTGGACCGAGGATGTGGCGAACAAGCTGGAGATCCTGATCCAGGACAACAGGCTCCCGCTGTTTTGAGGAAGAGCCTGCGACAGATTTCATCGTCGCAGGGGATTTTCCCAGACAGGTGATCGCCGCACTTGTAACCCTTGGCGGCTGTTCTTGCCAGCTTACCTGCGCCCAGCCCATCATCCCTGGGCTATCATAGGGATTCGTTGTGCCCTATCCTTGGCGTGTAGGAGGCGCGGATTATGGTCATTCACCGCGCCGACGCTCGGCGCCTGGTTTCCGGTGACAAGCACAGGAATGACCGCCTCTCAGCTCAGTGCCTATCCCTTCACCCTCACCATATCCGGATCGTACAAGGGTTTCAGCGAAACCCGGCACGGCACCCGCTCACGGGCCACGTCGAGTTCATAGCTGCCGGACAGAACGAAGTCCTCGCTCACGCCTTCGGGATTGCGGACATAGCCGTAACCGATCGGCTTGCCAATTGTGTAGCCGAAGCCGCCGCTCGAGAGCCAGCCGACGCGCTTGCCGTCGCGATAGATCGTCTCGCGGCCAAGCAACACGATATCGGGATCCTCAGGCACGAAGCAGGCGAGCATCTTCCTGACGCCGGACGCGAGCTGCCGTTCGATCGCCTCCCGGCCGCGAAACGGCGTGTTCTTCCGCGTCTTCACCGCCCAGCCAAGCCCGGCTTCGATGGGCGTATGGTCCGGGCCGATATCCGAACCCCAGGCGCGATAGCCCTTCTCAAGACGGCAACTCTCGATGGCGCGATAGCCGGCATTGCCAAGATGCAGCGGAGCGCCCGCTTCCATCAGCGCGTCATAAACAGTTGTTGCGTATTCGACCGGCACATGCAGCTCATAGCCGAGTTCGCCGACATAGGTAATGCGCAGCGCCCGAACCGGGCAGCCGGCAATGCCGATTGTCTTGACGCGCCCGAAGGGGAACGCGGCATTGGAAACGTCGCTGTTTGTCACCTTCTCGAGCACCGCACGGGCATTCGGTCCCATCAGCGAAAGCACGGAATAGGCGGAGGTGACATCGACGAGTTCCGCGTGCATCCCATCGGGAATATTGCGTGCGATCCAGTCGAAGTCATGCGTCGCGAAGCCGGTGCCGGTCACGATATAATACTCGTCGTCAGCCACGCGGGCGCAAGTGAGATCGCATTCGATGCCGCCCTTGTCATTCAGCATCTGCGTGTAGACAAGCGAGCCAACCGGCTTTGCCACGTCGTTGGAGGCGATCCACGACAGTGCCGCCTCGGCATCACGCCCCTTCAGCACGAACTTGGCGAAAGACGTCTGATCGAAGATCACGGCGGCCTCGCGCACGGCCTTATGTTCACGCCCGACGGCCTCGAACCAGTTCTGACGGCCGTACGTGTAGGTGTCCTTCGGGTCCTCGTTGGCGAAGAGATCAGCAAACCAGTTCGGCCGCTCCCATCCGAGCTTTTCACCGAAGCAGGCCCCCTGCGCTTTCAGCCGGTCGTACAGCGGCGATTTGCGGCATGGCCGGCCGCTCGAATACTCCTCGAAGGGGAAGGCCAGCGTGTAGTGCTTGCCATAGGCCTCCAGCGTGCGCGTGCGCACCCAGTCCGTATCGAAATGCGGGCGGCCGAAGCGGCGGATATCGACCGGCCAGAGGTCGTAAGGCGGCTCGCCCTTGGCAACCCATTCGGCCAGCGCCATGCCGGCGCCGCCGCCGGAGGCGATGCCGAAGGCATTGAAGCCGGCGCCGACGAAGAAGTTCTTCAGCTCCGGTGCCTCGCCGAGAATGAAATTGCCGTCAGGCGTAAAGCTCTCCGGCCCGTTCAGCAGCTGTTTGACGCCGACGGTTTCGAGCGCCGGAACGCGGCCGAGCGCCTGCTCCATGATCTGTTCGAAATGATCGAAATTGCTGTCGAGCAGCGTGTAGTGGAAGCCCTCGGGAATGCCATCCTTCGCCCATGCGATCGGGTTCGGCTCGTAGCCGCCCATGACGATGCCGCCGACCTCCTCCTTGTAATAGGTCAGGCGGTCCGGGTCGCGCAGCGTTGGCAGGTTCGACGGCACGCCGAAGGATTCGGTGATGATGTACTGGTGCTCGACGGATACGAGCGGCACGTTGACACCGAAGCGCGCCGCAAAGGCGCGCGTCCACTGGCCGGCGCAGACGACGACGCGTTCGCACTCAATGCGGCCATGCTCGGTGATGACGGCGCGAATCCGGCCCTTGTCAATCTCGAGGTCGAGAACCTCGGTATCCTCGAAGATCGAGACACCGGACATGCGCGCGCCCCTGGCAAGCGCCTGCGTGATGTCAGAGGGATTGGCCTGGCCGTCGGTCGGCAGAAAGGCTGCGCCGACGAGATCGTCGATTGTCATCAGCGGCCAGAGATCGAAGGCCTCCTGCGGCGTCAGCAACTGCATCTCGAGCCCGAAGGATTGCGCGGTCGTTGCCTGTCGCTTGACCTCGGTCCAGCGCTCCTCGTTGCAGGCCAGGCGCAAGCCGCCATTCATCTTCCAGCCGGTGCCAAGCCCCGTTTCGCCTTCAAGCTTCTTGTAGAGATCGACGGAATAGCCGAGCAGCTGGGTGATGTTGGCGCTGGTGCGTAGCTGGCCGACCAGCCCGGCGGCGTGGAAGGTCGTGCCCGAAGTCAGCTTCTTGCGTTCCAGAAGCACCGTGTCCGTCCAGCCGAGCTTGCCGAGATGGTAGGCCGTCGAGCAGCCGATGATCCCGCCGCCGATGACAACAGCCTTGGCGGTCTTTGGCAATTCCTTCGTCATATTATCGATCCTGTTCGAAAGCGTCGTAGGCGCGCTCGAAGCGCGTAAGATTCTCGGCCGTGTAGCCTGCGTAGTCGAAGTCGATGGTGGAGTGGATTTCGGACACCATGCTCCACAGCGTCTCGCGCAGCAGCGAGGCGCACTTCATCGCCTGATAGCGCCGCCAGAGGTCCGCGCTCAGCGGCATCCGATAGTAGGTCTCAAGCATCGATCGCTCGGTCGCCTCGGAAAACTCGCTGTTGGAGGCAAGGCCGCCCAGATCGAAGAGCGGTGTGTTGAACCCCGCATAGTCCCAGTCGATCAGCCACAGGCGCTTGCCGTCATCGAGAAAGTTGGCGGCCAGCATGTCATTGTGACCGAAGGCAATCTCGAACGGGCCGCCCGCCGCCTCCAGCCTTTCGGCTTTTGCCAGCAGATCCGGGAAAAGCCGGCGATAGGAGCTGTCGGCTGCTTCCAGATTGGCGATGTAGTCGCGAATGACATGGAAGACCCAGAAGATCGCCGCCGCGCCGCGAAATTCGCGGGCGATGTCATGGTGGCAGGCCCGCACGAGGGGGATCACACGCTCCAAAGTCTCGGGGCGCCGAAGATCCTCCGGCGTGAGTGCCTTCGATTCGATGTAGTCGAGGACGAGCACGCCCGGAGCATGATGAATGACTTCAGGCGAAAGCCCTGCGGCATGTGCGGCCTGGCTGGCGGCAAGCTCGTTCTGCCGGCTGATATGGTGAACCGGAATGTCCTCACCCAATCGGACGACGCGGCGAACCGTGCGATCGCGCACCAGATAATTCCGGTTGGTGATGCCACCGGTGATCGGCACAATTTCGATCGGACCCTGCCATATGCCAAGCGCATGAATCCGATCTTCAGGCGTCACGCTTTTCCCTCTCGCGGCCTATCCTATTGAAATCATGGCCAGAGAGGGATCAGCTGTCAAGCGCGGCTAGATCGTGGCGCCTGATGCATCGAAGACATGACACCGCGCAGGATCGAAGGACGCTTTCACGTTGGTTCCGCGTTCGACCTTCTGCTGTCCATCAAGCGCTATCGTCAGCTGCTGCCCATCCGGCGTCTTCGCGTAGAGCATGGTCGCGCCGCCAAGGTTTTCAACGAGATCGACATTGACAGTTGTCAGTGTGATCCCGCCGGTTTCGAGCACCGAAAGATGTTCCGGCCTGATGCCGAAGGTAACGGCTTGCCCGGCCTCGGTATTGAGCCTGCGCGGCAGGCGAACCGCGTTGCCGCAGACGTTGATGGTCGTGTCGGCTTCGCCCACCTGCTCGATGCGAGCCTGCAGGAAGTTCATTTTTGGGCTGCCGATGAAGCCCGCGACGAAGCGGTTGGCCGGGTTGTTGTAGAGATCGAGCGGCGCACCGACCTGCTCGATACGGCCTGAGTTCAGCACCACGATCTTGTCGGCCATGGTCATGGCCTCCACCTGGTCGTGGGTGACGTAGATCATCGTATTGCCGAGGCTGCGATGCAGGCGGGAAATTTCGACGCGCATCTGCACGCGTAGTTCCGCGTCGAGGTTGGAGAGCGGTTCGTCGAACAGGAAGATGCGCGGTTCGCGCACGATCGCGCGGCCGATCGCGACGCGCTGGCGCTGGCCGCCGGAGAGTGCCTTCGGTTTGCGCTCGAGCAGCTTTTCGATCTGCAGGATTTCGGCGGCGCGCTTCACCTTCGGCTGAATCTCTGCCTTCTTGTAGCCGGCCGTCTCGAGCCCGAAGGCCAGATTCTTGTAAACGGACATATGCGGGTAGAGCGCATAGGACTGGAACACCATGGCGATGCCGCGCTTGGCCGGCGCCACCTCGTTCATCCGCTCATTGTCGAGCAGCAGCGCACCGCCGGTGATCTCTTCGAGACCCGCGATCATGCGCAGGAGCGTGGACTTGCCGCAGCCAGACGGGCCGACAAAGACCGCGAACTCGCCGGGATCGATCTTCAGGTCGATGCCGTGGATAACATCAAGCGCGCCGTAGCGCTTTTCGACCTTCTGGAGAACGACGCTTGTTGCCATGATCTCAGGATCCTCCCTGGTCCGTTATTTCGTGCGAGCACGCCAGTCGGCGTACTTCGGGCTGTCCGATCCGATCGGCAGGATCACTTCGCTGCCGGTATCGGACGATTGGTAGATGGCGGTGACGAGTTCCAGCGCGCGGCGCGCGTCCCTTGTCGTCACTGGTAGCGGCCCGCTGCCGCTGAGATAGGCGTGGAAATGCTCCATCTGCGTGGTGAAGCGAGGCGCCACCGGCTGCCAGTTTCCGATGACGGCGTCGATGCGCGCCTGAACCTCGTCATTGGCGGCGATGATCTTCCACGGATCCTTGCCCGGCGAATAGGGCTCGTGGTTGCTCTCGAAGGTGACGTTTTCGAAATGCAGTCGCAGGCGGCTGATCTGCTCCTGCGAACCAAGCGTGCAGGAGAGCGATACGAAGGCGCCGTTCTGCATCAGCAGACTTGCCGAGGCGCAATCCTCGACCTCGATATCGTTGACCCGGGTAGCGACGCGGCCGAATACCTTTGAGACCGGTCCCATCAGGTGGAGCAGCATGTCGTGCAGGTGTAGCGCGTGCGTCACCAGCACGCCGCCGAGCTCGGTCGCCCATTTGCCGCGCCAAGGCACGGCGTAATATTCGGGTGTCCGCAGCCAGAAGGTCTCGACGGAGCCCATGTAGGGCTTGCCCGCGATGCCGGCCTCGATGATCCGCTTTGCCTTCTCGATGCCGTCGCCGTAGCGATACTGGAAGATCGGCATCAATGTACCCTTGGCCGCCTTCTCCGCTGCCATGATCGTGTCGACGCCTGATAGCGAGCCGGTCAGCGGCTTCTCGCAGATGACGTGCTTGCCCGCTGCCAGCGCCGCCACCACCTGCCCCAGGTGAATGCCGGGCGGCGTGCAGATGTCGACGATATCGACACTCTCGTCAGCCAGTACATCGGCAAACGAGGTCGTGCGCTTGGCGATGTCAAATTCGTCGCCGATCTCGCGCAGCCGTTCTTCGTTCAGGTCGCAGATCGCCACGACCTTGAACTTGTCGGGGTGCGGCAGGTAGCCTTCGACGATGTGGGAACGGCCAATGCCGCAGCCAACGATCGCAACATTCTTGATAGTCATTGATCTATATCCGTAACTGCATCAGCGCTTCATGCCTGTCGTAGCGATGCCTTCGATCAGCAGCCGCTGGAAGAACAGGAAGAAGAAGAACACCGGCACCAGCGTCAGCGTCGACATGGCGAACAGGCCGCCCCAGTCCGATGCGCTGGTCGAGTCGACGAAGGTGCGCAGGCCGAGCTGGATCGTGTAGGTGTTCATGTCGTTGAGGTAGATCAGCGGCCCGAAGAAATCGTCCCAGGTCCAGATGAAGGAGAAGATCGCAGCGGTTGCCAGCACCGGCAGTGACAGCGGCAGCATGATCTTCCAGTAGATACGCCAGGCGCTGCAGCCGTCCATCATCGCCGCTTCGTCGAGTTCGCGCGGGATGCCGCGGAAGAACTGCACCATCAGGAAGATGAAGAAGGCATCGCTGGCAAGGAACTTCGGCACCACCAGCGGCAGGATGGTGTTCACCCAGCCGAGGTTGAGGAACAGCACATACTGCGGAATGAGCGTCACGTGATACGGGATCATCAGCGTGCCGAGCATGATCGCGAACCAGAAGTTCCGGCCGGCAAAGCGCAGGCGGGCAAAGGCATAGGCCGCCAGCGAACAGGCAACGACATTACCGATCACGGTGAGGACCGAGATTACCAGGGAGTTCCAGAAGAAGCGTCCGAAACTGATGTCGAGCCCGGTCCATCCCCGCACATAGGAACCGAAGTCGACCGACGAGGGAATGAGCGAGGTGGACGAGAAGATCTCGTTTTCCGGGCGCACTGAGGCCGACACCATCCATAGCAGCGGATAGAGCATCAGCAGCGAGCCGAGGATCAGCAGCGCGTGGATGACGACCGATGCCGGTCGGCTGCGTTTGGTGATGTCGGATGGCGGCGCCGCAACGGCTGTGGTGATCCCGTTAGTCATCGTAGTGCACCCAATAACGCGAGGTCAGGAAGGAGAAGGCCGTGAAGATCGCGATGATCAGCACGAGGATCCAGGCGAGCGCCGAGGCGTAGCCCATGCGGAAGTTTCCGAAAGCCTCCTGATAGAGATAGAGCGTGTAGAACAGCGTCGAATTGATCGGCCCGCCGGTGCCGCCGGAGATGATGAACGCCGGCGTAAAAGCCTTGAACGCATCGATCGTCTGAACGACGGCATTGAAGAAGATGACGGGCGTCAGCAGCGGCAGCGTGATCTTGTAGAACTGCCGGAACTTGGAGGCGCCGTCGAGGCTGGCGGCCTCATACATGTCGGTCGGAATCTGGCGCAGACCGGCAAGGAAGATGATCATTGGCGAGCCGAACTGCCAGACGCTCAACGCTACGAGTGTGTAGATCGAATAGCTCGGATGCGAGATCCAGCTTGGTCCGGCGATCCCGAAATGGGCAAGCGCGGCATTGACCAGGCCGTCGCCGGCAAAGAGCTGCCGCCAGAGCACGGCGATTGCCACGCTGCCGCCGAGCAGGGAGGGCAGGTAGAAGATGGCGCGGTAGACGGGCAGGCCGCGCACACCTTTGTTCAACGCCATCGCGACCAGCAGCGCGAAGGCGAGCTTGAAGGGGACCGACAGCACCACATAGGTCAGTGTGACCTTCATCGCTGCGGCAAATTTCGGGTCGGCGGTTGCGATGCGCACGTAGTTCGCAGCACCCACCCACTCGGCCGACCGGATCATGTCGAAGTCGGTGAACGAGAGGTAGAGCGAAATCACGGCCGGTCCGAGCGTCAGCCCGAAGAAGCCGATCAGCCACGGCAGAAGGAAAAAATAGCCGGGGGCGTTGGCGTTCCAGATTCGCCGCCACCGACTGTCGGCGACCGCTCTCTGGTTATGTTCCACCGTCACGGCCGGGTCAGCCGTCGCACGCATCGCATTGTTCATGTGCTTCAACCCCGCGCGAGAATACGCGTGATCTCGTCAACAAGCTGTTTGCCGCCGTCGGCGGGCGTCAACTGCGCAAAGCCGATCTGTTCGGAAATGTTGCGCAGCACGTCCGTCCCTTCGCCGGCGCCGGATGGCGGCGGCGGCGGCAGCTTCCCGGCGAGATCGCCGAGCCCACCGACATACTCGAGCGGAATCTTGCCGACAGCGTCGAGCTTCGTTGCCACGACATCGCGCATTGCCTTCGATTCCGGAATGCCACGCTCGACGTCGAGCAATGCCGCTGCCTCCGGGTTGGTCACGAAGAAATTGACGTAATCGACAGCCTGTTCGATGGCTTTCGATTGTGCCGATACCGAGAAGAACATCGATGGCTTGCGATAATGACCGCCCTTCGAATCCTTGGCGATGCGCATGTAGTTGCTGAGCGCAAGCTTGTCCTTGTTCATCTGCTGATAGGCGACGAACTGGTTCGAGTGCGCGTAGCCGGAAGCCGATTTGCCGAGTGTGACAGTGTTGGTATCGACGTCGTTCTTGTCCAACGCCTGCACATCGGCTGGAACACAGGCTCCGGCGTCGCGGAACTTGTTCCACATGTCGAACCATTCCGAGGCTTCCTCGACACCGAAAGCGATCTTGCCATCGGCGGTGTAGAGTGCCTTGCCACGCTGGCGCAGGTAGTTTTCGAAGAGCGGTTCGTTGCCGCTGCCGTCGGCCATGCCGAACATGCCCTTGCGCTTGCCCGCCTTGGTCAGTTCGGCAGCCATCTTGCCGAATTCTTCCCAAGTCGTTGCCTGCGTCGGCAGGTCGATGCCCGCTTCCTGGAAGGCGGTCGTGTTGATGACCGTCGCCGCGGAATTCGCGCCGAGGCTGACGCCGTAAAGGTGTCCGCCGACACTTCCGCCTTCGACCTGAGCCTGGTCGAAATCCCCGAGGTTCAGCTTGGACGGCATGTAGGATTCGAGCGGCGCAAGCGCGCCGCGCCCGGCATATTCGACGATGTAGCGATAATCCATCTGGATCACGTCAGGCGCGTTCTTGCCGGCAACCTGTGTTGCCAGGCGTGGCCAGTAGTCGCCCCAGCCGAGAAACTCGCCGGTGATCGCAACGCCCGGGTTTTTCGTTTTGTAAAGCTCGGAAACCTTGTTGGTTCTGTCCGCGCGGGGCTGCGAGCCCCACCAGATCAGACGAAGGCGGCTATCCTCGGCAAATGCCGGTGCGCCCAATGCGGAAAGCGTGAGAAGCGAGGCCCCACCCGCCATAAAACCACGTCTGTTGATGCTGAACGTCATCTGTTTTTCCTCCTCCCTTGGGGAGCGCCTCCACACGCTCCTTGCTGGTTTCTCTTGCAACAAATAACTAATTGGTTACAAGCTATGGAGAAGCGCCGGGTCTGTCAAGCGCCATGAAGAACAGCTCGGTTCTATTTGCTTTTTACAATTTGCTCATAAGGCACTATGAGCGCTGGGAAGTCATTGAAAAGGGGAAGCTGATGGAAGGCGCCGGAAGAGGGGGGAAGACCACCGCAAAACGACGTCCGCGCGAGCGCGTTCTGCAACGCGATCCGGAGCGCACGCGTGCCGCCATTCTCGAGGCCGCAACCCAGGAATTTGCCGAGAACGGCATGGGCGGCGCCCGCGTCGATGCCATCGCCGAACGCGCCGGCACCAACAAGCGCATGCTCTACCACTACTTCGGCGACAAGGAGCAGCTCTACCTGCATGTTCTGGAGGAGGCCTATGTCGGCATCCGAACCGCCGAGCGCGCCCTGCACATCGGAGACCGGAGCCCGGAAGAGGGGATCAGCGATCTCGCGCTCTTCACCTGGCGCTATTTCCTCAAGCATCCGGAATTCCTCAGCCTTCTCGGCACGGAAAACCTGCACCGGGCGCGCTGGCTGCGTCAGTCCGTGCGTCTGAAGGAGCTTCATTCACACTTGCTGGGCGAGCTCGAACAGGTGCTGGAACGAGGAAAGAAGGCGGGCGTCTTCATCGACAGCGCCGATCCCCTGAACGTCTATCTGACGATTGCATCGCTCGGATATTTCTATCTTTCGAACCAATACACCCTCTCCACGATCTTCGGACGCGAGCTGGCGCAGCCTGAGAATATCGATGCCTGGGAACGCCAGATCGTTCACGTGACGCTGGCCTCGATCAAGGCCTGAATCCCGAAATTTAGTTTTGTCTATTGACACCGACGCTTTACGTCTGTCATCAAAGTAACTGTTTAGTTACTGGCCGGGAGGAGCTGCACCGTTGCGTGCAGCCGGCCTCGCAAGATTTTTTGCAGGGAGAGAAACGTGGCTCGTCTAGGGATCATTTTACACGGCGTTACCGGCCGTATGGGTTACAACCAGCACCTCGTCCGCTCGATTTTGGCAATCCGCGATCAGGGTGGCCTGACGCTGAAATCCGGAGAAAAGCTGGAGATCGACCCGATCATCGTCGGCCGGAACCCGGCCAAGATGGAAGAGCTTGCCAGGAAGCACGGTATCAAGCGCTGGTCGTCGGATATCGATGGCGCGCTTGCCAATCCTGATGATCAGATCTTCTTCGACGCCGGCACGACCCTCATGCGTGCCGAACTGCTCTCGCGTGCCTTGGATGCCGGCAAGCACGTCTATTGCGAAAAACCGATCTCGGACGATTTGCAGGTGGCGATCGATCTCGCGAAGAAGGCGAGGGCATCGGGCCTCAAGCATGGCGTCGTGCAGGACAAGCTGTTCCTTCCGGGCCTTCGCAAGCTGGCGCTGCTGAAGGATTCCGGCTTCTTCGGAAAGATTCTCTCGGTGCGCGGCGAGTTTGGCTACTGGGTGTTCGAGGGTGATTGGGGCGTTCCGGCCCAGCGTCCGTCCTGGAACTACCGTAAGGCCGATGGCGGCGGCATCATTCTCGATATGCTGTGCCATTGGCGATATGTGCTCGACAATCTCTTCGGCGAAGTCAAAGCAGTGTCGTGTCTCGGCGCGACCCATATCGGCACTCGGGTCGACGAGGCCGGCAAACCGTATCACTGCGACACCGACGATGCCGCCTATGCGACGTTCGAGCTGGAAGGTGGCGCCATCGCGCACATCAATTCGTCCTGGGCAGTGCGTGTCCGCCGTGACGACCTTGTGACGTTCCAGGTGGACGGCACGCATGGCTCGGCGGTAGCCGGCCTGACCAAATGCTGGACGCAGCATCGCGTCAATACACCGAAGCCCGTATGGAACCCGGACCAGCCGCAGACGATCGATTTCTACAAGACCTGGGACGAAGTGCCGGACACGCAAGCGTTCGACAACGGCTTCAAGGCGCAGTGGGAGATGTTCCTGCGGCACGTTGCTGAGAATAGCCCATGGCCATATGGACTGGAGGCGGGAGCTAAGGGTGTCCAGCTGGCGGAACTAGGCCTGAAATCCTGGGCAGAGCGCCGGTGGCTCGACGTGCCGAAGCTGGAGTTCTGAGATCGTGGCCGTCATCAATCTCCCGTTGGACGGCAAGATCGTCCCCTATACGCTGACCGGCTCGCCGATCGCACTCAAGAAGCGCCGAGCCGAAGAGTTTCCGCGTATCGCCTTTGCGGCGGCTCACGTCGTTGCCGATCCTCTTGCGGACAACGATCCATGGCTGGCGCCGGCGATCGATTGGGACCGCACGCTGGCGTTTCGCCACCGGCTTTGGGACCTCGGGCTTGGGGTTGCCGAAGCGATGGACACGGCGCAGCGCGGAATGGGCCTTGGCTGGCCCGAGGCCCGCGAATTGATCCGGCGGGCGCTTTCCGAAAGCGCAAGCCGCGGTGATGCGCTTATTGCCTGCGGTGCCGGCACCGATCACCTTGTGCCCGGTCCGGATGTGACGATCGATACGATCATACGGGCCTACGAAGAACAGATCGAGACGATCGAGGCCGCCGGCGGACGCATCATTCTGATGGCGAGCCGCGCGCTTGCGGCTGCTGCTCGAAGCCCGGACGACTATGTCAGGGTCTACGATCGCATCCTGCGTCAGGTGAAGCAGCCGGTCATCATCCACTGGCTGGGCGAAATGTTCGATCCGGCGCTCGAAGGCTATTGGGGCGATGTGGACCATCTGAAGGCGATGTCCGTGTGCCTGCAGGTGATCGGCGCCAATGCATCCAAGGTCGACGGGATCAAGATTTCCCTCCTTTCCAAGGAAAAGGAAATCGCCATGCGCCGTCAATTGCCGAAGGGCGTGCGCATGTATACAGGCGACGACTTCAACTATGCCGAATTGATAGCCGGCGATGAGTCCGGTCATTCGGATGCACTGCTTGGTATATTCGATGCTATTGCGCCCGCTGCCTCGGCAGCGCTCGAGGCACTCGGGCGTGACCGCAACGGCGAGTTCTTCGAGCTTCTGGAGCCGACCGTTCCGTTGTCACGACACATCTTCAAGGCACCGACGCGCTTCTACAAGACGGGCGTCGTGTTCCTCGCTTATCTGAATGGACTTCAGGATCATTTTACCATGGTTGGCGGCCAGCAATCGGCGCGTTCTCTGACGCATCTGGCGGAACTGTTCCGGCTCGCCGACAGGGCGCGTGTGCTTGCAGACCCGGATCTGGCTGCGCGCCGCATGCGTGACGTGCTCGCGGTTCATGGCGTTGCCGGTTAAGGGGAGGAGAACGGCATGCATGTCGAGGGTCTGTCCATCAATCTCGCGACGATCCGGGAACAGTGCGGTTTTGCGCGCGCGGTCGATACCTGCCTGACGCACGGGATCACGTCGATCGCTCCCTGGCGAGACCAGATAGCGGCGATCGGCCTGAAGGAGGCCGAACGCATCGTCAAGGCCAATGGCCTGAAGCTCACTGGTCTCTGCCGTGGCGGTTTTTTCCCGGCCGCCGACGCTGCGGGGCGCCAGCAGGCGATCGACGATAACAAGCGCGCGGTCGACGAAGCCGCAACGCTCGGGGCCGACTGCCTCGTTCTCGTCGTCGGCGGATTGCCGGGCGCCTCCAAGGATATCGAGGCCGCGCGGCAGATGGTGGCTGACGGCATCGCCGCAACGCTGCCGCACGCACGCGCCGCCGGTGTCCCGCTTGCCATCGAGCCCTTGCACCCGATGTATGCCGGCGATCGCTCCTGTGTGAACACGCTCGGCCAGGCGCTCGACATGTGCGAACAGCTAGGCGATGGCGTCGGCGTGGCGATCGACGTCTATCATGTCTGGTGGGATCCCGATCTTGCCAATCAGGTTGCGCGCGCCGGGCGTCTGAAGCGGATCCTTGCGCACCATATCTGCGACTGGCTCGTCCCGACCAGGGACATGCTGACAGACCGCGGCATGATGGGCGATGGCGTGATCGATCTCAAAGGCATACGAAGGATGATCGAAAGCGCCGGCTTTTTCGGCGCGCAGGAAGTCGAGATTTTTTCCGCCGAGAACTGGTGGAAGCGGCCACCGGAGGAAGTAATCGCCACCTGCGTCGAGCGCTATCACAGTTGTTGCCAGGCCTAGAAAATCTGTTCGTTTCATACGCATGAGGAGGATCATTCGATGGATAAACGTCGCTTTGCCCTGATCGGAACGGGAAACCGCGGCACCACCATGTGGGGCAAGGAACTGCTTGCCGGCTGGCGCGAGCATGTCGATCTCGTCGCGATCGTCGACACCAATTCGCTGCGTGCCGAACGGGCCCGCACGATGATCGGCAGCAATGCACCGATCTATGAGAACATCGACGCGATGCTCGCCGAACAGCAGGTCGATCTCGTCATCGTCTGCACCCCGGACTATACGCATGACGACATCGTCGTACGCGCGCTGGAAGCCGGTATCGACGTCATCACCGAAAAGCCGATGACGACGGCGGTCGATAAGATCCGCCGTATCCTCGATGCGGAGAAGCGAACCGGCAAGCGTGTCGATGTTTCGTTCAACTACCGTTACGCGCCCACGGCAGCCAGGATCAAGGAACTGCTGAACGCCGGCGAGATCGGCCGCGTCACCTCGGTAGACTTCCACTGGTATCTCGATACCAAGCACGGTGCCGACTACTTCCGTCGCTGGCACGCCTACGCGGAAAACTCCGGCAGCCTTTTCGTGCACAAGGCGACCCACCACTTCGATCTCCTGAACTGGTACCTCGACAGCGATCCGGATGCGGTCACCTCCTTTGCCGATCTGCAGAACTACGGCCGCAAGGGCCCGTTCCGCGGCCCGCGCTGCAAGCTCTGTCCGCACTCGGGCGAGTGTGACTACTACCTCGACCTCGAAGCAGATCCATTCCTCGACTCGCTCTACGAGGATCCGTCGAAGATCGACGGCTACTTCCGCGACGGGTGCGTCTATCGCGAGGATATCGATATCCCCGACACGATGGTCGTCAGCCTCCGTTACAAGAACAACGTCCACGTTTCCTATTCGCTGAACACCTTTCAGCCGATCGAGGGCCACCACATCGCCTTCAACGGCACGCATGGGCGCATCGAACTCAGGCAATACGAGAAGCAGCCGTGGGAGACGCCTGACGAGGACACTATCCTGCTCGTCCGCAATTTCCCGAAAGACAAGCCTGCCCTCGAACGCATCGTCGTGCCGCATTCGGCGGGCGGCCACTATGGTGGCGATAACCGCATGCGCAACATGATCTTCAAGCAGGGCATGGAAGATACGCTCGGCCAGCGTGCCGGTACGCGCGCCGGCGCCATGTCCGTGCTCTGCGGTATTGCGGCGCTGACCAGCTCGCGTACGGGAAAGGTCGTGAAAATCTCCGATCTGATGCCGGAGATCGTGGCTGGCGGTGCGCCGGCTGGTCTGAAGGCCGGCTAGGCGATCAGTGCGAGGTCGCGGCGCTGGATCTGATAGAGGAGCGGTTCGCCCCGGGTGAACCGCTCTATTTCGTCGATCGCCATATCCCCAAGCCGTCCGCGCTCCAGCCCCACGGCGCCGGCGATGTGCGGCGTCAGGAAAACATTCGGCAGGTCATAGAAAGCCGATCCCTTCTCGGGTATTTCAGGATCCGTGACGTCGATGATCGCGTCGATCCTTCCGGTCGCAAGCGTCTCGAGCAGCGCCGCTTCGTCGACGAGCGCGCCGCGAGCCGTGTTGATCAGCGTGGCGCCGTCCTTCATCAGCGAAAGCTCCGCAGCGCCGATCATATGATGCGTCGATGGAAGGGAGGGGGCGTGCACGGAGACGATGTCCGATCGTCTCATCAACGTCGCGAGATCGACCTTCTCGGTTCCGAGGCTGTGTGCCTCGGCGGCATCGACGGTCGGATCGAAGAGCAGCACCTGGTATTCGAATGGCCGCAACAACTCGGTGACCCGTCGACCGATGCGCGAGGCGCCGATGATGCCGACCGTTCGCCGATAGTTGCCGATCGGTAGCCGCTGCATTGCATGCGTCCGGTCGCGATCTCGATCGGAGACGTAGCGGTCGCGGAAACGAAACACCTGCTTGCCGGCGAAGATGATCGCCGCAAGCGTGAACTCAGCTACCGGGACCGAATTGGCCTCGGCGGCATGCGTCACGGCAATCCCGGCATCGAAGATCGGCTCACCGATGATGCCCTTCACGGTGCCAGCTGCATGGGCGATCAGCCGCAGCTGTGGCGCCGCCGCAAGCACCTCAGGCCCGACAGGCGGAGCGCCCCAACCGGTAATGAGAATATCGGTCTTGGCGAGAATGCGCAGCGCGCGATCGTCGCTGAAATTCTGCAGCGGTTGAGGATCGAGAACATCGCCGATGCCAGCGAGCCGGTCCAGTGCCTCGGCATTCAGGACGTGTTCGGTCCGGGACGGCTGCATTGCAAGCGCAATGGCGGGACGCCTCATGGCATTTGACCCGGCGCTTCGATGGCGCTGACGCGGATGCCCGAGTTCGCCACCAGTGCTTCGAGTTCCTGAAGGTCAGGGGCATGCGGCGGCTTGGTCCAGGCGCCGGTTGCTGTGGCCGTGTCGTTGGCGGCAAGCACCGCCGTCATCAGGATGGTCTGGCCCGCGGGAACCTCGCCGCGCAACTGCGGCACCAGAGTCTTCGCAACGATCATGTTTGTATTCGGCGGTGCCTTCTGCGTCAGGCCGATGCGCGGAGCCTGCGAGCCGATATCGACGATTCCGCTGAAGTCGGCCTCGCCTATGGAGTAGGCACTCGGACCATCAGCGACCAGCGTATCGAGCTCGAAATCCCGGCGTGCGATCGCAAAGCCTCCCTCTGCCGTCTGCAGCGGCCGGGGTGTGTTGATGCGGTGGACGCGGATGTGCCATGGCGCCGCCGGCACCAGCCAAGTCTCGACGTCCACATCCTGAAATGGCGACCACCTGGAATAGAGAACCTCGCCTGCAAGCTTGGCCTCCTTGTTGGTCTCGCGAACCCGGTAATGCAGGCCATCATCGCTGAAGGCGAGGGCGGAATCGAAGGCCGCGCCGGCGAAGCTGCGCTCGTCGGATTCGACGCTGAAGCCGTAGCGGCTGGAATAGGCGAACTTCGCGTATTTCTCCGTGCCGAACCGCATCTGCAGGTTTTCCTGGCCGGAAGAAAGCGCGACGACATCGCCGCGATCACGCATCAGCACCATGCCGGGATGGCGCTGCGGCAGCACGCTCGCCGTTTCGACCGGCGGCGTTTCCTCTGCCGTCCAGAAAGGATGATCCTCGGCCAGCGCCAGCGGCAGAAACGCCTTGAAGGCCCAATAGGGCGAACCGGCCGAGTTGTAATTTTCAGACATCAGCAGGTTGGGATAGCCGAACCCGATGGACAGAATGCCGTCGCGGTTGGTCATCGGTTTGTCCTTCCACCAGCGCAGATGATGAAGGCAGAGGCTCTTGACCTCGCCCCAGGGCAAAGCCTCGAGGTCGGCGAAGGCAAGGGCCGACCAGAAACCGGCGCAGGCAAAGCGGTAAGTCAGGCTGCGGCCGAAGGGAATGGTCGCGCCATCCGAGCCGAACCACTGCTTGAAGTCATCAGCGAAGAGGAGGGCACGTTCGCGGTAACGCTTCGCGTAGTCGTCATCGACGAGCTTGGAATAGATCAGTCCGTAGAAATGCATGGCGAACGGAATGTAGTGGTCGATCCGGCGCACATTGCCGTCGCGGTACCAGCCGTCACCGATGTAGAAGCCCTCGAGCTCCTCAAGATACTGCTTGGTCAGGCTGCGGTCGAAACTGGCGCCGACCCGATCGAGCGCGATGTCGACGAAGATGCGGAAGAATTTCCAGTTGTTGTCGGCATAATCGAACTGCCGGGCATGCTTGAGATAGGCAACGACGTTGTCGCGCGCTCGGCCGCCGAGCGGCTCCCAGATCTTCTCCGGCACCAGCGCCAGGGCAAAACCGAGTGCGGCAAGCTCTACCATCCGCTGGTCACGGCCGTTGACCGTGCCCCAATATTCGGGGTGTTTCGGATCGGTGCCGTTGGCGACGCCCTCCGCAAACCGATGCCATTCCTTAAAGTCGCCGCCGCCGGCGCCAAGCGGCGCCAATCCCCAGAGCGGCCGTGCAAAGCCTTCGAGATCCGCTGCCGCGCGGTCGAAATGCGCAGCCGCGCCGTCGAGCCGGACGCGGGCATTGCCTGTCGAAAAATAGGGGAGCAGCGGATCGAAGAGATCCCGAAGCGCCCGCGACATGTCCTCGCGCGTCTTCAGCGGATTGTTGGCAAGCGGATTTGCACTGGCAGGATCATAGGTCATCGGCATTGCTCATGTCAGGGGCTCGTGTCAGGGGTTCTAAACGGTGCCGCCGGCAATCGGGATGACGGCATGGCAGATCTGGCGGGCAGGGGCGGTGCGATCCCTGAAGCGCGCCACCATGAGATTGGCCGCCTCCCGGCCGAGCGCCACGCGATCGACACGCATGGTCGACAGCGGTGGGTTGGTCATCAGCGCACAGGGAAGATCGTCGAAGCCGAGAATGGCGAAATCCTCCGGCACCCGCAGCCCGGCTTCGGTCACCGCTTCGAGGACGCCGACAGCAATGAAATCGTTCATGCAGAAGGCGGCAGTGAACCCGGCTTTCTCGGCGAGCACCCGGGTCGTCAGCTCATGCGCTTCCTGGGTTGCGCTGCCCTGAAAACTCATCGCTACCAAGCGCCCTTCGGCGCCGTCCACCTCCGAAATCGCCGCCTTGAAACCCCGGATGCGCTCGCGAATCGTGTTTCGATGCGATCCCGTCAGATGCAGGATCCGCCGATGGCCGGCATTCAGTAGCCGGGTCGTCGCTTCGTAGGCACCGAAGAAGTTCGAGGGCGCCGTGCCGTCGATCTTCATCTGCGGATCGGTGCCATTGACCAGTACCGTCGGGATTGCCGCATCCTCGATCCACGCACGAAGCTCGGCGCTCGGATCGATCCCGACGAGGAACAGTCCATCCGCACCCGCAGTCTGCATGTAGTCGTGGACCACATCGGCGGTCGCCCGGTTCTCGCGGATCAGCCGTACCTCGAAGGGCATGCCGGCATCGAGTGCACCGGCACGCAGGCCTTCAACGATCCCTTCGTAGAAGACACTGAGCCCGCCCGTCACCCCGTCGCTTGCAATCAGCGCGAGGGTGCCGCGTTGCGCGCCACCGGTCGTGCGGGATGAATAACCATTCTCGGCCGCCACCTTCAGAATGTGTTGGCGCACGCTTTCGCTGATGCCCGGCTCGTTGGCGAGCACGCGGGACACCGTGGAAACGGATACGCCTGCCATCGTCGCGATGTCGGCCTGTCTCAGTTTCTTGGTTTTGATCTCGGTCATGAGTGCAGATTATGCAAATAATGCAAATTTGCAAGAAGAAGATAATTTGTTGCATTGGTGATTTTTTTGCGTAGTCTGCCCTACACAAGCCCATCACGCCGTTGGAGGACGGTCGGGCAAAGAAAAGGAGGATGAAAAATGCAGGTCAATCGCCGTTCATTTCTCATGGGCTCGGCCGGTATCGCTACTGGGCTGGCTTTCGGCGCCGGGAGCGCAATTCCGGCCTTTGCTGAGGACGCTAAACTCCGCGCCATGTGGTGGGGCTCGAACGATCGCGCCAAGCGCACGCTTGATGTCGCCAAGCTGTATGAAAGCAAGAATGCCGGCGTTTCGATCGTCGGCGAGTCGCTGAGCGGCGATGGCTACTGGACCAAGCTCTCCACCCAAATGGCCGGTCGCGCTATCGCGGATGTGTTCCAGCTCGAGCCCGGAACGATCTCGGATTATTCCAAGCGTGGCGCCTGCCTCGCGCTGGACGAATTCGTACCCTCGACATTGAAGGTCGATTCCTTCGGCAAGGATATGCTGAAGCTGACGACGGTCGACAGCAAGCTCTATGGCATCGGCCTCGGCCTCAACTCCTTCGCGTTGTTTTTCGACCAGACCGCCTTCGAGAAAGCCGGGATCCCGGTTCCGACGGCGGATCTCACCTGGGAGGAATACGCCAAGCTCGCGGTCGAATTGACGAAGGCCGGCGGCAAGAACAACTACTGGGGCGGCCCCTATGGCGCGCGCTACACCTACGTCTTCGATGCCTGGCTGCGGCAGCGCGGCAAGAGCCTCTATAGCGATGGCAAGCTCGGCTTCAGCGTCGATGACGCGACCGCCTGGTACACCTTCTGGGAAGACCTGCGCAAGAAGGGCGGCACGGTCGCTGCCGACGTCCAGACACTCGACCAGAACACTATTGACACCAACGCTCTGGCGCTCGGAAAATCGGCAATGGGCATGGCCTATTCCAACCAGCTCGTCGGCTACCAGCTGATCTCGAAGAACAAGCTCGCGATCACGTTGCTGCCGCGCGAAAAGAAGGGCGGTCCGTCCGGCCATTACTACCGCCCGGCATTGATCTGGAGCGTCGGCGGAAGCACCAAGAACGGCGAGGCTGCGGCGAAATTCATCGACTTCTTCGTCAACGACGTCGAAGCCGGCAAGATCCTCGGCGTAGAGCGCGGCGTGCCGATGTCGCCTGTGGTGCGCGAAGCGATTCTCCCGCAACTCAATCCGACCGAGCAGGACACGGTAAAGTACATCAATCTGCTCAAGGATCAGGTCGGCGAGTATCCGGCCCCGGCCCCGCTCGGCTCGACGCAGTTCGATCAGCGCGTCTTCCGCCCGATTGCCGATGAGCTGGCCTTCGAGCGTACGACGCCCGCGGAGGCCGCGGCTCGGCTGCTGGAAGAGGGCAAGGAAACCATCAAAGGCTAGTCGCCGTCAGCCGACACCTTCGCGGTCACCCCTCTCGCGAAGGTTCGTCGCGAAAGTCTGGCGGTGCTATCCAACCGCCGCCAGCCTTTCCGTATCCGCTACGATCATCCCCACCCAGTTGCGCGCAATTGCGGCACCGGTGGCGTCGGCGTCGGTCGCATGGGCTTTCACAAGTGCGTCGTATCGGCCGAGCCAGCTTGCATCCATGCGTTCGATCGTCGCCCGGAACTCGGATTTCCAGCCGTCGACGATATCTGAGCTCGCTTCGAAGTGGAACTGCGTCCCATAGGCCGCGCGCCCAATTCGAAACGCTTGGTTCTGGGTTATCCCACTCGCTGCAAGATGAGTGGCTGCTGCCGGCAGGGTGAAGGTATCGCTGTGCCACTGGAAGGTGGTGAAGCGGTCGCCGAGCCCGGCAAGAAAGGGATCGCTCTTGCCGCTTTCCGATTTGCTCACATCCTGCCACCCGAATTCGAGGCCGGCATCGAGGCGGTTTTCCGCTTCATAGGCGCGCGCCAGAATCTGCGCGCCAAGGCAGATGCCGAGCACGGCTTTGTCGGCCTCGGCAAAATCGCGCATCAGCAGGGCCAGCGCCGGTAGATAGGGGTGGTTGTCGTCATCGAGCGCATTCTGCTCGCCACCGAGCACGATAAGTGCATCGTGGCTGCCGGTGCCGGAAGGCAGTTGCCCGTCGATCCAGGGACGGAAACGCTCCACCTTTGCATTTGCTTCGGCAAGGGCGATGCCGAGGGGACCAAGCGGGGTGCTCTTCATGTTCTCGATGACGGCGACGCGCATCCGGCTCTCCTGTTCGTTGATTGCGACACGAACACCATGCGTCGGTCGATTGCAATATGCCGCGCGCGGGATTATCGCAGTTCGCAACCGGAACAGGAGAACCGAGGGTAGCCATGAGCGAAACGAAGCCCCGCGTGACAATTCTCTATTGCACCCAGTGCAACTGGCTGCTGCGCGCCGGCTGGATGGCGCAGGAACTGCTGCAGACCTTTTCGGACAGCCTCGGCGAAGTGGCGCTGATCCCCGGCACCGGCGGCAATTTCGAAATCCGCGTCGACGGCGATCTCATCTGGGAGCGCAAGCGGGACGGCGGCTTCCCCGGCCCGAAGGAGTTGAAGCAGCGGGTGCGCGATATCATCGAGCCCGATCGTGATCTCGGCCATGTCGATCGCGCGTCGCTGGAAAGTTGAGCGTCAATCGTACGGCGAATTGCACGTCTTGTAGATGCCTTCGTAGGTCACGAAGCGATCGGTTCTCGGGTTGTAGCTGCGGTATTGATTCCGGCACCATTCCACATGGAAGCTCTGGGTCTCCTTCGGCGGAGGGAGAACCTTCGCCGCCGGAGGCGGCGCGTAGTAGAGCGGTGCTCGTCCTTGCGCGCCCGGCCGGTAATAGTAGGGCTGTTGCCCCGCGGCCGTTGGCGGCCGGTAGTTCGGCTGGATGTAGGCCGGCCGGAAGGACTGGCGCTGCCCGAAGGTGAAGCAGCCGCGCGGATCGCACATTGTCGAATCCACCTTCATGATTCGCGCGTCGGGCATGGCAGGCGCGAATCGCTCGCGCGGCATCGCGGAAAGCTGTCCGGCGGATATCACCGTCAGGACAATCATCAGCCAGGACACATGCAAGGCAGTCATCGCATCGCTCCTCTTTTTTTATCATCATATAGGACGGTGTCGAAAACGGCCATATTCCCGGGGATCCGCCACGACCATTCTTCGCTCTCCGGTCGATTTTTTGCGAGCTGTCGCGAAAACTTCAAAAAGCCTGTTGACACCGAGAGGCCACCCCCGTACATGGCTCTCCGTCGCCCAGATGGCGGAATTGGTAGACGCGCCAGCTTCAGGTGCTGGTACCCGAAAGGGTGTGGAGGTTCGAGTCCTCTTCTGGGCACCATTCCATTTTGAGAAATGTAGATTTCTCAATTATTTCAAGACTTAGATGATCCTGTCAACACGATCTCCGGTTCACCGGGGGACCGCGATGGGACTCGTCTTGAAATACGACCGGCCCGCGAAAGTTGGGACTTGGCGGTATCTTTGGCGGATGCCAACGGCGGTCTTCAGTATCTTGGATCAGGTTGAATTTCGGGATCACCCTGAACGCTGGTATAGGGCGATTGTCGCGCCCAACTAGGCCTGCTGCCTTCTCGCGCTGATCTCGCAAAAGATCCCAAGAGACACCGCAATGATGATTCCCAATGCAGCCTTGTCGGCAGCTTCACCCACCGACGCCAATCCGCCGGTGCCTATGTAACGGCGGGCAGCAGCATCTTTGCTCTCCACATCGATTGTGCTGAACATAATGAAAAGGCAAGTCGCGAGGCGAAACGCGCACGCCCAAAGCATCAGGTGAGCAATCAACTTCCCAAAACGTGTGAAGAACATAGACCCCCCAGGATTGTCCTGCGCGGTGTTGGCATACCACCACGGCCTTTGGCAATATAGTTCGGCCCGCTCCTATCGAACAGGCTGATAGTGCCCCCGGCGAGGAACCTGCGTCCCCGTCGTCGACAAGCCGTCGCGATCGCAGACGTAAACCAGCGTCGGCATTCCGCCCGAGCGGAAGATATCATCATAACGGCGGCGAATGAGCCTTGTCTCTGTCCGGCAGCTGAATTGCTCTTCCTCGGTTTTGTCGGGCTGCGATTTGACGCCGGGCAGGTCCTTGTAGGGATAGAGCGGCTGGATCTGTGGTTGTCCGGCCCGCTTCCAGTCCGTGGCTTCGCCTGTTGTCGCTGACAGAATGGCCAAGCCAACCGCCACGCAAGCGATAGTGTTTCGACCAATTCTCATCTCTGCCTCGGACTGTCACATCTACGCATCGGATGTAGGCATCCGAAGGTGAAGCATCAAGCGTCGGCGCCCGTTCGCGCGCGCTGGCGCGGACGCAGATAGCTGCGGATGACCGGGTGCGAAACCAGGGAGGCGACGATCGCAAAGCCGGCGCCGGCAAGGAAGCCTGCCAGCAGTCCGCCGATGACGCCCGCGATCAGCAGGATCTTCTTGCCGGGGCCGTTGGCCTTCAGCGGAATTTCGGCCGGGGAAATGACGCGCAGATTGGTCTGCGAGAGATTTCGCTCTTCGCTGGTCTGGCTCGACCGTTTCTGCACGATCTCATAGATGTCGCGCGCTGCGGCCGCCTTGCGCTGCAGTTCGTTCAGCTCCACCTGCTTGTCTGACGTGTTGACCTGCAGCGCCTTTTGAACGGTAAGCTCCTTGGAGATCGCGTCCTCGGCCTTCTTCGCCTGTTCGTATTCCGCCCGGGCGCTGCTTGCCAGCCGCTGCAGCTCGCCGCGGATTTCGTCCGCGATGCTCTGCAGCGACGAGCGGGCTGCCTGCAATCTCGGATGGCGGCTGCCCATCTGGCTCTGGAGGCTGCCGACGATCGCCGCCTGCGTCGAATATTGCTGACGAAGGCTAGCAAGCGCCGTCGAGGCGGCATTTGCCTGCTGGTTGTCGCTGACGACATCCTCGAAGCGGAGGTTGGCTGCGGCATCGGCTTTCGCCTTCGCCTGGATCGTCTTGTCCTGTGCAGTCACCAGAAGGTTATTGAGCGACGCCAGGCGTTGATCGGAGATCAGGCCGTTCTGGGTTGCGGCCATGTCGTTGTCGGCGCGGTATGTCTCGACAGCCTGCTCGGCATCCTGCACCTGCTTTCGCAAGTCGTTCAGGCGGGCATCGAGCGTTGCGGATGTGTTTTCGTAGGCACCGTTGTTGGCGTTGGTCTCTTCCTGCAGGAACGAGGCAACGACCTGGTTGGCAAGCTTGGCCGATTTCTCGGCTCCCTTGGTCGTCGCCGTCAGCGAAACGACATAGCTGCCGGCGGGGCGGTCGATGACGAGCGCTTTCGCCAGCGTGCCGATCACCGCGGCACCATCGGCTCGGCCCGCATTGAATTCCGGATCCGCATCGAGATTCATCGCGTCGGCGACGCGACGAAGCACGTTGCCGGAGAGGAGTATCTGCATCTGGCTGTCGATGATCCCCGAAACCATCTCCGGAGAGGGGCCGGAAGATTGCGCGCTCGGATCGCCAAGGCCGGCCGGGCGGGGATCGAAGAACAGCTTCGTGTTGGCGGTGAATTTCTCCGGGCTCATCGGCAGCACGACCGCGCCAAGCAGCGCGCCTGCGACCGAGGCGGCAAGCACGACCAGGCGCCGGCGCCAGATGGCATCGACGGCGCTGCGAAGATCGAGCAGCGGTTCTCCCGGAACGTACGTGGGCGTAGGTTCCGGCACTTCAATCTGCGCTGGCGTTTCCTCCACGGGGGCGATGAACTCGGCCTGCGGTTCTGGCGTCGGTTCGGCAGCAGGGCTGTCGGGAATGATCGAAGCGGGTGCTGGTTTCTTCGGCAGGAAGTCGGACGGGCGCAACGCAGGACTGCGTGCCGCGGCTCGCTCCGGCAGCGGCGGGGCTGTTTCATAGCTGCGCCAATGCGGCAGCCGGCTCGCCCTGTTCCTGTCAAACTGAGTCATACGCGCGCTCGTTGTCCGCTCTTGGGGAGGGTCTGGCGGAGTTAAAGAGACTTTAGAAATTCTTAGCTAACGGAGCGTTAAGATCGCGGGTGCCAGAAAGCGCGAAGGCAATTCGTCAAGCAGGGAGCATGGCCATGATATCTCTATCAGCCTGGCGGCGTCTTCTGGCCGCGAGCATGTTGATCCTTGCCGCGCCGGCATCCATGGCGGCGGAAGCTGGTCCGTGCATGCGCGGCGTCAATCTGTCCGGCGCCGAGTTCGGAGAGCCCGGCGGCGAATACTTCAAGGCATATGCTTATCCTTCGGAAGAGACGATCGCATACTTTGAAAAGGCCGGCACCAACACAGTGCGACTGCCCTTCCTCTGGGAACGGCTGCAGCCCGAGCTCGGCAAGCCGCTCGACGAAGCGGAGCTGACGCGCCTGAAGGACACGGTCCAGCTGCTGCGCAAGCACCATCAGAGGATCGTTCTCGATCCGCATAACTATGCCTCCTACAACAAGGTGAAGATCGGCAGCGACGCCGTCACCAACGCTGCATTTGCGGAATTCTGGGCCCGGCTTGCGGTCGAATTCTCCAACCAGGACGATGTCGTCTTCGGCCTCATGAACGAGCCGAACGACATCGACACGGATGTCTGGCTGAAGGCGGCCAATGCGGCAATCCGTACGATCCGGGCAACTGGCTCCAACAACCTGATCCTCGTTCCCGGCACGAAATGGACAGGCGCCCACTCCTGGATGACCGATGGCCCGGGCGGCGCGAACGGAACCGTCATGCTCGGCGTGACCGATCCTCGCAACAACTACGCCTACGAGGTGCATCAGTATTTCGATGACGATTCGTCCGGAACCCACGCCGAGTGCACCGGCGGACAGAAGGCCCTCGACGCGATCGGCGGCATGACGAAATGGGCGAAGGACAACGGCAAGAAGCTGTTCCTCGGCGAATTCGGTGTCTCTCAGGACAAGGCCTGTGTGGCAGAACTGACCCGCGTTCTGCATGCGATGCAGGCGGATGGCGTAGTCTGGCTTGGCTGGACCTATTGGGTTGCCGGAGACTGGTGGCCTGAAAGCGAAACGTTGAACGTGCAACCCCATGACGGCAAGGACCGGGCGCAGATGAAGGCACTGAAAGCGGCCTTGAAGGCTGCGAAGCCTGCTGCTAGCGCTTGCTCCACATTGACGGATTGAATGTCGTGGGAAAAAGCCTCGAACGCGAACCGATAGACTACGGCATCCTCGCCGTCAGCGTTCTCGGCGTCACCTACAATGCCATCCTGGCCTTCATCAATCACAACATTATGCCGATGACGCCCAGCGTCGTGGTGCTGAGCGAAATTCTCATTCTCGCATTCAGCTTCGCGTTCATCTTGAGAAAGGGGATATTCGAAGCGGATCTCGTGCCGCTCGGCTATCTCGTGCTGACGATCGTGCTGACCGTCTATGTGATGGTCATCAACAAAGCCGGCTATATAGACCATCTTCGCAACGTCCTGATCATCTTTGCCTTCGTCGTCATGGGGCGCTGGGTAAATGAGCGAACCCTGAAGCTCGCCTTCAAGATCTGCTGCCTCTCCGTGCTGCTGGTGCTGATCTGCGAGATCCTGTCGACGCCGGCCTATGTGGCTCTTTTCCATCCCGCCGAGTATTTCCAGAATACCCGCGGCGTGCCGCCGGCGACCTATAGCGACAGCGGTCTGTTTCGCGGCGCGCTTGGCTTCGAAGGGCGCTTCTCCTTCGGGCTCATCGATCACCGCTCGTCGTCGATCTTCCTCGAGCAGGTCTCCCTCGCGAATTTCTGCGGCGTCATCGTCATCTATCTCGTCAGTTTCGCCAATCGCCTCAGCCTGTTCGATCGCCTTATCTTCGCTTCGACGATCTTCCTTATTCTCATAACCAACGACACGCGAACCATGCTGATATTCACCGTCGTCAGCGCCGTCGGCTATGTCGTCTACCCGTGGATCCCGAAGATCTGCGATTTTCTGATGATGCCGATGATCGTCGTGGTCGGCTTTGCCATCCATTCGTTCAGGCCGGATGCGCATGAGGATGATTTTGTCGGCCGTATCAGCGGTACCGTCAGAAACATCCTCGACATGGATCTCGCAGCCACCCTCGGGCTGGAACTCGACAAGGCAACGACCTTTGTCGATAGCGGCTATGTCTACATCACCTACGGCGCCACCATTTTCGGCCTCATCCTTTTCTGGCTGTTCGTTTCCTTTTATCCTGCGGGCAGGACGCCGAACCAGAAACGCCTCTGCCATGCCTTGTCGCTCTTCATGTTTCTCAACCTGATGATCGGCTCGACGGCCATCTTCTCGATGAAGACTGCGGGCCTCGTCTGGCTTCTTGTCGGTTTCCTCAAGTTCAATGAGGGTTCGACGGCGGGGATTCGCGTTTCCGCGACGCAAGCGGGACGGACTTTCTCCCGATCTGCCGTAAGTTGATGGTGGGCAGCGCGGTGGAGCAACCGGTGCTCGGCTGAATTGCTATAGATGCGCGAACGTCCCCGCTTGATAGGCTGCTTTGCTTTGATTTAAGCAGGCGTCATCGGCGCTGGCCGGAAGAGGAATGGAAAGCATGACGAACTATGTATTGACGGTTACCTGCCCATCGACGCGCGGGATTGTTGCGGCGATTTCGAACTATCTGTCCGACCAGGGCTGCAACATCACCGATTCCTCGCAGTTCGACGATCTGAGCACCGGCAGGTTCTTCACCCGCGTCAGCTTCATCTCCGAAGAAGGCGTGGCGCTGCCGGCACTGAAGGAAGGCTTCGTGCCTGTGGCGGAAAAGTTCGGCATGGATGCCGAGATCTACGACGGCGACCAGCGCATGAAGGTGCTGCTGATGGTCTCGCGCTTCGGCCACTGCCTCAACGACCTGCTCTATCGCTGGAAGATCGGCGC
>UBTY01000022.1 GCA_900468535.1 Hyphomicrobiales bacterium | reverse complement strand
CCTGGGACGAGCAATGTTGCTTGGGAGTGGGATCGGAATGTGCAGACTTCCGGTCCTCTCCTGGTGCAACCAGTTGTTAGACTGGTGGATGCGAGAAGCTCGGGAGAGGTTTTCCCGAGCTTCTTTCCCCTTCGATGCAGGAGTGACGGATGAATGAACCTAGACCCTCGCCACGCCTCCTGCGCTTGTTGAGGGCTCTACATCTTTCGTCATACCGTTCTATCCCGTCGCAGGTCGGCTTGAAGACGGTAAACATTGCTTCAGAAGCACAGTTGATCGAACATGATGGGGGACCATACCGGCCTAGGTGTCGCCTTACGCCTGTTGGGGAAGCGTATCGCCAGAAGCACTCCTTCAGACGGGCTGCTCGGGAAGAATGAAGACTACCCGCCACGATCCCTCGACGTCGTGGGTCAGGCCGCTGATCAAGAAGCCCGATCCTCTCGCCGGAGGTCGGGTTTTCTATTATGCGTGAGCTCAAAGTCGTGCAGCAGCGCACGCGCCGAAGGCGAACATGATGGCGTCGCCGGCGGGCAGCTTCCCGCTCGCCCGCCAAGGCAGTTTTGAAGCCGACCGAATCTGATCGCCCCGCATCGTCGAGAACAACAGCCTCCCATCGAGGATCGCCGAGCCGACACCAAGCGCCTTTGCTGCAGCTTCGACGCCAGGAAAGCGATGCGTCCAGTCGTGGCCGCCTCTTGTCAGAATCCGGACCTTGCCATGATCAAGATGTACGGCGATACGATAGCCATCCCATTTGAGCTCATAAGGTCTATTCTTCACCGATCGGGGGGCGCGGCTTGAGCAATGCCAGGCGTGGCTCTATGCGCGCCGCCATCGGATCGAACGGGAGACGTGTGGGAAGGGTCGCGAGGTTTGCGTGCTCTTGATCGGAGCGGCTTATCGTCGGCGACGAGAGGCAGAGAACGCCGCGGCATTCAGCTCGCCTTCTTCCGTTCATCCATGTCATCGGGCAGCACGTGCATGCCGGCAGCATGGGCCGCAAGGACAAAAGCCTTTCGAGCGGTATCGGCATCGACATAGAGCTCGATTGCCTCGATCGACGTCACCAGGGCGCGGTGGAATTCTTCGCGATCGCCTTTGTTGTGCCATTTCTCGCTAAGGAGCATGCGGGCGAGATCCTGGACGGTTTCTGCCTTCCGATACTTCCCGATACCGTTGATCTCCACCTGTAACGGGCTAATAGGAACGGGAAAGTCAATATCCATCTCACAACTCCTTGACATGCGCCCGAATCGATAGATGGAAAAACGAATCACTTCGTCTAGGTGAGTCTCGGAAATTTAGGGGTCTCGGCTGCCCTTGGGTGGCAAGGGGTTTTTGGCTCTCGTGGAGACAGTAATTCTCCGCTGATCAACGCCGCTCAAAACAGTGGCATTTACGCGCTCGCCTCGATTGATTCCTCGTTCGATCTGACAGCGATACCGTCAGTGACAAGGGCTCAATGGCGTGTGGGCGATCCATTCGATCTGGCCATTATTTCATCAAGTACTAGGATAAGTGTCTCGAACTCGAGAAGAACTTTCGAAAGCTCTTCCGTTTCCAGAAATGCAATCTCTTCTATCAATGGACGAGCAGTTAGAACCAAGGTCTCCAGCCGACTCCATTTGTTGGCAGGCAGATTTTGGCGGGCATAGTGAAGATAGATCTCAAGCTGCCGGATCACCCGGTCGATGAGAAGGCAGCGGCTTTTGCTATCAAGCTGTGGCAACGCCTGACAGGCATCTTGAATGTCCGCGATTAGCCTCATCCCCATCTCCCGGTGCACGCCACACCTTACTAAAATCGTCGGTTTCCAACCACGGCCTTTGGTCCGATCGGGCTGTCTCGGTCAGCCAGCGTACGCAACCATTCATCATCGGCCCTTGGTCCCATAGCTGGAACAAGGAGTTCCGCAGCGTGTTTCTTGAGCGGTCAATATTATGAGGTGGCGAAATGAGCGACGATCTTTGGGATAGTCCTGTTGAGGTCATGATCGACGATTGTGATCACTACCGGAGCGTAGGAAACAACCGCGACGCGATTGCCTGTCTTATGAAATCTTGGCCTACGAAGGGCCGCGAAGCGTCTGCCGCCGCTAGGCGAGCCTGCCTTGCGGCGATCGATGGAACGGTCGGAAGTGAGACGGCGAAGATTGCGTTCGTTCGCGCGGCCGAGGAAGCGGGAGTTTTGAGACATTGAAGGGAGCTGTACGCTACGAATAACGTTCGACTCACGGTGTTCGAAAGCGTACGCACGCATGCATCTGCAGTCTGGATCAACGCCGCAGGTATCATGAGCAACTCGCCAGAGCGGGTGCTTTCGGTGGCGAAGGCCGCGAACGCCGCAGGCAAAGGCCGTCGGCGCCGAGGCCGCCTTCGTCGGCCCTCTGGATCCGTTCACCGCCTACAACACGGTCACGTCGGGCGAAGCTGATGCTTCATCGACAGGAACTGGATACTTCATCAATCTTTCGGCCCAAGAAGAGCAATTGGGTTGCTTTTGCATTGGAAAAGTACTCTGGCAATAGCCAAGGGATCGTTGCGGCGCCCGGATCGGGCGTGACTTCGCTCAAAGACCTCTACGGCAAGAAGGTCGGGATTGATGGCGAAGGGGCCACTGGGGACTACATCCTCAATCTCGCCTTCAAAGAAGCTGGGCTGGACATCTCGAAAGTGCAAAAAGTCTCGCTGGATACCTCAAGCTTTGCGACAGCGTTCGCGAGCGGGCAAATCGCTGCGCTTGCGAGCTACGACCAGAATCTGGCCAACGCCATCGCCACCGAAGGCTCCAAGATTCTCATCACAGAAACTCCATTCCTACAACTGGTCGATCCATATCGTGTCACGCGATTTTGCCGAAAAACATCCCGAGGCTTTGAAGGCTGCGTATGAAGCGTTGGTCGAGAGTCTACTCGCGCTCAGAAAAACCCCAGTATCATCACCGACGCCTACAAGAATTCGGCGCCGGCGACGGGTTGGTGAAGGTCGTTCCACCTTCGACACCCCCAAGATCCTTCTATTGGACGCGAGTGTCGTCGCAGACCTGAACAAACTCGGCCAGCAGTACCTCGACTTCGGCTTCATCAAGAACGCGCCGGATATCGCTGACTACGCAGTCGATCTGTCGAAGTGATGTACGGGTACAGAAATGACCAACATCTGTGTTCAGGACATCGTCAAAGCCTTCGGACAAGACCCTATTCTGCGCGGAATCACACTTGAAGTCGGGAGCGGCGAATTCGTCGCCGTTCTCGGTCGCTCCGGTTCCGGAAAGTCGACCCTCCTTCGGATCATCGCGGGCCTAGAGTTTGCCGACGACGGGACGATCGACCGGAACGGCAATGTCGCGATGGTTTTCCAAGAGGCCAGGCTCATCCCTTGGCTACGCGTGAACGAAAACCTAGCGATAGGAAAGAATAGATCAGAGCTGAACGCGGCAACTGCGGCGTTGGATGAGGTTGGGCTGAGTGAGAAGGCCAGGGTATGGCCCGCAACGTTGTCAGGGGGACAGGCCCAGCGCGTCTCGCTCGCTCGCGCACTCGTTCGCGCTCCCAACCTGCTATTGCTGGACGAACCATTTGGTGCGCTCGATGCTCTGACCAGGCTCGAAATGCAGGACCTCGTCCACAGTGTCCGTTCACATCACGGGTTCACCTCCATCATGGTAACGCATGATGTTGAGGAAGCTGTTCGGCTCGCCGACCGCGTCGTGATACTCGGCGATGGTCAGATCATCTTGGACGAGCAAATCCCGAAATCACCACCACGCGATCCCGCTGACTACCCTCAGCTCGTCAAACGGCTTCTAGGCGTGCTGGGGGTGCGAACTCACGTCGCCGCGTGAAGGTCTCGCATTGAGGCGCAATAAATGTGTTGCTGCAAATGATCTGCGGACATACGGGATATGCTGCCGGGGCGCCAAAATCTGAAATGCCATGGCTTCCAGTCAAAACGCTTCTCGTTGATGCTCGTCGCGAGAACACGTCTTGTTGAAGGCCAAGGGCATGAAGCACTTTTCTCAGATTGGTCTCGCACTGCTCGCGGGAGCTATTCTCGCGCTGATGACGAGTTGGAATGCCCGGCTATCCATGGCCAGTTCACCCGTGATCGCGTCAATGATCGCACACGGGGTTGGGACAATTGCAAGCGCGTTGCTGGTTCTCGCGATGTCTACACGTCGGGAACCTGTCGTCAGCGGAGTAACAGCTCCGTTCTGGGCAAATCTCGGTGGAGTTCCGGGTGCGCTTACAGTCTTGATGGCCTCCGTCACGGTTACAGGACCACTAGGATTGGCGGGGACGCTCGCGCTGGTTCTCATGGGTCAAATGACGTTCAGTCTCGCCACTGACGCGTTCGGTTGGTTGGGAGCGGCATCCAGGCCTATCGATGCGCCGAGACTTCTCGGTTGTCTGCTGATCTCGTTTGGCAGTCTCCTCATCATTATGGCTCGCGCATGATTATCGCGCTTCACGTTTTCCTCGCGCTGGTCAATGGCATCCTGATTGGCGTCGGCCGCGTCGTCAACGGTCGCCTTGCCATCAGTGTCGGCGCCTTCCGCACGTCCCTGCGCAATCATTTGGCCGGTTTTCTGTTTCTGGTGCCCATAGCCGTCGTCCTATATGGGTTCACTCCTCCAATCTTTTCCTCCGCGCCATTGTGGGCGTGGGCAGGCGGCGTTCTCGGTGTCGGGTTCGTTGCGATCAACGCTCACGTAATACCCCGCCTGGGAGCCAGCGCGACGGCGGCGTTTGTGGTCGCCGCTCAGATGATCACAAGTCTGGTAATCGACGTCGCCCAGCGAGGCACCACAATCGGATTTCTCGGGGCGGCAGGTGCATTGCTGATTGTCGTCGGCGTGGCGCTCCAGGCGGGGGGCGGTCAGAAGCTGTTCGCGAAACGAAACAACGTTTCCGCATAGGGTTCACGAGGATCATCGAAGGCCCTGTACTGGCAGCTCCGAGCGCGAATTCAGAAAATCCTCGAAGCGAAGCGAAACATTGTTGAGCGCTTCTCTCGATGAACGCCATGCCTGTCGCCATAGATGAGAATAGGTTCCGCCAAGCCAACTAATCATCAGCATCGCCCCTTGAGCACGAAGCCGCCGGCGTGAACCGAGGCGCCGACTTTTTTCCTTAGCCATTCGCAGTCAGTGCCTCGATAAAGGGCGGATTACGGTCCTGACACCACCACGCGCGGCCCGGTGAGCGATTTCACCCGGGAGTAGCCCTTCATTGCCGCAGCGTCTCCTGCAACCCCTTTTTCGTCACTGACAGGCCAATCTCGTTGCGATAACGACGGCGGCAGTTGCCGTTCTTCATGGGACGAGAACAGGATTTCCTGTTGAGGAAACGGTCGCCGGATAACTCGCACAAAGACGCTTGCAAAGTTGCCTCGAATCTTGGTCCTCGCCACTCCCATGTTAGTTTGTTCGCTACCGTACCAGCGACAGATGGCTCCTGCCCTACCACATTCATTGTTTCCCTCAGGTCCGGTCCCAGTGGCTTAAACCTAGGCGACATCTGGAGCCGGACATAGCCCCCGATAGCCTCACCCCTTATTTAAGAGAGGCCCACTTTGGTTAATTAAGAAACGGAGCTAGATAAGCGGGTTTAATTAACGACCGACAATATTCGAAGCATCAACGACCTTTGCCTCCCTCACAACGTTACAGTCGAGCCGCGGCTCTTCGCAAGTTGGCTATCTGCATTGGTCGAGCTGGAGCAGGTGATGCGTCAGTCTGAGCGATTTCGATCTGTACCTACAAGAGCCGCCCGCCGTGAAGGAAATCGAATTAGACGCAGCCCCTCCGCTACTATGATTGATATTCGGAAGGAAATTTTGGCGCAGACTAAACTTTCCTTCCTAAGACCAAGTCAATCTGGCCGACAAGATACCGTTCGACATGGCCGGGTCGCAGAGCACGACAATCGTCCGAGGTGTTGTTCAGCCGATTGCAAGGTCCGGATTGGCCGACGCTGACAGCAGGAGCGAGCATCAGAGTTCTTGATAATAGTTGATAAAGAACCTATGTTGCCCTCATCAACTAGACGGAGGGCAGTATGATCAGTGCCGATCTCGGAAAGCAACTCGAAAGCTACATTCAGCAACTTGTCGATACGGGTCGCTATGGTTCGAAAAGCGAAGTTCTGCGTGAAGGTGTACGACTGATCCAGGATCGCGAGACCCGTCTCACAGCACTGGATGCTTCTATCAGACGCGGCATTGCCGATGCGGACGCCGGCCGAACGAAACCAGCGAGCGATGTCTTCGACCGTCTCGACGCCAAATATCGTGCGATGGCCGACAAGCCCGAAAAATCAGCATGATCCTTGAGTTCTCCAGCGAGGCGGAAAACAACCTTGAGCAGATCGCCGACTATATCGCTGAGCATAGTCCATTACGCGCGATGTTGTTGATTCGGGAGCTGAGGAGTAGGTGTGCGGAACTGGTCGACAATCCGAACGCCTTCGCCCTGGTTCCCCGCTATGAGCGCCATGGCATTCGCCGTCGCGTTCATGGCAACTATCTGATCTTCTACCGCGTCGAAACCGGAAAGGTGGTCATCATCCATATCTTGCATGGCGCCACCGACTATGGGGCTATTCTGTTCGACGGATGAATCGAATATGTCGATCTGGGGTTTTCTCGTGCGCTAGAGTAAAGCTTAGCGGCCCGCAGACCCGTGGAACCGAAGTGGATGGGTCTGGCTGCGAGCCGTGCGCGCAAGCACCTCGCGCTCAACCTGAGTGTTTTCGCTAGTTTCGAAGAATTTGACGCGGCAGGTTTTCATATTCATCTCTGACTGGATCTGACGGATGTGCGGCAAGCGTACAAGCGGTGCTAAACGCTCAGAAAGCAAGCACGGTCAACTTCGGAGCTTCGTTTCGAGAAAGCGTTTCTTATGAAAGACATCCATCTGGAGGTCATGATAGCGCTGATGAACAAACGCGCACAGGATGCCACAAGATCGCCGCACGACGCTCTCCGGCACCTGATTAGCGCTGGAATCTTTTCACCCCACGGCACGCTGGCGCCTGAATATGCACCTGATGAAGACATCGGCACCGCCGTCACATCAACATCCCTGTTGTCGGACAACATTGCCTTTAAATGAGACCTGCCAACCTGGTATCAGAGTACTGCATTTGGCATTGGAAATTATGGAACTCGCGGCCTACCTTTGCGGCAGGTAATGGTATTGCGTCAGCAAATCCGACTAACAATCCGCGCTGCTCTACTGGCGAGCGCGAGACAATACGAGAGCATCAAATCGGTGTAGGTACGCCCTTGGATCTCCTGGCATGGCGTGGACGATACCGTTTCATCATTGCGGCGACACGTCGAACGCGCGGATGTTTTTCAATAATCTCGGGATCGACCGAGAGCTTCGGCCTCCAGTTCGGATAAGTCCTGTCGGTGCCAGGAATGTTGGTCAGTGCGGGTTCATCCGTCAGATCCGCCATACGAACGGAGGTCAGCATCAAGGGCGTCATGGCGATGAATTCATGCGCGGCCATAGCGAGCTCTTCCTGCTCGCTGGCCCGTGGACCTGCGTCTGAGGCGAGGAGACCCAAAGCTGAAAAAGCTTTCAGCACCCGTTCGCGCTCTTTAACGCGGTTGTCTTGATGTGCAACCAGCAAGGAACACAACAAGCCTTCATTCGTTCCACCTCAATGTTCTCATTCGCACTCAGGTGAAATCAGATGAGCATGAAATCATTGCTTTGGAAGGCGATGTTCGTGGCTGCGCTCGGCCTCGCCGGCTTTCTTCTCTACCGGATTTTCCATCAATATAGCGCGAACCAGATCCTGGAGTCCTTTGCGCGTATTCCTGCTTACAACCTTCTTCTGGCCGCACTCGCTGCAGCGGGCTCCTACCTCTGCCTCACCGGCTTCGATTTCCTGGCGATCCGCTCCATCGGCAAGCAGATCGCCTACAAGCGGGTTGCCCTCGCATCCTTCGTGAGCTTGTCCCTTGGACACAACATCGGCTTTGCCGGCCTGAGTAGCGGCGCCTTTCGATATCGTTATTATTCGCGATGGGGATTGTCGACAGAGGACGTCGCGAAGATCATCCTCTTCTGTGGCGTGACGGTCGGCCTGGGACTGCTTGGCCTCGGCGGTCTGGCACTGACCGTCAATCCCGCCGACGCTGCGGCGCTGTTGGGCCTGTCAGAGGAAAGCGCCAGGGTTGCAGGCCTGGGCCTAATTTTGTTGCCGATGGCTTATGTGGCGGTCGCCGCGCTCGTCAGGGCGCGCCTCCACCTCTGGCGCTGGTCGCTTCAGCTGCCGTCGCCTGGCATTGCCATCCTGCAGGTTGCCGTCGGAACGCTGAATTTTCTCTTCGTATCGGCCTGTCTGCACGCGCTTCTCGCAGCCTCCGGCGATGTCGCCTTCCTTCAGTCCGTAACGGCCTTCGTACTGGCCAATTCTGCCGTTTTGGCAACTCATGTCCCTGGCGGACTCGGGGTGCTGGAGACGACCGTCCAGCATGTTGTTCCCGATGCCGCCTCGATCGGCGCCTTGATCGCCTTCCGGGCGATCTATTTCGTCCTTCCTCTTATGCTAGGAACAAGCCTTCTTTTCATCTGCGAATTTATCCCAGGCCGTTCCGGCCCGGAAAAAAACCGCAAGCGGGAAAGCCTGCGCAGGCGAGCTCAGCCTGATCAGGCCGTCTTCGGATCGAACAGCGCGGTTCCGATGACAGGGCAAAGCGGCCCGGGACCAACATCGGCATCGAGAGCCTTCAACCGCCCGGGCCCTTCATTCAGCGAATCGATTGCCCGAATGAGCGAGCCCGCTTCATCCACCTTTGCAGCGACGATTTCCGTCGAGGTGCCCAGGTGCTCGGCAAGGAGCTGGCAGGGCAGCTTCGCGATCGCCGCGAAATGGTCCGGCGTGGTCGCATCCAAACGCATGTCGCATTCCGTATCAAGACCCTCGGACCGGTGGTTGAGATTGGACGAGCCGATCCGCAGACTTTGGTCATCGGCAATCAAGAGTTTGGAATGAACGAGGACCTCGATCTCGCCGGTGTCATCGGGAACCACGGGAAAAAAAACACGCAACCGACCGTGGCGATCGGCCTGTTTCAGCCGGCGAATCACCCTGCGGCGGTTGCGCCCCATGACGAGCTGCTCGATGAAGCCATGCGAGCTGCGCGTGCAGATGATCACGATCTCCGGCCCGTCATCTTCGAGGAGGCGGGCGGCCAGCGCCTTTGCGATGGTTTGCGAGGCCAGATATTGCGTCTCGATATAAAGATACCGGCTGGCCGATTTGATGATGTCGAGCGTCATACGAAGGCCCTCGCTGACGCCGCCACCGGCCAAGTCTTCCCGCTTTGTCAGCGCGAAAGCTGCCGGCATGCGACGTGCCGCGACCGGACTGTGCAGCATATGCTGGTCCGACGCTCGGGCGGGGGCGGGCGCGGGGACCAGATTGCTATCGCCGCCCCATTCGATCCATCGCCGCCGGATGATTTGTCCGATCTGCCGGGCGGCCTCGCCGGTGACCATCGTCTGGACATCGTGGAGAGGATCATACGAGCGGCCGCTCGTATCGCGCCGGCGGCTGTCGGAGGGTGCATGACGTCGATCGTCAAAGCGTCGCGACGTCAGGTCGATACCGCCGATGAAGCCGACAGCGTCATCGACGCAGACCAGCTTTTGATGATGCGAGGCATGCCATTCATCATGGCGGGCAAACAGCATGCGGATACGCGGATGGGCCGGGAAATCGCGCCGATAAAATAGCCTCAGCGACTTTTGCGAATAGATCGGTCCCATCGCCCAGACCAGGATCCTGACCTCCAGGTCAGGATTGGATCTGACCGCGGCCTGCAGCAGGTCACCGAGGCTTTCACTCGACAGTCCGGGCTGCAGCAGGATGTCGGGATTGAAGTCCCACCCGACGATGAGGATCGAATTGCGCGCCTGAGGCAGGGTTTTGGCAAGAGCGGCGAAATAATCCTGACCGTTGGCGAGAAACGCGACGGCGTCCGCCTGGCCCCGAAAAGCGAAGGATGTTTGAGGATGGCCATGTGACAGATCTTGGAGCGGATTCTCAAGCAAGGCCAATGCGGTCGGAAAGCAAGTATCCATGGTCAACAAGCGTCCTGATCAATTTGATCCCCAAACGCGAGCGTGGCCGCGCAGGTTCCACAGACCTGCTGCTCGGTCGAATTGGGAACGAAGCGTCAAGGCTCCGCTTCCGCAACGGCCGATCTTTGCCCTGGGCGCAGATCAGAAATGCAACCGCAGGAACCCGCGCCAGGACTTCGAGCCGGCGTCGTCCAAGCGATGTGGCCGCCAGCGTGCTCCAGGCGCAAGGCGACGACGTGCGAGAGCTGGCCCCGAGACCGACATGACCGAGCAGAGCTGGAAGAGGCTGAACCATAAGACCGAGATCCTGGGCGCCGGCCGATCCGGGTCGCGCGTGATCAGCCTGGAAACAAAACCGGGTGAGCCTTGTTCGGGCTGCCGTTTGCGGAGGAGGCAGAACGGATGACGAAGAACCTTGCACATGTGCGAGGCCTATGAAGAGGCTGTCTGATGCGCCTGCGGCCAAGATGCATGAGATGTGGCAGATACTTCTCAATCGATAGAATATCGCATGTGCTGCCAAGACATTGAGGAACAGATCCGAGACATATGCAGCCGCTGTTTCGCCGCGGGCTGGGCCCTGCCAGCACGGTGTCTATTGTCAGGGCGTCAGATCCTCGATTGCCAAGAAAGGCATCGGCACGAAGAGCTTGGCAGAGGCGGACCTGTCGCATTTGCCAAAATCATCGGTTCGTGGCTCAAGAGCGCCTAAACCGGTAAATCTGGCGCAAGCTACCTCCTCACGAGAAGGCAAGCCAGCCCTAAGCAGGCACCCGCCAAGTCCCCGGCAAGGCCGATCGCTAAGGGCGCGACAGAATGCCCGAGAAGAGCTGGCGGAGCATGCCGGCAATCATGCCCGCCTCGTGGGGATCGCCTGTCATGAGAGCAGAAGTGACATTGCGCATCTGCTCGAAGGTAATGTGGGGCGGAAGCGGCGGCACTTCCGGATCGGTCTTTACCTCGAGGATCACGGGGCAAGCGGCCTTGAGGGCGGCCTCCCAGGAACCGCCGAGGTCATCGGGGCGATTGACGAAGATGCCGCGCAGACCGATCAGCTCGGCGAATTTATGATAGGGCATGTCGGGGATCGTCTGGGAGGCGGCGAACTTCGGATCACCTTCCATCACCCGCTGTTCCCAAGTTACCTGGTTCAGGTCCTCATTGTTGAAGACACAGATGACGAAGGTCGGGTTGGCCCAGGTCTTCCAGTATTTGGCAACGGTAATCATCTCCGCCATGTTGTTCATCTGCATTGCGCCGTCGCCAACGAGCCCGACAACCGGCCGATCAGGCTCTGCGAACTTCGCAGCAATAGCATAGGGAACGGCAGCTCCCATCGAGGCTAGGCCGCCCGACAAGGACGCTTTCATGCCGCGGCGGATCTTCAGATCGCGCGCATACCAGTTAGCGCAGGATCCAGAGTCACTGGTAATGATGGCGTTGTCCGGCAGTCGCGGCGACAACTCGCTGACGACACGCTGCGGATTGACAGGATTTGCGTCCACCTTTGCGCGCTCGTCCAGTGTCTTCCACCAGCCCGCGACGTTGTTCGCAACCGTCTTGCGCCAACTGTCGTCGGCCTTCTGTGTCAGGAGCGGCAGCAGCGCAAGCAACGTCTCGCCCGCATCGCCGGTGAGGTTGAGCTCCATCGGGTAGCGCAGTGACAGCATGTCCGGATCGATGTCGATCTGCACGCCGCGCGCCTGGCCTTCGGCGGGCAGAAATTCCGAATACGGAAATCCGGATCCGACCATGAGCAGTGTGTCGCAATCCTGCATCAGATCCCAGGATGGCTTGGTTCCGAGAAGGCCGATCGAGCCGGTGACCCAAGGCAGGTCGTCTGGAAGGGCAGCCTTTCCAAGAAGCGCTTTTGCCGCACCTGCCTGCAGGCGGTCGGCAACGGCAATCACCGCGTCGGTTGCCTTTAGTGCGCCGGCGCCGACCAGGATTGCCACCTTTTTTCCGGCGTTCAGGATGTCAGCGGCGGCCTGAAGATCGTCACCATGCGGGAAGATGCGTGGACGGTTATAGCTCGGTCCTGAATGCACTGTCCCATGCTTGCGCGGCGGCTCCTCATAGGGCATCTCCTGAAGGTCATTCGGCAGGATGACGGTCGTCACCGTCCGGTTGGCGAGCGCGATGCGACAAGCGCGGTCGATCAGATGGCGGACCTGTGCCGGGGTCGAGGCCTGCTGGACGAAATCACCGGCGACGTCCTTGAAGAGGGCCGCAAGATCAAGTTCCTGCTGATAGTGGCCACCTAGCGCATGTCGCGCCTGCTGGCCGACGATTGCGAACACTGGCTGATGATCCATCTTGGCATCGTAAAGACCGGTGATCAAATGCGTGGCGCCTGGTCCCGATGTTGCGATGCAGACACCGAGCTCGCCGGAAAACTTGGCGTGGGCGCTCGCCATGAACGCCGCCATCTCCTCGTGGCGTGCCTGGATGAATTCTATTTTTCCCGAGGCGCGTTGGAGGGCACCGAAGACGCCGTTGATCCCATCGCCCGGGTAGCCGAATAGGCGCCGCACGCCCCAGTGGTTCAGGCGCGAGACGACGAAATCGCCGACAGTCTTTGTCATCGAATCTCTCCATTCCGGGCGGCGCCTGATCGCGCCGCTGTTGCCAACCGCCGTCGATAAGTCGATTGCGGCTGGAGCTTAGGCTGTCAGACAACCAGGTCGCCCCAAGCGCGATCCCATTCGACCCCTTCGGCAAGTTCAATGAGAATAAGGTGATCGTCCCGCACGTGGCTGCTCGCGATTTCGAACGCGGCGGCCGGACTCATCTCCTCGCCCGGGAAGACAGCATCGTCGTCTTTGGAAGCGAAAACCTTGCGGACATAGCCGCGGATCTCCACCGGATGGATACTTGATAACGAGGTCACCCTCGTTTCCCTGTCCCGGACTATAAAGATGATAGCGTGTCACGGCGATCTCCTGTGAAATCTCGGACCTGTCAGCCCCCGGGTATGAAGGGCAGCGCTTCGCAACCGATATCGCTGTAGAGCTGTCCCGAGACGATCAAAGACTGCCGCATGGCCTGGACGCGCCTCTCGGCGTCATCCAGGGAATAGGCCCAAATTTCGGCAGCCCAGGTCCTGTCGTTCCAGTGATACTGCAACGCGAACCTGTAGATTTCCTGCCCGTCCTGGTCGATCGACACGAAATCGTGGTCAGGCCGGTCTGCAGCGGCAGGCTGCGATGGGAAGTTGATGATCTGCATGATGTCCTCCCAAATGCGCCGCGCCGCGCCTTGCAATCTGTTGTTGTCGCTGCTCTTCGAGCGCCTTTCCGAAGATGGCTAGCCTTAATCCAGCTGCACCGGATTGATCGTGGCAACGGAGATCTCGCCCTCGACCACGCCGCGTATGTGGTCGCTACGATTGCGCTCGACCTCGACGTCCGTATAGAGTTTGTCGTCGCGAAAAGCGCTTGCATTGACCGTGGTGACGTCTTCGGCGGCGCCGAATCCACTTCAATGAAATCCAGCTCGCGACCCGAGGCTATGATACAGGCATCCCCGGGCGTGCGCGCTGCCACCATGACAATGCCGTGATTGAGGCTATGTCCCATCGCGGATCAACCGGAGCGGCGATCGGCTTGAGCCTATAGAGGTTTAAGGCTTCGTTCTGATCGCCTGGAGCCGCCTCCGCTTGCGCGTCAAGCATCTGTGCACGGCTTTCCACGGAGCGACCGAAACGGGCGGTACTCGTGGCATTGTTGAAGGCATCATCACCGCCACACAAGACATTCGACATGCTTATTCTCCTCGTTCGGGAACACAACCAGCTTCGGCGGAGTTGGTTCCCGGTAATCGAGCAAGCGTGAACATCCGCCGCGTGCTGCCTGTTTTGGATGCGCAGGACTGTGCGCGCTATCCCGGCGCTTTTCCGTGTCGACGAGGTTTCACGCGGTCAGCCTACATTGCGAAATTGGAGGTAGAATGCCCGATCAAGTTGACGAACAACAAAAGCTCTGGGATCTCATCGAAAAATCGGCTTTTGCATGCTGACGACCCATAATGGCCTGGACCTGAAAGCGCCTCCAATGTCGGCCTATGTCGAAAGGCCGGAAAACGCCATCTACTTCCTTACCGACGTTGCGAGCCACAAGGATGAGGAAATTGCTCGATACCCGCACGTCAATCTGGCCTTTGCCGATCCTGGCCACCACGCGATAAGATCCGCGAGTTCTGGGCAACGCCCTCCAAGGCCTGGTGGGACGACGCGGATGATCCGTCGATCCGCATTCTCAAGGTGACACCATCGTTCGCCGAATATTGGACAGCCCCGGCGCGCTGGTCAGTTGCATCAAGATGGCCCCCGCGGCGGTCAGCAAAGCGCGACCGAACATGGGAGATCACGTCGAGGTTGATCTCTGATCGCATGGCCGGGGAAGCGATCAATTCGGGAACATTGCGCCTTGCTGCATGTTCCTGACGAAGACTAAATCGGACAGCCCACCCATGTTACAGATCGCTCTGTTGTTGATCCTTGCCGTTGCTGGCAGACCACTCCTCTACGCCTCTCTCGGCTACGCCGATTACGTCCTAGAACAGGCCCGAAAAAAACGGCAATTGCGCGAAGCGTTCAGACGCCGGCGGGACTAAATAAAGCATAAGGCATCGCCGGAACCTTGTCGGGACAATCCGGCTTCATCCAGCAGAGGTGCTGTCCGTTCGCCTAGAGCGGCGGGCACAACGAAGAAGGCCGCCCGGCGGGCGACCTTTTGGTATGCTTGCCTTAGGCGACCTTTTGGCCCTTGGGGTTGGCCTGCGCCTGCGCAAGCTGCGTCAGCTTCTTGTCGGTCGCTTCCTCTTCATAAAGATTTGCCTTGAGAAGAGGAACGGCATCTCTCAGCCCAAGCTGATTGGCCGAGGCGATCAAAGTACCGTAGCGCGCGATCTCGTAGTGTTCAACGGCCTGCGCCGAGGAGATCAGCCCTGCATCGAGCGCAGGCGAGCCTTTGCTCCTCCATGGTTGTTTCCTCACCTTCCGCGATGATGCCCTGGATCGCCTCGCAGGTCTTCCCACGCGCCGGTTTTCCGAGAAGCTCGAACACCTGCTCCAGGCGCTCGATCTGTCCTTGGGTCTCGTCTCGATGCTGTATGAAGCCGGCCCTGCCTTCTTCGGACTGGGCAGAGCGCGCCATCTTCGGCAGAGCCTTCAGGATCTGCTTTTCGGCAAAGCAAATGTCTTTCAGAGTGCCTAGACAGGTCATCCAATGTCTTCGCGGTTGCCATAGTGGCTCCTCCTGTCAAATGGGTTATCGCTCCTTGCCGACATACTTCGCCGTACGAGGGCCTTGATCAATGCGCCCTGCCTTCATGTTCCCGTACGCCGCCGTACCGGAACACAAACCGGTCACACACGTTCTAGTTGGTTGGAATGGCTGAGCGCTAACCCTCTTCGATCGGAGAAAGCTTTTATCAATGATCAAAGTTTGCCATCAGGACGCGGTTGTGAAGCGCCAGTGAATGGCAGCCGGATCCACCGAGCTGACCCGATCCGGGCGGGCCTCGAGGAGCCGTCCCACATGCACCAGCCTGCGAGGATCGCTAATCTCAGGCGGCACTGCCAGACCCGCGTTTAAAAAATAGAGTTCCATTTCCTGCCGCAGCGCCCGGATTTCAAAGCCAGTTCGTCTTGCCCGATCCATTCCGTCAGGATGACGTCGCAAACGATTGCTGGGCTTATCATTTCGCTGTCGAGATTATCCATGCGTTCGGCACCGACTTTTGCGAGGCATGCTTGCTGATCTAAGGCGACCAGCCGCCCAAATACACAGCATGCAGCGCCCGTTCATACCGAACCGATTTTGCAGCCTCGGCATTTGCCGACGATATGTGCATGGTCTGGCTTTGGAGGACGCGCGCTCAGATTTCGGGGCATCCCCTGACATTGGCAAAGCTCATGCGGTCTGGCCTGCCGCTTCGGGTAAATCCCTGAACCGTGATGCTGCGCGGGGTCTCGCGGATTATCTGCGCCCGGCGAAGTCCCGCATCGCGGGCGTTGTCCAGCGCATCCTGCGGATTGCAGCGGCGGCGCGGGCCGCGCTCATAATACCGATCATCGTAACGGTCCCGATCGTGGTTCTGGACCTCAACACCGCCAGGACCGAGACGCAGTTCGACCTGCGCATCGGCGATCGATGGTGCGGCCAAACTGGCAATCAGCGACGATAAAAGCACTACTTTACCGATATTCATATTTACCTCCATGGCGCTGATATCCGAACTTGCAACATTAATTTTGGTTCCATCCGGGTGGCGCTCCCGCTTGCCAACGATCGCTGCGGCAATCCTGCGGTGCGGGCCAGGGCGCGTTTTTTCTTCCGCGGATTTCAACGCTGAGCATATCGCTTCGGATACTTGTGTGGTGGCGAGGTCACGATCGTTGCCGCATTTGCCAAGCCACTCGTGCCGCGATCGCTTTTTGTTGAGCTACCGATAACAGGGTTCACGCTTTCCGAACTCAAAGGCAAGAATCATCGTATTTTCGTGAAGCCTGGTGCGGATGGTGACACTGAATACCAGGATCTCTGGCGTGATCTGCGGGCAAACCAGCCACGCATCGGCGACATCGTTCGCTACGCGAAGGATGGTCGTAGGGTCTATCTTGCGGCTTCCTATAATCCAATCACAGACGAGACCGGCAAGGTCGTCAAGATCGTCAAATTTGCCTCCGACGTTAGCGGGCGCGTGCAAGCCTTCACAGCTGTCGGTGACGCGCTCGCCAAGCTTGCGGGAGGAGATCTGTCATTTTCACTGGAACAGCCGTTCACCAAAGAATTCGAACCACTCAGGCACAACATGAACAACGCGATCGTCCAGCTGGGCAGCGTGCTCGCGGCGGTATCGAACGCAACTGACGAGATCGACACCGGATCGCGAGAGATCAGCCATGGCGCCAACGACCTCTCGAAGCGAACCGAGCAGAAAGCCGCAGCACTTGAAGAGACGGCTGCAGCGCTCGATCAGATTACGGTCAACGTGAAGAATGCGTCGAGCAGAACGGACGAGGCCCGCGAAGCCACGCGGTCGGCTGATGCAAGCGCCAACCGTTCCGGCCAGATCGTTGCGGAGGCGGTCGGCGCCATGGCCCGCATCGAAAGTTCATCGAACCAAATTTCAAACATCATCGGCGTGATCGATGAGATCGCCTTCCAGACCAACCTGCTGGCCCTCAACGCCGGCGTCGAGGCCGCACGTGCGGGAGAAGCCGGCAAGGGCTTCGCCGTCGTGGCGCAAGAGGTCCGTGAACTCGCGCAACGATCCGCCCAAGCTGCAAAGGAAATCAAGCAACTTATTCGGACCTCTTCGGACGATGTCCAGAATGGCGTGCGGCTCGTCAGCGAAAGTGGCGAGGCGCTGAAGACCATTCAGAGAAACATCGTCGCCGTGAACGAGCATATGCACGCCATTGCGAGTTCCGCACGCGAACAGTCCACGGGGCTCGCGGAAATCAACTCCGCGATAAATCAGCTTGACCAGACGACGCAGCAAAATGCTGCAATGGTCGAACAGTCGACCGCAGCCAGCGTTACCCTTACACAGGAAACAGACAGACTGCGAAATCTAGTCTGCAAGTTCCAATTGTCGGGCAGGACAAACCAGCAGACCGCGCCCGGATACGCCCATGGCGCTGACGATAAACCAGCATCGGCCAAGAGCCGTCGGTAACGCAGCGTTTAAAACAGACGACTGGCAAGAATTCTGAAGCGAGTAGGCATCGCGCCCAGAGAAATCCTATAGCGCTGCTATTTTTTCGCGCGCCGAACGTCCGGACACCCGCATAACTGGGAGAAGTAGGCTGCGACCAAATTATGGGACGAGCTACTCGTTCGCCCTCTCTGCACCTTCACCAAGAAAGCTAGATCGTGAGCGTATCGCGTACGGTGCGGGCGCCCTCGACAAGAGAACTGATTTTCGCGAAGGCGAGGGGTCGGAACACGAGCAGTCCGAAATCGTACGCTAAGGCCGAACGAACCGGAACGATGCTGTAGATCGGATGTGCAGCATCCGATCTCTGTGGATTGCCGTCGACATGCGCCAGTTTTGATCTCTCTGTCCGGTCCGACTCGACAACGCTTCACACAGGTTGGTCGTTAATGGAGTCGGGCGATGGCAAAGCGCAAGCTTCTCAAAGATTAAGATCCCCAGCAGCTTCTCGATATCCCAGTCGACGAGGACAGCTTCATCCTCCACTATTCGTTGTCATTGGCGGATCGCCTGAAGATTGAACCGCGGAGACGTAATCACAATCGGCTCGGCTTTGCCATACAGCTATGTCTGATGCGATACCCGGGTCGAGTGCTTTGGGCAGAAGAAACCCCGCCTCGCGCCATACTGAAGTATGTCGCTGATCAGATCGGCGCCACCCCAGACGAATTTGCCCTCCGTGCACGCCGCGAAGAAACCCGGCGGGATCACACGGCGCGACTAATGGTCTAATGGGTACGAGAAGCGCGACGGTGCAGATCGCCGCGCCGCGCTATTGGCGGCAATTCAAGCGGCGACCATGTCCGAAGGCGGTGCTACGATAGTCAGTTCGCTTGTCGCAACGTTTCGCGAACGCGGAGCTCTTTTGCCGGCGATTACATTACAGCAATCGCGGCAGCCTTGATCGCAGGTATTGTATACTGGCGGGTGACAAGGACAAACGCCTCGGTCGAGTAGTGAGGGCTCATGGCGTCAACCCAGTTCCGCTGTTGGTGGCAAATGATGACTGCCCTTCGGCGTTTGGCGGTCAACGTGGGAGTGAGACGGCGCTTTCGGATGATAGGCTCATAAGTCGATGATTAAATGAGCGGTGCGGCACTATCGCCGTGAAGGGAATCGAACCGTCGAAGTGTCAGCAAGATAGCGCAAGTGTCTGAAAATTAGATCTTCGTGGCATAAAAAGGGTAATTATGGAACTCGCTGGCGTTTGACGTGCCCGATTGTCATCCTCGTTACGTCAGCTCAACCCGCCCTTCCAGTTGACCGAGGTTGAATTCGGTAGGAGCATCCATGAGGGCGCGATGACCAAATGGAGTTTTGGCCGCCACGATCGAGCCATCCACTACACGCGACCGGAACTACAATCTCTGTACGACGCGACGGCGGGCCGCGGTGTCAGGGGTGGCCACGATCCCCTGCCATCGCCCGCCGTGGCCAGATGCTTCCGGTCCAGGCCTGACAGCGAGAGTGCCAGCTTGGATTTAAACGGTGGCATCTTATCAAGAATCCGAAGCACAAGATTTCGGAGGCGACGGCCAGCGGGTGACTGGATCGTAGCAATCTTTGTCAGGCGACCAGCCAGTTCGAGAACCTCCTTGGCGGCAGACCGCCGACGGGCGGCAAATTGATCGAGGGCCGATGCTGGAGCTCCTTGGCGGATTACATCGCGAAGAGTGTGTCCGAGGGCAATAGCATCGACTATCCCGGTGTTCATCCCCTGCCCTCCGGCCGGACTGTGAACATGAGCGGCATCTCCTATCAGCAGAGTCGAACCCTTCCGGTAGGTTGACGCCAACTTATGATAAATCCGGAAGCGGGACGACCATAGGAGCTTTGTGACCTTGGCAGATATAGCCGCCGGTCCGCGCTGATCGAGCAGTGCTTGGATATCGGGTAAATCCGGCCGCTCAGGTGCATTGTCGAGCGTTGCGACGATTCGATACGATCCATCAGGAAGCGGCGCGACGACGACCAATCCGGCGGGCGAGAAATAGAGCGAGACCTCACTCGGGCCGAGCGGCCATGCCATGACAACGTCGGCAAGAATAAACGATTCCGAATATGCCGCTCCTTCGAAGGCAATGCCGCAGCTTTCCCTAACTACGCTCCGCATGCCATCGGCTCCAACGACATATCGAGCGTGAATTACCTCATCTCCGCTTGAGCCAGTCAGGCGTACGGTTGCGCCGGTGGTGTCCGACACGATATCAGTCGCCCGGATCCCACGACGTACATCTCCGCCAAGCTCCAACAGGCGGGCCTCGATTACCGCTTCGGTCGTCGACTGCGGCACCATCAGCATATGCCGGTACGCGGAGGGCAGCTTCGAGAAGTCGAGCGATAGAAGCGGCTGATCGCGGTCGCGCACAGTGAATCTCGTCAGCGCTATTGCTTCTGCTGAGAGCGGCCCCGCAGCACCAATGTCGTCGAGCATCTCGAGAGTGTGCGGATGCACGACGGCTGCACGCGACGTATTTTGTGCGACGTCTAATGCGTCAACAACAATGTGACGAACCCCGCCCGCCTGCAGTGTTGCTGCCAAGGCCAGGCCCGCGGGACCTGCCCCTACGATCAATACGTCTGTTTCCAAGGCTGTCATGGCCATCTCCAATTTTGCCAACAAGTGTTGACTAATTTAGCAGCTTGCTTTTGTCAACGCTTGTTGGCAAAACGTGATCATGACCTCAGCAAGGAGAAGCACGCCAAAATCGATGCGGACGCGCGAAGCGATCGAAACCGCAGCCAAACAACTGTTTTCGGAAAATGGCTATGAGCGGACGACGGTGAGAGACATCGGCACCCGCGCGGGGATTGATCCGTCGATGATCATTCGCTACTTCGGAAGCAAGGAAGCGCTGTTCGCGCATGTTGCCACGCCAGATCTTCGGCTGCTCGATCTCAATAACATCGACGGTACCGCGATCGGCGAAGCAATCGTCAGGCACTTCCTGGCAATATGGGAAGGCGAACAAAGCGGCGGAGGAATGCAGGTCCTTTTGCGTTCTGCAGCTTCCAACCCGGAGGCTGCCGAAAGGATGCGCGGGATATTCGCGACGCAGGTTTTGCCTGCGATCGCGCGAGTCGGCCGACCGGAAACGGCAGCGCTTCGAGCAGGGCTCGTCGGTTCACAGCTCATCGGGCTGGCGATGACGCGTTACGTCCTCGGTCTCCCGCCAGTCGTTGCAATGCCTGTCGAATTCATCGTGCGCTCCATTGGCAAAACCATTCAGCGCTATGCCTCACTTGACGAAGAGATGTGACGGAGAAGAGAGCAATGGCAGATCACGCCTTGAAGCGACTAATCGAGTCCGCCGACCGGGCGATCTCGGCGAAAAATTTCGATGCCCTCATGGATTTCTACGCCTTAGACGCCACCTTGGTGGTCAAGCCTGGCATGCTTGCCAGAGGCAAAGAGCAGATCAGGCGAGCGTTTGAATCGATCTCAGCTCATTTCAACGACAGCCTCGCCGTTCGCCAGGGTCACATGGAAATCATTGAGGGTGCCGATACGGCACTTGTCGTTATGGAGACCTGGCTCGACACTATTGATCAAGGCGGTGCACGCTCGGCGACGTTACGACGAGCGACCTATGTTTTTCGCAGAGCGGGGTCGCATGAGTGGCTCTGCGCGGTCGACAATTCTTATGGTACCGACCTGTTAAATCCGTGATACGCCTGGGTTCCAATAATCGGGCAGCCGCCACCAGTGTCATTTGCCGCCAAGTTTTACTCACGGCTGCTCGCGAACGCCGGGGGTGGCTTCCGGTCATCTGCATCTTCGAGATCGCTGGCGACGACAAAGGCGTCTATATGCTGACGAAAGGTTGAGGGGATGAGCCCGGTTCGAAGTGAGAGGCTCAGGTGTAGCCGCCAATTAAATCGCTTGAGCTTGTTATATCCGCCATCTTGCTCTCGATAAGAATCAAAGAGTTGGAGGGCGCCTGATAAACCGTTCGCGCGTGTTCAATCTTCCCGGTTGGTCTACCTGCTGCAAATTAGAGTCTTGGCGCTGCTCGCTCTAGCGCAGTTCGCTGTGGTCGCGGCTGGCAGTTTCGGTGGTTTTCGCACCCCTAAGTGAACGATTTTGCTGGAAGTCGACGCCTTGCTCCACTATTCAAATAGATGGCGTGTGCTGCGTGCGCCACGGGATTCCCCGAAATCGACGGAGACTACGATCAACCCTCCACAAGGGAGTGCTGGCCTATGTCGTTGCCTATCTCCGCAGGCCGTATTCGGTCCACCCTTCGCCAGTTTCTCGACAATGAAGCATCTGGCGGTCTCGTGCTCATGGCCGTCGCGCTCGTAGCCATCGTGATAGCGAATTCGCCGTTTGCCGAGGCCTACTTCCACGCGCTCCACGTCTTCGTTGGCCCGCTAAGCCTACTGCACTGGATCAACGACGCCCTGATGGCGCTGTTCTTCCTGCTGGTCGGCCTTGAGATCAAGCGTGAAATGCTCGACGGGCAGCTTTCCTCCTGGAGCCGGAGAATTTTGCCTGGGGCGGCAGCGCTCGGCGGCATGGTCTTCCCCGCCTTGTTCTACGTTGGCTTCAACTGGGAGAACCCGGCGGCTCTTCGGGGCTGGGCGATCCCTACCGCGACCGACATCGCCTTCGCTCTCGGCGTGATTTCGCTCTTCGGCTCTCGCGTGCCAGCTTCGCTGAAGATCTTCCTTGCCGCCCTCGCCATCATCGACGATCTCGGTGCGGTCGTGGTGATCGCCCTCTTTTATACCAACGATCTCAACATGTTCGCTCTCGCCGGAGCAGCCGTCGTGCTAGCGACTCTCTATGGCCTGAACCGCGCGAAAGTACTGACGCTCTTGCCCTACCTCGTTCTTGGCGCTGTGCTATGGCTTCTGGTCTTCCTGTCGGGCATCCACGCGACCTTCGCTGGCGTCCTTCTCGCGCTGACAATCCCGCTCAAGGTGACGCCCGGAACGCCGGAAGCAACGCACAGGGAATCTCCGCTTCATCATCTTGAGCACCTGCTGCACAAGCCAGTCGCCTTCTTTGTGGTGCCGATCTTCGGCTTTGCGAATGCCGGCGTCTCGTTCGCCGGAGCCTCTATTGCTACCTTTTCCGAACCGCTGACGATGGGCGTGGCGACAGGGCTGCTGCTCGGCAAGCTCGTCGGCGTGCTTGGTACAGTTACCCTGTTGGTGAAGCTTGGCCTCGCCGACCTTCCCGCAAAGGCCGGCTGGGGCCAGATGACCGGGGTTGCGGCGCTTTGTGGGATCGGCTTTACGATGAGCCTCTTCATTGGGCTTCTCGCGTTCGACGATCCGACGATTCAGGACCATGTGAAGATGGGGATACTGCTCGGGTCTGTGGCCTCTGGCTTCGTCGGTGCGATCATCCTTGGGACCTTCAACAGGCGCGCCTGACGAACTGGGACCATGACGCCTGAGGGGCCGCGGTCCTCGATCTCCTACAAAAAAGCCAGAATATATCATCTCGTGATCTTCTTGGGGCGACAGCATCGAAGTTTTTAGCCATCTTCGCCGCAGTCGCGACCCGGCCTAACCCTGACAGAAAGGCGGCCCAGTGCTCCATACAGAACTTCGCTCAGAAGATCCGGAAGTCGAGCACACCACGCATGGCGGTATGCCCGCACTTGTTCTCGCAGCACTCGGTGTGGTCTACGGCGATATCGGGACAAGTCCACTTTACGCATTCCGAGAGGCACTTCACGCCACGTCAGGCAGCGGCACCCACCGCGACAACGTCCTTGGCATCTTGTCCCTCATCGTCTGGGCTCTGACGATCGTCGTGACGATCAAATACGTGACCTTCGTCTTGAAGGCCGATAACCGGGGCGAAGGCGGCACGCTCTCACTGATGACGCTTGCCCGCGGCAGCCTTTCCAGAAGGCCCGCATGGATCCTTGTGCTGGGTGTTGCGGGCGCGTCGCTGTTCCTTGGAGACGCCATCATCACGCCCGCGATCTCGGTTCTGTCTGCAGTCGAAGGCATTCAGGTCGTTGCCCCGGCTTTGTCGAACTGGGTGGTGGCCATCACCCTCGTGATCATAGCATTGCTCTTTTTTGTCCAGCGGTTTGGCACAGGCGGTGTCGCGGCCGTGTTTGGTCCCGTCATGGCGCTCTGGTTTCTCGTGCTGGGCATCAGTGGTGCCATTCATATTCTCGATGACCCGGCCGTTCTTTGGGCGGTTAACCCGGTACACGCCGGCCCGGCAAGCGCCAACGTGTCGCGGGGCCCTACCACCGAATGGTTTCGCTACTAAATTCTAAGGATGAAGATCACCAATACCCAAATCTTTCTGTTGGCGTTCGGGGCTATCGTCTTAATCGCTGCTCTGATGATCAGCACCCTGTTCCTCGGCCATACTGTGGCTCCGCCGCCAGTTTGACCGAGCGATAAGCGAGATCCGGTCAGGGTCGCTCACGCCTGAGTAGAAGGTTGAGAGGATGAGCCCGACACGAAGTGACAGGCTCAGGTTTAGCCGCCCATTAAATCGCTTGAGCTTGTTATATCTGCCATCTTGCTCTCGAGAAGAATCAAAAAGTCGGAGGGCGCCTGATAAACCATTCGCGCGTGTTCAATCTTCCCGGTTCGTCTACCTGCTGCAAATTAAGGTCTTGAACCCGTCCTCAGCGAGTGCCCCTACAGTGAGCGTTAACAATTGCGGACAAATTTATGATCGCTTTACTTGTCCTGTTCCTCCGCCCGTATGGTCGTGCGGGAACTAACTCGTCCCCAGTAAGTTAGTTCGCGTTGACCGGCGCTTATTGTCTTCCCCTCGCGCAGGGAAGCGAGAGCAGGAGTAAAATAGGCGGGAGGCAGACTGCGTGAGGAAACCTATACGATCTGGTGCTCCGCTTTGCCCATTATATCACGGCATGATATGTATGAACGTGAGACGCGCAAAAGCAAAGCAAACTCTCGATCGGAACGTAACGCCTACCTTTGCCACACGAATTGCCGATGAGGCGCAGCATGTTTGGACGGAAAGCCCTAGCGAGATGCGTGCCCAAGTCGGCTTGGCTCTCGGCCCTTCCATTCGCAATTCTCAGCGGATGCGCCGGCCCGAGCGTGCTCTCCCCCCACGGTACGGTTGCTGCCGCCAACCGCGCCATCCTGCTCAATTCGCTGTGCGTCATGCTGGTGGTCGTCATCCCAACGATCGTCGGCATCGGACTGTTTGCGTGGTGGTTTCGCGCCTCCAACACCAAGGCCCGTTATCGTCCCGATTTCGCTTTCTCCGGCCGCCTGGAGCTGCTGATCTGGTCCGTCCCCTTTCTGGTTATCCTCTTCCTTGGCGGCATAATCTGGATCGGCAGCCACGAACTCGACCCCTACAAACCCTTGCAGTCGGACAAGAAGCCGCTTGAGGTGCAGGTCGTCTCGCTCGATTGGAAATGGCTGTTCATCTACCCGGACCTCCACCTTGCAAGCGTCAACGAGCTTGTGGTTCCGGCCGGCACGCCGATCCATCTGTCGCTGACCTCGGGCAGCGTCATGAACTCATTTTTCGTGCCGCAGCTCGGCAGTATGGTCGCTGTGATGTACGGCATGGTCACCCAGCTTCACCTGATGGCGGACCACACGGGCGATTTCTACGGTCAGTCGACGCAGTTCAGCGGTCAGGGATTTGCCGACATGAATTTCCGCGTACGCAGCATGGCGCCGGAAGCCTTTTCCTTCTGGGCGGCTTCGCTGCAGCAATCGAATGCTCTGCTTGATCTTCCGGCCTATCAGGCGCTCGAAGCGCCGAGCCAGAACGTACCGGCAAGATCGTTCGGCAAGGTGGAGCCGGGGCTGTTCGACAAGATCGTCAGCGGCGAGCCCGATCATACACCGCCACAGGCACAACAGTCGTCGACAGAGGGTCAGGAGGCCGCAACCATTGTTCGGTAAACTCAGTTGGTCTTCCCTTCCGCTCGATCAACCTATCCCATTGATTGCGGGGTCAGGCATCCTCCTCATCGGCTTGGCGCTCGCCATATGGGTGGTGGTGAAAGGCTACGTTCCCTACCTCTGGCGGGAGTGGATCACCAGCGTGGACCACAAGCGCATCGGGGTCATGTACTGCACCCTGGCGCTGCTGATGCTGCTGCGCGGTTTCGTGGATGCCATCATGATGCGCTCGCAGCAAGCGATCGCCTATCAGTCACCTGGCTATCTTCCGCCCGAGCATTTCAACCAGATCTTCTCCGCCCATGGTACGATCATGATCTTCTTCGGGGCGATGCCCTTCATGATCGGTCTCATGAACTTTGTCGTGCCGCTGCAACTGGGTGTGCGCGATGTTGCCTTTCCAAGGCTGAATTCCGTCGGCTTCTGGTTGACCGCGAGCGGAGCCCTTCTGGTCAACGCCAGCCTGCTGATCGGGGAGTTTGCCCGTACCGGCTGGCTGCCCTATCCGCCGCTTTCGGAGCTGCAGTACTCGCCGGATGTCGGCGTGGATTATTATCTCTGGGCCATTCAGATTTCCGGATTGGGAACGCTGCTGACCGGCGTCAACCTGGTGACCACCATCCTCAAGACGCGGGCGCCCGGCATGGGCTATCTGCGCATGCCGATGTTTTGCTGGACGGCGCTTGCCACCAACCTCCTCATCGTCGCCGCCTTCCCGATCCTCACCGCGACCCTCGCCATGCTGACGCTGGACCGCTACCTCGGCTTCCACTTCTTCACCAATTCCGGCGGCGGCAACATGATGATGTTCATCAACCTCATCTGGGCCTGGGGTCATCCGGAGGTCTATATTCTCGTTCTACCGGCGTTCGGCGTCTTCTCCGAGATCATCTCGACCTTCTCCAGCAAGCCGCTGTTCGGCTATCGCTCCATGGTCATCGCGACGATGTTCATCTGCATCGTCTCCTTCACGGTCTGGCTGCACCACTTCTTCACCATGGGGGCCGGTGCTGATGTGAACGGTGCATTCGGCATTGCGACAAGCATCATTGCCGTTGGAACCGGCGTGAAGATCTACAACTGGATGTTCACCATGTATGGGGGGCGCATCCGCTACGAGACACCCATGCTGTGGTCCGTGGGCTTTCTGGTAACCTTCGTGATCGGCGGCATGAGCGGGGTGCTGCTGGCAGTGCCGCCGGCTGATTTTGCGCTGCATAACAGTCTCTTCCTCGTCGCGCACTTCCATAACGTCATCATCGGGGGCGTCTTGTTCGGGGCGTTTGCGGGGATGACCTTCTGGTTTCCCAAGGCCTTCGGCTTCAAGCTGAACGAGCGCTGGGGCAAGTGGGCGTTCTGGCTTGCCTTTGTCGGCTTTTACGTCACCTTCGTTCCGCTTTACATTACAGGCCTCGAGGGCATGACACGACGCTTGCAGCATATCGAGGTCGCCGCATGGTATCCCTGGCTTCTGGTCTCGGCGGCTGGAATTATAATCATGTTTGCGGGAGCCGCTACGCAGATCATCCAGCTCGTGGTGAGCATCCGTCACCGGGAGACGCTTCGCGATGTCACGGGAGACCCCTGGAATGGACGCTCGCTCGAATGGGCAACGCCGTCTCCGCCTCCGGAATTCAATTTTGCGGTGCTTCCCAATGTGCGTGAGCAGGAGCCCTACTGGGAAATCAAGCAGGGCGCGATTGCCGAGCAGGATCTGGGCCCTGCGCCGAACTACCAACCCATCGAGATGCCGCAAAACAGCGCGGTCGGTTTTATAACGGCAGCCTTCACCTCCATCACCGGTTTCGCGCTGATCTGGCAGATCTGGTGGCTGGTGATCGTCGGGCTGGTCGTTGGCTTTGCGCTCTTCGTCATCTTCACCTGGGCGGATCCGCATGAACGATTGATCACAGCCGAGGAGGTTGCGGCAGAGGATGCGCGGCGGCGCTCCGCCCGAAAAAAGGCATGGCTGGTGCAGCAGGGAGAGCAGGCGTGAGCGAAACGGTTCAGGACACCGGTGATCCTTATCGCCTCGGTCGTCGCGGCAGCCACGCAAGCTCTTCCACCGGACATGGCGACGGAGGGCCATCGCCCCGAAACATCGTCACCAGCTACGGTTTCTGGATCTTCCTGCTCAGTGACATCATCATGTTTTCCGGCTTCTTCGCAGCCTATGCGGTGCTGGTCGGTCGCACCGCCGGAGGCCCCACCGGGGCGGAACTGTTTGAGCAGCCAAGGACAGTTATCGAAACCGCTTGTCTGCTCTTTTCAAGCTTCACTGCCGGCATGGCCGCTGTTGCGGCCAAGCGCGGTCATGTCTTAGCAACCGAACTCTGGCTCTGCGCTACTGCCGTTCTTGGTGCGGCCTTCCTCGTACTGGAGCTGGATGAGTTCCGCGGCCTCATTGCACAAGGTGCAGGACCTGAGCGCAGTGCCTTTCTGTCCGCCTTCTTTGCCCTTGTCGGCTGCCATGGTCTGCATGTGTTCGCAGGCATTCTCTGGCTGGGCATGATGATGGCCCAGATCCTTGTGAAAGGCTTCACGCCGCAGATCCAGCGGCGGTTTGCCTGCTTCAACCTCTTCTGGCATACGCTCGATATCGTCTGGGTCGCCATTTTCACGCTCGTCTACCTCATGGGGATCAAGCAATGACCGACAGCCAAAACACCCCACGCCGGGAAGGCGCCGAGACAGCACCCGGTGAAAAGGCGCATGGCGACGACGATATCACCAAGGGTGCCACCAGTTATGTGATCGGCCTCGTTCTTGCCCTTCTGCTAACGGCGGCATCCTTTGCGGTCGCCAATGGCTGGGCCTTCGTCTGGCAGCCGGGGATCGGCGCGGCGCTGATCGCGCTCGCAATCGGCCAGATCGGCGTGCATCTGGTCTTCTTCCTACATCTCACGACGGGTCCGGACAATACGAACAATGCACTGGCGCTGGCTTTTGGCACGCTCGTGGTGGTTCTAATTGTGGGCGGCTCGCTGTGGATCATGCACAACCTTGATCAAAATATGATGCCGACCATGCCGGATATGTTCTGAGCAGGAGTGCAACAGCCGCGCGGCATGTGACAGCGCGGCTTCAACCGGTAACGTAGGCTTGTCATGGACCTCCCGTGCATCTGCTTTCAAGCCGGGAACTGCAGATCAATTGGGAGCAACCGTGTCGATCTTTGAACTCTCTGCCATACTCTTGAGCCTGTCGGCCGTGCTCGGCTGGATCAATCACAAATACCTGCCGATGCCAAACACGATCGGTCTTCTGGTTATGAGCGTGGCCGCGTCGCTGATCCTGGTCGCAGTGGATGCCGCCTGTCCGGAGCGGCATATCTTTGAGCCGCTGACCCAAACGATGCTGCGGATCGACTTTACCGAAGTGGTGATGAACGGGATGCTCGCATTTCTGCTGTTTGCCGGCTCGCTGCATGTCGATCTGGGCAGGATGCGCGAACGCGCGGCGCCCGTGGCAATCCTCGCGCTGTTCGGGACGGTCGTATCCACCGCCATCGTTGGCATAGGTTTCTGGCTCCTCGCAAAGCTGTTGGGCCTGGAGATGCCTCTGGCCTGGTCGATGGTATTCGGCGCCCTCATCAGCCCTACGGATCCCGTGGCAGTTCTGGCAACGCTCAAGAACGTCAAGGTGCCGGCCGACCTTGAGGTGGAGATGCAGGGCGAGTCCCTCTTCAACGACGGGATCGGCATTGTTCTCTTCACGGTCATGCTGCTGTTTGCGACGCAGGGCGAGGGTGACGCGGTCACCGCCGGCTCGATCGTCAAACTTCTTGTTGTCGAAGGCGGTGGCGGTCTCCTGCTCGGCATCGTCACCGGCGGCGTCGCCTATTGGGGCATGCGGCTGATCGACGACTACTCGGTCGAGGTGCTGATCTCGCTGGCCCTCGTCACGGCCACCTATGCCATGGCGGAAAGGCTGCATGTCAGCGGGCCGCTGTCGGTCGTGGCGGCGGGTCTGTTGATCGGCTATCACGGACCACGCAAGGCCATGAGCGATCGCACCCAGACCTATCTCTTCGGGCTGTGGACGCTGATCGACGAGATCCTCAACTCCGTTCTCTTCCTGCTGATCGGGCTTGAAGTTCTCGTCCTCAAATTCGACACGCTGTCCCTGGAGATGGCGGCTGTGGCCATTCCGCTTGTCCTGCTGGCACGGCTAATCGCCGTCGGCGCGCCCGCATTGGCTGCATGGTCGAGCGACATGATGTCGACCAAGAACGTGCCGTTCCTCACCTGGGCGGGAATCCGTGGCGGCATCTCGATCGCGCTCGCCCTATCCATCCCCGAGAACCCGGCGAAGGTCGTCATCCTGGCCTCCACCTATGCGGTGGTCCTCTTCAGCATCATTGTCCAGGGGCTCACTCTTCGTACACTCGCCCGGCGAACCATATTGACCGACAAGCCTTCCGCCAGCTGAAAAGAGTTCCCACTGAGCTGGGTATGCTTGCCGGGTCCATCAGTCGTTGAAGTGTCCGCCTCTTGCAGAAATAGGCGGATGCACAAGTTTGTGAAGCGCTTCAGCCTTGCCGCTTACGCGCGGTGATTTACATCACGGCATGATATATTTTCCAGATCACATCGGCAAAGGCAGAAGGAAAAACTTCGATGTTGCAATCTTTCAGGTCGACGGAGCGCCGCAGTATCTATGTGATCGTGATCGCTGCAGTCGTTTCGATCATCGGAATCGTTCTTGGTTTTGGCGGTGGCTGGCTCGCGACGCTAGGCGGGAGCTGGTATTATGTGCTGGCCGGGATCTCGCTTGTTATAAGCGGCGTTCTCTTCTTCATGCATAGGCGCAGTGGTGTTTTCCTCTACGCCGTGATCGTCGTCGCCACTGCGATCTGGGCTTTTGCCGAGGCGGGACTGGACGGGTGGGCCTTGGTCCCGCGCCTGGTTGCTCCGCTGGTGCTCTTCGTCTTTGTTATCGGGTGTCTTCCTTACCTTTATCCGCGGACGGGCTGGCGGCAGACCATCGTCGGCTTGATCAGTCTTATTCTCATCTCCTTTGCTGGGGGCTTTGTGATCTACAGGCTAGCGCCGGACCCGGCTCCCGTTCCCCTGTCGGCTGTGACAGCTAGCGTAATGGCGGATCCTTCTATCCTGCAAACCGGCGCCGACTGGCCCGTATACGGTGGCAGCGACAGCGCTCGACGCTTCTCGCCATTGGCCGAAATCACGCCTGGCAATGTCAAGCAATTGAAACGAGCCTGGGTCGCACACACCGGCGATCTTCCAAGCGAGCAGGCAACGAATACCTATGGCGCCGAAACGACGCCGCTCAAGGTGGCCGACTCCTTATACCTGTGCACGCCGAAAAACATCATGCTCGCTCTGGATCCCGTGACCGGCAAGGAGAAATGGCGATACGATCCGGATGTCCCGGATGAAAATATCCCTTATACGGCAGCCTGCCGTGGCGTCGCATTCTTCAAGCTCCCCGACGCAAAGCCGTCCGACATCTGCGCGGAGCGCATCATCGAAGGTACGCTCGATGCAAGGCTGATCGCCGTCGATGCAAAAACGGGAAAGCCATGCCCGAACTTCGGCCGCGCAGGAACCGTCGATACGACGGATGGCATCGGGCAACACGATCCTGGGATGTTTTCGATGACGTCCGCCCCAACCATCGTGCGTGGTGTCGTTGTGGTGGGACATCAAGTGCTAGACGGCCAGAAGCTCGATGCCCCCTCTGGCGTTATTCAAGCCTATGATGCCGCAACGGGTGCGTTACGCTGGACGTGGGACATGGAGCGCCCAGACAACAATGGCCTTCCTCCGGAGCACGAAACGTATAGCCGCGGGACGCCGAACATGTGGACGACGGCCTCTGGCGACGAGCAACTCGGGCTCGTTTACCTACCGCTTGGCAGCGCCGCGGTCGATTACTGGAGCGGAACCCGGTCAGAATTGGAGAAACAATTTTCGACATCGCTGGTGGCAATCGACGTTATGACCGGCAAGCCTGCGTGGCATTTCCAGACGGTCCATAACGACGTTTGGGACTATGACCTCGGCTCCCAGGCGACGCTGGTCGATTATCCGACGGATCAAGGGCCCGTCCCCGCTCTCGTCCTGCCGAGCAAACGCGGCGACATCTTCCTGCTCAACCGCAGGACAGGAGAGCCGCTCGTTCCCGTGGAAGAAAAGCCCGTACCTCGCGGTGGCGTCGAGCCCGATCAACGCTCGCCCACGCAGCCCTTTTCGACCTATCACACGCTGCGAAAGCCGGATTTGACCGAAGCCGAGATGTGGGGCATGTCGCCAATCGACCAGATGATTTGCCGGATCCAGTTCCGTCAGGCGAGCTATGACGGCATCTTCACGCCACCGACAAGCGACCGCCACAGTATCGAATATCCCGGCTATAACGGGGGCTCCGACTGGGGTGGCATTGCAATGGATCCGCGACGCGGCGTGCTGATCGCCAACTACAACGACATGCCCAATTACAATCGCCTTGTCCCCCGAGCGGAGGCCGACAAGTTGGGATGGGCTCCGCGCGATCAGGCAAGGGGCAAGATCGGCGGTGCGGAAGGCGCCGGAGACCCGCAGGCGGGCGCGCCCTATGCGATCAATGTCAATGCCGGCTGGCGCCTCCCCGTCACTGGACTGCTTTGCAAGGAGCCACCCTATGGCGGCATCCGAGCCATCGATCTAAAAACCGGGAAAACTCTTTGGGACCGCCCGCTCGGCCAGGCCCGCACCAACGGACCCTTCGGAATTCCTTCGATGCTGCCCATCACGATCGGCACGCCCAATAACGGCGGAGCAGTCGTCACAGGAGGCGGACTGATCTTTATCGCCGCCGCCACCGACAATTTGATACGAGCCATTGATATTAAAACTGGAAAGACCCTTTGGACAGACAAACTTCCGGCGGGCGGTCAGGCCACGCCGATGACTTACGAGGTCAATGGGAAACAATACCTTGTCATCATGGCCGGTGGTCATCACTTCATGGAAACGCCGGTCGGCGATGAAGTGATCGCGTATGCGCTTCCTTGATGAGCTGACGGCAGCGAGCTTTGCATTGATTATGATCGTATTCTCAACTGCTTGCCGTCGCCGTCGATGATCTCGTTCCGCCGGACGAAAGGAAGAAGGTGGATCCTGCCCGATAACAGGCGTGGCGAAGCAAGGCGCCTATTGAACAACGCATTATCTCACCACAAAGGAGGAAACCATGAGACAGATTCTCAAACGGTCTGCCCGGCTCGGTCTAACCGCAATTGTGCTGTCGGTGACGTTGGCGTCTGGTGCTGCAACTGCGGAAGACGCGAAGCCTGCAACAAAGCAGGACTGCGTCCCATCAAACGGCCAACAGGACAATGCCAAGCTTAGCAGCAAGCTTGATGATTGCAACGGCGTCCTGAAGCCACCGAAGGTCGGAGACAAGGAGATTGTCGCGCCGACGCCGCAGAGCGGGACTATGCCGGTGGTGAAGCCAGGTGAGCTTCCGAAGAACAAGAACCCCTGAGTTCTGGGGCCGAAGTGATGGCCCCCAGCCCGCCGCGGTCTTTCTCTCATCGGACGCAGACTTACGGCCGGCCCCATTCCCGAGATAATACGGAAACGGCGTTGATGTCTGCCGCCCAACAGCGACAGGGCAATGAAGAGATCCTACACGGCGCATCGCCTGGCTGATGCGCCGTCTGCCCCGCTCAAGTCTCAATACGGACGGGGACACTTTTGGCGGCCGGCGTCTTTGACAGCTTGTCATGGTGCGACAGCGGGATCAGCGGGTTGAGCTCGGGATAGTAGCCGCCGAGACAGCCATCCGGGAGGGCGAAGGGGAGAACCTTCAGACCGCCGACACGACGCTCGACGCCATCTCCTGCATCGCTGACAAGCGATACGACCTGTCCCTCCTGAAGACCCGCCTTTTGCATCTCCTTCGGATTTATCAGAAGCACGTCGCGGGTGCCCTCGATCCCGCGCAGGCGATCGCTGTAGCCGTAGATCGTCGTGTTGAACTGGTCATTGCTGCGCAGGGTCATCAAACGGTAACGCCCGGGCTCATCTTTGAAGCCTGTGGCCGAGAGCATTTCCGGCGCGCTGAACTGTGCCTTGCCGCTCTCGGTCTTCCAGATCCGCTCGCGAGCGCTGTTGCCCCTGTAGAAACCGCCGGGGGTGAACATACGATCGTTGAAATCATGAAACTCCTCCGGATAGGTTTTCTCGATCAGGTCCCGGACCTTGCCATAGTCGCCGATCCAACCATCCCAGTCCACTTTGGGATTGGGAGCCAAGGTCGCCTTGGCCATGCCGGCGACGATCGCCAGTTCCGACAGGAGATGCTCGCTTGCCGGCTTGCGCCTGCCGATCGATCCCTGGATGCAGCTCAAGCTGTCTTCCATGGTGACCGTCTGCGGGCCGCCTGCCTGCTTGTCTTCCTCCGTTCGGCCGAGACAGGGCAGGAGATAGGCGACCTCGCCATTGATCAGATGGCTGCGGTTGAGCTTGGTGGCGATCTGCACTGTCAGGCGCATGGTCTGCCAGGCGTTCTCCATGGCATCCCGCTCGGGGATGGCGCGCACGAAATTGCCGCCGAGCCCGACAAAGGCCTTCACCTTGCCGGAGAGCATGCCTTCGCAGGCTTCCACAGTATTCATGCCCTTGTCGCGGGGTGGCTCGAAACCGAACAGGGCTGCGAGCTTGTCCAGCGGCACCAGTTCCGGTTTCTCGGAAATCCCGACCGTCCGCTGGCCCTGGACGTTGGAATGGCCGCGCACGGGTGAGATTCCGGTGCCGTCGCGGCCGATATTGCCCTTCATCAGCAGGAGGTTGACCAGCATGGCAATATTGTCGGAGCCATGGACCTGCTGGGTCAACCCCATGCCGTAGACCCCAATCACTCTGTCGGCCTCGACATAGATCTGACCGGCCGCTTCAAGCGCTGAGCGCTCAAGCCCCGACTCCCTTTCGATAGCATCCCATTCGGTCGAGCGGACCCGCTGTTCGAACTCCTCGAAGCCGCTCGTATGGCTATCAATGAAATCGCGGTCGAGCACACTTCGACCCTGCGCCTTGGCCTCGTCGTCCTTGGCAAGCACGTGCTTGCACATGCCCATCAGCGCGGCGATGTCTCCCCCAGCCTTGACCTGGTGATACTGGCTGGAGATCTGGGTCTCCTTGCCGGTCAGCATCTCCACCGGGCTCTGGGGGTTGGTGAAGAACTCCAGTCCTCTTTCCCGAACGGGATTGAAGGTGATGATCTTGCAGCCGCGCTTTGCGGCTTCCTGGAGCGGATGAAGAAAGCGCGGGCTGTTGGAGCCGGTGTTCTGCCCGAAAAAGAAAATGGCGTCGCAAGTCGAGAAGTCATCGTAGACGCAGGTGCCGACCGAGGCGCCGATCACCTTCTTGAGACCAACGGAGGTCGTCTCGTGACACATGTTGGAACTGTCGGGCAGGTTGTTGTGGCCGTAGAGCCGGGCAAACAGCGCATAGCAGTAGGAAGTTTCAAGGCTCGCACGCCCGGAGCTGTAGAAGATCACCGACTTGGGATCGAGTTGCTTCAACTCTGCGCCAATGGCGGTGAAGGCTTCCTCCCAGGAACAGGGCACATAATGGTCGCTCGCACGGTCATAGCGCATGGGATGGGTCAGCCGTCCCTGCTGCTCCAGATCGTAGTCCTTCCATCCGCGCAATTCCGTCACGGTATGCTTGGCAAAGAAGTCCGGTGTGCAACGAAGGCTGGTCAGTTCCCAGAGCGTCGCCTTGGCACCGTTTTCGCAGAATTCGAAAGGATGATAATCGGCGGGCTTGGTCCAGGCGCAGGAAACGCACATGAAGCCGCCGGGCTTGTTCTGGCGCCGCAGCGTTTCCAGAGCCGCCGGCGTTGCCCATTCCCTTCCGAAAACGGAGGCGACGCCCCGCAGGGAGCCCCAGCCACCGGCCGGTCCATCATAATCAACGGTATCCTCTTTAGACATGAGATCAGGCTCCCTTAGTGATGCGATACACGCTCAAAAGACATACTCTGCTGCGTTACGGGCTTTCTGCTGTCATCAAACGGTCCCAGAAGATCGCAGCGGACATATGTCTGCCGTGGCAGGCGTTTCGAGTTGAAGGGTGGCATGGCGGATACCGAAGACCTGCTCCAGCTGGCTCGGCAGCTTTCGCAGAAGGCTCTGTCCCTTATCCATATCGGAGCATACGAGATGGGCGCTGAGCGCCGTTTCGGTCGTGCTCAGCGCCCATACATGGAGATCATGAACCTCGACGACGATCCCGTCCGCGTCGCATAGCTGCGTTCGGATGCTTGCAAGGTCCAGATCCCGCGGCACGGCGTCCATTGCGAGCATGGTAGAGCCGCGCAAGAGGGACCAGGTTCCCACGAGAATGACGGCGGCGATCAGGAGGCTGATGGCCGGATCAAGCCAGAGCCACCCGGTCCAGCTGATAAGCAAGGCGGCAAAAATCACGCCGACCGTTACGCCTGTATCGGCGGCCATGTGCAGAAAGGCGCCTCTGATATTGAGGTCCTGCTTGCTGCCCGAGGAGAAGAGGTACGCCGTGAAGCCATTGACGAACAGACCGACCACCGCAACCCAGATCACAGTCGAGGAAGCGACCTGCTCCGGCTCGAGAAGTCTGCGGATCGCCTCATAGGTGATGGCGCCTACCGCCAGGAGCAGGAGGATGGCGTTGCCGAGCGATGCCAGGATGGAGCTGCGCCTGAATCCGTAGGTCTGCCGGCCCTGTGGCGGCCTTTGACCCAGCCAGACGGCGCCCCAAGCCAGAACCAGACCAAGCACATCGGAGAGATTGTGGCCTGCATCGGCCAGCAGGGCGAGAGAATCGGAATAGAGGCCGAAGGCCGCTTCAAGCATGACGTAAACCAGGTTCAGCGCAATGCCGATAGCAAAGGCGCGGCCAAAGTCTTGTTGGTATCCGTGGCTTTCACCGCCGTGTTGATGGGGATGGTGATGCGCCACGTTACATTTTCTCCTTGATGCCGGCGGACACCAGGTACCAATTCACCGGGTAGCTTGTGACAAAGCCGCAGATCATCGCGATCTGCATGGCGAACCAGAACTCCCAGCTGTTGACCTCTGCCTTGACGCCGAAGGCGGCGGGGAAGATCCAGAGCTGCAGCAGGGCCATGGCTCCATACATGCCGACCTGCCAGGAAAGCAGGGAGAACGTATCCGCCTTCACCGCCGCTTTCAGCCCTTCCTTCGGCGACAGGCCACGCATGGGGACGATGGCGAAGTACTGAAAAATGATCCCAAGCCCAAAGGCGAAGATGAAGTCGAGGATCCAGACCGCGAACATCTTTTCCGAGAACAAGATCTCCCATCCGAAAGCCACGGCTATTACGGGAAAAACAAATGCCAGCCATTCGGCCAGCACGTCCCCGATCATGCAGCCGCTTCCGCAGTGGAGAGCCCCTTTGGCGACCATGACCGGAAAGGGCGTGTCCGTCATGCTTGGCATCTTCTCGTCATGCGACTTGGCCTGATGATGCGCCTCCTGGCTGGCGAGGCGGCCATAGCGGTAATAAAGCATCAGCAGGGGGATCGTTCCGAATGCGGCCGTCACGGGCCAGACGACATTCATGACTGCCATGTGCTGAGGATGCCGCAAGATGTCCAAGATAACGATGACCACCGAGACCCCGCCGAGGCAGAGACAAATGATCGCGAGGGTATGAAACCAATCCGGAAACACTTCTCACTTCCGTCATGTGAGTGCTTTTGGTGATTACGATCATCCATGCGACAGGCTTCGGCACGAGAAGCGTCGACGAAGCAGGCATGATTTACATCATAACGTGATATAAATCGCAAAGTTCCCTTGCATCGAAAGCGTGTTGCATAGCGTTCACCGAGGCTCGGGACGGCAATCTACCCTCGACCTGCGCCTTTCCTCTTGTTGGGGGTGATCTTCGGGCGGCTATTGGGTTAGAAGACTTCATAACCTGCGTTACGTACCGAGTCCGCCATGCCAAGCCGTTACCGCTATTCCAAGCTCCTTCGCCGTTCCCGCGTGATCTGGGGCTCGTTCTCGCTTTGGAAGCCACGACTTGTTTTCTGGTGCGGGGCGCTGGCGATCGGCGTGATCAGCGTCGGTTTCGCCAAGCTCGCGGATCTGGCGCAGAACGCATTCGGATCCCTAACTTCGACAGGTGAATGGGCCTTCCTGCTCCCATTGGTGTTGACACCCGTGGGGTTCATCTTGTCGTTCTATATAGCGGCGACGTTGTTTCCGAATTCGGGAGGCAGTGGTATTCCCCAGGCAATCGCCGCGCGGCACCTGCACGAAACAGAAGACCGGACGCGGCTCCTGTCGCTGAAAATCGCATTCGGCAAGATCGTGTTGACTGTGCTGGGCTTACTTTCTGGCGCCTCGATCGGCCGCGAAGGACCGACGGTGCAGGTCGGCGCGTCGATCATGCTGGCGGTCGCCCGGTTCGGCGGCATGGCGCAGGCGCGAGGATTGATCCTGGCGGGATCGGCGGCAGGTATCGCGGCTGCCTTTAACACTCCGCTCGCCGGTATCGTCTTTGCCATCGAGGAGATGAGCCGCACCTATGAGTCGCGGGCCAACGGGCTGGTGCTCACGGCCGTCATCCTCTCCGGCCTTGCGGCGCTGGGGCTTGCGGGCAGCTACAACTATTTCGGCGAAGCCGCCGTGGCGCCGACGCAATTGCGCGACTGGGGCCTTGTGCTCGTCTGCGGCATCGGCGGCGGGGCGCTCGGCGCTGCCTTCAGCGGCTTTGCCCTGCATTTCGGCCAGAAGATCCGCCGCTGGGCGCAACCCCAGCCGCTGAAGCGCATGCTGGCGCTCGCCGGTATCTGCGGTCTCGCGATCGCGGTGATCGGCATCCTCTCCGGCGGCACCACCTTCGGAACCGGCTACGAGCAGGCCCGCGGCGCGGTCGAGGGCCATGCGCTGCCGCTGCTGTTCTTCGTCGAGAAACTGGCCGCCAGCTTCCTGTCGATGATTTCAGGCATTCCGGGCGGCATCTTTGCACCGTCGCTTGCCGTCGGCGCCGGTTTCGGCAGCACGGTCGGCTCACTGCTCGGCACCAGTGTCGCGCTCGCCGCCATCCTCGGCATGGCTGGATATTTCTCCGGCGTCGTGCAGGCGCCGATGACGGCCTTCGTCATCATTCTCGAAATGACCGGAGACCATCAGGCCGTCATCCCGATCATGGCCGTCTCGATGATCGGCTATGTGACGTCGCGCATCCTGTCGCGCGAGCCGCTCTATCACGGCCTGTCGCGCGTCTTCATCGCCGCAGCCATCCGGGCGCGGCGAGCGGCGGAAAAGGAACCAAAATCCGCTCGAACGTGAAGCGATCATGTGCGACAGTCTCACCGACCGATATTCTAACCGCGGGACATGATCGTTACCTGCAAACTATCACAGACGTACTTCGACTCCGATAGATGAGGACGGCTCGAAGTATTTGTGTATCGTCATGAATCCAATCGATAAGCAATAACGGCGGCGGACTTGAGTAGCGCTCGCAAAGCCTTCGGGAGCGACGCAGGCCATAAGGAGGCGCGCACTATGGAGACAGTGAGAAGAGAAGCCTCTTGTTCCTGCGGTCAGCTTTCGATCACGGCCGAGGGAGACCCCGTCAAGATTTCCGCCTGCCACTGCCGGGCATGCCAGCGGCGCACGGGCAGCGCATTCGGGGTGGCGGTCTTCTTCGATCGGGAAAAAGTAGCAGCTTCCGGAGCCTCGAATAGTTACACGCGGTTAGGTAACAGCGGGAGATCGATCGATTTCCGGTTCTGCCCGGTATGTGGATCGACGGTCTTCTGGATGCCGGAGTTCCGCGAGGATCTCATCGCGGTCGCATTGGGATGCTTTGAAAAGCCCTCTTCCTTGGTTCCGACGCAAAGCGTCTACGAGGAAAGTCGAATGCGATGGGTGGCGTTCGATCTGCCTGGCGGAGATTGACATTCCAAAGTGTCCTTGACTGACGCCCAGCCCCGCTTGCCCACGCACCGCGGATCGCTCGCAATATTGTCATTTTCCTCAGGTCAAAAAATGAATTAATATCACGGCATGATATTCTCAGCTAGCGCGATAAGCCTGAAGCTCATGGGGTTCGTAAGCCCTGTGTTCCGTCGGCCTCCGAAAGCCCCGAAGCTCGACGCCCGTGAGCTTGTGGCTGTTAGCATTCTTCTTGACGAGTGGTGCAGGTGTTCGTCGGTCAACCGAGGCGATCCGAAGGCCTATGCCACCTTAGCCAGGATCGCGGGGCTCCGACGGGCTGGACGAACCATCAAGGAGGTGCGGTTCGAGATCCTCTCGGAAACCTCGACAGACGCCGAAGACATGGACAAGGAATCAGATGCATAGATTAGACCTGGTGGATAGCAAAACCGCCTTGGCCTTATCCGGGGCACGTCATCATCGTTGCCGGCGATAGCAGACTTTGTTGAGTGGAGCGCGGCAGTACAAGCATCTCGCGGACGCGGTCGTCGGGCTCGACTGCTTAATCGCGAAACCATTGAAGCTCACCATTAAGAGTGCGTGGTCCCTCCTCGCTCTCCACTCCATGAAATCTCCTCGCTCTGCCACGGAACTATGCGTTGTGGTCAGGTGTGATGGCGGCGGCAGCGGCCTGCAGCCTTTCCATGTCGGCCTCGATCTGCATTACTGCGGTCGCACGATCGAGTGCCTCTTTCGAATGTCGCACGGCGTTTGCGTGAAACTCCACGCTAAGTTTCGAAAGCATTGCGAGGGTCTTTTGAAGTCGAAGTCCGACTTCGACAAGGCCCGCGCCGTCGCGGGCGATCGGGGTAAACAGGTCGTCAAACAGGTCGGCTGCCGAAAGGGTCGCAACATTGAGCTGAGGATACATGATCTCGTCAGGAGCCTCGCTGTTCGCGTCATGCCACGCGCAGAGGATCCGCATCGCGCGCGAGATGACGTCGATGGCGGTCCCCGGATCGTTGACGGCAGGCGACAAAGCGCGCGACGCGATCTCGGTCAGTACCGACGCGCCGAACCGCGGATCCTGATCGAAGGAGCGGACGTCGCCGATCGAAAAACAAGCAGCGGCTCGATCCAGAACATCCTCGCCCACGGCTCCTTGAAGCCATCCAAGCGGCCGGGCGGGCGAGGCCAACTTGCCAGGCATCGCCACGATGACCAGGTCGCACTTGGCCTCGCCGGCGATCTTTGCGAGCGCCTCTGCATCCACATGCTGCACATAGCCGATCTCATCTGCGAAAAACGGTGTGTCGTCGGTCCGTGGCTCACAACTGTTTCGTTCGAGCGCCCTCCCACCGAGGTTCGGCGATTTCCGCCAGGCCTTGACGGCGTCGAGCGTCGCCTCTTCCACACGGCGGGTCGTCTCTGTCACCCGGCCGAGCCTGGACAGGTGGTCGATCCATCTCAACAGAGTCACCACGATGAGCACGATGACGGCGATCGTAACAATGAAGAGCACCAGCCGGCCCTGCTCGCCATAAGCGCCGGTCGTCAGAGCGATAATGCCGACAAGGCTGAACAGGAACGAGCCGACGAAGGTCGCCAGCACGTTCTGTGTGGTGCTGTCCTCCATGACGAGCCGGGTCGCGCGAGGCGTGACGTTGTTTGTCGCCGCCGAATAGGCCGAGACCATCGTACTTAGGGAGAATGTCGTGACGGTAAGCATGCTCGAGGCGATTATGCCGAGGATGTTGTCGACAGAATCGGCGCCAATCTTCGTCGACAGGTCCGCCGGAATGTAGGGTGTTACCACGATCGCCAAGAGGGCGGTGGCAACTGCCGCGAGGGAGAACAGCGTCGCCCTGAACCAGATCCGCCGCGCCAGAACCGATATCGACCAAATCAAGCGCGAGCTCATGGTGTCCCCCTTCCTCTAGACAGGGTCAAATAGCTTCAGGGCATGGAAAGGCAATCGCGCGAACGCTTAGGGTCTGAAATCGAGCTCGACGGAATCGCTTCGGCGGCTCCGCGCCCTGCGGCGGTCCTTGTCCAACGCGTTTACGACCGCGCAACGGCTATCGGCGACGCCCTGCTCCAGTCCGTCGAGAAACCGTCCGTTGTAATCCGCTGGCCAGCCGGTGGAGACGGCGAACACCGTCCACGTGTCATCCCCTTCGAGACGTACACCGAAACGATCGATCTTAAATGCATTCCGGGCATGCGATTACAAAACACGATGTAATTTTCTCGCTGCGTCACGAAATTGGCACAGTCTTTTTGCCACCATCGGGAGAATATGGTCCGCGAGTGATCAGCCGGCGCCGGTGATTTGCACCGTCTCCCGCATCGGCCGTACTCGCGAACCGTTCTCCTAGCGTGGTTCGTTATTTATATCACATCATGACATTTTGGAAGGACTCATGAATGCCTCGATCGGGACGCCGGAATTCCGGCCTGGCTGACGAAGTCTTTGATGGCCTCGCAGGATTCCGGCTCGCGATGCGGCGATTCCTGTCGTTCAGTGAGGCGGCGCTCGCCGAGGCTGGCGTGACCTCTCATCAATATCAGGTTCTTCTCGTCGTCCGGACGGCGCCCGGCCGACAGATCAAGGTTCGCGATCTCGCAGAACAGATGCTGATGCACCACCACGGCGCGGTCCAGCTCGTTGACCGCATGTGTTCGGCAGGTCTTGCGGAGCGCATCCCCGCGGAAGACGACAAGCGAAGCGTGCTGATCGGCATGACGGCGAAGGGCGAGACCATTCTTGAAGCTCTGGCGAAAATCCATGTCGAAGGCATGCTCGAGAACGAGCCGCTATTGGCAGAATCCCTCTCGCGACTACGGCAGGTGACCGAGCTCGCTTGACCGACGTCACCATTTTTTGATCATAGCGTCCTTGACCTCTTAACCTGATTTTGTATCATATTATGATATAAACCAGAGGAGAACAGCTATGCAAAATGGCGAAAGTGGATGGTCGGGATATCGGCCTTCCAAGACACTTTGGGGTTGGTCGATCGTTGGCGCCTCCGCCCTGACGATGGTACTCGGCTTCACCTGGGGCGGCTGGACGACATCAGGCAGGGCCAACGTCATGACCGAGATTGCCGTCCGCGACGCGAAAGCTGATCTGGTCGCAAGCATCTGCGTCCATAACTTCGTGAGCGCCAGCGATGCACAGGAAAACCTGAAGGCCCTGCAGGCGAAATCCTCGTGGCAGCGCGACGATTTCATCACCGAAGGCGGCTGGGCGACGGTCGCGGGCATCGACGGAACCGTCACAAATGCGGCCGACACCTGCGCTGACCAGCTCGTCAAGATGAAGGAACTGCCGCGATCGGGAGGAGATGCGCCAGTAACCGACAGCTAGGCTTCGACCAGGCGTGATGAGATACCTGGTTGGCGCGAGGCCCGTCCGAAATGATTTCGGGCGGGCCATTTCTTTGAAACAGCCTTAGCTCTCGGCGCCTCTGGCCTCCTGCAGCACCAGCAGTATCTCCTTGGTCATGAGATGTGCCGCCATCAGAACTGCGGGAGACAATGGTCTCCCATCGCGGGCGTCGCGGCAGATCTTGAGGAGACCGATGAGCTCGACCGGGTTTTCGATGAAACCGTCCAGCGCCTCCTCGACGTCCCTGGGGAAACGAGATCCTGCGTCGCAGGCGACCTCGCCGTCCTGGTTCAGCACTCCCAGCTCGATCAGGATGGTTTCCAGCCGTCCCACCCACAGACCAAGTTCCGCACGTCTGTCAATCATGGTGTCGTCCCCGTCGTTCACGCGAAGACACGCATCCCTTCCGGAGGCGAGCCGCGCCCTCCCTCGCGGATTGTCCTCACGTATTCGAGGACGCTGCCGATCAGTTTCGGCTGCGGGGGTTTCGATATCAGGCCGATCACTCTAGACAAATCGGCAACGATCATTTCGGGATTGGCGGTGACCATGACCACCGCGACGCCGAAGTCGTTCGCGAGGTACTGCGCAATCCTCGGCCCGGTGGCCCCATCGCGAAGGTTCACGTCGACCAAGGCGATGGTCGCAAACGGGGCGAGCTGCTGCGCGCTCTCGAAACTGTCCGCAATTCCCACGACGTCGTAACCGAAACTCGCCACGATATCGCGAACATCCGCCGCGATCAAAGCGTCGTCCTCAACAATTAGAATCTTTTCAAAAGTCACTCGCCCCCCCAATCATTCATCCTGCATTCAGGTTGACATTATGGACGAATGATCAAAGAATGTCATCACATGATATAAAGGAGCGAACCATTGACCAAAGGTGCCGTCATTTCTGCCGTGTTTGCAAGCTATGTCGCGGTCATGTTCGCCATCGCGTCGATTCCCGGCGAGGCCACGTCCGAAGTGTCGCAGGCCGCACCAATCCAGACCTCGAACTGACCCGTGGGATGTGCGGGCAATCGACAGACTACCTTGTCGATGGTTGATCATGTCCATTGATGTCAAACTTTTCCTGGCCGGCGTCGCCCTGTTCGTCGCCGCAATCTGGGGCGCCGCGATCTACGTCCTCCTTCATATCTGACCGCTGTTTTCATCATCACGTGATATATTCTACCGCGCTTGGAACCGCGGCGTCGTCGGGTCCATTACTCCTTGGAAGGAGTTTTGACCATGAAGCGTTCCCAACAAGATAGCACGCTTCCCCTATCGGTGAACGAAACCGAGATCGAACCCAGATACGATGTTGGAAGCCTGCGGCGACGCTACGGGATCGGCCGACACGAAGCGGAGCGCCTTCTGCAGAGGTTTGGGAATTCGAAGCGCGAACTGGACCTGCTGCTATCGGGCAAGGGGCGAACCCCGTCGCACCGTCTTCGAGAACTCGCGACGCCCGATAACAAAGCGGCGTTCGGGATCGGGTGAGCGCCGCTTCACTTGCAGTGCTCGACTCGCTCCAAAGCTGCCGTTACGCCTGACAGCGAATAGTCGTAGATGGTACGCGTTCCTCTCGCCGACGTCGCCTGTAAGGTCATGTGGTTTCCGGATCGAAGCGCATTGATGAATTCAGGCTCGCGCGCCGCCTCCGCGACCCAGGCGGTATTGTCCTTTACGAACATTTCGAACTTCTTCTCGCCAACTGAAACATGCACTATCGAGCCGGCCTGCACTTTGTAGCCAAGGACCGCCTCTGGCTCGTTGCCTCCGCCATTTGCCGCTGGAGCAATCAGAAAGTAGTTCTTCCCGTGATCGACGTCAGAGGGTCTGGATTGTTTGGGAATCGACAGCGCGTAGCACACGAGCTTTCCATCTCTTTTGAAGGAGTAGACGCCCCAGTCGCCAGTCCGTGAGACCATTCTGGCCGCAGCGTGGGCGGTGAAGGGAATCGATAAAGCGACCAGGAGGCTGACGAGCTTCTTCATTGTTTTCCTTTCTTCAACTCGGATCAAGGTTCACGACGCACCGTGGAAGGTGAACTGCCCGCCCGCTTTCCGCGCAGAAACCTGACCCGTTCGGACGTGACGCTTCCATTCACGACAACACCTTCCCACACCCTGTTCCCAAGCTGGCAGGTGACCAGGAGCCCGTCGTTCGCGGTCGCGGAGGTCGTGGAAACCGAAACGAGGTTCTGCAGACGGTAGCGCTGGAATTCTTTGGTCGACAGACCCAGGCGGTCCGCGAGGACCTCGTCACTTGGGAGGCATCTGGTTTGATTTGACACGATGACGTCGAGCTCCGATCACAACAGTATCACGTCGTGATATAAATCATGGAGTCCTAGCGGTTCAACCCTTTTTATTGAGAAGCGCTATAGAACCCCTATCACCCGATTGGGCCAGGTTTCGGGCATAATTCACGCAGACGCCGTGCAGCATATTCAGTTCGACCTTTTCCCGCGGTGTGATGTCAGGAAAGCTCAAAATACGTTCTTTACCAGTGCGTCGAACTTTGTCGCCGGCGGGTTCACGCTATGCTCTATGTGATTGAAATCTTGGTTTCCGGGTGGCCCGAGCGGCGAAGGCAAAGGCATGTCGGCGCATCATCTCAGTTGCCCGACTCGTCAACTCCGGCGGACAAAAAATTGCCAAGCCCGTGCAGACCGGCAATATGAGTACAAAAAACGTTCAAGGTCACGAGGAGGGGAACAGCCAACAGCATTCCTATTACCGACCACAACCATGCCCAAAACGAGACTGCGATCAGCACCACAACGGTGTTGAGTTGCAAACGCCGCCCAATGAAATACGGCGTGACGATATGGCCTTCAAAGGCCATGATAACCAGATACATCCCTGCCACGGCGGCGGAGAAGCCGATACCATCGAAAGAAATCAGCGCCACTGCTGTGCCCGCCGTAAGGCTAGCGAAGGGCCCGAGGTAGGGAACGAAATTGCAAGCGAATGCGATGACACCGAAGAGAATCGGATTCGGCATCCCCATAAGCCAAAGCAAAATGCCGATGACCAGGCCGAGTGACGCGTTGATTACCGTAATCGTGAGCAGATATCGCGACAGGCGCCTTTCGATGTCACTGGCGATCTGCATAGCTCGGCGTTTGTCCTGCACCGTTGGCATAGCCTCGACGAGTTTTTCGTAAAACAGATCTCCAGACGCCAGCAGAAACAGCAAAAGGATAAGCGTTAGAAGCACTTGGCCCAGCATTGCTGGAACAATCAGTGCAGCGCTTGTCAGGGGACCGTTGCCTCTCAGCTCAACTTGTTGAACATCGGCTGCATGGCTTTTCAGGAGATCTGCCACCTGCCGACTTGCTTTGAACGCGCCGGAGAGCGCTTGGGAAATGCCGGAAAGCTTTGTCTGCAGGTCTTCCTCTATGCGAGGTAGATTATGGAGATATCCGCTGACCGGCACGATGATTGCGCCGGTGATGGCAGTTATCCCGATGACAAGTAGGCCCACAATGATGACGGACGTCAAGGCGGGATGCACGCCGATACGATCGAAGAAACGGCGGATCGGACTAAAAACCTGCGCCAGTAGGAAAGCGAACACAATTGGCACGAAGAAATCCTTGCCGAGGCTCAGGCAAAGAACGGAGGAATATATAAAGAGCCCTTTGATGGCCCAGTTCGAAATCGGGAGGCCCGAGAAACGGCTCGTGTGTTGTCTACCTTCCCTCTCGTATGGCTGGTTATCCAATATCACCTCCGTCCAATATCTTGAACGTCTCCGGGCATATTTGGGTTCCAGCTGCCGACTTTTTAGCGCTGTGCGGAAACCGAAATAGTCATCTCATCGTCAGCCTGCGGCCGAATTAATCAATCCCAGCTCTGGTTAGTTAGCGAGAGCACCATGAGCAACGAACTACTGATCTGTTCCGACGCCACCACCCCTGCCCAATTCATCCGCGGCAAGGAGATATTGCCCGTCGAGGGGGTACAGGCGCATCTCGATCGCATCGAAGTGATCGATCCCAAGGTCAATGCGACCGTTACAGTCGCCGATGCAGCGCTCGATTCAGCGCGAGAGGCTGAAGCTGCTGTGCTTGCGAGCGACGAGCTTGGTCCGTTGCATGGCGTGCGATTCATAGCCAAAGGTATCCATCGATACTGAAGGAGTAATGACGCAGCGCGGCTCGCCAATCTTCAAGGGGCGTTTGCCCGACCGCGACACGACCAGCGTGGCCCGGCTGAAGAAGGCAGGCGGCATTCTGCTCGCCAAGACCAACCTGCCGGAGTTCTCTTACTGGATCGAAAGCGACAACCTGCTGTCCGTGCACTCCAACAACCCGTGGGATCTGGAGCGGACGCCGGGCGGATCGAGCGGCGGTGAATCTGCCGCCATCGCCGCCGGCATGTCGCCACTCGGACTGGGCACGGACCTCGCGATCTCCGTGCGGGGGCCGGCTGCCCAAACCGGGATCACCTCGATGAAGGCGACGCACGGCCGTGTCCCGATGACAGGCATCTGGCCGCGTGCACCACGTCGCTTCTGGCACGTTGGGCCGATGGCCCGCTCGGTGCGCGACGTCGCCCTCGCCTTCTCGCAGTTGGCAGGTCCTGACGGACAGGATGCCTTCTCGTCGAGCAAGGTCCCATTCGATGCCGGGATCGGTAGACAGCCCTTCCGGCAGCTTCGCGTCGGATGGATGGTCGGACCGGGCTTCGGCCCCGTTGATCCGGAAGTCGTCGCTACCGTCAAGGCGGCAGCCGTGGCACTGCGGGACATCGGCCTTTCAGTCGAGCATGTCGGCATCCCAGCACTCGAGAAGGATTTTGCCCTGGACCTCTTCAACCGTCTGCATGTCATGGAGATGAAGCCCGCCTTCCGCGAGGCGACCGCAGGTCGTCGAGAGGACGAGCTCTACAAGATGCCGAAGACGATGCTGTCACTGCCAGACACCTCGATGGCGGACTATGTCGGGGCCGGCAGGCCGCCGAACGGCTACGCCGACTACTTCTCCCGCTACAACGCCTTGATCACCCACGTGCTGCCGATCCCTGCCCACAAGCACAGGGATGAAGAGTTCGTGATCGACGGACAGAAGGTCGATGCGACATACCTGCAGGGCGCGACCGTGCCGCTGAACGTCACTGACCTTCCCGGCGTCTCGATGCGGTTCGGCACCAGCGGCGAAGCCTTGCCGATCAACATCCAGATCGTCGGCGCGTGGCAGGCAGAGTCGACCATCCTTCATGTCGCCTCACTGCTGGAGAGCGTTAGCTCAACGCGCGTCCTGCACCCCACGCTCTGAAAATCATTGCCCACCGAAACGGCCTTCTCGATTGGGAAGACTTAGCTCCTTTACCTCATCGTTGGTCAGCAACCCCAGCCACAGTCGCGACGGATCGTTGGGTGACGGACACACAGATGAGTTCGACCGGAAAGAAGCCGAGATCTGCGGGCGCAGGGAGCACCTGGAAGTCTGATTGACACCGACAGCTTGCATCGGTGCTGCTAGCCTGTCCGATCTCGCAGTCAAGCAACGATGAAGCCCCACGAATGATGGATCATGACGCTACGGGGTCTCCGACCACTTCTCACTTTCTGCTGTGGGCGAGGATGGACAAACCACCGAGATGCTCTATGTGTTGGTGATCGTCAGCAAACGAATTCGTAGGCGCTGGCGGCTGAGGGCTACGAGCTCCCGCCTGCCAATGCAGGACGAGTTCATGGTCGATGATTCCGCAGAGACATCTGAGAAAATCATCAGCACAGACGGGAGCAAGCTGCTTGTTCTTATCGCTGAAGATGAATCTCTCATCAGAGCAAATCTCGAAGATGTGGTGACAGAAGCCGGCTTCGAGCACCTCGCGGTATCGAGCGCGGACGAAGCTATCCGTGCTTTGGAGGAGGACGCGGACCGCTTTTGCGCCCTGCTAACCGATGTAAGAATGCCGGGTGAAGCAGACGGTTGGGATTTGGCGCGCCGGGCGCGTGAACTGCAGCCGCTCATGCCGGTAATCTATATGACCGGGGACAGCGCCAAGGAATGGGCGGCCCAAGGCGTTCCCAATAGCATTCTACTTCAGAAGCCTTTTGTTCATGCCCAGCTTGTCACCGCATTGACCACTCTTCTCAACGACGCTGCCACGAGCGGCATCGGGCAATAGCTCGCCAGACTGACCTGAAGGGATTGGCTAGAGCACTCAACCTTTCTGCCTTCTCCGGCGAAGAAAAGCGCGCCACGAATGACCGCGACAACAGCCCGACACTTACGACCGCTTATCGACGATAATGGATAACTTGTGGATCTGTGGTGGCTTGGCGAATAACTCGCCTTCGGAGGCCTTCGCCATTAAAGCCGCAGCGACCTGGCCGTTGAGGTGGGCATCCCTTCCGTCCTCATCGTCGAACGTATCGAAGATTGCAAACGAGCTTGGGCCTTCCTGGATCGCATACCAGGAAATCGTGCCCGGCTCCGCGTTGACGAGAGGTATTGCTGATCTCAGGAAATCGGCGACCTCCTGTTCCTTGCCGGATTTTGCTTCGGAACGTAAAGTGCGAATTTGGTCATGGCCATCTCCATGGGCACCTGATCGTGCCGCAACCTGCTATACCACGTTTAGCCCCCGGATGTTTCGCGATCGGGCAAATAAAGAAGTCCATAGGAAAGCTCGGGTTGATCTAGGATGGTGAACCCTTGGGAGGGTTGGAAAATAAAGGTCGCGGATCAGCTGCTCTTGAAGGGATCTGAACCGGTGGCACCCTGCCCAAATCGGTTAAGTGCTTGAGAGAGGGAACTTCGGGGAATCGCGTTATCTTATGGGATGTGTTGGACCTTCGCGAGGCTCTGCCCTACGACCTGTCACGTTGCGAGCCCGGGTGTCACGAATAGAAGTTCTTGAGTTAGGCTTGCCCGGAACATTTCGTCTCTGCCGGCATCCAATGTTCTATTTGATCGAGGAGACCATGGTGCAGAACACTGTCGTTGCAGTTCAACCGCCCGTTAAAAATGACGATGATGCCGCCCTTATCCAACGGATGTTGAACAAGGATCCCGACGCCTACCAGACGGTGATGCGCCGCTACAATCAGCGACTCTATCGCATCGCGCGAGCCATACTGCGTGATGACGCCCTGGCAGAGGACGCAGTTCAAGAGGCCTATCTCCAGGCGTTCAAGCATTTGGAGAGCTTTCGAAGGGAAGCCTCTCTATCGACATGGCTGCACCAGATTGTCCGCAACGAGGCGCTTGGGCGCCTTCGTAAATCCTCACGCGCAAAAGAGGTCCAGTTCCACTTCGAAGGCAATGGTGCCGAAGTCGTCCGGTTCCCAGGCAACGCGACGCTCGAAGATCCAGAAAAAACGATGGCACAGAGACAAATCCTGCAGTTGGTGGAAGACGCAACCGACGAGCTTCCTGACACGTTCCGGCTTGTTTTCGTCGCGAGGGTCATCGAAGGGCTGAGCGTCGAAGAGACGGCTGAGCTTCTGATGATCAAGCCGGCGACTGTGCGATCAAGGCTGCACCGAGCGAGAGATCTCCTGCGCCGGCATATAGACAATCGTATCGGTCCGGTGCTGCTCGACGCCTTTCCGTTTGCGGGCAAGCGCTGTGACAGGCTGACCGCAAACGTGATGCAGCGTCTGGGCATCGAGCAATAATTTCCGGAACGTCGGCGCGCGATCGACATCCAATGAGGGTCACCAACACGAACCGGCATGATCTGCCGGAATGAGGAGCTCTCAGATGTTCGTTCGACTAAGCTCGGCTTTCGCCGCAATCTGCCTTCTCAGCACAGCGGCCCTTGCCGCTGGTGCTGCACCCACTGATCCCCAGATCGCCCATATCGCCTACACGGCGGGTGCAATCGACATCGATGCCGCCAATCAGGCGCTCAAAATCTCCAAGAACAAGGAAGTGATTGCCTTTGCCAAGGACATGCTTCGCGACCATGAGGCCGTAAACAAGCAGGCTCTTGATCTGGTCAAGAAACTCAACGTCACGCCCGAGGATAACGACACCAGCAAGTCGCTGGCATCAGCGGCCGCGACGGAGCGGGACAAGCTCGCGAAGCTGAAGGGCGCCGCCTTCGACAAGGCCTACGTGGAAAACGAAGTCGCCTACCACAAGCAGGTCAACGGCGCCCTCGAAACCCTGCTGATCCCATCGGCGAAGAACGCCGAACTGAAGGATCTCTTGCAGACCGGACTCAAGGTTTTTCAGGGACACGAGCAACATGCCGAACATGTTGCCATGCAGCTGAAATAGGGAACGACGATGCCCTCAGTTCATCAGAATGCGGTTCTCGGAGCAGTCCTCGCGGTAGTCATGCCGGTGTTTCCGGTCGATGCGGCGACCATCACGATCACTGTCGAGAAGTTGGTCTTTTCGCCGGCGGTGGTTGATGCCCACGTCGGCGATACGATCGAATGGATCAACAAGGATGTCATGGCACATACCGCGACGGCCGATGGCGCGTTCGATGTGATAATCCCTCCTCACAAATCTGCGTCGACGATCGTAACGGGGGCCGCGTCCGCCGATTACTATTGCCGCTTCCATCCGAACATGCGCGGTCGCATTCGCATAAACGAGTAAGCCTGCAAAACAACCAGGCGGATCGAGTGGGTCCGCCTGGATCGTCGAGGCCTTGGCTCAACGGCCTTCAGGCGCAATCAGTAGACATCCCGCACATATCGCTTTGCCGCCGCGAGCCCCTTTACATACTCCTCGGCCTTGATGCTGGACATGTTGCCGTGACACGCGACAATCTCCCTGAGCGTCGCTTCGACATCCTTCGCCATTCGGCTGGCATCACCGCAAACATAGAAGTGAGCTCCCTCCTCTAGCCATTTAAACAGTTCGGCACCGTACTCGCTCATTCGGTGCTGTACGTAGATTTTGGCATCCTGGTCCCGAGAGAAGGCGAGGTCCAACCGCGTCAGGTGGCCGCTTTTTGTCCAACGTTCGAGGTCGTCACGATAGTAGAAGTCACTGGCCTGATGCTGTTCCCCGAAGAACAACCAGTTCTTTCCTCTAGCGCCGCGCGCTTCGCGCTCCTGGAGGAATGCCCGGAACGGGGCGATACCAGTTCCCGGTCCTATCATGATCGCCGGCGTGCCGGGATCGTTTGGCGGCCGGAAATGCGCGGAAGGCTGAATGAAGATCGGAATGTCGCCAGCCGCCGCCCGGTCGGCGAGGAACGCCGATGCGGTCCCTGCCCGGTTCGCTCTTCCATTCGCATATCTGACAACGGAGACTGTCAGGTGAACGTCGTTCGGGCACACCTTGGAGCTCGAGGAAATCGAGTAGAGGCGCGGCTGCAGACGTTTCAGGTTGTCAATGAATTCCTGTGCCCCGATACCGGCCGGGGCTATTGAGACGATGTCGGCAATCTGCTTGCCCCAGAGCCAGCGTGAAACGTCCGCCCGTTCGCCGGAGTGGATCTCCGACAGAACATTGCTCCCTGATACGGAAGCCCACCATTTCACGAAATCGCCACTCGCTCGTCCGAGTTCGAAGTGCTTTTCGAGCGCCTCCTCGAGAGGCAGCCCACCCAATCCCTCTACCGAAACAGGACTGTCGGCTCTCAGGTTCAGCGTCGTCAAAATCTCTTCGACCAGCGTAGGGCAATTGCTCGGCCAAACGCCCAGCGCATCACCTGCCTCGTAGCTGAGCTCTCCTTCGCCGAGGTCGAACGCGAATTGTCTGATCTCCTTGGCGCTCTCATCCGACGTCAGACGCTTGTTCACCAGCAGCCGGGACGAATAGGGCGATTTTCGACTGAAGGCGGGCTTTTGTGGAAGGGCTACGGTGGATGTCCGCCGCACCATGACTATTGCATCTGTCTTGGACGACGTACCCGCAAACTCGAGAACCTTGGCCGGCTGCAACATCTCGCAAAGCTGGTCACTCCAAGGCATCACCGAGGCTTCATACTCCGGCTCGCAGTCAACTCGCTCCGCGAGACGGTGCGCGCCCAGAGCCTGAAGACGTTCGTCGAGCTTGCGTCCAAATCCACAAAACTGATCGTAATTGCTGTCTCCGAACGCACACACCGCGTAACGCAAATTGCCCAAGCGAGGTGCCGCTTCACCGTTCAGGGTTTTCCAGAACTCGGCGCCGTTGTCCGGAGGATCACCATCACCGAATGTGCTGACGAAAAACAAGCAAGTCGTCGCCCCGGCAAGATCGCCGAGCGATAACGTATCAAGCGGCGACAGGCGATAGATTTGGCCTTTCGCCTCGAGACGCTTTGCAAAATTTGACGCTACGGTCTCAGCGTTTCCGGTCTGCGACGCCCACGCGATCAGAATGGCAGGAGCCGTCGTCTCTGTCGAAGCACTGATCACGGGAACCGAGGGCGGCAAGGCAGCCGCAACGGAATTGACGCGACGTCGCGAGAAGAGGCCTGCCAGCATGCCGTCGACGAGCAACCGGCGCTCTTCTGCCATGGGAGCGCTGTCCGGTAAAACCGGGAGATCCAACGTTCCCATGGCAACCGAGGCGTTGACGCCAGTCATGAAGCCCTGGAGATAGATCTGCTCCGCCGGCGAAAACTGTGGAGCCGGCGCCAGGCCTATGCCCGTCAGGGCACTCAACGCAGCAACCTCCGGTGCGACGGGCGGCAAGGAGACTTTCGCGGGCTCGGCTATCGTACTGGGCAGGGAATGCACAGAGGGGATCTCTTCTTTGGATGGAAGCGCTTTTTCGACGAGCCGGATCGCAACGGCAGTGAACTCGAATTCAGGCTGCAGCGAGAGTTGATCGACCGCATCGCTGGTGACAGCATTGACGGCAAGGTCGTCACCAAAACTGTCGTTCCAATGAAAAGGTGCAAAACAGTTTCCCGGAAGGACACGGTCGGTGACGACGGCCGGCAGGATCGCCTTGCCACGCGCGGAGCGAATCTCAATTCTGTCCTTGTCCGCGATACCAAGCTCCGCGGCATCTTCGGGATGGATTTCCACGAAGGGGCCGGGATTGAGCTTGTTCAGCGTCGGGATCTTGCCGGTCTTCGTCATCGTGTGCCACTGGTGCTGCAGACGACCCGTATTCAGCACGATCGGAAACTCCGGACTGGGCATTTCCGCCGGCGCCATGTGCGGGCGCGGAAAGAACACAGCCTTGCCGGAGGCAGTCGCGAAGCTGAGCCGCGGTTGCTCTCCCCCGGTCGTGCTCTTTCGCTCCTGGCTGACGCCGTCGTTGATGTAGCGAATTGGGTTGCGATCGAGGGCTTCGGGAGAGGCGATAGGCCATTGCAGAGGTCCAAGCCTCAACCGCTCATGGCTTGCCCCTCGGATGTCATAGCCGGTCTTCGGGTTCCATGCCTGTTTGATCTCTCGAAGATCTCGGCCGACGAAGCATAGTCGAAAGCATCAGCATAACCCATTTCGCAGGCGACCCGCGCGATGATCAGCCAATCGGGCAAAGCTTCGCCAGGCGGGTCAATGGCCTTCGGGGTCAGCGTCATGTTGCGCTCGGAATTGATCATTACGCTGTCGCCTTCCGCCCAGAGGGCGCCGGGCAAGAGGATGTCGGCGTAGATATTGGTTTCGGTATCGAGGTAAGCGTCCTGCGTCACAACCAGTTCGGCGGACTTCAATGCGCGGATGACATTGTCGCGGTTTGCGACTGACGCAACCGGATTGGTGCAGATGATCCAGCAAGCCTTGATCGAGCCGGCAGCCATCTCCTCGAACATGGAGACGGTTCCTGCTCCCGCCTCTGCGCGCAAACTGCCGTGCGGGATCTTCCAGAGTTCTTCCGTGAAGGCGCGATCTGCTTCGACAAGAGTCGAACGCTGGCCCGGAAGCCCCGGCCCCATATAGCCCATTTCCCGGCCACCCATCGCGTTCGGCTGACCCGTCAGGGAAAACGGACCACTGCCCGGACGACAGATCTTACCCATGGCAAGATGCAGATTGCAGATCGCATTGGTGTTCCAGGTGCCGTGTGTGCTCTGGTTCAGACCCATCGTCCAGCAGCTCATCACCTCGGGCGACGTGCCGATCATTTCCGCCGCCTTGATGATGTCGCTGGCCGGAATTCCTGTGATCTCGGAGACCTTCTCTGGCGAATACTCGGCCAGAAAGTCCGGCATCTGCTCCCAGCCGTCGGTGAATTCGGCGACGAAGGCAGGGTCCGTGTGACCATTCTTGACGATCAGATGGAGGAGCCCGTTGAGCAGCGCCAGATCAGTCCCTGGCCTCACCTGCAGGAAGAGACTGGCCTTGTCCGCGGTGGCGCTTCGCCGCGGATCGACCACGATCAGCCGCGCTCCCTGCTTGACGCGATCCATCATACGAAGGAACAGGATCGGATGGCAGTCGGCCATGTTGGCCCCGATCACGAAGAACAGATCGGCCTTGTCGAAATCCTGATACGAGCCGGGCGGGCCGTCGGACCCCAGCGAAAGCTTGTAGCCGCTGCCAGCACTTGCCATGCAGAGCCGCGAATTGGATTCGATGTGTTTTGTCCGTATGAAACCCTTGGCGAGCTTGTTTGCGAGGTATTGCGCCTCCAGCGACATCTGACCAGAGACATAGAAGGAAACAGCGTCCGGCCCATCGCGTTCGATGATTGTCTTCAAGCGCCGAGCGGTCTCACTGATCGCCTTGTCGACGGAAACTGGAAGCTGATCCTGACCCCGTGTGGAGCGCATATGCGCCCTGTCCATCCGACCAGATTCGGCGATCGCCTGGCCGCACGTGTTGCCCTTGGTGCACAGCCGTCCGAAGTTCGTCGGGTGTGTCTTGTCACCGGACACCTTGACCACACGGTTGTCCTTGATTTCCATGACGATGCCGCAGCCGACGCCGCAATAGGGACAGGAGCCTTTGACGGACTTGCTGTCTGATGTCACAGCACATCCTCCAGCTCTGACAGGATCCCGAACTCAAGCATCGCCGGGACGAAGTTCTCATTGTCGTGCCCCGGTCGTGTCAACTTGAGGAGGGCGAAGCGCTGGAGGTCGGTCAGTTTGCACCACTGGTCGGCTGTCGGTGGCATCACACCTCTTGAAGTCGCCTGGATTGTCACAGCCTCTGGCACCTCATTGGCTACCGCCCATGCCACTTCCTCGGCGGCATCAATCGACTTGGCCGGCTCGCCGGTACATCTCGCGATAAACTCGGTGAGCGTTGTGCGGTAGAGCGCCACTTCGGTGGGCGAAGTAGTCGGCTGCTCAAGCAGCCACCGGCGTTCCTGCTCACCAAAACGGCTCCACTGCCGCAGCGACAACTTGATGCCGCAAAGATCCAGCTTGAACCGCACCGCCATGGGTATGCAGCGCAGGCTGCCTGCGAAATCACTCTCGAAGTCAAAGGTCGTCAAAGGCTCCTTCATCGTGACATTCCTCTCGCGCCTTTTGCATTCCCAACCAGCATTCGTCGCCATCTCCGCGGGCCCGCGCTAAGGGGCCAAAAACAAAAAAGCTGCTGATCAAAAATCAGCCGCCCCGAATGAGGCGCCGGTTTCAGATCAGCAGCTTTGCTATGAAGCGTCCGCCGTTGGACGCTATGTCAGTCGCCCGTGGCGACAATCACAAGGGATGCAGTATTTGTGCCAGGCAAACGGACGATTGAAATTATTACGGAAACCGCCTCGCCCAAGCTAGCCGGTGAAGGGGGTCGCCTTTTAAAATAGCATCTCGCGCGACGGGCGACCGAGCACGTGCTTTCAAATTGAGCACGCGCTTGGACATCTATCGTGCAATGGCTGCGCCGCGGTCCAGTGTAGGGCTACACCTGCCGAAGCGTCCTCAATGCAAGCCAAATTCATTGAGAAGCTGCTCGCGCAGTCGCACAAAGCCCGGCTCGCTGCGATTGCGGGGTCTTGGAAGGTTGACTTCGATCTCGCGTGTTCGACCGCCTTTTTCCTTAGGAAGGATCAGAACCCGATCTGCCAGATAGACAGCCTCTTCAAGGTCATGCGTGACGAGGACCATCGTCACTCTTTCCTCGCGCCAGATGCGTGCCAGCTCTTCCTGCATCGTGATCTTGGTCATTGCGTCGAGTGCGCCGAATGGCTCGTCGAGCAGCAATATCTCCGGCTTGACGGCGAGCGCCCGGGCAATGCCGACACGTTGCGCCATGCCGCCCGAAAGCTGCGATGGGAATGCATCCGCAAAGTCCGCAAGGCCAACCAATTTGACGTAGTGTCTGGCGATCACTTTAGCCTCGGACTTGCGAAGACGGCGATTTTCAAGCGGAAAGGCAACATTGTCGAGCACGCTTAGCCAGGGTAGCAGCCGCGGCTCCTGGAAGATGACGGCCCGGTCACCACCAACTCCTCGAACCGGACTGCTGTCGATCAGCACGTCTCCGCGGTCGGCCTCTTCCAGGCCGGCAAGCACACGCAGCAGCGTGGTCTTGCCGGAGCCTGATGCGCCGACGATTGCAAGGCTTTCTCCAGCGCGGATCTGATTGCTGACACCCTGGAGAACGTCGAGACGGCGGCCCCTCAGCGTATATGATTTGGAAAGGTTTCGGATCGTGACTTCGCCACGTGTTACCGGTTCAGCAACGCTCATGTTCCTCACCTCAGTTGGCGACCGCGAAATTGGCAGGATTGTAGAGAATATCCTCCGCTTTCAGCTGGCCCGGTTGCAGGACACCGCCGCGGGCAAGGATATCGATCCAGAACTGCAGGTCGCGGGTTACGGCCTTGCCGCCCTCGCGCACACCGTACCCCGTGAAATACTGAGCGATGTCGGCGTTTTCGCCGCGCGACGCGAGCACCTTGGCAATGACTGCCTTGGTTTCCTCGGGATGGAGGCGGGCATATTCGAGTGCGGCCTCGGACTTTTCGACGAAGGTCTTGGCAGCTTCGGGATGTTCCTTGATCCAATCACGACGCAGGACCACAAAACCGCCAGCGATCTCGCCAAGAACATCGGTGTCACCGAAAACCTTCTGCAGCGGACCATTCTTGAGGGCGGCTCCCTCGAAGGTCTTCTGCCAGTAGCCAAAGGCAGAAATATCGACCTGTTTCGAACGCAGGACCTGTTCAAGCTGTGGGCCAGGCACAACGACGAGCTTTGCCGCATTTTCCGGCAAACCGACCGAATGAAGCGCCTCACGGATCGTGTAATCCAGATGTGCGCCCAGCGTGTTGACGGCGATCGTCTTGCCGGCAAGATCCTTGATCGAGTGGATCGGGCTGCCCTCAAGCGTATAAAAGATGCTCTCGGTCGTCTTGTTGATCCCGTTCGAAGCGTAAGCGGCGACGAAGTCGTTACCGCTAGCAACAGAATTCAAGACGGCCGCCGTCGCAGCGCTTCCAAGTTCAACGTCGCCGGAGGCGAGCGCGAAGAGCGATGCCGGGCCGCCTTGGGCATAGCCGACATCTTTCAGTGTAATGCCGGTATCTTTGAAGTAACCGAGCGCGTCGGCCAGTTCGTGGGCGGCAAGGCCGCCCTGGCTGGCGAGGAAACGGATCGTGACCGGTTCTGGTTCGGCAGCGACAGCGAACTGGGCGGAAGCAGCAAGGAAGAGGCCAGCTGAAAGCGCAAGGGCACGACCGCCCGAACGACGCAGAATATGCATATCAATCTCCTGAAGTTTAGTTGGTCGGTACTCTCATGAGCACTGAGACAGCATGGGTGTTAGTTCTTGACCTGAGACCACCGGCAAAGCCTGGCTTGCAGGCGTTCGAGAAGGAAGTTTGCAGACAGCCCAAGCAGCGCCAGAAGCAGGATTGCGGCAAGCATCATCGGGATCTGGAAATTGTACTGTGCGTTCATGACCTGGAAGCCGACGCCGGAGTTCGCGCCAATCATCTCGGCGGCAATCAGCAACAGAAGTGCAGTCGTCGCGGAAAGCCGCAGACCGACAAAGATCTGGGGGAGAGCCGCTGGCAGTACGACACGGCGAAAGATCGTCAGGCTGTTGGCGCCATAGACGCGGGCCATTTCCAGGAGCTTGGGGTCGACCTGCTTGACCCCGCCGATGGTCGCAAGAAGGATCGGAAAGAGCGTTGCCCAGAAAATTACGAAGATCTTTGACGCCTCTCCGAGACCGAGCAGCAAGATGAAGACCGGATAGAGGGCGAGCGCAGACGTCTGGCGGAAAAGCTGCAGGATAGGATCGAGCGCGCGTTCAATGATGCGAATCTGGCCCATGAACAAACCAAGCGGTATGCCGACGATGATGGCCCCGCCAAACGCGATGCCTGCACGCTGAAGACTGATCAAGATATCGTTGGAGAATGTACCGACAGTAATCCCATTCCAGAGCGCCTGGACGATGACACTGAACGGCGGCAGCACGGCCTTGTTCGTCCAGCCGAGTGTCGGTGCCACCTGCCAGAAGACAGCGAACACAATCAGCAGCCCCCAGCGTGAAAAGACGTTGCCAGCGAGCGACAGGAGCTCTTTGCCTGCGCCCTCTTTCCAGAACGACACGCCCTGAAAGTCGTGCAGTACGGCCTGCTGTTCATCGTTGACTGCCATGTCGATGTCTCCTTGTTGGATGACGGCTATTCTGCGGCTTCAGAATGGGTGCTTTCCCAGCGGGTGCGCGGGAAAGGAAGCCCGAGATTGTCGCGGAGTGTCTTGCCCTCATAAGCGGTGCGGAAGAGACCTCGTCGCTGAAGTTCCGGGATGACGAGATCGACGAAGTCGGTCAGACCTGTCGGCAGCCAGGGCGGCAAAATGTTGAAGCCGTCCGCCGCTTCGTTTTCGAACCATTCCTGGAGCGTGTCGGCAATCTGCACGGCCGAGCCGACGATCGTGTAGTGTCCCCTTGCAGACGCGATCCATTGATAGAGCTGGCGGATCGAAAAATTGTTCTCGTCGGCAATGCGGCGGATCAGGTCCTGGCGGCTTTTCATGCCTTCGGTTGGCGGCGCCGGCGGCAAGGGTCCATCAAGGTCGACGCCGGAAAGATCGAGTTCGCCGCCGCTGAGCGTATTGATCAGCGCAAGACCATCTTCCTCGACGATCAGACTGGTCAGGCGTTCGTATTTCTCGCGGGCTTCAGCCTCGGTACTGCCAATGAAGGGAGAGACGCCGGGCATGACCAGAACGTGGGATGGATCACGACCATGGGCACGAGCGCGTGCCTTGATATCGCGGTAGAATTCTTGCGCGGTTTCAAGCTTCTGGTGCGCGGTGAAGATGACCTCGGCGGTGGCTGCCGCGAGATCGCGGCCGTCATCGGATTGGCCCGCCTGCACGATGACAGGATGGCCCTGCGCCGACCGGCTGACATTCAGTGGCCCTTCGACCTTGAAATGCTCACCGCGGTGGTTGGTGCGATGAACCTTGCTGACATCGAAGTAAACGCCACTTTCCCGATCGCGAAGGAAAGCATCATCCTCGAAACTTTCCCAAAGTTTCTTGACGACAGCAACATGTTCGGCTGCGCGACGATAGCGCGCTGCGTGCGGAAGCTGCTGGTCCAGATTGAAATTGCGTGCGGCCGCTTCAGTCGCCGTTGTAACGACGTTCCACCCGGCCCTGCCTTCGGAGATCAGATCGAGCGACGCAAACTTGCGCGCCACCGAATAGGGCTCTTCGTAGGTCGTCGACGCCGTGGCGATGAAACCGAGATGCGTGGTAAAGGGCGCAAGCGCTGAAAAAAGCGTGACCGGTTCAAACCCCACGACCCTTGCGTTTCCGCCTTCGATACCACCACCGAAAGCGACCGCGAGCCCATCGGCAAGGAAATAGGCGTCGAAAAGGCCGCGCTCGGCTTCCTGGGCGAGCTTGATATGAAACTGCAGGTTCGTTGCGCCGTCGACGGGCTGGTCTGGATGCCTCCATGAGGCGATGTGCTGGCCACCACCTGGCAGAAACGCGCCTAGTCGGATTTGTCTTGTCACCGAATTCCTCCTCGTTTCAGATGGGGCGGCGAAGGGACTGGCCACCGGAAGCATCGGAACGCGACATAAAATTCGATGAAATCTAGTTTTTTAATAGGTTATTCGTTTTCGCCTTCTTCGATTGCGCTAAATTATTTTTCTAATTTGCCGACAGTTTCCGTAATGCAGGAAGGACATCGTCGCGCGGGGGCATGGCAATCATCCCTATCCCGGCCCGATTTCGGCCGGGCGCCAGCTTCGATACTAGCGCCCGGCAACGACGAAAGACCGCTACCTTTGTGGATCAACCGTTCACCGAACCAGCGGAACGCCCGAAATATGGCTGACGGTCCGTTTCGCTCGCTCTTAGGGAGTGACGCAGCCGCAGAAGGTCTTTCCGGGCGACCAGGCCGACAAGCTGGCTGCTGTCGGGATCAACGATCGGAATACGGCCGGCATCCGTCGCCAGCATCAAATCCGCGACATAGCCAACGGTGTCATCGGGATGGGCGAGCGGCAGTGAGGCGTCGGAGACAAGATCGGCGAGTGGCTGGTCGAGTTGCGCGCTCTCCTGCTGCCAACGCAGCACGTCACCGCGCGAGACCAGCCCCTTGATGACGCCGAGGGTATCAACAACCGGATAGACGCGGTGGGTTTTCTCCTGCGTCGCGAAATGGCCGATCGCATCGGCAACTGTCATGTCGGCCCGCAAGCTGTCGACCTTCGCGATCATGATGTCGCGGGCTCGGGAGAATTCGAAGGGATCGATGCCATATTCACGGGTTATGTGCTGGCCACGGCGGGCAATCTTCTCGGTCAGGATCGAGCGGCGCAGCAGAAGAACCGTCACTGCGTAGGCTGCGACCGTCGCAGCCAGAAGCGGCAGCAGGGCCTGGACATCGCCGGTCAGCTCGACGGCGAAGAAGGTGCCGGTCAGCGGTGCACGCATCGTGCCGCCCATCATCGCCGCCATGCCGAGCAGGGCCCAGAAACCGGGATCGCCGGGCAGGACAAGGCCGACAAGCCAGCCGAGCGCGCCGCCGAAAATCAGCAGCGGTGCCAGCACGCCACCTGAAGTGCCAGACGAGAGCGCCACGAGCCAAATCGCTGCCTTGACGAGCAGGATCGTCAGCACTGCCTGCGGCAGCATTTTGCTGTTCAGCAGCCCATCAATGATATCGTAGCCGACACCAAGGACACGCGGTTCGATCAGGCCGCCGAGGCCGATGATGAGACCACCCAGCGCCGGGCACCACATCCAATGAACCGGCAGCGCCTCAAAGAGATCCTCGATCTTGTAGAGCAGCGTCGTCAGGATGCCCGACTGCAGACCGGCGAGGATGCCCATGCCGGCGCAGAGCAGGATGCCCCACCAGGGGAGATCCATGTGGAACTGCTTCGGAAACAGCGGTCCGGATTCGAACAGGAACGGGCGCCAGCAGATCGACACGCAGGCGGCAACCGCAACCGGGATGAAGCTGCGCGGCTTCCATTCAAACAGCAAGAGCTCGACGGCGAGCATGATGGCAGCGATCGGCGATCCGAAGATCGCAGTCATCCCCGCTGCTGCGCCGGCGACGAGCAGCGTCTTGCGCTCGGCCGAACTCAGGTGAAAGCATTGGGCAAACAGCGAACCGATCGCCCCGCCGGTCATGATGATCGGGCCTTCCGCGCCGAAGGGGCCGCCGGTTCCAATCGAGATTGCCGAGGAGACCGGCTTCAGGATCGCGACCTTCGGTGACATGCGGCTACCGCCGATCAGGATCGCCTCGATCGCTTCCGGAATGCCATGGCCTCTGATCTTCTCGGAGCCAAAGCGCGCCATCAGGCCGATGACGAGGCCACCGAGAACCGGGACGACGACCATCCAGAGCGAACGCGGCGCCTCTGCCAGTGACACGGCATGGATGCTGAAGCGGCCGAACCACACGACGTTGGTGACCAGGGAAATGAGGCTGACCAGCACCCAGGCGGCGAAGGCACCGCCGGTGCCGACAATCACCGCCATGCCGATCAGGGCAATGACGCGCTTGTCGGTGGTGAAATCTCCGGCTTCTCGCCGGGACAGGCCGCCCATGAAATCATGTGGCCGTTTGCTGTTGTGTGAGGGCATTGGTGATCCGGTTGACAGGCTGACAATGAAGCGCGAAATATATCGTATTCCGATATAAAGCAAGTCGTGCGTTCAGGAGCATCCCGATGACCAAGGAAAGCCTGTCAGAGATCGAATTCGAAGCGCTTGCCAATCTGAGATATCGGATCCGAAAATTCCGTCAGTTCAGCGCCGACGCGGCCAGCCGCCTCGGCCTTTCGCCTGCCGAACATCAGACACTTCTTGCGATCAAGGGGTTTGGCACCGGAGGCGAGATCAGTGTCTCCAGCTTGGCGGAAAAGCTGTTCCTAGCGCCCGATGCAGCCATGGAACTGGCGGAAGCATTGAAAGCCCGAGGCTTTCTGACGATCATCGCCAAGCCGAAGAACCGCATCGTTGTTCGATTGACAGATCGGGCGGAAGAGCTATTGCGTCGGTTGACGCCTGCCCATCTTTACGAGATCCGGGAAATGGCGCCGGAGTTGATGCAAGCGCTGCGCGCGCTGCAGGACCACCGGCGGATGGAGATGGCGGCATGGATGCAATGATCTTGCGGATGGCAGGCGAATGACGGCAGGGGATTGATGGCCAAGAAGCCAGTAGAAGATCTGACGGATGCCGATTACGAGGCACTGTCCAACCTGCGCTATACGCTGCGCCGGTTCATGGAATTCAGCGCCTCGGCAGCTCACGAGGAAGGGTTGCCGGCACAGCAGCACCAGGCGCTGCTGGCCATCAAGGGTTATCGCGGTGAAGGGGTGATGTCTGTCGGCCTCCTTGCCGAACGGCTGCTAATCGCCCCGCATTCTGCAACCGAACTCGTCGGCCGTCTGGTGGCCGCCGGATATGTGTCTCGCAACACCGATCCTGGCGACAAGCGTCGGCAGACCCTTGCGCTTACCACAAAGGCCGAGGCAGCGCTCAAGCGGCTGACGGCCATTCACCTGACCGAAATCCGGGAGCTGGCTCCCCGGCTGATCGATATTTTGCATAGTCTGCAGGACGGAGTCGAACTCCAGGACGATCCCTGGTCGGACCAAGTGTGAGTTAGCTCAAGACTTCCCAAGCTCTGAAAAGATTCGAACCGGCGACCCCAACGCCAACCGAATTGGCCGGCGGCGGGCAACCGGTTGGGAATGTAAGCATTCTGCCCGCTCCCACTTCCGTCTTCTGTCGAGAAGAAATATTGTGGCGCTCAGATTCTTGAGATTTACGCATATGTCGAACAGTGCGCCACATCGTCATCATTACGTTCCGTGCATGGTGCAAAGGAACTTCACCAATGAGAGTGGAGGCCTACACTTTTGGCGCCGCGGTTTGGACATTGGCGACGTACGAGTAACGAAGCCATCGAACCTCTTTGTTGAGGACCACCTATACACGATTGTCGACAAAAACGGTGCGCGAGACCATTCAATTGAGCTTTGGTTCGGCCGACTGGAGACCCTCGCGGCGCCCTTTATCCAGGAGTTCCTAAACATAGTTCGCCATGGCATGACGCCGATCATGAATCGGACCCACTGGGACCTATGGCACACCTACGTCTACCATGCGCAGAAACGCAGCGTGGCTTGGCACAAGCGCTTTCTCAAACAAGAAGACTTGCTGGCCGTGATAAAGGAGATTGCTTCAGAACAGCAGTGGGTTGAGCATATCAAGGCTTGGGAAACGGACCCGAAGGATACTCTTCGTGAGATGAACAACGCCCGCATTGCTGCGCAGGCTGATCCGATGCCTGACGAGATGATGGAAGAGTTCAGAAGCCTAGGACTGGTCATCTACGTAGCACCACCTAAGACATCGTTCATTCTCGGTGACGATATGAGCGGAGATGCATTCGTCAGTTCGCGTGGCGAGATGACCGACGCACGCAGGGTGCGGTTCATGCCAATCGCGCCTGACGTGGCAGTAGGCTACTGCGATACTAGAGGAGTGCACACGGACCACTTAACGGCCATGGATGTTAGGCGCATGAACGAAGCCATGGCCAAGCAGTCATACCTCATCGCTGGACGATCGAAGGCGCAAATCGCTTCGCTGTCTAGGATCCCTTATGAACCGCCCGACATAATGAAGGGGTATTTCAAGAGTAGAGACGGCGCGCCCTGATGGGGTGCAACGCTGTCATTGAGCCTGAGCAGCAGGTGGGCCGATGTCTTCGCCGTGATGGGAATCGAACTACCGCAATGCTTAGCCGGGCGAGCTAGTGCAAACGTTCCGTAGCCTACAGACTTGGTTGCGGCGGCCATACCACTGAGATGTAAGCCTATTACTGCCGCCCGCGATCGAATCATCACCTCCAGTCTGATCTGACTGGGTGCTATTGCACAAGCCGCCATGCGAGGCTGATCATGCCAGCCCCTCTTATTCCTGCAATTGCCGTGCTGATATTCGTTCAGCCGCCAAACCTGTCGGCCGCTCGATCGCGACAAGCCGGCTTCTATCAAAGCAACGGCACCCTTGTTTGCGCGATAAAACACAAATAGAGCGCAAGAAAAACCACTGACAGTCCAATTGGCACGGATGTCGCCGAGACTCGGAGCATCGTTCCCAAGACAATGGCGCCGATTGCGGTAAGCGAACCAACTATCAAGCCACCTTCCGAGAAAATCAGGCCCAAACACGAGATATTCACCGAGCTCGCGATCATCGTGGTGAAGGGAACCGGAAGACCGGCATCGCTGTCCTGCATGAGTATCGTAACAGCGCTTGGCCAACTGAACACTGTCGCCAGGACGAGAAGCGTAAGGGCCGGTTCAAACTGCATCGGCGAACTCCTCGACACGTACGCCTGCAAGCGAGCGTGACGAAAACACCGAGCCGACCGCAATCAGAACAGGATTGGCGTAACCCATCTCGGATACCGCCTCGGCGAGGCAAGAAAGTGAGCCGCGCCAATTGACCTGCGTGGGGCGGCTGACATCGCTCATCACCACGGCTGGCGTGGAAGACGGCAATCCCTCCCCGATCAAGCGTTCTGCAAGCAGACCTGCCGTTCGGCCGCCCATGTAAAACACGGTCGTCGTGCGCCTATCGGCCACGGCTGCCCAATCGACATCATTGGGCAGCCCGCCGTGTTGGGAATGACCGGTGACGAAACGAACGGATTGCGCGTGATCGCGATGCGTCAACGAGATCCCGAGGCGCGAGGCCATGGCGCTTGCGGCGGTGATGCCGGGGATGACATCGACAGGAATGTTCTCCCGATCGAGATGGGCGATCTCTTCGCCTGCACGACCGAAGATCATCGGATCGCCGGACTTCAGCCGCACGACGCGTTTGCCCGCCTTGGCAAGCTTCACCATCATGTCGTTGATGTCTTCCTGGCGGCAACTCGTGCGGCCGCCGCGCTTGCCAACGAGCATACGCCTGGCCTCACGGCGTGCGAGTTCCAGCACCTCTGACGAAACGAGATCATCGAAGAGGATAACGTCCGCTGCCTGCAGGGCGCGGACGGCCTTCAACGTCAGAAGCTCGGCATCACCGGGGCCAGCGCCGACCAGTGTCACTCGGCCGCGCGAGGAGTGGGCGGGCGCTTCCCGAAGCCTGTCGGCTTCCTCGAGAAGCAGCCCGCCGACGCCCTCCTCCGGCGTATCGGAACTTGAAAAAGCGCGATCGACAAACCGCTCCCAAAAGGCGCGGCGGAGCGGGCCGGGCGTCAGTCGTTCATTGACCCGGTCGCGCAAGGTCTGAGCGAGTTCAGCCCAGCCCTTGAGTGCACGTGGTAGCAATGTCTCGATCCGACGCCGGATTGCCTGGGCAAGGATCGGGGCCGCGCCATCCGTCGAGATCGAGACGACGACGGGCGAGCGGTTGACGATCGAGCCGAACTGGAACTGGCAAAAAGCGGGCTTGTCTATGACGTTGACCGGCACGCCGGCGACGCGGGCGGCGTCGAAGAAGGCTTTCGCCTCGTCGTCTTCCTCACAGTCGGCAATGGCGATGGCCGCGTCGGCGAAGATGGTCTTATTCCAACCTTGGCAGTGATGAATGAAGGCGCCGTGAGGGTGTTCGGCGCCGCGCGAGATCAACTTCTCGAAAGTGTCGGAAAGCGCATCAGCGTAGACATGCACCTGCGCGCCGCAGGCACCGAGAAGCTCGGCCTTCCAGGCAGCGGCGTCGGAGCCGCCGGCGACGACTACACGCTTGCCTTCGAGCGCCCAGAAGACCGGCAGCTTGGCAAGCGGTTCCATGCGGGCGGGTGCTTCATTCCGCGGCTGCTGCAAGACATCCATCGATGATCCCCCTGATCTCGGCGCGGCAGGAGCCGCAGTTGGTTCCGGCATTGAGTTCCTTGCCGACGGCTTCGACGCTGTGGCAGCCGCCGCGAACAGCGGCGACGATCTGGTTGACGCCGACGCCGAAGCAGGAGCAGACGGTGGCGCCCGGATCGGGCTTGTCTGCGCCGGGGCGACCGGCGACGAGGGCGAAGCGCTTGCGCAGATTGGTGTGCTCGGCGGTGAGCTGCGAGATCGCCCAGTTGCGGGCAACCGCCACGGGTTCGCGGGCCAGGAACAGCGCCGCGAGCAGTCGCTTACCATCGAAGAAGGCGAGCCTCAGATCGCCGGACTGCTGGTCAGCGTAGCCGAGCGGCTCGACATTTTCGGGAATAGCGAAGGTGCTGCGGCACCACGTGCACCAGTCCTCGACCGGCTGGTCGAAGGCAAGCTCCACCCGCCAGCCGCCTTCGGCCTTTGCCAGCGCCCAATAGGCGGCTTCGAGATTGTCCGGCTTGGCGGCGGAAACGGCAAAGCCGTAACGCGCCGCCTTGAACCGTCGCGCGGCGACGGCGACATTCTTCGAGGCCGGCTGGCCGGAGATTGCGTCTGTCAACGGCGCAACGACGGCGTCGATGCGGGCCTTGGCGGCAAACTGATCGTTCCAGTGCATCGGCACGAAAATGCTGCCGCGGGCCTGACGCTCGGTGATCAGGGCGCGCACCACGGCCTTGCCGTGCGGGCTTTCGATCTCGACGAGGCCGGCATTGCCGACGCCGATCTCGATCGCGTTGCGCGGGTGAAGTTCCGCGAAGGGTTCGGCGATATGGGACGAGAGCCGCGCACTTTTGCCCGTGCGTGTCATCGTGTGCCATTGGTCGCGGATGCGGCCGGTGTTCAGGGTGAAGGGATAGTCGGCGCTGGTGCGATCCGATGCGACCGGTTTGACGGCGATGAAGCGTGCCTTGCCGTCGGTGTGGTAGAAGCCGCCCTTGGCGAAGAAGCGGGTCACATCAGTCTCACGGCCCGCAGGCTGCGGCCATTGGAACGGCGAGAGCTCGTCATAGGCCTGATGGTTCATACCGACGTATGCGCCGATATCGAAGTCGCGATTGCCGTTGTTCTCGAAAGCTGAGAGGGCGGCGTGTTCGTCAAAGATCTCGGCATTGGCGGCGAAGTTGAAGGCCTGCGTAAAGCCCATCCGTTGCGCCACTTGCGTAAGCTGCCACCAGTCGGCGCGCGCGTCTCCCGGTACCTCGAGGAAGGAGCGCTGGCGGGAGATGCGGCGCTCGGAGTTGGTGACAGTGCCGCTCTTTTCGCCCCAGCCGAGCGAGGGCAGAAGGACATGGGCGTGACGCGCGGTGTCTGTACTTTTCAGGACGTCGGAGACGACCACAAACGGACAGGCCTTGATGGCGGCCTCGACGGCGTCGGCGTCAGGCATGGAAACAACAGGGTTGGTCGCCATGATCCAGAGCGCCTTGATACGGCCATCAGCAACAGCCCTGAACATGTCGACGGCCTTCAGGCCGGGCTTTTCCGCAATCGTCGGCGCATTCCAGAAGCGCTGGACACGGTCGCGATCCTCGGCACTTTCGATAGCCATGTGGGCGGCAAGCATGTTGGCAAGCCCGCCGACTTCACGCCCGCCCATGGCATTCGGCTGCCCGGTGAGCGAGAAAGGCCCCATGCCCGGCCGGCCGATGCGACCGGTGGCGAGATGACAGTTGATGATGGCGTTCACCTTGTCGGTGCCAGATGACGACTGGTTGACGCCCTGGCTGTAGCAAGTGACGACCTTCTCGGTCGTGGCAAAGAGGCGATAGAATTCGCGAAGCTGCATCGCCGGCAGGCCGGTCATATCAAGCACCTCGTTGAAGGAGACGCCTGACGCAGACGAAAAGGCCTCTGCAAAGCCGCTGGTATGTTCGGCGATGTAATTCTGATCGATGGAGTTGCTTGCGATCAGGTGTTCGAAAAGGCCGACGAAAAGTGCGACGTCGCTGTCCGGGCGGATGGCCAGATGCAGGTCGGCGATATCTGATGTCATCGTCCGGCGCGGGTCGATGACGACAACCTTCATGCCGGGGCGCGCGGCCTTGGCGGCCGCCAGCCGCTGATAGATGACCGGGTGGCACCAGGCGAGGTTCGAGCCGGTGAGGATCACCAGATCGGCAAGCTCGATATCCTCGTAGGTACCCGGCACGGTGTCCGAACCGAAGGCGCGGCGGTGGCCGGCGACGGAAGACGACATGCATAGCCGCGAATTGGTGTCTATGTTGGCCGAGCCGATGAAGCCCTTCATCAGCTTGTTGGCGATATAGTAGTCCTCGGTCAGCAGCTGGCCGGAGACATAGAAGGCAACGGAATCGGGGCCGTGCTCATTGATGGCATCCGAAAACCGTTGCGCGACGAGGTCAAGCGCCTGTCCCCATTCCGCCCGCTCGCCCGCAATCTCCGGGTGGAGGATGCGCCCGTCGAGATCGACGGTTTCGCCGAGCGCCGAGCCCTTGGAGCACAGCCGCCCGAAGTTCGAGGGATGGTCCGGGTCGCCCTTGACGGACACCTTGCCGTCTTCGGCGACCTTGGCGATGACGCCGCAGCCGACACCGCAATAGGGACAGGTTGTCTTGACTTCCTTCTCCATCATTCGGCCGCCACCATCAGGCTTTCGAGCGCGATGTAGAGGGCGCCGTCCTCGTTACGAACGGCAATGGTTCGCACCTCGCCCTCATCGGCGCCGAGCGCCTTGCCGGTTTCGAGCGAGATCACCCAGTTGTGCAGCGGGCAGGTGACGGCCTTGGCATGGACGATCCCCTGGGAGAGCGGCCCGCCCTTGTGCGGGCAGTGGTCCTCGATGGCGAAGACCTCGTTTTCGGCCGTGCGGAAGACGGCGATCTTGCCCTGGGTTGTCTTCACGCAGCGAGCGCCGCGGAGCGGAATGTCGGATATGTCGCCGATTGAAATCCAGTTCATATCCATCTCCTTACTCAGCGGCCTGCGGGTAACCGACGGTCGCCATCGGCTTGAACTCATGCTTGTCCTTGCCGGAGACGCGCTCCGACCAGGGATCGACCTGGGCGAATTTCTGGGAGAAGACGAAGCGGTCGTAGTAAGCCTTGCGCTTGTCGGCGTCTTCCATGATCTGGCGGCGGATTTCATCGAGGCCGACGCGCTTCGCCCACTTGTAGATGCGCTCGAGATAGCGGGCCTGCTCGCGGTACATCTGCGTCAGCGCCACGATATGCTCCAGCGCCTCGTCCTCGGTTCTGACGAGGCCGAGAACCTCCGTGCCCTTGATGTCGAGGCCGGCGGCGCCGGCGAAGTGGATTTCGAAACCTGAGTCGACGCAGATGACGCCGATGTCCTTGCAGGTCGCTTCGGCGCAATTGCGCGGGCAGCCGGAGACGGCGAGCTTCAGCTTCGCCGGTGTCCAGGAGCCCCACATGAACTTCTCGATGCGGATGCCGAGACCGGTAGAGTCCTGCGTGCCGAAGCGGCACCAGTCGGAGCCGACGCAGGTCTTCACGGTGCGCAGGCCCTTGGCGTAGGCCTGTCCGGAAACGAAGCCGGCCTTGCCGAGATCGGCCCAGACTGCCGGCAGGTCTTCCTTCTCGATGCCGAGCAGGTCGATGCGTTGGCCGCCCGTCACTTTCACCATCGGGATTTCGAACTTGTCGACCACATCAGCAATGGCGCGCAGTTCATTGGAGTTCGTCACGCCGCCCCACATGCGCGGAACGACGGAATAGGTGCCGTCCTTCTGGATGTTGGCGTGGACACGCTCGTTGATGAAGCGCGACTGGTAATCGTCGGCGTATTCATCCGGCCAGTCGCAGACGAGGTAGTAGTTGAGAGCCGGGCGACACTTGGCGCAACCGCACGACGTCTTCCATTCGAGCTCCTGCATGACCGCAGGGATGCTCTTCAGGCCCTTGGCCTTGATCAGGCGCCTGATGTCGTCATGGCCGAGTTCGGTGCAGGTACACATCGGTGTAACAGCGGCCGGATTGTAGCTGTCGCCGAGCGTCAGCGTCATCAGCTTCTCGACGAGGCCGGTGCAGGAGCCGCAGGAGGCGGACGCCTTGGTGTGGGCGCGGACATCGTCCAGCGATGTCAGGCCCTTGGTTGTGATCGTCGAGATGATCTTGCCCTTGCAGACGCCGTTGCAGCCACAGATCTCCGCGTCATCCGGCAAGGCTGCAACGGCCGCCATAGGGTCCAGCGGCGACCCTCCCTGATAGGCCTGACCGAAGATTAGCGTTTCACGCATCTCCTTGATATCGGTCTGTTTCTTTTTCAGATCGTTGAACCAGGCGCCATCGGCGGTTTCGCCGTAGAGCACGGTGCCGATGATCTTGTTGTCCTTCAGCACAAGGCGCTTGTAGACGCCGGCTGAGGCGTCGCGCAGCACGATTTCCTCACGGTCGTCGCCATCGGCGAAGTCACCGAGCGAGAAGAGCTCGATGCCTGTCACTTTGAGCTTGGTCGGCGTGTCCGAATGCACGAAGGCAGCAGAGCGGTCGCCGGATAGATGCGAGGCGGCGACGCGGGCCATCTCGTAGAGCGGAGCGACAAGGCCGTAGACCATGCCGTGGACTTCGGCGCACTCGCCGAGCGCCATGATGCTGCCGTCCGAGGTCAGCATGCCGTCGTCGACGACGATGCCGCGGTTGACGGCAATGCCGGCGTCCTTGGCGAGCCCGACGCTCGGGCGAATGCCGACCGCCATGACGACGAGGGTTGCCGGAATGATGCGGCCGTCGTCGAGCTCGATGCCCTCGACCTTGCCGTTGCCGACGATGGCCTTGGTATTGGCCTTGGTGATGATCTTGATGCCGCGGCTCTCAAGTTCCTTCTGCAGGAGATAGCCTGCGGCAGGATCGAGTTGGCGGTCCATCAGCGTCGGCATGACGTGAAGAACGGTAACATCCATGCCACGTCCAGCAAGGCCAGCCGCCGCTTCGAGGCCAAGCAGGCCGCCGCCGATGACGATCGCCTTTTCGCGTGACTGGGCGGCAAGCAGCATTGCCTGCACGTCGTCGAGGTCGCGATAGGTGATGACGCCGGGTAGATCCTTGCCGGGCACGGGGATAATGAAGGGCACGGAGCCGGTGGCGATGACAAGCCTGTCGTAGCTTTCCGTGACGCCGTGATCCGACGTCACTGTTTTCGCGGCACGGTCGATCTTGATGATCTTGTGGCCTTTGTAGAGGGTGATGCCGTGCTTGATGTACCATCCATCGCCGTGGATGATGATTTCCTCGTAGTCCTTCTCGCCGGAGAGAACCGGCGAGAGCATGATGCGGTCGTAGTTGACGCGCGGCTCGGCGTTGAAGATCGTGACCTGATATTGGTCCGGCGCCTTTTCGAACAGGTGCTCGAGCATGCGCCCTGGCGCCATGCCGTTGCCGATGATGACAAGCTTCTCAGTCATGGTTTTCAAGTCCTCGGATCAGGTGGCAGCGACGGCTTGTGCGGAGAGGCCGCGACGTTCGAGTTGCTTGACCGACAGGTGCATCCAGACCAGCGAGATGGCGACGATCGCAAAGAGCAGCATGAAGCAGCTCGACCAGAAGCCGGTCATGTCCTTGAGGAAGCCGAAGGCGATCGGCAGGATGAAGCCGCCAAGACCGCCCATCATGCCGACGATACCGCCGACGGCGCCGACGCTCTCGGGATAGTAGGCAGGAATGTGCTTGTAGACCGCAGCCTTGCCGAGGCTCATGACGAAGCCGAGGGCGAAGATGACGACGATGAAGACGACAGGCGTGATGCCGACCGTTGCGCTCGCGCCGGCTGCCGGCAGCGACAGGATGAGCGTTGCGACGGCTGCGACTGCGAACATCACGTACATCACGCTACGAGCGCCCTTCTTGTCAGAGACAACACCGCCGAAGGCGCGGAAGATGCTGCCCGGGATGGAATAGGCGGCCGCGACCATGCCTGCAGTTGCGAGATTGAAGCCGTAAACACCGACCAGATAGCGGGGCAGCCACAGAGACAGGGCAACGAAGCCGCCAAAGGCGAAGAAGTAGTAGAGCGAGAAACGCCAGACTTGGACGTTCTTCAGCGGCGCGAATTCCTGTGCCAGGCTCTTGGAGGCAATCTTGCCTTCGCGGCGAAGGCGGAATGCCGGGTCATCCGTCGTGGTGAACCAGAAGACGATGGCCATCAGTGCCAGGCCGACAGCCCAGATCTGGGCGACAGCTTGCCAGCCCCAGGCGATCAGCACGAAGGGTGCTGCGAACTTGGTGACTGCGGCACCGACGTTGCCGGCACCGAAGATACCGAGCGCCGTTCCCTGCTTCTGCGCCGGGAAGAACGGTGAGACATAGGCGACGCCGACCGCGAAGGAGCCGCCGGCTAGGCCGACGCCGAGGCCCGCGATCAGCATCTGCGTGTATGTCTGGGCGTAGGAAAGGAGGAAGGTCGCCAGAGCAGCGGCGAGCATTGTGAGCGTGTAGACGAGACGGCCGCCATAACGGCCGGTCCAGATGCCAAGGACGATACGGACGAGCGAACCCGTCAGAATGGGCGTGCCGACCAGCAACCCGAACTCGGCTTCGTTCAGGCCGAGATCCTGTTTGATGCGGATGCCGATGATCGCGAAGATCGTCCAGACGGCGAAACAGAGTGTGAAGGCAATCGTGGACATCCACAATGCTTTGGCTGGTTCGCCGGCGGACATGGACTGCGTGTTCCTGATAACAGACATGGCTTCTCCGGGGCCCGACAAGGTCGTGCCGATCCATCACTGGGGGTTAAAAACAAAAAGCCGCTGATCAGGGACACGCACGCACGAAAGTGCGCGGGTTACCTGATTAGCGGCTTTGCTGGAGGCGCCCGTCGTTGGACGCCGAATTCGTGGCCTCGTGGCCTGCTATTTACAAAGCAAGGGCCGTGCCAGTTTTACTAAGCTATTGTTTTGTAATAAATAAGCCTGACGACATAAACCGGACGGGTGTTTTCGGTATCAACGCATGCGGAGCATTCACTCTAAAAATTGTGCAATGCGCATAAAATAAGCACCCGCTTAGTCGCGTGCTTGGCTGGCGATATAGCTGTCGACGTTGTCAGGATCGAACAGGCCACCGTCGAAAAAACCGTCCGGCCCAAGCATTAGCACACCGCTGGAGCCGACCGGCGTCTCCACCCGAAGCGCACCTTCAACCTTGGAGCTAGCTCCCGGCATGGCGACATCAAGCGTCTTTAAAGCGCTTCGGTAAATATCGGGTCGATAGGTGTCGTTAGCGATCTGCTGGTGCACTGTGGTATGCCGGATGTGCCCCCAGCGAACCATCTGTGTGTAGAACCACAAAGCATGACTCTTCCATGGGAACGTCGCGGCCTTGGCGTGGGGGACAAAAAAGTCCTTGATGCTCAGCGTATCTTGCCCGCCGATGCGCAGCAGGCCGGTCAATGCAGGTAGCAGAGTTTCCGGCGGCCTGTCGACGTAGGCAGGTTTTGCCAGAAGATTGGCAAGCTCTGCGTGATTGCGGATGTCTGCACACCAGACAGAGGCCGTATACAATGCCTGCAGGAGAGCGGCCAAGGCTTCCGGGTGGCCGTCAGCCCAGCGGCTGTTGACGCCGAGTACCTTTTCGGGGCTCGACTTCCAGATTGCAGCCTTCACCGTCGCCAGATGCGCATGGTTATGGAGCACGCCGAGCGTGTTCCACGGCTCGCCAGCACAATAGCCGTCGATAAGGCCCGCGGTCAGCGCGTCAGCCATATCGGGCGGCGGCAGGATGCCGATCTCCACGTCTTGGTCGGGATCGATGCCGCTTGCGGACAGCCAATACCGCAGTTCGTAGTTATGACTCGAATAGGGATGGACGACGCCGAAGCGCAATCGGTCGCCTCTCCTGTTATCAATGACGTGCCGGAGAGCGCGGCCACTGGATCGGGCATCGAGGTCGGGCGCGGCGCCGTATGCGGCCATCTCGCTCCAGAGGCCCGCAGAGACGGTGACGGCATTGCCGCCAAGTCCAAGCGCCATCGGCACGATCATGCGCGATGCCGGCGCCGTCAGTCCAAGATTGCAGGCGATCGGCATTGGACCGAGCATATGCGCAACATCGAAATGACTAACAGCAAGCCGGTCGCGGATTGTCGCCCAGGAGCGTTCACGCACGAGCGTCAGTTCGATGTCCAGTTCCGCCGCAAAGCCCTTTTCCCTGGCTGCGACCAGAAGCGCGCTGTCGAGCAGCGGAAGAAAGCCGGCAGTAATCTGATGTGTCCTCGTCATGCGTCGGTTCCCGGATCCAGAAGGCTTGCCGCGGTAATCAGGCTTTGGGCGATCTCGACGATCTTCCTGTTCTGGTTCATTGCCGTTCGCCGCAAAAGCGCATAGGCTTCGTCTTCGCTCAGCCCGCGCGAGCGCATCAGCAATCCCTTCGCGCGGTCGATCACCTTTCGGTTTTCCAGTTCGCCACGGGTTTCTTCCAGTTCGCGACTCAAACGGGAAAATGCATTGAAGCGGCTGATCGCCATCTTGAGGATCGGGCGCACGCGCTCCTGTTTCAGACCATCAACGATATAGGCGGACACGCCAGCCTCAACAGCAGCCTCGATCGAGGCTTCGTCCGACTTGTCGACGAACATGGCAATTGGGCGTTTCACCGCGCGGGAAATCTGGAAGATGCTTTCCAGCATATCGCGGTTCGGGTTCTCGAGATCGATGACGATGACGTCGGGGTTGATTTCCATGATACGCCTCGCCAGGCCATTCATGTCATCGATGATTGTCACGTTGTCGTAGCCCGCCTCGCGCAGTCCTTCCTCAATGATGGACGCGCGAATGCGGTTTTCGTCTATGACTAGAACGTTGAGAGTGTTGGTGCTCATCTCAATAACGCGCGGACTCCGGCAAACGACGTAAGCTTCTGTTCTCATTCCCGGCTTGAAACGTCAATGCGCCCTAACGCTTGTCTAGCTGGTTCCACAGCGTGCTCTGCGGAGCAAGGACGGAAACGATGCACTCAATGTGAGCGCTAGCGAAATGGTCGGCTAGCAGATCATACCTTTCTCCCGCGCCGTGAAGGGACTCGTACCGCAGACCTCGTTGAGGCAGCCTTCGTTCACCGAGAACGAGTGCATTTAAAAACAGGTACTTGCCAGTGATTTTCGTGATTGCCGGCCGTCACCTCACGCAGCTTGGTCCTGCCGATGGTGATGGCGCCGGCCGCCCGAAGATTCGCCAGGCAGACGGCGTCTAGCAAGGCAACACTTCTATCGAACAATTGGCAACCACCTGTCGTTGGCCATATCCTGAGGATATGCTCGATTTAGGTCAAATTGCTCTTCGAAGAAATCTTGATTCCGCATCAATGGCTTGGTCTGCAACGCACATAAACGGGTACATTTTTTACCCTTGCATTGTTGCTTTCTTAACGGGATTGCTCCATATCGTTTCTCAACAACACCCGCCACGCCTCGGACGGAACCTCGGTTCCGAAACTGCGCACCCCGGCGGGTTTTTTGTTTTATAGCTATTCGAATCCGCCTATGAAATGGCATGAAGTTTGAAAAGCCCTCCGTCTCCATCCCCGACCAAATCGCCTTGCTGGAAGCAAGGGGAATGGCTGTTCCAGATCATGCCCACGCTGCCCATTGCCTCCAGCATATAAGCTATTATAGGCTGCGGGCCTACTGGTTGCCATTTGAGACAGCGCCACAGGCTAATGGCGAGCATGGGTTTCAAGCTGGAATCTCCTTCGACCACGTCTTGGAGCTTTACATTTTTGATAGGCGGCTGCGCCTCCTCGTGATGGATGCGATCGAAAGGATCGAAGTATCCTTGCGAGGCAGCTGGGCATATCACCTTGCCATGAAATACGGGCCACACGGCTATCTCGATCCCGGCCTCTATCACCGACCCGATCGATATGCCCAAGCCTTCGCCAAATTGATCGAGGATCTGGCGAGGTCGAAAGATACCTTCATCCTTCACTACAGGAATAAATACGACGATCCAGAGCACCCACCGATTTGGATGACAGCCGAAGTAATATCGTTGGGACAACTCTCAATGTGGTATAATAATCTTAAGAACCGGCCGGATCGACAGGCGATCGCCAAGGTCTATGGATTGGATGAATCGGTTTTGGTATCGCTTGCCCATCACCTGACATACATTCGCAACATCTGTGCCCATCACGGCCGACTTTGGAACAAGCAGGTGACGGTAAAGATGATCGTGCCGACATCTCCTGCGAGCTTGAAGCTGGCTATGAATGGAAATGCGCAGGGGCGAGTCTACAACACAATTGCAGTTCTCGGCTATCTTATGGATATCGTTGCACCGAACAACCAATGGCGCGATCAGATTGCAGGACTGATGGATTCCTGCCCGCTGGTAGACCAGGCCGCGATGGGCTTCCCGGCCAACTGGAAGAATCTTCCTGCCTGGAATTGACTAGCTCAGAGTGTCGGAGGCGCTCTAGGATTGGCGATTCTCTTGAGCGTGCTCTTAATAGGATACGAACTGCCGACCTTGCGTTCCGTACCCCACATCTGACAGAGAATCTAAGGGAGTTGCGTCGCAAACTACCAACAGGGGGCCATCCAGTCCGCCCCGACAAAACGGGTCACCGATAATCTCGCCGACAAAACGCTTCGCATCGCGGCGTGGAATAACGGTCGGGGTGCCTAAGCGCCTATTCTTGCAAATATAGAATATGGATTGTGGAAATCACAAACGGAGTTCGTTCCATGCGCCAGTTCACGACGGGTGACCTCAACAAACAGGTTGGTGACGTCACCGATGCTGCGAGCCGCGAGCCGGTCGTCCTGACCAAGCATCGGAAGCCGCGCTTTGTCCTTATGAGCTACGATCATTGCGAACGTCTACGCACCGGGGGCGATACTCGCAAAGTACATCGTGCGTCGGAAATGCCGGCAGAGCATACAGACCTGTTTGAGGCGGAAATCGATCGGCTGGCACGTGGCGAAGGTTACGGCGATGAGCCGTGAATTCTGCCCCGGCCAAATCATCGCCTATCCCTATCTCTGGGCTTGGCAGAACGACCGCGGAGAGACAAGGACGCAGGTCGCGCCCGACCTGCGTGGTCGTCGCGGTCCGCAGCGCCAAGGACGGTCTCACGCACCTTGCTCTTCTTGCCGTTACGACGCAGCCACCGCACTCGGATCGTGCCGCTATTGAAGTTCCTGATACGGAAGCACGCCGCGCCGGCTTGAGTAACCTGGCGCTGCTGGGTTATGATCAACGAATACAATTACGATATCGTCGAGCGGTCGTGGTATATCGAGCCCGATGAAAACGTTCTCGGCCGTTTCAGCAAGGCGTTCATAATGAAGATCGAGGCGTCGTTTGGTAAAGCTTCCAGAAAGTCAGGTCGCCGGATTAACCGGATGGATTGATCCGCCCGGCAAGATCTGGCGAGTCCGCACGCGGATGCTCTCGCCCCACAGTGCTATTTGTATTAGAAAACAAGGAAGCATATCGGAGCTTTCAGCATAGCGGCGCGCGAGCACGCGCGGAAAGCGGGAATTCGCGTCACACGAGGGCGTGAGAAAGGGCAGCCGAATGAGCGTCAGCATAGCGGTCCAACGGAGACGCGGGACCGACTGCCCCACGCCATCGTGTTCCGCTTTCTGGCCGGATCCCCAGGTGCGGTAACTCGAGGAAATCGACCCGGCCCTTCAAGCTCGTCCTGTATAATCCACACACATCCTTTGATTGTGCAAACACCAAGAATCCCGTAAAACGTTTCGATGTGCAATCGAGACGGAACCGCTAGGATGGATGCGATTCACACCGAAGGCTTCGACGCTGCTTTGACCTTAACCGACCATATCGAACACCTGCCGGACCGGAAGCGGCGCGAGTTGGCGCGCATCGTCGAAATCCTGTTTGCAGGCGTCGAGAAGTTCCAGGCAACCAAGCTCTCCGAAAAGCGCAGTGCCGGCAAAATCCTCAAGGTCATCCTCTACGGTTCCTACGCTCGTGGCGACTGGGTCGAGGACCGCGTCAGTGGCTACCGGTCCGACTACGATCTCCTGATTATCGTCAACTCCAAGGCCTTCGCGGAAGAGCATGAACTCTGGGAGGGCATTGAAAACGAACTGCTAACCCAGCAGCTCAGCCGCAGGATCGAAACGCCGGTGGTTCCGATCGTTCACGACCTCAACGACGTCAACGAGCAACTTTCCCGTGGCCGCCCTTTCTTCGTCGATGTCGCGAAGGACGGGATCCTCCTCTACGATAAGCCCGGCCATGCTCTGGCGCAGCCGAAGGCATTGACGGCAGTAGAGCAACTCGCCGAAGCTCGCGGCCATTACGACCAATGGCACCAATTATCTATAGAAGCGTTGGCCGGTGCTTCCCTACTGCTTGAGAAGAATATTTGGCGCGACGGTGCATTCATGCTGCATCAAGCAACTGAACGCGCGTACCACTGCGCGCTACTCACGCTAACACTCTACAGCCCGAAATCTCATCGAATAAAAGTCCTGCGCTCGAGAGCGGAGGAAGTTGACAGTCGCCTTATAGCGCCATGGCCACGTGACACGCGCTTTTCGCGTCGTTGCTTTGAGCTCCTGTCCCGAGCTTATGTCGAAGCGCGCTACTCGGTTAAGTACAAGATCAGTGTCGAAGAACTCGGATGGTTGGCGGAGCATGTGAAGCTCCTTCAAGGAGCAGTGGAAGCAGTCTGCCAAGAACGCCTCTCCCAGATGGAAGCGAATTGAGTTAGCGAAGTTTTATTATGGAACTCGCCAATATGCCCGGTGAAGAGCTGTTGAGCCAAGCTCCGATTTCCGCGTGTGTTAGAACCATGCTCACGAACGATCGACTTTCCATGTGGTGAGAAGGACTTTAATAAACCTCTCCGCCGCAGGTGACAAAGGTGCACTGTTGATTGCCACTGAGAACTGACCCGGCGTTTCCACCGAGAATTGACCCGCCTGTTAGGTATGTTTCGGGTCTGCGGTCGTGGTCAAGTTCCTCGTTTTCTCCTTCGTCGTTTTGGGCTCATGGGCCGAGCTATTTTTGAAGCGGAAGCTGTCGTTTCCGGTTTCCAGGATGTGGCAGTGGTGCGTGAGCCGGTCCAGCAGCGCTGTGGTCATCTTGGCGTCGCCGAACACGCTGGCCCATTCACTGAAGCTGAGGTTGGTGGTGATGATGACGCTGGTTCGCTCATAGAGCTTGCTCAACAGATGGAACAGCATCGCACCGCCTGACGCGCTGAACGGCAAGTAACCCAGCTCATCAAGGATGACGAGATCGGAGTGGACAAGTCGGTTGGCGATCTGCCCAGACCGTCCTTGCGCCTTCTCCTGCTCCAGCGCGTTTACCAGCTCGACGGTCGAGAAGAACCGAACCCTCTTGTGGTAATGCTCTATCGCCTGGACCCCGATCGCAGTCGCGATGTGCGTCTTGCCCGTGCCGGGTCCGCCGACCAGAACGATGTTGTTTGCGTCGTCCAGGAAGTCGCAGCGATGAAGCTGCTGCACGAGCGCCTCGTTGATCTCGCTGCTGGCGAAGTCGAAGCCATTCAGATCACGGTAGGCGGGGAAGCGTGCCGTCTTTAGCTGATAGGCAGTCGAACGAACTTCACGTTCCGCGGTCTCCGCCTTGAGGAGCTGCGACAGGATTGGAATGGCAGCCTCGAACGCCGGCGATCCTTGTTCAGTCAGTTCGCCGACGGCTTGTGCCATGCCGTGCATCTTCAGTTGCCGCAGCATGATGACGATAGCACCGCTTGCTGGATCAACTCGTCCCTTGAACGGCTCCCAACTCCGCTTCTAATCCCGTCGTCGACAAAGCGCTGCATCTCGGCAATCTTATCCGTACGAGCTTGGTCTCTGCGGATCAGGTCCCTGACATAATCGCTCGCATTCGAGTATCGACCTGTCTTAGCCTGTGCTTCCACCCAGTCTTTCATGGGATCTGGCAGGGATACATTCATCGTCGCCATTCGAGTCTCCTTTATGCCTCAAGATAGTTACCGATGGCAAAGTTTGTCAAATCCAAGATGAGGTCGCAAGTCACTGCTCTTGACAGGAGACGAACCAGCGCCCCCTTATGTAAAGGGCTAAACGGGTGGCTTTGGCATCCGCAGTGTCACGCGGCACCCCGACTCCAGATTCTCACGAGTAATCGTCCCTCCGAGTTGCTGGACTAGCAGCGATACTATCCGAGCACCTATGCCTTCTGGCGTGCTAGCATGCATGCCTACGCCGTTATCAGTTACAGACAGAACGACCTCATCGCCGGCTCTCAGCGTAACCTGGATAAAGCCGGCTCGCGCCTCCGGGAATGCATACTTGAGGCTATTGGTCACAAGCTCGTTGACGATGATCGCAATCGGCACGGCCTGTTCGCTGTGAATAAATAATTCATCCGCATCAGCCTTGATGGCGACCGGACTTGTTCCGCTGATCGACGCGCTGAGATGCTGGCAGATTTCCGTCAGGTATGTCCTGGCATTCACGACCTTACGGTCTGCAAGTATCGTGAGATGGTCGTATACTTGCGCCATGACCTGAATGCGCTCACCCATCTCGGTGAGCGCTTCTGAAGCACTCACCCCAGGATGCCTCGCCTGAAGCCGCATTATTGCCGATAACATCGCCAGATTGTTCTTGGTGCGATGAGCAAGCTCCATCAGGAGGACCGTTTTGGCTTTCTCCGCCCGCACGACTTTTTCCATCTCGGTTCGCAGTGCTTCGGCCACAAGGCCAATGACAGCGGCCGTTACAGCGAATAACAAAATAGGCAGGACATAGCCCGGGAACGGTACGGTTGAGCTGAGCGACATGTACGCGAACGCGGCACCAAGCGCAGTTGCATACAGTGACGAACCTCGATCGAACATAATTCCTGTCAGGAAAATACCGGGCAAGAGAAAGAACAAACCAACAAAGCCAGTCTGTGCGTAGAGACTAATCTGCACGCCAATGCAGAGTGCCATTATTCCAGTTGTTGCCGAGTACCTTACCCATACAGGCTGCGGTTTTTCGGGGAGGAAATAGAGTAGCCGTTCCATCCTGATCATTACCCCAAAAGGCATTTCATTGGGTCGGCCACTTCGCACGGTGGCAACGAGGAAGGAACGACAGTAGCCGTCGCGGCACCTTGTCGGCAAGTCGACTCGAGCGGGGTTAACGGAGACGGCTGACAAGGGGCGAGATTTTGGGAGCCTTGACCCGCATAACCAATGCGGCACTGTCGGCTAACTGCGATCTGAAAGGCAGCGCAACGGAAGGCGCCAGCCCCTAATCCACTGGATGTTCGCTTCGGGTGGCAGGTATAGGATCGGTCGGGAGCCATAGTTCACCGCCGCGATTGGACTCAAATTCACGGCCCGCAGAATCTCGGATCAGGACATTGTATCGTTCTATAGCATGGATTTGAGCACCAAATGGTGCTAATAAAACAACCTAACGCGGGAGATAGATATGCGATCTACCATCAATCTTGACGACAACCTCTTGGAGCGAGCGAAATCCCTCACCGGGACGAAGGAAACGGCGGCTCTCGTCCGTCTAGCGCTGGAGACGCTTGTGCGCGTTGAATCCGGCAGACGCCTGATCGCTCTTGGCGGCTCCATGCCCGATGCCGAGGCAGCCCCTCGCCGGCGGAGCGAAGCGGCCAAGTGATCCTTGTAGATATCTCAATCTGGATTGACCATTTTCGATACGGTGACGCCGACCTTAGGAAGGTCATCGAGGACGACCGTCTGCTCTGCCACCCTTTTATCGTTGCCGAGCTAGCTCTAGGCAGTCTGCGAGAACGAGACGCGGTTATCTCGTTTCTCTCGTCTCAACGCGAAGCCGTCATCGCAACTCATGCAGAGGTAATGACTATCATTGAGCGTCACTCAATATTCAGTATGGGCATTGGCTACACTGATGCGCACTTGCTAACTTCGACACTCCTTGACCGGGGATCCAGCTTGTGGACTAGAGATCGGCGCCTGGCTAAAGCAGCACAGAAGGTTGGTGCGTCGGTATATCAATCTGCACAAATCTCCAACTAGTTCGAAGCCGGGCACTCCCTTCGCGTTGTTGGTCTTGCGTCTATGCGATCAGATCGCCGTCCTTCGCGGTGGTGAGATTACACAGCAAGGCACCAGCTAGGACAAAATGAACCGGGGCCGGGCCATCCAGGTCGACGCGCGAGATCGATTCCGACGGTGGTCGTCTGGAGCCTGAGCAAATTCGGCCTCTGGTGGACGGGCAGACGCGGTTGATCGCCGTAAAGGGATTGGAACCATCGGCCTCGCTAGTAGAATAGCCCCCTGCCTTAACGAAGCCCGAGAGTCCGGAGCCTGAGATGAACCCCCGCCAGTTGAAAACCTTCCTCGCCATTGCCCGGCACGGAAACCTGACCCGCGCCGCCAGCGAGGCGAACATCGCGCAATCCAGCCTCAGCGACCAAGTTCAGGCGCTCGAGGCGGAGCTCGGCACACAGTTGCTTCTGCGCTCCCGGCAAGGCGTCGTCCTTACACCGTCAGGCGAAGTGCTCAAGGCCTATGCCGAGGAAATATTAGCGCTGAACGACGAAGCGAAGGAGGCAATCCGAGCAGCTTCTGGCGCAGAGACGGGAGCGCTGACAATCGGCACACTGGAAACGATCGCCGCCGAAAGGCTCGCTCCCTTCTTGGCTAGGTTCCGGCGCCTCCATCCCGACATTGTCCTGGCCTTGAAAATTGCTGGCAGCGACGAACTGCAGCGTCGCCTTGAGAATGGCTCGATAGATGTTGCCGTTACACTCGATCGGGGCGGCACAGACGAGCGCTTCGTCAGCCGCCTCCTGTCGCGCGAACCGCTGGCGCTGATCACAGCTGCCAATGCCAGCGTGGCCTCGCCTGAGAATATTAAAGATCTGGCTCGGCTACCCTTCATTGCGACGGAGACCGGTTGCGTCTATCGCCGTCTCTTCGACACCGCCTTCGCTGAAGCCGGTGTCGGCGCGCCGCAGGTCGTGACCCAGGCCGACAGTATCGCCACGATCATCCGCCTTGTCGCATCCGGCGTCGGATGCGGGCTCGTGCCGAGCCTAACACTTGGCAGCGACAAGCGCGCCGACATTATCGAGCTTCCCTGGCCCGGAGTCGTGCCGACAGCTTCGCTGATCATGGTTTGGCGCCGTCGGCGTATTCAGCCGCCGGCTCTCTCCCTCATTGTGTCTGCGGCAAGCAACGACCTACGTCCACTCAGATCAACCGATGGCCGCCTTCAACATGCAAGACAGTGCCTGTCGTAAAACCGTTGCCGATCAGGAAGCATATCGCATCGGCGATGTCTTCCGGCCGGCCGACGCGGCCCGCAGGAAGGCGCTTGGCCATTGCGTCTAGCGTCGCCCGCCGGGCATCACCGGCAACGAATTTCCAAATAGGCGTATCGACCCATCCTGGCGACACCGCATTGACGCGCAGCGGTGCAAGCTCGACTGCCAGAGCCCTTACCAGTCCTTCCAATGCAGCATTGACGGCCGCCACGACGGATCCGCGAGCCGCCGGCCGGTAGGCTGCCACGCCGGATGTGTAGACTATCGAGCCCGACGGAGCTAAGCGTGGCGCACCGTATTTGGCCAGCAGCAGCGGCCCATAGAACTTGCTCTCAACCACGCGCTGCGCCGCCGAAATCTTCAAATCCGGCAGGAGTTGGTAGGCGCCGTCAATATCCGCTGCCGTGCTGACGATATGATCAAGCGAACCCTGATCGCGAAAGAAGCGGCCTATGTCCTCTTCCCGGGTCAGGTCGAGAGTAAGCGACAAGCTGGGGC
>UBTY01000078.1 GCA_900468535.1 Hyphomicrobiales bacterium | reverse complement strand
CGTCGAAGATCTGGTCGCCACCATGGGCTGAAACGGCAAGGAGCGATGTATTGGCAAGAAACGCAGCCAGCACTGTCTTGAAAGACAGCGATACCAATTCACGAATATTCACTGCCATATTCCCCCTCATTCGAGCTGCAAATCATCCTTTTGGAGTGTTAGCATCGCCAATCTTGAGATAAAGAACAATTCCTGCGTAGGGGAGATAGGTACGGTACCGTACCAAATAGATGGTCTGAGACGGTGATCTGAGGCTTATTCGGCCCGCCTTCAACCATCGGCTTAACGCGAACAAGTGATTTGTGACGATAAGTCTTAGGTCCCATTCTAACGCGGCGGAACATTGGTCCCGGTCGTGCGTTAAAGTGCCGACACGGTGTACGATCCGACACCAACTGTACCGTGCAAGGGGAGAGCAATGCTTAAAAAAACAGTGACAATAATTGCCGTGATCGCGGGGTTGGCCTCCTGCACGGCGACGGAGAAGGGAACTGCAATCGGCGCGGGGACAGGCGCGATCGTCGGCGGCGCCGTGACAAACAGCTGGGGCGGGGCTGCGGTCGGCGCTGTAGCGGGGGGCGTCGCCGGAGCTCTTATCGGACGCTCGACCGAGCGAAACGGATACTGCGTCTATCGAGATCGATATGGGCGGACCTACGAAGCTCGTTGTCATTAAGTTGCCGTCGCCAGGGCAAGACCAGAGCACAAGAGACCCCACGGCAATACGTCGAATCGCGATGCTGAAGCTATCCTCAAACCGCATTGTGGCTGGATAAGGTCAGTGCTGGCACATTATCAACCCACTTGCACTGAGTGGCGATGGCGATGAAGCCCTCTCAGCTCGTCGTCGATTCTCTCCTTTGCCATGTGGAATGAGAATGACGGCTTTTCTGTTTCGGGTCCCACATCGCACTGACCGGAACGTTTGAGCGTGCTATCAGCGTCTCGTGTTGTTTGGAGTATATGATGTTCAGGAGAGCTGATCCCGCCTTCACGAGCAAATACGCCGACCTTGCAATCATAAACCAGGCATTGAAGCTCCTTTGTCGCGAACATGGGATCGATCGTGACCGCCGGCTTGTCCTACAGGTTTCAACCCTGTTGATGGGGCTATGGAGGGAGGGTGTACGGGAACCGTCTGACCTGGTTGATCTGGCGCGCGTCAATCTGACGGATATGGCATCGGAGTGTCTCGCTGGCTCCGAAACGCGTTAGGTTAGATCGTCTTTTTCCAACGGTCACAATAACGATCCGCGCGTGGTGACGTCTCTGCTATGTCCTATACACTTTCCACCGTGGCGTTTTGATTTGCTGTTTCAAAAGGTCACCAAGGCAAATAGCGGCAGGATAGTCCTGGTGCCAACATCCGGTTTTGACACGACGCATTTGCACTTGTCACAGGTATACAGATGGCCACTATTTCCGGCACGCTGTTCCGCGACGAGGGACAGTGAGGTTCGCGAAACCGTTCCTCCCCGGGCCAAGTCGGACGGAGGGATTTGGATCCCCGACAATCCGTTCTTTTTCCGCAGCCGAAATCGGCAGGGAAAAAGGAGGTCCGGGAGTCTTACAAGGTTATTGTCCAAGTAGTGCTACCCGCCATGCTCATGCGGGAGATTAAAGTCCTGGCGGTAGATTCGATCGAATGTTGCATGCTGATCCCGCCCGCGAAAGGTTTCGCTCGACTGAACATTACGTTTCAATGGTGAAATTTCCGGAGCAATGGTCAATGGAACGAGCAAAGAGTGGGATATAGAGGTCACAAACCGGAGTTGGTCACTCAGGCGAAGGTGTTCTCTAAAGGCTGGAAGATCCCGCGCCTGCCCAGCAGCCATGCATCCACAGCACGGGGTCGCCGGTTTGTCGGACTGATACCTCCGCGAAGGACGGCGGCGGCAGGCCGCCGCCATCTCTCTGCCTCGCCGGCTACAACTAACCGCGACTACTTGCAGGCATTTGCAGCGTCGGTCGGGCTAGTCGAGGTGTTTGACGACGGATTTGAAGTGTTCCCAGCTTGCTGACGTTGGCAATCATTGGCGTCGCCTCCAGATGCCCCGGAGTTTTGGCCGTTCATGTTCTTGTTGCCTCCTTCGGATTGACCGTTTTGCCCATTGGAGCCACCGTCGCTGTTTTGCCCCGTTGCCGTGCCGCTGCTGGAGCTCGTGCCACCGCTGTTGGATCCGCTTCCGCTGCCACCTCCACCGCTTGACTGTGCCATCGCACCGCTTGCAAGACCGATCGACAGAGCGGCAACGCCGAGAATTTTCATGATCATTGGTGTTTCCTTCCTAGGTTTCACGAACTGCGAACCTTAAAAGCGAGCGGTTGTTCCAAAACATTCTGATGAATATATCGAATGGGTGACTAAGACAGAGTACTGAAGCGATAACCTTAGCGACCGGCATATCTCACAAACGTTGTTTTTCGAAACAGAGTTGGTGACTGAAAAGCCTAAGCGAGGAGCCCGAGCAGTTCCAGGCTGGATGCAGGCTTGGAGATGAATGCGACGCCGCTTTCCATGTCTTCGTGCGACAGCTTTACCAGGCCGGATGTAACGATAATCCTGGTCGAGGGCCAGCGAGAGCGCACCGTTCGTACAAGGCCGAGCCCGTCCATACTCCCCGGCATGTCTATATCCGTGAACATTGTCTCAACGTCGTTTGCACGCAGAAGAACGAGCGCTTCGTCTGCGTTTGCTGCCTCGAGCGTCGTATACCCGGCTCCCTCGAGGAAATCGACAGTCGCATAGCGTAGCTGCGCCTCGTCTTCCACGACGAGCACGGTCGATGTGGGTGGGGATGCGGATCGAGTGCGGCTGAGGACCTCCTGGCCATCGACGGATGCTCGCGTCTGCTCCAATAAATCCCGTTCCAGAACCGCTTGACGCCAGTGCACCTCGTCCTGCCAAAACGGGCGACCAGCCTGCTCCCACAATGAGTAGGCTCGCTTGGCAATCCATTGTTGTCGATCGTCGTACATCTCGCTCTCCTTGGCTGGCAATGTGCCAAACAACGATGGCGCACGCTCCCGGTTCCCGCTTAATACGGGCGCCTTGATCAAATTGTGGAGACTGCTGGCACATCCTGCTCTGCCCAAGCAGGCCCTTGACTGCCCTTCATCGGAAAAGGCAGCGCAAATACAGGTGAACGCGGGTGGCCCGCTCGATGACAACGAGAGTCTGGTTGAATGATGTGTGATGTCCTTTGTATGGCACGTGCTGAGCGCGATTTCGAAGCAACCAACGAAGGCAGGCAATTGGCGGAAATCAGTGACAAATCCACGTTGGGAGTCCTGCGCACCTTGCCCGTCTCCTCAAGAGCGATAAGTTATTGTGGCGATGCGGACCCTGAGGACGGAACTTGAGCAATGCACGGCTGGCGCTTCTTCTGCTTGGCGCTTCACTCTTACCGGTCCTCGTCCTGGCTTCCGTCATGGGATGGTATTTCATTGGGGAGCAGCAGCGTGGCCTCGATGCTGATATTCGCGACCGCGCCCTCATCCTTGCCAATGCCCTTCAGCGCGAGTTAGCGACGCAGGTCCAGCTTCTGTCAGTGGTGGCCGATTCGCCGCGCCTCGATCTACCGGTTTCCCGGACAAGCTTCGCGGAGACTGCACGTCGGCTGAAGGATCAGATCCCCGAGTGGCAGCAGATAAGGGTGTCAAATACAGACGGCGATGTGGAGCTCTCCTTTCCGCCGCTTTCTGTGTCTGCGCCTCGCAAAGTCATAGACACAGAAAGCCACGATCGCCTTTTGCGCACCGGCGCACCCGTCGTAGGCGACATCGTAGCCGGCCCGCAAGGGAGCACAGCGTTCGCGGTCCGAGTGCCCATCAGGCGCAATGGTCGGGTCAAGGCTGTATTGTCTGCCGTCAACCATCCCGACGCAATCGCGCAGATCATCCGGCAGACTGGCCTACCAAAGGAATGGACTTTCTGGATCGTCGACAGCAAGGACCGGATTGTCACGGCAACCGGCTCGCCCAATTTTTCGGGTATGGCCTCGACCAGTTTTGCGCAAGCGCAAAAAGACAGCCTCTTCCTGCTATCCGACGGCACGACCCTTCAAACCGCAGAGGCTGAAATCGACGGCCTGTCGTGGCGCATCAGGGTCGGACTTTCATCATCGCAGTATGATCGTCTGGCGAGGCAGGCAACGATCCTCATGATAGCAGCCAGCTTAGTCACGATCGTGCTTTCCACTATTGTGGCAATGCTGTTCTATCGAGAGTTGCGTGCAAGGACGACGCAACGAGAGAGCCTGGCAAACTGGCAGCGCATGGACGCGCTCGGCAAGTTGACCGGGCAAGCCGCGCACGATTTCAACAATCTTCTGATGGTCTTTCAATCCGGCGTGGAGGGCATAGAGCGGCGGCGGAATGACGACGAGCGAGTGAGCCTGCTCTTGAACCATATGAGGGATGGCCTGGTGAAGGGCAAGAGTATCACTCGACGGCTCTTGTCGTTCGCTCGACGCTCTAATCGGGGAGCCGAAAGCTTGAACCTTGAAACAAAGATCAAGGAAATCTCGCCTCTTCTGAAGCAGGCGCTCAACGACAGCGTGACGATAGATATCAATGTCCCCGCAGAAACTTGGCCGATCCATGTTGATCCAGTTGGGCTAGAGATCGCACTTATCAACTTGTTGACAAATGCTCGCGAGGCGATGAGCCTCGGCGGCAGCGTTTCGATAAGCGCTCGCAATGTAACTGACGGCACCGTGGAGGACCGGCGCGCAAAAGGACAAATGGTCGCGCTGACGGTTGCAGACACTGGTAAGGGTGTTGCCCCGGCCGATCTTGATCGCATATTCGAGCCGTTTTATTCGACGAAGGACGACGGAGGGCCAGGCCTTGGGCTAACGCAGGTTTTGGGCTTTGCCGAAGCGAGCGGCGGCACCGTCAGGGCAACGAGCCTTCTCGGCCACGGCACTGCGATCACAATCCTGCTCCCTAGGTCTGGAACAAAGGGGCCGACTATCACCGAAGATGCGATGAAATTGCGCCTCCCAGCCTGCGTCCTTATCGTCGACGATACCCCTTCTTCGCTGGAATCCGCCCGTGTTGCTCTCGAAGGGAAGATCTCAAGCATTCACCTGGCCGAAACAGGCTTGGAAGCCCTCGCAATAGCTGAGAAATACCATGAGATCGACGCGATAGTCAGCGACGTAATGATGCCAGGCATGTCAGGGATTGAACTTGCAGAAACGCTGGCGAAAAGCCGTCCAGATTTATCCATCGTTCTTATGACCGGGTACAGCGACAGGCTCGAAGCCGGCGCGAGACTCCCATGGCCGGTCCTGATGAAGCCTTTTGCCCAAAAAGATCTCCTCGACGCGCTCGCCATGTCTGTCTCCTCGAAACCCGATTACAGAAATGTCGTGCCATTGGGCAATGCCGGCAGGTCCGGAAAATCGAGAAGTCCCGATGGAGGCAATTCGTAAGCTTCGATGGGAGCAGCGACAACTCGCCCGCCTTGATGGAGCGATCCTGCCGACAATGATCGCTGGCCGCATAGTTCGTGAGCCACGTGCGACTTTCTAGCCGCGTCGTTTAGGACGTGTCGATGCGCCAGTCTGCGACCGGACGATGTGTTCGCGATTTCGGCGCGCTCCCCGGTAAGCGGCAGGTGCGCAGTTTGAGCGGATTGCTGTCACCAGCGAAAATCACGCCAGCCGGGCGGCGGAGTTTTTCGTATCTAGCTGTAAAGCGGACCCTTGGGCGCCTTTGCGAGCGTCGAGGGAGCATTCTTAGCCCGCCGAACTTGGTGACCGCGAATGTCTCAGGGGCGCGACGCACGGGTAACGTCGATACGAGTGAGTTGTTACCATGTCAGTCGAATGACCTCAATTCCACATTTTACAAAAACGACTGTCACGGGCGTGCGCGCTTCGCCTTGGACTGACAACGCGACTAAGCGGGCCAGCAGCGGATTGCAAGCCGTTACGACACTGCGACCTCGCGTCCTTCCAGGAGATGAAAGATAAGCAGAATAGGTGGATTTCTGCCGACTGGGACCATCCGGCTTAAGTCCCAAATGACCTGTCGGTACGATAGGGAAATCGAAGCGTCGGGCGAAATGAAGGCTCCTTCAGCCCAGTTCTCCAAATGCGCGCGAACCGGTACTTTCCATCGTAGTTCGATCTCAGTCCCGGATGGCCCGAACGCCGTATTACGGCCCCCTGCGGCCGAGTGACTTTGAGAATTCAATTCCTCTGGAACATCGGCACGCTTCTAGGCTTTCTGTCAAACAATCTCGCTGAGGAAGATCATGAATTTGGAAACGTTCCTGCACGCACATCGCCTCGGAGGGTTGGACGCGTTAAACGTCGCGATCAATGGTCTGGCGGAACCCGAGCGCCATTCGATCCTCAAGGGCCTTGAAGAGATCGGTTATATCGTGCGCTGGCGTAAGCTCGGCGCTCGGTTCGGTTATGTGTGGTCGGCTCCGCCTGAGAGCTTATTTTAATTTTGGATGATCATTCCATGTCGAGACAGCCGGCCGCCGCGTTGCAGACAGTCGCGCGTATTTAAAAGGTCAGCGAACCGTGCGGCGTCCTCGGCACTGGGCGTCTGCGTAACAGCAATTCCAGTTTGCGCATAGTCCCGCGAGAATGACAACGACCGAACACCTCTCGTATGATCCACACGCTCGCAATCAAAAAGCGCGCCGGTGAGGGGACGCCTCGTCGATTAGGGTGCAGTCAGCGTCTTGCGATCACCATCTTACACTGCTTGACCACGCTCGCTTCGTATCCACCCGACTTCAGGACATCGCGATACCTGACCTTTGCCTTGTCACTGCCAGATCCTGCTCGCCGCTGCCAGGGCCTTTGTCGACACCACTCGAGGGAAGAGCAAGGATGAGATGGAGCAAGGTATTCCCGCCAGTGGCGACGTTCGCTTTGTACGTCGCCAGGGTGTTTGCGCTGACCATTGCATCGACGTCCGCCGGCAAGCCTCTCTTGCCGCCGACGCTAACCGTCGTCCCGATCTTGGCGAGGTTGCTGCGACCTCCGATCGTTGCTCTCACATTCGCGTTCAGGCCACTTGATCCACCAAAGTGTGCGTTTTGCCAACCCCGAGCCCACCGTGGAGACCGTCCACCAACCGATGTTGCGCTGTTGACACCGTTGACGCCGAGCCCAAGGCTTGCATTGACGCCGCTCGCTCCGCCGACGGACACACTAAGGCCTCCGCCGCCACTGCCAATGCTGACCCCGTTGTTTCCACCGATATCGAGCGCCAGGGCGCCGGCGGTTAAATTCGCTCTTCTGTTCCCGCTGTAGCACGGCGATGCAAACACCAGTTGTCGAACCTGCAATTGGGAGTGGAAGTTCGCTTTTACCCATCGCAGCTGGTGGCCCTTGTTACGTTTTAGCCCGCGATGATGATGCCATCAGCGAGACCGGAACCTAGAGGGCGCCTCGTCCACGATCCCACCAATCCGACCGCCAGTGCCTAACAAGAACCTGACCCTGCTTTGATCGTCGACCCGCCGACGTCGGAACGCAACAGGGCATACCAGGTCGTCATTGTGGGCTCGATCGGTGCTGCTGGAAGTTCGTCGGCCAGCGTTGCCGACGGGGTGTATCACTAAGGGCGCGTCAGGCCGGCCCGGGGATTGCTAGACAGGATGTCGAACGCCCCATGCCACTCAAACATACGGTCGCGGGAAACCCGGATAGACCCCCGTGGGCGCGGGATCGGTGTCGCTGCTGAGGCGTTTGGGGCGCTATGTGTCCTGGCCGCCATCTAAACAGCGCGAACTCCCGGAGCCTAATCCTTCCGGATGCTCCGGCTCCAGCGCGATGCTTAGTTCGTGTTCGAGCGCGGCTCGGATCTCGTCGTATTCTCGAGCAACGTGCCCCTTGTTTTCGTCTTGTGAGAAGGTTTTCCAAGCGATAACGGCGAGCTCGTAGGATTCGCAGATATCACGAACGACTGGAGAAAGGTCGCTCTCAAGCGCCTTTCGATAATGCGGCATGCGGAGCATCAAACGTTTCCTGCCGCGGTCATGAAGGCTCTGCTGCATGGCCACCTGTCCTTTGGGCTGACCTAACTGCAACGGCGGCACAAAGTTCCCGTAAGCAATGTGTCTGTGCATCTTGTGCCTTTCCCTACGTTTCGTGGTCATTTCGGTCCCGGCTTGCAGCAGGTGCCCGACGCAGGCCACGCGTCGACGTGGGCGTCGTAGTACAATCAGTTCGACAAGCCCTGGCTTCCGGTAGGCTGGAGGATCGACCTGCCGTAGCTCGAGGGCCGATGTCCAAGGCAGAAGCGAGGAAGACCGGACGGTCAGCGGCCTCGGCGATCTGCACTTCCACTCAGACATAGAGCGGCGGCAACTGCTCCCGGTTTCGCTTTTCTTCAATCTCGGCCTGACGACGGAAAGCGGTTTCTTGGCGCAACTTATGCCAATGACCTGGCGCGACCTTACCAGCCAAACATCATGTGCCGCAGCCGCGCAAGCAAGCCCGTTTTTGGCCCGATCATTGAACGGATCTGGCGGGCAGCAGACGCGGCAGGAACTGTCGCCCCGAAATGGCAATAGCAGATGATCTCATGAAGCTGTTCGTCTTCAAGCTCGAAAAACCGCATCGCTTCGCCATACGTATCGTCGCTCAGGCCTGCAGCGCGAAGAACGGGGTCAGCGAAAGCAACCGAAAGAGGCGTGTTCTCCCTGCGCATGGCTGCGCGCGCATCCGATGTTTGATACTCCGTCTGGTGCAAGGTCGACAAATGCCAGTGAGGGTGTCGTTCAAGGATTTCAGCCCAGCGGTCAAGACGGTCGCTCCAGGCCATTGTTTGAAACCCGCACGGTCCTACCTCTGCGACCGTTCGCAATTCATCTAGGGTGTGATGTTTCATCGTGGACTCCGTTCAGACGTTGGTTGATACCTTTATCCCTCACGGTCCCCGTATGAACGGTGAGCTTAGAATTGGAAGAAGTCCAATCACGATCGGCGACAATGCGACAGAAACCGTCGTCGCAGGCCAGCCGACTCTGACGAGTCTGACCGAAGCGCGCTTGAAATCATTAGACGAGGGAGGAGCGTTCCATCAACCGCCCTCGCTTAGGCGTTGGATGTTGATGCCCGAAGAGCAATTTTGCATGTGCCGTGCGGATCACGGTGACGGATGATGGGCGTGCGGAACGGATCTGAGATCAGCTAACGGCAGACGAGCTTTGATTCGATGCCCGGATGTGGAGATGGGCGATACGCGACTTCCGCGCGCACCTGTCCGCGGGATCGAACACGACAGCAAGCGTATTCTCAGCCATAATCCAGGCATGTCGCGAGGCCTGTGGCAGGCTGACGCGGCGGTCGTGACGTCAAACGACGGCCCGCTCTCGGGGTACGATCCGAAGGCGATCAGGTTCGAGATGGTAGGCAGCGACGTTTCGCTGGATTTAAAGGTTTTCGAACGTTTAGGGACATAAGAACTTCGTCGATTGGATTGATATCGGACAGTCTCAAGCTATGCCTGTCATCAGAAGAGCAGCCCATTTCGAGGAAGGAACCTCGCGCGAACCGCGGATGTTGGCCTGGCGTGATAACATTCACATCACGTGAATCACGGCAAGCCCCGGCCTTTGGGCCTGGGCTTGCCGCAGGAGCGTGCCATATAGTTACGTGCGATGAATAGGGGCGTTGCGATCAATCAGGTCTTCGTCATCGTCCCGTTGTCTGCCTCCAAGGGCGGCTGCAGTCGCTGAAATAAAGGCGCCAATAAGCAAAGAGATCGCTCCGATAAGCGCGGTCGTAGCTGCGGCCTTACGGGCGTCGTCTGCTGCTTGCTTTGTCGCCGTTTTCGCATCGTCTATCTGCTTCAAGACGGCATCCACGCGAGCTCGGGCATCGGCTTCCGAAACGCCCGTGCGGGCAGCAACGATGCTCGCGACATAAATCTTGTCGGCGTCAGGAACGCTTCCTGTCGCTGCTCCTTGCATCAGGATCCGGGCAATTTCCGCGGTCGCCGATGCGCCATCGTTGCGGGCATCTGCGCCTACCCGTTCGGGTCGAAGCAGCGCATCGGTAAAGTAGGACGTGGATAGATCGGGAGTGCCCGCTGACGCAGCAGCACCGGTGCCAGCCGCCGTACCTCCCACGATCGCAGTCGCTCCCACCGCCTTGGCGCCGACGCCGGCAAGCGACGTCAATGAAGATGCCAGGAAGCCTGCAACGAATATCGTTGCGAGCGCCCAGCTCAGGAAGCCGTGGGCAGTGTCCCGGAAGAACACTTCGTCGGTGTGAACAACGGCCCATTTGGTGCGAAGACGTCCCGTCAGGTATCCGCCGAATGCCGCCGACAACCATTGGACGACAACGAGCCAGATGGCGGCGGTGACGCCCACCGTTGCCGCAGACGAACTTTCACCGGACCAGGGCGAGACCATCGTGAGACCAACGCCAGATCCAAGCAGCAACATGATCAGAGTGACACCCGTCGCGGCGACGGCACCACCGATTATGGGTCCCCAGGCAGTGGCTGGGCGTGACGATTCGACTGGAAGGGCGTCTGGCGAAGGCGTTGCAGAAAATGACATGTCAACTCCTATCGGGCAAAGAGAGCAAGTAGAATGATGATCGGCAGCGGCACCCCAAGCAGCCAAAGAAGAAGGCCTCGTCCCATCGTGAAAACTCCTCTGAAATTATGTTTCGCGGCCACCAAACCCCGCTTAGCCCGCTTTGTTCCTCAAGAGCCGATAGAAATATAATCTTGCAAACGGAATACCGGCTTACGACCCAGTCTACCGGCCGTCTCGCGTGAAGGCCGCTCAGCCCATTTCAAAATGCGATGTTTGAAGCCGGTATCGCCTACCGTTGCTTTAGATCCGCAAGTCGAATCGTTCCATATCGGTGCATCCAGCTCATGCCACGGGCGTTGCACAGGAGCACGTCGGCGAAACGGACGGACGACCTGAGTTCGGCCGACTGCCCGGGATGCTGCATGGATCCCGGGGCCCGCCACCTCTCACATACCTGTCATTACGCGCGAATGTAAATCCTTGGAACAAATGCGGTTTGTGAGTGTTCTGCCATCCCCAACGGAGGACACCTTAATGAAGAAATTGATGATCGCTACCCTTGGCCTTGGCATCCTCGCCTCGCTCGCCCAAGCACAGAGCGACACGCCAAGCACGTCGCAGACAACCCCTGCCGTTAACACTGAACACAACCCAGGCGCTCCCGTGGCGGGAAAGAACAGCTTCACCGAGGCGCAGGCGAAATCACGCATCGAAGAAGCCGGGTACAGCAGCGTTACCGGGTTGAAGCTCGATGACCAGGGCGTATGGCGCGCGACAGCAAGCAAGGACGGTAAACAGACCGGCGTTTCCCTGGATTTCCAGGGCAACGTGACTATGGCGAAGTGATCAAAACGAGGAGAAGCAGATGAGAACGATTACAGGCCTATACGACAGTTACGAGGATGCGCGCACGGCCGTTAGGGCACTTGAGGATGCCGGCGTTCCGTCGGGCGACATCAGCATCGTTACCAACAAGGTCAATGACGTCGACGTCGAGGGGCAGGGAAACTATGCGGCAGAAGGTGCCGGGACAGGTGCTGGCCTGGGAGCTGTCGCCGGCGGGGCCGGTGGCTTGTTGGCTGGACTGGGAATGCTCGCGATCCCTGGGGTCGGACCTGTCGTCGCGGCTGGATGGCTTGCTGCAACGGCCGCGGGCGCTGCAGCAGGCGCTGTGGCTGGCGGCGCGGTTGGCGGTATCGTCGGAGCCATGGCCAAGGAGGGTGTTCCGCAAGAGGATGCCGAATTCTATGCTGAAGGCATTCGCCGTGGGGGATCCGTCGTTGTCGCAAAAGTCGATGACGGCCGCGTGCCGGAGGCGCACGCGATCCTCGATCAATCAAGCCCTGTCGACATGAGTTCGCGGCGCGCTGCGTACGTGCAACAGGGATGGACAGGCTTTGACGAGACATCCGAGCCCTATACAGCCGATGAGATTGCGACAGAGCGCGAGCGTTATCGACGCCAGCTCTAGTTATGTCCCGTCTGCAACATGTCCCAATCAGTTCTGCCGCCGGGGAACCGGCGGCTTTTCAGACGTTGGTCTAACGACGCAGCCGGTACCAGTATGCTGGTTATCTCGAGCCACTGACCGTTTGTGCACGTCGGTCTCATCCCGGGGGCATTCCCGAAGGGCACCTAGGTTTGGCGCGACTGCGGCGCTCTCGCGCGTCGCTTCGATACGAAAACTGAAACGTTGCCGTGAGGCTGCCACAGGACGAAGAAGGGGTACCTGGGCGATCAGTTTCTGGCCCTGAGCCGAGGTCGGCGTTACGCTGGTGATCGTAACAGGCATTTTGGATTGATTGTCCATGACGCAGCCGCCGTCAGGAGGATGGCAAGGACCGCCGGCGCGGTCATCGTCGATGGCGCTGTCCTCGATGTTCTCGATCCATGGGGCATCGGGTCGAAGTTGTGCCCTACCAGGATCTGCAGTTCTTGAAAACCGCGTGCTGAGATGCATTGGCCTGCATCTTGGAAAGACGCAGGAGGCTGCGGAGGAAATGAGGCGCAAGGGAATGGTCTGAAGCCGCATTGAGCTGATTCAATGCGGAGACGCTGGATGTTACGGACCGCAAGAGGAAAGTGACTTGCCGGAACGTTGCTAGCCCGCCGATCTTGTTCCACCCGACTATTTGACCCGCTTATAGGGTCGATGGCGGCTGCTGGTCGGGAACGAGCAAAAGGCGCCCGAGGACATAATTACGGTTTCCGGGGCCGTTATCGTCGACGATGAATTAGGCCGCTTTGGGCGTCCTTTTCAAGGTTGTGGCGAGTCTCAGGGACCCCCTCTTGCCCTCGATCGGTGGGGTATTGTTTCCCATTTGGACAATTTTCCTGATCTCATCGACCTCAGCACGTAGTCGGGCCAACTCCTCCTTCGCGGAAGCTGCCGCCGCTTCGCGGCCCGCCCCCTCAAACCGCTCGTGTGAGGGTGGATTGGTGGTCCGAAACTCGTCTTCCAACGGCGTCCATCCACCCCGGTTGTGATCCCTGCATTGGCGCCACCCCAGTGAACCATCATCCAGGCCAAAATGCTGCTCCAAAGCCTGGAGGGCCTCGATATCAAGCAAAACCTCTGAAAAGCGACGCTGTTCCACGGTTCTTTGTGCTGGAGACGACGCGTGGCAGGAGAGCTGGGATATCGATAACCGCGTTGCGTTCCCCGACAATGCCTGACAAGCGAAACTGTCTGCCACCGTACCCAAAAACATACGCAACAACAGGATGTTATATAGCCGACATTCTTCAGTGAGGAGGCAACGACTCGCCCCCTCACGTCTAGCATAGCCCTGAGTACCGATGTCCCCTCCCGATCAATCGACGATGCAAAACCGGCTTCTGGCTCGCCTGCCTGATCAGGAATTTGCCAATATCGCGCTCCTCCTAGAACCTGTCGATCTCAAGCAAGGGTTCGTCATCGTTGAAGCTGACCGGCCAATCGACTACGTCTATTTCCTCTGTGCGGGAATTGGCTCGGTGATTACGGTGTCTTCAGGCAAGCATCAGGCCGAGGCAGGCATGTTCGGCCGTGAGGGATTTTCGCCGACATCGGCCGGCGTCGGCGGCACGATCAGTGTCCACGAGGTCTTGATGCAAGTCGAAGGCTGGGGCTATCGCATGAGCCTTGAGGCGACGCTGAACGCGATCTCTCAAAACCCGACCTTTGCTAATCTCCTGGCACGGTTTATCCAGACATTTGCGTCGCAGATCTCCTACACGGCGCTTTCCAATGTCAATTACCAAATCGATACCCGACTGGCGCGTTGGCTGCTGATGTCGCATGACCGCGTCGACGGTGACGAAATTGCACTAACCCACGACTTCATCTCGCTGATGCTCGGGGTCAGACGGCCAAGCGTTACAACGGCACTGCATGTGCTCGAAGGCTGGAGGTTCATTCTTTCGGAGCGTGGTCGCATAACGATCCGAGATCGGAGAGGAATGGAGGAATTTGCGGGCGACGCCTACGGTAAGCCGGAGGAAGAATACCGTAGGCTTATCGGCGATATCTAGGCGAACATTCACGAAGACGGCTCAGACTAGAAAAGGTCCTTCATCAGGCGACGATACTCCGCCTCCGGTTTGCCATAGGCATCATGGGCGAATTCCTCCATTGCCGCGCGATTGCGAATGATGATGTTGCCCCGTTCCGACCTGATAAAGCCGTTGCCCTCGAGAATATGCAATGAGGTCGTAACGCTCGGGCGACGGACCGCCAGCATTAGCGATATGAACTCGTGCGTGAGCCCGATCTCGTTGCCGGGCACACGATCATGGCACATCAGTAGCCACCGTGCCAAGCGTTCGGTAACGTCGTGAATGGCGTTTGAAATCGCAGTATAAGTCAACTGCACGGAAAAGGCTTCGATAGAGCGGATCATTACCTTGGCAAAATTCCGATTATCGTCCATGAACGCGCGGAACCGGTCGTAGGTCACGCGATAGGCCTGCGAGCTGAGCTGAACAATAACATCGTGGGGGCTGTCCTCTGCGCTTGCAACAGCCGAGGTTGGCACGTAGCCGTCGAAGCCGAAAATCCCCGCCTCGGCGCGGTTTCCCTCGGGCGTCGTTGCGATGATCGACCCGATGCCTGAGGTCAAAAAATAGATGTGATCAATCGGTTGGCCCGCACGGGCGAGCATCGTTCCTCGCGCCAGGTCCACGTACTCTAGATCGGTTGCAATCCCGGCATAGTCCTTTTCGGGAAGAATACTCAGGAGCTTGTTTGTCATCTCGGACTGGCGCGGTGAAGCCATCGAACTCTCCTTTAATCACCCGGGCGGCCGTCACTTTTACCGCGTCATGCGCTACCGCCGGTCAGGTCGGAACGGCCGAGATCGTTGCCTCGCCACAGCGATAGTCAGGCTGTCGGCAGTGAAAATAGCACCAGAGACGTGGCCGCGTTCGCCGGTATGTCCCTCGGAACGCCCTATCTAACCGGGTGGACCCTCAAAAAGTTCCCTCAGGCACGCTCGCAAGCGAGCGGCGAACCGCTAATACCAGCGGCCGAGACCGTGCTGGGCCGTGCCTGCGCCGGCAGGCGGAAAGATCACGCGATCGGCCAAAAAATTGCCTCTGACGACGGCATGCCGGTTGTGGTTGGTACGCAATCGTACCTGAGGATCTTCCGATATTCTTAACGGCCAGCCCATAGGGTCTGCTCAGCAATACCGAACTGGATCTGCGATGCGCCTGACATCTTCTCCGCTCCTCGTTGGCCTCTCGATGGCCGTTATTTTCGCCGCTTTCGTGATGGGAACTGTCTATCTGACGATGCTTTGGGCAACCGGCCGATCGGATCGGGCCGCAATCCTGCGCCAGGACAGGCTCGTCGAACTTGCCGTCAGCAAGATGCAGGATTCGGTCGCTCATGATCAGGAAAGTGCAACTGTCTGGGATGACGCGGTCGAGCGGGTGCAAGCCCATGATCGGGACTGGATCGACGCTAATCTCGGCCGCTGGATGCATTCCTATTTCGGCCATGACCAAGCGTTCGTCGTCGGACCGGACAATGAGTTGGTCTACGGGTTTTCGATCGATCAGGCTGACGAAATGAAGGCTTATGCGTCCGTTTCCCAGGCAGCACAAAAGCTGATCGCCAGCTTGCGAAAGAGGTTGGCCGCTGATGATAAATCCGGAATTACCGACCATACGCTCAGCATCGGCGAAACTGATGTATTCCGCATCAACGATCGGCCGGCGATTGTCAGTGCCAAGCCGATCATTGCCGACACCAATGGGATTAAGCAACTCGCTGGAGAGGAATACATCCATATTGCGGTCCGCTACCTCGATGGTTACTTTGCGACTTCTCTCGGAGAGGAATACTTCTTCAAGGACATGCGGTTCTCGTGGTCGCCTGTTGAAAAAGCTCGCCTACGTTCTTTTCCGATATCCTCGAAGTCAGGCTCAGTCATTGGCTATTTCAGCTGGCAACCCTTCAGACCGGGCAACATGGCGCTGCGCGCGACCGAACCGGCACTGACCCTCGGCGGGATTGTTATACTTTGCGCCGCGATAGCGTCCGTTCTTGCGCTCCAGCGACGAGCGAGGCGTTTACGGGAGAGCCAGACCGAGTTGTTGCGTCTTGCGCACCATGACCCTTTGAGCGGATTACCCAACCGTGCGTCATTTACGGCCATGGTCTCCCGCACGCTAGCAACGTCTGACGCCACCATCCTCTTTCTCGACCTTGACCGCTTTAAACAGGTAAACGACACGCTTGGGCATGCCTTTGGTGATCGCCTGATTTGCGAGGTCGCGCTACGCCTCAGTGCCACGGCAAAGTCCGCTCTGATGGTGGCGCGCATGGGCGGCGATGAATTCACCATGATCGTTCCGGGGACCGATGCATGCGAGATTGAACGGCTTGCAGCAGACCTAATTGGCGCCATTCGTCAGCCATTCGAGATCGACGGCCAGCCAATCCTCGTCGGACTTAGCATCGGAATCGCTTTTTCCGCCGGCTCATTATTCGATGGTAGTGACGTGCTGCGCCGCGCCGACATCGCGCTCTATCAGGCGAAAGCCAATGGCCGAAACCGGTATGTCATCTTCGGCACGCACATGGATGAACTGATGAAGATGCGCCGAGAGCTCGAGTATGACCTTCGCTCAGCACTTAAAGAGCGTCGACAGCTCGAGGTTCACTATCAGCCGATCTTCGGAGCGCAAGAAGGCCAATTGATTGGCGTCGAGGCGCTGGCGCGATGGAACCATCCGACGAAGGGTTTCATTCAGCCCGATGTCTTCATCCAGATCGCGGAAGAAGCAGGGCTGGTGGCTCAACTCGGTGAGCAGGTGCTTAGCAACGCTCTTGCCGATGCGGCCAAATGGCCGCGCCTGTCGCTTGCCGTCAACGCCTCGGCGCTCGAGCTCCACGACGAAAATTATGGCCGCCGAGTAGCCGATATTATCGAACGCTTCGCGTTCGACCCAACGAAACTGGAGATCGAGATCACTGAAAGCGCGCTTTTACAGGACGAGGCTGCATGCCGAAGCAACATCGACATGCTTCGCTCCAGGGGCGTGCGGTTTGCCCTGGACGATTTCGGTACCGGATTTTCCTCCTTCGGCCGCCTGCAAAAGCTCGATGTCGACCGCATCAAGATCGATCGCAGTTTTGTCAGCGGGTGCGGAACGATCGGCAACAATGAAGCCATTGTTCAGGCCATGATAAGCCTTGCCCACGGGCAAGGGATGCGAACTACGGCAGAAGGGATTGAGACAGACGCTCAGAAGAACCGCCTTCGCGAACTCGGATGTGATGCACTGCAAGGCTTCCTTCTATCGCGCCCGGTTGTTTCTGAAAGGATTGACGAGATCTATCGGCGAACGGAGAAAAAAGCGAGTGACGGTCAGGTAGTTGTGACATAACAAAATGCTTGGACGTGCCATCATACCTGGGCTCAGAGCTCATTCCCGACTTCCCCACAACGTTTCCCGACGAGTAGATGCGGGATTTGCCAAGCGCACGACGGTTTCTGCGAGGGCCAGCCGGGGCAAGGGAATCACTGGAGAGAACCTTGCAATGCAATTTTAAACGCATTCATTCTGAATCGATAGTTGTCAGGCTTTGCCACCCAAGAAGGGCTTTGTTCAAAAAGATCGCGGTGCTCTTGGAGCACCAACGTTCGAGGTCACTCGATGTCGCTTGTCATCATGTAGCGGAAGAAAATCGTCATGCAGTCGCAATGTCACTGCGGACGTTTCTGATGGAATGGGGCTTTAAGCCGTCAGTAAGCGGTCCAGATCTAGCGACAAACGCCCGAAACGATCGAGGAGGTCTTTGGTGGCTGAGTTTGGGAAGCGTGCGGTGATCGGCTATTTCGGGGGTGTGTCGGCGACGCCCGGTAATGCGTCACCTCGCGAGGATTGACGGACAGAGTGGCGACGCCCCGGGAACCTCTTTTGCATCTTGGCGTTTTGTCCGCGATCTCGACTTCGAGGAAAGGACATTACCATGCAACACATCGAAACACATGTCGGGGCTTTGCTCGACGACGGGACTGTTACCGTGGATTTCGAAGGAGAAGGCAACGAGCGCGTGTCGGTTCGCCTGGTCGCAAGTGGGGCTCCTGACGAAAATCTCATCGTGCTTCGGGCAAAGGAAATGATGGTCCAACTGATCGCCTTTGGAGAGGGGAGGAAGATGAATCCCCTAGGTGATGCCGGGTTGGACGACCATCGTGAGCCGCCAATGTCTGGTTAGCGATCTCCCCCTGGCGATCAGCCGAGGGGTGACCGCATTCCCGACAAAACACCTCATGAAAATACCGTCGAAGGGCCCGCGTCACACACCTCAACGGAACCTCCGTCGCACACCATCGTTTGGCCAGATCAAGGAGATTTGCAATGCCAACGACCATCCCCGATCCTGTTGAAACGCCTCGTGGCCCGACACCTTCCCCAGGTATTCCCGATCGGACGCGAGAAGAGCCGCCGCCCGTCCCCGTTCAGGACCCGTCAGACACGAAGAACCCCAATGATCCGCCCAGGAATCCGGCCATGCTGCCTATCGGTGACCCTGCAAGCGCTGCGTAGCAGGTCGCCGTGACCGAGGGGCCGCACGCCGTACGGCACAAGCTTCCGTGGGATGATCGTCTAACTCGATGCACCGTCCTCCCCAGAGAAGCGAAGAACCGCCGAGGGCACGCGCAACAGTGGCTTCCGAATGGCTGTGGTGGTCGCTATTGAAGGATGCAAGCCCTGAAGAGCCTGAGCTAAATGCGTGCGCCATCTGCCACCGGATTCAAGCAGTGCCACCGACCCCCCGCTGCGCAAGAGATATGGCAAGCGACAACCCCACGGGCACAGCGCCGATGAAGCAAATCTCGCGCCAAACGTGGGGAAATCGGCCGATGATTTGAACATGCGTGACGGGTTCCCGAGAGCGCAATAATGACCAGGTCTGAACTGCTTCGCGGCTATCCGGCTCCCTCCGGATCGACGTTGGTTGCGTATCGCCTGGAATGCGCCCCGATGTGGCGGAGATGTGCACATCCATTATCAACTGCTATGAACAACTTTGGGCGGTTCATCGTTCTCATCGGGGTTTGGAAGTGGCACCTCGTCGGGGAGCCGGTCCGGTTCGGGCTCTTTGAC
>UBTY01000047.1 GCA_900468535.1 Hyphomicrobiales bacterium | reverse complement strand
GCTTCAGATACTCATGCGGGTCTTCATCGCTTGGGCAAGGCAACATGACGAGGTCAAGCTTGTGGCGCGTAAAGACGGACTGAAGCCCGCCCGTAAGGCCAAGGAAGAAGTTGTCCGCGTTCTCGACGGTCTCCCGGCTCGCTTCGATCATGAGCCCGATAACGTTCGTCGTGCCCTGGCGGAGGCTGCGGCCAGATTGATTGGCGACGTAACCGAGTTCCTCTGCCGCCGCCAACACGCGCTTGCGCGTCTCCTCGTTGACGTCAGGCTTGTCATTCAGCGCCCGCGATACTGTCCCGATCGAGATATCGAGATGTTTTGCCAGCTGGCGAATTCCCTTCATTGGCGGCAAATTCCTCCTCACCCCGAAACGCCCCGGCTCATACTTGCCATACAGAAACGTTTCCGAGAAGCACTTTAGAACCGATGGCAGAGCCATCGTGGCCCTCACGGTATGTGAGACTAGCCAACGTGCTAGCGGCCAAACAATTCCTATCACTAAGGTCTGGATTTGCAGGGATCAATAAGGCTGGACACGCTCGCCCCCCAAGTCTCTCATAGACACTCTCGGCTCTAGCGAGCAGCACGAGCTCGGCGGTGAGTGGCGATGACGCCAAGTTCACGTATTATGGCCATCCACTCGATTGGGTTGTCAAACCAGATGGGGCCGACGCATTGATTTCGGTATTCTCCTTGCCTTGCAAGGTAGCCTCGCTGTCTTAGTCTCCGAAGGCCGGCATTATCGTCCGGCCCGCAGATAGACGTGAGTGACAAACGGCCCCATCACAGTGTGAGGTTGCGGCTCCGTGGAATAGAGTATTGCACCTAGATTGCCCATCAAAGGACGCGCCTCATGTGACAAGTTGGCGCGTAGTTGCAGCGTTCCGCCAGTCAGGCTCCAATCGACGAACAGACAACCATCAAGTGCCTCGACAACTGTCCCCGCATATCCTGATGCACCGGAAAGAAGCGGCACAATCTCGTTCCGGCGAATGCCGATGAGATTTTTGACATGGGCGTGCCAATCACGAGCACCTTCCGACAGGGCATCGCTCCAGTTGAGCTTGCTGCAGTCGAACGTGCTGGCGTCATTTGGATCGGGGATGTCGAGAGGGGTTCTGCCGGCCGGTATGCCTCCGAAATTTTCGGCTTCCTTAGGACGGTTAGCCCTGACTGCATCGGCGATCGCGCCTTTGTAATCTGAGAAGAAGTGAAACGGCTGGAGCGAGAGATGATCGTCGCCCATGAACATCATCGGTATTTGAGGAGACAAAAACAGCACTTCGGTCAGGACGCGGTACACCCGCGGGTCAATGCCGAGATAGAGCCGGTCGCCGAGCGCCCGGTTGCCAACCTGGTCATGGTTCTGAAGAAAGTGGATAAAGGCGGTTGGTGGGAGCGCTTCGGTCGGCGGTGGCGTGTTGCTGAAGATCGCCTTTCCCGGCCTTAGATAACCCTTTGCCAGAATGTGCCCGATCTTCTCCCACGTGTGGTCCTTGAAGGGCTCGTAGTACCCTGTCTTTTCGCAGGTTGCCGCGACATGCACGGCATGATGGAAGTCGTCGTTCCAGTCTGCTCGGTAATACCTTCCGCCATCAATTTCCTGCATAAGGTCGGTACCGTTGGCCGGATTTTCGGTGATGAGATGAACGTGCCGATTTTTTATCTGCTCCCTTACCTCCATCGCGATCTGCTGAAGGATGTGCACGTCACTACCGTCTTCGATCTGATCGATCGCGTCAAACCTCAGTCCGTCGAACCGAAACTCGTCAAGCCAGTAGAGAACATTTTCGATGAAATAGTCTCTTACCTCCGGCCTTTCATAGGCGATCGCATCGCCCCACGGTGTCGGACGGTCTTTGCGGAAGAAGCCGGGAGCGTACTCGCCGAGATAGTTTCCCTCCGGACCGAAATGGTTGTAGACCACGTCCAGGAAAACCATGATGCCATGGCCATGGGCCGCGTCCACCATGGCCTTCAGCTCATCCGGCGAGCCGTAGACGTTGTGCGGGGCGAATTGCAAGACGCCATCGTAACCCCAGCCTCGCCTCCCAGGAAAGTGTGCAAGAGGCATCAACTCAAGCGCCGTCACTCCGATGTCGGCAAGATGTGGAAGCCGCTCGATCGCGGATGAGAACGTACCCTCCTGGGTAAATGTGCCGACATGTGTCTCGTAAATTACCGCCTCTTCCCACGGCAGGCCAATCCACTCTGTATTCTTCCACCGATAGCTTTGACGGTCGACAAGCACGGATGGGCCGTCAAGATCACGAAGCTGAAGCCGCGATGCTGGGTCGCTTACGCTTTTACCGCCAGAAAGGACGAAATAGTAGGCTTCACCCGCTGCCGCTTGGATCTCGAGCGTGTGCCAGCCATCATCCGACCGAGACATCGGATGCCGGCCAGATTGGAGCGAAAGCACGATTAACTTTTCCTCAGGGGCCCAGATCTGGAAGCGGACCTTGCCGTGACCGAGCTCCACAGGACCCCAGCGCTGCTCATTCAAGCTTATGTTTTCCAACGCCGAGACAATATTCATCGAAGCAGCCCCTGTCCGCCGTCTACCCAAATCGGCGAACCTGTCACATGTTTTGATTTGTCCGAAACCAAAAAGGCAATCACGTCGGCAACGTCTGCGCTGCGACCAGGCTTTCCGCCGGTGATCGGAACCTGGCCTTCGGGCCAGATGACCGGGATGGCAGTCTCAGATTCCTGGCGAAGGTCTGTGTTGGCGTTGATGTTCGTTTCAATCTCGCCCGGGCACACTGCGTTGATCCGGATGTGGTGCCTGGCAAGCTCCAGCGCAAGCTGTTGCACCATCGCGACCTGCCCAGCTTTAGTCGTCGTATATGCCGTTGCTCCCGGTGTTGTGAACGTACGGGTTCCATTGATGGAGGAAACCACGACGATGGATCCGCCGCCCGATTTTTTGAGATAGGGAACCGTATGGCGGATCGTGAGGAACGTGCCGGTGAGATTGACCGAGATCGTCTGATTCCATTCGGCCAGCGTCAGGCTTTCGATCGGAGCCCAGACACCGTTGATGCCGGCGTTTGCCACGACCGCGTCCAGCTGCCCGAAACGATCGACGAGGCAACTGACTGCCGGCGCCAGCTGGTCTTCGTCACCAATGTCGGCGTCAAGCGCCATTGCGGTACCGCCCTGACCTTCGATTTCTCGGACGACCGCGGCCAGTTCGTCGTGAGTATGTCCTAGCGCGCCGACGACAAAGCCTTCCCTGGCAAGCGCCAGCGCCGTTGCCCGCCCTATTCCCGATCCCGCACCCGTTATAACCGCAACCTGCCTGCTCATCTTTAGCCTCCGACTGACTGCCGAGAAACGCGCGAACCCGCAAATCGATGCTGTACGGTTGCGAACATGCGCCCGGCCCGGGGGAAGATCTCATGGAACATTTTCGGGATCGATCCACCACAGAAGCCACCATCGCGCGTGGCGGACGCATAGGGGACGTTCTTCCGCCGACCCGGCGGGACCGACCAGTCTTGTATTTCGCTTGAAAACGCAGCAGCCCTGTTAGCTCTCTTGGGCGGTCGGAATAGGCGACGACGTTTTCCGAGCGGTCCACCTTCATTTTCCCCGGAGGCTCACCGTGGACGCTGTCGTCCCGGACTGGCAATATACAAAGTTCAGGCTGCTTGTTATCATCGGCCCTCGGGACGGAGGACCCGGGGCGCAGATGACACGGTGCGACGTTGTCATCGTGCTCGTCCTATCCAATGCCACGCTGCAGGCGATGCTCGGCGACGATTTATCGATCACCAACGCAATGATCCTGATCACGCCGTTCCATGCCGCCCTCTGCTACGTAAAGCGATCGTCGCCGAGGACTGCGCGCGTGATTGATAGCCTTCAGACCGTGCTTGTCTCGACGGCCCCCTATGACGAACGCGCCTTGAGGGGATCCCGGCTCACCAAGAAGGACGTCGTGGAAGCGGCCCGCAGCCAGGAGGGCATCTGGCGACACCAAATTTCGCCATTCTCGAGGCGAGCGGAAATATCCGCATCTCAGGAAGGTCTGATTAGATTCGCCGCTTTCTGCGTCGAACTGTCCGTTAACGTACTGGAACAATGCATGCCGTTGCCGGTTGAGTGGGTGCGCTGGCGCTTCTGCGACGGCGCGCAGTCCCTTGCCCAATCAATGGGAAGCGACGGTAAACGGCACAGCCAGATAAGAGGACATCATGGCCAGCACGAAAACGCTCGACGATCTGTTTCTAGATACGTTGAAGGACATCTATTTTGCCGAAAAGCAGATCCTGAAGGCTCTGCCGAAGATGGCGCGGGCAGCCGACTCCGAAGAGGGCAAGGCTGGCTTCCTGCAGCATCGGGACCAGACACAGGGTCAGATCGACCGTCTCGAGCAGGTGTTCGATTTGCTCGGCAAACCAGCCCGCGGCAAGACCTGCGAGGCCATCCAGGGCATCATCGCAGAAGGCGAAGAAATCATGGAGGAGTTCAAAGGCTCGCCGGCCCTGGACGCCGGCTTGATTTCGTCAGCCCAAGCGGTCGAGCACTATGAGATCGCCCGCTATGGCACGCTGATTGCGTGGGCCGAGGAACTCGGGCTCAATGATGCGGTGCCGCTGCTGCAGGCGAACCTCGCCGAAGAAGAAGCCACCGACCAGAAGCTGACACAGCTTGCCAAAGGGCAGGCAAATTCCAGGGGCAAAGGCAAAGCCGCCTGAGCCATCTGTCGAGGGGCCGTCCTCTTGGCGGCCTTTTTCCATTCATGTTTTTTCATCAAGGGGGTACAGATGGCCAAGCGAACAACGAAGACCGCGTCCGCCTCATCCGCGCGCGACACAGTCACCATTCACGACCAGAAGCTCCAGCGCGGCGCGGGTGGCGAGTTGCATCAGTATGCGGAAGGCGACGATCCGGTGCTGACCACAGCGCAGGGCGGACCAGTTGCTGACGATCAGAACTCGCTTCGCGTCGGCGCGCGCGGACCGCTTCTCGTCGACGACTTCCATTTCCGTGAGAAAATCTTCCACTTCGATCACGAGCGGATCCCGGAGCGGGTCGTCCACGCGCGAGGTTATGGCGCGCACGGCTTTTTCGAGACATACGAGTCGCTCGCCGCCTACACGAAGGCCGACGTCTTCCAGCGCGCCGGCGAGAAGACCCCTGTCTTCGTGCGCTTCTCGACGGTCGCCGGCAACAAGGGCTCGGCCGACCTCGCCCGCGACGTACGCGGTTTCGCCGTCAAGATCTATACTCAGGAAGGCAACTGGGACCTTGTCGGCAACAATATTCCCGTGTTTTTTATCCAGGATGCCATCAAGTTTCCCGACCTGATCCATGCCGCCAAGCAGGAGCCGGATCGGGCCTATCCGCAGGCTCAGACCGCCCACGATAATTTCTGGGATTTTATCAGTCTTACGCCCGAAAGCATGAACATGGTAATGTGGATCATGTCGGATCGAACGATCCCGCGGTCCTTCCGCTTCATGGAGGGATTTGGCGTCCATACGTTCCGCTTCGTCAATGCCAAGGACGAATCCACCTTCGTCAAATTCCACTGGAAGCCGAAGCTCGGGCTGCAGTCTGTTGTGTGGAACGAGGCGGTCAAGATTAACGGAGCTGACCCCGACTTTCACCGCCGCGATCTCTGGCAGGCGATCCAGTCGGGTAACTTTCCGGAATGGGAGCTGCAGGTCCAATTGTTCGACCAGGATTTCGCCGACAGCTTTGATTTCGACGTTCTCGATCCGACCAAGATCATCCCGGAAGAAGTCCTTCCTCCGCAGCCGATCGGTCGTCTGGTCCTCGACCGGATGCCAGACAACTTCTTCGCGGAAACCGAGCAGGTGGCATTTATGACCCAGAACGTGCCCCCCGGCATCGATTTTTCCCACGATCCGCTCTTACAGGGGCGTAACTTCTCCTATCTCGACACCCAGCTGAAACGCCTTGGTGGTCCGAATTTCACCCATCTTCCGATCAATGCACCGAAGTGCTCCTTCGCGCATTTCCAGCAAGATGGCCACATGGCGATGCGCAATCCCCTTGGGCGCGCGAACTATCAGCCGAATTCTCATGGTGAAGGTCCGCGGGAGTCGCCGACGCGAGGCTATCGTCATTTCCCTGCTGAGGAGCAAGGCCAGAAGGTCCGTCTTCGCCCCGAAAGCTTCGCCGATCATTACAGCCAAGCCCGGCAGTTCTATATCAGCCAGACCGGCGTTGAGCAGCGCCATATCGCCTCGGCCTTGACCTTTGAACTCAGCAAAGTCGAAATCACGGCGATCCGGGAACGCATGGTCTCCCACCTACTGAATATCGATGAGACCTTGGCCACGACCGTGGCAGAAAAGCTTGGCATCCAGGAAATGCCAAAACCGGCCGATGCCGCCGTGCCGACGCGGCAGGATCTGGAACCGTCTCCGGCGCTCAGCATCGTTGAGCGAGGGCCTAAACGTTTCGAAGGCCGCAAGCTCGGAATTCTGGTCACCGATGGCGTCGACGCAAAACTACTCAAGGGTCTGATGGACGCGGTTGTCAAAGAGAAGGCCGTTGTTGAATTGATCGCGCCAAAGGTGGGAGGCGTCACGGCTTCGGACGGCAAATTCATCGAGGCGAAGCACATGATCGACGGTGCGCCTTCGGTTCTCTTCGACGCCGTGGCGCTGCTGACCTCTCCTTCTGCGATCGACGACCTCGTCAAGGAGGCGACGGCGCGCGATTTTATAGCGGACGCCTTCCAGCACTGTAAGTTCATAGGTTACGACCAATCGGCCCTGCCGCTTCTCGAGAAGGCTGGGATTGCCGATGCCTTCGATGAAGGTGTACTTGCGCTGCCTAGCGAAAAGGGCCTGGCCGCCTTCGTGGAGGAACTTGGAAAGCTGCGCGTTTGGGGGCGCGAGCCGTCCGTCAAGCTCGGCAAGGCATCACCGCCGATTAAATGACGCATGGGGGCGCGGGTCAAACCCGCGCTCTCTAATTTGCTTCGGAGTCTGAAAAGCGTTCTCTCCTGAATTCCTGCTGTCGAGCATCCCAGATAGTGAGTGGTGTCGATTAGCTAGAACCCACCTATGCGGCTGAAAAACGCCGAGAGACGCTCAACTTATCTTGGAGTTAACAGAAAGGGAGGCCGTTTATTGTTCTGGCACCTGAGGCGGAGCATCAGACAATGATCATCGCTACTGCTGCCGAGGCCATGACCGCAGTTGCGCTCCAGCCGAAAATCCGCATCGACCTGGGTGCTGTGAACTCTTTCATTTGTCTCTTGCTGCTGACGATCAGCATCATCGCCACCATGATTGGAACAGCGACAAAACCGTTGATGACGGCACTCCAAAACAAGGCCTTAACCGGGTCCAGAGAAAAAAATTCCAGGCTCAGTCCGCATAATGTTGCAGCAGTGATCACGCCGTAGAAGCCGACCGCCTCCCACGGTTTGTGCTCAAGCCCGCTCTTCCAGTCCTGCGTTTCCGCGAAAGCATAGGCGGCCGAACCCGCGAGCACCGGGATGGACAGCAATCCGGTTCCGACAATACCGAGGCTAAATAGCGCGAAGGCGAAATTGCCGGCGATTGGTTTGAGCGCCTCTGCGACGTCGGCGGCGGAATTGATAATGGTCTTGCCGCTCGCATGCAAAGTGGCCGCGGCGCACATCATGATGGCTATAGCAACAAAGTTCGAGACGGCCATACCGGCAAATGTGTCAAGCTCGATGCGGCTCAGTTCCTTTGGAGCCTGACGCGGTTCTTGCTCAAGCGGCTTGGCCTCGTCTTCTCGGTCGATTTCCTCGACCTCCTGGCTGGACTGCCAGAAAAACAGGTAAGGACTGATCGTCGTGCCGAGGATGGCGACAACGACGGTGAAGCTGTCGCCATTCAATTGAAACGAGGGCCAGACGAACCCCTTCACCGCCGCCATCCAGTCGATCTTGACCACGAACAGGACTGCAACGTAAGCAAAGAGCACCAGCGTCAGCCACTTGAGGATGTTGGCATAGCGTTCGTACGGCACGAACATCTGTAGGCCAAGTGACAGGGCCGCGAACGAGATGGTGACTGGCAGGCTTGGAATTCCGGTCGCAAGCTCGACCGATGCTCCCATGGCAGCGAGGTTGGCGCCAATGTTGATACAATTGGCGATAAACAGCAGTCCGACTAGACAGACGACCAAGGGTTTCGGCCAGATCCCCGCCATGTTGACTGCAAGACCTGAACCGGTCACCCGGCCGATTCTGGCGCTGACGAGCTGGATTGCCGACATCAGCGGATACGTCAGCAGCATCGTCCAGAGCATGTTGAAGCCAAACTGTGCGCCGGCTTGTGAGTAGGTGGCGATGCCGCTCGGATCGTCATCCGCAGCACCTGTAATCAAGCCAGGTCCAAGTTTCTTGAGAACCGAGCCCGGTTTCGGGCGATGCGTCGGATGTTCGCGGGCGGGAGTGGGTGTTGAGATCGGCGTATCAAAGGGAGTGCTCACCGGATCGTCCGAACTAACGGGTTGCGCCAAATATCCAGGCGACGGCGGCGGTGATGACCACAGCCTTCAGTGGATTCTCCTTGAGCCACGCCCTTAGGCCGTCTGTGGCGGAGTTCTGAATAGGTCCGTTGTCGGGTGCGGTTGCCTTAACGCGTTCGGCCTCCAACGGATCCGTACGTCCGGTAGGGACGGATGTAATCGTATGGGAGACCGGGTCGGAAGCGGGAAAGGTGTCTTCAAGGCCCTTGTCGAGGTCGCCCTTGTGATCCTGATCTCGCTGGCGAGCTTTTTCGAGTTCGTATGCCTGCACTGCGGGAGACGATTTCGGGTCGATGGCCATTGCGGTCCTCCATGTGTGTTCAACCTAACGGCGCTTCGGTGACTCCGGTTCCTGATCACGCTTAGCCTGTCCAATAGCGTACGCTCGGTGCACTTTGGCAGGGGTAGAAGTTGAGCTCGATGCCGGCGCCTGAATGCCAGGTCGGCATCGTTGCGATGCAATCTGAGGGATGGCTTACCTCTCGGTGGAGAGTGTTATGCTCGGTTCACACATGTCGAAGGATACCAAGAACATCGTTGCTGCAATCTCTCGGTGGCAGGCTGTGGTGGAGCCTGACGGGCAAGGATACGTTCCGCTAAGGAGAACCTTTGTAGGGGCTATGAACTCAAAAATATTGTCGGCCAGCATCACTGAATATTCTGCGATCCTTCTCAGGCGTCGTCCGAGAAAGAGGTCGAATTCGGGAGGCGTATTGGCAACGGCACGTTTAGCGCCGGAACCTACAGACGTGCTGGCAAGGGCGGCCGCGCGATGTCGATAGCATGCCGACTGGCGGTTTGGCGTTGCCGCAGTTGTCGTGATTGCCATTGCCGGAACAATCTGGGCGACTGTGGTCATCATCATCCTGCTGTCGGTCGTCATGTATGGCGCGACGATAACGCCGGTCATGCGCTGGATTGATCGCCGACGTGGCCTAGTTTCGATTAAGTCGACCGCGATCTCCAGCTAGCACGAGGAGTGAAGCAATGCCGCATGTCCAGACGGAAGACCTCGATATCGCATTCTTCGAGACTGGAGCGCAGCATGGAAAGCCAGTCCTCCTTCTCCATGGATGGCCGGACGACGCCACGACCTGGAATGCTGTCGCCGAGCGATTGAAAGATCGCCATCTGAGGTTGGTTATCCCCTTCCTGCGTGGGTTCGGGCCGACGACCTTTCGCAACAACAGCGCGCCCAGAACGGCGAACGGCGGCATCCTTGCCATGGACGCGATCGCCCTGATGGACGGGCTCGGCATCGAGCGGTTCTCTGTTGTCGGTCACGATTGGGGATCGCACATAGCCGAATGCCTGGCGATCGGATGGCCCGGCCGTGTCGAGCGCATTGTCCAGCTTTCCTCGACGCCGCGCATGGGCGGTCTGCGGACGCCGCCGTTCCGGCAGGCCCAACTCTATTGGTACCAGTGGTTCATGGCGACGAAGCGCGGGGCCGAGGCGATTGCCGAGGATCCGAAAGGGTTTGCGCGTATTCAATGGGAAACCTGGGCGCCCGACGGCTGGTTCGACGAGGCGACATTCGATCGGGTTGCCAAATCCTTCGAGAACGCGGACTGGGTGGCTGTCACGTTGCACAGCTACCGCGCTCGTTGGGATGAGGCAAAGCCCGATCAGCGCAGCGTGTGGCTGGAAGACAAGGTTAAGCAGACGGCATCTTTGTTCATTCCGGCGATCTTTATCCAGGGCAACAATGACGGCGTCACGCCGCCCGCAATGTCGGAAAACGTCCACGCAAAGTTCACGGGTCCGTACCAGCGTATCCTTCTCCAGAATGTCGGACATTTTCCTCAACGGGAAGACCCGGAAGCAGTAGCGCGGGAGCTCGCTCTCTTCCTTCACGGTTAGAGCCAGCCGCTCGCAGAACTTTTCCTCCGAGTGCTCATTCACTTGATGCATCTGGAGAATCTTATGTCCGCGCTTCTGACCTCCCTGACCGTCCTCATCGCATCCATGTTCGTGGGCCTTGTCGCCTCTACATTTAGAGAGCTTCGACAGGAGACCATCGAACTGAAGGCCATCGCAATTCGCAGGACCGGCCGCTAAGCATTGGCGAGCGATTGAGATCGCTACCGGTCCGCCCCAGCGCTTCCCCTTTAACGTCCGCAATGGGGAAGAAAACCGGCTGCTTGATCGCAAGGGCGCGCTTGCGTCCCGACGTCAGCGACAGAATCGCCGGGGCTTCGGTGCACCCAGATGCAACGGGTGCCGGCGAAAACGGCAGCTCCGGGCCGAAACGTCTTCAAGATCATGGATAGCAGCGAACGGGAAACCCTTGGCGATCGTACGAATTCAGCGCGATAGGAACTCGCGATTCGCAGCGGCAAGCGCTTCCGGGTTTTCCTCGGCGACATGATGGCCGCTTTCGATTCCGAAGCCGCTAACATCCGTCGCCCAGTTGCGCCAGATGGCAACAGGATCGCGATAAATCTTCTCGAGGTCGTCTGGCGACGACCACAGACAGAACATCGGACATGTCACCCTCCTGCCCGCTTCACGAGATTATGGATCACGTCAAAGAGATCATCATAGGCCACAACACCCATGAGATCACATCCGTGCACTTCTCACCAGCAGAGAGGGCAATGCAGCGGAAAAGCCTCGATCTCGAAAACGAGATTCGTGGGCTGCTGAAGGTCTTCGGCGTCAAGCTAACGATACGTCTCAGGGACGGTGCATTAGAGGAGGCTACCCGTGGCACGATCGAAAACGACCCGTCGCTCAGTCATGCGCTTCAGCCGATGCTAGAGGCCAGGCACATGCTCGTAGAAACTTTCCTCGAGCTCGATCAGCGATTGCGAAAGCCCGCCAACCAAGACACCATAACCACTTTAGGAGTGTACCGGCGTTAGGTACGTCACGACGTTGAGCTCCAAGGCCGGAGTTAACGACCCAGCCCGTTTTCAAAGCTCCCGACCTGTGGGAACCATTTTCCGACTGACGCCGCGATGCTTGCAGTCCCGCGAAAGAGACAATCCCGGCCGCATCTCACATAGACGTTGCGCAATTGGAGTTTGGCTTGAGGCCCAGAACAGGCGGCGCGATGGCGGGACGCGGCCCTTTGTGGCCTGCTTAGTGACTACCGTCAGCCGGCATCCCTTAGCCGCGATGCGTCCTCAATTCGCCAACCGAAGAACCATGCGTCACTTCTCAGGAGCCACCCCTCTTTTTCCTTCTGCGACGCGGCTTTCTCGAGATGAGGAAGCACAGGATTTTGGCCCTCGGAAACGCCCAATACACGCGCATTTATTCCGCGTTGTTGCCAATCAAGCATCGCTTCAACGTCAAAACTCATCAGATCCTCATGATCATTTCGCCACTCCGCTCATTGCGGTCGGGGAGCTTTCTGCGGACCGAACCTTGTGCGAAACTTTCATTTTTGCCTCAAACCGATCCGGAGGGTTACCAGGTACGCTACCGTACTCAGGCTTCTAACGGCTGTCTGAGACGGATCTGCATCACTTTCTGAAGCGCCAAGGGGAATAGCCCAAGACTCGTAGATGCCCTCTTTTCTAATTTTGAGACAAAAAGAACGTCATGAGCAAATCCAATTTCAGCGAAGATTTTAGGCCTAACGCCGTGCGCCAGATCAGGGAGAGAGATTATCTGGTCTCCGAGGTTTCTCAGTGCCTCGGCGTGAGCCAGCATTGCCTGCATAAATGGAAAAGGCAACCACGAGCCTATCCTTCTCCTTCCGCGTCATGAAGGTTGTCCGCGGCATTATGCCATCAAAATGGGCTGGGAGGTCGAATCTACCGACCTACGGATATGATCTAGAAACGACATTACCTAGCGGTCAATCCTGATCCCGGACGCCCTCGTTGGTCGATGCCTTTCTGCATAACCTCCGGTCTCGCTGCGTGCTGGCAAGGTCTACTCCTACCTTTTCCGCAGTGGATAGAAATAAAGCTGTAACCTCTAACGAACGTGCAAATCCCGCCAACGCAGCGTCAGAGCTTGTGTTGCTCGACCGCGGTGAAGCGCAATGCCCTTCCATCCTTCGCAACCAAGGTGTCCATTTCCCTTTCGAGTTGGTCGCGGTCGTCAACGGCCCGTAACAGACGACCAGCAAGCGCATCGTAGCGGCCGGCAGCGATGTCCGCGATGAGACGTGCAGCAAGAGAAGGCTCGACGTTCATGCCGTCGTCAAAGAGCTTCTGAATTCCTGGTAGATAGGTTCTGCCAGCCTCCGACGACAGCTGCATTTCGGTCATCGCGCTTCGGACAAGGCCCGGGTCTACCGCGAAGGCTCGCACGTTATGAGCAATCGTCGTATCGTTGAGACATTCCGTCAGGCGCATCACCGCAGCTTTACTGGCGGCATAGCCGGAGCCATGTGGAAAGCTGTTGCCTGTTCCACCACCGACAAGATTGACGATGCGGCCCTTGCCACGCGCCAACATTGTTGGAGATGCCGCACGGGAAGTGTTGAAGGTGCCGCGCAGATTGATCTCTACATCCCGCCACCAGACGAGCGGATCGCAGTCCCATACCGGACCGAAAGCCAGGAACGAGCCATGGTTGTTGACCAATGTATCGACTTGACCCAATTCGGACTCAATCCGGGCAAAAGCACTTTCGACAGCGCTATATTCTGTGACGTCGGTGGTCACGGCGATGGCTTGCCCGCCCTCGCCTTCGATCAGCGCGACCGTTTCCTCGATCTCAGACGCTGTTCGAGCAAGCACGGCAATCTTGGCCCCCTCCCGGGCTTGGTAGAGTGCGGTCTCCCGGCCAATTCCCCTACCGCCACCAGTTACGACTACTACAGTGTCCGTAAGCCGGGCCATTTTTTGTACTCCTGGTTCGGTATGGCGTCGGTTAGCCACTCGCCAGTATGTAGACGGCACTGCATGATCATCAATGCATTCTCTCTCGGCGTGCTAGTAGGCTGCTAGACGATAATCGGGTAACAACGTTGGTTGAGGGATGACTAAGCTCGAGAAAACAAAGCGGTTCGTTCCTCTCGGAAGCGTTAGAAATGGAAGAATGGCCCCCACGAATAATGGATGAGATAGCACAAAAGCCATGTTGAACGGTTGGCTCGTTCGTCTCCCGAAGACGCTGTGACATCGAAGGAAACACCGCCATATGACCAAAACCGATAGCACGAAGCGAGCGGACGATCGCCCGCCCCCAGAAAAGCGAACCAACCGAGATGGCGCCGTCCCTTCGAGCGACGCACCGCTTGTCGACCGCGCTCTCGCCAGCATCCGCGACAAGCGCGCGAGGCAAGCCGAAGCTGTTGGGGCTGGGCGGGCGGGTCGACCGAAACGATAGCCGACCCTTAGTCTTGTGAGCGTGAGTAGAGAACTTTGCGGCGGCCATAGATGCGGTTGTGGTCGTTGATCCACAACCCATCGGTCGGCTCTGCATAGGTTGCCGGCCGTTGGGCCGGCGAAGTGGTTTGCCGTCGACTTGGACGATGACATCTTTCCGAGCTGGTGGATGAATCGTCGCTCGGAACACTCCACGCCTTGCCAGAATTCAGATCAAGAACGGCCCGACCGCCTCGCCCGCTACCAAGGCCCGCGTTTGCGACTGGGTCGTGCATAAATCGGCAAAATCGTCTTTCGTTCAAATAAGACCTTCAACTCCGGGAACTTCTGCAAAGCGATGAAGTTCGCAGGCCAGGCGATGCGCCGGCAATGCATCCTTAGAAGGGATGCGTGCGGGACCGCCTCCCAAACTATCGACAACAGCTGCAGGAGAAACCAAATGCGCGCGCTCGTCTGGCACGGCAAAGAAGACATTCGATGCGATACCGTATCTGACCCCGAAATCGAACATCCACGCGATGCGATCATCAAGGTGACAAGCTGCGCGATCTGCGGCTCCGACCTCCATCTGTTTCATAATTTCATTCCGGCAATGGAGCCCGGTGACGTCATGGGCCATGAGATGATGGGCGAAGTGGTCGAGGCCGGTTCCGAGGCGAATGGCAGCCTCAAGAAGGGCGACCGGATCGTTGTCCCCTTCACCATCAATTGCGGTGAATGCGACCAGTGCAAACGGGGCAATTATTCCGTCTGCGAGCGGACGAACCGCAACAAGGCAATGGCCGACAAAGCGTTCGGCCATACCACAGCAGGCCTGTTTGGCTACACCCACCTGACCGGAGGATATCCCGGGGGCCAAGCCGAGTATCTAAGGGTTCCGTTCGCGGACAAAACCCACATCAAGGTCCCCGAAAGTCTCACGGATGAGCAGGTCTTGTTCCTCGGCGACATCTTCCCGACGGGCTGGCAGGCTGCCGCGCAATGCGACATCGAGCCAACCGACACGGTCGTCGTCTGGGGTTGCGGCCCTGTTGGCCAGATGACGATCCGCAGTGCAGTGCTTCTCGGCGCCAAGCAGGTGGTCGCCATCGATTGCATTCCCGAACGTCTCTCGATGGCTGAAGCTGGTGGCGCAATCACCATCAACTTCAACGACGAAAGCGTCATCGAGCGTCTTAACGAGTTGACCGGCGGCAAAGGCCCGGAAAAATGCATTGACGCGGTTGGGCTGGAAAGCCACGTTTCGATGGGCCAGCCTGATACGCTTTTGGACCGCGCCAAGCAGATGGTCATGCTTGAAAATGACCGTCCGCATGTGCTGCGCGAAATGATCTATGTCTGCCGGCCGGGCGGGATCATCTCCATTCCGGGCGTCTATAGCGGCCTCGTCGATAAGATCCCTATGGGCCAGGCGATGAACAAAGGCCTTTCCTTCCGCATGGGGCAGACCCACGTGCGCCGTTGGACCGACGATCTGCTGCGCCGGATCGAGGAGGGCCAAATCGACCCGTCCTTTGTCATCACCCATACGGCCGCGCTCGAACAGGGGCCTGAGATGTACAAGGTATTCCGCGACAAACAGGACAGCTGCATCAAGGTTGTTCTCAAACCCTAGGGAGGTCTGCTGCAATGGCGTTTCTCAGCAACATAAGCCGACGGCAAGGCGATCCGAAGCTCTTGCGGTCTGGGCCAAGCTTCCTCAGTCCCTCCGATCGACTTGCGCGCAATCTCGGATGGTTCAGCATCGGTCTCGGGCTGATCGAGCTGGTCGCCGCCCGGAAGATCACCCGCGGGCTTGGCATGCGCGGCCGGGAAAATCTGGTACGTGCGTTCGGAGTACGAGAAATTGCCTCCGGGTTCATGACCCTCTCCGTCGACAAGCAGGCGGGGCTTGCGAGCCGGATTGCCGGCGATGCGCTCGACATCTCTACCCTGGCGACGGCCATGCGGCCCGACAATCACAAGCGCGACAATGCTGCGCTGGCATTGTTGATGGTCGCTAGCGTCACGTTTATCGACATCATTGCAACGGGCGCGACCACCGGACAGTACACCACGGATCGAAGACAGCCGCGTGATTACAGTGATCGCAGTGGCTTTCCATATGGTATCGGGGCGGCGCGCGGGGCGGCTCGAAACAAGCTCGCCGATCCACAGCCCGACCCTGTATCGGCCTCGGGAAGGCCCAACCACGACTACAGCTGAGAGAGTGCTAATCGATGGCCCGGCAGCATGTGACCAGAAGGTGCTGCGCCGGCGCGCCACGCAATCGTGGATCCACGCGGTCCGGCTAGTTTCCACGGAGACTCGATGAGCATCGAACAAATGATTGGTCTGGGGCTGATGTTGCTTTTTCTGGCCGACGTCTTTCTCACAGTCCTTTACGCCCGTGCCGGCACCGGGCTGCTCGCACCCCGATGGAACCGCCTTGTCTGGGCAGCGGCGACTGATGCATCCCTATCGTTGGGCCGGCACCGCTCAACGATTTTATCCTTCGCAGGTCCCCTCATCGTTGTCGCGCTGATCGCATTTTGGGCACTTGGGCTCACAATCGGCGCGGCACTTATCATCAGACCCGAACTCGGTACGTCGATCCGGCCAAGCGGCGGCGACTCATCGCGGGATTTCGTGGCCGCCTTGCTGGTGGCCGGCAACAGCCTTTCGATCGTTGGCGGCGGCGACTACTCGCCGCACACGACCTGCACCCGCATCCTCTACCTGGTCAATTCCCTCATCGGCGCGTCGGTGCTGTCCCTGGTGCTGAGTTATCTTGTGCAGGTCTACTCGGCGTTGCGTGAGCGAAATGCTCTAGCGCTTACTATCGACCTGATGACCGGGGGCATGGGCGATGCAGCAGAAATGTTGGCTCGGCTTGGGCCGGGCGGGGATTTCAGCAGCGCGACCAGCGAGCTGGGCAACCTCGCAAGAGCGCTCGCCATGACAAAGGAAGCACACCATTTCTATCCGTTGTTGTTCTACTTCCGCTTCCATGAGCCTCTTTACTCGATAACGCGGGTGACGTTCATCTTGCTCGACCTCACGACGCTCATCGAGACCGCTCTCGATCAACCTAATCATGCGACGCTGGTACGTTCTGCTCCAGTCGTATCGCTGCAAAAGGGCAGCCGTTTACTGCTGGCGACACTCGATCGGAGTTTTCCGACGATCGACAGGAAAATGACGGGATCGGGAACCGAGAATTTCGAAGGGAGCTATGCAGCGGCCGTGGCTGTCCTACAAAAGGCTGGCGTCGCAATGAAATCGGATCCCGCGCGCTATGCCGACCAACGCAGCCAATGGAACGCGCAGGCCTGCCGTGTAGCGCCGGCTTTGGGCTACACGTAAGAGAGATCGGCTGCCGTAAACCGCTACTGGAAATGGCCAGTTCCAAATGAGGAAGCGCCACCTCATCCCCAATATCCCGCCAGCCTCGTGAGCATCCCCTTCCAAGAAGCGAGGAGCGAATTCCCACGGAGCCTGTATTCGTGCTCAAACTCCTTCTTCAGTGGTTATCACGGAGAGACCTAAGATTTACGCTCAAAGTTACAGCGGCGATCAAGGTCCCTTAACGCCGCCTGCACCTCGTCAATCGAGACGGGCTCGGCGTTCCAGGTGGATGCAGCAGGGACAGTTTCAGATCCACCGCGTAAAGGTGGGGATGCCCACGCCGCGGGGATTGCGCGTCGATAATCGAGGAATGGATGTTGCGCCGATGATATCGATCGGTCGCCCAAGCCGAAGGCTTGGGACCGCTGACCACATGCCACAGCCTGGTCGGCGGCCCGTTGCAGCTCAATGCATGGCTGCCTTGCCTCCTCACCGGACATGCGGATCCCGATCCCGCCTCAGTCGAGAAGCGGAAACGGCGCTCGTTTCCGGCGCCAGCAAATCGTGCTTTTCGGCGAATGCCGCAAACAGCCCACGTGCCGTCTCGGCTTCGATCTCGCCGCGCAGTGCCGCGCCGCAGGCATTTAAGGCGACCGCGTACGCGCTATCTCTCAATCTGACAGGCCATTCGCAAAGATGACGATATGCATCCGTTGCGCTTCGCACCTCGGCGGGAAAGCCCAGGCCGAGGAGGATGGTGATAGGCTCTCTAAACATGTCGGGTTTCATCGCGCTCTCCTTCCTAACCCGTGATGTAGATGGGCGCCACCGCCATGGCGCCCTCGTCATTGAACGAGTTTATCAAGCCGCATTTTGTGCTTCGATTTGAACCGGAGCGATCGACGTTAAGCCAGGCGTGCCCTGGATCGAAATTTTCCGCGGCTTGAGGGCTTCCGGGATTTCACGAACAAGATCGATCGACAGTAGGCCATTGCTCAGGTCCGCGCCGTTCACCCGCACATGGTCGGCGAGCTCGAACCTGTGCTCGAACGGGCGCCCGGCGATGCCGCGATGCAGGTATGCATCGACAGAGGCCTCCTGCTTCTTGCCGGTGACAATCAGCAGGCTGGATTGGAAGGTTATGTCGAGATCGTCCTGGGCAAAGCCGGCGACCGCGATCGAGATCCGGTAGCTGTCATCGCCGGTTTTGACGATGTCATAGGGCGGCCAGTCATTGATAGAGCGGGCGCGCTGGGCGCTTTCGAGAAGATTGAAGACCCGATCGAAGCCAACGCTCGAGCGGTAAAGCGGTGCATAGTCATAAGATGTTGCCATAACCATATCCTCCTTGAAGCAACATGGGTATAGAAGCGCCGAAAGACGGCGCTTCCAGCTAGGCCAGCTCTATGTTCAGCAGCTGGCGGCAAACGATTTGGTTTTTGAGATTTCGGTTTCAAGATCCGTGACGCGAAAATTTCGTCCCCTGTAGGATCGGACGATTTTCGACTTCATCCGCTCGCATCTTTGCCGGCGAAATGCCCTACCCTGTCCACGCGCCGCCGGTCTGCTTCATCACTTCAGTGGACGGATCGACTGATGACCCGATGAGGATAGGCTGCCTTGAACTGCGCCATCATGGCGCTGGCCTGCTGCAGCACCCGTTCGGTCTTTTCAGGATTGTCGCGAGCAAGCTCATCGGCATTGATACGCATTGCTTCTGCCATGCTGGCGGACATCATTGCGAACTTCCCTTCTCCGTAAACCAGCGCTTCTTTCGAGGCGGTCTCAAGCCATCTGGCAAAATCGACGATGATCTCTTCGCGTTCATCGATGCCAACGTTCTTGATGATGTTGATATTCTCTTCCATGCAGGTGTCACTCCATACACAATCGACGCACGCCGAGTTCCACGGTCTCGGGCGGTCGATGAGCTAGGAAGCGGAAAAATCAAATTCAAGGGTTCAGTGAAGCTTGAACTCGCCCTCGACCCGGCGCCATTCGTTCGGACCGATCAGCCGCTGGTGGCTGTAGCGGACGGAGTGCAGAGGCCCGTCTAGCTTCGCCTGCCAGAAGTCCAAGAACTTGTGCATCTCGGGAAAGTCGGGTGCGACATCGTAGTCCTGCCAGACGTAGGTCTGCAGGACGGATTCAAAATCGGGAATGCGGTAGAGGATATACGCCGTGGTCAGTCCATAGCCGTTGAGCTGACGCTCGAAATCCGACGAGAATTGCATGCTTCATCTCCGTTTCATGACACTGCGAAGGTGACGTAAAATTTTGCAGTGATCAATGGTTTTCTGAATTCACAGAGCTGTTTATTGTTCCTTTTCAGCATGTTAGCAGCCAACG
>UBTY01000065.1 GCA_900468535.1 Hyphomicrobiales bacterium | reverse complement strand
CGCGCAGCGCTGCGCGGGTCGCGATGATGATGGTCGGGAGGGTCATCAGTGTCAGGACAAGGCCACCGACGAGCGACGCGGAACGCGGCAGACCGGCGAAGTTGATGAAGACAGCGAGACCAAGCAGACCATAGACGATCGAGGGAACAGCCGCGAGGTTGTTGATGTTGACCTCGATGAGGTCGGTCAGCTTGTTCTTCGGCGCGAACTCCTCGAGGTAGATCGAGGCGGCAACACCGATCGGCAGCGAAAGCACGAGCACGATCAGCATCAGGTAGAGCGAGCCGATTAATGCGACGCCGAGGCCTGCGGCTTCCGGACGGCTGGAGTTGCCGTTGACGAAGAGACCGGTGTTGAAGTCCTTGTGCAGGGCGCCGCTTGCCGTCAGCTGCTGCATCCAGCCGACCTGCTTGTCGTTCACCTTGCGGTTCTTCTCGTCGACCTTGAGATCGATCTGGCCCTTGTTGGCAGAGTCGATGTTGGCGTCAGCGAGAAGCGTGACATTGACCGTCTTGCCGATCAGCGACGGATCGGCAACGACCATGTCGCGCAGCTGGATCGGCGCACCCTTGGAGATCATCGCGCTCGCATCACGAACGTCGGGACGGCTCGATGCGTTGATACCAAGCGTCTTGACCATCGCGTCGCGGATCAGGACAGGGTAGTTGGCCGCGATCAGCACGGACGGGTCCGTCGCGCGCTTGTTGTTGGGATCGATCGTCTTCTCGGTGAATTCGATCGGCAGCGTGATCGCCGTCTGCTGGAAGGCGGTGTAACCCTGACGGATGACCGTCGTGAGCAGGATGGCAAGGAAGATCAGGCCGAACGAGATGGCGGCGATGCCATAGGCGCGGAAGCGGCGTTCAGCGGCGTAGCGGCGCTTGATACCGATGTCGCGACGTGCGGGCGCCTTGGAAACGACAACGCCCTGACCCGGAGAAACAATATCCGTCATTCGTACTGCTCCCGGTATTTGCGCACGATGTAAAGTGCGTAGATGTTAAGGCAAAGCGTGATGAAGAAGAGCGTGATGCCGAGGGCAAACGCCACCAGCGTCTGCGGCGACGTGAATTCAAGGTCGCCCGTCAGCTGGTTGACGATCTTGACCGTCACTGTCGTCATCGGCTCGAAGGGATTGATCTGGATGCGGGCAGCAACGCCGGCCGCGAGAACCACGATCATGGTTTCGCCAATGGCGCGCGAAGCCGTCATCAGCAGGGCGCCGACGATGCCGGGAAGCGCTGCAGGCAGAACCACCTTCTTGATCGTTTCGGAGCGCGTTGCACCGAGACCGAGCGAGCCGTCACGCAGGGCGCGCGGTACGGCGGTGATGATGTCGTCCGAAAGCGACGAGACGTATGGGATCAACATGATGCCCATGACGATACCTGCGGTCAGAACGCTCTGCGCCTGGATGAAGTTGGTGTAGTTGCCTGTCAGCAGGCCATTCACCTGAGAGGAGAGGTCTCTGAGGAATGGGCCGACGGTCACCAGCGCGAAGAAACCGTAGACGATGGTCGGGATACCGGCCAGCACTTCGAGAAGCGGCTTGGCCAGCGAGCGAACCCTAGGCGCAGCGTATTCGGACATGTAGATAGCGGCGAAGAGACCAACCGGAGTCGCAACCAGCATCGCGACGAAGCCGATGTAGAGCGTTCCGAGCAGCAGCGGGATAAGGCCGAACTGACCGAACGACGAGCTACCGGCACCGGCGAAACGCGGATCCCAGACAGTGCCGAAGAAGAAGTCGGCAGCAGGCACGGCAGCAAAGAAGTGAGCCGCTTCCGTGAGCATCGAAAGGACGATGCCGATGGTCGTCAGGATGGCGATGGACGAGGCCAGAAGCAGCCCCCAGAGCATGACGCGCTCGACGCGGTTGCGGGCACGAAAGCGCGGCGCGACCTCGCGAAGGGCATAGAAGGCGCCAGCAACGGCAATGACTAGGACAAGCGCCGTCATCACCATGCGGCTGGAGCCACTCTCGGCATTCAGGCGCTGGGCAGCGTCGATCATATAGGGTTGCGGCTCGCCGGCGAGCGGAACGCCCTTTGCAGCGAGTTTGGCCTGCAGGCCAGCCGGATCGCTCGAGGCAGCAGCAAGGTCATCGGCACCAAGCAGCGGAAGACCGCGCGCGATCGCACTGACCATGCCATAGCTCAGATTCTGCTGAGCCGTGGGCTGCGCCTTCACGTCATCAGGAAAGCCACCGCGGACTGAAGATTCAATAATGGAGGGGCTGATGGCGAGCCATGCGCACAGCACGATCAGCGCGGGCAGGATCGCCCAGATGGCGGCGTAGGAGCCATAATAGCCCGGCCTGGAATGGAGTGCCGAGGACTTGCCTCCGGCGAGCGCCACTGCGCGGCTGCGCGCTGCCACATAGGCAACGGCACCCAACAGCAGAAGGCACAAAAGTATGACGGATGTGCTCATTCGTTTAGATCCCCAGGCCCTTGGCCCCAAACAGAAAGGGCTAGCGGGCCCCTCCGTCTTCCTTCATGGAGAAGTCAACCTTGCCGCGCCCGTAGCCCGACAAAGGGATGCCGGCGCGATCTGGTGATCGCGCCGGCGAAGTTCATTACATGGTCTTGCCGTCTTCAACAGACTTGCGGATCGCGTCGCGCTCGGCGTCCGGAGCAGCAACGAGGCCGTATTCAGCGAGCGGGCCTTCCGGGCCGATCATCTGGTCGGAAACGAAGAAGTTGACGTATTCCTTCAGGCCCGGGATGACGCCGAGGTGTGCCTTCTTGACGTAGAAGAACAGCGGGCGGGAAACCGGGTACGTGCCGTTGGAGATGGTTTCCGTCGACGGAACGATACCGTTGACGGTCGCAACCTTCAGCTTGTCGGCGTTGTTTTCATAGAAGGACAGGCCGAAGACGCCAACGCCGGTCTTGTTGGCAGCGATGCGTGCCAGCGTTTCCGGATAGTCGCCGTCGATGTCGACAGCAGCGCCGTCCTTACGGACTGCAACGCAAGCCTTGGTCTGGGCAGCAGCGTCGGTGATCGAAGCCTTGATGACGTCGAGAGCGCCCGATGCCTTGCAGCCGGCAGCCAGAACGTTCTGTTCGAAGACTTCGCGGGTGCCGTGCTTTTCGCCCGGGATGTAGGCAGCGATATCAACAGCCGGGAGAGCCGGATTTACTTCCGACCACTTCTTGTACGGGTTGTCGACGAGCTTGCCGTCAACGACGACCTGAGCGGCCAGAGCCTTGTAGATGTCGGCCGGAACGTAGGCAACATCAGGGTTGGACGAGTCGGTTGCGAAGACGATGCCGTCGTAGCCGATCTTGACTTCCTGGATGTCGGTTACGCCGGCAGCCTTGCAGGCTTCCAGTTCCTTGGCGTTGATCGGACGCGAAGCGTTGGCAACGTCGATCGTGTCAGGGCCTACGCCCTTGCAGAATTCCTTGAGGCCAGCGCCCGTGCCGCCGGATTCGACGACCGGCGTCTTGAAGTCCTTGAAGGTTTCGCCGAAGGTTTCGGCAACGATCTTGGCGTAAGGCAGAACCGTGGACGAACCACTGACCTGGACCTGATCGCGAGCAACAGCTGCGCCAGCGAAAGCGGCGGAAGCAGCAAGTGCGGCGACCGTGAGTTTAAAAGCGTTCATGTCAATCTCCCGGACATATAGCGGTCTGAGTGTGGCCTTGAGCGGCCCCTTGGCGGCGCCGTCTTCATCAGCGGCACGCTCTCTTTAGCCCCCGATGCCTAGAGCTTTTATGTCAGTTCGATGAAACATTTGTGACAGCTTATGTAGCTGATTTTTCTTGTGAAAATTACGGTCGATAACAGGAGGTGCGCCGTTATATGTCAAAAACGCACGGTAAAGCTCGTTCCCTTGCCCACTTCCGACTTTACGATCAGCCGGGCGCGGTGGCGCGTGAGAATGTGCTTGACGATGGCGAGGCCAAGACCGGTTCCCTTTTTCGAGCGGCTATCCTCAATGCTGACGCGGTAGAAACGCTCGGTCAGACGCGGCACATGCTCAGCCGGAATACCCGGCCCCTTGTCGACCACGGAAACCTCGACCGGCTCGCCCGGACCGTTCTTCAGGAAGACATCGACCGACTTTCCTTCCTGGCCATATTTGCAGGCGTTTTCCATCAGGTTCTCGAAGACCTGCACGAGTTCGTCGCGATCACCCAGAACTTCAGCCTTGCCCTCCGGAAGATGCAGCGCGATTTCGACACCGACATCCTTGGCGAGCGGCAGCAGTGAATCCCTGACATGCCCGAGAAGCGGGACGAGATCGACCTTCTGATCCGGCGCGATATGCGATTTCAGCTCGAGCCTGGACAAAGACAGGAGATCATCGACCAGACGGCTCATGCGCGTCGTCTGATCGAACATAATGCCGAGAAAGCGTTCCTGCGCCTTCAGGTCATTCTTGGCAGGCCCTTGAATTGTCTCGATAAATCCACGCAACGATGCGAGGGGCGTGCGCAGTTCGTGACTGGCGTTGGCGACGAAGTCCGACCGCATCCGGTCGATCCTGCGCACCTCGGAAATATCCTTGAAGGCAAGCATGAAAAGGCGCTCGCCACTGCCATTGGCCGGCAGCTTCACCGGCGAACTGCGGACAATATAGACGCGCTCAGATGGCAGCCGTTCGGAATGCTCGATCTGGTTCGGCGCGTTGGTGGCGATCGTTTCGCCCACCATATCGAGAATGCCCGGCGATCGCAGGCGCGATGATATGTGCGCGCCAAGGGCGACCTCTCCGAACGCCTTTTCGGCAGCGGGGTTCTGAAAGAGCACCGACGCATCGCCCGACAGAACCATGACCGGTATGTCGAGCGCAGAGAGCGTCGCAGAAACTTCGGGCAAAAGGCTGCGCCCTGCGGGCTCTTCGGCCACGATCTCGGGAACGTGAGGGACCGGCCTGACCGCAGGCCTCGTTGCCGCGAGGATCGCAACGGCCATCGCCGCCAGCAATCCCAGCACGGCCCACTGATTAATGTCGGCTGCAAACGCCAGAAGCGCAATGAACAGGGCCACCAGCAGCGGGAGGCGGGCATCGCGTATGCGTACAATCAACCTGCGTGCCCATGGTATTTCGTCTTCCAACTGCCCCTCGCGACGCCGATGCGTTCTTCATTAGACCAGATTGTGCCTGATAGACCTGATTCATGACAGAAGTTTTCACATGCCGCCATCAGCCCTCACTTCTCCCTAGGTTTTTTGCCGCTAGGCAAGGCATTTGATTTTCAACGGGAAATATGTTCGCCTGTGGCAAAAGATTTGAGCGGAGGTGCACCATGGCCGATGATGTCGAAAGCAGAGCCGTCGAACTGGATATTCGTGGCAAGAAGCGCATCTTCGATGTCGACGATCCCGTCCTGCCCGACTGGGTCGACGAGAACGCGCTTGCGTCCGGCGATTTCCCCTACAACAAGAAGCTGAAGGAAGAAGAGTATCTCGAGGATCTGAAGAAGCTGCAGATCGAACTCGTGAAAGTTCAGTTCTGGCTGCAGGCGACGGGCAAACGCGTCATGGCGCTTTTCGAGGGACGTGACGCCGCAGGCAAGGGTGGCGCGATTTCAGCCTCCTCTGCGCACATGAACCCGCGCCTCGCGCGCGTCGTGGCGCTCTCGAAGCCGACCGACCGCGAACTTGGTCAATGGTACTTCCAGCGCTACATCGCCCAGTTCCCGACATCAGGCGAATTCGTCCTCTTCGACCGATCCTGGTACAATCGCGCCGGCGTCGAACCTGTCATGGGTTTCTGCACGCCGAAGCAGTACGAGGATTTTCTGGAGCAGGCCCCGCAACTGGAGCGGGGGCTTGCCCATGAGGGTATCTACTTCTTCAAGTTCTACCTGGATATCGGCCGCGAGATGCAGCTGAAGCGTTTCCACGACCGCCGGCATGATCCGCTGAAGGTCTGGAAGCTTTCATCGATGGACATCGCCGCCCTGACCAAGTGGGGCGACTACAGCGATAAACGCGACCGGATGCTGAAGCAGACGCACACCGAATTCGCGCCGTGGACCGTGATCCACGCAAACGACAAGCGCCGCGCCCGGCTGAACCTCATCCGTCACATGCTGAAATCGATGGACTACGATGGAAAGGACAAGGATGCCATCGGCAAGCTCGACGACAAGATCATCGGCTCGGGGCCGGGCTTCCTGAAGTGATCACTGCCCCGGCAGGATGCGCACGGCGTAGAGGTTGATGCCGCGCGCCTTTCCGTCCAGATCGCTGTTGATCAACAGCTTTCCGGCGGAACTCGGCGCCAGAGAGCGATCGAAACGCACCTGCAGCAGCACATCCGATTTTTCGCGCGTGACCGTGAAGCGATGGCGGGCACAGTCGCCGAGCGACTGGAAATCGCATTCGACAGTCACCTGCGTCGGCTCATCGGTCGTGGACTGCAGCGTGATTGCGACCGTCGAGGACTTGCCGGCCAGCTGCTGCAGCACATCGGCCGGAACGCTGATGCCGACATTGCCGGCGCCGTCGCCGCTCTGCGAGATCAGCCGCACCGCCGGACCATCATTTTCCGCGACGTTCTGCGTCTTCGCCTCAGCGCCCGCGATGATCTTGTCTGCGTCTGACGGCTTAAAGACTTCGATCCATGCCGAGGAGAAGGAGTTTTGCGGGTCAATCGCCGGCGCCTCGCCAGTGGCTGCGCCGTTTTCCGCATTTTCGTTGCCGTTGAAGTCCTCAGGCTCGGTGCTCGGAGGCGGGTTGGCGACACTGGTGTCGCGCTCGGCCGACGTCATCAACAGACCCGACGTATGCGCCCACCACGCACCGATGCCGATAAAGGCGAGCAGCACGCACCAGACCAGAAGCCTAGAAAAGAACTTGCGCGGCTTGCGGCGGGCGGCTGCCCGCTCCGGCCGGAAATCCATATTCGTCGCCGGCTTTTCGGCGGTCATGGTCTCAGGCGCCACGGGCTGAGGCGCGGCTGCGAGATGATCGGCATCATCCGCGTGGACGCCGGCCAGGCTGGAGTCATCATCGAAACGCGGGTCGGCGACGGTATGGGCGCGCGTCTGCCCGCCGATCGACAGGCTATNNATCGGCGGCCCCTTCCATGGCACGTTGCGCTGTGGCGCGTGGAACCTCGACAACCGGTGGAACAGCCACTTCCGGCGGCCCCTGGCGCGGGTGCAGCCGTTCGCGCTCCTCGGCCTCGATCATGTGGATCGTCGTCTCAAGCCGATGGCGATGATGGGCGACAGCATCGGTATCGGTGATGTCCTGCTTGCGCAGACCGGCTTCCAATGCCTGACGCGCTGATTGATAGATTTTTGCTCGGACTTCGGGATTGTCGCGATCGGCGTTGCTGAGAGCCGTTCTGATAGCCGTTTCTAATCCGCTCACGTCCGGTCCTTTACTCTGAGACTGGGCATCATGCTTAACAATTCATAAATGCGGTAACCGCTGTCGGCGCAAACCGCAAGTGGTGCCAAGCCCGCGCTGTCGCGTCGGCAGGGGATAACAGCATGACGCAGGGTCTCGCCGCCTGCAATCTCGACAATAGAGGATATTCCGAGAACCGATAGAGCACCTTCCCTCAGGCGGAAGTCTCTGCTAGAGAATTGACGTTTTCGTAAACGTCAATCAACAGCGGTGACATATGGCCCTTCCCCCGATCTTGACTGGAAACCTCCGGCTCCCCGTCGTGGCATCGCCGCTGTTCATCATTTCCCATCCCGTCCTGACGCTGGCCCAGTGCAAGGCCGGTGTGATCGGCGCATTTCCTGCCCTCAATGCACGGCCGGAGAGCCAGCTCGACGAGTGGCTGGCCATGATTACGGAAGACCTTGCCGCCCACAATGCCGCGCATCCTGACCGCCCTGCCGCACCCTTTGCGGTCAACCAGATCGTTCACATGTCCAACAAGCGGCTGGAACACGATCTCGGGCTCTGCGTGAAATACAAGGTACCGATCGTGATTTCGTCGCTCGGCGCCGTCCCCGAGGTAAATGCCGCCGTACATTCCTATGGCGGTATCGTTCTTCACGACGTCATCAACAACCGCCACGCCAACTCGGCCATTCGCAAGGGCGCCGACGGACTGATTGCCGTCGCAGCCGGCGCCGGCGGCCATGCGGGAACGCTGTCGCCGTTTGCCCTGGTGCAGGAGATCCGCGAGTGGTTCGACGGGCCGCTGCTGCTCGGAGGCGCAATCGCCAACGGCAGCGCAATCCTCGCGGCGCAGGCAATGGGTGCCGACATGGCCTATATCGGCACCCCCTTCATCGCCACCGCGGAGGCGCGCGCATCCGAGGCTTACAAGCAGGCGATCGTCGAGGGCGCGGCCGGCGACATCGTCTACTCCAACTACTTCACCGGCGTGCATGGCAATTATCTCAAGCCATCGATCACCGCGGTCGGCCTCGACCCGGATAACCTGCCAGCCGCAGACCCCTCGAAAATGAACTTCGAGCAGGCCGTCGGTGGCGCAAAAGCCTGGAAGGACATCTGGGGCAGCGGCCAGGGCATCTCCGCCATCAAGGCCGTCGAACCCGTCGCCGCCCTCGTCGATCGCCTGAAGACGGAGTATGATGGCGCTCGTGCGCGGCTCCTTACCTGAGAACGAGTACTGTTCTCCACAGCATCATTCTTTTTTTCCAAAGACGCGACAGGGCGCTTGAAATCTGCAAACAATGCCTGTATCAGCGCCATGCAAATCGCGGGCCGCAATGGTTCGTCCCGCAAGTTGCCGCTTTAGCTCAGGTGGTAGAGCACATCATTCGTAATGATGGGGTCGCAGGTTCGAGTCCTGCAAGCGGCACCATTCTTTTCAAGAACGGCAACTTCCGACTTAGTCTATCTTAGGTTACTGGCATGACCGAGAGGCTCCCACGTCTTCTTGGGAGCGGCGCGCCGTCGACTGAGAGATTGTAGTTTCTCGACACCTCATTTTGTTAGGTGGCTGGAAAAGTCGGGCCGAAATGAAATCCGTAGGCAACTCTGCTGATCACTACACGATTGATACAGCGTGCGGTCACCTTGCCTTCCGCGATAGGCCAACCAAACAGGGCGATGTTTTGAATTGACTTGTCCTGCTCGCGCTTTTGCATCTGCTCAATTCGGCGATGCGATATCCCAAAAGTGGTCTCAAAAGGCATTGCGCCGGTCCGTAGTAAGCTGAAATATGAGGGATAGATTAAGCCATCAAAGCCAGCTGTGAGCGCCGCATCAGAAATTGCGCGTGTTATTTCATACGCGTGCTTGCCCGCGAGGAATAGCATATGCACAGCCATATCTAGACTCTCAAACTCCGTGACCCCATCCTTTTCCGGCAACAGAACAGAAAGGTCTAGAAGACGCAGATCTCGTAGCGGTGTAAGAGTGGCGGCGAAGACTTCGTCCTCGGCCGAAACGCGGCATTCATGCACGCAAATTTCGAGATCTGACGAACCGTAAAGAATTGGCCTTCCAACGCTATCGAGTCTGCCACGCCCAGTGAAGGTGACTGGAGGGCTATCATACTGTGACGGATCGCTAGGTTGCGCTGGATTAACACGGACCCGAAAGAACGTATCCATTGGGCCGATGGAACGCTCTGGGTATTCTTTGAGTATCCTATCTAGAATACTGGCTCGCTGCTTCTTTCTCTGCAACGCTTTTAGCGGTTCCACTTCTCCTACCATCCACAATCGGGGACCGTAATAAAAGAACCCGATGCCCAGAAGTCGTTGCAATAGGCTGATGTCGGGCTTCAGCCACGGCTCAACTTCAATGCATGTTGATTGCATCTCATTAAACTGAACCAGCGGCGCCGCGCCGTAGCTAGCTCTTTGGATCGAGCCCCAAACAAAGAATCGGTGGGACAGGCTCAACAGCTGGTCTCTTGTTAGCTGCCCGTACCCGATCCCTTTGCAGTTAGGACAAACTGCAGATCGCTTTTGGCCAAACCTCTCCGCATCCAATCTAAGTCCTCGGTCTGAAAAGCAATTCGAACACGCTATCGGTCTTGGTGCTCGTAAAAAACCCATCCGTGAGAACTGAGATTTTAAGAACCTTACAATCATCCGCGGGCTCATGGGTTCACCTCAACCAAGAGTAGACAACTATCCGATTCTGCGGGAGCTAAACAACACCGTATGCTTGTCTACTTGTGTAGCTGCAGGGGACTACATTTGGCTCGCCTTCCTGAGCCGCGTGATATCGACCAATGAGCCCCGGTGTCTCAAACGGCTTTGATGAAGCGGTCAATCGCTGTGCATTGATAGACACGTAGATTTCGTCGGATAGATCTAACGATCTCTCACAACTTTCAGCCTTCGGAAAAAACCTTCCCGTTCAGGCCGTGCGGGCCTCGGTATCCAACATGGATTGCGGCAGCGACTGCAGGAGCGTCTGGCGTGCGGAGCGCAGATGCAGCCGGCAGGCCCGCTCGATCGCGTCGGGATCGCGGGCCTCGAGGGCTGCGATGTAGTCGAGGTGTTCGTGGATGGCGCGCTCGTTTCGCTCGCGGGCAAAGGCCTTGTTCCACTGATAGTGATAATGGAAGATGATGGCGATCGCGTCGTAGAAATCGGCGATGAAACGGTTTCTCGATGCTCCATGGATCAGGAGATGGAAGCGTTCGTCGAGCGCCGAGAATTCCTTGTAGCGATTGTCGAAATCGGCAAGCATCGCCCGGTGATCGTCCTTGATCCGCGCAAGCGCCTCCCAGGCTTCGTTGTCGGCAGGCNNGCTTCTCGATCAGGCCGAAGCGCGAGAAGCGGATCAGGAATTCGCGCACACTGGTCGTTCCGGTGCCGATCTCGCGCGCAAGCTCGAGCTCGTTGATCTGCATGCCGGGCGCTGCATCGTCGGAGAGAATGCGCTGCATGAAGCTGCGCTCGATGATGTCATGCAGTGAATCCGTTTCCTCCGACGGGAAGAAATCATCGCGCGATGGATCGCGAAGCACGATCTTCTGGCGCTTGTTCCAGCGGATGATGCCCTCGTCGCTGAGGCGCGCGAGGATGGCGCGCGCGGTGCTGCGGCTGATGCCCAGCTGGCTTGCGATCTCAGGCTCCGACGGCAGGGCCTCATCGGTCCGCAACGTCGCCACATAGCGGTTGTAGGCTTCCTTGAAGACCGTGTTTTGCCTTGCCATGCGTGCCCCGCCCTTCTGCTCCGCCGCATGGCAGAAGCGTATTTTGTGGCAATCCTTATCGTAGTTCCGGACCGCCTGCGGCTGTTTGCCTCCCTCGTCCACAGGATCAAGAACCCCGTTGACTTGAAAATGTTTATTGTAGATAAAAAACAAAATCAATGTGCATTCGCCGAGGCAGCGGGTGCTTCCCCAGGGAGAAGACTGTTGAACAAGGACCCTTGGATCATCCTGTCGGCTGGAGACAATGTTGCGGTTGCCACGGCTGCCATTCCCGCAGGCGCGATGGTTGCCGGCGTTGAAACGCGCGAGAAGATCGACCCCGGCCACAAGATCGCGCTCGCCGACATCGAACTTGGCCAGCCGGTGGTTAAGTACGGCCAGGCGATCGGACGCACCACAGCTGACGTGAAGGCCGGCGATCACGTTCACAGCCACAATCTGCACTTCGAAAACGATCGCCTTGCGGCCACCGCCAATGCGGCGCCCGAGGAGGCCAGCGCCGCTGACAAGGCGCGCACCTTCATGGGCTACAAGCGTGCCGACGGGCGCGTGGCGACCCGCAATTATATCGGCATCATTGCCAGCGTGAACTGTTCCACCACGGTCTGTCGTGCGATCGCCGACGAGGCGAACCGCACGATCCTGCCTCACTACGAGGGCATCGACGGCTTTGTCCCAATCGTGCACGATCAGGGCTGCGGCATGAGCTCCACCGGCGACGGCATGTCGGTCCTGCATCGCACGCTCGCCGGCTATACGCGCCACGTCAATTTCGGCGGCGTGCTGATGATCGGCCTCGGCTGTGAAGTGAACCAGCTGACGCTCTACGGCCAGAGCGGCGCAGGCAACTCGAAGCGTCACTTCAACATTCAGGATGCTGGCGGTTCCCGCCGTGCAGTCGAGCGGGCCATGGGCATGCTGCGGGAGATCGCAGCCGATGTCGGCAAGGAGCGGCGCGTCGCACTTCCGATCAGCGAGATCATCATCGGCCTGCAATGTGGCGGTTCAGACGGTTTCTCCGGCATCACGGCCAATCCTGCACTCGGGATTGCGGCAGACCTTCTGGCAGCGGCCGGCGGTACGGCCATTCTTTCCGAGACCTCGGAGATTTACGGCGCTGAACATCTTCTTCGCAGCCGCGCCGTCAGCGACGACGTCGCAAGGAAGCTCGACGAGAAGATCGCGTGGTGGGAGAAGTATGTCGCCATGCACGGCGCTTCGCTCGACAACAATCCATCGCCCGGCAACAAGCGCGGCGGCCTGACGACCATTCTCGAGAAATCCTTGGGCGCCGTCGCAAAGGGCGGTCGTTCGCCGCTGACCGCAGTCTACGGCTACGCCGAGCGCGTGACCGCTCCCGGCCTCGTTTTCATGGACACGCCCGGCTACGATCCGGTTTCGGCAACGGGCCAGGTGGCCGGCGGCGCGAACATGATCGCGTTCACCACCGGCCGCGGCAGCTGCTTCGGCTGTCGCCCGGCGCCGTCGATCAAGCTGTCGAGCAACTCGGCGCTCTATGCTTCGATGGAAGAGGACATGGACATCGACTGCGGCACGATCGCCACCGGAGACATTTCGATCAGCGCCAAGGGCCGCGAGATTTTCGATCTGATCATCGACACGGCTTCGGGCAAGAAAACCAAGAGCGAAGAGTTCGGCTACGGCGATAACGAATTTGTGCCGTGGCATCTTGGAGCAACGCTCTAGATTAACTGCAGATAAGGTCTTCAGAGGAGGAATGATGAAGACGAGGAGGATCGGCCAGACCGGGCTTGAAGTGACCGAAGTAAGCTTCGGTGCGGCAGCGCTCGGCGGCCTTTACCGGGCGTGCCCCCGCGAACAGGCTATGGAGACCCTGGCTGCGGCATGGGATGCCGGCATCCGTTATTTCGATGTCGCGCCCTGGTACGGCCTTGGCCTGGGCGAGCGCCACGTCGGCGACTTCCTGCGCGGCAAGCCAGAGTCGGAGTGGGTTCTTTCCACGAAGGTCGGGCGGCTGCTGCGCCCGGTGCCGACAGGGACTGTACCTGACTATAGCTATGTCGATCCCCTCTCCTTCGACGCCGACTACGACTATTCGTATGACGGCATCATGCGCTCGGTCGAATTCAGCTATGCGCGCCTTGGTCTGAACAGGATCGACATCCTCTATGTGCACGACCTTGGTGGCTATACCCACGGCGCCGAGCGAAACGCCGTCCACCTCCGGCATTTCCTCGATTCCGGAATCCGTGCGCTGGAGGAACTGAAATCCTCAGGAACGATCAAGGCTTTCGGGCTTGGGGTCAACGAGGTTCCCGTCTGCCTCGACGTGATGGCGAACGCCGACATCGACTGCATCCTAATGGCCGGCCGATACACGCTGCTCGATCGCTCGGCGGTTGCCGAACTCTTGCCGCTCTGCCGCCGCAAAGGAACGTCGCTGGTAGTCGGTGGTGTGTTTAATTCCGGCATTCTGGCAACGGGACCGGTACCCGGCTCGCATTTCGACTACATGCCGGCCAACGACGATGTGCTTGAGAAGGTCGGACAGATGGAAGCGATCGCCAGCAGACATGGCGTTCCGCTCGCGGCCCCTGCCCTGCAGTTTGCCCTGCGCGATCCGCTGGTTTCCTCCGTGCTGATAGGCACGGCCAAGGCCTCCAGCCTTGAGCGCAACATGAAGCTTCTTTCCCCCGCTCTTGCGGATTCAATCTTTCCGGAATTTGATAATTTCACGCTCGTCGCACCACCACTCGGTGCCGAAGCCGTACGCGTTTAAGGACAAAGATATGCTCAAAGGTATTCATCCCGTTCTCAGCCCCGATCTGCTTCTGGCGATCGCCCGGATGGGCCATGGCGACGAAATCGTCATCGCCGACGCCAATTTCCCATCCAGCAGCATGGGGCCGGAAGTGATCCGCGCGGATGGCGTCACCGCAACTGTGATGGCGGAAGCGATCCTGACGCACCTGCCACTCGATACCTTCGTGCCGGAGGCTGCCTGGCGCATGGAAGTCGTCGGCGATCCGAAGGCGGTGCCGGAGGTCTGCACCGAGTTTCAGAACATCGTGAACGCACGCGCCGGCGACTATCCCATTGCGACGCTTGAGCGCTTCGCCTTTTACGAACGCTCGCGGAAGGCCGCCTATATCGTCGCGACGACGGAATTCCGACTCTACGGCAATCTCATTCTCAAGAAGGGTGTCGTGCACCCGCATGAGGTCTTCACCGGATAAAACGGAACAAGCATTCCGCATTGACAAGCATTCGAAATCTATGTTGCATTTTGCTGCAGCAGCAGTGCTTACAGCCAGAAAGAAAGACGCCCCGCTTCCTCGGGTTCATTCCCGAGATGTCTCGGCGGGGCGCATCAAACAGGCACCCAAAGGCTTAGAGGTGCCGGACTTGCAATTGAAATGGGGCTCGGCTAGCCTCCAAGATAAATGTTTTTTATCGATAAAAGTCTCTCGTCCGCGTTCGCGAGAGATTTCCTGGAGGAGAACGCACCTGAGAGGAGAACCAACATGCGCATGAAGTCCATTCTGTCACGGAGAGCCTTCACCGCTCTTGCCGGCGCGGCTGTGATCGCCACGGCAATGCCGGTCACGACCTTTGCAGCCGATGTGACGATCCCGATCATCGTCAAGGACACGACGTCCTTCTACTGGCAGATCGTTCTTGCCGGCGCCCGCAAGGCAGGCGAGGATCTCGGCGTCAAGGTGCCGGAACTCGGCGCGCAGGCTGAATCCGACGTCAACGGCCAGATCAGCATTCTCGAGAACGCCGTCGCCGGCAAGCCGGCCGCGATCGTCATCTCACCGACCGAATTCAAGGCGCTCGGCAAGCCGATCGATGAAGCCGCCAAGTCTGTTCCGATCATCGGCATCGACTCGGCTGCTGACTCCAAGGCCTTCAAGTCGTTCCTGACCACCGACAACGTCCAGGGTGGCCGCATCGCCGCTGACGGTCTTGCCGCTGCCATCAAGGAAATGACCGGCAAGGAAGAAGGCGAGGTCGTCATCCTCACCAACCTTCCGGGCGTCGGCTCGCTTGAACAGCGCCGCGAAGGCTTCCTCGATCAGATCAAGACGAAGCATCCGGGACTCAAGGTCATCGCCGACAAGTACGGTGACGGCCAGGCAACGACCGGTCTCAACATGATGACCGACCTGATCACCGCCAACCCGAACCTCGTGGGTGTGTTCGCCTCGAACCTCATCCTCGGCCAGGGCGTCGGCCAGGCGATCGCTGAAAACAAGCTCGGCGACAAGATCAAGGTCATCGCCTTCGACAGCGACGACAAGACGGTCGGCTTCCTCAAGGACGGCTCGCTTGCCGGCCTCGTCGTTCAGGACCCCTATCGCATGGGCTATGACGGCGTGAAGACGGCGCTCGCCGTATCGAAGGGCGAGAAGGTTGAAGAGAACGTCGACACCGGCGCAAACCTCGTCACCAAGGCCAACATGAGCGATCCGAAGATCGACGCTCTGCTGAACCCGAAGATCAAGTAATGAAATGACGATGGCCGCGCGGGCGAAATCCCGCGCGGCCTTTCCTTCACCTGTGCTATCGTCCGCATGAGGAGCGCGGATGGCTGGCTGGAGGCATGGCAATTCGCGAGGAGGAGACGCCCATGAGCCTGGAAGAGGTCAGTCATCGACACGATGATAGCGCCACGCGGAAGGAGGCAGACCGCGTTCCAGCGGGTGCCCCGATCCTCGAACTCAAGGGATTGCAGAAGAATTATGGATACGTCCAGGCGCTGAAGCCGGCGACGATGACGTTTCTGGCCGGCGAGATCCACGCCATCGTTGGCGAAAACGGTGCCGGAAAGTCGACACTGATCAAGCTGCTGACCGGCGTGATCACCCGCACGGCAGGCGAGATCCTCTGGTGCGGACATCCGGTTGCGCTCGCAACGCCGAACGAGGCAATCGCCCGCGGCATCAACGCGGTTCACCAGGAAGTCGTGCTTTGCCCGCACCTGACGGTCGCGGCCAATCTGTTTCTCGGCGACGAGGTCAACAAGTTTGGCCTGATGCGCAAGAAGGAGATGGAGAAGATGGCGCAGGCCGTTCTCGACGATCTCGGCTTCGGGCTTCCCGCCGGCGTCCCGCTCAGCGACCTGACAATCGGCCAGCAGCAACTCGTCGCCACCGCACGCGCTGCGATGCGCGGCACGCAGTTTCTGATTTTTGATGAGCCGACCGCCTATCTGACGCGACAGGAATCGGCACAGCTTTTCAAGCTGATCCGCCGCCTGCAGGGCGAAGGCGTGACGATCGTCTACATCAGCCACCGCATGGAAGAGGTGTTCGAGCTTGCCGATCGCGTTTCGGTGTTGCGCGACGGCACCCATGTCGGCACGCGAACCATCGGCGAGACCAACGAGAACGAGTTGATCGCCTTGATGATCAACCGCTCGATCGAGCAGATCTACCATAAGGAAGAGATCCCGATCGGCGAGACGATCCTCGACGTGCGCGGGTTGTCGGGGCCGGGCTTCGAGAATGTGTCGCTGACCGTCAAGTCCGGGCAGATCGTCGGGCTCTACGGTCTCATCGGCGCGGGCNNAGGTCGACATCAAGGACGAACGCACGGCAATGGAGCTTGGTATCGCCCTTGCGCCGGAGAGCCGGCGCGACCAGGGCCTCTGCCTCAACCTGCCGATCGGTCTCAACATCAATCTCCCCGTGTTCAAGCGGCTGAGCAAGGGCCCCGTCATCAGCCACAGCGAGGAATCACAGAATGCCGACCAGCAGATCCGTGACCTGGCGATCAAGACACCGAGCCGGCGTGTGCTGGTCTCCGCCATGTCTGGCGGCAATCAGCAGAAGGTCGTCATCGGCAAATGGCTGAGCCATGGGGCGCGGCTGTTCATTTTCGATGAGCCAACTGTTGGTGTCGACGTCGGCACGAAGGCGGAAATCTACCGGCTGTTCGCCAAGCTCCTGAAACAGGGCGCCGGGATCATACTGATCTCCTCGTACCTGCCGGAAGTCTACGAGCTTGCGGATCGGCTGCACGTCTTCAGGCGTGGCCAGCTGGTGGCAAGCCATGACTTCCACGCCGCCACACATGAAGAAGTGCTGAGCGAAGCGATCGGCGTCTAAAAGAATAAGAGGGAGAGAGAACCAATGACCGTAACCCCCACCGATATCGCCGCACCGCCGCCGCGCCGGAAAGTGAATATTCTCTTCGGCCTGACCCTTATCGGTCTTCTGGCCTTCCTCTGGATTCTGCTTGGCTTCGTCACGGTCAGCTTCTGGACGCCGCTGAATATCTCGAACCTGCTGCGTCAAGGCGCGATGACGGCCATCCTGGCGCTCGGCCAGACCTTCGTGATCATTACCGCCGGCATCGACCTCTCCGTCGGTGCGATCGTCGGCTTCTGCACCGTTATCCTCGCCTGGCTGTTGCAAGCCGGCTTTCCGGTCTGGGCGTCGATCCTGATCACCCTGCTGATCGGCGTCGGCATCGGCATTTTCCATGGCTTCGGCATCGTCAAGATGGGCCTGCCGCCCTTCATCATCACGCTGGCAACGCTGACGTCGCTGCGCGGTATCGGGCTTCTGATCACCAACGGATCGACGATCAACATCGTCAACGAGCCCTTCACCAACTTTGCCCGCGCGGACTTCCTCGGCGTGCCGAGCCTGTTCTGGATGGTCATCCTCGTGGCCGTGCCCTCCTACATCTTCCTGCATCTCAGCCGTTGGGGGCGTTATCTCTTCGCCGTCGGTTCAAACCGTGAAGCGGCGCGTCTTTCGGGCGTGCGGGTGAACGGCATCATCTACATGGCCTATATTCTCTCGGCGACGTTCGCTGCCTTCGTCGGCGTGCTGCTCGCCTCGCGTATCGCGATCGGCAATGCCACGCAGGCGGATGGTTGGGAACTGCAGGCGATCGCCTCCTCGGTTATCGGCGGCACCAGCCTGTTCGGGGCGGTCGGCTCGGTTCATGGTCCGCTGATCGGCGCCTTCATTCTGGCCACCATCAACAACGGTGCAAACCTGCTCAACGTCAACTCGTTCTGGCAGCGCATCATCACCGGCCTGCTGATCATCGTCATCGTCTACTTCGATCAGCTACGCCGTCGCCGCAACCCGTAATCGGCCGGCAAGATATGAAGCCGGCGTCGATGCCGGCTTCTTCAATTTCAGGAATGCGAGACCCTCATGAAAGCAGTGCTTTGCCAAGAACCCGGTGTCCTCGAAGTCGTGGACCGCCCTTCCCCCGGCACGCCTGAAGCCGGCTGGGTGCGCCTTGCCGTCAGTCACGTCGGCATTTGCGGCACCGACTATCACATCTTCGAGGGCAAGCATCCGTTCCTCGAATACCCGCGCGTCATGGGGCACGAAATCTCGGCAACGGTTCTGGAGGCGGGCGATGGCGTTGCCCTAGCGGTCGGTACACCTGTCATCGTCAACCCCTACCTCTCCTGCGGCAGCTGCGTCGCGTGCCGTCATGGCAAGCCGAATTGCTGCACCAACATCAAGGTGCTGGGCGTCCATACCGACGGTGCGTTCTGCGAAGAGATCAGCGTGCCCGCGGGCAATCTCTATTCCGCGAAGGGCGTGAGCCTGGAGGCAGCGGCGACAACCGAATTCCTGGCGATCGGCGCGCATGCGGTTCGCCGGTCGATGGCGCCAGTCGGGTCACGCTCACTCGTTATCGGCGCCGGCCCGATCGGGCTGGGTGCAGCGATCTTCTCGCGGATATCAGGACACCAGGTCACCTTGCTCGACACCAGTCAGGAACGGCTGCAGATGGCAGCCGACCGGTTCGGTTTCACCTCGGGCATTATTGCCGGCGAAGGTGCCTCCGAAGCCGTCAAGGCGAAGACCGAGGGTGACGGCTTCGACGTCGTCTTCGACGCCACCGGCTATGGCCCGTCGATGGAGAAGGCCTTCAGCTTCGTCGCGCACGGCGGCGCGCTGGTGCTGGTCAGCGTGGTCAAGGACGATATCCGCTTCTCCGACCCGGAGTTTCACAAGCGCGAGATGATGGTGATCGGCAGCCGTAACGCCACCCAGGTGGACTTCGAACATGTGGCGGATTCGATCGCCAAGGGCCTCGTGCCCGTCGAGCAGCTGATCACACACCGGACCACGCTCAAGAACGCGCCAGAAGACCTGGCGCGCTGGGCGCATGAAAAGGGTGGCCTGATCAAAGCGGTGATAAAGGTGGCGGATTAGATCGCGTCGATCGTCTGCCTAACCTGGCGGACGACTGCAGCATCGGTCCTGTTGGCGGCGGGCGCCTCGAAACCGAAGGCGACGGCGCGCGCATCGATGCTCGCGACAGGCGTGCTGCAGGATCCGTGAATCTCGCGCGCACCAGTCGCGCGAAGGATTTCCGCCGCGTTGGTCGGCCGCACGCCGCTGCCCGGCATGATCGAGATACGACCGGCCGCCTTTCGCGACAGACGGGCAAGCGTTTCGACCCCGTCAATCGCCTTCGGCACGCAGCCGGAGGTCAGGATGCGTTCACAGCCAAGTTCGATTGCCTGATCGAGAGCCGCGTCGGGATCCGGCACGAGATCGAATGCGCGATGCAGGGTCGAGCCCAATCCGGCCGCGTGTGCCTTCAGCCGGTGGATCAGCGGCATATCGAGCGTACCGTCCGGCCGATTGGCGCCGATGACGACGCCGGCAAGGCCGAATGCCCTGACAGCATCGATATCCGCCATCATGGCAACTTCGTCGGCGGCGTCGAAGACGAAGGGGCCGGCGTGTGGCCGGATCATTGCGTAGACCGGGATGGGCGCGGATGCGGCCGCCTTCATCAAACCGGCGATCGGCGTCAGGCCGCCGATTTCGAGCGCGGAGCAGAGTTCGATGCGGTCGGCACCTCCCTCGATCGCGGCTGCCAGGCCGCGTGGGCTGTCGACGCATACTTCCAGCAGGATTGTCACGCTTGAATCTCCCTCTTCCAGCTGCTGCCTGTGTAAGCCAAGATGGCCCCTGCCGCGACTCCCCGAACAAGGAATTTTTCGCCATCGCCGGTGTTCTTCGGAAACTGCGAGTACATTTTTTGCTGCTGCATCGTTTTTTCTTCGCAGCACTCTATTTCAGGTACGCAATTCCTTGCGAGCGACCGGGGCCTATGGCCTTTTTCGTCAGCAATTTTATTCGCGGTGATCTTCGACAAAGATTGCGCATGCTTTAACGATCAAGGGGATAGTCCATGCTTACGAAATTCGCACTTGCCGTATCGCTATCCGCATTTGCGGCAGGCACCGTTCACGCCGCAGACGTCGTCGTGTCATCGAAGATCGACACCGAAGGAACATTGCTCGGCAACGTCATCGTGCTGGCGCTCAATGCCAACGGCATCAAGACGCAGGACAAGGTGGCGCTCGGCACCACACCTGTATTGCGCAAGGCGATTACCGCAGGCGAGATCGACATCTATCCGGAATATACCGGCAATGCCGGCTTCTTCTTCAACAAGCCCGACGATGCCGCCTGGAAGAACCTGCAGCAGGGCTACGAAGCGGCCAAGAAGCTTGATTACGACGCCAACAAGATCGTCTGGCTGACGCCCTCGCCCGCCAACAATACCTGGGCGATCGCCGTGCGCAATGACGTTGCCGGCCCGAACAACCTGAAGAGCCTGACGGACTTCGGCAAATGGGTTGCCGGCGGCGGCGATGCAAAGCTGGTGGCCTCGGCCGAATTCGTCAACTCTGCCGGCGCGCTGCCAGCCTTCCAGACCACTTACGGCTTCACGCTGAAGCCTGAGCAGGAGATCATTCTCTCCGGCGGCGATACGGCGGCTACGATCAAGGCGGCAGCGGACAAGACCAACGGCGCCAACACCGCCATGGTTTACGGCACCGACGGCGCGATCGAGGCGGCCGAACTGACCGTGCTTGAGGACGACAAGAACGTGCAGCAGGTCTATGCGCCGACGCCGATCATCCGCGAGGAGGTGCTGAAGGCCAACCCGAAGATCGAAGAGGTGCTTGCACCGATCTTCCAGAGCCTGACGGCCGATGAGCTGCGCAAGCTGAACGGCAAGATCCAGGTGGATGGCGAGCCGGCCAAGGCCGTGGCCGAAGGCTACCTGAAGGAAAAAGGCTTCCTGAAGTAAGCGACAGGCACAATGCTCCGCTCCCTAAGGGGCGGAGCTTATTTTCTTTCCATACTGGGATGGATCGATGGCAGAAACCTTAGCGGTCCGCACGCTGGACCGGCTCGGCGTCGTTCTCGTGCTCGCCGGCATTGCGGGCGCGGGGCTTCTGCCTTTCATCTATGTAAAGGCAAACCGCATCGCCAGCGGCAAGCCGATGCTGCTGACGCAGCTTCTCAATCAGCCTTCCGCTATCGCTCTGACGCTTCTTCTCGTGCTGACGGCGTTTGCCGTGCTGTTTCTCGAGAACGCGCGCGTGCGGCTGGCGATCTCGACCCTCTGTCTCGCCGCGCTGATCGCGACGATGGGGGTCGTCGCCACCGCATTCACGCCGGAGGGCAGCACCGTTGCCCGAATGACGCCGGGCGGCGGGTTCTGGGTGCTGCTTGCGGTGACGGCGCTTGTCGCGTCCGACGCGCTGGTGAAGATCCGGCTGACGCCGTGGATGCGCATTGCGGCGCTGGCACTCTATGCCTGTCTTTTCGTTCTCTTCCTGCGCTCCGGGCTGCTCGACAGCCTGTCGATCATGCGCGAGTACGCCAATCGTGGCGACCAGTTCTGGTCCGAGGCGCTGACGCATGTGAAGCTGGCCTTCGGATCGCTGGCGATATCGGTTCTGATCGGCATGCCGCTCGGGATCATCTGTTTCTGGGTGCCGAAGCTCAGATCCGCGCTGCTGCAAGGGTTGAGCCTCATCCAGACCATTCCGAGCCTCGCGCTGTTTGGCCTGCTGATGCTGCCGCTCGGCTATCTCGCCACGCATGTACCGCTGGCGGCTGCGCTCGGTATCAGCGGCATCGGCGCAGCACCGGCGCTGATCGCGCTGGTGCTCTNNCGGCGGTGCGCGACGCTGCCTCCGGCATGGGGCTCACGCGGCAGCAGATTCTCACCGGGATTGACCTGCCGCTGGCGCTGCCCGTCATCATCACCGGCATCCGCATCGTGCTCGTGCAATCGATCGGTCTGGTGACCGTCGCGGCCCTGATCGGCGGTGGCGGTTTCGGAGTTTTCATCTTCCAGGGACTTGGCCAGACAGCCATGGATCTCGTTCTTCTCGGCGCCGTGCCGACCGTCATCTTCGCCTTTTCATCGGCCGTCATCCTCGATGCGGTCGTCGACAGCATTCGGGGACCTGCCGCATGAGCATGATCGATATCCGCAACGTTACCAAACGCTACGGCGAGACCACTGTCGTCGACAATGTCTCGATGTCGGTCGAGAAGGGTACGATTACGGTGATCGTCGGTACATCCGGCTCGGGCAAGTCGA
>UBTY01000048.1 GCA_900468535.1 Hyphomicrobiales bacterium | reverse complement strand
TATAAGGGCGCCACCACGAAGGAAGCGCCCTTCGTCTATCGGTTAGGACACCAGATTTTCATTCTGGGAAGAGGGGTTCGACTCCCCTAGGGCGTGCCACTTCGTTGTTCTCTTTCGGCTTTTAGTTACGAACAGAGAAACGCGTACGGAATGAAATGTACGCACTTTTCCCGAATAAACTGGCCTAGTGCATATCAATGCAATTGCTGTGGGGCCTTCCGGAACCCCGCAGGTTCTGACTGTCGGCGCGTGACACCTTCATCGTTGGAGGCTATTGGCAGCCTCGAGTATCTCCGCCGCATTTGGGAAGATGCAGAGACCGTCAGGCCCATCGCGGGCTTCGATTTGCACCCAGCGAACAATGCCATCGCCGTCGATCAGGAAGTGCCCGACAAGCTGTGTCGGGTGGCTGTCGAAAACGGCATGATCAACGTCCGTAAGCTCGAAACCGTCTCGGGCGTTCAGAATGACATTGGCCGCCATCGGGTGGAGCGCTTCCGGCAGTTCGCCGGTTGGGTTTATGCGAGCGGCCTCGAATTGCTCCATGCTTGCCTGATAGGGCCATACCGGCTTCTCGCGGCTACCCTCGGGCAGGAATTCGCCGTACGGCACGCCGAAAGCACGGTGCGTCGAGCACTCCTGGTCACAGAGCAGCATGGCCGGCGACGGCCGGTGCTCGAAATAGATCCGGGCGCGCTCCACCGGCGTATTCATCACGGCAACTGTTTCCACCCCCGCAGCGCTCAAGGCAGGCTGCAGACGTCCGAGCTGCCCCACCTGACGCCGGCAGAACGGACAGTGCAGCCCACGGAAGAAGGCGATCAGAAAAGGGTGACCGCGCAGGCTGTCGAGAGAAACAGTTCCATCCTGATTTGCCGACGGAAGTGCGAACGCGGGCGCGTGCTCCCCCGGTCGCAGCGGGCGCTTCTGGTCTCCCATGGCATTTGTCCTTTATAAGGCGTTCAGGTGAATGCTGGGCGCGATCCAAGCCAAATAACTAGCACGCCAGAGCACCGCTCGCCATGTTCACGGCGCAGTCGGCCGGCGAAGTTAGGCCAGCCACTCTCGACAAGGCCAAGCCGACCCCGCAACATCGACGGAGTCCGCAGTATCTAGCGAGCAGGTGACTGCGTCATCAGAGTGATCGTGTCACAATGATCGGCGGCTTCAATGACAACCTGACCAACTGAAACCCGCCCCTCCTTCATTCGCCTCATTCCACCGGAAACGCATAGACGTCGACCGGCTCGCCAAGCCCCCGCAGCGGAAAGGTGCCGAGGCTTTCCATCGCGGCCCCACAACCTGCCATCTCGACGAATGCTCGCGAAAACAGCACCGGCCGCTTGATCTCCTTGGTGAGGCTTTCCAGCCGCGACGCGACGTTGACCGCAGGCCCGATCACCGTAAAATCAAGGCGCCGGCGCGAACCGATATTGCCATACATCACATCACCCACGTGCACGCCGATGCCAAAGCGGAGAACCTCGCGGCCATCCCGTTCGTTCTCGGTGTTGAGGTCGCGCATGGCGCTCTCGGCCTCGCGGATCGCCGAAAGCAGGTTGCCGCAGGCGTCCGGATTGCTGAGCGGAAAGATCGCCAGCATGCCGTCACCCATGAATTTCAGGATCTCGCCGCCATGCCGCTCGATCGGCTCCGACATCGCGTCGAAGTAGGCGTTGAGCAATTCGATGACGTCGTCTCGCGGCCACTGGTCCGAGATCGTCGTGAAATCGCGCAGGTCGCAGATCAGGATCGCCGCGCCGACCGTGGCACCGCTGCCGCGTGTCGTTGCCCCCGCAAGGATCTGCTCGCTTGCATGCGGGCCGACATAGGTCTGCAGCAGGGTCCTCGCGAGGATGTTCTTGAGGCGAATCTCGGTCACCAGCGTCAGCGCCGGCAGGAGATCCCTGAGGAATTCGACATCCTCTTCCGAAAAGCCGCCCGGCTGGTCGCTGGAGAAGGTAACGATATGCCGCTTGCCAAGCGTATGATCCATGGGCCAGGCCAGATATTCGGTCAGCCCTTCGCGCCTCAACTCATCATAGAATTCGTGGTGGCCGTCGCCGTCGCGCATCGCCTCGAGGTTCTTGCGCACCTCGTTGGCGCCACTGAAAATTTCGTTGACCGGGCTCTTCAGAAATTGCGGCGTGTTCTCGATGCCGTAACCGAAGGTGGCGATCTTCGCTTCCGTCATCCCCGTGGTCCAGAGGATGCGGGCACCCAGCCACTGCGGATGATGGGTTCGAAAATGCATCGTCGCGCGCGCCACGGGAACGTCCTGTGCACGCAGTTTTTCGCACATCTGGACAAGCAGGTTGTCGATGAAACGTTCGTTGCGGGTGTCGTTGATCAGCCAGTCGAGAATCTGCCGCCGGCGCTTCGGCCAGATGCCGCGCGGGCTGTCGTCTTCCAGAGCAAGGCTTGTCTGGGATTGCATTGCAAAACTCCAAAAACGGTCGCAGGGGCGACCTTTCAGTATGAGATCGATAATAGGTCTGTCGTCTTAAATGGTATCTCCGACGGCGAATGGAATGCCGGCGGCGACGATTGCCGAGCGAAGGAAGACTATTCGAGGATCGCGCGGACGGCAGCGATCGTTTCCGCGCTTGGTGCCAGCGGGCGATATTCCAATCCGATCGCGCCCGTGTATCCGGCACCAACAAGCCAGTTGACGCGATGTCTGAGATCGACAGTGCCCCGGCCCGGCTCATTTCGACCCGGATGGTCCGCGACGTGAACGTGGAAGACCCGGCTGATGTCGTCGCCGATAACAGTTGGCGTATCCTCGCCCATCACGGCAGAATGATACACATCGTAGACAATGCCGATTTCAGGCCGCCCTGTTTCCCTTGCGATCTCGAGCCCTTCGACAGTCGACGGTAGAAAATAGCCCACATGGTCGATCAGTGTGTTCAGCGGTTCGACACCGAGCCGCACGCCGCTGCCCTCCAGGACTTCGCCGGCGGCCGACAGTGTCGTGACAAGGGCATCGCGCTGCTCTTGCCTCGATTTTCCCGCAAGGTCGTCGCCAGCCTGCGCGATCAGTGTATGCGCGCCAAGACGTCGGGCGACCTCGATGGAACGCTTCAGGCCCTCCAGGAAGGCCGCCCTGTTGGCAATGTCAGTCAACGGGATCATCGGCTCCGCAACGAAGCTGCTGAGTTCCATGCCGGTCTCGTTCAGCGCCCACTCGATGCTGCCGATATCCTTGTTCGTCCATTTCCAGAACTCGACAGCCTCGACGCCAGCCTTGTGGGCGAGCCGAATTCGATCGGCAAAATTCTCCGCCTCGGCGGCAAACAACCATTCAATACAGGCCGACAATCTCATGATGCTCTCGCTAACGGATGCAATGTTGCATTGCTGACATTACCGAACCCCGCGTGACGGGCAAGCGGTTGTAGCCGGCGATCGGATTCGCGGTTTCATAAACTTTAGCGATATTAGCGACCGGCAATTATCAATAAGAAATCGCTCGGGGGTTGTGTCCGGCAGATCTCAAACCTACAAAGTATATTCAGGCACGTAGCCTGAGCATTCCGGGGGGACATCATGAGGCTTGCGCCGCAGCACCGCATTTACATCTGCTTTTTTCTGTTTGCGGTGTCCATGGGTGCCCTCCTCGCCCGTATGCCCGACCTGCAGAGTTCGCTTGGGGTCGACCGGTCCGAGCTTGGATTGACGCTCATTGGGGCCGCGATTGGCGCGCTGATCTCGCTGACATTCGCATCACGCATCATTGCCCGCCTCGGCGCCCGCACGACCGCGTTCATCACCGTTCTTGGAACATCCGCCCTGCTGGCCACGGTTCCGTGGCTGGCAAGCGCACCGCTGGTTTTCCTGATCCTCATCCTGGAGGGCTTGCTGGCCGGCGCGCTCGAAATAAATCTCAATGTCGAGATCGACCGCATCGAGGCGCAGCTGGGGCGCGGCGTCATGAACCGCGCGCACGGCTTCTGGAGCCTTGGCTTCTTCCTGACCGCGTTCGTGGCGTCAGGTATAAGACAGGCGGGGACCTCGATGCAGCTCCACCTCCTCCTGACCTTCACCTTCGTCACCATCGTCGGCATCTGGGCGATTTCAGGCATGAAGAATGCGCCGGAGCGGCCCCAGCACGAGGAGCAGAAGGCGCCCCTGATTGCGCTGCCGACCTGGGGGCTGCTGCCGCTCTGCGTCATCGGCATCGCGGCGTTCCTGGTCGAAGGCGCCGGGATCGACTGGTCGGCGATCTACATGCGCGACGTTTTCGCCTCGGAGCCCTTCGTCGGCGGACTGGGCCTGGCGCTTTTCACCTTCTTCATGGCAGGCGCGCGGCTCTTCGTCGATCCGCAGGTCGATCGCTACGGCGCGCGAAGGGTCGCCGCGGTCCTGCTCGTCCTTGCAGCGGTCGGCGTGATCGCGGTTTGGGCCGCGCCCTACCCTTACGTCGCCCTGATCGGCTTTTCGCTCATGGGAGCTGGCTGCAGCGCGGTCTATCCGCTTGCCGTCTCGGCGGCCGCCCAGCGGACGGATCGCCCGGCGCATGTGAATGTGGCCGCACTTGGCCAGATGTCCTTCGTGGTGTTCTTCCTCGCCCCGCCGCTGCTTGGCTTCATCGCCGAGCACGCGGGCATCAAGACGGCCTATCTCGTCTGCCTGCCACTCATCGTCTACGCGTTGTTCTGCATTCGCTCACTGAAGGGAAAGTCCGAAAGCGCACTTCACGTTGCGGAAGCCGAGAAGCAGGCCTCCCGGGTACCCGTGTAGACGGGTATTCGCCAACGGCCCGGGGTGCTTCCGGCAGGCTCGACAACACGCAGTCTTGGATTGAAGCAATGCGCCGCTGCCAGCGCCGAATCACGACGTCTCGACGCAACACGCCAAGCGGCGATTTCGAGCTTCACGTAACGTTAGGCTAAGCGTCTGAGGCCCTTCAGGGCCTACATCCGACAATCAGCGTAAGAATTTGTTTTATAGGAGAAAATGGTGGGTGATGTAGGGCTCGAACCTACGACCCGCTGATTAAGAGTCAGCTGCTCTACCAACTGAGCTAATCACCCGTCCGCGCTGTGTTGCGTGGTGTGAGAGGGCGTATAAACAGGATCGTTCGGCTTGTCTAGCGCCCTTCCGAAAATTCTTTCGCGAATGCGGGATTTTTTTGTGCATGGCTGAAATGCAATGAAATCAAAGGTCCAGCGTACCGCTCGCCAGACGCACTGCTTGCCCGCCAATCCGGGCATTTGCGATCGCCCCGCCTTCGATATCCATATGCAGATGAATAAACGACGGCCGGCCCATCTCAACGCCCTGCTCTATCAGCACGCCGTGGTGTCCATCCGTCAGCCTGTCGAAATGGTGGATGGCGCCGGACAATGCGGCTGCTGCCGAGCCCGTCGCCGGATCTTCGACGATGCCCATGCCGCTCGCAAACATGCGCGCATGAAACTTCGCCACATGGTTCACGCCGCCGCGGCAGTAGATATAGGCGGAAGCCAGCGATCCATCGACGAAGGGCACTGTCGCCTCCCATAGCTGCGGATCGAACTCCATACGCTGAACGGCGCCGACGTCGTGTACCGGGATCAACAGGAAGGCGACCCCCGCAGTCCAGAGCGAGGGAACGTGATTCTCGAAGCCGATCTCGGTCTGCTTGAGCGACAGCGCGTTGGCGATCCCCATCTTGTCGAGTGGCATGTTGATCTGCTGCGATTTGCGCGGCAGGTCGAATTCCGCAAAGCTCGCGCCCTCGGCACTGAGCTTCACCGCACATCGGATCGGGCCGATGTTTTCCTCCAGAACACAGACGCTATCGAGAGGCGTGCCGAACTGTGCTCGCTCGGCAAGCGCGATCGCTGTCCCGACGGTCGGATGTCCGGCAAACGGAAGCTCGCGCCCCGGCGTGAAGATCCGGATGCGGGCTGTGTAGGCGGGATTTTCGGAGGGGCGGACGAAGACCGTTTCCGATAGGTTCATCTCCTTGGCGATAGCCTGCATGGCATCATCGCTGAGATCGTCTCCATCGAAGATGACTGCCAGCGGATTGCCTGCCAGCTTGCGGTCGGTGAACACGTCATAGACGCTGTAGCTGCGCGCCACATCGGCCTCCTCGTATCGATCCTCGTGCCGCCAAACTGCCCGAGCACGAGATCAAGCGCAAGCCGTTACCTGTTCACCTTCTGGCCGAAGTACCATTCGATAACAGGCAGCATGGCGATGTTGTAGGGGTGGGCCTTCGGGTCCGCCGACCGGATGGCGACTGCACCGGCGATTTCCTTGTCGTCGGCGACAACCATGTGCTCCTCGATCTTCTCGATCACCTCTTCGGCGGTAAGATCGAAGCGGAATACCTTGAGCAGCGTCACGACCCGCCGATTGCGAACCGCGAAAAAGCCGTCATCCGCCTGCGCGTCGGAAAGATCGAAGCCTGTCTCTTCGAGCAGCTCGCGGCGCATGTTCGCCTCGACGTCGCAATATCCGTCGACGACATCCTCGGGCTCGAACGAGCCGGCGGCAAAATAGACCTGACCGGGATTGGCCGTATGCGCACCCATGCGGATCGCAACGAGAGCATCATCGGACGTCGCAAGCACCGGATAGGCGAACAGATGGACGCCTCCGTGCCGCTTCTCCTGCCGGCGCCACCACATGAAGGTCGAGAATGGAACGATGTGGCTCTCGCCAAGCAGTTTGCCATCGCGCAACTCCAGCCGCTTCTGGAAAAGCATGCGACCGTCGAAGAGGGCGGGGTTGGCCGCGACTTCCTTCGTCCAGTTTTCGGCGATGGCATCGCGTTCCGCGAGATAGAACGGATGATCCCCCGGCAGCACCCGCAGTTCGAGAGCAGCAAGGGGAAACACCACCCGCTCGTCTGGCCAACCAATGAAGTCCTCGGAATAATGCATGCTCATATGAGATCGATCTCCATGACGACGGGGCAGTGGTCGGACGCCTTCGGCCGGTCCCAACCGGTGCGCGGATAGCGCTCCACCTCCTGCCCCGGCGGAAAGACGGTGCGGAAAGGCTGCCCATGCCGGATGATCTCCGGTAAACGCCCGGCGTTGCGGCTCGCCAGGAACGGCGACAGCCAGAGGTAATCGAGCTGGCAAAGCCATTGTTCCTCGGGGCCGCGCGCGTGATAGAGCGTCCATCGATCGAGCGGGTCCCGCCGCCGGACGACGTTTTCGGCAAAGCCGTCGCGGCTGAAGACGTCGAGCGCGCTTTCTGCCTCCTGCCGATACTCGAAGCGGTAACCGGTCCGGCGCCGTCCGATGACGTTGACGCGCTCCTGATAGTCGTTCATGTCGCCACAAATGACGAACCGCTGGTCCGCCTCACCCGCAAAACGATCCTCGATGATACGCCGCACTGCTTCGGTCTCCGAACGCCGCACCGGCATGGTGCCATGCCGGCTGTCGACGCCCTCGATCCGCGGCCCGTCCATCGATTTGAGATGCACGACGAAAAGCGATAGCGGCAGGCCACCAACCAAAAGATCGAGTTGGAGGCAATCACGCTTGAAGATCTTGTCGTCGATGCGATTCGTGCGCGCCAGCTCATCGTTGAAAAGACCCAGGTCGCGATAGGTCAACATCGCGTGGCTCTTGATCTCCTGCAGCTCGATCTTGCGCCCGTCCCGCGTCTCCTCGCGCATCAGGACGGCAACATCTATGCCCCTGCTGTCGTTGCCTTCGACGAGATATTTCTGCCGGTATCCGTTGCCGACCATGCGAAACAGATAATTGTATTCGAACGCCTGCAGGGCCTCCATATTGTCGACCTCCTGCAGGCAAAGGATGTCGGCATCGGCATCAGCGACTGCCAGAGCCGTCATCTGGCGCGTATCGTCGGTCGAAGCAATGACGCGCGCCTGTTCAAGTTGCTGGTAGACGCCTTCGCTCTTCACATCGAAGAGCTTGATGACACGATCCTGACGGAGCTGATTGCGAAAGCCGGTGAAGTCGAAACGCGTCATGAGGTTTTCGACGTTGAAGGTGGCAATACGAAGCGACATCAGACATTTCCGGTTGATCGGGCACCATTAGTAGAGACGAAAGTCGCGCCCGAAAAGCCCGTTGATGCGATCACAGCCGCCAAGCATTGCGGATGACGACATGGGTGTTGTCGCCAACACTGACCAGCACGCGGCTGAAGGCCCTGACGATCTGGCCATCAGCCAGCGCAAGCTTCACCGCGTAGCGCTCCCCCTCGTAAAGGGACGAAACGACCCTGGCGGGCACACCCTCCCCGCCGATCATAACGTCCTCCTGACGGACAAGGATCTCAGCCGGCGAGCCGTCGGCACCCGCCAGAAGCGGCGCGATTCGGTCCCAGGCAAGTTGCCTGCCCCCTTCCTTCAAGCAATTCACGGACAGGATGGCGCCGCGTCCAATCAACCCGCCGACGATGCGCCCCTCCGGCCGCGCATAGATCTCCGCCGGCGACGCGACCTGCAAAAGCTTGCCCTCCGACATGACGGCAACATCCGTCGCCAGCGCCATCGCCTCGCTCTGGTCGTGCGTGACATAGATCATCGTCGCGCCGGATCTCTGATGGAATTCTCGAAAAGTCTCTTCCATCTCCTGCTTCAGGTGCCGGTCGAGATTGGCGAGCGGCTCGTCGAGCAGAACGACATCTGGCGAGGTCACCAGGCAGCGCGCCAGCGCAACCCGCTGGCGTTGGCCGCCGGAGAGATTGGCCGGACGCCGGTCGGCATAGGCCTCAAGCCGGACAGCCGCCAGCGCCTCGCCGACCTTCCGACGATAGGCGTCGCCCTTGATACCACGCACCTTCAGGGGATAGCCGACATTGTCGGCAACACTCATGTGCGGCCAGAGCGCATAGGATTGAAACACCATCGCCATGTTTCGCCGCTCCGGCGGCAGCGACTGCGCCGCATCGGCAAGCAGCCTCTCGCCAAGATGGATCGAACCGTCGGTCGGCGTCTCGAACCCCGCGACCATGCGCAGCACAGTCGTTTTTCCGCAGCCGGACGGCCCGAGCAACGCAAGAAAGCCGCCTTCGCGAACATCGAGCGAAAAGCCGTTCACGGCCGGGCGACCAGTGCCGAAGTCCTTTGCCAGACGATTGAGGATCAGCTTCGCCATGGAATGACTCCAGCAGGCAACCGCTTTGCAAGCAGTTCGAGAAGCAGCATCATGGAAACGACCATTGCGACGACCAGCACTGACAGCGCCGATGCGAGATCGGAACTGCCGCTGTCATCCAGATTATAGATGGCGACACCAAGCGTCTGCGTGCCGGCAGACCAGAGGAGCGCCGAGATGGTCAGCTCGTTGCAGGCGATGAGGAACACGAGAATGACCGAGGCTCCGGCTGCGGGAGCGACCAGCGGCACGGTGATATCGAAAAGCCGCCGGAAAAAGCCTGCGCCGGATAGCCTTGCCGCCTCCTCCAATGCCGGATCGAGCTGGTGGAACGCGCTGACGACGGGCTTCAGGCTGACGGCGAAGAAGCTCGAGAGATAGGCGATGAAGATGATCCAGATCGTCCCGTAGACGGTCACGTGAAGAAACGGCAGAGGTGCCGCAAAGACCAGGATGAACGACACGGCGATCACTATGCCCGGCAGCGAATAGGGAATCTCGATGGCGCTGGAAACGAAGCGGCCGAGAAGGTCCCGCCGCCGTGTCAGCGCAGTGGCGGCAAGAATGGTCACCGGCAGGAGACATAAAGCAGCGCCGGATGCCAGGGAAATGGAGTTCATGAAGGCCGTACGCGTCACCGTCTGGCGAAACAGGATCTCGTAAAAGGCAGAAAAGGACATCGTCTTGAAGGTCAGCGGCACGCCGTAGGCCGGCACCAGCGCACCGGCCAAAAGCGCGAAGAACGGCGCCGCGAGCATGAAGAAGAGCACGACCCAGACGAACGGCAGCGCCAGAAACCGCCAGTTGCCGAGATCGAAGGCTGCCGCAGCACCTGACAGGCCGAGCACACGATAGTCGCGCCCCCGGAGCGCACGATCCTGCGCTGCCAAGCCGGCAATCGATATCAGGGCGACCATGGCGGAGAGCAGCGCGACGTCTCCGAAGGTCCGGCTCGTGAAGGCCGAGAACTTTGTGAAAATCAGGGTCGGCAGCGTATAGATCGATGCCGGGATTCCGAGGATGGCCGGAATGCCGAAATTGCCGGTACAGGACACAAAGGAGATCGCGGCCCCGGCGATGATTCCCGGAAGCGACAGCGGCAGGATGATATCGAGGAACACCCGAAGGCTGGAGGCACCGGACAGCCGCGCGGCTTCGACACCATCGCGCGGCAGCGACATCAGGCCGGCGCGCAGGGCAAGATAGACCAGCGGCGCGTGCTGGACGCCGTAGAGAAGAGCAATCCCGCCGACGGAATAGAGCGGCTGCGGCGTTCCAAGCGGCGGGGCGATATGGAGGGCTTTCAGCAGCGGGCTTGATGGTCCCGACATCTGCACCCAGGCGAGCGCCGTGACCTGCGGCGGGATCATCATCGGCAGCACGAAGCAAAAGCCGGCCACGGCTTTGCCGGAAATGTTCGTAAGCGTGAGCAGAAATGCGAAGCTGCATCCGATCAGCAATGAAATGAGGGTGCCAAGAACAGCCGTGACCAGCGTGTAGTAGGTTGCCGACCAAAGCGCTGGATCGGCCAGCACGGACATCGCCCCGCCCCTAGCCAGAGCAGCGATTCCGGCGATCGCGAGACGCGCGAGCGGCAGCACGCTGAGAAGCAGGACGATCACGAAAACGGCAGGAAACAGCCAGTTTGGCTGGCTGTTTCCTGGGCGCACATATCCATTCATATCGCTGTCTGCGGCCTGTTAGTTCGAGCCGTAGATACCGGAGAAGGTTTTGAGGTCCTGATCGGTGTTTTTCAGCGCATCGGCGGCATTGATCGGCAGCACCTTGATGCTGTCGCGCGCCGGGAAGCCTTCAGGCAGCTTCATGTCGTTACGAGCAGGGATATAACCAAGCTTGAGGAAGCCTTCCTGGCCCTTTTCAGAAAGGACGTAATCGACGAACTTCTTCGCCGCGTCGGCATTCTTTGAGCTCGCAAGAATGCCGACCGGCTCGGTCACGGCGGAAACACCTTCCGTCGGGAACACGAACTCGACCGGAGCACCCTTGGCCTTCTCGCGGATCGGCATGTAATCGACGACCATGCCGAAGGCCTTCTCGCCCGACGCGACCGACTTGAGGACTGCACCGTTGCCGCCGGCAGCGATTGCGCCATTGGCTGCGAGGTCCTTGTAGAAATCCCAGCCGAGGCCTTCGACGCCGGCCAGCGTCTGTGCGTGAATGAGGGCGGCACCCGAGGTCAGCGGGCTCGGCATGGTCACGAGACCCTTGGCCTCGGCCTTGGTCAGATCCTTCCAGCTGGTCGGCTTGAATGCGGCGGACGTGTTGTAGACGATCCCTGTGGTGATGAGCTTCGTGGAGTAATAATAGCCGTCCGCATCGTAGAGCGAGGCGTCGTAGCTTGCGGCCTCCGGCGACTTGTAAGCGAGCAGTTTGCCGGCTTCCTTCAGGCGCTCGAGCGTTACCGTGTCTGCAATCAACAGCACGTCGGCCACCGGATTGCCGGCTTCGATTTCCGCCTGCAGCTTCGCCATGATCTTCGGCGTGCCGTCGCGCACCCAGTCCACCTTGACGTCGGGGTTGGCGGCCATGAAGCCATCGACGGTCGCCTGCGCATCTTCGTTCGGCTGGCTCGTGTAGAGAACGAGGTTGGCGGCGGATGCCGGGACTGCAAGCAAGCTTGCTGTAAGCAGTGCGGCGGCGGAAACGATCGTCTTCATGATGGGTCCTCGATGATGGATGAGCCGTTCCTTAGCCAGCGCGGATAACATGATTGTGACAGTCGGCTTCCCGCCGGCGATGACCGATCATGCCTTGACCCACCTCGCCTGCCCCTATCTTCTACCGCACGTTTTGACTCATGCATTTTTGGAGGAAGCATATGGAATATCGCCTTCTCGGCCGCTCTGGCCTCAAGATTTCGACCGTGACGATGGGCACGATGACATTCGGTGGCCAAGGCTGGGCCAAGATGGTGGGCGACGTCGGTGTGAGCGACGCGCGCAGGCTGGTCGACATCTGCCTCGACGCTGGCGTCAACCTGATCGATACCGCCGACGTCTACTCGCAGGGCGTCTGCGAGGAGATCCTCGGAGACATCATCGGTGGGCCGCGCAAGAACGGCGTACTGATCGCTACCAAGGCGCGTTTTCCGATGGGAGATGGCCCGAACAATGTCGGCTCGTCCCGCTATCACCTGATCAGTGCTTGCGAAGCCAGCCTGCGGCGCATGAAGACTGACGTCATCGACCTCTACCAGCTTCACGAATGGGACGGGCAGACGCCGCTCGAGGAAACCCTCGAGGCGCTCGACACCCTCGTCCGTCAAGGCAAGGTCCGCTACATCGGCTGCTCTAACTTCTCGGGCTGGCACATCATGAAGGCGCTAGGTGTCAGCGAGCGCGAAAAGCGCGAACGCTTCATCAGCCAGCAGATCCACTACACGCTTGAAGCGCGCGATGCGGAATACGAACTGCTGCCTATCAGCATCGACCAAGGCCTCGGCGTGCTTGTCTGGAGCCCGCTCGCCGCCGGACTACTGTCAGGCAAGCACCGCCGCAACCAGGCAGCGCCGGAAGGCTCGCGTCAATTCGCCGGCTGGACCGAGCCGCCGATCCGCGATGAAAACAGGCTCTGGAACATCGTGGAAACGCTGGTTGCGATCGCTGAAGAACGCGGCGTATCGGCAGCTCAGGTAGCACTCGCCTGGCTGATCGGCCGCAAGGCCGTCACCTCGGTCATCATCGGCGGCCGCACGGAAGCACAATTCAAGGATAATCTGGCTGCAGCCGATCTGAAGCTGACCGAAGACGAACGCAAGCGCCTTGATGCGGTCAGCCTGCCGCCCGTCCTCTATCCGTATTGGCACCAGCTGAACACCGCAAGCGACAGGTTGAGCGAGGCCGATCTGGAATTGCTCGGCCCGCACGTCAATCGGTAATCGGTTGCGAAGGGATCGGCGGACCTGATCAGCCGCCTAGGTGCGCTGATCGAGAGCGAGATCGGCGGCTGATGCCCTCCTC
>UBTY01000049.1 GCA_900468535.1 Hyphomicrobiales bacterium | reverse complement strand
CCCAGCGTCAGGTCTCGCTTGCCCAGGCAAGCCTGGCCGCAGCCGTCCAGCAGATGGCCAAGGACTATGTCTCCCTCAACATCGCCATCGGCGGCGGATACACACCAGACGGAAAACCAACCGTCGCGCCGCCAAAGGCAAGCTGAGATCGATAGAGTTTGGAAAGCCCCGGTTCGCCGGGGCTTTCTTTTTATCCCCACAGGGCGGATAATTACATCTTCAAACCCAATTTGGATTCGACAACGGGACATCCGTACTATACGGAGTGGTTAAACGATTAACCTACGGGCGTCGGAAACCATGCCTTCAGCGAGACCGGGACCGAATCTGAGCAGGATAGCGACGTCGCTCGGTGTCTCCGTGGCGACTGTATCCAACGCTCTGTCAGGCAAGGGCCGGGTATCCGAAAGCCTTGCGGAGAAAATCCGCGAACACGCCAGCGAACTCGGCTACGTCCCCAGCCAGGCCGGACGCGCACTCCGGACCGGCCGCAGCGGTGTCTTGGGCCTGGTACTGCCTGATATCGCAAATCCCCTCTTCCCGAAGCTAGCGCAGGCGATCGAATTTGCCGCGACGACTGCCGGCTATGGCGTCCTGATCGCTGACTCCAGAGGCGATGTCGCTGCGCAGACCGAAGCCATCAACAGGCTGATCGAGCGCGGCGTCGAGGGCATGGTCATCGTTCCTCGCCGTGCCACCCGCATTTCAGCGGCAAGCTGTCCAGTCGCGGTGATCGATACGGCATCCACGCCCGGCAACACCGTCGCCGCCGATCACTGGCAGGGCGGACGCGACATCGCGACCCACCTCGCCGAACTCGGCCACAAGCGCATCCTGATTATCGGCAACAATCCCGAATCCAACGTCCAGAACGATCGCGCTGGCGGCATTCGCTCCGGCCTGACAGCCGATATGCAATCGACGACGCTATGGATCGAACGACTGGAGCGGGACCAAGGCAACGGCTGCAGCCTCGGCTTGGCCGAGAAGGTCCGTGAGGGCTACACCGCTTTTGCCGCCCTTTCCGATCTGCAGGCGCTGCGCGCGCTGACCGAACTTCAGCGCGACGGCATCGTCGTGCCCGATATGGCAAGCGTCACCGGCTTCGACGACCTCATCTGGTCACCCGTGATTACACCGGCGCTGACGACGGCTGCCATGGATATGCGCCTCATCGCAGAGATCGCGATCGACTCGCTCGTCAAGACGATCCAGGCGACCGGACCGCGTGAAGGCGTGCTTGTTACAGCCGAGACGGATCGCGTGCCGATGCAGCTGATCGTTCGGCAATCATCAGGGCCCGCGGCCCCGGCTCACCTTACCTACCAGACGGAGAACTCTTGACATGCAAAAGGCCCTCATCGCTTCGGCCGCGCTACTGGCGCTGTCGCCCCTCGCCGCGAAGGCAGAGGAAAAGACGCTGACGATTTCCGTCTATGCCTTTGCTCAGGATGACTTCAAGTCGATCGTCTACGATCCCTTCGAGGCCAAATGCGGCTGCAAGCTTGTCGTCGAGACCGGCAACAGCGTCGAGCGGCTTGCCAAGATGGAGGCCAACAAGGCGAGCCCCGTCATCGACATGGCTGTCGTCTCCATGGCCGATGCCCTGTCGGCCGCCCGCAAGGATCTGATCGACAAGGTCGACACCGCAAAGCTCTCCAATTTCGGCAAGCTCTACGACCTCGCCAAGGACCCGAACGGCGACGGCATGAGCGTCGGCTACACCTTCTATGCCACCTCGATCGCCTATCGCTCCGACAAGATGAAGATCGAGTCTTGGGCAGACCTGCTGAAGCCTGAATATGTCGCCCATGTCGCCTTCCCGAACGTCACCACCAACCAGGGCCCTCCGGCGCTCTTCATGCTCGGCCAGGCGCTCGGCAGCGACAACCCGGACCTGAAGGCCCCGATCGAGGCGCTTGGCGAAAAGAAGGACGAGATCGTCACCTTCTATGAGAAGTCCTCGCAACTCGTGCAGCTGATGCAGCAGGAAGAAATCTGGGCCGCTCCGATCGGCCGCTTCTCCTGGGCCGGCTTCACCAAGCTCGACGTTCCCGTCGCATGGGCAACGCCCAAGGAAGGCCAGACTGGCGGCATGAACGTCATGGTCGTCACCAAGGGCTCGAAGAACCACGATCTCGCCCTGCAGTTCATGGATTTCTGGCTCTCCACCGAAATCCAGACGAAGCTTGCTGAAAAGCTTGTCGACAGCCCGGCGAACAAGGAGGTCAAGCTCTCCGAGGAAGCCGCGAACAACCTCACCTACGGTGAAGAGACCGCCAAGAGCCTGAAGCTCATCCCGTCAGCAGCCGCGCTCGACAACCGCGCCGCCTGGCTGAAGGAATGGAACGAGAAGGTCGGCCAGTAATTTCGAGGCCGGCTCCGGAACCTGCCGGAGCCGGCCCTTCAATCCGTCGAAAGTCGTTTCATGTTTCAGAACCGCGCAGAAGCCCTGGCGCTTGCCCTGCCCGCAGCAATCTTTGCCGCGCTGGTCTTCCTGCTGCCCGTCGTCGTCCTCCTCTCCGAAGGCTTCCGCATCGACGGCAGCTGGACGCTTGGCGCCTATACCGGCTTCTTTTCCGAGCAGCTGAACCGCACCGTCTTTCTGCGGACCTTCCGCCTGGGACTTGAGGTAACCGCGGTCTCGGCCGTCATCGGCTATGCTGCAGCCTTCGCCATCGTCAACCTGCCCCCTAAGGGCAAGGGCCGGATGATCGGCCTCGTGACGCTGCCGCTGATGATCTCGCCGGTTGCCCGCACCTATGCCTGGATCGTCATCCTCGGCCGCACCGGCATCGTCAACCAGGCCATCCAGGGCCTCGGCCTCAGCGATGGCCCGCTGCGCCTGCTCTTCACCGAGACCGCCGTCTTCATCGGCCTGCTGCAGCTCTTCCTGCCGCTGATGATCCTGTCGCTGATCAGCGCCCTCGAGAACATGCCGAAGGACGCCATTCCCGCCGCCCGCGTGCTCGGTGCCAACTGGTTCCAGGTGTTCTGGAAGGTGATCCTGCCGCTCACCCGCGAGGGTCTCGTCGTCGGCGGCACGCTCGTCTTTACCGGATCGCTCACCGCCTACATCACCCCCGCCGTGCTTGGCGGCTCGAAGGTGCTGATGCTGGAAACGCTGCTTTATCAGCAGGTGTCGGTTGCCAACAACTTCGTCGCGGCAAGCGTCATCGCCTTCATGCTGATCGTCATGAGCTTTGCCGCCAACATCCTGCTCAAGCGCCTTGCCACGGCGAGGAACAAGCGATGACCGCGCGTATTCTCTCTCCACTGGTTCTTGGCCTGTTGCTGATCTTCCTGATCGGCCCGTTCCTGATCATCATCGCCGCATCGCTCTCAGCCGGCGACACGCTCGCCTTCCCGCCGCAGGGTCTTTCCCTGAAATGGGTCGCCAAGGTCTTCACCATCGATAGCTTCCGCGAAAGCTTCGCCATGTCGATGTTCCTTGCCGTCTTCGGCACGCTTTCGGCGCTCATCCTCGGCATTCCTGCTGCCTATGCGCTCTCGCGCTACAAGCTGCCCTTCGGCGAAACCGTCCGCACGATCGTATCGTTGCCGATCATCGTGCCCGGCATCATCGTCGGTCTGGCGCTGCTGCGCTATCTCGTCGTGCCCTTCGGCTTCAACATCACGCTTGCTCTCTTCATGGCGCACACCGCGCTGGTCCTGCCCTACGCCGTGCGCGTCGTTTCAGCCAGCCTCAACAACCTGCGCTCGGATATGGAGGAAGCAGCCGTGCTGCTCGGTTCCTCGCGCATTGGCGCCTTCTTCCGTGTCGTCATGCCGAATATCCGCGGCGGGATCCTGGCGGCCTTCATCCTTGGCTTCGTGACCAGCTTCAATCAGGTGCCGGTCTCGCTCTTCCTCTCCGGCCCCGGCGTACGCACCCTGCCGATCGACATGCTGGGCTACATGGAGACCACCTACGATCCGTCGATCGCAGCACTCTCCTCGCTGCTCGCCTTCCTTTCCATCGGCATCGTCTTTATTGCCGAACGCTTCCTGGGATTCTCTCGTTATGTCTGACGCCTATCTCAAACTCGACAAGCTGACGCTTGCCTACGGCGATACGGTCGCGGTGAAGGACCTGGATCTCACGATCGCCAAGGGCGAGCTTGTCGCCTTGCTCGGCCCCTCCGGATGCGGCAAGACGACGACGATGCGCTCGATCGCCGGCCTGCTCAACCCGGCCTCTGGCCGCATCACGCTCGATGGCAACGAGATCACTCGCGTTTCCGCCAATAAGCGCAATGTCGGCCTCGTCTTCCAGTCCTACGCCCTGTTCCCGCATCTGACGGTCTATGAGAACGTCGCCTTCGGCCTGCGCCTGAAGGGCATCGGCGGCAGGGACCTCGATGCCAAGGTCAGCGCCGGCATCAAATCCGTCGGCCTGGTCAAGTTTGCCGATCGCAAGCCCGCCGAACTCTCGGGCGGCCAGCAGCAGCGCGTGGCCCTTGCCCGCTCCATGGTGATGGAACCGAAGGTTCTGCTGCTCGATGAGCCCCTTTCGAACCTCGACGCTCGCCTGCGTCTGGAAATGCGCGCCGAGTTGCAGCGCGTGCAGAAGGAGACGGGCGTCACGATGATCTTCGTCACCCACGACCAGATCGAAGCTCTCGCGCTCGCCGACCGGATCGTGGTGATGCTGAACGGCGGCATCGAGCAGATCGGCACGCCGGAGGAAATCTACAACAAGCCCGTCTCGGCCTTCGTCGCCGATTTCGTCGGCTTCGAAAACGTCTTTGCGCTGGAAAACGGCAAGCTCGCGACATCCACCACATCAGTCGAGCTTTCCGGTCCAGCGCCGCAGGCCGCAAAGGGCCTGGCCTGGCGTCCGCGCATGGTGAACCTTGGTTCAGGTCCTTACCAGGGCACCGTGCGCGGCACCTCGTTTGCCGGCAACACCCGAGAATACCTGCTCGACACGCCGCTTGGCCCCATCAAGGCCGAGGTCGATGCGGAACTGCCGACGCATGCGATCGGCTCCACACTTGCGTTCGACCTGCCGCTTGCCGCAGCAGCACCGCTCTCACGCTACAGGTAACATCATGGGCGTCTGGATCGACACCGACATGGGCTTTGACGATATCGCCGCGATCCTCGTGGTGACCAATGCAAAGCTCGACATATCAGGCATCTCGCTCGTCTTCGGCAACACGCCGCTGCCGCAAGTTCGGGTCAATGCATCAGGTGCTGCCAAGGCCTTCGGCTGGACTTTCCCGATCCACAGCGGTCGCGCCATGCCCGTCCTCGGCTCGCTCGAAACCGCGCAGGCGATCCTCGGCGAAACAGGCATTCCGACATCAGGCCAAGGCTTGCCCGTCGCCGCGCCGCTGGTGGAGAGCGACGCTTTCACCGCCCTCTGCCGCTGGCTCGAGACCGATGGCCCGCATCGAATCCTGGCGCTCGGTCCGTTGACCAATCTCGCGGCCCTCGCATTGGCACGCCCGGACCTCGCCGCCCGCATCACCGAACTGACATGGATGGGCGGCGGCGTCACGGCGGGCAATCACACGGCGTCCGCCGAGTTCAACGCACTGGCCGACCCGGAAGCCCTCGCCATCGTTCTCGCCCACAATCTGCCGCTGCGCATGGTCGATCTCGATCTTTGCCGCAAGGTCATCGCAATGCCTGACGACATTGGTCCGGTGCGAGACGCCGGTGGCGCCAACGCGGCACTTATCGCAGATATGCTCGACGGCTACATCGGCATCGGGACGAGCCGAGGCAGGCCGGGAATGGCGATCTACGACCCATCAGCCGCAGTCGCCTTCGTCGCACCCGACATCGTTACGTTCCGTCCGGCGCGCATCGATGCCGAACTGCAGGGTCAGCATACGCGTGGCCGCACCGTGGTCGAGACCCGCGCGACGCATGCGACCTTCAATGCCGAATACGCCGTCGATATCGACGCTGAAAAGGCGCGCGCCCTTATCCTTGGCGCATTGGTCAGTGAGGCCGGCAGATGAGCGCCGCGGAACCGAAGGATCTCAACGATCCCGCACTTCGCGCCCGCGCCGTCGCCGCCGCGCGCGGTGACTCGCCTTTCGACCTGCTGATCTCGGGCGGACGCCTACTCGATGTCGTCACCGGACTGATCCGCGAGGCCGATATCGGCATTGTCGGACCTCTGATCGCGAGCGTCCACGCGCCGGGCAGTCGCACCGACGCTGCAAATACCGTCGATGCGACAGGCAGCATCGTTTCGCCGGGCCTCATCGATACGCACATGCATATCGAAAGCTCGATGGTGACGCCCGCCGCCTATACGGCCGCCGTCGTTCCGCGCGGCGTGACGACCATTGTCTGGGATCCGCACGAGTTCGGCAACGTGCATGGCTTGGACGGCGTGCGCTGGGCAATCGAAGCGTCCCGGTGCCTGCCGCTCCGGACCATCGTTCTCGCGCCTTCCTGTGTTCCTTCCGCTCCGGGGCTTGAAGTCGCCGGCGCCGATTTCGACGCATCTGTTATCACGGAAATGCTGCGGTGGCCTGGCATCGGCGGTGTCGCCGAAGTGATGAACATGCGCGGTGTTATCGACGGCGATCCGCGCATGACCGACATTGTGAATGCCGGCCTCGCTTCTGGAAAGCTGATCTGCGGCCACGCGCGCGGGCTCGAAGGCGCCGATCTGAACGCCTTCATGGCCGCCGGCATCACTTCCGACCACGAACTGACCTCCAGCGCCGACCTGCTGCAGAAGCTGGCCGCCGGGCTGACCATCGAGCTTCGCGGCTCGCACGACCATCTGCTGCAGGAATTCGTGACTGCGCTCAACGGTATCGGCCATCTGCCGTCGACGGTCACGCTCTGCACGGACGACGTCTTCCCCGACGAACTCAAGGACGGCGGCGGTCTCGACGACGTCATCCGCCGGCTCGTGCGCTATGGCATGAAACCAGAATGGGCGCTGAGAGCCGCGACGCTCAACGCAGCGCAACGACTGAAGCGCTCGGATCTCGGCCTGATCGCCGCCGGTCGGCGCGCCGATATCGTGCTCTTCAAAGACCTCGTTGGCTTCGCTACGACGGCCGTCATCGCCAATGGCGCGATCGTCTCGACATCGAGCGAAATGGACGCCCAGTTGCGCTCGTTCGAAACGCAGGCATTGCAGAACTCGGTCAAGCTGACTGCCCTGACAGAGGATGACTTCAGGGTTCCCGCGACCGGCAAGCGCGCTCGTGTCGCCACGATTGAACGCCCCCGTTTCACCCAGTGGGGCGAGGCGGAAACTGGCGTCGACGGCGGTTTCGTCGTTCCGCCGGCCGGAAGCACCCTGATCGCGGTCGCGCATCGGCACGGCAAGGTCGATGGCAAGCCACGCGTCGGCTTCCTCACCGGTTGGGGAGAATGGCGAGGAGCCTTCTGTACGACTGTCTCGCACGACAGCCACAACCTGACCGTCTTCGGCGGCAACGCGCGCGACATGGCAGTCGCCGCCAACGCGGTGATATCAGCGGGCGGCGGCATGGCAGTCGCCAAAGATGGCCAGATTGAAGCGCTTCTGCCTCTGCCTGTGTCCGGCCTCGTGACGGAAGCCCCATTGGCAGAGACGGCGGCGTCCTTCCGCGCGATCCGGAAGGCAATGGAAAAGATCGTCGACTGGAAGCCGCCCTACCTTGTTTTCAAGGCATGCTTCGGCGCCACGCTTGCCTGCAACGTCGGCCCTCATCAGACGGACCGAGGAATCGCCGACGTCTTGACCGGCAGGGTGCTCGAAAGCCCCGTGATCGAGATTCTCGAGAACGAATAGGCCGGCATCCAGGTGCCGTTACACAGCTGCTCGCGGCCTCAGTGATCGATTATCGAGACCGGCAAGCCGCGGATCTACAGCGTAGCCTTCAGCTCGCGCTCGACCAGAGCTGTCCAGAAGGCCGCACCATAACCAAGCGCATGGTCATTGAAATCATAGGCGGTGTTGTGGTGCAGGGCGCCATCGATGGCAGGACCGTTTCCGAGCCAGACGTAACATCCCGGCGCATTCTGGCCGAAGAAGGCGAAGTCATCGCCTGCCGTTGACGGCGGGAAGGCTGTGCGCACCTTCTCCCCGAAGACATCGCCGGCCGCCCCGAGCGCACGCGCAGTCGCATCGCTGTCGTTGACCACAGGCGGAATGCGCCGTTCGAATTGATAATCGACCGCAATGCCGAACATCGCCGCCGTGCCCTTCGCAAGCCGTCCGATCTCTTCCTCGAGTTGGTCGCGAACCTCCGGTGAATAAGCCCTCGCAGTCCCTCCGATCTCGACGATATCGGGTATCACGTTCAACGCCTTCGGATCCCCTGCCTGCAACGAACAGGCGCTGACGACGGCCGGCTGCAGCGGATCGACGACGCGCCCGACAATCGTCTGCAGCGACATCAGGAAAGTGCCGGCAGCCGTGATCGGATCCTTGCCGAGGTGCGGCTTGGCGCCATGCGTCCCGGTCCCCCGGAAGGTCACGCGCCAGCTGTCCGATGAGGCCAGTTGCGGCCCTTCGACCACGGCCATCTCATCGACAGCGAGGCCAGGCATGTTGTGAAGACCATAAACGGCATCGCACGGGAAGAGCTCGAACAGACCTTCCTCGACCATCCGGCGCGCGCCGCCCCTGCCCTCTTCGGCGGGCTGGAAAATGAAATGCACGGTTCCTGAGAACTCGCGGGTTGCCGCGAGATGCCGCGCCGCTCCGAGCAGCATCGTGGTATGCCCATCATGTCCGCAGGCATGCATCTTGCCGGCGAATTTGGACTTATACGGACGATCAGCGACTTCAGGCATCGCAAGCGCATCCATATCGGCACGCAATCCGATCGTCCGCGTCCCGTTGCCGACCTGCAACGTGCCGACAACACCGGTACCGCCAAGGCCGCGATGCACCTTGATATCAGCCTCTTCGAGCAATCGCGCGACGATATCGCTCGTGCGCTCCTCCTCGAAACCAAGCTCGGGATGGGCGTGCAAATCGCGACGCAACTCGGTGAGGAAAGGTAGATCGTGCTCGATCCGGGCGGGAATGGGCATGTGCCGGACGTCCTGTAATGCGAGCAGGCGCCGGAACGGTCCCGCTTTTCAAAACCTTATCGGTCAAAAGCGCAGGGAGTTCAACCAATCAAGGTCCCTCTCCCGCAATCCTTGACAGCTAGAACCCCGAAATGCCTAATCCGGGCAGAGGATAACCCATGACCGACGACAGACTTTCGACCGACAGCAAGCTCACGACATCAAAGCGCCGCTGGGCAAGCGAAGGCAGATTTCTCACCGGACGTATCAGTCGTCCTGAAACAGACCGTCTGCCCCCAGGACAACACCTCGTCAAGAACTGGCCCGTTCTCGATCTCGGCCAGCAGCCGATCGTGGAGCTGGAGAGCTGGCGCCTGCAGGTGGTGGGTGGTGTCGAGCATTCGCAGAACCTGACATGGGCGGACTTCTCGGCTATCGACAAGAGCAGCAAGACATCCGACATCCATTGCGTAACGACATGGTCGCGCTACGACAACCGATGGGAAGGCGTCGCAACCCGCGATCTTCTTGATCTCGTCCAGCCCAGGCCGGAAGCAACACATGTCATGTTGACGAGTTACGACGGCTACACCACCAACCTGCCGCTTGCCGATTTTGCAGCCGAGGACGCAATTCTCGCGACCATCTGGGAAGGCCAACCCTTGACGCGTGACCACGGTGGCCCGATGCGGCTCGTGGTCCCGCATCTCTATTTCTGGAAGAGCGCGAAATGGTTGTCGCGTATCGAACTTCTGGCCGGTGATGCGGCAGGCTTCTGGGAGAAGAACGGATATCACATGCTGGGCGATCCCTGGCGCGAGCAGCGCTATTCGGACGACTAAATAACACGCCGGTGACAAAATAAGGTACCACAAGGTACGTTATTTACCCGCCGGTAACGCGAAGCACGGTAGACAGATGCGGATCGCCCAAAGGAGGACCGCATGGTCAGCGCAGTTTCCAGCTCATCGACATCAGCGACGTTGCTCTCCACGTCGAATTCCTCGTCTTCATCCTCGTCCTCGTCGGATGACGCTGCCAGCATCAAGCAGCAGATCGCCAGCAAGGAAGCAGAGCTTGCGAGCACGGAGGACCCAACGGAAGCCAAGACCCTGCAGAGCGATATATCGACGCTCGAGGCAAAACTCGCAAAGCTCGAAAACGCGTCGAGCGAGAAGAGCAGCGGGCAAAGCGCAGGCGGCTCGCAGCCCGCAAAACTCTCTGGCGAAGGCGACCGCATCGGCACGACGAATTTCGATGAAGACAGCGAGTTCGGCGAGCGCGTCGCTTACGTCTGACGCTGAGGGGTGGCTGCGCGGCGAAGCATTGCAAGCGCCCCAGCGACCAGCAAGCCCGAGATCCCGGCGAGCCCCGCAAGAGCGGCAAGGCTCGTCATGTGCCCGGGAACCGCACTCCAGCGCGGCCGAATGATATCGGCCGTGTTGAAAGCCTCGCCGCTGAACTCGCAGGTGATCAGCGCGAGCCCACGCCGAACCATGCCGGCATCGACCTCCGAGACGATTGCCTCGGCAGTTTCCGCTTCGCCCTTCATCGTCCGCAGCATCAGCAGCACTGCCTTGGTGGCGGCAAGATAGGCGTGTGCGCATTCGTTGAAGGGGCTTGCTTCATCCGTGACGCTGCCGGGAACCCGGCCCCAAAGACAGTAAGCGTACTGGATCTGTGCGAAGTTCAGAACCCGGCGGAATGGCTCGTTCGTATCGACCGCCCGAGCAGCCAGATCGATTATCCGAGACCGGTACTCGGCAATCATGATCATTTCGCCATGCGATATTTCGGGCACGGCAATCCCGGTATGCGGTCCCTCGGTCGTACGCTGGTGAGCAGCCGCACCGCCGGTGATCACCACCAGCAGCATGAGCGTTAGCGCGCGGAGTAAAGCGGAACTCGACAAGGGATACCAAAAGACCCCGGATATCGCCGGGGTCTTCCTCTCTCGTTAGCGAAACGCCGGAGCGCGCACGTGCCGTCCGGCACCTGCCGCCAGCTTGCGGTTGGCAAGTGCACCGAACACCAGGCCGATCGCGGCCCACAAGATCACGTGCATGCCGATCGAGGTCGTGCGGAAGTTCCAGAGGACCATCGCGGAATAGTTCTCCGGCACTTCATTAATCGGCGGCAGCAGATACTGAACGATACCGATAAAGACGATGTAGCAGAGACCGGCAATGATCGCCCCATTCCAGCTTCCAAAGCGCGGAGCCAGACGTCGCGCGACCGCGATCGCAGCCACAAGCGCAGCAATCGACACTACGATCATCAGGAAGAAAAGCTCGGTCCTGGCGCCGATCGTATCGGGATTGCCAACCGCGGGCGGATTGGCGGGGTACTTGATATTCGGCACCAGTACGACGGCAACAAATGCCGCAACGGCGATCACCGCGGAGGTTCCCCGGGCGCTCAAGTTGCTGAAACGTCCCTGCACGAAGGCAAAGACGAGCGCAAAGAGACCACCGACAGCAATGCTGTAGGCCATGACGCCGGTAAAGAGGCCGATGCCAGCCTGCGTGGCGCGTGTGACGATTTCCGGCTCGCCAACTTCGCCGGCCGCCTGGGCAGCGGCTTCCTCGAAAGCGATCGCCTGATCGACAAGCGGCTCACCGAAGGTATGGGCAAAGGCGAAAACCAGGATGCCAGCAATCAACCCCGCGAGCATGCCGCGAAGCAAAAGATTTCCAACCATGTCAGGAACTCCCTTAGTGGCAGGGAAAGCCGAGGAGATGGCGGCCGTCGTGCACGAACTCATGCACGTACATGCCGTTGAAGAGCGCCATCGCGCCTTCCTCGGTGCCGACGAAATAGATGGCGATCAGCATCAGTAGACCACCGAAGATCGCCCAAGGCAAAAGCTCGCCAACCGGAATTGGAGCCGGTGCAGCGACGGGCGCAAAAGTAGAGTCAGACATTTATTCCTCCTGGAATGACGCGTTCAGTCGAGAATTGTTGCGTGGTAGGGTCTGACTTCCAGTTTGAGGTATCCTCATCCTGATCACAGTGGCGCGACCGCACCGGAATTTCACCGGCTTCCAAACCCACAACATCACCGTTATATCTGCGGCCTCGAACCTGTCAACGAAACTTCATACAACGACAGGCAACCATTCCCTTTATCCGGAATCGACCTGCATGATGACGCGCCTTACCTGGATCTGTCACGGCGCAACCGCGGCCAATCGCAATGCGCGCTTTCCGCTGGATGAGCCGCTGGAAGAAGCCGCGTTGCAGGAGACCGCCGCACTCGGGCCTTTGCTCGCGCGCACCGACCGAGCCTTCGTCAGCCCCACATCGCGTGCGCGGCAGACTGCCGAGGTTCTTCGCCTGCCTTTCACGGCTTCAGACGCGCTCGCCGAATGCGACTACGGTCGCTGGGCCGGAAAAACCATGGCCGGCATCCACGAAAGCGATCCCGATGGCCTGGCGACATGGCTTTCGGCTCCGGAAGCAGCACCACACGGCGGCGAAAGCATTGCAGTGGTTCAAGCGCGTGTGGAACGCTGGATGGAAGACCAATCCGGTACCGGCGGGCACACGATCGCGATCACCCACGCAACAGTGATCCGGACCGCTGTGCTGACAGCTTTGCAGGCACCACTTGCCTCGTTCTGGCGGATCGACGTCGAACCGCTCTCGCGTGTGCAGATGACCAGCAACGGATCGCGCTGGTCGCTTCGCTTTGGCGCGGCCTGAGACAGCGCCTCCCTTATCGAAGGCCTTGCGGGGAGATCAGCTTTACGCAAGGCAATTGCGCAATAGCTAAATTGCGCGACCCTTGAGAAGGCCGCGACCTTCATCAAGGAGGTTCGACCATGCCTTATGACTGGAGCGGGGTACGCGCACGGCGTTCCCGCATCATGCGACTGACCACTGCTGTTTGTGTTGTGTTGCTCTTTGTCAGCGTTTCGCTGTTCATGCATCTCTGACCGAGGTGGGCGGGCCCGCCGCTCGCCCCATCTCGTCTACCAATCCGCGTGGTCGGATCACTAGAAATCGCCCTCCGGTTTCAACGAACATTTCAGACTTCGATGCTAAACCCCTTTACGGGTGGAGATGGAGTGAGGAATGCCGGTATTTTTCCGGAGCAGAGCCGGGCGGCAATGTCTGTCACTCATAGCGCTGGGAATGGCGCTGTGGGTCGCCGGCGCGATGCTGGAATTTGGCTATTGGCTGGCGACTTTCGTTAGCGAGTTCGAGCCTTATGGCGCCGACAAGCTGGTGCTTGCGCTCGCCATCGGCGGCGCGATGAGCTTCCTCTATTCGGTGCTGCGGATCGCCGACCTTCGCAAGGAGATGGACCAGCGCGCCAGAGCAGAGGCCAAGGCCGACTGGACGGCGACACACGACCACCTGACCCGCCTGCCGAACCGCTATGCATTCGAGCGCAAGGTCCTGCGCCGGAAGCCGTCGTCGGAAGATGATCCTGAAACCGTCAGGAACGTCACCATTTTCTGCATCGATCTCGATGGCTTCAAGAAGGTCAACGATCTGATCGGCCACAATGGCGGCGACGCGCTGCTGATCGAAGTATCCAAGCGAATCTGCGCCATCGGCAGTGCCGACTCCGTTTACCGCTTCGGCGGCGATGAGTTCATCGTCATTGCGGCCGGTTTTTCGGAACAGCAGGAACAACGCTTCGCGCGCCTTTTGATTCAGGCCGTGACGCGGCCCGTCCATATCGAAGGCTTTGCGGTCGAGGTAGGCGCCAGTGTCGGTTACGAGCGCTGGGCCGAGGGGCGTGAGCCGCTCGAGGAAGCGGCGCACCGCGCGGATCTCGCAATGTACGAAGCCAAATCGCGCGGCCCGAACCATTATCTGGCTTTCGAAGCGACAATGCACGAGAAGGTCATGGTGCGGGCAGCCCTCGAAGCAAAGCTGCGTGTCGCGATCCAGGAAAAAGCGCTACTTCCCTTCTATCAGCCGCTCATCGACCTCAGGAACGGCAATGTCTGCGGTTTTGAGGCGCTGGCCCGCTGGACAGACAAGGACGGCACCAGCATTCCGCCCGTGAGCTTCATCGCGATCGCGGAAGAGACGGGCGTCATCACCGCCCTGTTCGAGGATCTGCTCGACCAGGCGTGCCGGGACGCGCTTGAGTGGCCGGACCATATCCGCCTGTCCTTCAACGTCTCGCCCGTACAGATGGAAGACAAGCTTCTGACGTCCCGCATCTTCCGGGTGCTCGCCGCGAGCGGCCTCAAGGCGCACCGCCTCGAGATCGAGATTACCGAAAACGCACTCATTCAGGACCCGGCGGCAGCCGCCGCGATCCTGGCGGAGCTGCACGAGGCTGGCGTGCAGATTGCGCTTGATGATTTCGGCACCGGCTATTCGAGCCTTGCACAGCTTGCCCGCTATCGTTTCGACAAGATCAAGATCGACAAGAGCTTCATCGCGACCTATCGCGAAGACGAGCGTCAGGAAAAGATCGTGCGAGCGATGCTTGGCCTCGGCCACAGCCTGAATATCCAGACGACGGCCGAGGGTATCGAGGACCATCGCCAGCTCAGCCACCTTCTCCAACTCGGCTGTGACATCGGCCAAGGCTATCTCTTCGGCAAGCCGATGCCGGCAGCGGATACGCTGACCTTCCTCGCCCAGCGTGAGAAGGCCTCCCTGGCCGGCTGACGACCACAACATTAGCGAAATTTAATGGAACATTCCCTCATATGGACGCGTTTCTGCTGGAATCTTGCTGTCTTTTGACCGCATGCACGCCGTTCTTGTGTGCAGATTCACGTACTGGGCATTCGGCCCGACGTTCTAAGCAGACCATCCTTTCACAGGAGAGGGATTAAAATCATGAGTATCCGCATTATTACTGTGTCCGCAGCATTTCTCGCGTTTGCCGGAGCGGCATCGGCTGCCGACGTCGTCACCGAGACGCCGCCGGAACCAGTGGCCCAGGCAGCAGCGCCCGTATTTACCTGGAACGGCTTCTATGTCGGTCTGCAGGGCGGCGGCGCGTGGGGCAACGGTGACTTTTCCGGCATCGGATCATCCAGTATGAACGGCGGCCTCATCACCGGCTTCGGTGGTTACAACTGGCAACTCGACAACAATATCGTCCTCGGCGTCGAAGGCGATGCCTCGTACAACTGGAACAAGGAAACGGTTGGCGGCGACGAATTCAAGTTCGACACGACAGGATCGGTTCGTGCCCGCGTCGGCTATGCTCTCGATCACGCGCTGCTTTATGGTGCAGCCGGCTGGACCGGCGCGCGCGGTCACGTCGACACGCCGCTCGGCGATGACAGCGCTACCTTCTCCGGCTGGACTGTCGGCGCAGGTGTCGACTATGCCTTCACCGATAATGTCTTCGGCAGGGTCGAATATCGCTACAACGACTATGGCAGCAAAAACCTGCTCGGCATCGACACCGACTTCAACCAGAATGTCGTGACCGTCGGCGTCGGCGTCAAATTCTGACGTAACGACTATACGGTCCAAATATAAAAGGCCCGGACAAGATCCGGGCCTTTTTTCATGTCTCTATACCGGCGCAGTCTTCACCGCCCGGCTTCAAGAATAGCCGCGTACTTCGGGCACCAATAGAAAGCTGTTCAAAACCTGTTTGACTTGGTGGGTGCGCCGCGACTGCAGCGCAAACATTAATGTATGGTTAATTACTAACAGATAGAATCAAAGCAAATTCAATACGATAGAGCGAATCTGTCGCATTGGATGATATTGCCGGAAAGGTGGCCGATGCGAACTTCCCTGATACTTTCCATGCTGGCTGCGGCATTGACGATGCTGCCCAGCGAGGGCTCCGCAGGTTCGATGCTGCGCGCCTCGCGTTCGATAGGCGCTCCGATCGGCTTTCCATCCGCCTGCACCCGCTATGCCTGGCTGTGCCACAATCAGGGCGGAGGCAAGATCAGCGACGATGCCGCCATGCCGCTCCTGCAGCGCGTCAACCGCAGCGTCAACGCCAGCGTAAGACCTGCGCTTGATATCACGACATCCGGAAAGTCGGAGTACTGGTCTCTTCCCATCGACAACCGCGGCGATTGCGAGGACTACGCGCTTCTCAAGCTGAAAACGCTCCTTGATGCGGGCTTTCCATCCAACAAGCTGTCCATGTCGGTGGTACTTGATCGCCGCGGCAACAACCACGTCGTGCTCCTGGCAAGGCTGAAGGCGGGCGACTATGTTCTGGATAATCTTTTCGGCAGCGTCAGAACCTGGGAAAGCACCGGCTACACGTTTCTCGCCAGCCAGAACTTCAACAACAAGGGAGCCTGGCAGGTAACGCTTGCCGGCCCACGTGCGGGGCAGTTCTCGGGAACCTGATTTCCAACCAACCGCCGCTGCGACAAACGTCTTGATTCAGAAAGCCCGGGCTATTGCCCGGGCTTGATGTCGATTGAACCGAGAAGAAGGTGGCGGCTTTTCCTTTGCCGCCATCTTCCATGGGGTCGCTCGCGGTACGGTAAACCTCGAACGACCATGGACTGACCTTACGGGTGGCCACCACCACCCTGGCCGCCACCACCTTGGC
>UBTY01000053.1 GCA_900468535.1 Hyphomicrobiales bacterium | reverse complement strand
GCAGATTGCCGGCCTGAGCGCCAAGCAGGTTGCGTCTCTGACGACGGATGCGCTTGTTGGCCTGACCACCAGCCAGGTTGCCTCGCTCTCCAAGGTCCAGGTCGCTGCTCTGACCTCCGACCAGATCACTTCGCTGGAATCCACCCAGCTCGAAGCCCTGACCAGCAGCCAGGTCGCATCGCTGTCGGCAGCCCAGGTCAAGGCGCTCTCGACCGACGACCTCGCAGCCTTCGCAACCGACGAGATCGCCGCCATCAACGTCAAGTCCCTCTCGGGCCTCGATACGGCAACGGTCACCTCGCTCGCTTCCTCGCAGATCGCAGCCCTCTCCAAGGCTCAGGTCGCAGCCCTCTCCACCGGCCAGGTCGCAGCCATGGGCTCCGATCAGCTCGGNNGCCGGCCTGACCACCAGCCAGGTTGCCTCGCTCTCCAAGGTCCAGGTTGCAGCCCTCACCTCCGGCCAGATCACCGCGCTGGAATCCACCCAGCTCGAAGCCCTGACCAGCAGCCAGGTCGCATCGCTCTCCGCAGCCCAGGTCAAGGCACTCTCGACCGACGACCTCGCAGCCTTCGCAACCGACGAGATCGCCGCCATCAACGTCAAGTCCCTCTCGGGTCTCGACACCGCAACGGTCACCTCGCTCGCCTCCTCGCAGATCGCAGCCCTCACCAAGGCGCAGATCACCGCCCTCTCCACCGGCCAGGTCGCAGCCATGGGCTCCGAACAGGTTGGCGCTCTCGGCTCCGCACAGATCGCAGGGCTTAACGCCAAGCAGGTTGCCGCCTTCACTACCGACGCCATCGTCGGCCTGACCACCGAAGGTGTCGCCGCAATCTCCAACGCCCAGATCACCGGCCTCACCTCCGGCCAGCTCTCGGCGCTTGACAGCTCGCAGATCTCTGCCCTGACCAGCAGCCAGGTCAGCGCCCTCAGCGCGACCCAGCTCGGCGCGCTCTCCACCGACGATATCGCCACCTTCACCACAGACGAAGTGGCCGCCATCGCCGTCAAGTCGCTCTCCGGATTGACCACCGATCAGGTCTCGTCGCTCACAAGCGACAAGGTCGCGGCCCTCAAGACCGCACAGATCGCTGCTCTCTCCACCGATCAGGTCCACCTCCTCGGCTCCTCGCAGATCGCAGGTCTTGCCTCTTCGCAGATCAGCGCCCTGACCGCCAAGCAGGTTGCCGCCCTGACCACCGATACCGTCGCCGGCCTCAGCACCAGCCAGATCACCGGCCTCACCAAGGTCCAGATCGCGGCTCTCACCACCGATCAGGTCGCAGCCTTCGACTCCGCGCAGGTCGACGCCCTGTCGAGCGCCCAGATCGCGGCCCTGACCTCCGGTGACCTGGCGGCCATGTCNNGCCCTCACCAAGGCGCAGCTCGCAGCCCTCGGCACCGGTCAGGTCGCCGTCCTCGGCTCCGAGCAGCTGGCAGCGATCAACAGCTCGCAGATCACTGCCCTGACGGCAAAGCAGGTCGCGGCTCTGACAACCGATGCGGTTGTCGGCCTCACCTCCGCTCAGATCGGCGCGCTGACTGCAACCCAGGTCGCAACCCTGAACTCGGCACAGCTGCAGGCGCTCGACTCCACCCAGATCGAAGCCCTCGGCAGCGCTCAGGTGGCAGCCCTCAGCTCCACACAACTGCAGGCGCTGAACTCCGACGATATCGCCTCCTTCTCCACCGACGATATCGCCGCCATCAGCACCAAGGCCCTCGCCGGTCTCGGAACCGACATCCTGTCGGGAATGGCATCCTCGCAGGTCGCGGCCCTCACCAAGACGCAGATTGCATCCCTCTCCACTGGTCAGGTTGCAGCCCTCGTCTCCGCACAGATCAGCGCAATCGATACCGCTCACCTCTCCGCCCTCACCGCTGCACAGGTCGGCGCCCTCACAACCGATGCCCTCGCAGGTCTCGCTTCTAGCCAGATCAGCGCGCTGTCCTCGGTTCAGGTTGGCGGTCTGAAGAGCGATCAGCTGGCCTCGCTCGACACCGCTCAGGTTTCGGCACTGACCAGCAGCCAGATCGCGGTCCTGTCGGCAACGCAGATCGGCGGTCTCAGCACCGACGATATCGCCACCTTCACGACGGATGAGCTTGCTGCCATCAACACGAAGGCGCTCGCCAGCCTCTCGACCAGCACGATCGCCGGACTGGAATCTTCCCAGCTCGTCGCTCTCTCGAAGGCTCAGGTCGCCGCTCTGACGACGACGCAGGTTGCCACCCTGGCCTCCAGCCAGATCGGCTCCCTGACAACCGAGCAGGTCGGCGCTCTGACGGCGGCTCAGGTTACCTCGCTGACCACCGACGCCGTCACTGGCCTCGGCAGCAGCCAGGTTGCGGTTCTGACGGCAAACCAGATCGCTGCACTGAGCAGCAGCCAGGTAGAAGCGTTGAATTCCTCGCAGGTCGAAGCTCTGACGAGCTCGCAGATCAGCGCGCTGAGCGCCACACAGCTCGCAGCAATGTCCACGGACGAAGTTGCGACCTTCCTGACCGACGAAATCGCAGCGATCAGCACGAAGGCTCTGGCCGGACTGTCGACCGACGATATCGCCGGCCTGGCAAGCAACCAGCTCGAAGCGTTCACCAGCCAACAGGTCAGCTCGCTGAACGCCGATCAGGTCGCGGCTCTCATCGCAGCCCGCTACCAGTAATCAGAAATAATGCGGCGCGGAGAAATCCGCGCCGCATCTTCTTTGCGACGAACCTTCCGCACACCCTGCGCCCCTGCCCCAGCGGCACTTTCCCACAGACGACATCCAGTTCCGGGCAAGCTATCCACAGTAGCTAAATAAGCGAGCAGCGCTCCTTCTTACCTACTTCCGACCGACTCGATCGCCTTGCCGCAGGATGTCCATGAACGCCAATCACGCACATACCCAGAACCAGATTCCTGCCGCCTCAGGTGCCGTGGAACTTGCCCGTAACCAGCGACTGTCCCTGGTCGATCTGTTGCATATTGCAGAGACGCTCGGCGCGGCCGGGCAGCACGCCGCCGCCGCCGACCTCTACAAGAACTGGGTCGCCTTCAACGACAGCAATCCCGCCGTCCATCTCGTCTACTTCAACTATGCCGTGGCGCTGACGCAGGCCGGCGATCGCGCCGGCGCCATCCAGGCGCTGCGAACCTGCCTGAAGCTCAATCCGCAATTCGGTCCGGCGCACGTCAACCTCGGTCGCGCGCTTGAGGATTTCGGCCAGATCGGCGCTGCCGTCGAGCAGTGGCGCCAGTATGCCGACGCCACCTCGCAGATCACGCCCGACGGCCTCAATCATCGCCACATGGTCCTGCAGAACATCGGCCGTGTGCTTGAAGGCGCCGGCAAGCTCGAAGAGGCCGAAACGGCCCTGCTGCAGGCCTTCTCTCTACAGCCGGATCACGCCGAAGCCGGCCAGCATTGGGCATCGCTGCGCCAGCGCCAGTGCAAGTGGCCGATCCTTGCGCCGTCGGCGCATATTCCGGCCCGCAAGATGCTCGATGCGATGTCCTCGCTGACACTCAGCTGCTACTCGGACGACCCGATGTTCCAGTTGGCCAAGGCCTACCGTTACAACAAGACGCTGATCGGCAACCGGCCTGATCTCAGCCGCTTTCCGCGCCGGACGGCGAAGGCGAAGGTCGGGACCGGCAAGCCGTTGCGCGTCGGCTACCTTTCCTCGGATCTTCGCGACCACGCCGTCGGCTTCGCGCTCTGCGAAGTTCTGGAACTGCACGACAAGAGCAGCGTCGAAATCTTCGCCTACTACTGCGGCGATGTCCGCACCAGCGATTCCACGCAGGAGCGGATCAAGAGCGCCGTGCATACATGGCGCGACATCCGTGACATCGACGATGTCGCCGCTGCCACGCAGATCATCGCCGACGAGATCGATATCCTGATCGACGTGAACGGCTACACGAAGCACGCCCGCACGAAGATCTTCGCCTATCGTCCGGCGCCGATCATCGTAAACTTCTGCGGCTATCCGGGTTCGATGGCGAGCCCGTTCCACCAGTATCTGATCACCGACAACCACATCGTTCCGCCCGAGAACGAGATCTATTACACCGAAAAGGTCCTGCGGATCGCCTGCGATCAGCCGCTTGACCGCAAGCGCCTGATTGCCCCGCGCCCGACCCGCGCCGAAGTCGGCCTGCCCGACGATGCGTTCGTCTACGCAAGCTTCAACGGCATGCAGAAGATCACCGCTGAATGCTTCGGTCGCTGGATGAAGATCCTCGCCGCGACGCCCGGCAGCCTGCTTTGGCTGCTGACAGGGGACGAGGTTGCGAATGAGCGCCTGCGCCAGACCGCTGAAAAGAGCGGCGTCTCACCGGAGAGGCTCATCTTCGCGCCGAAGGCCACGAACCCGAACCACCTTGCGCGCATCGGTCTCGCTGATCTCTTCCTCGACACCTTCCCCTATGGCGCGCATTCGACGGCCGCCGACGCCATCACGTCCGGCCTTCCGATCCTCACTGTACCCGGCAAGACCTTCGCGGCCCGCTTCTGCGCCAGCATCGTCGCGGCCGCCGGTATCCCGGAGATGATCTGCGGAACGCCGGAGGAATACGTCGCCCGCGCGATTGCCTTCGAGCGGGACCGCAAGAGCCTCGCCGATGTCAGGGCGTCGCTCGAGCGCCAGCGCGAAACCAGCGTGCTCCGCGACATCCCTGCGCTTGCCCGTCGCCTCGAGGAACTCTTTTGGCAGATGCAGGGCGAAGGCGAGCGCGGCGAAATCCCCGTGCCCGACCTCACCAACCTCGACATCTACTACGAGATCGGTGCCGAAATCGCGCTCGAGAATATCGAGTTCGAAAACGAGCAGACGCATCGGCAGCGCTATCTCGACAAGCTCGCAAAGTGGCACGACTACTCGCCGATCGCCCACGACAAGCGGCTGTGGCCGGAACCCGCCTCACGCGCGAAATAATGGAACGGCGCCGCAAGTCGGATCATATCGATCGACTTGCGGCTCACGCTTTGCGCGACGGCCTCGGTCGTTGGAACAAGCGGTGCCGAGGGAAAAGCCGGATCAGGGGTTAGGGCGGTCACACCGCATACGATCCGGATGGGGAAACATCAGACAGGATCAGTTTTGCAATGCCATTGAAGGAAAAGATCGTCATTGTTGGCGCCGGGCTTTCGGGGGCTGTCATCGGACGCGAACTCGCTCAGGCGGGTCATGAAGTCGAGATCATCGATTCCCGCAAGCACATCGCCGGCAACTGCCACACCGAGCGCGACACCGAGACCGGCGTGATGATCCACATCTACGGCCCGCACATCTTCCACACCGACGATTCGGAAGTGTGGGACTACGTGAACAGCTTTCAGACCTTCATGCCGTACAAGAACCGTGTGAAGACGACGAGCGGCGAGCAGGTCTATTCGCTGCCGGTCAACCTGCACACGATCAACCAGTTCTTCGGCAAGACGTTCCGGCCGGATGAAGCCCGCGCATTCATCGACGAGAAGGCCGACAAGTCGATCGCCGATCCGCAGACCTTCGAAGAACAGGCCATGCGCTTCGTCGGCAAGGATTTGTACGAGGCCTTCTTCAAGGGCTACACACAGAAGCAATGGGGCTGCTCGCCGACCGATCTGCCAGCCTCGATCCTGAAGCGGCTGCCGGTGCGCTTCAACTACGACGACAACTACTTCTTCCACAAATATCAGGGCATGCCAGAAAACGGCTACACCGACATGATCGGGCGCATCCTTGATCATCCGAACATTACCGTGAAGCTGGAAACCCAGTTTCATCGCAGCGAGGGCGCAGACGCCGGGCACGTATTCTACTCGGGCCCGCTCGACGGCTACTTCGACTTCGAGCTTGGCCGGCTGGCCTACCGCACCCTGGACTTCGAACGCTTCAGCTATCAGGGCGACTATCAGGGCTGCGCCGTCATGAACTACGGCGACGTCGAGGTACCTTTCACGCGCATTACCGAGCACAAGCATTTCTCGCCATGGGAAGAGCATGCGGGCTCGGTCTGCTATCGAGAGTTCTCGCGCGAATGCGGCCCTGAGGACATCCCCTATTACCCCGTGCGACTTGTCGAGGATAAGGCCCAACTGGCCGAGTATGTCACCCGCGCCGAGCAGGAAGCATCGGTCACCTTCGTCGGTCGCCTCGGCACTTATCGCTATCTCGATATGGACGTGACGATCCGCGAAGCGCTCGACACCGCCCGTCTCTACCTCGCGAGAGCAGCGGAAGGCGGCAAGATGCCGGCATTCCTTCACTCTCCGGTGTAAAATCAGGCATCGCCATCGCCGCCGGGAAGCGGTTTGCTGCTCCCGGCGTCTTTACGTTAATACGTTTCGGCGCTGCGCGCGGAAATGGGATGTAACATCGCTGTAGTTACTGTAACGTACTTTCGGTGGTCGCGGCGGCATCGTAAAGATTGCCACGCTTCAATGAGGGGATTGAAAACGTGACAGCAGCCCGGGCTCTTCGGAGGCTAGCGCCATTCGTTGCCGCCATTTTTCTGACGGCATGCGGCCATCCAACCGGCGTTATGGAGCCGGTACAATTGACGGCAGCAACGCCCAAGACCACTCAGGTCGACATGCTGGTGGCCACGACGCGAGAACCATCCGGCGATCCCGCGACGCTGTTCAACGGCGAACGCAGCCCGAAGCCATACCTGACCGACGTTGCCGTCTCGATCCCGCCAAAGCGCGAATCCGGCACGGTCCAATGGCCAAAGCGGCTGCCGCCGAACCCTGCCACGGATTTCGCCGTCACCCGCGTAAAGCAGATCACGACGTTGCCGGAGGGCCGGGCTTGGTTCCGCGCGCATAGCGAAGGCGGCCGCGCGCTCGTCTTCGTGCACGGCTTCAACAACAAGTACGAAGATTCCGTTTTCCGCCTTGCCCAGATTGTCCACGACAGCGGCATGCAGGCAACGCCAATCCTCTTCACATGGCCGTCCCGCGCTCAGCTGACGGCGTATGAGTACGACAAGGAAAGCACAAACTATTCGCGGACGGCTCTGGAACAGGCGCTGCGGACGCTCGCCCAGGACCCGCAGGTCAAGGACATCACCATCCTCGCGCATTCGATGGGTACATGGCTTGCGATGGAGTCGCTCCGGCAGATGGGCATTCGTGACGGCCGCGTTAATTCGAAGATCCACAACGTCATCCTCGCCTCGCCCGATATCGACATCCAGGTCTTCGCGAAGCAGTTTGCCGAAATGGGAACGCCGCATCCGAAGTTCACGATCTTCGTCTCGCAGGACGACAAGGCGCTTGCGGTATCCAGCTTCCTTACTGGCCGGGTTTCTCGCCTTGGCGCGATCGATCCAACCGTCGAGCCTTATCGATCCAGACTGGAGGAAGCCGGCATCACCGCGATCGATCTCACCAAGGTAAAGGGCGGAGACAGGCTCAACCACGGCAAGTTCGCCGAAAGCCCCGAAATCGTTCAGCTGATCGGCCAGCGCCTGATCGCCGGACAGCCGCTGACGGATTCGAACGTATCCCTCGGCCAGGGCCTGACGGCCGTCGTCGGAGGCACGGTCACGACGATCGGAAACGTTACTGCAACAGCCGTTGCGGCCCCTGTCACGATAATCGAACACCCGATGCCTGTGAAGAAGAAGCCCAAGCAGGCGGAAGATACGCTTCAGGGTGACCTCGTGCCTCAGCCTCTGACGCAGTAACGTATATTGCCGGCATTCCGGCAACTTGAAGACGACATTACCGCGGCTTCCGTTGCGCCCTTTTCGCACCGCGACGCCGCGCCATATCCAGCATTCCATTCAAAACGGACGCGGAAAGGAAGACATCAATGTCGGAACTCGTAGTGATCGGCTTCGATGCAATGGACGAAGCGGACAAGGTGCTGGTGAAGCTCGCCGGCCTGAAGAAGGAGTATCTGGTTGATCTTGAGGACGCCGTGGTTGTCGTGCGCGACGAAACGGGCAAGGTCCATCTGAAGCAGAGCATGAATCTGACGGCGATCGGCGCAACGTCTGGCCTTCTGTCGGGCTCGCTGTGGGGCGGCCTCGTGGGATTGCTCTTCCTCAATCCTCTCGCCGGTTTTGCGATCGGCGGATTGGTTGGTGCGGGCGCCGGCGCGATCTCGGGATCGCTCGCCGATTACGGCATCGACGACGAGTTCATCAAGTCGCTCGGATCGACCATTCCGAACTCTTCCTCGGCGCTTTTCGTGCTGATCCGCAAGGTTCAGCCTGAAAAGGTCATGGCCGAGTTTGAAGGACTGCGCGGGCGTGTTCTCAAGACCTCGCTTGCGCCTGAGCAGGAAGAGCGTCTGAGAAAGGCCCTCTCCGGAGCAGGCGCCGCCTAAGGGCGGAAGAGGTGCTCGCGAACCAAGCCGGCGCGGCCACCTTAAATCGGGATCGTCGCGCGCCTCGATATCGGCGCGCGCTTTTCTAGCGCGGCGCGTTCAATCGAAGCGCAGCTTCGTTTTCTGATGGCCCGCTGCATCGAAGTTATCCGGGCTCAGCCACGCTTCATACGCGGCCTTGAGGCGCGGCCAATCCGCATCGATGATCGCAAACCAGGCGGTATCGCGGTTCTTCCCCTTCGCCACCATATGCTGGCGGAAAATGCCTTCGAAGCTGAAGCCGAAGCGAAGCGCCGCCCGCTTTGACGGTTCGTTCAGGTTGTTGCACTTCCATTCAAAGCGCCGGTAGCCCAGCGTGTCGAAGGCATGGCTGGCAAACAGGTAGAGAGCTTCGGTCGTGACGCGGCTGCGCGCGATTGCCGGCCCCCAAAGAATGTTGCCGATCTCGATGACGCCATGGGCGGCATCGATCCGCATTAGCGCCTGCCGGCCCTCGGCGCGACCCGTCTTCTTATCGATGACCGCGAAGAACATCGGATCCGGCGAAACGGCGGCCTTTTCCAGCCATGGCGTGAAGGCGGCAATATCGGCTGGCGCGTCCTCGAAAAGATAGCGGAAACGATCGTCCGCGCCCGGTTGCTGGGCGGAGGCAAACAGATCGGCCCCATGCTTGGCGGCATCGAGCGGTTCCAGACGCGTGTAGCGGCCTTCGATGACGATCGGCTCAGGGCGCGGGACGCCATTCCAGTTCGAGAGTTCCATGGTCATTCCTCATCAGGTGCTCGGCAGCGCAAGCGCACTGCGCCCGTTCCACCACCGACTTCTCTCTGCTACAGAAGAGGTATGCTATCTACGTCCACTTTATCTATTTCTGGCAGACCACTTTGAAAACTTTGAGCCCAAGCAACCCGCCTGCATGGCTATCGCTGGATCGCAATGCAGGCGATCTGGAGGGACAGGTCTATCGCGGCATCAGGGATCGCATCCTCAGCGGACAGATCGGACCGGGACACCGCGTGCCCTCGACGCGCGCTCTGGCGTCGTCGCTCGGCATTGCGCGTTCAACCGTTGTCGGCGCCTATGAGCGGCTCAAAGCCGAAGGCTTCCTTAAGGCGGCAACTGGCTCAGGTTGTCGTGTCGCCGCGCTTTCCATGTCGGCTCTGACGACATCGCGCGAAAGACCGGTGTCTGCTTCGGCGGCTGCCCCGCAATCCCATCCGATGATGCTCGAGCCCGGCGTTCCGGATCTCGAAGACTTTCCACGGGCGACCTGGGCTCGATACCTCGGCGGTCGCGCGCGAAATATGAGGGTCCTGGAACTCGGCTACGGCGAAGCCGGCGGCGTGGCGAATTTGCGAGAGGCGATCGTCGAGCATCTCTCGGCTATCCGCGGGGTCGTCGCCCACCCGGATCAGGTTGTGATCCTGCCGTCGACACGAACCGCCATCGACCTGCTCGCCTTCCTCCAGTTGCGCACCTCCGGCAACAGCGTCGCATGGGTGGAGGAGCCGGGCTATGCTTCAGCTAAAGCCCTTCTGACGGCCGCCGGGGCACGGATCGTCCCGGTCCCCTGCGACGAGGCCGGCATTGACGTCACCCGCGCCGAAGGCCCGCCGCCGGGCCTTGTCTATGTCACTCCGTCCCACCAATACCCGACCGGAGCAACGATGAGCCTTCAGCGGCGGCTGGCACTGCTGGAATTGGCCCACAAGAGCGGCGCGCTCATTCTCGAAGACGATTACGACAGCGATTTTCAGTATGGTTCCCGGCCGATCGCCGCATTGCAGGGCATCGATCGCCACGCAACGGTCGCCTATCTCGGTACCTTCTCGAAGATCCTCGCCCCCGGCATTCGTGTTGCCTACGCCGTGCTGCCACGCTGGCTTTTGCCGCAGGCAGTGGAGACCTTGCGGCTTCGCGGTATTGCCGTGCCGGTTCACATTCAGGCAGCGCTTGCGGATTTCATTCGCGACGGCCGGTTGCGGGCCTATCTCAGGCAGAGGAACACGCGTTATGCCGAACGCATGCATGCAACGCGAGAGGCCCTGAGCAACCGTTGCGGCCACCTCCTTTCGCTGGAAAGCGGCTCCGGCGGTCTCCAGCTCGCCAGCTGGTTTCATGACGGAAGCACCGATGACACTGCCGTCGTAAGGAAACTGCATGACAAGGGCATCGCACCGCAGGCCATGTCACGCTTCTTCGAAGGCCGCCCTCGCCCCGGCCTGCTGTTCGGTATTGCCCGTTCCCTGCCCGAGAGCGCCGAGAAGGTGGCGCAGACGATTGCGGATGTGTTGGAAAAGGATTGAGGCGGCCTAGCCTTAGATGCCTGGCAGCATCGTGAAGAGTTCCTGTGCCCGGTTGACGCCGCGAAGCACGTGCTGGCCGATCGACAGGAGACTCTCCATTTGCGTCGGCGGCACGATGGCCGCGAAACTGGCGGACATCAGCACCTGCCGCTGCAGCGAGCGACAGAGCGAAACGATGCGGCTCACCTCGTTCACCGCCGGGCCGATGACGGTGAAGTCGAGCCGATCCTTGCTGCCGATGTTGCCGTAGAAGACGTCGCCCATATGCAGTCCGAGATAGACGTCCGTTACCGGCCGCCCCTCGATCCGGCGTCGGGCGGTGAGATCGGACAAGCGCCGGTCGAGCAGCGCACGCGCGGTCAGCGCGGCAGCGCATGCTTCGCTCGGCTTCTGTCCCTTGAAGATTGCGAGCGTGCCGTCGCCCATCAGCTTCAGAACTTCGCCACCAGCCTCCTGGATCGAGGAGATGACCGCATCGGCGTAGTCGTTGAGCATCGGAATGATCTCTTCGGGATCCACCGTGTCTGAAATATGGGTGAAGTTCGCCAGATCTGAGAACCACAACGCGGCCGAGATCCGGTCGCTTCGTCCTCGCGTGATCTTGCCGTGCAGCACTTGGTCGGCGGCGTCCTGGCCGAGATAGACCTTGGCGATGGTCCCGGCAACGCCGCTGACCGTGACGCATTTGACCGCCAGCGCGAGACAGGGCAGCAACTCACGCAGCGAAGCAAGATCGCCATCGCTGAAGCCTTCAGCAGCGCGCGTCGCGAAATGCGAGAAGAAACAGTCGATGTCGCCGATCGATCCGCCCTCGCCGAAGCGATGCGCCATCGCGATGAAATCGGTGTAGCCTTCGTTCTTCAGCTCCTGCAGCAGATAGAAATCAGCCGGCGCGCCCGCGCCAAAGCTGCGACGCACTTCGCTTGCCCCACTCATCTCGAGCTCATGGAACGCCGAGCGCAGCCAGTTGTCGGCAAACTCGCCGGGATTGGCGAGTTCGTATTGCGAGACCCGCTCGACAATACGGGTGCTGTCCCAGCGAAAGGCGCGGCGTTCGTAAATCGGGTGCAGGGCATCGATGACGGCCACCGACCGCTCGATCGCCAGCCCATGCGTGCGGCAACGCTCGCAAAAACCGGCAAGCAGGTCGGCCTCCGATAGCCCCTTCAGCCCGCATTGCATCAGCCATGCAGTGATTTCTATGACGTGGCGATCATCCACGGTTGTCTCCTTGGTCCCGAGCGTCCCTTTTTTGTTTCAGGCTTGCCTGGCGATATCGACAGGCTCGCCTATGCACCCGACCAGACGAGGGACGCTCGGAACGGGAGCTTGAAAGCACGCGACCGCAATGGTCGCCGCTGGGTCATTCGGTAATGGTCACACTTGCCGTGCGGCCGGCGACAAGCGCCGCACCTTGAGGCAGATCGTCGAGCGCGACGCGCACCGGCACGCGCTGCGCAAGGCGAACCCATGTAAAGGTCGGATTGACGTTCGCGAGCTGGGCGGCAGTGTCGCTGCGTTCGCGGTCCTCTATGCCACCGGCAACACCGGCGACGTGGCCCTTGAGCGGTGTCTTGCTGCCCATCAGATAGACAAGCGCTTCATCACCGACCTTGATGCGATCGAGCTTGTTTTCCTCGAAGTAGCCGGAGATGTAGTAGGAATCGCTGTCGATCAGCGCCGTGACGGCACTGCCCGCCGTCACGTAGTTGCCCGGCCGCATCGAGAAGTTCGTGAGTATGCCGTTGACAGGCGCACGAACCACCGATCGATCCAGATTGAGCTGGGCGGTATCACGGCTGACGACGGCCTGGTGATAGGCGGCCTCATCCTGCTGGACGGTGGTCTCTGCCTGCTGGATCTTCTGGCGGGTAACGGAGCTCTCGCCGAGCTTGCGATAGAGATCGAGGTCGCTGTTGGCCATGTCGAGCGCCGCCTTGGCGCTTTCCATCTGCGCTTCGGCCTGCCGCAGCGCCAGCTCGAAACGAGCCTGGTCGATGCGGAAGATAACGTCACCCTTGCGGACAGCCTGATTGTCGGCGGCATCGACTTCGCTGACGATGCCCGAGACGTCGGAGGCGATACGCACGACGTCGGCGCGCACCTTGCCGTCACGCGTCCAGGGCTCGTCCATGTAGTAGTCCCAGAGATGCCAGCCAAGGACACCGGCCAGCGCCACGACAGCGCCAGTGAGCAGGAAACGGCCGGAGTATGCGAGAAGCGATTTCATAACGACACCTTATTGAGATAGAGGGCCAGCGCACCGAGCAGGCAGAAATACATTGCCGTATCGAAGAGCGGCCGATGCCAGACGAGGCGATAGAAACCGGCATAGGCCAGCACGCGTCTCAGGATGGCATTGAGGACAAAAGCGACAACGGCGATGGCGCCGAGCGTGGGGATGAAGACGCCATAAAGATCGACTTCCGGTCTCATGCTGCGTTCTCCTTTACGATGTGGAGGCCTGCCCTGTTGCCGACGATAGGCAGCGTCGCGGCGGCATCCGGATAAAGACTGTAGCGAAGAGCCGTGATCGCACGGCATGCGCCTTCCACGGCCGACGATCGCGTAAGACCGATGAACTGCATCAGCGCCTGGTCGAGCGCATCGAGCAGACCTTCGCCGGGCTGCGCGTCGCGCTGCTTCTGCTTCTGCTGGTAGTGGGCGGCAACACCCGAGAGCACGGTGTCGATCGCGTCGCGCTTGTCGAGTGACAGCAGCTGCCGGTGCCGCTGCAGTTCCATCGTGTTCAGACCGTTGCGCAGATCGCGCAGGATATCGGCCTGGGCAACGGCCGACTCCGCCGGGATCATTGCCAGACGCGGTGCAACGAGCCCGAAACGGTCCACCATGCGGTAGAGAAGCTTGGTGAAATCAGGGCTGTCTGCCTTGCGTGCGACAGCCACGATATCGGCCCAGCCCGAACGCAGAACCCGGTAGGCCGTCCATTCCGCGCCAACGGAGCGAACAAGTGCAGTCGTTCCGCAAGCAATGATCAGGCCGACGATCATGGCCAGGTTCGAGTTGAGGAAGGAGGCGAGATCGAGGTTGAGCCGATCCTGCAAGCTCAGCATGTTCGGGAAATTCACGCAAAATCCCAAGCCATAGAGGGCAAGGCTGGGTCGCGTCATCATGAGGCCAGCCGGCACCAGCACCAGACCCAGCGCCGCGGCAAGCGGAACGTAGCCATGCACCAGCGGCATCAGACCGTATTCGAAGATGAAGGCTACGACGACGGTAACGATGGCGACGTAAAGAAACTTCAGCATCATCGGCGCCGGATCGTCCATCGTCGAGAAGATGCAGCAGAGCACGCCGGCCATCATCGCCGCGGCACTTCCCTGCGGCCAGCCGGTATAGATCCAGATGCCTGTAGCAACGAACGTCGCAAGCATCACCGAGAGGCCGGAATGGATCGCCATCCCGTAGTCCTTGTGGATCGGCGTGTGATCGAAAAGAGTGCCGAAACGCTTCCAGCGCAGATCATGCCGCGTGCCGGATTCGATATCCTGGCGCAGCACCAGGCAGTCACCCCAGATCTGCAGCAGATCGCGCAGGCGAGCCGTAAAGTTATGGGCAAGCAGCCCGGTCCACTCCTGCAGCTCGCGACCTTCCTGCTCAGCGGTATCCATCAGGGCAAGCAGTTGCTGCCGCTCGTCCTCGCTGAGAACGGTCTTGGAGGTGATGAACACCGTGACACGTTCGATCAGTTCATTGACGGCAGGCGTCAGCTTGCCGTCGGTCGCCTTGTCGAAGGCATGCAGCACATCGGAAAGCCCAGAGACGATCGGCAGCATGGCGACCATGCGCTGCTGCAGCGTTCTGGCGCGGCCGACCATATCGCGCAGATCGGACGTGTCGTAGGCGACATGCGTGGTGAAGCTGTGCAGATCGACGGCATCGGCGGCAAGGCGGCGGGCGGCAGCCTGGAGCGCGGGCTCACGGCCCTTCCCTTTCAGCGTGCCGATCGCCAGTTCGGCACCATCCTTCAGCCAGGCGTCGATACGGGCCGACAGCACCGGGCCGGCGTGGCGCGGAAAGAAAATGCGATTGACGACTGCCGCGCAAATGATCCCGAGCGCGATTTCCTCGACGCGGGCGGTGGCATAGGTAAAGGCCGTATCCGGGCTCGCAACGATCGGAAAGCCGGTAAGCGCGGTCGTGTACCCGGCCAGCATGAAGGTGTAGCTGCGCGGCGTGCGATCAAGCAGGCTGACGCCAAGGCAGAATGCCATCCACAAGGAGATCGCCAGCGTCAGCAGCTCAGGCGAGCTGACAAGATTGGGGATCATGATGACGGTCATGGTGCCACCAAGCGCGGTCCCGAGCAGTCGATAGATCGCCTTGGAGGTGTTCGCACCCGACAGCGGATGCGCAACGATGTAGACCGTCCCGACGGCCCAGTAAGGGTTTGTCAGGTCGAAGCAGAGCGCGATCAGAAGCGCAAGCATCGCTGCGGCAAAAGTTTTCAGTGAGAAAAGAACGTCACCCAGGGTCGGGGTGACGGCATTCTGGCTATTCGTCATTGTCCTGCATTCCGGTTAGGGCCGCGGTCTTGTCCGCGATGGCGCGCAGAACCATCAGAGCGGCTTCGACCTTGTCGGGATCGATGTCGCCAAGAATTTGCTCTCGCAGCTCTGCCGCACAGCTTTCGGCGCGCTCGGCGACCGCTGTGCCCCCTTCGGTGAGTTGCACCAGCTTGATCCGTCTGTCCGCCTCATCAGGGATCCGGCAGATCAAGCCATCATTCTCCAAACTATCAAGAACGCGAACGAGCGTCGGCCCTTCCACACCGACGCGCTCGGCCAACACATTCTGCGGTATCCGGTCACCATGGCGCAGCAACGTAATCAGCGGCGCAGCGCTGGCATCGGAAAGCTTGTGTTCGGTCAAAACGGCGTTCAACGCCCGGCGCCAACCGCGCCCGCAGATCATCAGCAAAGGCGCAAACTCGGCCCACGTCTTGTTCATTTGTTTGGTCATGAAATTAGATAACATCCTATCGATTAGAATTCAATGGTATTCGTTGCGACGGGCCGACTTTAGTTAGCAAAGCCTTTCGATTTGGCAAAAACGCTCGTCGGAAGGGAAATATTAACCATGATCGGAAATCCTTCGTTAGTGAATCGCCTGAGATCGACGGAGACCCAATGCGCAAGTACGCCGCCCTCGCTGCACTATCCGTCCTCGCGGGCTGCGTGAGTGGCCCGGATCACGTTCCCCCGGAGATGCCGCTTCCGG
>UBTY01000050.1 GCA_900468535.1 Hyphomicrobiales bacterium | reverse complement strand
TGGGTGATTGGGTGCCTTGGCCAACCAGATAACGTGGCGGGCGCCGCCGCGTTTGCCGTTGGCGCGCGTGTTCACGACATCCACCACAAAACCGATATCGCGGAGTCGGCGTGTGAAGCTTTCATCCGGGCCGGATGACCAGACCGCAAGTATGCCGCCGGGACGCAGCGCGTTTCTGGCGGCCCGCAGCCCGTTGAAACTGTAGAGCTGATCGTTGGATCGGCGCGTCAGCCCGTCCGGGCCGTTGTCCACGTCGAGCAGGATGGCATCGAACTTTCGCTTGCTGTTGCTGATCAGCGCCGCGACATCGCCTTCATGGATGGCCACGCGTGGATCGTCCAGACAGCCGTTGAAAACCGAGGCCATCGGTCCCCGTGCCCAGGTAACCACCGCTGGAATGAGTTCCGCGACGACGATGTCGGCATCCTCGGGCAATACGCCGAGCGCTGCTCGCAGCGTGAATCCCATGCCCAAGCCACCAATCAGCATTGTCGGCCGTCGGCGATCCTTGATGAGTTCGAAGGAACGGGTCGCAAGCGCTTCCTCAGATCCGCTCAACCGGCTGTTCATCAGCTCGTTCGAGCCGAGCATGATCGAGAACTCCTGACCGCGCTGTTTCAGGCGCAGGTTGACCTGTTCTCCTGGTATCGGGGCGGAATCAAGCTCAATCCAAGGGAGCATAGCAGTGGGGCCTTTCGTTGTCCGGCCCCACTATCACGAAAGCGGCGGGTCCGGGAAACGAAAACCGCCGCCTATGAGGCAAGCCTCACCGGTTCGTGTCGCACGCCTGGCTTGCGTTCCGGTTGGCCGAATTTCTCTGGTAGTGTCCGCAACGTGGCACATAGACCGGTGCGGAATAGGAGGTGCTGTTGGTTTCGAATGAGTCGAGAGGAATCGACAAGCCGCTGTCGGCCTGGTCGGTGCCGAGCGACGTGCCAATCGGTGGCGAACCGTCGAAGCGACCGCTGCTATCCATGCCCATGCTGGCTTGCGCCAAGGCGCTGCCTGCAAGTGCAAGAGTGATGATGGAGGATATAACGAAAAGCCTGCGCATGCCGAACCCCCTTCAAGTTGAAAACCCAAGAAGGAAACTAGCGCGCCGCGTGGCTTATTCCAGCGGCGCGCTCTACGTCTTTTTGACGGCTCAGCGGGCCGCCCAGTTGGCGCCGCGGCGGAAGATCGTTTTCATCTGCGGAACCGAAAACTCCTTCGCTTGGTGTCCGAGCGAGGAGTAAAACACCCGGCCTTTGCCATATTTGCGCTTCCAGGCAACCGGCATGACCACGCCGTCAATCCAATAGGCGTGATCACCGGTAAAGGTGGTCGTGGCCAGCACTTCGTTCGAGGGGTCGACGTGCATGTAGTATTGTTCGGACGTATAAGGGAAGTCGACAATACCTTCCATGATCGGATCGTCCGGGCGCGTGATGTTCACGGTGTAGTCGATGATGTTGCCAGGATGGGCAACCCATTGGCCGCCGACGATAAACTGATACTCGACGCATTCGCGGAAGCTGTCTCCAGCGCCGCCATGATACCCAGCGAGCCCGACGCCACCTTCCACCGCTTCGGCGAGATTCTTGATCTCTTCCTTCTCGATCTTCGACATGGTGACGATCGGCACGACCAGCGAGAGGTCATGCACGGATGGGTCGGCAAATGCCTCGGTCGTGTGCTCGACATAGACCTTGAAGCCATCTTCCTCGAGAATGTCCTTGATGATGGCAGCGCATTCCTGCGGCTCGTGACCGCTCCATCCGCCCCATACGATCAGTGCTTCGCGCATGCTATTTCCTCCTGATGATTACCTGCCCAGCCGTCCGTCGACGAGGGAATCCGAAAGCGGCGCCGGCCGCTCGGTCTGCGTGGTGATGGCGATCGTGCGCCCGGTTTCGGAGGCCGTGTGGAAGGCTTCCATGACCTCGAGAACGTGCAGCGCGAGGCTGCCGTTTGCCCGGTGGGGCCGGTCGGAGCGGATGGCGTGGGCCAGATCGGCAACGCCGATCGAACGATAGTTTCCGTCGGCATAGGGCGCTGTCAGCGACTGCTGTTCGAAGGCGCCGCCCTTCTTCAATAGTTCGACCTCGCCCCCGAAGTGATTGGGATCGGGAACGATAAGCGTGCCCTCGGTGCCGTAGATTTCCAGCGGCACATGCTTGTGTCCGGCGACATCGAAACTCATACCGATCTGCACGACCGCACCGTTGGCAAAAGCCATGACGCCCGAAACATGTGTCGGAACATGCACCGGAATATGCTCGCCGTTGCGCGGTTCGCTGGTGATGATGCGTTCCTTGCGCGGCGTGATCGCAAAACCCGCGACCTGGGCGACCGGGCCGAAGAGGTTGACGAGGTCGGTGATGTAATAAGGGCCCATATCGAGCATCGGGCCGCCGCCGACCTCGTAGTAGAAGGCGGGGTTCGGGTGCCAGCGCTCGTGGCCCGGGCACATGAAGGTCGCCGTCCCGCCGACAGGCTGACCGATGACGCCCTGATCGATCAGCGTACGTGCCGTTTGGTGACCACCGCCGAGGAAGGTGTCGGGAGCCGCGCCGATCCGCAGGCCCTTCGCCTTGGCCGCATCGGCCAGCGTCTTGCCCTCGGCGAAGTTGATGCCGAGCGGCTTTTCCGAATAGGTGTTCTTGCCGGCGGCCAGCGCCTGCAGGCCCACGGCCACATGTGCTTTCGGCACCGTGAGATTGACGATGATCTCGATCTTGGGATCTGCAAAGAGCTGGTCGATGCTTCGGGCCGGCACGTTGAACTCGGCGGCCTTTGCTTCGGCCAGGGCGTGATTGAGATCGGCCACGCCCCGGATGTCGAGAATGGGGAAAGAGGCCATGGCCTTCAGATAGGCGCCGGAAATATTGCCGCACCCGATGATGCCGATACCGACTTTTTCCATTGATTTCCTCCCGATGGATTGTTCGATGCTGTGCGCTAAAGCGCAGGTCCTGTGGTGTTCCAGGGTGACTCGTAGAGTTCGTAGAGCGCGACCGCTGCTGCTCCTTGCGCCCAGAAATCATCTGTCGAGTCGTCGAAGACGAGCTCCGCAACCCCTTGAAGCGACGGCGGAATGGCAAGCGCGTAGGCGTTGCGCAGGCTGTTCAGGAAGGGCTCGCCAAGGGCAAGGCTGGAGCCGACGAGAATGACGCGCGGTGGCGCGAAGATCGTCACGATATTGGCGACCGCAACGCCGACGGCTTCGCCCGCCCGGATGGCGGCGCTGATCAGCGTGTTGTCTTCGGCTTTGATAAGGGCCTGGGCGTGCGTCATGCCGCGACCGAGGCGGATCGCTTCGGCGAAGCGACCGCCTACCGGCTGCTCTCCCAGTATTTCGCTTTCTCCCGCCTGGCTCGACAGGCGCACGATGCCGCGTGGCCCCATGCCGAGAACGAGGTCACCGAGATTGTGGCTGAGGCCGCCGGCGCCGCGAAACAGCTGGTTGCCATGGAGCACGCCCAGACCGAGCGTCTGCTCCAGTGAAATCAGCACCATGTCCTCAAGCTCGCGAGCCTTGCCGAACCAGTGATGCGCCAGCGTAATCGCGTGCGCATCGCTCTCCACGATCGTCGGCGTATTCAGCCGAGCCGTCATCTCGGCGGCGAAATCGACGTTGGCGTCGCGGAAGATCGGGCTGCTACGAACATGCCCGGTGCGATGCTCAATCACCCCCGGCAGGCCGAGGCAGACGGTGTCGACATCCTCCAGCGACAAGCCGGCGTCGACGACGCAGCGGCGCACACCGTCCTCCACAAGATCGGCAATCACCCCGATCGGCTGGCGGTCTATGCGGATCGGCAGGGTCAGCTTCGACAGCACGTCGCCGCGAAAATCCGTGACCACGAACACCAGCCTGTTGGCTGCGATCTTCGCGCCGACGACGCGGGCGGCGTCGGGGTTGAGTTCCAACATGACCCTGGGCCGTCCACGCGCTGCTTCATTGCGGATGTCGCCTTCGTGACGCGGCAGAATGAGGCCGTCGTCAAGCAGCGACGCCGTGATCGCGGAAACCGTTGTCGTCGACAGTTGCGTACGCTCGCTGATTTCGACGCGAGAGATCGGTCCATGCCGGCGGACCGTATCCAGCACGTTCAAGCGATTGATCGCGCGCATCAATTCCGGATCTGCGGTCTTCATAAGGTCTGGCCAGGCTCTTCTTGCTCCTGCCGAAACAGGCATGATTTTCGACGGTATGCGAATTAAATAGCTTCAGATTTCATGGTCTTGTCAAGGCAAATCTATCAATTTCAACGAGGGGAGTTGACATTCCGGCAAACGTCCCGATCATTTAATCCGCATAAGGGAAAAAATTGTAGAGGACGATTTTCCCCTTCAGGAGGAGAACCCATGTTTGACAATTTGAGGGCGAAAGCCCTGCTTCGCAGCCGTTTCATTGCCCGCTCCGCTGCCACCGGACTGGCGCTTCTGATTGCCGCCGGCAGTGCCGCGGCTGATACCACCATCAAGTGGATGCATCTCGAAATCGACCCGAACTATATCGCCGTCTGGCAGAAGATCGTCGGCAAATACGAGGCCGAACATCCCGGTGTGAAGGTCGAGATGCAGTTCCTGGAAAACGAGGCCTTCAAGGCAAAGCTTCCGACATTGCTGCAGTCCAGCGACGCGCCTGATCTGTTTTACAGCTGGGGCGGCGGCGTGCTGAAGCAGCAGCTCGCGACCGGTGCCCTGCTGGATCTGAGCGAAGCCATGAACGCTAAGGATGGCGCCTGGCTGAAGAGCTACAACCCCGCCTCCGTCAAGGGCCTCAGCTATGACGGAAAGATCGGTGCGGTACCCTACAGCGTTGGCACGGTATCATTCTTCTACAACAAGGCGCTGTTCGCCAAGGCCGGTGTCGATGCCACGACGATCAAGAGCTGGGATGACTTCCTGGCGGCCGTGAAGAAGATCAAGGATGCCGGCATCGTGCCGATCGCTGGCGGTGGCGGCGAGAAATGGCCGATCCATTTCTACTGGAGCTACCTCGTGATGCGCGACGGCGGCCAGAAGGTCTTCGACGCTGCCAAGAATGGCCAGGGCGAAGGCTTCAAGGATCCCGCGGTCATCAAGGCCGGCGAGCAACTCGCCGAATTGGGCAAGCTAGAGCCCTTCCAGCCGGGCTATCTCGGCGCCACATGGCCTCAGACGCTGGGCGTCTTTGGCGATGGCAAGGCAGCGATGATCCTCGGCTTCCAGAACACCGAGGCGAACCAACGCACCAATTCGGGTGACAAAAAGGGCTTGGCTGGCGACAACATCGGCCGCTTCGCCTTCCCGGCGGTTACGGGTGGCGCAGGTGCGGTTACCGACACGCTCGGCGGCCTGAACGGCTGGGCCGTTACCAAGAAGGCGCCGCCTGAGGCGCTCGACTTCCTCGCCTATCTGACCAACGCCGAAAACGAGCGGGCCATGGCCAAGGCCGGCATGATCATTCCGGTCGCGGTCGGCGCGGAAGATGGCGTCACCGATCCCCTGCTGCACGAATCCGCCGAGCAGCTGGCACATTCGACCTGGCACCAGAACTTCTTCGACCAGGATCTCGGCCCCTCGGTCGGTCGCGTCGTCAACGACGTGTCGGTCGCCATCGTTTCCGGCCAGATGAGTTCGGAGGACGGTGCCCAGCAGATCCAGGACGCCTTCGAGCAGGATCAGTTCTGATCAGGACCATCGCGGCGCGGGACCAGTTCTCGCGCCGCTATTTTCTATTGGGAAGTGAGGTCACCCATGGCCAATGTCAGCGCCGCCACAGCCGTTAGGCCCATGCGCGTTCCCGCGACCGCGTCTGCCCGGCGCAAGCATCCGGCCGTGTCCGGCCGTTTGCCGGTGTTGCTCTTGTTCCTACCGCCGGCTCTTTTGCTGTTTTCTGTCTTCGTCATCCTGCCGATGGGCGAAGCGGCCTGGTACAGTCTTTACAAATGGGACGGCTACGGTCTGCCGACGCAATATGTCGGCATGCGCAACTTCGAGCTCCTGTTCAAGAACGGCGCCTTCCTGACGGCGCTCAAGAACAATGCGATGATCATGATCATCTCGATCATCATCCAGATTCCACTGGCGATCTGGCTGGCGATGATGCTGGCGCATCGTATCGCGGGCGTCGTGTTGTTCCGGCTGATCTTCTTCCTGCCCTACGTGCTGGCGGATGTCGCAGCCGGCCTGATCTGGCGCTTCGTCTACGACGGCGACTACGGCCTGTTTGCATCGATCGCACATCTTCTCGGCGTCGAAACCCCTTATGTGTTGGCCGACAAGGATCTGGCGATGTACGCCGTGCTCGGCGTCATCGTCTGGAAATACTTCGGTTTCCACATGATGCTCTTCATCGCCGGGCTTCAGTCGCTGGACAAAAGCGTGCTGGAGGCGGCCGAGATCGACGGCGCCAGCGGTTGGCAGCGTTTCCGCTACATCACCCTGCCACTGCTCGGCTCGACGGTCCGCCTTTCGGTATTCTTTGCCGTCGTCGGTTCGCTGCAACTGTTCGATCTCATCATGCCGCTGACCGGTGGCGGGCCTTTCAATGCGACGCAGACGATGGTGACGTTCCTGTTCAACTTCGGTGTTGCCCGCATGCAGGTTGGCCTCGGAAGCGCCGTGGGCGTCGTCCTGTTCCTGATCTGCGTCACCCTTGCCTTCGGTTACAAACGGATATTCATGCGCCATGACTGACGTCGTCACATCCGAGCGGCTCAGCGCCGGTACCAAAGCCTACCTCTACACCTCGCTGGTCATCATCTCCGCGATCGTGCTGATCCCGCTGGTGACCACGGCACTTGGCGGCTTCAAGGATCTGGGCGATCTGCGCACCAATCCCTTCGGCCTGCCTGTCGAATGGCACGCGGAGAACTACACCGATATCCTGTTCGGCGACCGCTACTGGCGGCAGATGGTCAACTCGCTGATCATCGCCGCGCTGACGGTGTTTCTCACGGTCTCCGTCTCAGCCATGGCGGCCTTCAGCTTCGCGCATGTGCGCTTCTTCGGTGCCGATTTCCTTTTGAACTACTTCCTCATCGGGCTGATGTTTCCGGCCGCAACCGCCATCCTGCCGCTGTTCATTCGCATCCGTGATCTCGGACTGCTCAACACCTACTGGGGCGTAGTGCTGCCGCAGGTCGCCTTCGGGCTCGGGATGAGCATCCTTCTGTTCAGAAACTATTTTCGCAACCTTCCGGAAGAATTGTTCCAGGCGGCTGTCGTCGATGGCTGCGGCTACATTCGCTTCTTCTGGCATATCTGCCTGCCGCTCTCGCGCCCGATCATCGCGACAGTCAGCATCATCTCCTTCGTCGGCAGCTGGAACAGCTATATCCTGCCGCTGATCATGCTGAATTCGGAGAAGATGTATCCCTGGCCGCTCGGCATCATGGTCTATCGTGGCGAATTCGGAACCGCCTGGCAGCTGGTACTTGCGTTCATCACGCTCACTATCATGCCGACCATCATCGTCTTCTTCCTGGCGCAGAAGCATATCATCGCCGGCTTGACCGCAGGTGCGGTCAAGTCCTGACGCGATGGAGCGAGACGGTGGCTAGCCGAAGACAAGGCCACCGTCGACGATGAGGTTTTGTCCCGTGACGGCGCGTGCCCACGGGCTTGCGAAGAAGAGAACCGCGTCGGCAGCTTCCTCCGGCGTCGTCACCCGTCGAAGCGGCGTGCTGGCCGCGATCAGCTCGAACACTGCGTCCGGCGTCGCGCTGCTTGCCTGCGTGGTCCGCAGCAGGCCGCCCGAGACCATGTTGACGGTGATGCCGAGCGGTCCGAGTTCGGCTGCGGCCGTGCGTGTCAGTGACAGAAGCGCACCCTTGGCCGCCGTATAATCGTGGTAGGGAACAACCGGGTTCTGGAAGAGGTTGGTGCCGATCGTGATGATGCGTCCGAAACCGGCCGCGGCCATCGCGGGGCGGGCGGACTGGATCAGGTTCAAGGCTCCCTTCACGGCCGTGTCGAGCTGCGCCGTCATCGCCTCCCAGGAAAGCTGATCGAGCTTCGGGCGCTGATCGCCATTGAAGCTGAAATCGGTGAGGGCGTTGTGCACAAGTGTGGTCGGTGCGCCGAGGGTGTTCGTGACGTCAGACACCATGCGTCTGACGGCTTCGGAATCGCGAATATCGGCCTGAAACGCCTTAGCCCTGTCACCGAGGCTTTCAGCCAGCGCTTCGGCTTCGTCGCGGCTATTGCGATAGTTGATCGCAACCTTCGCCCCTTCGCGGGCAAAGGCGGTGGCGATGGCCGCACCGAGACCGCGGGCGCCACCGGTGACGATGACCGTCTGTTCGCTGAGCGCTAGTGTCATTTCGAGTGTCCTTCTGTGAGCTTCCAAAGTTCATGAAAATGCTGGACGGGCCCATGTCCCCTTCCGACGTCGAGCGTATCGGCCTCAGCGACGGCGGCGGCCAGATAGGCCTTGGCCGTGCCGATCGCTTCGGGCAGGGCCTTGCCCTTCGCGAGTTCCGCCGCCAGCGCGCTTGAGAGCGTGCAGCCAGTGCCATGCGTGTTGGCCGTGGGCACCCGGGCGGCTTCAAACCAGCGAAGCCCATCGGCCGTCGCCAGGACATCCGGGCTGTCGGGGCCGGCGAGGTGGCCGCCCTTGACGAGCACGGCTTGAGGTCCGAGCGCGCGCAGCCTTTGTGCCTGGTCGGCCATCTCCGCGCGACTTTCCGCTGGGCGCAGATGAAGCAGTGCCGCAGCCTCTGGGAGGTTGGGCGTCAGCAGCGTGGCGAGCGGCAGCAGCCGGCGCGTCAGAACATCGACAGCCTCGGGATCGAGAAGATTGGCGCCGCCCTTTGCGACCATTACCGGGTCGAGAACGATTGGGATGTCGCGGTGGGATTGCAGCACCTCGGCGACGGCATGGGCAATCTCGGCATTGGCGATCATGCCGATCTTGACGGCATCCACCCTCACATCTGCGAAAACCGCCCGGATCTGGTCGGCAACAAAGCCGGCGGGCACGAGATGCACACCGGAAACGCCCTGCGTGTTTTGCGCGGTAAGCGCCGTGAGTGCCGCCATGCCATAGACGCCGCGGGCCGCGAAGGCCTTGAGATCAGCTTGTATGCCTGCGCCCCCGGAAGGGTCGGAGCCGGCGATGGATAAGACGTTACGGATCATCTCCGTGCCTCTCGAATGATATCGGCAATATCGCGGGCGGCGGCTTCCGGATCGCTCGTGCCGCAAATCGCGGAGACGACGGCCAGTCCGCCCGCGCCGGCCGCGAAGACATCGCGGACATGCGTGGCCTTGAGGCCGCCGATCGCGACTGAAGGGACCGGGCAGACATCGACGAGCCGCGCGAGGCCGTCAAAGCCGATCGGCTGCTTGTGGTCGGCTTTGGTGGCGGTCGCAAACACCGGTCCGATCCCGGCGTAATCGACGATGTCAGGATCCACAGCAGCCGCCAGCGCTTCGGTCTCGACCGAAAGGCCAAGGATCATATCAGGGCCGATGCGCTCGCGCGCAGCCAGCGCGCCGAGGTCGTCCTGGCCGATGTGGAGCCCATCGGCTCCAATGGCGATCGCCGCGTCCACATCGTCGTTGACGATGAGCGCTGCGCCCATGCCTGACAGCATGGCTTTCAACGCCAGGCCGGTCTCGATCATCCGCGCCGTGTCGGCATGCTTGTCGCGCAACTGCACGATCGTCGCACCGCCTGCAACCGCCGCACGGGCCGTCTCGACCATGCCGATACCGGCACAGAGATCGGGATCAAGAACAAGGTACAGCGAGAGGTCGAACTGTTTCATGCTTGGCGGATCCTTGCGTGTCTGTCGAGAAACGCGCCGTCGACGCGCGCGAGGCTGTCGAGGAAGCGCACCGAGAACGAGCCCGGACCTTGTGCTTCGGTTGCAGCCGCCTCGCCTGCGACAGCAAACACCGCAAGCGCCGCGATCGTTGCTTCAAAGGGCGCATCGGGGTTGATGGCCGCAAACGCGCCGACCAGGCAGGTCAGGGAACAACCCAATGCCGTCACTTGAGGCATCCATGGCGAGCCACCATCGATGCGAACCGCTCTGATGCCGTCGGTGACGAAATCGGTGGCGCCGGTAACTGCAACGACAGCTCCGTGCGTCTCTGCCAGCAGCCGCGCGGACGCTTCGGCCTGCTCGACAGGATCGCGGCTGTCGACACCCTGGCCTCGGCTCGCCCCGCCGGCGAGCGCGATGATCTCGGAAGCATTGCCGCGGATGATTGTGGGGTGAAGTTCAAGCAGCGACGCCACCGCCTGCCGCCGGAAAGCCGTGGCATAGTGGGCGACCGGATCGAGCACCCAGGGTTTGCGATTGTCGCGTGCGGCGGCGGCGGCAGCGCGCATGCCTCTCAGCCATCCGGCGGACAGCGTTCCGATATTGATCGTTAGCGCGCCGGCGATGGCGGCGAATTCTCCGGCTTCCTCTTCGGCATGCACCATGGCAGGCGAAGCGCTGGTCGCCAGCAGCACGTTGGCCGCAATGTTCATCGCGACGAAATTGGTGATGCAGTGCACGAGCGGCGGCTGCGCGCGCAAGGCTTCAAGCAGTTTGCCTGGTGATGTCTGGTCTTGCATATTGCCCCTTTCAGCGGGGCGAGACGCGAGGGAAGACACGCAAAGCGCGGGAAGTCCCGAGCGACTCCCTCCGCCAGCATTATCTGGTTCAGGTTCAAAGGGTACTTCTCAGCCCGCCTTCCGGCGTGCGCCCCTGTCTCTCATCGCGAATGTTTTCGCAGAGAAGGCTGGCCTTGTCATCTCAAAAATGACGGCTGCGACGGCTCAGAGACCGTTCTCCTTGATCGCCTCCATCGCCACGAAGGTCGACGTATTGGCCACGAAAGGCAGGCTGGAAATCTTCTCTCCAAGCACCTGGCGATAGTTGGCAATATCGGAGGTCCTGATTTTCAGAAGATAATCAAAGGCGCCAGCGATCATGTGGCATTCTTCGACCTCCTGCAGCTTTCGAACCGCGACGTTGAAGGCGTTCAACGCGTTCTCACGCGTATCCGACAGCTTGACCTCGGTGAAGGCGACGTGATTCTTGCCGAGTTTGTTGACGTCCACGATCGCGCGAAAGCCAAGGATATAGCCGTCTTCGATCAAACGTCGTAATCTGACCTGGCACGGCGTGTTGGAAAGACCGACGCGTTTCGCCAGGTCGGTAACGGACATCCGGCCATCGGACAGCAGGGATTCGATAATCCTGTGGTCGAACTGGTCGATTTCTCTACTGTGGCTGGTTGTATTCACGTGAATTGCCCTCAAATTCCGCCAATCAATGGCGAATTATATTCAACAGGCATTCAAATCAAGTGAAATTGACTTCTCAAACCCTGTTAGCTTCAGGCCCTACGCGGATCAGGAGAAACATATGACGATCGTCGACGGCGCAGCGGCGCCCGGTGCCCCCACAGAGCAGGCTCACAACGCTGAAAATCCGTTCAGCGCATTTGCACCTACGATCCGCGAACAGAGCGATTTGCGTCGCGCAATCACAGCGGCTTACCGTACGCCTGAAACCGTATGCGTTCCACGCCTGGTCGAGGCCGCCGCACTTCCCGAGAAGGTCAGCAAGGCTGCTGCCGCAACGGCGCGCAAGCTGATCGAAGCGTTGCGTGCCAAGCACAAGGGCACGGGTGTAGAGGGACTGGTCCACGAATACTCGCTCTCCAGCCAGGAGGGGGTGGCGCTGATGTGTCTGGCCGAGGCGCTTTTGCGTATTCCGGATACGGCCACGCGCGACGCGCTTATCCGCGACAAGATTTCCGAAGGTGACTGGAAGGCGCATATTGGCGGCGGCAGGTCTCTCTTCGTCAATGCCGCAACCTGGGGTCTTGTCGTTACCGGCAAGCTCACGTCAACCGTCAACGATCGCAGCCTTTCGGCGGCGCTTACCCGCTTGATCGCGCGTTGCGGCGAGCCCGTGATCCGGCGCGGCGTCGATATGGCCATGCGCATGATGGGCGAGCAGTTCGTTACCGGCGAAACCATCGATGAAGCGCTCCAGCGTGCTCGACCGCTCGAACAGCGTGGTTTCCGCTATTCCTACGACATGCTTGGAGAGGCCGCGACCACGGCTGCCGATGCTGAGCGCTATTACAAGGACTATGAGGCGGCCATCCATGCCATCGGCAAGGCCTCCGACCGCAGAGGGATCTACGAGGGCCCGGGCATCTCGATCAAGCTGTCGGCCCTGCATCCGCGCTATGTCCGCGCTCAAGGCGCGCGCGTCATGGGCGAACTGCTGCCCAAGGTGAAGGCGCTGGCCCTAATCGCGAAGTCCTACGACATCGGCCTCAACATCGATGCCGAGGAAGCCGATCGCCTCGAGCTGTCGCTGGATATTCTCGAGTCCCTTTGCCTCGACGAGGATCTGGCTGGCTGGAACGGCATGGGCTTTGTTGTGCAGGCCTATGGCAAGCGTTGCCCGATGGTGCTTGACTACATCATCGACCTTGCTCGCCGCGCCGGACGCCGTATTATGGTTCGTCTCGTCAAGGGTGCTTACTGGGACGCAGAGATCAAGCGCGCGCAGGTCGACGGTCTGGCTGACTTTCCGGTCTTCACCCGCAAGATTTACACCGATGTGTCCTACATCGCCTGCGCCAAGAAGCTGCTCGCTGCGACCGATGCGGTATTCCCGCAGTTCGCCACCCACAACGCCCAGACGCTCGCAACGATCTATCAGATGGCGGGTTCTGACTACTACGTCGGCAAGTACGAGTTCCAATGCCTTCACGGCATGGGCGAACCGCTCTACGACGAGGTGGTCGGCCGTCAGAACCTGAACCGTCCGTGCCGCATCTACGCGCCCGTCGGCACGCATGAGACGCTGCTGGCGTACCTCGTCCGGCGTCTATTGGAAAACGGTGCAAACTCCTCCTTCGTCAACCGCATCGCCGACCCCAATGTATCGATCGACGAGCTGGTTGCCGACCCGGTCGAGATTGTCGCGAAGATGCCGGTTGTTGGCCAGAAGCACGACAAGATTGCGCTTTCCGAGGGCCTTTACGGCGCGCGCAAGAACTCCAGCGGGCTTGATCTCTCGAACGAGACGACGCTGGATGAACTTACCGCCTCCCTCCAACGGAGCGCTGCGACGACCTGGACCGCTTCGGTCGGAACGACGGCTGCAGGACCAGCACGCGAGGTTCGCAACCCGGCCGACGAGAGAGATATCGTCGGTTCCGTGAGGGAAGCGACTGCCGAGGAAGGCGCTGCCGCTGCAGCTCTTGCGCTGAAGGCGGCGCCATCATGGTCCGCTGTCGCACCCATCGAACGGGCCAGTGCGCTGGAACGAGCCGCCGATCTCATGGAAGAGCGGATGGAGGTCCTCCTCGGCTTGATCATGCGCGAGGCAGGCAAGTCGGTTCAAAACGCAATCGCCGAAGTTCGCGAAGCTGTCGACTTTCTGCGCTACTACAGCGAGCAGGCCCGACGCACGCTCGGTCCTTCGCATGCATCGCTCGGTCCCGTCGTCTGCATCAGCCCCTGGAATTTCCCGCTGGCTATCTTCACCGGCCAGGTCGCCGCTGCTCTAGTTGCCGGCAACCCCGTGCTTGCAAAACCAGCGGAAGAAACACCGCTGATCGCTGCCGAGGCTGTCCGCATCTTGCATGAGGCAGGCATTCCGGCCGATGTACTGCAGCTGATCCCCGGTGACGGTCGCGCGGGCGCCATGCTTGTTGCCGCGCAGGAGACGGCAGCCGTGATGTTCACCGGCTCCACGGAGGTTGCCCGGATCATTCAGGCGGAGCTCGCAAAGCGGCTGTCCGCGGACGGAAAGCCAATTCCGTTCATCGCCGAGACCGGTGGCCAGAACGCCATGATCGTTGACTCCTCGGCGCTTGCCGAACAGGTCGTCGGTGACGTCATCGCGTCCGCTTTTGACAGCGCCGGTCAGCGGTGCTCGGCTCTTCGCGTGCTGTGCCTGCAGGAGGATGTTGCCGACCGCACCCTGACGATGCTCAAGGGCGCGCTGCGTGAATTGAACATCGCGAACACCAATCGGCTTTCGGCCGATATCGGTCCTGTTATCACGGCAGAAGCGAAGGACATCATCGAGACGCATGTGAAGGCGATGCATGGCCATGGTTGCCCCGTCGAGCGCGTCGAGCTGCCGGCAGCGACCGATGTCGGAACCTTCGTCGCGCCGACGATCATCGAGCTCCGCCAGCTATCCGACTTGAAGCGGGAAGTCTTCGGTCCCGTGCTCCACGTCATCCGCTGGCGCCGACAGGATCTCGACCGGTTGATCGACGATATCAACGATACCGGTTACGGCTTGACCTTTGGTCTGCATACCCGCCTCGATGAGACGATTGCTCACGTTACCTCGCGGGTTAAGGTCGGTAATGTTTACGTCAACCGCAACGTGATCGGAGCCGTCGTCGGCGTTCAGCCGTTTGGTGGTCGTGGATTATCGGGTACCGGGCCAAAGGCCGGTGGTCCGCTTTATCTCGGCCGTCTGGTGAAGAATCCGCCAATTCCGCCGCAGCACAGCTCTGTCTATAGCGATCCGGGTCTCTCCGATTTCGCCAAGTGGCTCGACCAGAAGGGCCTGGCGGACGACGCCGAGATGGCGCGCAACCTGGGCAGCCAGTCGGCGCTTGGCCTGGAAAGCGAATTGCCGGGCCCAGTCGGCGAACGCAACCTCTATGCCTTGCATCCGCGTGGTACGATCTACTGCCTTCCGATCTCGGAGATCGGCTTGCGCCGGCAGATTTCGTCCGTCCTCGCAACTGGCAACAGCGCCGTCGTCGAATGCGACGACCGGTTGCGCTCGAGCCTCGATGGCCTGCCGGCGACGGTATCGAACAGGGTGGTCTTCAAGGATGCCGCCTCTGCCGGCGTGAGCTTCGCTGGCGCCTTGATCGAGGGCGAGGGCGCGCATCTGACCGCGATGCTGAACAAGATCGCGGCCATGCCCGGTCCGTTGCTGCTGACGCAGTCGGCGTCGTCTGACGCGCTTGCACGCGATCCGGATGCCTATTGCCTCAACTGGCTGTTGGAAGAGGTTTCGACCTCGATCAACACCGCGGCGGCCGGCGGCAATGCAAGCCTGATGTCGATCGGCTGATCGAACGCAGATTATGGCCGCAACGCGCGCTTAAACGATCGCGTTGCGGCTATCGATGCTCAGGTCGGAGTAGCGGCCGGTCTTGGGAGGAGTTTGCCTTGGACCAGCAGCAGCACGGTTCCGATTGCTATGAGACCCACCACCACATTTGCGACGACAAACAGGACCGGCGCGAGGATATGCAGCGCGCCTGATGGGTCGCTCCGCGTTACCATCTTGCTTGCCGCAGTCGATAGCGCCGTCACGCCGAAGGTGAAGGCCCAATAGGATGCCGCGAAGGGCTGCCGCCGGATCCATGGCAGCAATCGCAGCATCAGCAGAAGCTGAAGGATCGCGTAGCCCAGCATGGCGTGAGCGAGCATATCAGGTGTTCCGGTCGTGACGCTGAGATAGGCAACGCAGCCGACAGCGGGCGGCGCAAGCTGGATGCCAAGGGTCGGGCGCAAAGGTTCAGCCAGAGGCTGAGCGTTGTAGAGGCGGTTCAGCAGTACGGACTCGATCGCCAGCCACGAAAAGAAGCCGGCGCCGAAAGCAAGTTGGCCCCAATCGGACGAGCCGAACGCGGATACTGCTATCGCCATGACGAAGGAACCGGCAACCGTCGGCAGGTAAAGCACCGCCGTTGTAGCCGTTGGATCGCGATCACCGCGCCAGAGGATACCGGTCCGCCAGAGGGCGAACACCAGAGTGAAGATCGCGCCGGCGGCAAACAGCGCCATCGCGCCAGCATGGCTGTAAGGTTGCAGCACGATCGCGATTAGCATGGTGGAGACGCCGATGAGGCCGATGAAGCAGCATTGCACCGGATGCTGCGCTTCGACAGCAACGGCTTTCGCGTCGATCAGCCATTTGCCGGCGTAGAGAAGGATGAGCAGCAGCCACACTACGCCTGCCACGATCCCGATGGCCTCGCCAATCTGCGGCGGCAAATTCCAGATTGAAGCCGCGGCGCGCCAGCTGTTCGTCAGGCCTGCCAATCCGAGCACGATGCCGAAGAAAGCTGCCGGGATGCGCGGTATCCGGAGATGCACGCCTGTCACGTCGAGTGGAGGTTTGGCTGAAGTGTCGGACATGCGAGAATATCCTTTGCCGCGATCGTGGCCGGCAGCATCGGTTACTCCGGGATGAGTGACAAGAGGTTGCTTGCCTTTATCTCCGCTGCCTCTTGCCATCGAAGAACAGAAGCATGGCGAGACCGACCAAACCGGCAGCAGCAGCTATCAGCGCGGTACCCGAATAGCTGCTTGCGGCCGTTCCCAGCGCGAAGAGCAGAGCGCTCAGCCCGGCGCCCAGAAAGAGGTTGACCGAGATCAGCGCGCTTCCGAGGCCGGGACGCTCCGCGATGAGATCCTGGAGATAGGTGATCGGAATGCTGATCAGCGCGGCCGCACCGATCCCGCTGAAAATCGTGAGCGCAAAGACGTGCCAGGGTGCGGATGCCAGACCCAGCAGCGCGAGGTAAACGACATAGATTACGGTGCCGATCGCAAGGGTGGTCACATGGCTCATCATTCTCTGCGCACGACCCCATACGAAGATGAAGATGACTTCGAGAAGCGCCACGATCCCAATGAGAACGCCGACATCAGCCACCGTTCCATGTGCCGCACCGGTGACGATCAATGGAAAGATGGTGCCATTGACGTGCAGCATGCTGCTGATCAGAGCGACAGCCACAACCCGGACCATAACGGGCGGTGAGACGACTTCACCCAGCGCTGCGAGGTAGGACAGGTGGTGCGTCGCCGCATTGTCCGTTCCGCGCTGCCGAGGCAGAAATCCGGCGATCAATGCAAAACAGACGACACAGGCGAGCGCCGCAAAAAGGTAGGCCGGCAGCATGGTGCTGGAATTGGCCAGAAGGGCGGCGGTAAACCCCGGCACCAGCACCCAGGCGAGCGAGATCATCGCCCTGACGCCGGAGTTCACGGTGGCGACGTCGTTTCGCTCCATGTCGCGGGTCGCCGCTCGCACGTTGCCGAAAAGCAGTGAGTTGAGCGCCCAGAAGACCGGCAGGAAAATCAGCGCGGCGATCACAAACGTTATTTGCGTCGGCACGAAATAGACCGCGCCGTAACCGATCATACCGAAAACGGCGACCGTCAACATCATGGTTCGGTATTCGCCCAGTCTGTCCGCCAGGTTCCCGAGCAGGATGCTGACGATGACGTTGACACCGGCTGCGCAGAAAATCAGCGCCGAGTAGAGCCCGTTGCTGAGGCCAAGCTCGCGAATTCCGATGATGGACTGGTAAGGCGCTGTGGAAGCGCCCGCGAAGCCGAAGGCAAAAATTGCAAGCATGCTCACCCGGATAGAGGGGGCGCGGAAAACGGCTGGGAGGAGGCGGTTCATCGGTACTGTCTAAACGTGGTCAAATCACCCGGTTGCCGGGCAAGCGTGCTCTGGCAGGTTTCGGCCGAGCCAAACCTGCCAGAGCGAGTTTCAGCTCTGCCAGCGCGCAGAAAGACGTGCGCTCGGTTGAAAATCGAAGTCACGATCGAAGGGGAAGGCGGGCCGGAGCCGGCGGTTGCTTTCGAGATGCTCGATATCCTGGTTCACCACGCCCTCGGTCAACGCCATCAGGTTCGGGTTGGCGATCGGGGCCAGTTCCGGCGAAAGGTAGCCGGACTTGACCGCAAGCAGCCTGACCTTTTCGGGTGCAAGACCGAGCCGGGTGAAATCCGATATGTTGTGATAGGGGCGCCGACGTGCCGCCAGAACGACCGTGACGCCGCCGATGCGCACGACTGCCTGACGTTCCGGCAACGGGCCCGGACCGTCGAGGAACAGCACTTCGGCCTCCACCAGAGCTGGAGTGCTCGATGGATCAAGGCTTCCGCCGATACGCAGCGATGCCGTCTTTCCAAGGCCAGCCGTAAAACATGCCTCGACCGCAGGGCGATCGGTTATCCCGGCAACCAGCGCATTTTCAAACTTGCGAGCGAGAAGGGCGTTCAAGACGTCGGCACGGTCTCCGACACCGCCGCCCGTCGGATTGTCGGCGGAATCCGCGAGAATGAGCGGCGCCGTCTCACACGTCTCGGCGATATCAAGCATCGCGTCGAGCGGTCCAGTCACCGGGCCGAACTGGAAGCCTTCGCGGGCGTCCCAGTAGGATCGAGCAATTTCCTCAGCCGCTGCAGTTGCCGCGGCCTTGTCGGTGCCGGTCACGACACCGCAGGCCGTCGCGCGCGGCTCGTCCGCCCAGACGTAACCGATCATGAGATTGGCATCGAGAATGCCGTCGCGCTCATCGAAACGCGGCAGCATGTCGTAGAGAGAACGGGTGGGTTGATCCTCGGTGGAGGTTCGTTCGCCGGGCAGCAGAACCGGTACGGGGGCCCAGGCGACGCCGGGGCGCTGCCCGCTCTTCAGGGCATCAACCAGCATGGACCATGCACGCACCATCGTCTCACGAACATCGATATGCGGCGCGGTGCGATAGGCTGCGAAGATGTCGAGCTGGTCGATGATCTTCTGGCTGACATTGCCGTGGAGATCGTAGCTTGCAGCAACGATGCAGTCAGGCCCGACAACCGCGCGTGCCGCAGAGATCCAGTCGCCTTCTGCATCGTCCATGCCATCGACATTCATCGCGCCATGCATGGCTAGATAGAGGCCATCGATCGGCAGGGATGCCTCGAGACGCTCGAGGAATTCCGCCTTGAACGCCTGGTAGGCGGCGTGCGAGACGGGGCCACCGGGGACGGCCCGGGCGTGCAGAAGCGGGAGATGCTCAACGCCATCGGCGTTGAGAAAGTTGAAATACTCGGCGTCGAGCAGATCGGTTCCCCGGAGGACGCGGAAGTCCTCAATCGTCATCAGCACCGGGGAGTAGGTGCTGCATTCAGTATGAATTCCGCCTACGGCAATTCGCATGGAAACTCTCCTAGAGTTTGGGGCTCAGGGGAACGATGGCGGCAAAGCGCTGCCAGTTCTTTTTGGCTTTCGGCGTCCAGGCCGCCTCGGCAATTGCCGGAAGGCGCGGGAATACCAGACGGTTGAAATAGGCTCGTGACAGGTAGTGCTCGGACCAGATGCATGCCTGCACACCCTTCATCCTGTCCTTGAGGTCCTCCGGGAAGTCACCCTCTGCCTCGTAGGCGTAGGTATGCGCCGGCGGAACTGTTCCAGCCCAGCTGGCCCCCGGTTCCTGGAAGGCTTCCGCCTGGACCATGTCCAGATAGTAGGCCTGCCCGGGGGTCATCACCACCTCGTAGCCCTGACGAGCCAGATCAATCCCCACCTGAGGGTTTTCCCAGGCCATCAGCAGTGTGCCTTCGGCCGCAACGCCGCCACCGTGGGCGACTTCGTTCCAGCCAGCCAGCTTGCGGCCCCGAGCCGTCAACATGTCCTTGATACGCTTGAGGAAATATGACTGCAGTGCGAAGGTGCCGGAAATCCCCTCCTGCTCCATCAGCTTCTTAGCGAGCGGCGAGGCAAGCCATGAGCCGTTCGCCACTTCGTCCCCGCCGATGTGGAGATAGGAAGAGGGGAAGAGCTCGACCATTTCGTCGAGCACTTTTTCAAGGAACTCATAGGTGAGGGGCACTGCGGGGTTGAGGGCATTGTTCGGATAGCCCTGGACCGAGTGATAGCTGTCCGGCGCTTCCTGCCCGTCGGTCAAATCCGGAAGGGCAGTGAGAGTGGCGGTGCTGTGGCCCGGAATATCGATCTCCGGAATGACCTCGACGCTCAGGGACGTGGCATGCAAGACGATGTCGCGGACGTCATCCTGCGAGTAGAAGCCGCCGACCGGTTGCGCGCCATTGCCGAGTTGCGGAAGCAAAGGCTCGTCAGGGCCGCGAAGGACGCCCGTTGTCGTCAGTTCCGGATACGCCTTGATTTCCAGGCGCCATGCTTCGTCATCGGTCAAATGCCAATGGAAGATGTTCAGTTTGAACCAGGCGAGAATGTCGATCAGACGTTTGATGTCATCGCTTGGGTAGAACTGCCGCGAGACGTCCAGATGGCAACCGCGCCAGCTGTAGCGTGGCTGGTCGGCGATGGTGCCGGTTTCAGGGAAGCGGAATGTTTCCGGTGTGCCGCGTGCGCCTTGCAGCAGCTGCGCAAGTGATGTCAGCGCATACTGTCGGCCGGCGCTGTCACTATAGTGGATCGTGATGGCATTCGTCGTGAATTCCAGCCGGTAGGCTTCTTTCGCCAGCCCGGTGTCGGTGACGAAGCGCAGTGCCCGTCCCTGCGGGGAAGGCGCCAGATTGAACGGCGCATGGCTGCTATCGAAGAGCCGATGAAAAAGTGCCAGGGCGGTCGATACGGCACGGATATCGTCAACGGAGGAGCCATCAGCGGGATAAAGAACGACCGGGAAGCCTTCGCCAGCCGTGACGTCGATTTCAGCCGGCCAAGGCTGCAGGGCGAAAGGCAGGTCCAGTTCGCCTTTCGGCAGCAGCACGGGCGGCGGCTCGTTGACGCGTCCCTCCAGCAGAAGCTCGGAAACCGCCACATCGACATGGCTACCGTCCGCGAGCGTGATGTACGCCGATTTTGCACCATCGGTGCAATGGCGGGCCGGCCGATGCAGTCCGCTGACGGTAAAGGTCCAGCTCTGACCTGCATCCAGCGACAGGCCCGAAGGCGGTGCGAATTCGTGGAAGTTCGCGTTGCGACGCAGGAATGTCGCGTTCTCGCAGGCCTTCGGATCGATGACACGCGTCAGCGAAGTATAGACGAGCTTGAAGTTGGAAAGCTGTTGATCCGACAGATTGAAAAGCGTGAAGGTGAACCGACCGTTCGGGCCGCCATCAGGTTGCCACGTGCTTTCCAGGCGGTAGGGAGCCGTTCCCATATCCGTTCCTCTCTTATTCTTATTATGGAGTATCAGTAGTCTGCCGATTGCGAGAAGGTCCGGGCAAGTTCCGCCTGGCCTGCGGTTAGGCCACAATCGACCGGCAGGCAAACACCGGTGATCGCCGCAGCCTGCGGGCCGGCAAGGAAGGCAACGGCATTGGCGACATCCTTCGGGTCGACGACACGCTGCAGCGGATACCAGCGGCGGGCTTCCTCGAAGACATTCGGGTTGGCGGCAGCACGCGCTTCCCAGGCCTGCGTTCTGACCGTCCCGGGTGCAACGGCATTCGAGCGAATGCCGAACTTGCCGTATTCCACTGCCACCAGCTTTGTCAGGTGAAGCAGGCCTGCCTTGGCGGCGCTGTAGGCGGGATGTCCGAAGACGCTCATGCCATTGACCGAGGCGATGTTGACTACCGAGCCCTTGGACGCCTTCAGGAGGTCGGCAACCGCGCTGAAGCAAAGGAACGGAGCCTCGAGGTTCAATGCGTTGTCGGCACGCCAATCCTCCGCCGTCGTCGCCTGCAGGCTGACAGCGCGCGCCGCGCCGGCATTGTTGACCAGTGTCTTGACCGTGCCGAGCGCTGCGGCCCGCTTTGCCATTGCGGCGGTCCCCTCGACGCTCGTCACATCACAGGTAACTGCAACGAAACGCTCGGATGATCCGAGTGTGGCGGCCGCCTTTTCCGCAGCAGCGATGTCGATATCGACCAGGAGGATGATGTCATGGTCGTCGGCAAGCCGGCTGGCAATGGCCCGTCCGATATCGCCCGCAGCGCCGGTGACGATCGCTACCGTTTTTGTCATTTCTACATCATCCTTTCATTGGCATGAGACGCTCAGTCACCGAGGAGCTGGCGATCGTCGCCATCGCGGTGAGCGACGAGTTGTTGCTTGATTTTACGAAGGGTCACGGCCGCTTGCGGCTGTATATTGTAGGCCACCAGGCTGGCGAGAATGTCGACGGCGGCAAGATAGGCAATGCGCGTGGACGTCGGGCGAAAGATGTTGTTGCCCTCGGCGAGGTCGATCGGGACAACGATATCGGCCACCTGAGCCACCGGACTGTCGGCCTGGGTCAACGCGATCGTCGTGACTTTGCCTTCCCGTGCAAGCGTAAATGAGCGGACGAGCTCGGCGTTGCGCCCGGAAAATGACGAGCCGATCATGACGTCGCTGGGCTTTGCGGCCGCGGCCAGCATGAGCTGCATGCCGTGGTCGGAGCTGGCGGTCACGCGAAGGCCGAAGCGAAACAGCCGGTTCTGCAGTTCGCTCGCGATCATCGAGGAGTTCCCGCCGGAACCGAAGGCGTAGATCATGTCGGCCTTGGCGAGGTGTTCGGCCGCTGTTTCGACAGCTGCCAGGTCCAGTGAACGGTGCAGAAGGAAAAGCGCGTTCTGCGCCTTGGTAATAATGTCCTGGGCAACATCGGCGGGATTGCTGCTTTTCGGCTCCGGGCGAAGGTAGCGCATGCCGACATAGGCTGTGCGGGCGAGCTGGACCTTGAAGTCCGAGAAGCTCTCGCAACCGACGCGGCGGCAGAAACGGGTTACCGTTGGCGGAGAAACGTCCGCCCTTTCCGCGAGCTCGATGATAGAGGCGTTTACCGCGAACTCGAAATCATTGAGGAGAATATCCGCGATGCGGTTCTCCGATGGCGAAAGCCGGGCCTTCTCTTCCTGCAATGTCGAGAAAATATCCATGCCCGGCTCCCCCTGATCGTTCGCGCTACTTGTCCTTTGCCTTATAGGCAACACAGTCGATTTCAACCTTGCAATCGACCATCATAGACGACTGAACGCAGGCACGCGCGGGCGGATGTTCGCCGAAGTATTGCTGGTAGATGCTGTTGAAGGTCCAGAAATCGCGCGGATCATCAAGCCACACGCCGCAACGCACCACGTGCTCGACGCCGTATCCGGCCTCTTCAAGAATGGCGAGCACGTTCTGAATTGTCTTATGAGTCTGGGCGACGATGTTGCCGTCGATAATCTCGCCATTTTCCATGGCAACCTGACCGGAAACATAAAGCCAGCCGTCAGCTTCGACAGCCCGCGCGAAGGGTAGCGGCTTGCCGCCCGCGCCTTTTTGAACCGTGCCATAGCGAGTGATGGACATAGACCGATCCTTGCAAATTATTTTCGTGATGCGTTGACAAATGACCATATAAAGCGGAATTTGACCAGCGAAAAACAACATTCATGAAAAGAATTTCAATAGGGAACCCAATGCGCGATCCTTTTAAGAATCCTTTCCCGGCTTCTGATGTTGCCCGTCATTCAATCTGGGAGATGCTCGTCCACCGCGATATCGACGCCTTCCTGGCCGCTGATTGGTCAATGGTGGAGCATGACTTCGTGGAAGAGGGTTTCATCGGTATCGACGGACGCAAGAAGGTCAGCCCCGATGATTGGCGACTGGCGTTTCCGACGCTTGCCGCCTACCGCGACGAATGGGTGCGCCAGGCCAAGGAATTCGCGAAGGAGAGCTTCGCCGAAGACACTCGCACGGCGATCTTCACCACGACCACATTGGAAGACATCGAGATTTCCGGCGACATGGCGCTCGTGCGCAAGAAGTTTGATGGCGGCATCGCCAAGGCGGATGGTACGCGCGATGTCATGCAGTGGCAGACACTTTATTACTGCCGTCTGCACGAGGGTCGCTGGAAGATTTCCGGCTTTACCGGCTATCTGCCGAACCCGATGGGCTAATCTAACCTAAAGGCCGAAACCTTGCGGATATTCACGGCAGCGCTCGCCACCGAAACCAACACCTTCTCGCCCATCTGCATCGACCGACGCGCCTTTGAGGCCTCGCTCTATGCACCTCCTGGACAGCACCCGGAAACACCGACCTTGTGTTCGGCTCCGATTACGGTCGGTCGGCGTGTATGCGCGGAAAAGGGATGGGAACTCATCGAGGGGACGGCTGCATGGGCGGATCCTGCGGGCCTCGTCAGCCGTGCAACCTATGAAGGTCTTCGCGATGAGGTGCTGGAGCAGCTGAAGGCGGCAATGCCCGTCGATGCAGTTGTCCTCGGCCTTCACGGCGCCATGGTTGCGGCCGGCTACGAAGATACCGAAGGCGATCTTCTATCGCGCGTACGTGAGATTGTCGGTCCCGACATACGCATCTTCGCCGAACTGGACCCGCACAGCCATCTGACCGCCAAACGCTTCGCGGCTGCAGATGTGTTCGTCTACTTCAAGGAATTCCCGCACACGGATTTTGTAGACCGGGCGGAGGATCTCTGGCGCATCGCGGTCGATACGCTGGAGGGACGGGTTAACCCCGTCATGTCCGTGTTCGACTGCCGGATGATCGACGTCTTCCCGACCTCGCGTGATCCGATGCGGTCCTTCGTCGACAAGCTTATGCAGATCGAGCGTGAGGATGCCGACATCTTGTCGATATCCGTCATTCACGGCTTCATGGCCGGTGACGTAGCGGAAATGGGTACAAAGCTCCTCGTCGTGACGAATGACAATGCCGCCAAGGGAAGCGCGCTCGCCCGCGAACTGGGCATGGAGCTGTTTGCAAAGCGCGGCACCTTCATGATGCCGCAGATCGACGAAGAGCAGGCGGTCAGCGAGGCTCTCGCCGCGACGTCCTGGCCGGTTGTCATCGCAGACATGTGGGACAACCCCGGCGGTGGCACGGCCGGCGACGCGACCGTTCTCCTGGAAGAACTACTGGCGCGCGGTGTGACGGACGCGGCGATCGGAACGATCTGGGATCCAATGGCCGTGCAGATCTGCATGGCGGCAGGCGAGGGTGCCGAGATTCCGCTTCGCTTTGGCGCCAAGTCAGCGCCGGGCACGGGAAATCCCGTCGATGGTATCGTGAAGGTGGTCAAGATCGTTCCGAACGCGGAAATGCGGTTCGGCGAGAGCTTTGCGCCCTTCGGCGATTCTGCGCATATTGTGCTCGACGGCATCGACATCATCCTGAATTCAACTCGGGCGCAGAGTTTCGATCCCACCTTGTTTTCGGTGATGGGAATCGAACCAACCTCGAAGAAGATTCTGGTCATCAAATCGACCAATCACTTCTTTGCGTCTTTCTCGAAGATTGCGGCTGAGATCATTTACTGCGCGGCGGGAACGCCCTATCCGAACAATCCAGCGAAGACGCCATACCGTCGTGCTCGCAAGGATATTTGGCCGATGATAGCCGACCCACATGGGTTGGGGCAGGGAGCAGTTTGATGAGTGACAATCCGTTTGCCGTTGTTGCAAAGCCCGGTGACAAGTTGAGCGAGTTGTCGACACCCCGGCCGATCATCGATGAAGATCGGTTGGCGGCGAACATTGCGCGGGTGCAGTCCTATATGGACAGCCACGGCATCGCGTTTCGTCCTCATATCAAGACCCATAAAATTCCGGCACTCGCTGCGCAGCAGGTTGCTGCTGGCGCCAAGGGCATCAACTGCCAGAAGATCAGCGAAGCGGAAGTGTTTGCCGCTGCCGGCTTCGATGACATCCTGATCACGTTCAACATTCTCGGCCCGCAGAAGCTCGAGCAGTTGGCAGCGCTGAATGAACGCATCGGTGGCCTGAAAGTGGTCGCCGACAGCGCAATTACCGTTGATGGCCTTTCGGATTGGTTCCGTGCGCGCAAGCCGCTTGTGGTTCTGGTCGAATGCGACACCGGCGGCGGACGTTGCGGCGTCCAGACGCCGCAGGAGGCAGTCGCGCTTGCCAAACGTATCGATAGAGCGCCTGGCCTCTCTTTTGGCGGGCTTCTGAACTATCCGAAGCCGGGTGCTGCCCAAGAGGTACAGTCCTTCCTGAGCTCGGCTCTGGCCCTCCTCGAAAATGAAGGCATCGCCTGCCCGATCGTCAGCAATGGCGGAACTCCGAGCCTGTTCGACGCGCACCTTGTGCCGGCAGCAACCGAGCATCGCGCCGGCACCTATATCTATAATGATCGCTCGATGGTGCGGGCTGGTCATTGCAGCTTTGATGAGTGCGCCATGCACGTCCTGGCAACAGTCGTGTCGCGGCCGACACCGGATCGCGCCGTGATCGACGCCGGCTCAAAGGCACTGACCTCGGATCTGCTCGGCTTTTCCGATTTCGGCAGTGTCGTTGGCTATCAGGATGCGGTTATCACCGGCCTGTCGGAAGAGCACGGCGTTATCGATCTGTCGAAATGCTCTGGCGATCGCCCTGCCATCGGCGACAAGATCCGGATCGTTCCGAACCACACCTGCGTCGTGTCCAACCTCTTCGATACCATGGTGTTTCACCGTGACGGCGTCGTCACGCGTGTAGAGGATGTCGCGGCACGCGGCCTCGTCTGGTAACTCTGCCTTTAGCAAGACTTATCGCATGCCAGCGGGCACCAGTTCGCGCGTCTTGACGTTTGACGCGCGAAACGCATTTCTTCCGGAGGCCCAATTTGTGGGCGCCGGGAGGTCTTCGATGAGATTGTCAGTCGCTTTTGCTTTAGCGGCGAGCTTTGTCTGCATTTCAGCGGCAGAGGCGCCATCTCAATGGCAAACCTATAGCGGGGTGCGAGTCGATTCAGACCCGCAAACACAAGCGCGCTTTGATCGCGCCTATCGCCACTGCGAGCCTGAGGCGGCGTGGCAAGGATCACCCCAGCAAAACAGCCTGCTTTACGTCACGGCTCTCAGGAGTTGCATGTATCGTCAGGGCATCGTTGACCGCGGATCCTATTCGTATCCGGTCAACGATCCCTTCGATCACTTTATTGACCGCTGAGGGTCAGGCAGCAGGCGTTGCGTTCAGTAGGCTGACGTCGATGTCCGTCAGTTCGACGTGGCGCTCGAATGCGATGCCGTTCTCGTCAAAGAGATGGCAATCGACCCGGTTGATCCCCGCGGCCAGCGGCTGCTCGGGGCGGATGCCGATGCTTCCAGGCAGCATTGCACAGAAGTTTTCGCCTTCGCCATCGAGAGCGGCGTAGGCGACAGTCTGAGCACCGAGGCGCTCGATAACAGTCGGTACGACCGTGAACGAGATGTCGCCGGAACCGAGCTGGATATGTTCGGGCCGCACGCCGAGCGTAAGTGTCTTGCCAACTGCCGTTTCGCGCGGGGTAACAGGAATCGTGACCTGCTGGCCCTTGTAGTCGACCGTTACACCGTCAGAAGTGACTCCCACGCATTTCACGCTCAGGAAATTCATCTTCGGATTGCCGATGAAACCGGCGACGAAGATGTTGGCGGGCTTGTGATACAGTTCCAACGGCGCGCCCGTCTGGGCGATCTCGCCAGCGTTGAGCACGACAATGCGGTCCGCCATCGTCATCGCTTCGACCTGGTCGTGCGTGACGTAGATCATCGTGGCCTTCAGCTGGCGGTGAAGCTTAGCGAGCTCGATGCGCATGTCCGCACGCAGCGCCGCGTCGAGGTTGGACAACGGTTCGTCGAACAGGAAGATTTTCGGTTCGCGCACGATCGCGCGGCCGATCGCAACGCGCTGGCGCTGGCCGCCCGAAAGCATGCCCGGCTTCTGCTGCAGTCGCTGGTCGAGATGGAGAATGCGCGCAGCGTGCTCTACCTTGGCCTTCAGTTTTTCCTCTTCCATCTTCTCGACACGAAGGGGGAAGGCAATGTTCTCGAAAACGCTCATGTGCGGATAGAGCGCGTAGGATTGGAACACCATGGCGATGCCGCGCTTGACTGGAGGCAGATCGTTGACCCGCAATCCATCAATAACGATGTCACCGGCCGACGTTGCGTCAAGGCCCGCGATCATGCGGAGCAAGGTGGATTTACCGCAGCCGGAGGGGCCGACGAAAACAACGAACTCGCCGTTCTTGACCTCGAGCTGAACGCCCTTGAGCACCTCGAAGTCGCCGTAGAACTTCTGAACCTTGTTGAGAAGAAGCTGTCCCAAAACCTGTCTCCGGTCGCCGCGTCATCCGGCGCTTGCATAGAATAGATAAAGGATCGCGGGTGTTGCGCCCGCGATCCCAACAAAGGCTTACTTGAATGCTTCGATTTCGCCGGCAGCCTTCTTCAGAGCATCAGCCGGTTCGGCCTTGCCCGTCACGACGGACTGCACCATCTCGATCATAGCGTTCTGGAAACCCTTGTAATCGGTGAAGAGAGGCTCAGGGCCACCGAAGGCAATACCATCGATAAACGGCTTCCACGACGGATCGGCCTTGACGAATTCGTCGACCTTCGCGGACGGACGCAGAGGCGTCAGGCCAGCACCGCCCTGGAGTTCGTATTCGCCCTGCGGACCCGGCGAGGTGATGAACTTGGCGAATTCAGCCGCCTTTTCTTCGACGCCCGTGCCCTTGAAGACAGCAAGGCTGTCGGTGATCAGCAGCGTGCCTTCACCCTTGGCCGACGGGCCGAGCGGCAGCGGTGCAACGCCCCAGTTGATCTTGGTGTCCTTCAGGCGGGCAGCAGCACCCGAACCTGCCTGGATCATGCCGACCTTGCCGTCGAGGAAGATGGCGCGGATTTCGTTCTGTTCGTAGGCGGTTGCGCCTTCGACGGAGTACGGCGTGATGTCCTTGTAGGCCTGCAGAGCCGCCAGCACTTCCGGGCTGTCGATCACGATCTTGTCGCCATCGATGACCTTGCCGTTGTTGGTGTAAACCCAATGCATGAACTGGTGCATCGTGTTGTCGAAGGTCTTGGCCGGGAGGCCGTAGCCTGCGATGCCGGTCTTTTCCTTGATGGCCTTGGCGTCGGCAATTTCTTCAGCCCAGGTCTTCGGCGGGGTTTCCGGGTCAAGACCTGCCTGCTTGAAGAGGTCCTTGTTCCAGTAGAGGGCCTTGGTCGAGAAGGCGATCGGAACGCCCCACTGGTTGTTGTCGAAGGTTACCGTGTCGACAATGTTCGGGTAATAGCTCTTCTTCTCATCTTCGGTCATCGGCACCGGAACGATCAGGTCGTTCTGGGCAAATTCCTTGAGCGTGCGCGAGCCGACATAGGCCATGCCAACCGGGGTGCCGGCAGCAGCGAGGGTCGTTGCCTTGTCCTGGCACTGTTCCCAGCCAACAACTTCAACAGCGATCTTCCAGCCGGTGTTCTTGCCTTCCCATTCCTTGATGTACTTCTCGTGGATCGGGTCGATCTTGTCGCCGCAATAGATCCAGCTGATCTCCTTGTCAGCGGCCTGTGCGGTCATTGTGCCGAGCGCGGTGGTGCCGAGCAGGGCAAGGGCCAGCAAGCCCATCTTGGATTGAATCTTCACTTTGTTAGCTCCCATTTTTCTCTGGTGGTTGACTTACTGTTTCACCGCGCCCGCGGTCAGACCGCTGACGAGATACCGTTGAAGGAAGAAAATCACGACTATTGCCGGCGCGATGCCGACGAAACTTGCGGCCATGAGTTCGTTCCAGACCACTTCCTGGCGACCGAAGTATGCGAAGAGCCCGACTGGCAAAGGCGCGTATTCAGTCTTGGAATTGAAGGTCAGCGCGAAAATGAACTGCTGAGCGTAGGAACCGATGAAGGTTGTGATCGCAACCACGGTGATACCCGGCATCGCGATCGGGAGGATGACCCGACGCAGGGTGTAGAGCTGGCTTGCGCCGTCAACGAAGGCGGCTTCGTCCAGTTCTCTCGGAATGCGCATCATGTAGGTGCGGAGCAACCAGATCGCGGACGGGATCAGGAAGGCGACGCCTGGAACCATGATGGCGAAGTAGGTGTTCAGGAGGCCGAGCGAGCGCATCAGGCGGAAAAGCGGGATGAGCAGGACGGCGCCCGAGAACATGTTAACAGCAAGGAATGCGCCGAGCAGCAGTCCCGCGCCCTTGAACTCGAAGCGAGCGAACGCATAGGAGGCGGGAACGACGAGAATCAGCACGACGGCTGTCACGATCGTCGAGATGAAGAACGAATTGAAGATGTACCGGGCGAAACCGGGCACGCTGATCCACATCGTCCGGTAGGCTTCGAAAGATCCATTCTCAGGAATGAATCGATAGGGCGACGAGAACAGCTGGCTCAATGGCTTCAGCGAAACCAGGAAGCCTTCGACGAACGGCGCCAGCACGAAGGTAAGAAACACCAGGATGCCGGCATAGATGGCGATGATCTCGTACCACTTGTACCGATTGATCAGCAGATGGGGCTGTTTCATCGCTTGTCTCCGGAAGCAAGGCGGCTGGTCATGCGGAAGTAGCAGACGCAGAAGATCGACAGGAAGATGCAGATAAGCACGGCGCGCGCGGCACCTTCGCCGTATTTGTTCGACCCGATCGCGGTGCGATAGGTGTCGATGATCATCGTCGTCGTTTCACCGCTCGGCCCGCCACGCGTCAGAATCCAGATGATATCGAACGAGTTGAACGTAGCAATCAGCGACAGCATCGACATGGTGATCATGGACGGAATGATCAGCGGCAGCGTGATGCGACGGAAGCGATAGAGGCGACCGGCACCATCCGTCCACGCAGCTTCGTAGAGATCCTGCGGGATCGCCTGCATGGCGGCCAGCATGTAGAGGGTCACCATCGGGACGCCGATCCACACGTCGGTGATGATCGTTGCCCAGAATGCCGTCGAGCCCTGCGCAAGGAAGGCAACCGGAGCGTCTACAAGGCCGAAGCGCTGCAGCATGCCGGAAATCATCCCGAACTGGCCGTTGTACATCCAGCCCCACATGAAGATGCCGATCGCCATCGGAACGATCCACGGCGGCATGGTCAGGACGCGAAACAGCGCTCTGCCAGGAACCGCGGCATTCAGCATGGTGGCGCCAAAGACGCCGATGATCATCTTTATCGAGACCGAGAAGAACGTCCAGACGAAGGTCCGGATGATGACTTCAGCAAAGGTCTCGTTGAAGATCTTCTGATAGTTCGCCCAGCCAACCCAGTTCGTCACCTTCTTCAGCGACGCGTCGGTGAAGGAAAGGATGAATGTATCGACCAGCGGATAAGCGACGATTACCGCAACGTAGAGAACAGCCGGAAAGAGAAGGATCCAGGCGAAGATGAGGTTGCTTCGTTGAACATTCATCCTGCCGCCCTCCTCAAGCCGCTCTTGCGTGGAGCGCCTCATCGAATCTGTCCCACACGGGGCGCAGGTCGACAACCGCCTTCTTCATCCGGGCTTCATCCATGGACAATGCCAGGATTCCGGCTTCGAGCGCGTTGAGGGTCGACACAGGCAGTTCGGTGCCCGTGCGAACGCTATCCAGAAGGTCGGCGGCCATCTGTTCGTCGGCGCCATAATGCTGAGACAGTTCGGTTGCGACGTACTTGTTCTCGACGACCTTCTTGCCGGTCAACTGCTCATGCACATCGAGATAGCCGCGCACGAAATCGCCTTCGGCCATGCCGCGCGAGCCCATGATGGCAAAGCGGCGGAACTGGTCGGGAACGTTCAGGTTGGTATGGAAATTCATGCCAACGCCGTTGGCATACTCAACGATCGCCACCTGATAGTCGATAATGTCGGCGTCGCTGTCGAAGACCTTGTCGGAGCCCATCCAGCCGCTCGGCTTGCGATGGAACAACTCGAGGTCGTTGATGCCTTCGCGGGCGGGGTCGTTTACCGGAGTGAAGCTCTTGCGGCCACCGAAGCTCGCGACGCGCTCGGGACGTGCACCGACGACGCCGTTATAGAGGTCGAGGTCGTGGCAGCACTTTTCCAGCATGAAACTGCCGGAATAGCGCTCGTAGCGACGCCAGTCGCGCATGAAGAATGCGCCGTGGTAGGGCTCGATATGCTCGGATGCCTCGATCGAAACGATCTGCCCCAGCTTGCCTGTCGCCTGAATGGCGCGCAGGTCCTTGTAGAGCGGCGAATAACGCAGCACGAGGCCGACCATGAGGCGCTCGTGACCGAACTTGGCCATGAGCTTGGCGAGCTCGATGCTTTCGGCGATCGTGGTGACGATCGGCTTTTCGCAGAAGACCTTCAATCCCGCTTCGAGACCGAGGCGGATATGGTCGAGATGCATGTGGTTCGGCGAGCCGATCATCAGAAGATCGAGCTTTTCGTTGGCAATCAGGTCTGCCGGCGTCGCATATGCCTTGCCCGCGGAAACGCCCTGCTCAACGAGCCCCGGAAGGCCAGCCGGATTCGGATCGACGTATCCGACGATCTCGAAGCTCTCATCAACCGACTTGAAGACGTAGCCAAGGTAGCCGAGCCGGAAACCAAGCCCGATAATTCCCACTTTCATGCTGTTCTCGTTCCCAATTACGTAATTTATTTTCGTCAAGTTGGGACAAATTTTCGAACTCGTCAACAAGAATCGCGAGAAAAGTTGAAACTATGAAATTAATTTTCATTCTGCTGCATTTGAGGCAGGGAGTGTTGTCAACCTCACAAAACGTAATCGTTTTCATGCCGAAACATCCGGCAATGCCGCTTTTCCAGTCACCGGATGATTGCCGTTGTCCACATGGCAGACCTCTTTCGTTCGGGTGAAAACGCCTTCTCAGGCGTTGCGTTTTTTACCCTCCAGAAGGTCTAGCACGGAGTTTGCCGCCTCCAGGACATTGGTTCCCGGACCGAAGATCGCGGCAATCCCGTGATCGGTGAGAAACTGATAATCCTGCCGCGGAATCACCCCACCGGCGACGACGACAATCTCACCAGCTCCCTGCGATTTCAGCGCGTCGACAAGCTGTGGAGCAAGCGTTTTGTGTCCGGCCGCCAGTGACGACATGCCGACGACATGAACCTTGTTTGATACCGCCAGCGCGGCAGCCTCCTCGGGCGTCTGGAAGAGCGGTCCCGCAATGACGTCGAAGCCGATGTCGCCAAAGGCCGATGCAATCACCTTGGCACCGCGGTCATGGCCGTCCTGCCCAAGCTTGGCCACCATGATCCTTGGCTTTCGCCCAAGCGTCGTCCTGACTTCAGTCATGCGCGCCTTCAGGGCTTCCAGCTCGGGTTCGTTGCGATAGGCCTCGCCGTAGACGTCCTTGATGACATCAGGTGTTGCGGCATGATCGCCGAAAGCTTTTCGCATGGCGTCGGAAATCTCACCGACCGTGGCGCGGGCGCGGGAGGCCTCCACGGCGGCCTCCAGAAGATTGCCTTCGCCTGTTCTTGCGATGTTGGTGAGGCGGTCGAGGGTTTGAGCGACGAGCGAATTGTCACGCCGACGTTTCGTGTCTTCAAGGCGTTTGATCTGGGCGGTTCTGACCGCCGTGTTGTCGATCTCGAGAATGTCGATCGCCTGCTCGTCTTCCAGACGATACTTGTTGACCCCTACGATGATCTCGTCGCCCTTGTCGACCGCGGCCTGGCGGCGGGTCGCCGCTTGCTCGATCAGTCTCTTCGGTAGCCCCTCGTTGACCGCCTTCGTCATTCCTCCCAGCGCTTCGACTTCCTCGATCAACGCCCAGGCCTTCTCCGCGAGTTCGGACGTGAGGCTTTCGACATAGTAGGAGCCGGCAAGCGGATCGACGACTTTGGTGACGCCTGTTTCATGCTGGAGGATCAGCTGGGTATTGCGAGCGATACGGGCAGAAAATTCCGTCGGCAGTGCGATTGCCTCGTCGAACGAATTCGTGTGCAAAGATTGCGTGCCGCCCAGGACGGCCGACATCGCTTCGAACGCGGTGCGCACGATGTTGTTGTAGGGATCCTGCTCCTGCAAGGACACGCCTGACGTCTGGCAATGGGTGCGCAGCATCAGCGACGAGGCCTTCATGGGTTTGAATTCTTCCATGATCCGCGTCCAGAGCAGGCGCGCTGCCCGCAGCTTGGCTGCCTCCATGAAGAAGTTCATTCCGATGGCAAAGAAGAAGGACAGCCGACCGGCGAAGTCATCGACATTCAGTCCCTTGGCGATGGCGGCTCGTACATACTCTCGCCCGTCGGCGAGCGTGAAGGCCAGTTCCTGAACGAGTGTCGCGCCCGCCTCCTGCATGTGATAGCCGGAGATCGAGATCGAGTTGAACTTCGGCATCTTCCTCGCCGTATACTCGATGATATCGGCAACGATCCGCATCGATGGTTCCGGTGGATAGATGTAGGTGTTGCGGACCATGAACTCCTTGAGAATGTCGTTCTGAATCGTCCCCGAGAGTGCCTCGAGCGGAACGCCCTGCTCCTCGCCCGCGACAATAAAGTTTGCCAGGATCGGGATGACTGCTCCGTTCATCGTCATCGACGCCGACACCTTCTCGAGCGGAATGCCGTCGAACAGGATCTTCATATCCTCGACGCTGTCGATCGCCACGCCCGCCTTGCCGACATCGCCTTCCACGCGCGGATGATCACTGTCGTAGCCGCGGTGCGTCGCAAGATCGAATGCGACGGATACGCCCTGCTGACCGGCCGCGAGCGCCTTGCGATAGAACGCATTCGAGGCTTCCGCAGTTGAGAAACCCGCATACTGGCGGATCGTCCAGGGGCGCCCGGCATACATCGTCGCGCGAGGCCCGCGGGTGAACGGCGCAAGGCCCGGGAGGGATCCGAGATGCGCCAAGCTTTCAGTATCTGCTTGCGTGTAGAGTGGTTTGACGGCAATGCCTTCAGGTGTCTCCCAGACCAGCGTGTCTGGCGACGTCTTGAGTTCCCGTTCGGCAAGTGTCTGCCAATCGCCAAGCGTTTTTGAGCTCATCCTAGAACCTCCGGCATTCTCACTTTGCCGCAGGCTAGCACTTTATTCGCGTCGGTTGCGATAGAGCACGGCGATAAATTTGCCCTGCGGAACGGCGCCCGCACGGGATCACTTGTGGAAGCGGATCGGGCGGATTTCCCGGTGCGCGATCTTCAACGACCTGTCTGGCTGGATGATGTATGTCTCCTCCACCTGCTGTCCGTACTGATCGATGAAGTCATGCGGGAATGACGAGCCGACCGGAGAGTTCGTCAATTTTGTGCGTGGCTGACCGCCGTAGGTGATGCTGCCTGGGATCGGATCCAGTCCTGGAGCGGAAAAGTCCTGGGCTGTCGTGCATCCGGCCAGCACGGCAACACAGATCAGCGCACCAAGTTTCGTTCGCATTGCACCCTCGCAGATTCGTTTGCGTTCTGCCTTCGCATATATGCAATCCGGAGCCCATCAGACAGGGGACCGAACGCTTCCCCTGCGCAAATTATTCCGAGCCGGAAGTGCGGCGGTCTCTAGAGCAGACCGCGTCGCGCAAGATTAGCCATCAATGCGGAAATCCCGAAGGTCCAGGGGGCGCATTCAGTCGAGAGTCGCACGGTGTTCTTCAATGTTCCCAAGCCGGCGGAAGAGATTTCGACGATATCGCCAACCTTGTGGGTGAAGCCTTGATTGACCGCATCCCGGTCCTGCGTCGGCGCAAACAGCGTGCCGAGGAAGAGCATGAAGCCATCGGGATACTGGTGATGGGCACCACAGGTCTGCTTGACGAGATCGGTCGGATCCCGGCTGATCTTCGACATTGAACTCTTGCCGTTCAGAACGAAGCCATCAAGGCCGGTCACCTTCAGGTCAAGTTCGGCCTTGCGCACTGCGTCGAGATCATAGGTGCGATCGAAAAGACGGATGAACGGACCGATCGAGCAGGATGCGTTGTTGTCCTTTGCCTTGCCGAGCAGCAGCGCGGAACGCCCTTCCACATCGCGCAGGTTGACATCGTTACCGAGGGTTGCCCCCTTTATTTCGCCACGGCTGTTCACGGCCAGCACAATCTCCGGCTCGGGGTTGTTCCACGTCGAGATCGGGTGCAAACCGACATCGCTCCCCCATCCGACCGACGAGAGCACCGGGGCCTTGGTAAAGACCTCCGCATCCGGGCCGATGCCGACCTCCAGATATTGCGACCACATGCCCTCTTCGATCAGTGCCTGCTTGACGGTTGCTGCCTCAGCGGAGCCAGCCTTGAGATTGTTGAGACTTCCCCCGATCAACGTGCTAACGCGCTCGCGTATCGCCGCGGCCCGATCGGGATTGCCGGCGGCCTTTTCCTCGATGACGCGCTCGATCATGGATTGAGCAAAGGTGACGCCGCATGCCTTGATTGCCTGCAGGTCGCTCGGGGCGAGCAGATGCACCATTGAATTCGAGGGCGTGCCGCTGCTGTTCGCCGCGACGTCTTCTAGCCTTCCCAGCGAGCTGCCGGTCGAGGAATGAACGAGGCCGGCAGGATCGGAGTGTTCGAGCAGTGCGCTGACGGTCGGCACCACCGGCGATGTGATGTCGATCAGCTCTCCATCCCGGATTGTCACCACGCTCGGCCCCTGAACCGCAGGGTTCCAGGCACGGCCGATAAACAAGCCGCCAGATGCGGCGCTGTCGAGAAGGCTATCAGACATCATCATGTTCCGTCACAAACGAGCGATGGACGCGCTCTTTTTATCGATGGAGATCACGCCGCCCTCCAACCCAGCGGCGGGCGAAATCGACCACATTCGAGAGGGCAGGGCAAGGCCGCAGAGGGAACAAGAGAATTATATTGCTCAATAAAATCATGGGCCCGTGTGTCGCCGACACGGGCCCATGATGTTTCTTACTTCAGCCCGAGGCGGGCTGGCGTTAGTGGTTGTCGCGCGGGATGCCCTTGGTCTGCGCAATGCGCTGGTACTTGATCGCCGGCTCGAGAACCGCGCCGGTCTCCATCTGGCCGACGTAGTTGCGCTGGATTTCCTGCCACGGTGTCTGGCTCTCGGGGTAGACGTAGCCACCGGCTTCGGCCAGCGCCGCGTGGCGTGCCGCGAGTTCTTCGTCGCTGATCAGGATGTCAGCCGTGCCCTTCTTGAGGTCGACGCGAACGGTATCGCCTGTTCTCAGGACAGCAAGGCCGCCACCTGCCGCCGCTTCCGGCGACGCGTTCAGGATGGAAGGCGATCCCGATGTACCGGACTGACGGCCGTCACCGATGCAGGGAAGCGAAGAGATGCCCTGCTTCAGCAGATAGTCAGGGGCGCGCATGTTGACGACTTCGGCCGCACCCGGATAGCCGATCGGGCCTGCACCGCGCATGAAGAGTACCGTCGATGCATCGATTGCCAGCGACGGATCGTCGATGCGATGGTGATAGTCTTCCGGACCGTCGAAGACCACGGCGCGGCCAACGAAGGCTTCCGGATCGTTCGGGTTGGAAAGATAACGCTCACGGAACTCAGGCGAGATAACGCTGGTCTTCATGATCGCGGAGTTGAAGAGATTGCCCTTCAGAACGCGGAAACCGGCGCGTTCCTTCAGCGGGCGCTCGAACGGACGGATGACCTTGTCGTCTTCAATCGTGGCCGTCGTGTAGTTCTCGCCGACCGTCTTGCCGTTTACCGTCATCGCGCTCGTGTTGATGAGGTCGTGCTTGATGAGTTCGCCCATGACAGCGGGAACACCGCCGGCGTGGTAGTAGTCTTCGCCGAGGTATTCGCCGGCCGGCTGCAGATTGACGAGCAGCGGGATCTCTTCGCCATACGTCTGCCAGTCGTCAACCGTCAGTTCGACGCCGACGTGACGGGCAAGCGCGTTCAGGTGGATCGGCGCGTTGGTCGAGCCGCCGATGGCAGAGTTGACGCGGATTGCGTTGATGAAGGCTTCCTTGGTCAGGATGTCCGAAGGCTTCAGGTCTTCGCGGACCATCTCGACGATGCGCAGGCCGCTCTCATAGGAGATTTCCTGGCGGTCGCGGTAAGGAGCCGGGATCGCTGCCGCGCCGGGCAGCTGCATGCCGAGCGCTTCGGCAAGCGAGTTCATGGTCGTGGCCGTGCCCATCGTGTTGCAGTAGCCGGTTGACGGTGCCGAAGAGGCAACGAGCTTGACGAAGCCCTGATAGTCGATTTCGCCGCGCGCCATCATTTCGCGGGCCTTCCAGACGATCGTGCCCGAGCCGGTGCGCTCGCCGCGGAACCAGCCGTTCAGCATCGGGCCGACCGACAGTGCGATCGCCGGGATGTTGACGGTTGCCGCGGCCATAAGACAGGCCGGCGTGGTCTTGTCGCAGCCGATGGTCAAGACGACGCCATCGAGTGGGTAGCCGTAGAGGATTTCGACGAGGCCGAGGTAGGACAGGTTGCGGTCAAGGCCTGCCGTCGGACGCTTGCCGGTTTCCTGGATCGGGTGAACCGGAAACTCGATCGCGATGCCGCCGGCGTCGCGGATACCTTCGCGTACGCGCTTGGCGAGCTCAAGGTGATGGCGGTTGCAGGGAGACAGGTCGGATCCGGTCTGGGCGATGCCGATGATCGGGCGTCCCGACTGCAGCTCTTCCTGGCTGAGACCGAAGTTCATGTAGCGTTCGAGGTAGAGCGCTGTCATATCAGGATTGTTAATGTTGTCGAACCAAGCCCGCGAGCGCAGCTGCGACGTCTCGCCCTTTTCCTGAACGGCGTTGTGACCCTGAGGGGAAGGGGTTTTTTCAACCACGATGAAGTTTCCTTGCGTTGGCGCTGTTGTTGTCATGCATTTAGCTGATCGATACTGGATTGTATAATCAGTCTTTCGTATTTTGATATGCAAATTTGTTATATCAAGAGAGGTCAAGGTGGGTCTGGACGGTTTCAAGCTGCGGCATATGAAGATGCTGGTAGCGCTCAGCGAACACGGGAAACTGGGCGTGGTTGCCGAAATGTTCGGCATTTCCCAGCCGGCTCTTTCGCGAACATTGAACGAGCTCGAGCAGATGTCGGGCCATCAGCTTTTCGAGCGTCACAATCGTGGACTGATCGCGACGAATCAGGGCGAGGTGATTGTCCGCCACGCGAAGATGCTTCTGGCCGAAGCGCAGCGCGCGGAATACGAAATGGTGGTCGCGGCCGCCGGGCAGGGCGGGAGCGTTGCGTTCGGGACGATCATGACGCCCGCGTCGGATTATGTGGCGCCGACCTTAAAGCGGCTGTTCGAGACGCACCCGACGATTGACGTCAGCATCACGGTCGGCAGCAGTGACGTCCTGCTCGAAGACGTTTTGAGCCGGCGGCTTGATTTCGCCGTTTGCCGTATCCCGAGCGGCATGAACCCGCTGTGGTTCGATCATATCCAACTTGGCAAGGAGACGCTGCGCATCGTCGCTGCCAAGGATCACCCTCTGGCGGGAAAGGTGGTTTTGGACGAGGAGGATCTGCGCCAGCAGAGTTGGGTACTGCAGCCACACGGCTCTTTTCTGCGCCAGGTTGTCGACGATTTCATCCGTCGCCACGGGATCATTCCGGCGAGCGTCGTGTCGACATCAGACGCTCTCCTGACAATGCTCCTGATGTTGCAGAGCGAGCGGCTCGGGATTTTGGCCGAGCCGGTCGCGAGGCTGATGGAAGATCACGGACTTCTGCGCACACTGTCGGTGGCCGGAGATATCTCAGTCCCGGACTTTGGGCTCGTCAAGCTGAAGGACCGCGAACTCTCTGCCTCGGCCGAGCTGCTCTACAAACTGTTCGAATCGACCGCGGGCTGACTGCGGTCAGGCAAGCGGTACCAGTTGCGCGACCATCCTTACATCTCGCCGGAAATCCGACGGTGACATGCCTGCGATATGCCTGAAGGACTTGTTGAACGCGCTGATCGAGCCGAAGCCGCTGTCCATCGCCACCTGCAGCACGTTCGCCTCATCCTTCATCAGCATGGCCTGCGCGCGCGAAAGCCTGAGCAGGTTGACATATTTGCTGAGCGTCATACCCGTCGTCTTCTTGAACAGGTTCATTGCATACTTTGGATGCAGGTCCGCGGCACGCGCGATATCGACCGAATCAATCTCGTGGAGAAAGTTTGCCGCTACGAAATCGCACATGCGGGCCACCGTCCGCGATGACTGGGCGTAGGACTGGTCGATGTCGTCTATTTCGTCCGGGCCGCCAGCCGCGAGCATCGTGTAAGGCTCGAGTACGATGCGTTCGACCCGCAGCAGCATTTCTTCCACCGCATGCTGGGCTTTCGCAGGATCTCCCGACTTGGCATAGCGCACCCAGCGCGGGAAGTTCTCTCTATCGGCGGTGTCCGTGGCTGATGTGAAAAGGATATCGCCCTTCATCAGCCGGCTCGAGACGCTGATCGGCAGGCGCATGCGAAAGAAATAAACCAGCGGCAGGTGCCCGCCGGCGTAAATGGCATCGTCGCTGCACTCGTCCATCTGATGCGGTTGCCCGCCCCAGAACAGGCACATGTCACCCGCCTTCATGTTCACCTCACGACCATTCATGAGGTAATGCACGCAGCCTTGCATGATGTAGTTGACTTCGACCTGCACATGCCAATGCGGCATGAGCATCACCGACGGATGATTGTGAAACATCTGTAGCGCCGTCGGCAGGCCTTCGATGCTGCTCGCTCCCGGCTGATAGACAGCCCGTCTTTCGATCTTACTTTCCGCCAAATCCATATTCCCTTTTTAGGAGACAGCGGCTCCCTTCCAGATAGTCTAGCCATGTTCGCTAAGGGACGGCAATTGAAAAGGGAGGATTTTCAATGCGCTTCAAACTTATAAGCACGACCGCAATCGTTGCGCTGCTCGCGTCAGGCTCTGCATTCGCGCAGGACTCGGGCAATCTTACGATCTGGAGCTGGAATATCGCCGCGTCGGCGCTGAAATCGACGCTCGAAGGTTTCAACAAGCAGCATCCGAATATCAAGGTCACGGTCGAAGATCTTGGAAACCAGCAGGTTTTCGACAAGATGCTGGCAGCCTGCGCGGCTGGTGGGGAGGGATTGCCGGATATTGTCACGGTCGAGAATTTCGAGGCCGAGATCTTCTGGAGCCGTTTCCCGGATTGCTTCGCCAACCTGAAGGACCTTGGATATAACGCCGATATCCAGGCGAAATTCCCGGAGTTCAAGCGCACCGAGCTGGAGGTCGGTGACGTTGCCTACGCAATGCCGTGGGATTCAGGCCCGGTTGCCGTATTCTATCGTCGCGATTTCTACGAGAAGGCCGGTGTCGACCCGTCGACGATCAAGACGTGGGATGACTTCATCGCAGCCGGCAAGAAGATTTCCGCGGCCAACCCCGGTGTTGTCATGGCTCAGGCCGACTTCAACGGCGACAGCGAATGGTTCCGCATGATCTCCAACGAGCAGGGATGCGGATATTTCTCGACCGACGGCCAGTCGATCACCATCAATCAGCCAGCCTGCGTCGCAACGCTTGAGAAGGTCAAGCAGATGAAGGACGCCGGCACGCTGACGGCCGCCATCTGGGACGAAAAGATCCAGGCGAATACCGCAGGCAAGGTTGCCAGCCAGATGTATGGCGGCTGGTATGAAGGCACCATCCGTTCCGGATCTCCTGATCTTAGCGGCAAGTGGGGCGTCTACATGATGCCGAGCCTGACGGCTGACGGTCCGCATGCAGCAAACCTCGGCGGTTCGTCGCTCGCGATCGCGGCCAACTCCCAGAACAAGGAAGCTGCCTGGACCTACGTCAACTATGCGCTTGGCACCAACGAAGGCCAGGTGGCGATGCTGAAGTCGTTCGGTCTCGTACCTTCGCTTCTCTCGGCAGTCCAGGATCCGTTCGTCAACGAGGCGCAGCCTTATTGGGGTGGCCAGAAGGTATGGGCTGACATTCTGTCCACCCTGCCGAAGATCGTTCCAAGCCGCGGCACCGCGTTCCAGACGGACGCCGACTCCATCTACAAGGCCACGCAGACGAAGTACTTCGCTGGCGGCTATCCGGATGCGAAGGCGGCTCTCGACGACGCCGCGAACCAGATCGCTACCGCAACAGGTCTTCCCCTTGCGAAATGAGTGACGATGCCGGGCGCCAAAGGCGCCCGGCCTCCATCCCGAAGGGGTGGCTCTTTTCGTTAGTGAGGAGAATGGAATGCCGATCCGTACCAGGAACGCCTACACGTTTCTTGCGCCTTATCTTTTGGTTTTTGCTGCCTTTTGGGTCTGGCCGATTATCAGCTCGTTTTTGATCTCGTTTCAAAACACGCGCATCAATCCCTGGAAGTACAGCCTGTCGATCAACTGGGGACGCTTGTTCAGCGACCCGGCGTTCTACAATGCGCTCTACAACACGCTGATCATCCTTGTCATCCAGGTGCCGGTGATGATCGCGATCGCCACCGTGATGGCGGTGCTGCTGAATTCGCCGCTGCTTAAAGCGCGGTCTCTCTTCCGCTTCGCGTTCTTCGCCCCGGTCGTGGTTGGCGAGGTGGCCTATGCGGCCGTCTTCCGCCTGATGTTCAGCTATGATTTCGGCATCATCAACAAGCTGATCACTTTTGTTGGACTCTCGCCGATCTCATGGTTCGACAACGCGCATGCGGCAATGGCCCTCGTCATCATCGCAGTGACCTGGCGTTGGGCCGGCTATAACGCGATCATCATCCTCGCCGGGCTGCAATCCATCCCGGAGGACGTGTACGAGGCCGCGACGCTCGATCGCGTCAGCAAGACGCAGCAGTTCTTCCACATCACGCTGCCGCTCCTGAAGCCGATCATCCTCTTCTGCGTCATTCTCTCCGTTATCGGCACGATGCAGCTCTTCACCGAGCCATTCCTCATCACCAACCGCGGTGGTCCGGGCGGCGGAACCGAGACGCTGGGGCTGCTGCTTTATCGGCAGGGCTTCCTGTCGTTGAACTTCGGCTACGCATCTGCGGTCGCCTATACCATGGCTGCGCTGGCGGTCGCCATCTCGCTGCTCAACCTCTGGATCGGGAGGGAACCCAAATGAGATCCAAGTCTCAATCTCTCCTTTGGCGTCAGATCGCCCTGCATCTCGCCCTGACGCCTCTCGCCATCATCTGGCTGTTCCCGTTGTGGATGATGATGGTCTTCTCGACCATGCCGGACTTCGGCATTTTCAGTCCCGAGATCATCCTCTGGCCATCAACGAACTTCCTGGCGAATTTTGCCAACTTGCAGGCCGATACCGATTTCATCGGCGCCATGATCACGTCCGTCTGTGTGGCGACGATCTACACCGTTCTTTCAGTGCTTCTGACGTCGATGGCGGGGTGGGCATTGGCGCGCTACCGGTTCTTCGGCCGCTCCATCATTATCGCGATTATCCTCGGCACCATCACTTTGCCGTTCGCGGTTGTCGTGATCCCGCAGTTTATCATGGTGGCACGCGAGTTCAGACTGGCTAATACCTGGGTAGCCCTGATCGTGCCGCCGCTGTTCAATTCGCTTGGCGTTCTCTTCATGCGGCAGGCGTTCTCGATGATGCCGGGCGAGCTTTTTGATGCGGCTCGCGTCGAGGGTGTCAAGGAATGGCAGATCTTCCTTCGCGTGGCTTTGCCGCTGGCTCGACCGACGATGGCGGCGCTCGCCATCATTCTCTTCCTGCAGTCCTGGAACAACTATCTCTGGCCGCTGCTGATCAGCTCCAAGCCCGGAACCATGACGGCGCCGGTGGCACTCGGAACCCTGATCGGTCTGACGAAGGTCTCCTGGGGCGGGATCATGGCGGGCGCGATGCTGCTGACAGCTCCGATCCTCGTGGTTTTCGTGTTCCTGCAACGCCATTTCATTGCCGGCATTTCAGCTGGCGCCGTCAAGTAATCGGGGAAACGCCCAAATGTCCGAACTAACGCTCAAGAACGTAGTGAAGCGCTTCGGCGCGCTTGAGATCATTCACGGCGCCAACCTGGAAGTTAAGGACGGCGAGTTTGTTGTCTTCGTCGGTCCTTCCGGCTGCGGCAAGTCCACACTGCTTCGCATGATCGCGGGGCTCGAGGATATCTCTGACGGTGAAATCAACATCGGCGGCAAGATCGTCAACGACGTCGAGCCGGCGGATCGCGGGATCGCGATGGTGTTCCAGTCCTACGCTCTCTATCCGCATATGACCGTCGAGCAAAACCTGAGCTTCGGATTGCGCATGAATGGCAATCCGAAGGAAGACACGAACAAGCGCGTCAAGCATGCCGCTAACATCCTGCGCATCAACGAACTCATGCATCGCCGGCCGAAGCAATTATCGGGCGGTCAGCGCCAGCGCGTTGCGATTGGTCGCGCCATCGTGCGCGAACCGCAGGTGTTTCTGTTCGACGAGCCGCTGTCAAACCTCGATGCGGAATTGCGCGTGCAGATGCGCGTGGAAATCTCGCGGCTGCACAAGCAGCTCGGGACCACGATGATCTATGTCACCCACGATCAGACCGAGGCGATGACGCTTGCCGACAAGATCGTGGTGCTGCGCGCCGGTAACGTCGAGCAGATCGGCGCTCCCCTCGATCTCTACGACGACCCAGCCAATCAGTTCGTCGCGGGCTTCGTCGGATCACCGAAGATGAACTTCCTTCAGGCCGAGGTGGCCGAAGTCACGGGGGACGGCGTGACTGTCACGCTGCCGAGCGATCGAGGCGTCCGCCTGCGGCTGTCGCTAAAGGACGGCGTGGAGGTCGGCATGCCGGTTACACTCGGCATTCGTCCGGAGCATTTCGTCGATGCGGGGCAGGGGGACGCCGACCTTACCGTCGGGATCGATGTCGCCGAGCATCTCGGCAATACGAGCTACGTGTACGCAAGTGCCGGCAGCGGCGAGCAGCTGATCATCGAGCGGCCGGAGTCCCGGACCGCTGGCACGCGCGACAGCCTGACGGTGGGCCTGCCTGCCAAGCGCATTTTCCTTTTTGACAACGCAGGCAAGCGTTTGCGTTGACGCAACTTCCCAAGACAAATGAATGAAAGAGGAATTCTGATGACTACAGATCAACCGATCCGCTGGGGTATCATCGGCCCAGGCACGATTGCGCGCACGTTCGCCGACGGTGTGGCTCACTCGCATAGCGGCAAGCTCGTGGCGATCGCGACCCGCAACCCTTCCAAGCCCGGCTTGTCTGACGCGTTTCCTGGCGCCAGGATCGTCGACGGATACGACGCCCTGCTGAGCGACAGCGAGGTCGACGCAGTCTACATCTCCACGCCGCATACCGGCCATGCCGAATGGGCGATCAAGGCAATCCGCGCTGGCAAGCACGTTCTCGTCGAAAAGCCGATTGCGCTCTCTTCGTTCGATGCCGATGCGATCTACTACGAGGCCAAGAAGGCTGGCGTCTTTGCCGGCGAAGCCTTCATGTATCGCGTCCATCCGCAGACGGCGAAGATCATCGAGTTGATCAAGAGCGGGGTCATCGGGACTGTCCGCATCATCCGCTCGAGCTTCGGCTTCAACATGGGCTCGTTCAAGGCCGATCATCGCCTGTTCTCGAACGATACCGCCGGTGGCGGCATCCTCGACGTTGGCGGCTATCCGGTTTCGATGGCACGGCTGATCGCTGGCGCCACGGAAGGCAAGCCGTTCCTCGAGCCGGAGAGGGTTTCCGGCGTTGGTCATCTCGGCCAGTCCGGTGTCGATGAATGGGCGTCGGCCGTGCTGCAGTTCCCCAACGGCATCATCGCAGAAGTCTCGTGCTCGATCATGGCCAACCAGGACAACACGCTGCGCGTTATCGGGTCCGAGGGTCGCCTCGAGGTCAAGGACTTCTGGTTTGCGTCGGGCCACAAGGGCGGGACCGGCCATATCGAGATCTTCAAGGGCAATGAGCAGCAGACCATCGAAGTCAAGGAAGACCGCTGGCTGTACTCGTTCGAGGTCGATGCAGCCGGTGACGCGATCCGCGCCGGCGAGCATGAATTCCGCGCGCCCGGCATGAGTTGGGCAGACTCTGTTGGAAATCTCCGAGTTCTCGATCAATGGCGCGCCTCGATTGGTCTCGAATACGGGGTCGAGAAGGCCGAACGGCGCACCTCGAACCTCGCAGGCGGTACCGTCAAGCGTGGCAACAGCATTCCGCAGCGCCAGATTCCAGGCATTTCGAAGCCGGCATCGGTCGTTACCCTCGGTTTCGAGTTCTTCCCGAACTTCGCGGCGGCATCGCTCACCCTCGATGCCTTCTATGAGGCCGGCGGCAATGTCTTCGATACGGCCTTCGTCTATGGTGGCGGCAAGACCGAAAAGATCTTTGGCGACTGGCACACGAGCAGAAACGTGCCGCGCGAAGAGATCGTGCTGATCGGCAAGGGCGCGCACTCACCGCTTTGCTACCCTGATGTCATCGCCAAGCAGCTCGATCAGTCACTTGATCGGTTGAAGACCGATTATGTCGACATCTACTTCATGCACCGCGACAATACTGACGTTCCGGTCGGCGAGTTCGTTGACGCAATGGATGCCGAGGTCAAGCGTGGCCGCATTCGCGGCATCTTCGGCGGATCGAACTGGACGCGCGAACGCATGGACGAGGCTGCGGCCTATGCCGCAAAGAACGGCAAGACGGCACTTGCCGCACTCTCCAACAACTTCTCGCTCGCGGAGATGCTTGATCCGATCTGGGCGGGATGCGTGACATCCTCGACTGACGAGTGGAAGCACTGGTTGAACGAGCGCCAGGTCCCGAACTTTGCATGGTCGAGCCAGGGTCGCGGCTTCTTTACCGACCGCGCCGGCCGCGACAAGCGGGACGACGAGGAAATTGTGCGTTGCTGGTATTCCGATCGGAATTTCGAACGCCGCGACCGCGCGATCGAGCTTGCGCACAAGCTTGGACGCAGCCCGATCCACGTGGCACTCGCCTACGTGATCGCCCAGCCGTTCCCGGTCATCCCGCTGATCGGGCCCCGCACGATCGCGGAACTGGAGGACAGCCTGTCGGCACTCGACATCAAGTTGACGCCAGAGCAAGTGAAGTGGCTGGAAGCGTAGGATCGCCCTGATCTTGAGAAGAAAGCAGGCGGCACCGGTGCCGCCTGCTTTTTTTATCGAGCAATTTCAAATGGATATGCTTTCGCGCTGGCGCAAGTCTCTGGCCGGGCCTATAGTGGCATACCGTAGACCGCCTCGAAGGCGGCCCTCTATCTGATCTGCGATGAGGGGAAAGCATGCATTGGCTAGCTCTCGTGGCGGCGCCAGCGGCGCTCGCTGCCTCTATGGTTTCGGCGCAGGAAGCGGTTATCGGCACCTGGAAGACACAGGTCGGCACGACCGCCGTTATCGATCAGTGTGTCGAAGGTTACTGCATCACCATGAAGACCGGCGATCATGCCGGCCAACGCATCGGCTCGTTCCAGCGACGGAACGGCGGTTTCGTCGGAACGATCGTCGAACCCGATAGCAAGAAGACGTTCGACGGTGTCCTCAGCGTTGCCGGTGACACGGTCCGGATGCGGGGATGCACGATGAAGATCGTGTGTCGCTCCCTGATCTGGAAGAGGCTGCAATGATGGTGCGTCGGCCGGCTGCTAGCTGTTGTGTTTCAGTCCGTCGATCACGCCGCGATATTCACGCGCGAGCGAAATTGCCGCTTTTGCAACCACCGGATTGACCGTTTTTCGATCAATCGCTGCCGAGCAAACTTCGAACACGCCGCGTAGCTCTCGTTCGATCGAACTCAGTTCAGGGTATCGCTCGACCAGTATTCTTGGCAGGTATTTCGCTTTGAAATTCATTGGCTTGGATGCTTCGGGCGCATCAGCCTCGATAAACGTTACCTCGCGGATGGCAGCTTCCAGCTGCACGGCGGCACTCGCAATATCAGTCATCAAAGCCGTCATTTTCCCACCTGGCAAAACAAACATCTCAAAAATCTCATGCATAGCCCGTGCCAATTCAGTACGGGCCGCGCGATAAACGTGCCCGAGTGCGAAAGGTTTCACTGGAGGACGTCTATTTTTCTGAGTGATCTGGTGAGTTTGGTAGCCGGCGAAAGCGCCGCTCGTTGCACCGTGAAAGGAGGTCTGAGCAGCATCATTGAAGACGTGTCAATGGGCGGTTCAGTGTCTATCGCCTGGCCGTCGCGCGTGTCGCCAAGATATCGGACGTCGATGATATCATTGAAGCCGGTGGAACGTCGTCCACCGGCTTCACGATCGGTGCTCATGCGCTGTGAGCAGCTATATCGCCGCGGATGGGAACAGAATGGCTTTTGTTTCCAGGAAAGCTTCGAGGCCTTCCGGTCCGCCCTCGCGGCCGATACCGGACATCTTGAAGCCGCCGAACGGAGCGGACGGCGCGAGCTCCATGCCGTTGATATGAACCTGACCGGTCCGAATCCGGCGGGCGACTGCAAACGCCCGTTCCGGATTTCCAAAGATGGAGCCGCTCAAACCGAAGTCGGTATCGTTAGCGATAGCGACTGCATCGTCTTCATCCTTGTAGGCCTGGATCGTGACAACCGGACCGAAGATTTCCTCCTTGGCGATCGACATGTCACGCGTGACGTTGCGAAACACCGTGGGCAGGATGTAGTTGCCGGTTGGTTGGCTGGTGTCGGCGCGGCCACCGGTGACGATCTCGGCGCCATCCTGGATGCCTTGGGTAATGTAGCTTATCGCCTTGTCGAATTGACGGCGATTGAGGACCGGCCCGACCCAGGTGTCGGGTTCCCATGGGTCCCCAACTTTGAACGCGGCGACTCTTGCCGCATAGGCTTCGGAAATCTCGGCTTCCCGCGCTTTCGGAACGAGAATGCGGGTCTGCGAAAAGCAGAACTGTCCGGAGAACGGCATCGTGAACTGCTCGAGCGTCGGCATGGCCTGCTCGACATCGCCATCGGGAAGAAATATCGCTGCGGACTTCCCGCCCATCTCGAGAGTCAGTCGCCCCATTCTGGCCGAGACGACGGCGGCGATCTGGCTGCCGGTGCCGACGCTTCCGGTAAAGCTGACCTTGGCGATATCGGGAGAGGCCACAAGACGTGCACTGCCGTCATTATCAGCCAAAACGACGTTGATCACGCCAGGTGGAAGGCTGGCTTCGCGGGCGCACTCCGCGACAAGGTAGGCGTCCAGAGGGCTTTCTGGAGATGGCTTGATGACGCAGGTGCATCCGGCAGCAAGGGCCGCGCCGAGCTTGCTCATCAAGATCGGCAGCGCGGCGTTCCAGGGAATGATGAGCGCAGCGGGGCCGACTGGCTCCGCGACGATACGCGCGTGTCCGCGCGCTATCGGTCGGTCCTTCTCGAACGCGTAGGTCGTTGCGAGGCTGGCGAAATACCGCAGGCGCGCCACCGCGAGAGGGACGAGCCTGCTTGCGAGCGATATCGGCGCTCCGACCTGCGCAGTCCAGAGGTTCACAAAGACGGTGGCCCGACGCTCAAGCGCCTCCGCCAGACGTAGCATGTAGTCGGCGCGTTCGGCCGCTGTCAGTCTCGGCCAAGGCCCGCCTTCGAAAGCGCTCCGCGCCGCGACAATTGCTAGGTCCACTTCCCGAGGTGTCGCGAGCGACACTTCCGCAACAGCCTGACCCGTAGACGGGCTGATGAGGCTCTTCGTATTGGGTCCGGTAGCCCGGACCCAGTCTCCATCAATAAAAAAGCTGTCCAGAAGTCTTGGTGAAATCTCTGCACGCACATCGAACATAGTCGGTCTCCTTGAAACGCCTCCGTGGCGCGCTGGGTATATCGCTGCGCGGTCACGTCGGCTTTCATTGGGGACCGGTACTTGCATCTGAGGGTGATTTTCGATGCGCCGGTGCGAACCAGATCAGGATTTTTCCCGACGATAGCTGCTGGGCGAAACGCCAAACTTCTTGATGAAGAGGCGCGTCAGGTGCGAATGGCTGGAGAGGCCAACGCCGGCGGCGATCTCTGCGATGCCGTCGTCCGTGCTTATCAGCGCTTGTCGCGCTCGCTCGAGACGAACATCGCGCAGATATTCGAAGGCGGATTTCCCGGTTGCCAATCGGAACATCTTTTGAAAGTGCGAGCGGCTGTATCCAGCCTCCCGGGCAAGTTCATCGAGCGTGAGGTTATTTTCATGCTCGCTTTCGATCTTGTCGAGGATGCGCCCGAGGACGCGGTGCGGAAGAGGAGAGACTACGGAGGGTTCAAGCCCATCGGAGCGAGCGACGTGTAGAAATCTTGCAATAAGCGCTTGCTCAAGGGATTGCTGGTAGAGAAGACCGCTCTCTCCGGCATTATCCACCTCGGAACAAAGAAGGCCGATCAGTCCTGTAAGGGCCTCATCCCGAATGCCGAGCTGATCGTGCAGGCGATAGCTCCGCCGTTCATCGATTTCCTCCAGCACCGTCCGCGCTGCATCCGTGTCAATGGTGCAGACCGTCACGTCATAGGGTGTCAACGCCCGGACAGCTGGGAGGCGGCCGGCGGTACCGAGAGAGAGGAAACCCGGTCGCTTGACCACTCGCTCAAATCGTCCGGCGCGATACGCGCGCTCCGCTACGGTCGTCTCGCGCCACAGCATCACGTAGTGGCTGTCGATATCGTCTTCCTCGCGCTCGATGGGATCGACGATCCTGCGTTCGAGGGTAATTCCAGACCATAGATGCTCGCTGGAAGGCCCTTTCAACGTGGAGCCTTTGAGCAGTCTGTCGATTGATGAAACCATCGTATCACCATACTGGTTGAGTGGACGAATTGAGACCCGTCCAATGCGATCTAATGTGGGCGAGCACGTATCAAACGCCAAGACCCGAGTCTGCAGGCGCAAAACGTCGCAGCTGCGCCTATAGCCGTCCGTTCTTCGCCCCATAGATTCGTTCTCGCAGCGGCGTGAAAAGCTCTTAGTAAATAACTATTTAGATACAAAAATTAGTTTTTAAAAACATATGTTTATATGGAAGTCGGTGCTCACTTAGCAGGATTCCTGCCTTGACAGTTTGGCGCTTTCGCTGTCTGTTCATCGCCGGGATAGACCCGGCTCCGCGCTGGGCATGAGGAGCTTTCAGGAGGACCTGCTGTTATGCTGAGATTTGCCGTCGTCGGGATCGATCATGGGCACACATTCGACCATGTGAAGGGGTTGCTTGCCGCAGGTGCCGAGTTCGTTGGCTACTGCCCACAGACCTCCGTGCCGGCACTGCTGGAGACCTTCAAGAAAACCTATCCGGAAGCACCGCAAATCGACCGGGAGACGATCTTTGCCGATCCATCGATCGACGTGATCTGCATAGCCGCTATACCACGCGACCGCGCAGATCTCGCCGTTCGAGCCATGAGAGCCGGCAAGGACGTGATGACCGATAAGCCTGGCGTAACCACCGCAGCGCAGCTGGACGAGGTCAAGCGCGCGGTGGCCGAGACAGGTCGGATCTTTTCGATCTGCTTTTCGGAGCGCCATTGTGTGCGCTCGGCGGTCAAGGCCGGCAAGCTCGTCAGGCAGGGCGCGATCGGCACTGTCATCCAGACACTGGGCATGGGCCCGCACCGGTTGCAGCTTCCGACGCGGCCAAGATGGTTCTTCGATCCAGAGCAGTTCGGCGGGATCATCGTCGATATCGCCTCGCACCAGATCGACCAGTTCCTTTTTTATACAGGCTCGACAACGGGCGAGGTTGTCGCCAGCACGATCGGAAACTTTGGAATGCCCGAAGAGCCCGCGTTCCAGGACTTCGGGGAGGTCCTGCTGCGTTCGGACAAGGCCTCCGGTTACGTCCGCGTCGACTGGTTCACGCCCGAGGCGCTGCCGACGTGGGGCGATGGCCGCCTGACCATCCTCGGCACCGAGGGTTACATCGAGTTACGCAAGTACATCGACATTGCCGGTCGACCGGGCAAGGATCACCTGTTCATGGTCAACGGCACGGAGATGTCCCACATCGATTGCAGCGACGAGCGTCTCGACTATTTCGACGCGTTCGTTGCCGATGTGACGAACCGCACCGAAACGGCGATGCCGCAGGCGCATGTCTATGAAGTCTGCCGTCTGTCGCTTGAAGCGCAATCGAAAGCTGCCCGTCTGGGGCATCGCTGAGGAGGCGGCCATGTCAAAGAAGTTTCGCGTTGGCGTGATCGGCGCGGGTATCGCTTCGCGCCACCTCACAGGATTTGCCTGGAACAAGGAATTGTTCGACGTCCAGGTGCTCTGCTCGCTCGATGAGGATCGGGGCAGGGCGCTTTGTGCTGAATTCGCCATTCCTGAATACACACAGGACGCTGAGGCGATGATCGCGCGTCCAGATCTCGACATTATCGACATCTGCACCCCGCCGAGTTCGCATTTCGAACTGAGCCGCAGGGCGATCGAGGCGGGCAAGCACGTGATCTGCGAAAAACCGCTGTTCGGCTCGATCGCCGAGATCGACGAAATGACCGGCATCGTGGCGCGTGCCCAAGGACCGCAGCTCATGCCGATCTTTCAGTATCGCTATGGTTCCGGCCTGCAGAAGCTGAAGATGCTGATCGATCTCGGCCTGACGGGTGCGCCCTTCCTGACGACCATCGAAACGCATTGGTGGCGGGGGGCGGACTATTACGCGGTTCCATGGCGAGGAAAATGGGCGACCGAACTTGGTGGCGGGCTGCTCGGCCACGCGATCCACGCGCACGACATGCTGAATTATGTGCATGGTCCCTGTGCCGAAATCTTCTCGTACGGGACAACCTTGGTAAATCCGATCGAGGTTGAAGATACGGCCGCCTTGTCCGTCAGGATGCGGAATGGCTCGTTGGCGTCTTTGTCGATGACCCTTGGTTCACGCAAGGAAATCTCTCGCCTCAGGTTCTGCTTTGCAGACCTCGTGGCCGAAAGCATCCTGGAGCCCTACACGATGGGCCGCGACCCGTGGACTTTCGTCGCCGGCGACGACGCGCATCAACGCCGCGTTGACGACGCTCTCGCCGCTTACGAGCACAAGGAAGATGGCTACCCCCGCCAGTTCGAGCTGTTTCACGGGGCGCTCTTGCGGGGCGAGAATCCGCCTGTCACTCTGGCAGATGCACGCAACTCGCTGGAACTCGTGACTGCCGCCTATTATTCGCAGCGCACCGGGCAGCCGACCGCGTTGCCGATTCTATCCGAACATCCGCTCTATCATTCGTGGTTGCCTGGCTAGGCACCGCGGCGGCTGAAGAAAATCCGCTGTCAACAAGATCAGATGAGAAACCCGTCCGCAAAGTAACGACTTCCTAAGCTCGATTTGCCAGCCTCTTCTGAGCTATTTCAGTTCTGCGTTTTGCCGGAGTTTTTCATGCTGCGTGATAAGGACGTTTGGATCAATCAGCGGGCCTATGCGATCTGGGAGGAGCAGGGGCGACCGGATGGACGAAGTGCCGAGCACTGGCAGCAGGCAGCGAACGAATATCGGTTGCTCGAGTTGACAAAGGCATCGACTGACGGAAGTGACTTGATCGAACGCCTCAAGGCCATGGGCCGGCTGATGCGGAGCGCCGACACTCCGGTCGAGCCAACGCAGCGGTTCCGTCGCGCCAAAGCGAGCTAAATCAAATTCTCGTGTCATTGACCGCTTTGACAGGCCATCAGGCACGTTTGGCATGACGCGAACTTGCTGATATATCTGGCGCGCAAATCTGATCGCTATTTGCAAAAACAAGCGCAAAAAATTTCGAAAGAACACCAAAACACTAGACAAAGCCGGGCTGCCTTTTCTAAGGCGTGCCGGATAGTCTGCGTTCAATCAACCGAGCATTCCGATGAGCAATATTCCCCAGATCGATTACGCCACCGCTTCCGAGGAAATTCGCTCCGCCCATGACGAGGAAGTGCGTGTTCGTGGTCGCATGACCAACATGAAGCGTACGCTCCTGCATTCGCCTGCCGCGCATCGGATCTATGCCGAATGGTTCACGCTGCGCAGCGAGCTTTCAACCATCCCCGACCGGCCGATCTGGATTTTCTCGCACGCGATCTCGAAGGCATCGAAATCGAAGATCGCGATAACCTTTTTCCGCCGCGCCCTGATCAATGCAGGCTTCAACCCCGATGCGCTCGAGCTCTCCGAGGAAGAGGCGTTGCTCGCCGCTTTCGGCGAGGCGATCGTTGCCGACTCGAACGCCGTACCTGCCGAAATATGGGCGAAGCTGAAGCAGCGCTATGAAGCGAAGACGCTGGTGGACCTCGTTGCCTTCGCCGGCATCATGATCGCGACAGCGATTTTCAACAACGTTGTCGACGTCGATTTCGACCCGGAACTGGAAGCCTTCGCAGAGACTTCACGCTGATTGCAGATACAACAAAACATCACTTAAGGGAGTTCAATATGTCTACTTCGACCCGCTATTCGCGCCGCCTTCTCGGCAGCGTATTCGGTTTGGCGCTTGCGCTGGGCGCGACTGCCGTTCACGCTGAGACGCCGAACAACGTGCTGGTTGTTGCCCAGTCGATCGACGATGCCGTCAGCTTCGACCCGGCCGAAGGCTTCGAACTGACGACCGTACAGTCGTTCAACAACATCTATCAGCGTCTTGTTCAATCCAATCGCGAGGATGGAACCAAGATCGAGCCGGCACTGGCCGCCTCCTGGGAAGCCGGAAGCGACGGCAAGAGCCTGACCTTTGCGCTGTCGGACGCCAAGTTCGCGTCGGGCAACCCGGTTCGTGCCGAAGACGTCGTGTTCTCGCTGACCCGTGCGGTCAAGCTCAACAAGTCGCCGGCCTTCATCCTGAATGAACTCGGCTGGACGGCCGACAACGTCGATGCAGCTGTCACGAAGGTGGACGACAAGCACGTCAAGCTGACCTGGAGCGCCGACGTCGGCTCGGGCTTCGCCCTGTCGCTTTTGACCGCGCCGATCGCGTCGATCGTCGACGAGCAGACCGTCGCAGCCCAGGCCAAGGACAATGATTTCGGCAACGGCTGGCTGAAGACGAATTCCGCCGGCAGCGGCGCATTCGCGATTTCGGCCTATACGCCGCATGAGGCTCTGGTCCTTGAGGCGAACGCCAACTCCAGCGACAAGCCGAAGCTTGAGAGCGTCATCATCCGCAACGTTCCTGACGTCAGCTCCCGCCGCCTGCTCGTCGAGCAGGGCGACGCAGACATCGCGCGCGGCCTTGCCGCGGATCAGATCGATGCACTGAAGGAAAAGAGCGGCATCAAGGTTCTGTCGGTTCCTTCCGCGCGTACCGACTATATCCTTCTGAATACCAAGGCCAACGAGACGCTCGGCAAGCCGGCATTCTGGGAAGCGGCACGTTATCTGGTCGACTACAATGGCATTGCCAAGGACCTGCTTCGCGGCCAGAGCAATGTTCACCAGGCCTTCCTGCCGGTCGGCTTCCCGGGCGCTCTGACGGATACGCCTTTCAAGCTTGACGTCGAAAAGGCAAAGAAGGTTCTGGCGGATGCCGGCATCAAGACGCCGTTCAAGGTAGAGTTCATCGTCTTCAACGATCAACCGTTCCTGTCGATCGCTCAATCGCTCCAGTCAACCTTCGCGAAGGCCGGCATCGAGCTCGACATCCAGCCAGGTGTCGCGAGCGACATCTATGCTCGTGGCCGTTCGGGCAAGTTCGAGATGACCTTGCGCTACTGGATCCCAGACTATTTCGACCCGCACTCCAACGCCAGCGCGTTCGCCATCAATCGCGACAACTCTACCAACACGGCTGCTAAGTATGCCGGCTGGGTCATCCCTGAGTTGACGGACGAGACTCTCGCTGCCGTCAAGGAACAGGATGCGGCAAAGCGTGTCGCGCTTTACCAGGACCTGCAGAAGAAGATCCAGGCGAGCTCCCCGTTCGTCTTTATGCTTCAAGGCAACGATCAGGTCGTGCTAAGCGACAAGGTGAAGAACTATGCACAGGGCCTGAACGCGGATCAGGTCTATTACGACAAGGTGGAAAAATAAGTGCCGCAAGCGGCAAACTCGTCAACTCGCCTTCAAGACAACTCCCGCCAGCAGAAACGCTGGCGGGAGTTGTCTTTCGCATGGCCGCTTCTCAAGTGGCTTTGGTCATTCGCGCTGACACTGTTCGGCTTGGCGCTTGTTACCTTCGCGATGACAAGGCTTTCACCGATCGATCCTGCTCTGCAACTCGTGGGAGATCATGCGAGCCAGTCGACTTATGACGCGGCCCGCGTCCAGCTGGGTCTCGATCAGCCGCTTCCGGTACAGTTTCTCCGCTATATCGAGACAGCGCTCTCCGGCAACCTCGGCCAGTCCGTTTCGACCGGCCAGCCGGTCGCGCGCGATATCGCACGCACGTTTCCGGCAACCATCGAACTGGCGACCGCCGCAATCATCATCGGTGCGATACTGGGTCTCGCTCTTGGCATTGCTGCCGCGCTGCACCAGAAGACCTGGGTTGACACCGTCGCGCGCGTTGTCTCCCTCTTTGGATATTCGGTGCCGATTTTCTGGCTCGGGCTCCTGATGCTCCTGCTCTTCTATGCGCGCCTGCACTGGGCGCCTGGTCCGGGCAGGGCGGACGTGGTGTTCCAGTACACTGTGAAACCGATCACCGGTTTCGCACTGATCGACACCTGGATGTCGGGCAAGGCGGGCGCATTCAAAGACGCCATAGCGCATCTGGCGCTGCCGGCCACGGTGCTTGCTTTTCACGCGCTTGCTTCGATCTCGCGATTGACGCGCGCGGCTATCCTGACCGAGCTCGGTCAGGAATATGTGACGACAGCGCGCGCCAAGGGCGCAAACGCACGCCGCATCGTCTTCGTGCATATCCTGCCGAATGTTTCGGGCACGCTTCTGACAGTCATTGCGCTCGCCTATGCGAGCCTTCTTGAGGGTGCGGTCCTCACCGAGACGGTCTTCGCATGGCCCGGTATCGGTCGCTATCTGACGACGGCCATGTTCGCTGGCGATATGCCCGCTATCTTGGGCGCAACGCTCGTAGTGGGCGCGTCGTTCGTTCTGCTCAATGCCTTCACCGACCTCTTGGTCACGAACCTTGAGGCGGGGAGGAGACGATGAGCGCGATTTCGCAGCCGGTGCAGACCGGCCCAACCTTCCTCAGGCAGCTTCTGCGCTCGCCTTCGGCGACAGCTGGGGTGGCTGTTGTCGCCATTATTCTGCTGGCAGCGCTGTTCGCCCCGCTGATAGCTCCCTATGATCCGACGCTGCAGGAGACTTCCAGTCGCCTCATGCCGGCGAGCGCAGCGCATTGGTTGGGCACCGATGCTTTCGGCCGGGACATCCTGTCGCGTCTGATTTACGGGGCGAGGCCGACCTTGCTGCTGGTGCTTGTCGTCGTCCTCGTCATGGCGCCCCTCGGCATTACCGTCGGCATCCTTGCTGGATTTTGGGGCGGCTTCGCGGAACGTGCGCTGATGCGCCTGACCGATATCGTCATGTCGTTTCCGCGCCTGCTGCTCGCCTTTGCCTTCGTCGCCATCATGGGGCCGGGATTGATCAACGGCGCATTGGCACTAGCCTTGACCAGCTGGCCGGCCTATGCCCGGCAGGCTCGTGTCGAAACCGCCGCTCTGCGCCGCAGCGACTATCTCGCCGCCGCCGAGATGGTCGGGATTACTAAGCACAGGCTATTGTGGGGACACATCCTGCCGCTCATCCTCCCATCCGCGATCATCCGTCTGGCACTCGACCTCTCGGGCATCATCCTTGCCGCCGCAGGCCTCGGGTTTCTCGGGCTTGGTGTTCGCCCGCCGACGGCGGAATGGGGCTCCATGGTTGCCGACGGAACGCAGGTGATTTTCGACCAGTGGTGGGTTGCCGCGACGCCGGGCGTTGCAATTCTCGTGACCTCGCTGGGGTTCAATCTCCTGGCCGATGGTCTGCGCGATATACTGGATCCGCGTCATGGCTGAAGCTCTGCTGACAATCAATGATCTCCGCATCTCGTTTCCCTCTCCGAACGGGCGGGTAAGCGTCGTCAATGGTGTTTCGCTCGAGGTCGGCCGCGAGGTGGTCGCGCTGGTCGGAGAATCCGGATCGGGAAAATCCATGACCGGCCGCGCCGTCATGGGGCTGTTGCCATCAGCGGCAAGCGTTGGGGCAAAGCAGTTCACGTTCGAAGGCCGGGATCTGACCAGACTTTCGGGAACACAGTGGAATGCGCTGAGAGGGCAAGGGATCAGCCTGATCCTGCAAGATCCGAAATATTCCCTCAATCCTGCCCACAGGGTTGGACGCCAGGTCGAAGAGACGCTTCTGCTGCATACCAGGCTGTCGGCGAAGGAGCGCCGCCAGCGTGCGCTCGAAATGTTGTCGAAGGTCGGGCTTGCCGATCCCGAGCGCGTCTATCAAAGCTATCCGGCAGCTCTCTCCGGCGGGATGGGACAGCGCGTGATGATCGCGGCGATGCTCATCAACAATCCACGCTTGCTGATCGCCGACGAGCCGACCTCGGCGCTCGATCGTGGCCTGCAGGATCAGATCCTCGCCTTGCTTCGTTCGCTGACAGCGGATCTCGGCATGGGGTTGCTCCTCATCAGCCACGATCTGCAGCAGGTTCATCGCTATGCTGATCGCGTGCTTGTCATGCGTCAGGGTGCCCTGGTCGAGGAATTGGCGTCGGCTGATCTCGCCAATGCAAGCTCCCCTTATACCCGCGCGCTTTGGGCAGCCCGCCCTTCCGCCGCGACCTACGGCACGCGTCTGCCGGTTTTTGAAGGTGAATGATGAGGGCAGTGCGCGTCGAGAACCTCTCGGTAACGTTTCATGGTGCGAGCAAGGGCTTCACCGCGGTCCAAGACGTAAGCTTCGAAGTCGAGGCAGGCCGTACCTTCGGTCTGATCGGCCCATCAGGCTGCGGCAAGACGACTGTCCTGCGTGCTATCGCTGGCCTCAATACCGGCTGGAACGGCGCGATCGACGTTTTCGGGCAGCCTCTCCAGGCCGGGCGGAAGATAACGGGTCCCTTGCGCAACGACATCCAGATGGTGTTCCAAGATCCATACGCATCGCTGCACCCGCGTCATCATATCCGGCGGATATTGGGGGAGCCTCTGGCGATCAGGGGTGTCGCCGACGTCGATGGACATATTCAGACAGCACTTGCTCAGGTCGGCCTGGCAGGGGCGGTGGCCAATCGCTATCCCCACCAGCTTTCCGGCGGCCAGCGCCAGCGTGTCGCGATTGCGCGCGCTCTGCTCCTGAAGCCGAAGCTGCTGTTGCTCGACGAGCCGACATCGGCTCTCGACGTTTCGGTACAAGCCGAAATCCTTAATCTTCTCAACGATCTTAAGCGGTCTCACGGCATGACGTTCGTGCTGGTCAGCCATGATCCGGGCGTTGTCGCGCATATGTGCGACGATGCGGTCACGATGCTTGCCGGACGCATAGAGCGCAAGCTTGATCGCACGGCTTTGGCCGAAGGCGGGTGGGAAGTCGCCTAGCGAGTGGCGGCTTTTGTCTTTTCCGCAAGCTCATGGGCGACAAAGACGGCGTGCTCGGTAATCTGCGGCAGGCCCATCAATTCTCCGAACGTCCCGCGGGCGAGCGGTCCGGATATCAGCAGAGACGGATCCGCCCTGCCATCAGCGCCGATGGCCTCGGATCGCTCGGAACAGCTGATGCCGAGGCCGGTCGGGTCGAGCTGAAGGTGTGATTTGTCGCGTAGGTCGGCAAGCCACGCCTGGCTTTCGAGAATACCGCCGTGCGACGGCCCGGTCGTGACGACAACGGCATCGAAGTTGCGCCTGATCGACGGGCCGTGGCGCAATTTCAGCTCCACCTCAATGATATCGCCGTCTCGATCGACCTTGCCGAGAGAGGCGGCAAGGACCGCCATGCGGCCGGATGCAATCGCCTGATCGATCGCCTCTTCAACCTGCGGCGCGATCCGGAATCTATGCACGTCCCAGAATGGTCTTACGTGACGGACGATCCGGCATCGCTCGGCGATCGGCAGATTCCGCCAGATATCATGGCCATGTCCCCGCACCTGATCGATGACTGCGTGCCATGTCACGCCTGCGGCTTTGGCTTCCGCAATCGCCCGCCTGACGTGACGCAAGAGAACAGTCGCGCTATGCGCCGGGGCGGCTTCGAAGTCTCCGAACGGCTCCTGCGGAGCCGGCGCATGCCCCCTCGACCGGAGGCCGCGTCGGGAAATCGACGTGATTGGGCCGTGATGCCCCTTCCGGCTGAGCGAGGCGACCACGTCGGCCGCGGTCAATCCGTTGCCGACGATCAGCACGCGGTCGTCCGGGCGAACCACGTCCAGTGCCGTGGGACTCGTGGAGTCAGCGACAAAACGCGGGTGCCCGGCCAGACCGGAGAGCGAGCGCGGCGCGGAGGGTGCCGGATGACTGGTGGCAACGACCAGATAATCCGCGGATGTCTGTCCGCCCTGAGTGTCGAAGATCTGCCAAGCCCCGCCCTCGCGCCGTATGGCGTCCACGACCACACGCTGATGCTTGATGATGCCGGCTTGAACAAGAGGCGAAAGAGCCGAGGCGACATAGGCGCCGAAGACATTGCGTCTCGGAAAAAGCGCGCCGTCGGTTCGCAAGGCGTCGCTGTCGTCCGCGACGGCCTTGTGGCGCGCGATCCACTCGACGAAATCCTCGGGATGCTCGGGCAGCAGGCTCATGCGGGCCGCGGGCACGTTGATGCGGTGCGTGGGATCCGGGGTGTCATAGGCGAGACCCTTGCCCAGTTCCGCGCGGGGCTCGAACACAATGATTACTGGAGCATCATCCACCGCCAGCTGTGCAAGATGATAGGCCACGCCTGCGCCGGAAAACCCGCCGCCGATGATCGCAACCACCGGGCGGCGATTCTCGTTCTTGCTGCCGTGTTCGGGGAGTATCACGCTGTCTTGCTTCACTGTAGCGATCCGGGTCTGCATATCAGTTGGGGCGAATATTTGTTCTCCGCGCCAGGATGGTTTAACTTAGAGTGCGGTAGAGAAGCCGGCAACGACAATATTCTACAAAATCAGTAGAATTTTTATCCCGCTATTTCACTCAAGCGCCGAAGAGTTTTTCAGTGCTGCAGTGCAATAGAGATCGCCGTGCTTGGTTTATCTCAAGCGGTTTTGAAATTATCTGGCCGTTCGAGGCTTGCCTCATCCATTGAAGACGGGAAACACCACAATGAATAAGAAGACGTCCGCCACATCGAATCTGACGCGCCGTGCGAGCCTTGCAGCAATCGCCGCTTCGGCAGTTGCCATTGTCGCCTTCGCAGCACCGGTTGCATCGTTCGCCGAAGACAAGTCGATCAAGGTCGGCATTATGAGCGGCGAGGACGAAGATGTCTGGCGCGTCGTTACCGCGGAAGCCGCCAAGAAGGGTCTCACGATCGAGACGGTTGTCTTCAACGACTACACCCAGCCGAACGAAGCGCTGGAGCGCGGCGAAGTCGACGCTAACGCCTTCCAGCACAAGCCATATCTCGACAACCAGGTGAGCCAGCACGGCTATCATATCGTGCCTGTTGGATACACGGCTGTCTGGCCGATCGGCCTTTACTCCAAGAAGCACAAGGCGGTTTCCGAGATCGCTGAAGGCGCAACGATCGGCGTGCCGAACGATCCGTCAAACGAAGGCCGTGCGCTGCGCGTGCTTCAGAACGAAGGCATTATCAAGCTGAAGGACGGTACGGGCATCCTCGCCACTGTCACCGACATCACCGAAAACCCGAAGAACGTCGAGATCAAGGAGCTTGATGCCGGCGTTGTCGGTCGCGCCATCGACGATCTGGATGCTGCCGTTGTCAACACGGACTGGGCCTTGAAGGCCGGGCTGTCTGCATCTGACCGCATCGCCCAGGAGCCGGTCGCCGACAACCCGTATCGCAACTTCATCGCCGTCAAGCAGGGCAGCGAGAACGAAGCATGGGTCAAGACCCTGGTTTCGTCCTACCAGAACGATACCGTTAAGGCGGAGTTCGACAAGGTGTATAAGGGAACCGGCGTCAGCGCCTACTGATCTAGATTCGCGCCGAGGGGTTGGGCGCGTTGAACAAGGCGGTCCGGGCGTTCCTTGCCCGGGCCGCCTTGGGCGTTTCCGAAGGGAAAGAACATGAACTCAATAATATCGGCCTCCGGAGCCGCGACAAAGACGGAGGCGGCATCGGCAGAGGTGGTCCGCCTCGTTGATGTCCAGCGCCATTTTGGCGCGACCGCTGCGCTCGATGGCATATCGCTTGCTGTTCACAAGGGTGAAATCCTTGGCGTCATCGGGCGAAGCGGTGCCGGAAAATCCACCCTGATCCGCTGCCTCAACGGTCTGGAGCGTCCCGACAGCGGTGAGATCGAGATCGAAGGCCGCAGCATTGTCGGTCTCGATGAAAAAGACCTGCAGCCGCTGCGCCGGCGCGTCGGCATGATCTTCCAGCATTTCAACCTGCTGTCGTCGAAGACGGTGGAAGAGAACGTGGCGCTGCCGCTGAAGATCGCCGGTGCGGCGAGGGCCGAACGCCTGAAGCGGGCGCACGAACTTTTGGATCTGGTCGGGCTTGCCGGCAAGGCCAAGGACTACCCATCGTCATTGTCCGGTGGCCAGAAGCAGCGTGTCGGTATCGCGCGCGCACTCGCAGCCCAGCCGGCGCTGCTTCTGTCCGACGAGGCGACGTCCGCGCTCGATCCGGAAACGACGCGCTCGATTCTCGCCCTGCTCAAGGATATCAACAGGAAGCTTGGCCTCACGATCATCCTCATCACGCATGAGATGGAAGTCGTGCGCAGCATTGCCGATCGCGTCGCCGTTATCGACGCCGGTCGCATCGTCGAGGAAGGGCAGGTCTGGTCGGTTTTTGCGGACCCGAAGGCGCCCATTACCCAGAGCCTGCTTTCCGGCAGCCGCCCGCAGTTGCCTGAGCACATTGCCGCGCGCCTGTCGCCGACATCGGGCGACGAAGCGATCCTCAGCATCGACATGGCGGGGCCGGCGGCACAGGGGGCTGTCTTTGCCGATCTCTCCTCCTCGCTGCCGGGATCCTTCCGGCTCGTCCACGGCGGGATCGATCATATCCAGAACCAGCCGGTAGCACGGTTCTTCATTGCCGTGCCGACGCGCGACCCAGCCTTGAAGGACAAGGTTCTGCAGTTCTTGAAGGCCCGCTCCGCGCGGGTGGAGGTTCTCGGCTATGACACCGATCATGTTTAATCTTCTGCTTCGTTCCCTCTGGGAAACGATCCTGATGACGGGTGCATCCGGCCTGATCTCGCTGGTCTTCGGCTTGCCGCTCGGCCTTGCGCTGGTTCTCACGAACAAGGGCGGGATTGCCGAGAACGCGTGGATAAACGGTGTCCTTGGCGCCATCATCAATGGTTTCCGCTCGGTGCCGTTCATCATCCTGCTGGTCGCGCTGATCCCCGTCACGCGCCTGATTGTTGGGACAGCACTCGGCACCTGGGCTGCCATCGTACCGCTCGCCATCGCGGCGACACCCTACTACGCGCGTATAGCAGAAGTGTCGCTGCGCGAGGTTGATCGCGGCTTGATCGATGCTGTCCGCGCCATGGGTGGTAATCGCTGGACGATCGTTCGTGAGGTTCTGGTTCCGGAAGCGCTTCCCGGCATCGTCGCGGGGTTCACCGTCACGCTGGTTACGCTGATCGGCGCCTCGGCAATGGCGGGCGCGATCGGTGCCGGCGGTCTCGGTGACCTCGCCATTCGCTATGGCTATCAACGCTTCGAGACTGCCATCATGGTTGCGGTGGTTGCGGTGCTGATCGTGCTTGTCTGCGGCATTCAGTGGCTCGGCGATCGGCTGGTCGCCAGGCTCGACCACAAGTAGTCAGTGACGAAACGCGGCGGCAGGATGCGAAGACGGTAGCCTGCCGTTACCACCGAACAATTTCTGTCTGAGCGGCCCTTCGGCGTAATCCGCCTTGAACAGTCCACGTTCCTGCAAAACCGGCACGACGAGATCGACAAAGTCGCGCAAGCTCTCGGGCGCAACCGTGCGCGCGAGGTTGAAACCATCCAGGCCGCCATCAGAAACCCACGCCGACAGCCGATCCGCCACCTGCTCGGCCGATCCGACGATCGGTTTCATCCGGCTGCCGAGAACCATCTGGTCGATGATCTCACGCAACGTCACCGGTTTTGGCGCCTCCCTGGTGATCGCGGCGAGCGCTGACTGGTTGGCATTGGTGGATTTCTGCTCGATCGGATCGTCGAGGCCGTACTTTGAGAAATCGACGCCTGTCGATGCCGAGTAATGCGCGAGCGAGGCTTCCACGCTTGCGTGCCTGCGATAGTTCTCGAGCTTGTCCTGCGCTTCCTTCTCTGTACGACCGACGACGACAGTAACGAGGCCGAGGACGTTGAGGGCATCGGCGCTACGACCGAATGCTTCTGCTTTGCGCTTCAGGGCTTCAACCGTCGGCTTTGCTGCTTGCGGGGTTGGCGTGGCAATGAAGACGCATTCTGCATGGCGAGCCGCGAAATCCTGCCCGCGTGCGGAGGCGCCCGCCTGGAAGAGCAGGGGCGTGCGCTGCGGCGATGGCTGCGAAAGATGAATGCCTTCCATCTTGTAGTAGCGGCCGTCATGCTTCACGGCCCGGACCTTGGAAGGGTCGGCGAAAACGGCATTTGCGCGATCTGCGCGCACGGCGTCGTCGTCCCAGCTGCCCTCCCAAAGCTTGTAGAGGATTTCCAGATACTCCTCGGCCGCATCGTAGCGCGCGTCATGCTCAGGCAACTTGTCAAAGCCCATGGCGCGCGCGGCACTGTCGAGATAGCCGGTGACGATATTCCAGCCGATCCGTCCCTTGGTCAGGTGGTCAAGCGTCGACATGCGCCGTGCCAACAGATACGGTGGCTCGTAAGTGGTGTTGACCGTGACTCCGAAGCCGAGATGCCTGGTGGCATAAGCCATGGCCGAGATTGGCATCAGCGGATCGTTGACCGGAATCTGCGCGCCAGCCCTTATGACGGCGGCTGGGCTGCCTTCAAACACGTCGTAGACGCCGACGACGTCAGCCAGGAAAATGCCGTCGAGCTTGCCACGCTCGGCAGTGCGGGCGAAATCCACCCAGTAGTCGAGATCGGTGTATTGCAGGGACGTATCGCGCGGATGCGTCCACATGCCGTGATTGATATGGCCGACGCAGTTCATGTCGAATGCGTAGATCTGCATCTGCTTCATGTTTCGCTTCCCATGCCGGTGGCGGGCTATGAGAAGACACGTGTCCTCTCGCTAGCTTTTACCTTTCCACGGAACGAGGGTGGCTTCCAAGAGCCTGATGGCAGCGCTGAACGCAAATGCACAGGCAGCGATGATGCCGATGCCGACAAAGACGACGTCGGTTGCCAGAAACTGGGACGCCGACATGATCATGTACCCGATGCCGCGATTGGAAGCGATCAGTTCGGCCGCGACAAGCGTACCCCAGCCAACTCCGAGCGCGATGCGGATACCGGTGAGGATTTCCGGCAGCGCCGACGGCAAGACGATGCTGATCAGCAGCTGCCATGGCCGCGCACCAAGCGACCGAGCCGCGTTGACGCGTTCGATCGGCAGGGAGCGCACACCGGCTTGGGCCGAAAGGCAGATCGGGGCGAACATCGCGAGCACGAGAAGCGTGACCTTCGACGTCTCGCCAATGCCGAGCCAGATGATCATCAGAGGCAGGTAGGCGAGTGGCGGCAACGGCCAGTAGAATTCGATTGGCGTATCGAAGATGCCCTTTGCCCAGCGATTGAGGCCCATCAGCAGGCCGATCGGAATGCCGGCGCCAATAGCGATGGCTGCCGCCGTTGCGATCCGGAACAGGCTCGCCGAGACATGTTCTCCGAGCGAAGCCCCCGCATAGCCGTCGCGATAGACCGCGCCGATCTGGGTAAGGACCTCCTGAGGCGTAGGCAGGAAGAGGCGCGGCACCAATGCCAGCTTTGCGACTAGCCACCACGCAAATATCAGCACAGCCGCGGTCGCGAGGCTGATGAGGAGTGTACTGCCCTCGCCGGCACCGAAACCCTTCATCTGGACGATTTTCGGTTGATCGTTATCCGCTTGGACGACAACACCTCGTGTTTCGATGACGTCGCTCATTCCGCTGCACTCCTGATGTGATCGGCGCCATGGAGGATGGTCCGGATTTCTTCTCGCAGGCTCGCAAACTCCGGGGCGGTCTTGACCGCTCGAGCGTCGCCTGTCCGAGCAAACTCCCGAACGAAATCGAGATCGAAACGCGCGACGATGCGGCCAGGGCGCGGCGACATCACGATAACCTGCGTCCCGAGGAAAAGGGCTTCCTCGATCGAATGGGTGATGAAGAAGATACGTTTTCCGGTCGCCGTCCAGATCGAGACCAGCAATTCCTGCATCTGCTCTCGTGTCAGGCTGTCGAGCGCTCCAAACGGTTCGTCCATCAGCAGGATTTCAGGATCGGCCGCCAGTGCGCGGGCAATGCCGACGCGCTGCCGCATGCCGCCGGAGAGTTCATAAGGAAATGAGTTCGCGAAATCCTGAAGTCCGACCAGGGATAGGAGTTCTTCAGCGCGTGCGCGTCGCGCCGCTTTTGGAGCGCCTGCAAACTGCAGTCCCAGCGCCACGTTGTCGACGACCGATTTCCAGGGCAGCAGCGTGTCCTTCTGGAAGACAACGCCGCGGTCCGCACCGGGACGCGTGACTGGTCGCCCGTCGAGGGTAATCGTGCCCGACGACAGCGGGAGAAAGCCGGCGATCGCGTTCAGCAATGTAGACTTTCCGCAACCGGAGGCGCCGAGCGCCACGACGAAGCTGTTGTCCGCAATATCGAGCGAGACACGGTCCAGGGCATGGACCGCGCGACCATCCCGGGTTCGGAAATAGACGCTTGCGTGATCAACTTTGAGCATATGTCGTCTCTTCATGATGTGACGCTGGCGCGAGATCGCGCCAGCGTGCTGGGATTGGGAACTCTATTGGCTGTTTCAGTTGCTGGCGTTGACCAGCGCGTCCGGGGTCACGAAGGCCGCGTAGCTTGGCAGGACTTCCGTCACCTTGCCCTGATCCTTCAGGAACGCCGCGGTATCCTTGAGGATCTTGGCTGCGCCAGACTTTTCGCCGCCGCCGAGCCACGCTTCGGAAGCCTGCACTTCAGGCGTCAGGAGGGTCAGGTTCTTGAGTGCGGCAGCCTGCTGTTCAGCCGTTCCGCCGAGCGCCTTGGCGAGCAGCTTGGCATTCTCGCTGTCTGCATCCCAAGCCTTCTTGTCCGCCGCGAAGGAGGCGTAGTACTTGTTGATGACCCCTGCGAAGCCCTTCAGGAAGGCCGGGTTCTCATCGGCGAATTTCGAGGCGGCGACCCAGGCAGAGAAGGTCGGAGCACCCTTGTCCGCGACGTCCTTGGAAGTCACGAGGACTTTGCCGTTCTTCTTCAGCTCGGTCAGCGCCGGATCCCATACGAAGCCACCATCAATGTCACCCCGGTTGTAGCTGGCGACGATTTCCGGCTGCGGAATTGCAAAGACCTGCACGTCCTTTTCCGTCAGTCCCAGCGACTTGATCAGTGCCAGCAGCTGATAGTGGTCCGTGGAGACAGGCGCTGCGGCAAGCTTCTTGCCTTTCAGGTCGGTAAGCGATTCGATTCCCGAACCATTCCTGACCACGAGCGCCTCGTCGATGCCGGAGATGGAGGAGAGATAGAAGGCCTTGACCTCCAAGCCGCGCGACGTGGCAGCCGCAAACGGACTCGAGCCGACATAGCCCACCTGAACATCACCCGAGGCGATCGCTGCGAAGATTTCAGCGCCGGAATTGAACTTGCGGAAGTCGATCTCGTAGCCGGTCGCCTTGGCAAATTCGCCGTTGGCGATTGCGACGGAAGACGGCAGAGCGTCGGTCTGATAGGCAACGACAACCTTCTTGTCGGCGGCCTGGACCACAAACGGTGCCAGCAGGCTGGCGGAACCGAGAGTAATCGCCGCCAATAGTGTTCTGATATTCATGTTTCGCCCCCTTGCGGCTGAGCATAGGCTTCAGCGCTTGAACTTGTTTCGACATGGAAACACTAGGGCGGCGGGCAGCCCGCACACAGATAAAACTATCTATTTTATATACTATAGCGACAATATTGTTTTCTGCTTTATTTCCAGGTCGGCGGTTGCGACCTAGACCACCAATATGCCGTGGATAGTCAGCGATCAGGCCGCGTCTATGGAGATGAGGTAGCAGAGCGCCTGACCTGTGAGCGACACGACGGTATCGATAGCGCCCTCCACGATAAATGCGTCGCCGGTATCGAGACCAACGGGTTCACTCGCCCATTCCAGCGACAACGTGCCGTGCTGACACAACAGAAGCCAGGTCCCGCTGGTAACATGAGCGCTGGACTGGCCATCGATTTGGGTGCGCTCTACCTGATGGTGCAGGCGCCCACGACGCGTCATTACGTTCAGGTCTGTGATCGGGCCGCCGGGAAGGGTGGCGGACACAGCAACGTCGGCGGGGAAGGAGAGGGGCTCGCTCGCTGTCGTCAATACGCGCGGCTCTGCACCATCGATCACGAGTGCCATGCCGTCCCCCTCGAGGATCGACAGTGTCCGATCAATCCCGGCGAAGATCGAAAACGGCCCATCGGTCGCAACCGTCGCCATGCTGACGCGCCAGTCGAAATCCGAAAGCGCTGCATCCGGAGGGGACACGGCAATCTCGACGGTCTCGCCACCGCCATTCTTCCACGGCATGCGGCGGTAGGAACTGGCTTTCAGGACGCGGGCGTGAGGCATTGTATCTCCGACATTGTTAAAAGAAGGCCAAGTGAACCAAGCTTGGCGAACTAAGTCCACGCCGAGGCCGCCATGCAGACCGTGAACATACATGAAGCGAAGACGCATCTGTCGCGGCTGATTGAAAAGGCCGCGAAAGGTGAGACCTTTATCATCACCAAAGCCGGCAAGCCGATGGTGAAAGTCGTGCCGATCGACGAGGCGGATATGCCTAAGAAGTGCCGGATCGGCTTCATGAAGGGAGAGATCTCCGTTCCGGATGACTTCGACACCATGATGGCCGACGAGATCGCAGATATGTTCTATGGCGGCGACCTGCTTCCGGAATGAGATTTCTCCTCGATACGCACATCCTGATCTGGGCCGCCGGCGATATCGGGTCGGCTCCCCACGTCATCAAAAGCCTGATTGAAGACGAACAGAACGAACTCCTCTTCAGTCCTGCCAGCATATGGGAGACGACGATCAAGCGCGCGCAGGCACGCTTGGGCCTTCGCGCCGATCCCTATGTCCTCAGATACCGCCTGCTCGCGAACGACTATACCGAGCTGCCGATCAACAGTGAGCATGCCATTGCAATCGCCGGCCTTCCGCAGATCCATAAGGATCCTTTCGACAGGATACTCATTGCGCAGGCGATCATCGAGGGCGTCCCGCTGGTGACAGTCGATCAGGCCGTCTTGCAGTATCCGGGCCTCATGACGTTTTGAGGCCCGGTGCAATATCTTAGTTGCCGAGGATACCAGGCAAGCGCAGGCCCTTTTCCTTGGCGCAATCGATCGCGATGTCATAGCCGGCGTCGGCATGGCGCATGACGCCGGTGGCCGGGTCGTTCCAAAGCACGCGCTCGAGACGCTTGGCGGCATCATCGGATCCATCGGCGCAGATGACAACGCCGGAGTGCTGGCTGAAGCCCATGCCGACGCCGCCGCCNNATGCGCCATGCCGACGCCGCCGCCATGGTGGAGCGAGACCCAGGTGGCGCCGGAGGCCGTGTTGAGCAGCGCGTTGAGCAGCGGCCAGTCGGAAACGGCATCCGAACCGTCCTTCATCGCTTCCGTCTCGCGGTTCGGCGAGGCGACCGAGCCGCTATCGAGATGGTCGCGGCCGATGACGACGGGCGCCGAGAGTTCGCCGTTCTTGACCATTTCGTTGAAGGCCAACGCCAGACGGTGACGATCGCCGAGACCAACCCAGCAAATGCGCGCCGGCAGACCCTGGAAAGCGATGCGCTCGCGGGCCATGTCGAGCCAGTTGTGCAGGTGCTTGTTGTCGGGCAGCAGCTCCTTCACCTTGGCGTCGGTCTTGTAGATATCCTCCGGATCACCAGACAGCGCTGCCCAGCGGAACGGACCGATGCCGCGGCAGAAGAGTGGGCGGATGTAAGCGGGGACGAAGCCCGGGAATGCGAAGGCATTCTCGAAGCCTTCCTCCTTGGCCACCTGACGGATGTTGTTGCCGTAGTCGAGCGTCGGCACGCCGGCATCCCAGAAGGCGACCATCGCCTCGACATGCTGCTTCATCGAGGCGCGAGCGGCTGCCTCGACGGCCTTCGGATCGCTTTCGCGCTTGGCCCGATGTTCGGCGACGGTCCAACCGATCGGCAGATAGCCGTTGAGCGGATCGTGGGCCGACGTCTGGTCGGTGACGATATCAGGGCGCGGACCGCCGGCCTTCATGCGGCGCACGAGTTCCGGGAAGATTTCGGCAGCGTTGCCGAGCAGGCCAACCGACTTGGCCTCGCCCGCCTTGGTCCACTTGTCGATCAGGGCGAGCGCTTCGTCGAGCGTCTTCGCCTTCTCGTCGACATAGCGCGTGCGCAGGCGGAAATCGATGCGGGTCTCGTCGCTTTCGACGGCGAGGCAGCAGGCGCCGGCCATGACGGCTGCGAGCGGCTGCGCGCCACCCATGCCGCCGAGGCCGCCGGTCAGGATCCACTTGCCCTTTAGGTTGCCGCCATAGTGCTGGCGACCGGCTTCAACGAACGTCTCGTAGGTGCCCTGAACGATGCCCTGCGTGCCGATATAGATCCACGAGCCGGCCGTCATCTGGCCGTACATGGCAAGACCTTTCTTATCCAGCTCGTTGAAATGGTCCCAGGTCGCCCAATGAGGAACCAGATTGGAGTTAGCGATCAGGACGCGCGGCGCATCCTTGTGGGTGCGGAACACGCCGACCGGCTTGCCGGATTGCACCAGCAGCGTTTCTTCTTCTGTCAACGTCTTCAGAGTCGCGACGATCTGGTCGAAATCGGCCCAGGTGCGGGCGGCGCGGCCAATACCGCCATAGACCACCAACTCGTGCGGGTTTTCGGCCACGTCAGGGTCGAGGTTGTTCATCAACATGCGCAAAGGCGCTTCAGTCATCCAGCTCTTGGCGCTGAGCTCGTTGCCGCGCGGTGCGCGGATTTCGCGGATGTTATGGCGTGGATTCGAGGTCATGCGGGTTCCCCCCTGTGGAGTGATCGTTATCGTTTCAGGCCCGGCGCGATCTGTTCGATACGCACCAGAATGTCTTTGAGATGGATGCGCAGGCGCTCAGCCTTGGCGGTGTCATATGCAAATGGCGGCGTCTCGGTCGCAAGATGGGTCGACTGAGCCAGTTCCATCTGGATGGCGTGCACGCCGGTCTCCGGCTGCCCGTAATGCCGCGTCGTCCATCCGCCCTTGAAGCGGCCGTTGAGCACGCTGTCGTAACCTTCGGCCGCTTTGACGGCGGTCAGCGTTGCCTGCTCGATGGCGCTGTCGCAGGTCTTGCCCATATCCGTGCCGATGTTGAAGTCCGGCAGCTTTCCCTCGAAGAGGAAAGGGATGTGGGAGCGGATCGAGTGGCAGTCATAAAGGATCGCCACGCCATGGATTGCCCGGACGCGCTCGATCTCCGCCGAAAGAGCGACATGATAGGGGGCATGGAAGTCCCGCAACCGCGTCGCGATGTCGGCCTCGTCAGGCGCCTGTCCATCCTTCCAGATGGCCTTGCCGTCGAAATCCGTTTCAGGAACCAGACCCGTCGTGTTCTGGCCGGGATAGAGGCTGACACCAGCCGGATCGCGGTTCGCGTCGATGACATAGCGATGGAAGGTCGCCCGGACCGTCGTCGCGTCCGACAAGAGGCCGTCATAGAGATGGTGAATATGCCAGTCCGTATCGGCAAGAAGCCTGCCGTTATCGTTCAGGCGCTCCCATATGTTTGCGGGTACCTCGGTGCCGGTATGGGGAAATCCGAGGATGACGGGCGATGAGCCTTGTTTGACTTCGAACACAGCCATCTCAGCTCCCCAGGACCGGCAGGATGCCGGAAGAGACAGATCCGTTGAGCGCGCCCGTTGCGATCAGATCGCCCGCCGCCTTCAGATCGTTCGCCATGTAGCGATCGAGTTCCAGTGTCGGCACAGCGCTGCGGATGGTCGAAATCGCCTTCTGCAGCTCGGGGCTTGTCGTCAAGGGAGCGCGGAACTCGACGCCTTGGGCCGCTGTCAGCGCTTCGATACCGATAATGTTGAAGAGATTCTCGGTCATCGGCAGCAGGCGGCGTGCACCGTGGCAGGCCATCGACACGTGGTCTTCCTGGTTGGCGGAGGTCGGCGTGGAATCGACCGAGGCCGGGTGCGACATCTGCTTGTTTTCAGACATCAGGGCGGCCGACGTGACTTCCGCGATCATCAGGCCAGAGTTCAGCCCCGGCTTTTTCGCCAGGAAGGCTGGCAGTCCATAGGAGAGGGCAGGGTCGACGAGCAGCGCGATGCGTCGCTGCGCGATCGCGCCGATCTCGCAGACCGCAAGCGCGATCTGGTCGGCGGCAAAGGCCACCGGCTCGGCATGGAAGTTACCGCCCGAAACGACGGAATTGTCCGAGAGCACCAGTGGGTTATCGGTGACCGCGTTTGCCTCGATCTCAAGCGTGCGCGCCACAGACCGCAGCAGATCGAGGCAGGCGCCGTCGACCTGCGGCTGGCAGCGAATGCAATAGGGATCCTGAACCCGCTCGTCGCCTTCAATGTGGCTTTCACGGATGACCGAATTTTCAAGCAGCGCCCGAAGCGACGAGGCGGTGTCGATCTGGCCCCGATGGCCGCGCAGCGTGTGAATATCCGGGTGGAACGGAGCCGAGGAGCCCATCGCTGCGTCCGTGGACATGGCGCCGGTGATAAGTGCCGCCTGCGCCGCACGGTGGGCCCGGAAAAGACCGGCAAGTGCGAGTGCTGTCGAAGTCTGCGTTCCATTGATCAGCGCGAGGCCTTCCTTGGCGGCAAGCACGACAGGCTTCAGACCGGCCTTTTCAAGCGCGGCGCTGCCGGAAAGACGTTCACCGGCATAAAAGGCTTCGGCTTCGCCCATCATGACGGCCGCCATGTGGGCGAGCGGTGCGAGGTCGCCGGAGGCACCGACGGAGCCCTTTTCCGGAATGACCGGGATGACACCTTTTTCCAGCATGTCCTCGATCAACCGCACGAGTTCGAGCCGTACGCCGGACGCGCCACGACCAAGCGAAACAAGCTTCAGGGCCATGATCAGGCGAACGACGTTTTCAGGAAGCGGCGCTCCGACGCCGCAGCAATGGGAAAGGATGAGGTTGCGCTGGAGCGTCGCCACATCGGCGCTGTCGATCTTGATCGAGGCAAGCTTGCCGAAACCGGTGTTGATGCCATAGACGGGCGCATTGCCGGCGGCGATTTCAGCTATCCGCGCCGCAGCCTTCTTGATGCCGGCATCGAAGGAAACGTCGAGCCTTGCAGGTTCGCCGGTCCAGTAGATCGTTTCCAGATCCTTGAGCGAGACGGAGCCTGGATGAAGGGTAATGGTCAACGGTCGATCCTTTCGCCCTTGAAGACATGTGCATGAAGCGGGTTGAAGCCGATGCGGTAGACGAGCTCGGCGAGGCTCTCGACGTCCCATATTGCGAAGTCGGCCGACTTGCCGGTCTCAAGCGTCCCGGTCTCGCCCAGGAGACCTAGGGCGCGGGCACCTTCGCGGGTCGCGCCGGCGATGCATTCCTCGACCGTCAGCTTGAAGAGCGTCGCGGACATGTTCATCGTCAGCAGCAGCGAGGTCAGCGGCGAGGTGCCGGGATTGCAATCGGTTGCGATGGCGATATGAGCGCCGGCGTCGCGCAACGCCTGAACCGGTGGCAGTTGCTTTTCGTTGATAGCGTAGAAGGCACCCGGCAGCAGAACGGCAACTGTGCCTGCCGCAGCCATCGCGGCAGCACCCTCTGCGTCGAGATATTCGAGATGGTCGGCGGAGAGAGCGCCGTAGGATGCCGCTAGTTTCGCGCCGCCGAGGTTCGACAATTGCTCCGCATGCAGCTTGACCGGCACGCCGAGCGCCTTGGCCCTGTCGAAGACCCGCGCGATCTCGGTCGTCGAAAACGCGATCCCCTCGCAAAAGCCGTCGACGGCATCGACCAGACCTTCGGTGCGAGCGCGCTCGAGGGCCGGGATGACGATATCCGTGATGTAGTCGCCGTTGCGACCCTTGTATTCGACGGGTGTGGCATGTGCGCCGAGATAGGATGTAACGACGCGAACCGGGCGCACACGTTCAAGCTGGCGGGCAGCCCGCAACATCTTCAGTTCGCCATCGATGTTCAGGCCGTAGCCCGACTTGACTTCGATCGTCGTCAGACCTTCCGAGATCAGCGTATCCAGTCGGGGGAGTGCTGCTTCGATAAGTCCTTCTACCGTGAGCGCGTTCGTGGCCTTGACGGAAGAGACGATACCGCCACCGGCCCGGGCAACCTCTTCATAGGTCGCGCCTTCCAACCGCATTTCAAACTCGCGGGCGCGATTGCCGCCGTAGACGATATGGGTGTGGCAGTCGACGAGGCCAGGGGTGACCCAGCGGCCTTCGAGGTCGGTGATCTCGGCGCGTTCTATCGCTGACACCGGCAATTCCGCTTCCGGGCCGACGAAGCTTATCCGGCCGCCCTGCGTAACGATGGCGCCTTTTTCGACGATGCCGAGGCCCTGCTTTTGCGGGTCGAGTGTTGCCAGTCGCGCATTCCGCCACAGATGCTGGCGGAGGTCTCCGGACGCCTCGGTGCTTGAAAATTTGTTCCCATTCATCAGCTTTGCGCCTTCCTTTATGTGGAAACATGTATATACATAATAAACGGGTGACAAGTGAAATTTTGCGCAGCTCCATCGAAAAGAAAGATGTGCGACGCTAAAGAGGAGAAAAAGCGTTATGGCTCAAACGGTAACGACCAAGCTTCATTCAAGCGCAGCACTTCTTCCGTCGGGGTGGCAGAAGAACGTGCGGCTGACGATCGCGGACGGTCGTGTTGCAAGCGTTGAAACGGGCGTTGCGGCGGAGCCCGGGGATGAGCGTCACGACACTCTCGTACCTGCGATGAGCAATCTCCACAGCCATGCCTTCCAGCGCGCGATGGCCGGGCTTGCGGAAGTGCGGGGGCCGGCGAACGACAGCTTCTGGAGCTGGCGCACGGTGATGTACAAGTTCGCGCTCTCGATGACGCCCGAACATGTCGAGGCAGTGGCGGCCCAGCTGTATATGGAAATGCTGGAAGCCGGCTTTTCGCGCGTCGGCGAGTTCCACTACCTGCATCACGACACGGACGGTACACCCTATGCGAACATTGCCGAGCTCGCTGAACGTATCGGCGCGGCCGCAAATGCCAGCGGAATTGGATTGACCCTGCTTCCGGTATTCTATGCCCATTCCGGGTTCGGCGGCGCGGCGCCGATCGACGGTCAGCGCCGCTTCATCAACTCACTCGACAGCTTTGCCGCGTTGATGGATGGCTGCCGCAAGGTCACATCGGCGCTGCCAGGAGCGGAGTTGGGCCTGGCACCTCACAGCCTCCGGGCCGCGACGCCTGAGGAGCTGGTCAAGGTCGTGCCGCTCGCCGGCGACGGACCGATCCATATTCACATCGCCGAGCAGGTCAAGGAAGTCGAGGATTGCATTGCCTGGTCGGGCGCACGACCGGTTGAATGGCTGCTTGCCAACGCCCCGGTCAACGACCGTTGGTGCCTGATACACGCGACACACATGACCGATGATGAGACGCGCGGCATGGCGCGAAGCGGAGCGATCGCCGGTCTCTGCCCGATCACCGAAGCCAATCTCGGCGATGGCACCTTCCAGGCGCCGCTCTTCATCGACGAAGGTGGTCGTCTCGGCGTTGGTTCGGATTCCAACGTGCTGATCTCGCTTTCGGATGAATTGCGGCAACTCGAATACTCCGAACGTCTGGCACTCAGGGCTCGCAATGTCGTCGCGGTGCCGGGGGGCTCCACAGCTCGCAGCCTCTTCGATCACGCAATCACTGGTGGGGGTGCTGCGCTGAAGGCACCGGGCGGTATCGCGGTCGGCAACCATGCTGATCTTATTTCACTGGACAAATCAGCCGTTCCTTATCTGTCCGAGGACCAGTTGCTCGATCACTGGGTTTTCGCGGGAGGGGTGGCTGTCGACAGCGTTTGGGCGCTCGGTCGCAAGCAGGTCGCCGGCGGGCGTCACATCAAGCGCGAGGCGATCAACCGACGTTTCCTGAAGGCGATGAGCGAGCTTCTCGCTGCGTAGGGCTTTCCAGGCGACAACATACACATTAGAGCGGGAGGCATTAAACGGAGCGTGACGATGAACCAAAGCAAGGACGCAACCTTGCACCAGCGGATCGTGAGCGATATCGAAGGCCGCATCGTTTCGGGCGAGTGGCCGCCGGGCCACCGCATCCCGTTTGAGCTCGATCTTACCAAGGAGTACGACTGTTCACGCATGACCGTGAACAAGGCGCTGACTCAGCTTGCCAAGGCAGGTCTTATCGAACGCCGGAAGAAGTCGGGCAGTTTCGTCACGCAACCGCAGGCTCAGTCGGCTGTGCTCGAGATTCATGACATCCGTGCGGAAGTTCAGTCTTTGAACCTTTCCTATGCCTTCGCGGTTTCGAAGCGTGAGCAACGCAAGGCAAAAGCCGACGACATCAGGCGCCTCGATGTCGCGCCGGGGTCTTCTGTTGTTGATGTCGTCTGCGTTCATCTGGCGGGTGGGCGGCCGTTCTGCCTGGAGCAGAGACTGATCAGCCTCGCAACGGTCCCGGAAGCGGCGACCGCCGATTTCTCGGAAACCGCACCCGGCGCATGGCTCATCAATCAGATTCCCTGGAGCAGTGCCGAACATCGCATTCATGCGGTCTCAGCTGGACAGGATGAGGCGGCTGCTCTCGATATCGCGCGTCACACCGCATGTTTGGTCGTTGAGCGCCGGACCTGGAGTAATGTCGGGCCGGTCACGCATGTGCGCTTCACCTATCCCGGTGATCGGCATGCCCTGGTGGCTCGCTTCGCCCCCGCCTCGCAGTAAGCGCGAGATTGGTGCGGCTCGTGATATCTCCGCGTTGCAGTCGGAGACATCACGTTCCATGATGTCGGTATTCGACATCGGGAAATGCGGATAGCTGATGCGGTTTATTCTTCTTCGACATGGCGAGTCGCTTGGCAATCTGGACGAACGAGCCTACCGGCAGTTCGGTGATCATGCCGTTCCGCTGTCTCAATGGGGCTATCGTCAGGCTCTGACCGCCGGACGAGCGATCGCCGCCTACCTTCACGATCACCCACCCGGTGAAGCGAGCAAGCTTGCCATCTGGTACTCGCCGTACCTGAGGACACGGCAGAGCAAGGATGCCGTTCTGGAAACGCTGCCGTCTGACATCGTTGGTGATGTCCGCGAAGACTATCTGTTGCGTGAGCAGGATTTCGGCCTGTTCACCGAGATCTACGATCACGCCGAGCGCAAACAGAAGTTTCCGGACGAATTCGAGAAATGGGCGCGTCTGCGCAACAACAGCGGAAAGTTCTACGCGCGTCCGCCGGATGGAGAGAGCCGCGCGGATGTCGCCCAGCGCGTGCGGCTGTTCCTGCAGAATATCGTGCATGAGGGGGACGATGGCGTTGATGCGATCGTCGTTGGTCACGGCGTCACCAACAGGGCGATCGAGATGAATCTTCTCCGCCACCCGGTTGATTGGTTCGAGCGCTCTGACAATCCGGGCAATTCCGACGTTACTTTGGTGGAGGGGTCTTACAAGGCGGGCTTCACCTCGATGCTTTTGCACAAGGCGGTGGATCGCAGCGTCGGGGATAGCGAGCTGCGAGATGCCTATGGAACCAGCCTGACCGTGACGGCGAAGACTGCCGAGTAACGCAGATTTCCCCAGGTGCCACCGGCAGTCACTGCCGGCTTTATCGCGTCGGTCTTCGGCCGGAGCGAAATTTCTTTTCTCGCTGATGTCGAATTTCCCGCTCCCCAAACGTTTCTTGTCGTGAGGTGGAAAGATCCGCCCGTCAAAAGCCTGAGGAGGTTGATATGATGGATGCGAATAACCTTGTTTCCGCAAGAGAACTGGCCCGACGAAACGGCCTTAGTTTTCCAAATGAAAGCCCTGAATACCGTCGCGCGCGCGACGAGTTGCTCGCCGAGGAGATCGAGCTGCGCCGGCATATCGAACGCGTCGCGGAACAGCGCCGCGCCTTGCCATCAGGCGGGCAAGTGACGAAGGATTATCGCTTTCAAGGCCCGGACGGTGGAATCGGTATGAAAGACCTCTTCGCAGACAAGCCAACGCTTGTGATCTACAGCTACATGTACGGCCCGAAGAGTGAGCGGCCATGCCCGATGTGCACGTCGATGCTGTCGGCGTTTGACGGAGAGGTGCCTGATATCACGCAGCAGGTTGCCTTTGCGGTTGTCGCGCGCTCGCCGATCGAGCGGTTGCTCGCTTTCAAGAAGGAACGAGGCTGGCATCATCTGCCACTCTATTCAGATACGACGGAAGAGTTCAGTCGCGATTATCACGCCATCGGTCCAGATGGCGGGGATGAACCCGCCTACAACGTCTTCACGATCAAGGATGGCGTGATCCGTCATTTCTGGAACCCGGAAATGGGGGCGGCAACGGCGGATCCCGGCCAGGACCCGCGAGGCGCACCGGACTTCATGCCGCTCTGGAACGTCCTCGACACGACGCCTGAAGGCCGTCCGCCCACCTGGTACCCAAAGCTGAGCTACGACAGCGCGCGGTAGCTCATGCACTCGTCGCGGGCGTCAGCGTCCTTTGCCGACGCTCGCATACATGCCTGTTGTACGAAACTCGGTTGGATTCGTACCGTAGACGCGGCGGAATACCTTCGAGAAATAGTTGGCATCCTCGAAGCCTGAACGGATCGCAACCTCCTTGACGGGCATGTTTGCGGTCTTGGTCAACAGCTTCACGGCTCGCTTCAGGCGTTTCTGCAGGACGAATTCCGCCGGCGGCAGGCCCTCGTTGGCTGCGAACATCCGCGAGAAATGTGCCCGGCTGAGGCCAGCGACCCGCGCCAGATCCTCGACGGGTAACGGACGCTCGAGATTTGCCATGATATAGTCGATGACATGCTGCATCGTCCGGTATTCTTCACTGAAGACCGGATGCGAGCCGAAGACGTCGTCGTACAGGGCCATGGCCGCCTCGTAGGCGATTGCCGAGGCCAGCCCTGGCGTTTCGCCGCCATTGATTAGCCGCAGGCTGCAATCCGCTAGATGCTCGATCGTTTGTGGCTGCAGTTTCAGAATCGGCCCTGTCACGGCGAGGATCGAACGATGGATGCGCAGCGCCTCTTCGCCGTTCATCGAAATCCAGAAAAACTCCCAGCGATCGCCATCTTCGAGCCAGTAACGGTGATTGTGCGGAACGAGGACAAGCAGTGTCTCGCCTTCTTTCACGCGAAGCTGGCGATTCTCGTAACGCAGGTTACCTGCGCCTCTGATCGTATGTTGCAGGACGGTGAAGGGTGTCTGCCCGCGCTTTCTGCCGTCCCAGTCATAGGTCGCATTTTCGCGGATCTCATAGCCTGTACTCGTTGGCATTGTGTGCAGGCTCTGGCGGCCGCGCGGGAGTGACACGGTCCGCATGATCGGTCCGTTATCAATCAGTTTCTGCAGCACAGAATTACCCATTAAAGCATAATCCTTCTCTGGCGGCCCCGCCGAATATGCGCATAATCCGCCCTCAAGAGAGAGAACACCGCCAGCATCGAGGAGCGGCGGGGAGGAGAATAAGCCGGATTTCTGGCCTTTTTTGGCGTCGAGCGCAAGCCCGAGTCCTATTCTTCTTCTCATCGTTCAGCGCCGGCACATTTGATCGCATTGAGGCAAGGACCATGGGTTTCAAAATCGCTATCATCGGCGCAGGCAGCGTCGGCTTCACGAAAAAACTGTTCACCGACATCCTTTGTGTGCCGGAATTCCAGGACGTTGAGTTCGCGCTTACGGATATGAGCGAACACAATCTGCAGATGATCAAGCAGATCCTCGACACGATCGTCGCGTCCAACAAGTTGCCGACCAAGGTGACGGCGACGACCAATCGTCGCGAGGCGCTGACCGGCGCGCGCTATATCATCAGTTGCGTGCGCGTCGGCGGTCTCGAAGCCTATGCCGACGATATCCGTATCCCACTCAAGTACGGCATCGACCAGTGCGTCGGTGACACGATCTGCGCCGGCGGCATTCTCTATGGCCAGCGCAACATTCCCGTCATCCTCGACTTCTGCAAGGACATCCGCGAGGTCGCCGAGCCGGGTGCCAAGTTCCTGAACTACGCAAACCCGATGGCGATGAACACCTGGGCTGCGATCGAATACGGCAAGGTCGATACTGTCGGTCTCTGCCATGGTGTACAGCATGGCGCCGAACAGATCGCCGAGGTGCTTGGTGCGAAGTCGCCTTCCGAACTCGACTACATCTGCTCGGGTATCAACCATCAGACCTGGTTCGTCGATCTCAAGCTCAACGGCCGCAAGATTGGCAAGGACGAGCTGGTTGCCGCCTTCGAAGCGCATCCCGTCTTCTCACAGCAGGAAAAGCTGCGCATCGACGTGCTGAAGCGCTTCGGCGTTTACTCGACGGAGAGCAACGGACACCTCTCCGAATACCTTCCCTGGTATCGCAAGCGGCCGGACGAAATCACCAAGTGGATCGACATGTCCGACTGGATCCATGGCGAAACCGGCGGTTACCTGCGCCACTCCACAGAAACCCGCAACTGGTTCGAAACCGAATTCCCGCAATTCCTGGAGTCGGCGTCGAAGCCGATCGATCGGGCCAAGCGCTCGAACGAACATGCGAGCCATATTCTCGAGGCGCTGGAAACAGGGCGCGTCTATCGCGGCCACTTCAACGTCAAGAACAATGGCGTCATCACCAACCTGCCTGCTGACGCGATCATCGAATCGCCCGGTTTCGTCGACCGCTTCGGCATCAACATGGTCTCCGGCGTCACTATTCCGGAAGCCTGCGCAGCGACCTGCATGGCGTCGATCAACGTCCAGCGCATGTCGGTCCATGCGGCCGTCAGCGGCGATATCGACCTTCTGAAGCTTGCCGTTCTGCACGACCCGTTGGTCGGTGCCGTCGCAACGCCGGAAGAGGTCTGGCAGATGGTCGACGAGATGGTTGTCGCCCAGGCTCGCTGGCTGCCGCAATATGCCGATGCCGTTCCAGCCGCGAAGGAGCGCCTGGCGAAATCGACGGTCAGGACCCGTGAATGGGCAGGCGCTGCCCGCCGCAACGTCCGCTCGATCGAAGAGCTTCGTGCCGAGAAGGCGGCGCTCAAGCAGGCCGTTTGAGTTTCCCGGAGGACGGGTGGCGATGGGGCTCCGGGAGGGACCCCATCGCCGCAAGCCCGTTTCCGGATCGTTTGAGGAGAACCGGGGTCGCCGAAAGCGCCTCGAAACAAGAGGGAGAGACGATGAGAAATTACCGCAACCTTGGCATTCTTGCCGGACTGGCGCTGAGCGTCTCGGTCTCGGCTTTGAGCGCCTACGCTTCCGAGCCGACGGTACCGCCCGTTGCGCCGCCGTTCCCGGCGGAAGGCAAGATCAAATACGTTTCGAGAGACTCGATCGAAGAGTTCAAGGCGCTGCCTTCGTATAACGAACCGGACTGGGTAAAGAAGAACTTCGTCGACACCGGCAAGCTGCCTCCGGTCAAGGATCGTCTCCCCAAGGAACCACTCGTCTTCAAGACCGACAACATGGTCGACGGCGTCGGCGTCTACGGCGACACGCTTCGCCACGTCATCGGCGGCCGACCGGAAGGCTGGAACTACGGCGCCGGCCAGACGCAGGGCTGGGGCGGCATCGATATCGGTCTCTCCGAATGCCTGACGCGTACGGCACCGCTCTTCCAGGTCGAAGCCAAGGATACCGAACCGCTTCCGAACCTCGCCAAGAGCTGGGAATGGTCTGCGGATGGCCACAAGCTGACCATGCACCTCGTCGAAGGTGCGAAGTGGTCGGATGGCGTCGCCTTCAACGCTGACGACATCATGTTCTACTGGGAAGATGAAGTCATCGACCCGAACGTCTCGCCGCTCGGTGGCGGCGCATCGCCGGAAGCCTTCGGCGAGGGCACGACGCTGAAGAAGATCGACGACTACACCGTCGAATGGACGTTCAAGGACGCCTTCCCGAAGCAGTATCTCTACACGATGTCCTATCCGAGCTTCTGCCCGGGTCCGTCGCACATCCTGAAGCCACAGCATCCGAAGTATTCGAAGAACACCTACGATCAGTTCAAGAATGCCTTCCCGCCGGAATTCATGAACATGCCGGTCATGGGTGCCTGGGTGCCGGTCGAGTATCGTCCCGACGATATCATCGTCATGCGCCGCAACCCCTATTACTGGAAGGTCGACGAGAAGGGCAACCAGCTGCCTTACCTCAACGAGCTGCACTACAAGCTCTCCACCTGGGCGGATCGCGACGTGCAGGCTGTTGCCGGCTCCGGCGACATTTCCAACCTCGAGCAGCCGGAAAACTTCGTGGCGTCGCTGAAGCGCGCTGCCGAGAAGACCGCGCCGGCACGCCTTGCCTTCGGCCCGCGCCTGATCGGCTACAACCTGCGTATGAACCTCTCGGCCAATGGCTGGGGCGATCCTGACGCACGTGGCCAGGCTGTTCGCGAACTAAACCGCAATGAGGACTTCCGCAAGGCGGTCACCATGGGTCTGGATCGCAAGGCGATCGGCGACTCCCTGGTCAAGGGTCCGTTCACCGCGATCTATCCGGGTGGCCTGTCTTCGGGCACGAGCTTCTACGATCGCAACTCGGTCGTCTACTACCCGTTTGACCTGAAGGGCGCCAAGGCATTGCTCGCCAAGGCCGGCCTCAAGGATACCGATGGCGACGGCTTCGTGAACTTCCCCGCCGGCACCGAAGGCGGCAAGAACGTCGAAATCGTGCTTCTGGTCAACAACGCCTACGCGACCGATAAGAGCCTTGCTGAAGGCGTCATCGGTCAGATGGAAAAGCTCGGCATCAAGGTCATCCTCAATGCATTGGATGGTCCGAAGCGTGACGACGCCCACTATGCGGGTCGTTTCGACTGGCTGATCCAGCGCAGTTCACCGGAACTTGCTTCCGTCGTGCAGAACACCGAACAGCTTGCACCTGTCGGTCCCCGCACGAGCTGGCAGCATCGCGCCGGCAAGGACGGCAAGCTTGACCTGATGCCCTATGAAGAAAAGCTGGTCGACATCGTCACCAAGTTCCAGACCAGCCAGGACAACAACGAGCGCGTCGACCTGATGAAGCAGTATCAGAAGGTCGCGACCGAGAATGTCGATACGGTTGGCCTCACGGAGTATCCGGGTGCGCTGATCATCAACAAGCGCTTCTCGAACGTGCCGGCTGGAACTCCGATCTTCATGTTCAACTGGGCTGAAGACTCCGTCATCCGCGAACGTCTGTGGGTGGCCGCCGACAAGCAGGGCAAGTACGAGCTGTTCCCTGAGCAGCTGCCCGGCAAGCCTGGCGACAAGGGCCCGATCAACTAAGCCTTCTCCTCCCAACGAAAGACACCGGTCGCGCGTGCTGCGCGCGACCGGCCAAGATCAACAAGCCAGCCGCATAGAGACAGCGACTGGCCGCAATGAGAAGCGAACCGTCAGATGTTCCGATTCCTGCTCGTGCGCATAGCCTCCGCGATTCCGGTGCTGATCATCCTCAGCATCGTGACTTTCGCGATCATTCAGGCGCCGCCCGGCGATTATGCCGATTACATCCGTTCGCAGCTGATCAACCAAAGCGGCGCCTCCTTCGCCGCCGCCGATGCGCAGGCCCAGGCCTATCGCGTCGCCCACGGGCTCGACCAACCGATGGTCATCCAGTACTTCAACTGGATCAAGGGCATCCTGACGCAAGGCGATTTCGGCTACAGCATGTTCTATAACAAGCCGGTGGCCGACGTGGTCGCCGAGCGTCTGCCGCGCACCCTTGCGCTGGCTTTGGTTTGCCATATCTTGGCATCCGTCCTCGGCATCAGCTTCGGCATCTGGGCGGCGACCCGCCAGTATTCCTGGATCGACAGCCTGCTTTCCGGCATTTCCTTCCTCGGGATGACGGTCCCGCGCTTCCTGATGGCGCTGATCATCGTCTACCTCCTCGTTTTCCAGTTCAACGTTTCGGAAATCGGCAGCTTCTTCTCGCCGCAATATGGCGGCGCACCGTGGTCCTGGGCAAAATTCGTCGATCTCGTCAGCCATGTCTGGCCGGTCGTTGCCATCGCCACATTTGGCGGGCTCGCCTACAACATGCGTGTCATGCGCGGCAATCTGCTCGATACGCTGAACGCCCAGTATGTCGAGACGGCGCGGGCGAAGGGCCTTTCCGGCGGCGCGGTCGTCATGCGCCATGCGGTGCCAAACGCACTGCATCCACTCGTCATGTACCAAGGCGTCGTGCTTCCCTACATGCTGACGGGCGAGATCGAGACCGCGATCATCTTTTCCCTCCCAACGGTCGGGCCTGCAATCGTCGGCTCCATGGCGATCGGCGACGTCTACGTGACGGCCACCTTCATGATGGTGCTATCCGCCACGCTCATCGTCGGCAACATCATCGCCGACATGCTGCTTGCCATGCTGGACCCTCGCGTCCGTACGTACGGAGGAGCCTGACATGCTCGCATTCGATTCCGCTCCCCCGCCGCCGCACGAGGAAGCCGTCAAGGCCGTGCCGCACGCCAATGAAAGCTATATGGCGCTGGTCTGGCGCCGCCTGAGACGCTCGTGGACGGGCACCATCGGCCTCGTGCTGGTTGCCCTGCTCCTGATAATGGCGATCTTCGCGGAGTTTTTCGCGCCGATGGATCCGAAGGCGACGGATGTGGGCTTTGCCCCGCCGCAGATGATGAGCTTCCATGACAAGGACGGAAACTTCGTCTTTCAGCCTCGCGTCTATGGGTTGACCGAGTCGGAAGAGCTCGACCCAGTGACCTTCCAGCCGATCGTCGGCCCGGATTACGACAATCCGAACCTGCTCGGCTTCTTCGTGAAGGGTGCTGAATACAAGCTCCTCGGCCTCATTCCGACGGATCGGCATTTCTTCGGTTCGACCACGGGCCAGCCGGTGCATTTCCTCGGCACCGACAAGTTCGGCCGGGACGTGCTGTCGCGTGCCATCGTCGGCTCGCGGATTTCGCTGACGATCGCCCTTACCGTCGTCTTCATCGTCACCGTTATCGGAACCACGGTCGGCATGGTGTCCGGCTACTTCGGCGGCGCATTCGACACCTGGGTGCAGCGCTTCGTCGAAGTCGTGCTCGCCTTCCCGCAGCTGCCGCTCTACCTGGCGCTGACATCGCTGATCCCGGTGACGGCACCGACCAATGTCTTCCTCGGCTTCGTCATCATCGTCATGTCCGCACTCGGTTGGGCTCAGATGTCGCGCGAAGTCCGCGGCAAGACACTGGCACTCGCGCGCATCGACTATGTCAGAGCGGCAATGGCTGTCGGTGCCACCGACCGACGGATCATCTTCCAGCACATCTTCCCGAACGTGATGAGCCACGTGATCGTCGCGGTGACCCTGCACATCCCAAGCGTGGTGCTGCTGGAATCCTTCCTCGGCTTCCTCGGCTTTGCCGTGAAGCCACCGCTGATTTCCTGGGGTCTGATGCTTCAGGATACCGCAAACTACTCTGTTATCGGCACCTATCCCTGGATTCTGGCGCCCGTCGGCTTCGTGCTGATCACCGTCTTCGCGTTCAACGCGCTGGGTGACGGTCTGCGCGATGCAGTCGATCCTTATTGAGGTGACCAAGATGGCTCTTGCACTCGTCAACTCTTTCGCCCCGCCGGTGCGCCTCGATCATGAGGGACGGTCGGAAAGTCCTGTCATCGATGCGCGCAACGTCGCGGTCAACTTCAAGGTCGAGCACGGCACGGTTGAGGCCGTGAAGGACATCTCCTTCCAGCTCTACCGCGGCGAAACGATCGCGATCGTCGGCGAATCCGGTTCCGGAAAGTCGGTCACCGCACGCACCGTGATGGGGCTGCTCTCCAAGCGTGCCGTGGTGTCACCGAAATCCACGGTGACCTATGACGGCGCCAACATCCTGAAATTCTCCGAGCGCGACCGCCGCAAACTGCGCGGCGATCGTATTTCGATGATCTTTCAGGAGCCGATGAGCTCGCTCAATCCGATCTATACGATCGGCAGCCAGATCGTCGAGGCGATCTGCGTGCATCGCAAGATGAGCAAGAAGCAGGCGGAAGCCCGCGCGCTCGAGCTCCTGCAGCATGTACAGATTCCAGATCCCGAAGCCCGGCTCAGACAATATCCGCACCAGCTCTCGGGGGGGCAACGTCAGCGCGTGATGATCGCCATGGCGCTCGCTAACGACCCCGATGTGCTGATCGCCGATGAACCAACCACCGCACTCGACGTGACGGTGCAGGCGCAGATCCTGAACCTTATCCGCAACCTGCAGAAGGAATTGCGGATGGCGGTGATCCTGATCACCCACGACCTGACGGTCGTGCGCCAGTTCTCCGACTACGTCTACGTCATGCAGCATGGCGAGATGCGCGAGCACAACACCACAGAGGCCCTCTTCGCCAATCCGCAGCACACTTACACCAAGCATCTGCTGGGCTCGGAGCCGCGAGGCCAGGCCAATCCGCTGCCCGAGGGCTCGGACGTCATCCTCGATGCCAAGGACGTGCGCGTCTCGTTCATGATGCGCCATGGCGGCTTCTTCAAGCCGGAGCTGAAGGAGCTCATCGCCGTCAACCGGCTGAACCTGACGCTCAGGCGGCATGAGACGCTCGGTCTTGTCGGCGAATCCGGGTCGGGCAAGACCACATTCGGCCAGGCGCTTGTCAGGCTAAACGAGCCGGATAGCGGCGAGATCTATTTCGACGGGCAGCCGATCCACGGCAAATCGCGTGCCGAAATGCGGCCGTTGCGCTCGCGCATGCAGATCGTGTTCCAGGATCCGTTCTCGTCGCTCAACCCGCGTATGACGATCGGCCAGATCATCGAGGAAGGGCTTGTCGTCAACAAGCTCGGAGCGACCAAGGCTGAACGGCTCGACCGCGTCCGCGAGGCGCTGATCGCAGCGGGCATGCCCGGCAATATCCTGTCGCGCTTTCCGCACGAATTTTCAGGCGGCCAACGGCAGCGTATCGCCATCGCCCGCGCCATCGCGCTGGAGCCCGAATTCATCCTGCTCGATGAGCCGACATCGGCGCTCGACCTTTCGGTCCAGGCCCAGATCATCGAACTGCTGCGCAAGCTGCAGGACGAGCGGGGCCTCAGCTACCTCTTCATTTCGCACGATCTCAAGGTCGTGCGTGCCCTCTGCCACCGGGTGATTGTCATGCAGCATGGCAAGATCATGGAAGAGGGACCCGTCAACGAAGTTCTCACCAATCCCAAGACCGCCTACACGGAACGGCTCGTCAAAGCCGCTTTCGAGGTAGCCTGATTGCACATGCCGGAGGTTATAATGGCAAGAAATCCCAAGATCACGTTTATCGGAGCCGGTTCCACCGTCTTCATGAAGAACATCATCGGCGACGTGCTGCAGCGCCCGGCGCTGTCGGGCGCGACCATCGCCCTGATGGATATCAACCCGCAACGGCTTGAAGAAAGCGCCATCGTCGTCAACAAGCTGATCTCGACGCTTGGCGTCAAGGCGAAGGCCGAGACCTATTCCGACCAGCGCAAGGCACTCACCGGCGCCGACTTCGTGGTCGTCGCCTTCCAGATCGGCGGCTACGAGCCCTGCACGGTGACCGACTTCGAGATTCCGAAGAAGTTCGGTCTGCGCCAGACGATCGCCGACACGCTCGGCGTCGGCGGCATCATGCGCGGTCTGCGTACGGTTCCGCATCTGTGGAAGATCTGCGAGGACATGCTCGCCGTCTGCCCCGAGGCGATCATGCTGCAATACGTCAACCCGATGGCCATCAACACCTGGGCGATCTCGGAAAAGTACCCGACGATCAAGCAGGTCGGTCTCTGCCACTCGGTGCAGGGCACGGCGATGGAACTGGCGCACGACCTCGACATCCCCTACGAGGAAATCCGCTACCGTTCAGCCGGCATCAACCACATGGCCTTCTACCTGAAATTCGAGCATCGCCAGGCGGACGGCTCCTACAAGAATCTCTATCCGGATCTCGTCCGCGCTTATCGCGAAGGCCGCGCGCCGAAGCCCGGCTGGAACCCACGTTGCCCCAACAAGGTGCGCTACGAGATGCTGACGCGCCTCGGCTACTTCGTCACCGAGAGCTCCGAGCACTTCGCCGAGTATACGCCCTACTTCATCAAGGAAGGCCGCGAGGACCTGATCGAGAAGTTCGGCATCCCGCTCGACGAATATCCGAAGCGCTGCATCGAGCAGATCGCCCGCTGGAAGGGCCAGGCGGAAGCCTATCGCTCTGCCGACAAGATCGAAGTGGCGCAGTCGAAGGAATACGCCTCGTCGATCATCAACTCGGTATGGACGGGCGAGCCCTCGGTCATCTACGGCAACGTCCGCAACAATGGCTGCATCACCTCGCTGCCGGACAATTGCGCCGCCGAAGTTCCATGCCTGGTAGACGCGTCGGGCATCCAGCCGACGTTCATCGGCGACCTGCCACCGCAGCTGACCGCGCTGATCCGCACCAACATCAATGTCCAGGAACTGACCGTTCAGGCGCTGATGACGGAAAATCGCGAGCATATCTATCACGCTGCGATGATGGACCCGCACACGGCAGCTGAACTCGACCTCGACCAGATCTGGGCGATGACCGACGAACTGCTGGCCGCTCACGGCGACTGGCTGCCCGAATGGGCCCGCACGTCACGCAAGGTTCAGGCCGCCTGACCAAACTCTCTCCCGGTCACGGCCCAATAGAAGTCCCGCGGCATTGCCGCGGGACTTTTTCGTAAGAGAACTAATAGGCTAGCGGGCAAACTTTCGGGCGCCTGCAACGCAGAGGATAACAGCGACCGTTACGGCGAACATCGAAACGCTTACTTTTTCGTGCAGCAGTGTGGCGGCGAGCGCCAGACCGAGAAACGGCTGCAGGAGCTGCAATTGCCCGACAGCCGCAATCCCCCCCTGCGCAAGCCCACGATACCAGAAGACGAAGCCTATCAGCATGCTGAAGAGAGAGACATAGGCGAGGCCGGCAAAGGCGGAGGGACCAATGTCGGAGAAGCTTGCCGGCATCGTCCCGGCCGCGATCACAAGCATCAATGGCAGCGCCAGAACAAGCGCCCAGCAAATGACCTGCCAGCCTCCGAGCACACGCGACAGGCGCGCCCCTTCCGCGTAGCCGAGCCCGCACACAATGATGGCGGCCAACATCAAGGCATCGCCGACGAAGGACGCGGCAATGCCTTGCCATAGCGCAAAGCCAACAACCAGTGCGCTGCCAACGCCGGAAAACAGCCAAAACAGCGGTTTCGGGCGCTCTCCGCCACGGATAACGCCAAATATTGCCGTTGCAAGCGGCAGCAAGCCGATGAAGACAATCGAATGTGCGGAGGTGACATGCTGCAGGGCAAGTGCCGTCAGCAGTGGGAAGCCGACAACGACGCCGAGTGAAACCACAATCAGTGGAACAATGTCACGTCGGCTCGGGCGGGTTTCGCGAAACAGGGCAAGCAGCGCAAGGCCAAGCATGCCCGCGATGGCGGCACGCGCCGCCGTGAGAAACACGGGATCGAACTGCATCACCGCCACCCGCGTCGCCGGCAGCGATCCGCTGAAAATTACCACGCCCACAAATCCGTTGAGCCATCCCGACAGTGTCCGGTCCATCTTTCGCTCCATTATTGCAGCGTTGTTATCGAACAAAGCCGGTGGTCTCGCCAGAAACGAACTGATACAGTTTTGTCAAACTGTTATGGTCTGGAAAGCAATACAGATGGCTACTGATGAAGCATCTGCAAAGATGACACGCGTGGAAATGGTCATGGCGACAATTCGCCAGCGGATCGCGAGCCGCAGCCTGGCCGTGGGCGCCAAGCTACCGTCAGTCAGAGGGCTGGCTGTCGGTCTGAAGGTATCCACATCCACGGTCGTCGATGCCTACCAGCGCCTGGTAGCCGAAGGTGTCATCCACGCCCGCCCCGGATCGGGGTTCTATGTCGCCAATCAGGTGGCGCCGTTCTCCGTTGCCGAGAGTGGGCCGAAGCTTGACCGTGACGTCGATCCGTTCTGGGTTTCCCGGCAGTCGCTGGAAACAGCGAGTGATGGATTGAAGCCGGGCTGCGGATGGCTTCCTGCCAGCTGGCTCCCGGAGGAGGGTATGCGTCGCGCGCTCAGGGCGCTGTCGCGGGCAAGGTCCACGTCGCTGGCCGATTACGGCTCGCCGCTTGGATTGGCATCGCTTCGACAACTGATCGCCAGGCGTCTGGCCGACCGAGCATTGGAGGCGTCACCGGATCAGATCATGCTGACGGAGTCAGGAACTCAGGCAATCGATCTGCTGTGCCGGTTCCTGCTTGAACCCGGCGACACGGTGCTGGTCGATGATCCCTGCTACTTCAATTTTCACGCCTTGTTGCGTGCTCATCGCGCCAAGATCGTCAGCGTGCCCTATACACCGATCGGCCCGGACCTGGAGATCTTCGCGCAGATCGTCGCGACGGAGCGACCGCGGCTCTACATCACCAATTCGGCGATCCACAATCCGACAGGCGCAACACTGTCGCCGGTCACGGCGCATCGGGTGTTGAAGATTGCCGAGCAGTTCGGTGTGACGATCATCGAGGATGATATTTTCGCGGATTTCGAGTTCACGTCGGCGCCGCGCCTGGCAGCATTCGATGGGCTGGATCGCGTTATTCATATCGGAAGCTTCTCGAAGACCCTGTCGGCCGCGGCGCGCTGCGGCTTCATCGCCGCGAAACCGGAATGGATCGAAGGGCTGACGGATCTGAAGATCGCGACCTCGTTCGGCGGCGGCCGCCTCTCGGCGGAATTCGTGTTCAATGTTCTCAGCGACGGCAGCTATCGCAAGCATGTAGAGACGCTGCGCTCAAAGCTTGCACACGCCATTCTCGACGTATCCTCACGCCTAAAGGCGATCGGGATCAATCCCTGGCTGGAGCCTCAGGCGGGGCTGTTCTTGTGGTGCAGGCTGCCCGATGGCATCGATGCCGCCGAGGTTGCTAGGCTCGCCTTGAAGAAGGGGCTCGTGCTGGCGCCGGGCAACGCCTTCAGCCTGTCACAGACAGCCACTGACTACATGCGGTTCAACGTCTCCCAGACGATCGAGCCGCGCATCTTCGACATTCTGAGCGATACGCTGACGTCCATTCATCACCAGAAGCGCGCGTGACGCAATTGATTAGATCAATATATCTGATATAGAACAGATATACGCATTTCTATCTTGCCCGCCGGAGCCCCATGAGCCGTAATTTTCTCGTCGTTGATCCCGAAGAAGGCATGCCCATTCTGAAGGGACTTGCGTCCCCGGCGCGTGTCGCTGTCTTGAAGCTGCTGCATGAGAAGGGGGCGCTCAACGTCAACGAAATCGCTGAAATCCTTGAGTTGCCGCAGTCGAGTGTCTCGACCAACGTGCAGATGCTGGAGGAGGCGGGGCTGATCCGCACCGAGACGCAAAAGGCGCGCAAGGGCAACCAGAAAGTCTGCCATAGCGTCTATGACGAGATCCTCGTCGTCTTCAAGAATGAAATCAAAGAAACGGAACCGGACGCGATTGAGGTTTCCATGCCTCTCGGACTCTACACCGGCTTTGAAGTCACGGCTCCGTGCGGCCTCTGTTCTGCCGATGGTATTATCGGGCTGCTCGACGTTCCGAATACATTCCTCGATCCCGACCGTATGAAGGCCGGGCTTATCTGGTTTACCAGGGGCTATGTGGAATACCAGTTCCCGAACAATGCGCGACTGACGAACACCAGCATCCGCGAGATCGAATTCGTGATGGAATTGAGCTCGGAGGTGCCTGGTACCAGCGCGGACTGGCCCTCCGACATCACGCTCACGGTCAATGGCGCTGACATCGGCACATGGACGTCGCCGGGCGATTTTGGCGACAAACGCGGGGTTTTTACCCCTGATTGGTGGAAGTTGAAGGGCTCACAGTATGGGAAGTTGAAGAATTTCCGGATCAATGACGATGGTGCCTTTGTCGATGGCTTGCGCATCTCCGACGTCTCGCTTGCCGACCTGAAGCTCGATGAACATCACTCGATTCGGCTTCGTATCGGCGTGCGCGATGACGCAAAACATCCGGGCGGCATCAACATTTTCGGCCGCGGATTTGGCAACTACGATCAGGACATCCTACTGCGTCTGAAGACTCGGTGAGTCTATCCAGTTTTCCGAATTTTATGCTTGACCGGGTGACACGCTTCCGCTTTATTCATCTTAATTTGTGATATAGATCACAAAATACGATACAGTGGGAGGATACCATGAAGGCTGCGGTCACAGCGCACAGCAAATACACCATCTCGGACATCGATCCGCGCCTCTATGGCTCGTTCATCGAGCATCTCGGCCGTGCTGTTTACACCGGCATCTACGAACCCGACCACGCGACCGCAGATGAAAATGGCATGCGCAAGGATGTCATCGAATTGGTCAAGGAACTGAATGTTCCGATCGTACGCTATCCGGGCGGCAACTTTGTGTCAGCCTACAACTGGGAAGACGGGATCGGCCCAAAGGAGAGCCGTCCGACGCGCCTTGATCTCGCCTGGCACACGTCCGAGAGCAACCAGGTCGGCATCCATGAATTCGCCGATTGGTGCGTCTCGGCCAACACCGAAATGATGCTGGCCGTCAACCTCGGCTCGCGCGGCCTCGACGAGGCACGCAACTTCCTCGAATACGTCAATCATTCCGGCGGCAGCGAATGGAGCGATAAGCGCATCGCCAATGGCCGTAAGGAGCCCTGGGACGTCAAGCTCTGGTGCCTCGGCAACGAAATGGACGGCCCCTGGCAGATCGGCCACAAGACTGCGGACGAGTATGGACGTCTTGCGCACGAGACGGCAAAAGCGATGCGCGCGTTTGACAGCTCGCTCGAACTCGTGGTCTGCGGTTCGTCGAACGCGCATATGCCGACCTATCCGGAGTGGGAGGCGACCGTTCTTGACCACACCTACAATGAGGTCGACTACATCTCGCTGCATATGTATTTCGAGAACCGCGCCAAGGATACGGCCAACTATCTCGCACGAAGCGTCGAACTCGATAACTACATCGGAACGGTTGCTGGCGTGATCGACTACGTCAAGGCGAAGAAGCGGTCCTCGAAGGACGTGTACATCTCCTTTGACGAGTGGAATGTCTGGTATCACTCCAAGGAGCGCGACAAGGCAACGCTTGCCGGTGCCAACGGCTGGCCGCATGCCCCGGCTCTGCTGGAAGACGACTACAATTTCGAGGATGTGCTGCAGGTCGGCTGCATTCTCAACACCTTCATCAACCGCGCCGATGTCGTGAAGATCGCTTGTCTGGCGCAGCTCGTCAACGTGATCGCGCCGATCATGACGGTTCCTGGCGGCCCCGCATGGCGCCAGACGATCTTTTATCCCTACTACTTCGCATCGGTTTACGGCCGAGGCACCGCGCTGAAGCTGATGGTCGATAGCCCGACCTACAAGGTGGATGAACTGGGCGAGGTTCCGTACCTCGACGTTTCTGCTGTGCATGATGCCGAAAAGAAGACGGTGACGTTCTTCATCGTCAACCGCCACGGTACCGAGACGCTCGATCTCGATGCAAGCCTCCTTGAGTTTGGTGCCCTGCGCGTCATCGACGACCAGGTCGTCGCTCACAGCGATCTCAACATCACCAACACGGCTGAGAAGCCTGACAGCGTTGTGCCGAAGGCCGTTCTCGGAACCAGCTTCGTCGACGGCAAGCTCAATGCCAAGATCGCTCCGTTGTCCTATCGGATGATCCGACTGCAGGCTTAAGTAAATCAGAAATTTTGATACATATCAAAAGATATGTTGACAAGTTAATTGTATGATTTAACGTCAGCGCACAGGTTTTGACGTGCCACTGGGAGGAACGGATGGAAGCAATAGCTTCTGTTTTGGCACTATCACCGCTCGCGGGAGGTTCGCTTGTGAAGGCGAACGCTCCCTCGGCGGAAGCATGCCAGCTGCTAGTCTGTATCGGTATTTCGGGTTCTGACTGCAATCGAGGAGCAGTCGAATGACCGCGAATATCGAAATCCAGAATGTTACTAAGCGTTACGGCTCGATGACCGTCCTTGACGGACTGTCGCTGTCGATCAAGGCGAACGAATTCATGGTCTTCCTCGGGCCCTCGGGCTGCGGCAAGTCCACGCTTCTGCGCATGATCGCCGGATTGGAAAGTGTCGACGAAGGCACGATTTCGATCAACGGGGAGCGGATCGACACGCTGCCTCCCGGTCAGCGCGATATCGCAATGGTCTTCCAGTCCTATGCGCTCTATCCGCACATGACGGTGGCCGACAACATGGCCTTCGGACTGCGCAACATCAGCGTTTCCGCAGACGTCATTTCCTCACGCGTCGCCGAGGCCGCCCGTATGCTCGAGATCGGGCATTTGCTCGAACGCAAGCCCGGCCAGCTTTCCGGTGGGCAGCGCCAGCGCGTTGCCATCGGTCGGGCGATCGTCAAGGAGCCGAAGGCCTTCCTGTTCGACGAGCCGCTCTCGAACCTGGATGCGGCGCTGCGTGTCCGCACCCGCGTCGAACTTGCGCAACTGCGCAACCGGGTGCGATCGACGATGATCTTCGTCACCCATGATCAGATCGAAGCCATGACGCTGGCCGATCGCATTGTCGTCATGAACAATCGAAAGATCGAGCAGATCGGTACGCCGATGGAGATCTACTCGCGGCCGGCAAGCCGTTTTGTCGCAACCTTCGTCGGCTCTCCGACCATGAACTTCCTGAATGTCGGGCTCACCGAGGAGAACGGCTTCCTGCGCGCCAAGCTGCCGGATGGAACCGAATTGCAGACGGCAATCCGGTCGAGTGGTCCAAAGTCAGGCGAATTCGCGCTCGGCATCCGCGCCGAGGCTGTCAAGCTCGCCAATGGCGCACCGGCCACGACGACAGGCAAGGTTGACGTGCTCGAACGGCTTGGAGACCGCACGCTTCTTTATACCCGCCTCAGGGATGGAACCGTTGTGGTCGCCGAGGACATCGGCAATAGCCGGGTTGCAATCGGGGACGAGGTCGCATTGACGCTCGATGGTTCGCGTACGCATCTCTTCGATACGGCTGGCAACGCCTGGCACAACGAGGAGGGCGGTCATGGCTGAGGCCACTCTCTCGTCGGCTCCTTCTACGGCCAAGGTGGCGGCCCGGCAGAAGGTTCAGGACATTAATGCACCGCTCTGGCGCAACGCCCTTTTTGTTGCTCCCTATCTCTTCTTTTTCGTGACGCTTCTGATCGTGCCCCTGTTCTGGGGCATCTGGCTCAGCCTCCATAAGGCCGATGCTTTCGGCGCCGGACGGTTCGTCGGCCTCGACAACTATGTCAGGCTCTTCAAGGATAAGATCTTCATCCAGGCGGTCGGTAACACGTTCTATTTCGTGCTGCTGACGGTCCCGACGCTTGCCATAATCGGCCTGTTGCTGGCTCTTGCACTCAACCGCAAGACCAAAATGGCCGCTGCGCTGCGCGCAGTCTATTTCTCGTCGTCAGTGCTATCGGTGACTATCGTAACGCTGATCTGGCGCATCGTTTTCATCGGCAATTTCGGCCTGCTGGCGACGATTTACGGGTGGTTTGGCGTTCCGGCCCCGGCCTTTCTCTCCGATCCGAACCTCGCCATGATCGGCATCGCGATTGCGACTGTCTGGTGGTGCATCGGTCTGCCGATGATGCTGTTTCTATCAGCGCTCCAGCAGGTGCCGGCAGAGATCTATGAGGCCGCTGCGCTCGATAACGCGAGCCGCTGGCGAACCCTCTGGTACATCACTCTGCCTTCCATCAGACGCACCTTTGTTCTGGTCCTGATCATTCAGGTGGTCCTTCAGTTCCAGCTCTTCGGGCAGGCGAAACTGATGACGCTCGGCGGACCGAACAACGTCTCGAAGCCGATCGTGCTTTACATCTACGAAGCCGCCTTCACCAAATGGGACCTCGGTCTCGGTGCTGCTGCCTCCGAAGTCCTCTTCATACTGATCCTGATTGCTGCGATGGCGCAGTACTTCATCTCGCGCCGCAAAGGAGAAGAAGGATGAGCGCAGTATCCGGTGGAAATATGGTCGGTCGTTCGACCGGCGATCGCGTGATCCTGATCCTTGCCGTCGTCTGCGCAGTGATCATGATGGCGCCGGTGCTCTGGGTGATCGGGCTGTCGCTGAAGGACAACAAGGAGCTGATGGCGGATATGAACTCCGTCTTCCACGCTCCCTATACGATCACCAACTACGTCAACATCCTGGCCACATCCTCGGTGTTTCGCTGGATATTGAACAGCATCGTCGTCGCCGGCGGATTGACGCTCTTCACGTTGGTCCTCTCATCGCTCGCAGGCTACGGTTTTGCTCGCCTGAACTTTCCGTTCCGCAACACGCTCTTCATTATCGTGCTGCTCGGGCTGGCCATTCCGGAGCAGGCGGTGCTTATCGCCCGTCATCAAATCTTCAGCTGGCTGAAGTTTCACAACACCTATCACGGTCTGATCCTGCCTGGATTGTCGGCACCGTTCGGTGTGTTCCTGATGACGCAATACTTCCGCGCTATCCCGAAGGAACTCGATGAGGCGGCCCTCTTGGACAATGCCAGTCGCTTCAAGATCTTCTGGAAGGTCTTGCTGCCGCTGACGGTTCCCGCGCAGGCGACACTCGGAATCTTCACCTTCCTTGGTGCGTGGAACGATTACTTCTGGCCGCTGATCTCAGGCACCAAGAAGGAAATGTATACACTGACGATCGGCATTGCCTCGACGCAGACAAACTTTGCGCAGTCGGAAGGCCTCGGCTTCCTAATGTCGCAAGCAGTCTTCGCCGGTGCGCCGATCCTCGTTCTCTACCTGTTTTTCCAGAAATACATCGTGACGGCAGTGTCGGGCGCCGCCGTGCGCTGACGCCTGTCCCGCGATGCGTTCAACCTGCTCCCGGGGAGGGGGCTTGAAGCAAGGGTCGAAGACCCATTGAGGAGGAGATGGAAATGACGCTTACCCTTAGAAAATACATGCTGGCGGCGGCTTCGGTCATCGCGCTTGCCGGTGCAAGCCCGGCCTTTGCCGCCACCGAGTTGACCGTGCAGCGCTTCTTCGGCGCCTGCGATGCGGACTGGGGCACCAACACCGATGTCAGCAAGGCTGTCGGCGAGTGCGGCATCATCACGTCGCTGATCAACAAGTTCAACGCCGACAATCCGGATGTTCATGTCACCGTGACCACCGTCGAATGGCCGGGATACGATCAGCTGACCGCGCAGTTTGCCGCCGGCGACCCGCCAGATATCGTCACCATCCACCAGTCCGTCCTTGCCGACTACCAGTCCAAGGGCCTGATCATGCCATTGGACGACGTGCTGAAGTCCGTTGGCGTTGCGTCTTCCGACTTCACGGATGCCAGCCTGAACGGCGTAACCAAGGACGGCAAGGTCTACGGTCTGCCGATCGACAACTGGACCATGCTGTATCACATCAACCTGGACCTCTTCAAAAAGGCCGATCTGCTCAATGCCGATGGCACGCCGAAGCTCCCGACCAGCGTCGATGAGCTCCTGGCGCAGGCCAAGCAGTTCAAGGAGAAGACCGGCAAGCCCTACTTCGTTCAGAACCTCGCCAACGAAGTCGCTCTCTACACCCGGAACCTTTACACCTATCTCTTCCAGCAGGATTCGAACTTCTTCGCGGATCCGAAGCAGGTCAAGATCAACACGCCCGAGGCCAAGAAGGTCGTCGAGATGTACAAGGCGATCTACGACAACGGCTACACGACCAAGGATCTTGACTACGCGGCCGGCATCAACGCCTTCCTCGCCGGCGAAGGCGGCGTTCACCTCAACGGTACATGGGTCATCGGTGACTACACTGCTTCCTCCGAAAAGGCAGGTACTGCCCTCAACGCCGGCGGTTATGCCGTCTATCCCTATCCGCAGCTCTTCCCGGGCAAGAAGTCGCAGTATGCCGACGGTCATAGCTGGGCAGTGTCGCAGAAGGACCGGAGCGAAGAGGAAACAGCCGCGATCGGCAAGTTCCTGAAGTTCTTCCATGACAACGACTTCGACTGGTCGCGCACCGGCCACCTGCCGGCTGTCAAGGCGGTGCTGGATTCCGAAAAATTCAAGGCTCTGCCGCATCGTGACACGATCTCAGCGATCGCAACGCTCGGAACGCCGCTGCCGTCTACCGTCCAGCGCCAGTTCGCAATTCAGGACATCATCGGCCAGGAAATGAGTGCCGCGATCACCGGCCAGAAAGAGGTCGACGCCGCGCTGGCCGATATGGAGCAGCGCATCAACGACCTGCTCGCCAACATCTGAGGCTCAACTCTCTCCCGAGCCTAGGAGCCGATGCCCGCCGCTGGTCTCGCGGCGGGCGTTTCCATTTGTTCGGTTAGGCGATCCCGCCTAGGCAGACGTACTTGATCTCGGTGAACTCCTCGATGCCGTACCTGGAGCCTTCGCGTCCGAGGCCGGAGAGCTTGACGCCACCGAACGGCGCTTCGGCGGTCGAGATAAGCCCCGTATTGACACCGACCATCCCATATTCAAGCGCCTCGGCGACGCGGAAGACGCGGGCGAGATCCTTCGCATAGAAATAGGATGCCAGCCCGAACTCGGTGTCGTTGGCCTGCGCGATGACATCGGCCTCGTCCCTGAACCGGAAGAGCGGTGCCACCGGACCAAACGTCTCTTCGCGGGCGACCGCCATATCCTTTGTAACACCCGCAAGCACGGTCGCCTCATAGAAGGTGCCGCCAAGCGAATGACGCTTGCCGCCGACAACGACCCTGGCACCCTTTGCCACGGCGTCGGAGACATGTTCTTCGACCTTTTCGAGTGCCGGCTTGTCGATCAGCGGCCCGAGCACGACACCTTCGTCGAAGCCGTTGCCCGTCTTCAGTTTCCCGACGGCCGCCGCAAGCTTCTCGGCAAATACCTCGTAGACGCCGTCCTGGACATAGAGGCGATTGGCGCAAACGCAGGTCTGGCCGTTGTTGCGGTATTTGGCGATGAGGGCGCCTTCGACAGCGGCATCGAGGTCTGCATCGTCAAAGACGATGAAGGGGGCGTTGCCGCCGAGCTCGAGGCCGAGCTTCTTGATGGTCGGTGCGCTCTGCTTGTAGAGCTCGGCGCCGACTTCCGTCGACCCGGTAAACGTCAGTTTGCGAACGGTCGGGTTAGCCGTCATCTCCGAACCGATTTCGCGCGCAGAGCCGGTCACGACCGAGAACAGCCCTTTCGGCAGTCCGGCGCGCTCGGCCAGCACGGCAATTCCGAGTGCCGAGAATGGAGTCTGGCTGGCCGGCTTCAGGACCATCGCGCACCCGGCCGCGAACGCGGGTCCGGCCTTTCGGGTGATCATCGCGTTTGGGAAATTCCAGGGCGTAATCGCAGCCACAACGCCGATTGGCTGCTTCATCACCATGATGCGCTTATCGGGTTGATGCCCGGGGATCAGGTCGCCATAGACGCGTCGTCCCTCTTCGGCGAACCATTCGATGAAGCTTGCGCCGTAGACGATTTCGCCGGTCGCCTCTGCGAGTGGCTTGCCTTGCTCGAGTGTCAGGATACGGCCGAGATCATCCTTGTTCTCGACCATCAACTCGAACCATTTGCGCAGAATGCCCGAGCGCTCCTTGGCAGTTCGGGCCGCCCAGGCCTTTTGTGCGACACTCGCGGCATCGATAGCCGCCCTTGTCTCGGAGACGCCGAGCTTCGGCACCCGACCGATGATTTCGCCGGTGGCCGGATTGTTCACCTCGATGGCGTTCTTCGGATCGGCCTCGATCCATTCGCCGCCGACAAGAGCGGCTTCCCGAAAAAGGCTTGAGTCTTTTAGATGCATGATTTCCATCCCTGATATGTCTGGCCGTGCCATCCAGTCCATTAGTTGGGCGGATTGGCTGGCGTGTCAAACCGTGGTGGAAATTCTTTGGACACGGCAAGCCGACGACGCTTCGGATGAGCTTTTGTTGGTCTTGCAGGCAACGACCTAGCAGGTCATGCCGGGCAGAAATGTAACGTCAAATACCTTGCCCTCAGGAAACGTGCCTTCGGTGATCCTCGAGATAAGCTGAACGGCTGCCTCCTGGCCGATTTCATAGGCGGGCGAACGCATCGACGTTAGCAACGGTACCGAATACTCGCGAAAGGTGAAGCCGTTGAATCCGGTGATCATCGGTGAGGATCCGACCTTCAATCCCAGTTGAGCGGCTGCCTGGGTCGCGGCGATCCCAAAGAGATCGTTTCCTCCCATGATGAGGTCGGGTAGATCCTTCTCGATGCGTTGCTTTACCTGCTGCACGACCGCTGGAAAATTGATCTCCGTGCAGATCACGGTCTCCACGTCCGCCTTGCCCAAAGCTGCGCGTCGAACGCCGGCTTCTCGCTGGGCCATGGCCGGCCAGAAATGGTCAGGCCGCATGAACAGGATCTTCTTTGCACCTCGCTTGATGCCAAGGGATGCCAGTTCATAGGCGCCTTCCTCGTTTTCCTGCCGGACGAAGCTCGCATCCTCGATGTTGTCGGGTACCACGTCGCCAATCAAGATCATTGGTAGTCCGAGGGTCGCGAGTTTGGCGTAGACGGCCTGGCGCTGGGCAGTGTCGCCGAAAATATAGACCGCCAATGCATCAAGCTGCGATATGCGCGGTATCTTGTCGGCGAGGTCCTTGAGATTCTGCGCTCCGAACACGAGAAGGCCGTAACCGTCCTGTGCAAGCTTGTTGCTCATGCCGGCGGCAACTTCGGTATTGAACGGGTCGTTCAAGAATCTGCGTTCGGGATGCAGCATCACCAGGCCGATCGAGAAATCTCTCGCCAGTCGCAATCCGCGTCCCTTTAGATGTGGGACATAGCGAAGATCTTCGATCTTCTCCAGGACGAGCTTTCGAATGTCGTCGCCGACACGGGCTGTCTTGCCATTGACGACGTTCGAAACCGTCATTGGCGAAACACCGGCCGCGTTTGCCACATCTTTCAGCGTTGCGCGTTTCGCTTGCCCCTTGGCCGCCATCTGCCTCTGATTCCTACCTAAACACGCCACAACTGGCAGACGATTTCTACCCGAGGAACACAGCGCCGCCAATCCCATGGGGAGATTTAACGTAAAACCTATTGACGCAATATAGATGTAACGCTAAACCTCTGTTCAAGATTGATGGAGGATTGATCGTGAAACGTCGCTTGAGGAGTCAGGACTGGTTTGGTGCCAGCGGTAAGGACGGCTTCATCCATCGCAGTTCGATGAAGATGCAGGGCCTTCCCGATCACGTCTTCGATGGGCGTCCGGTTATCGGCATCTGCAACACCTGGTCGGAACTCAATCCTTGCAATGCCGGCCTGAGATCGCTGGCGGAATTCGTCAAGAGGGGGATCTGGGAGGCCGGCGGTCTGCCTCTCGAATTTCCCGTCTCATCCCTTGGCGAGGACCAGATGCGCCCGACGGCGATGATGTTCCGCAACCTGCTTGCCATGGACGTAGAAGAAGCGATCCGCTCGCATGGCATCGATGGCGTCGTGCTGCTCGCCGGCTGTGACAAGACGACGCCTGGGCAGTTGATGGGCGCGGCCAGCGTCGATCTTCCGACCATTCTGATCTCTGCCGGTCCGGCCCTGAGTGGTAACTTCCGCGGAAAGACGATCGCGTCTGGAACCGATACCTGGAAATTCTCCGAAGAGGTCCGTGCCGGCACGATGTCGACGAAAGATTTCGTCGAGGCCGAGAGCGCGATGAGCCGGTCCGTTGGCGTCTGCAATACGATGGGAACAGCTTCGACGATGGCGTCCCTGATGGAAGTGCTCGGCGTCGCGCTGCCAATGAACTCTGCCTATCCGGCAGTCGATGCCCGACGGGGCCGGCTGGCGCACCTGACCGGCAACCGGATCGTCCAGATGGTTCGGGATGATCTCAGGCTATCGAAAATCCTCAGGCGCGCGAGTTTCGAGAACGCAATCATAGCCAACGCAGCGCTCGGCGGTTCGACCAACGCGATCGTGCATCTTCTTGCGATTGCCGGCCGGGCAGGGGTTCCGTTGTCACTTGATGACTTCGACCTGGGATCGGATGTGCCCCTTCTCGTCAACTGCCTTCCGTCTGGCGAGTATCTGATGGAGGAGTTTTGCAATGCCGGCGGTGTGCCTGCAGTCCTGAATCGCATTCTTCCGCTTCTTCGTGAGGCGGCGACGGTCGAAGGGCGCACGCTGCGGGAGATCGCGAGCTCATCGCAGTGCTATAATGACGATGTCATTCGCCCGCTCGAGAATCCGGTTCGCGCAAAGGCAGGGATCCGCGTCTTGCGCGGCAACATCGCGCCGCGTGGTGCGATCATAAAGCCTTCTGCAGCGACGCAGTCCCTTCTCGTTCATGAAGGCGAGGCCTACGTGTTTAGTTCGGTCGAAGACATGAAGCGAAAGATCAACGACCCTGACCTGCCGGTGACCAAGGACACGGTTCTCGTTCTCCAGGGCTGTGGGCCGAAAGGCTATCCCGGAATGGCAGAGGTCGGCAATATGCCGATACCGTCACGTCTGGTGAAGGAAGGTGTGAGAGACATGGTTCGCATCTCGGACGCGCGCATGTCAGGGACAGCCTTCGGCGCCGTCGTCCTCCACGTCGCGCCCGAATCCAGCATCGGCGGACCGCTCGCGCTCGTGAAGACCGGTGACAGGATCCGCCTCGACGTCGACCGTGGTGAACTCGCCGTTCTCATTTCCGAGGAGGAAATGATGCGACGCCGGTCCGAATGGATCCCACCGCAGGACCTGACGCCTCGCGGCTACGCGAAACTCTTCAAGGATCATGTGATGCAGGCCGACACCGGCGCCGACTTCGACTTTCTGGTCGGGGCGAGCGGCTCGGAAGTTGTTCGCGAGTCGCATTGACATCGATTTGCGCGGCTTTTCGGGTCGCCTAGGTTTAACGATAAAGGAGCTATCATGGACTTCCAACATTACACCAGCCTTCTCTACACCGGGGTTCTTTCCGATGTTCTCGACAGCCTCGGTAGATCCCAGCAGGCGATGCGGCCCTTCATCCGTCCCGTGGATACGGGCTCCGTCATGATGGGGCGCGCCCGCACTGGCCTCTATGCGCCGATATACGGCGACCGCGGCGATGAGAATCCCTATGAGCTCGAGATGGAACTGGTCGACAGCCTAGGTACAGGCGATATCGCGGTTCTCGCCTGTAACGGTCCGACCGAGCGGGTCGCGCCTTGGGGCGAACTGCTTTCGACCGCAGCCAAGATGCGTGGCGCAAACGGCTGCGTCACCGATGGCCTGGTTCGGGACCTCAAGCACATCAAGTCGCTCGGCTTCCCTGTTTTCCATGGCGGCATCGGTCCGCTCGACAGCAAGGGACGCGGCAAGATGATCGAGCACGACACCGAGGTCGTCTGTGCCGGTGTGACGGTTCGCTCCGGCGACATCGTGTTTGCCGACATCGATGGCGTCGTCGTCATCCCGCAGCAACTCGAAGCCAAGGTGCTTGAACTGGCGGTCCAAAAGGCCACCAGCGAACACAATTCTCGCAACGAGCTGCTGGAAGGCAAGCTGCTTCGTCAGGTCTACGAAAAATACGGCGTTCTCTAAAACTCGAACATCGCGGAGCAGCCAGCAAGAGCAAAGCGCAAGCGCATAATGCTCCACCCCCCAAACCAGAGAGGAATGAACATGTCGACGACATTCAATGTGAACCGGAGAACCTTCCTGACGGCGGCGGCGGGGCTCGGCGCTGCAACGCTCCTGCAGATCAAGCCGCGGGATGCGTTTGCGGGTGAGAAGGATATCACCCTACTGACCTGGGAAACCTACCAGGACGACCCATGGATTCAGGAATACACCAAAAAGACAGGCGTGGCCGTCAATGCGGTGCGCTCCGGCTCGATCGACGAGATGTTTGCGACGGTGCAGTCCGGTTCGATTTCACCCGACGTCATTTATTTCGATACGGGCACGGCACATCGGTTCAAGAATGCCGGACTGATTACGCCCTTCGACGCTGCCCAGGTGCCGAACATGGTGAACATCGACCCCACGATGGACTGGAAGTCTCAGGCGACGATCGACGGTGTGCTTTACGCGCTGCCATATAACTGGAGCAACCAGCCGCTGATGTACAATGCCGACGTCACCGGCGGCGATCCGATGACATGGGACGCTCTGTGGGACCCAAAGTATGCCGGCAAGGTCAGTCTGTTCGACGACGCCTATGTGGTCATGCAGATGATTGCTCTGAAGGTGAAGGCCGCAGATCCTTTCAACATGACCGACGCGGAGTTCGATGCCTGCGCCGAGGCACTGCGCACTCTGAGGCCACAGGTAAATACGATTGCGCGCGGTTTCGACGACGCTCTGACGCTCTACGCGTCCGGGGATGCGGTCATCGGGTACTGCCAAAATGTTTCGATCGTGAATAAGCTTAAAACGATGGGCAAGAACTTTGCCTATTCCTTCCCGAAGGAAGGCACGCCGGCCTGGATCGATTGTGCGGTCCTGACCGAAAAAGGGCAGCGCAAGGAGGTGTATGAGTTCATCAACGAGACGATGACACCTGCGTGGCAAGCCCGCTTCATTGAAACCAGCGGCAACAATGGCGTGCTGAGCCCCGAAGCGGCCACGAAGGCCGGGCTCTCCAACGACGTTCTCGCCAAGACCATCATCCTTGACCAGACGAAGGATGGGTTCTGGCAGCGCATGGTCGTATCTAAGCTTCCCGAGGACATCGACCGACGCGTCGCCATGTGGAACGACTTCAAAGCCGGTACCTTGTGAGGAGTGGGACGATGAGCCGCTCTACAGCCCCACAGCCGTTTCTGCGGCTCACCGAACTTTCGCTCTCGTTCGGCGCCTACACCGCGTTGGACAAGCTCTCGCTGGATATCAGGGAGGGAGAGTTCTTCTCCCTCCTCGGTCCTTCGGGGTGCGGAAAGACCACAACACTGAGATTGATTGCCGGCTTCGAGACGCCGGATCGAGGCGAGATCACGCTCGGCGGCGAGGATATTACGACGCTGCCGCCCAATCTGCGTGACACGAACACCGTATTTCAGTCCTACGCGCTGTTTCCGCACATGACCGTGGCGGAGAATATCGCCTATCCGCTGCGCATGCGTGGAACGCCGAAGGCCGATATTGCCAGCCGTGTTGCTGATGCGATCGAAAAGGTCAATCTCGGCAAGTTTGCGGACCGGCTTCCGCATCAGATGTCGGGCGGTCAGCGCCAGCGCGCAGCCCTTGCGCGAGCCATTGTCGGTCGGCCTAAAATCCTGCTTCTCGACGAACCGCTCGGCGCACTCGACCTCAAGCTACGGGAACAGATGCAGCATGTGCTCGTCGATCTGCAGAAATCGCTCGGGATCACCTTCATTTACGTTACCCACGATCAGGGCGAGGCGCTGTCGATGTCCGACCGTATTGCGGTCATGAATGGCGGCCTGATCCAGCAGATCGGCTCGCCGGAAGAAATCTACTATCAGCCGCGCAACGCTTTCGTTGCGGACTTCATCGGCAAATCGAACCGAATACCGGTCAAGGCAAGCGACGATCACACGCTCAGCTTTGCGGACGTCCGGATTCCTCGCCGGAAGGCGAGGGGCACGAATGCGGTCGCGATCCGTTACGAGGCACTGCACGTGTCGCCTGACAGGAACTACGACGTCACCTTTCAGGGCACTGTGGTTCGGAAGATGTTTCTCGGCAGCGTCGTCGAAGTGATCGTCGAGGTGAGCGGGCAGACGCTCACAAGCCATGTCCCGTCACGCAAGGCTTCCGCCCTGCGGACCGGCGAAACGGTGCCTGTTGGTGTGATGCTCGAAGATGTGGTGTACTTCGATGACTAAGCGCTCGCCCTCACTCTTCCATCGGATTTCGCAGGCCTCACCGGTTCTGGTCTACGGCTGGCTCTTGGCGCTCGTCATCGCGCCGAACCTCGTGCTGCTGGTCACCAGCTTCTTCAAGTCGTCCTCCGGACTTGTGGTGACGGAGTTTACGTTCAAGAACTATCTCGCGGTTCTCAGCTCCAAGACAGTAATTACCCTCGTGGCACGAACCCTGTTCACGGCAGCAGTCGCCGCCGTTTTTGCCTCGCTCGTCGCCTATCCCCTGGCCTTCTACGTCAGCCGCTACATGCGCCGGGGCAAGCAGGCGGCCGTCATGCTGATCGTTATCCCACTCTGGATCTCGTTGCTTATGCGCGTCTTCGCCTGGCGCGTGATCCTGGGTGAAAACGGTGCGATCAACTCGCTCCTGGTCAACGCCGGCATTCTATCGCATCCGTCCGACGCGTTCCTTTATACGCGGTTCGCGGTTGTTCTGACGCTCTCCTATGTGGCGATCCCTTATGTCTTCGTCTCGTCCTATACGGCGCTGGAACGCGTGCCGCAGAGCCTGATCGAGGCGAGCCAGGACGCCGGCGCCAGTGCGTTCAGGACGTTCCTCAACGTTGTCTGGCCGCTCTCCAAGCAGGGCCTTGCAATCGGTTTCTCGCTGGCCTTCCTGCTTGCCGTCGGTGACTATGTCAGCCCCTCGATGGTCGGCGGTCTGAACGGCACCATGATGGGCATGGTCATCGCGTCTCAGTTCGGCATGGCGGGCAACTGGCCACTCGGTGCTGCACAAGCGATCGTTCTCATGCTGGCCGTCGCGGTCGTGCTTGCCGTCGTCGGCGGGATCGGGCGGACAAGAGGCGTGATACAGGCCGTAGACGCGGGCGCTGGCGCGCGGCTGTCGAAAGCCGTCACGCCCTGGCAGAAACTGAAGCGCGGGTTCCTCCATGTCACAGTCGCTCTGCCTTATCTGTTTCTCTATGCGCCATTGCTGATCACGCTGGTCTTCTCTTTCAACGATAACCGGGTGCAGACCTTCCCGCTGACCGGCTTCACCTTCAGATGGTATGAGGAGCTTCTGTCCAACACCGCGCTTATCACGGCGCTGAAGAGGACGCTGGTGGTAGCCGGCACATGTGTTGGTCTCGGTATCGTCTTCGGCGTGCTGTTTGCGATGGTCATCGCCTACCGCATCAGAAGACGTGCCGCCGTTCTGGAGTTGGCGCTGGCCGTTCCTGTCGCCATTCCAGGTATCGTGCTCGGCATTTCCATGGCGCTTGTCGCGCAGTTCGTCGGCCTGCCTCAAGGCATCAGCCGGGTTATCCTCGGGCACCTCAGCTTCGTCATGCCCGTCATCATGCTGATCGTGCTGAGCCGGCTTCGTCGTCTCGATCCAAGCTTCGTGGAAGCGTCACTCGATCTTGGGGCAACACGTTTGCAAACGTTCAGAAACGTACTTCTGCCGATGATCCGGTCGGCCATAATTGGCGGTGCGCTTCTCGGCTTCACCCTGTCCGTTGACGAAGTGATCGTAACCCTTTTCCTGACCGGCACGGAGCCGACGCTCCCTGTCTATGTCTGGAACCAGATGCGGTTTGGTTTCACGCCTTCGATCAACGCTGTGTTCACTCTCATCGGCTCGATCTCGATCCTCCTCGTCCTGGCGGGTGTTTGGATCATCGATCGCGCGCAGGCTCAATCCAATGCTGCATAAACACGATACAAGGACAGACATCATGACGAGCACCGAAGTTTTCGGCTTCTATGAAGGCCAGCAGATCGATGCTGTAAGCATTTCAAACAGGGCCGGATTGAAGGCGAAACTGATCACCTTCGGTGCGCGACTTTGCGAACTTCACACGCCTGACCGGCACGGCAAGTTTGAAGACATCGTGCTCGGCTTCGACAGCATCGAGGAATATGCCGCGACCGATACCTACTTTGGCGCCACCTGCGGTCGCTATGGGAATCGCATCCGCGACGGGCGTTTCTCGATCGACGGCAACGAGTATCAGCTCAACGTCAACGAGGGTCGAAACCACCTGCACGGCGGTCAGCAGGGTTTTGACCGCAAGGTCTGGAAGATCGAAGGCCTCACTGCAAATTCGGTCGTGTTCACTTCTGTATCGGAAGACGGCGAAATGGGTTTCCCGGGCAGAAGCAACCTGCGTTCGACCTACACCATAACCGACGACAACGAACTGACGATCATCATGGAGGCCGACACCACCAAGCCGACGCTGATGAATATGGTCCATCACTCCTATTTCAACCTCGCCGGACAGGGATTGGCAAATGTGCTCGACCATCGCGTGAAGCTCGCAAGCCGCTTCTATACGCCGGTCGATGAGCACCTTCTGGCCACGGGCGAAGTCAGGTCCGTAGCCGGGACCCCGTACGACTTCTCGGATTTCAAGGCGATCGGCAAGGACATTGAGGAACTCGCCGGCGTCGGCGGGGAAATCTTTGAATCGGGCGGCGGCTACGACCACAATTGGTGCCTCGATGCGGGACCCGCTCTGCGCAAATGCATCGACGTGCTCGAGCCGAAGTCCGGCCGGACGATGACGATGCTGACCACCGAGCCGGGCGTTCAGTTTTATACGGCTGGCTATCTCAGCGATGCCGTCATGGGCAAGAAGGGCAGGCGTCTTTGCAAGTATGGCGGCTTCACACTCGAGACGCAGAAGTTCCCGGATACCCCGAATTTCGGCCATTTCCCGGGCTGTGAACTTCGGCCGGGAGAGCAATACCGCCAGGAGATGGTGTTCCGCTTCGGTACGGAGGATGCGCGATGAAGAAGTACGATGTTGCCATCATCGGCGGAGGCCACAATGGCCTCGTTGCCGCGAACTATCTCGCCCGTGCCGGCAAATCGGTCTGCGTTCTCGAAGCGCGCGAGGTTGTCGGCGGCGCCTGCGTGTCCGAGGAGTTGGTGTCGGGCGCCTTGTGGTCTTCCTGCTCGTTCATCCAGGGCATGTTGCGCCAAGAAATCATCGACGATCTCGAACTGAAAAGGTTCGGATTACAGTCGCTGTCGCCGAAACTTCAAGGCTTCGCGCTTTGGGAAGACGGCGATCATTTTATGCTGCATCAGGACGTCGACGAGACGCTCCGCTCCATCCAGGCGCATTCACCAGAGGACGGAAGACGGTTCTTCGAGTTCGGGGCCCGCCTGAAGCGGTTCGCTGATATTACGCGGGATTGGCTGCTCTCCGACCCCCCGAGCCGGTCGGAGGTGTTTGCTCGCTTTGAGCATCTTGGCGAAACCGACCTGCTCAACGAGTTCACGGTCATAGCGGCCGGCGACCTACTTGACCGCTACTTCGTCTCGCCCCGGCTGAAGGCCTATATGACGTTCCTCGGAATGGTCTCGACCTGGGGAGGTCCGCAGACGCCGACGACAGCTCATGTCTACGGCTACCATGCTTACGGACAGTTCGAGAATGTGTTCGGGCGCTGGGGCATTCCGGTTGGCGGTATGGGTTCGATCACCAAGGCCTTGCGACGCGGTGCGGAGGAGTTCGGAGCCGCTGTTCGTACCAACGCCGCTGTCGACGAGATTGTCGTCAGAAGCGGTCGCGCGGCCGGCGTGCGGCTGAAGGGCGGCGAGATCATCGAGGCGGATGTCGTTCTCAGCAATGCCGCGCCGTCCGTGGCGCTCGGAAAGCTGCTACCCAAGGGAGCCGTCAACGACGACCTGCGTCAGGCCGCCCAGTCGATCGACGTTCGTGGATCGATGGCCAGGATCCACGTTCTCGTCGACGAGCTTCCGCAATACAACGGCTTCGGTCCGGGCCTCGGCCCGCAGCATTGCGCCCATACCATCCTCAACGCTACGCAGGACAACTACGAGGCTGCGGCGGATGCGCAGAAGCGCGGCGAGTTTCCCGATGATTTCGTCATCGAGGGCCTGATCCACTCGGTCACTGATCCCAGCGTCTGCAAGCCCGGCCAGCATACGCTGCTGCTCGGTGTGCAGCAATTGCCATTCAACCTGAGGCAGGGAACCTGGGATGGCCACAAGGAGGCCTGGACCGATCGTGTGATGGAGACGCTTTACCGGTTTGCGCCCAATCTTCGTGGTCACGTGCTTGGCCGAAATACGGTCACCCCGCTCGACCTCGAACGCACCTACGGCCTGCCGGGCGGCAATATCTTCCAGCGTTCGATGGTTGGTTTGGAGAACCTGTTTTCCGAGCGCAAGGCGCCGGGCGGTGACGGTTACCGCACGGCGGTCGAAGGCCTTTATCTCTGCGGTGCCGGTGCCCATCCGGGCGGTGGCGTTACCGGAGCGCCGGGGCACAATGCAGCCAAGCGCGTACTGGCCGATCTCAGTGGCGACCTCGCTCCGGTGCGGCGTCACACCGAGCTCAGCAAGAGCCTTGTCGATGTGATGATGGACACCGGAATCGGCAAGAACCTTGGCTATCAGGTCGCTCAGAACAAGCTTCTGCGTGGCGTCACGCGCATCTTTTCGAAAACACGTTGAACGATACCGGCCGTTGTGCCGATTAGGAGAACTCATATGAAGTACGACCTCTTGGAAGGACGCGCACAGTATCCGAGCCTCAAGGGCAAGCATGTCTTCATCACCGGGGGCGCGGCCGGCATCGGACGTTCGCTCGTGGAACACTTCGCCGACCAACAGGCGAACGTGACATTCGTCGACATCAACGACGATGCGGCGCAAGCGGTCATCGAGGGATGCGTTGAGCGGGGCAGTTCAAAGCCGGTCTATCGAAATCTCGATCTTCGCAACGTCGACGAACTTGAGCGCTTTATCGCCTCCAGCGGCGCAGAGCGCGGGCCGATCAGCGTGCTTGTCAACAATGCGGGCAATGACGATCGGCACCTTTTGCCGGATGTTACTCCCGAACTTTTCGACAATTGTGTTTCGGTGAACCTGAAGCATCAGGTTTTCGCGGCCAAGGCCGTTGCCCCGCAGATGAAGCAACTCGGCGGCGGATCGATCATCAACATGTCCTCGATCACATGGATGGAAGCGGATGGTGACTGCGTCGTCTATGTCACCTCCAAGGCCGCCGTCCATGGGATGAGCCGGGCACTCGCGAGAGAACTCGGGCCGAGCAACATTCGCGTCAACTCCATCGCTCCGGGATGGATCATGACCGAGAAGCAGGTGAACATGTGGCTCACCCCAGAAGGTGAGAACCAGATCGACACCCGGCAGACGCTTCCGGGCCGGATCTATCCGCCAGAGATCGCACGCATGGCTCTTTTCCTCGCGTCGGATGACAGCCGAATGATCTCGAAGCAGTCGTTCATCGTCGACGCCGGCTGGATTTGACAGTTGGCATCGACAGCGGAGAGCCGGTCGTTGTACCGGGTGGCATGTGTCGGCGAAGTCATGCTCGAGCTGACATTGGTCGGCGGCAGCGTCCAACTGAGCGTTGCCGGCGACACGTTCAACACTGCGACATATCTGAAGCGACTGTTGCCGGACGCGGACGTTGCATATGTCACTCTTGTCGGAAGCGACGCCCTTTCGGACGTCGTATTCCGGAGGCTCGAAGCCGAGAGGCTCAACACGGAAACTGTCGGACGCAGCAGCGACAAGACAGTCGGGCTCTACGCGGTGACCGTGGACGGGCGCGGCGAGCGTTCGTTCACATACTGGCGATCGCAATCGGCGGCGAGGGGCTTGTTTGGCGGGGGCAGCCAGATCTCACTTGATCGGCTGTCGTCGTTCGATCTGGTCTACCTTTCCGGTATCACGCTGGCGATCCTTACAGACACCGTGCGCAACGAGTTCTTTGAGTGGGCAGTTGCCTACCGAGCGGCCGGCGGCCTGATCGTGTTCGATTCCAATTACAGGCCTACACTCTGGGAAAGTCCTGATCTGGCCCGCAATGTAACGGCTAGAATGTGGAGCCTGTGCGACGTTGCCCTTCCATCCGCATCCGACGAGAAAGAACTTTTCGGCGATCGGTCTGACAGGTCGGTTATCGAACGGATCAAAAGCGCAGGTGCAAGGTCCGGATGCCTGAAGCGCGGTGAGCTCGGTCCGACTTCACTACATCACCCCGAGGTTTCATTCGCCTCTCCTGTGAAGGATGTGGTGGATACGACCGCCGCTGGGGACAGCTTCAATGCCGGCTTCATCGCCGCCTACATCGGCGGCGATGGTATCGAATCCTGCATGCGCGCCGGCCATCGGCTGGCATCCGAAGTCATCATGCATCGAGGCGCGATTGTGCCGGCCGACAATATGCCATTGCTGTCGATTCGGCCGGCGAGACATGGAGCTGATCTTGAGTAGGTTCGATTGCGTCATCTACGACTTCGACGGCGTTGTCCTCGATACCGTGCAGCTGAAGGTGGACGCCTTCTGCCGGGTCTACCAGCACGAGGATCCTGATCTGGTCGAGGTGGTGAGGACGTTCGCCGACAACAATGGCGGGATGTCGAGATACGAAAAATTTCGCCATTTCGAAGTCGCAGTGTTTGGCCGCAAGGACGATCCCGCCGCTATTGATGCACTTTGCGCTTCTTATGGCCGGTTCGTGGACGAAGGTGTCCGCAAGGCTACCTATATCAACGGCGCGCCGGAATGCTTTGCCGCCGTGGGAAGTCTTGCCGAACAGCACATCGTCTCCGCCGCCCCGGAGAACGACGTACTGACCGCCCTTAGAGAACGCGACATCCTTCACCATTTCCAGTCGGTGGCCGGCGCTCCAAAAGCAAAGCTGGCCGAGTTCCAGCGTATCCTCGAAGCCGGAAGATTCGATGCCTCGCGCGTTCTCGCAATCGGCGATTCGCTTGCCGAGTACAGGGCGGCAGTGGAACTGAAGATACCATTTCTGGCGATCGTCGGCCCGGGTGTCACTGACCGGTTCCCTGCCGATACCCTGAAGCGGCCAGACCTGCTTGAAATCGCTGCCCTCTTCAGTTGATTGCCAGGAACGCCCGAATGGCACATGGAAAGGTCACGATGACGGATATTGCCCGGGCCGCAGGTTGCTCGCAGGCGACGGTATCGCTCGTTCTGAATGACGTTCCCCACAGCAAGATTTCAAACGAAACTAGGCTGCGGGTCATACGCTTGGCTCGAAAGCTGAAATACGGAAAGACGTCTCGCGTGCGCGAGAAGATAGCCAAAGCAGGCCCTCAGCGAATTGGTTTTATCGTCGATCGCCTGACAAGCGAGATGAGCGCTCTCGCCGAAGCGGTAGGCGCCGCTTATTGGGAGACTGAGACTGTCGTTCTTGTTGTCCAGACGATGAATGAGCCCGCTCGCTTGCGCGTCGCGATCGATGCTCTGTCGGCTGCAGGTGCGGATGGTCTTATGGTCGTCCGTTCCGAGCCCGCCGTGGTCGTTCTCCCTGAGGATATCGGAGATGCGGGGGCACCCGTTGTTCTCGTGAACTGTTCAAGCGAAGATGACGCCTATCCTCACGTTCCGGCAGACGATTTCGACCAAGGGTCAGCGACCTTGTTTCGGGATATGGGGGCTGCCGCTGCCCTCTTGTTGCAGGATGTCTATCGGATCACGCGTTAGGGGAGATTATCCAGTCTGTTATTCTATTCTGTAGCCTTCGATGGTGGCGGTGCTAAAGGCTAGGAGTGCAGCCTGTTGAAGGCGGCAGTGATCCTCTCGATCTCATTGCAGGGCCAGTTGATGGGACGTCAGGACAGGTAAAACCCGCTTTGAAGCATGTAAATCACACGAGCTTGACACGCCCAACTGATGACCGTTCGATCAGGGTTGTCGCGACCGAGGCGGAAACCTCATCGTCGGACGTCGACTTCTCGATCAACCTCATCACCTCCTCGCCAATGGCGTGGTAAGGCTGGGCGATGGAGGTCAATGGCGGTGCCAGAAGTCGAGCTATGCTGTCGTCGTAACCGATAACCGAGATATCGTCGGGCACCCGCAAACCGCGCTCATAAATGGCTTGCAGTACGCCGGCCGCCAGTATGTCCTAGCCCGTCAGGATGGCCGTCGGTCCTCCGCTTTTCAGCAATTCTTTTCCGATCACGTAGCCGGGTGGACCGCCGCCTCTGCCAGCCATCGCTTGAGGGTTGGGCTTGAAGGCTTTCAACGGGCAATCCTCTGCATCGACAATAGTTTGCCGGTCCAAAACGCGGGGTCATCAAAAGTTCGTCTGACCCCATCATCCGAACGATCATGCTACGGAAGATCGAAGCGATTGCAGGCGTGTGGCTGCTGTCGACTGATAATTCGAAGCTTCCGAGACCGTCGATGGATTTGGACAAGATAAAGACCCTGATAGCCTTCGTTGGCCAGTCCAACGTCACCGAACTCTCCGTTACGGAAAAAGGCACGACAGTTCGAATTTTTCGCGACCGCGACCGGCGCGATGGAGAACACGGGCTGGCCGCCGTCGAAGAGCCGGTTGAGCCTCTTGTTCAGAGGGCGGCGGGCGCGGGATCCATTCCAGTGGCGACGCCCATATTCGGCATCCTTCACCGCGCTCCGGCTCCCGGGGAGCTCCCGTTCGTCAGCCTCGGCGACGAGATCGTCGAGGGTCAGACGCTCTTCATCATCGAGGCAATGAAGGTCTTCAACACCATTTCCGCGCCACGTGCGGGACGCGTTTCGTACGTTGCCGATCTCGATGGACAGGAAGTGCAGGCTGGCGACGTTCTTGCGGAGATCGCGGTATGACGGGGAACTCTGAGGCCCAGATTGCCGACCGGCCATTTCAAACGGTGCTGATCGCCAATCGGGGCGAGATTGCGGTTCGCATCCAGCGCGCGTGTTCCGACCTCGGCTTGAAGACCGTTATGGTCTGCTCGGATGCTGACAGACATTCGGACTATGGCAGCAGGAGCGACCATTTTCTCTGCATCGGGCCGGCAAACGCCGGCAAGAGTTACCTGAATCAGGATGCCATTCTCCTGGCGGCACGCCTGACGGGCGCCGGCGCGGTCCACCCCGGCTACGGCTTTCTTTCCGAGAAGGCGGCATTTGCCGATGCCGTTGCCAGAGCCGGCCTGGTTTTCATCGGCCCGCCAGCCTCGGCAATCGCGACAATGGGAGACAAGATATCGGCCAAGCGCGCGATGATAGCCGCAGGTGTGCCATGTGTGCCCGGTCCCGACACCGCCTTGCCGGACGATCCTTCAGTCATCGAACGAACGGCGCTCGAGATCGGTTACCCTGTGATCGTCAAGGCAGCCGGAGGTGGTGGCGGAAGAGGCATGCGTGTCGTCTTGGAGCCATCCTCCATCAACGAGGCGATCGCGCTCACGCGAGAGGAAGCCCGCCAGGCGTTCGGCTCTGCGGAGCTCTATATGGAAAAGTTCCTGGAGCACCCTCGCCATATCGAGATACAGGTCGTCTGCGACAATCACGGAAATGGTATCTGGCTCGGCCATCGCGACTGCTCCATGCAGCGCCGGCACCAGAAGGTCATCGAGGAGGCCCCGGCGCCGGGGATTGCCCCCGATCTCATCGGGCCGGTCGGGCAGGCCTGCGTCGAAGCCTGCCGCCAGATAGGTTATCGCGGCGTCGGGACCTTCGAGTTCCTGTATGAAGACGGCGCCTTCTATTTCATAGAAATGAACACCCGCCTGCAGGTCGAGCATCCTGTTACGGAAATGACCAGCGGCGTTGATATCGTCCGCGAGCAGATCCGGGTAGCCCAGGGTGTTCCTCTCCAGCTGAACCAAAGTGGCGTGGCGTGCTCCGGCCATTCCATCGAGTGCCGCATCAATGCCGAGGATCCGGCGACGTTCATGCCATCGGCGGGGACGATCACTGATGTCGTCATCCCGGATGGGGATGGCATCCGCGTCGATACCCACATCCACTGTGGCTACAGGGTCTCACCTTACTACGACTCCCTTATCGCCAAGTTGATCGTTCATGCGCCGACCAGGGCTGCGGCGATCGAGAAAATGCGCGCGGCGTTGGCTGGGATGCAGGTCGAAGGAATCGCGACCAATTTGCCATTCCTGCGGAAGCTCCTCGAAGACGAAGGCTTTGCGGGCGGCGAGACGGACATTCACTACCTCGAGAAATGGATAGGACAGGGGAGGTCCCAATGAGCAGGTTCGACCTCACCGACATGGATACGATCTCAGTCCTCGCCGATGCGCTCCAGGCGGCTGGCGTGGATGGCCTCGAGATCACCGATAGCGGCGGTCAGCTCCGGATCGTCGTCGATACGGGTAGGCATGTCAGCATCACTCGAACCGGCACTTCCATGGCGGCGGTCGGGACGGCACACGTGGTGAAAGCACCCATGGCTGGACACTTCCTCATGCGAGCCACGACGCAAGAACTGGGCGTTGAAAAAGGCGACGTTCTCGGGTTCATGCAGATCGGCCCCGTTCTTCTACCGCTTCGCGCCGACCGCTCGGCGTCTTCCATTCGCTGGATCGCCGACGAACGTCAGCTGGTGGGCTATGGCGAACCCCTTTTCGAATTGAGTGCATGACATGACAAAGCACGCAACTGGCCTTGGCGACCCATACGAGATGCGAGGCCTCTGCAAAGATGGCGCGCGCATTTCGTTCATCGGCGGCAAGGCGTTCCTGCTCGAGGCACCGGGGGACTTCGATCTTGCGGCTCAGAGGTTGATCTGGGCGATCTCGCGAACGGTGCAGGACTGGCCCGATGTCGCGGAGGTCATTCCCGGCATGACGAACGTGCTGGCGCTGTTCAAGGAGACGCCGGAGGATCCCTGGTCTGTCGTCGAGCGCTTGAAAGCGGCGTGGCACGAAGCAAGCGGCATCGATATCGCCGGGCGAACGATCGAAATCCCCGTCCACTATGGTGGCGTTTTTGCCGCCGATCTGCCCGCGCTGTGCGACATTTCGGGGCTGAGCGACCGCGAGGTCGTGCGCATTCATCATGAGGGATGCTACCGCGTGTTTGCGCTCGGCAGCGCACCCGGCTTCGCGTACCTCCATGGTCTCGATCCACGCATATTCATGCCACGGAAGAAGGTGCCGTCTCTTCGAATGGAGAAGGGGTGCGTCACGATCGGTGGCATGCAGACCGGCGTCGCGATGCTGACCGGACCGAACGGTTGGAACTCGATCGGCTACGCCGATTTGAAGATGTTTGACCCAGCCGCCGCGCAACCAGCCCTGCTTGCACCCGGCGATACTGTGCGGTTCGTGCCGGAGAGGATCGAACTATGATCGAGGTTCTTCAGACCGGCCCACTCAATACGGTTCAGGATCTCGGCCGGCCCGGCTATCGAAGCATAGGGGTCTCGGCCAGTGGGGCGATGGATCCACTCGCCGTCAGGATCGGGAATATTCTCCTCGGCAACGATGAAGGGGCGGCAGCCATTGAGTTGCAGACCTTCCCCTTCAAACTGCGTTTCGCCGTGGACACGGCCTTCTCCGTGACAGGGGCGGATTGCAAGGCAACGCTCGATGGCGCCGAAATCCTTCCCTGGTGCACCCATCTCGTCGCGGCGGGACAGGTGCTTGAAGTCGCTCATCCTACAAGGTTCGCCCGTGGCTACATTACATTAAGCGGCGGCGTCGATGTTCCAATCCTGATGGGCTCGCGCAGTACAACGCTCCGTGGTGGTTTCGGTGGGAGCGGCGGTCGTCCGCTTGCAAACGGCGACCGGTTGGCGCTTGCGCCCTCAGTCGGCTCGGCGCCTCTGCCGCCTGGCGGTATTGCCGTTGTCGAGCCGGAGGTAGCACTTGCCGGCCTTTTCCCTGAAGGGGCTGATGACGAGCTTTTGATCAGAGCTATCGTTGCGGGCGAACATGACCTGTTCGGCGAAGATGCCGACAGGTTCTGGAGCCAGCAGTGGCGGATATCCTCTCAGAGTGATCGAACCGGTTATCGCTTGTCGGGAAGCCCGATCAAGCCGTCAGTCCCGGTCGAGATGCGATCTCACGGTGTCGTTCCAGGTGTGGTGCAGGTCCCCCCTGGCGGCGAACCGATCATACAGATGAGCGACGCCAATACGGCCGGCGGGTACCCGAAGATAGCCGGCGTGATCGAAAGTGACCTGTGGCGACTTGGTCAGGCGCGCATTGGCAGTCGGGTTCGGTTCGTCCGATCGACCCATGCGGAAGCGCTAGAGACCGAAAAGGCGATCCGTCGGTATGTCGAGGACGTCAGACGCACGTCCGACATGGTCAAGAGAGCACTTGGCGTCATCGGTTGACGCCGCGGAGTGAACGGAGAATACGATGCAGATCGATCTTAACTCCGACATGGGCGAGGGCTTTGGACCCTATCGCCTGTGCGATGACGAAGCCATGATGAAGGTCGTTTCCTCGGCCAACATCGCTTGTGGTTTCCATGGCGGAGATCCGGACACCATGGCCCGGATGGTGCGCCTCGCCAAAGCAAACGGCGTCGGTATCGGAGCGCACCCGGGCTTGCCGGATCGAGCAGGCTTCGGCCGCAGGGAAGTCCCCTTTCAGGCCGACGAGCTGCGCCAGCAGATGCTCTACCAACTCGGTGCGCTGATCGCGATTGCGAAGTCCGAGGGAATGACCGTCGGCCATTTGAGTTTTCATGCCGCGATGGGAAACATGGTCAATCGTGATCCCACGCTTGCTGACATGATGATGGATGCGATTGCGCTGGTTGACCCCGGCCTCGTCATATTCGTGACGCCGGAAAGCGAGATCGAGAGGGCGGCCAAGCGCGCCGGGCTCAGAACGCTGGCGCTGTTTCTTGCCGACCGCGCTTACGATGCAAGCGGAAAGCTGGTTGCCCGTGGACTTCCCGGCGCCTTGGTCAAGGATGAAGCATCGGTGCGTGCGCGTGTCCGGCGCTTCCTTCTGGAGGGCACCGTCGAGGCAATCGACAAAAGCATTATCCAGATGCCTGCGAGATCGATCCTCGTTCACAGCGATACGCCGGGCTCCCTGGAGCTCGCCAGCCTTATCCGCAGCGAGATCATCTCATTGGGCGCAACGCTTGCCCCAGCCGCCGAGCTCGCCTCCTGAAGCGTTCGGCTTCGATATCCACACAATTGAAAGATTGAGCACATGCCTTCCATAGCCGACCGTCTGAAAAACGTCTCCGTGTCCGCATCCGCAGCTATGACCCAGCGTGCCCGCGAACTTTCCGCAAAAGGGATCAAGGTTGTCAGCCTGTCTTCGGGAGAGCCCGACTTTCCGACGCCCGCGCATGCGATCGAGGCAGCTCATGTCGCTGCTCTCGGTGGCGATACAAAATATCCCCCGATGGACGGAACGTCCGCGCTCAAAGCTGCGATCGCCGAGAAGTTCAAGCGAGACAACAATCTCGACTACGAAGCCAGCCAGATTGTTGTGTCCGGTGGCGGCAAGCAGGTGATCTTCAACGCCATGCTGGCGACCTGCAACCCCGGCGACGAGGTGGTTATTCCGACGCCCTCATGGGTCAGCTACGCCGATATCGTAAAGTTCGCCGGAGGTACGCCTGTCGCTGTGCCCTGTTTGGAAGAGGCCGGCTTCAAGCTACGGGCCGAGGATCTGGAAGCGGCGATCACGCCGCGAACAAAGTGGCTCATTTTGAATTTCCCGAATAATCCGACGGGCGCGGCATGCTCGCGAGCGGAGATGGCGGCGATCGCGGAGGTGATGCTTCGCCACCCGGAAATCTGGATCCTCACGGACGATATCTACGAACATCTTGTTTATGACGGGTTCGAGTTCTGCACCATCGCCGAGGTCGAGCCACGCCTGTATGACCGGGTCCTGACGATGAACGGCGTTTCCAAGGCCTACGCCATGACAGGCTGGCGCCTCGGCTTCTGCGCCAGCGGATCGAAACAGCTGATTTCAGCGATCAGCAACGTCAATGGCCAGAACAGCGGCGGGATCTCGACCGTCGCGCAGGCGGCCGCGATCGCGGCGCTCAATGGACCGCAGGACCTGCTCAAGGAGCGCGCGGCTATCTATCGTGAGAGACGCGACTTCGTGGTGGACGCACTTTCGGGGATCGACGGATTGCGCTGCCACAAGCCGGAGGGTGCGTTCTACGTTTATCCGAACATGTCGGCCCTGATCGGCAAGACCACGAGGGGTGGACGGAAGATCGAAACCGACGTCGATTTTGTCATGGCGCTGGTCGACGAACATCATGTCGCCACGGTGCAGGGTGCGGCGTATGGCATGAGCCCCTATTTCCGCGTGTCCTATGCGACCAGCATGGAAATGCTGGGCGAAGGATGCGCCCGTATCGCTGAATTTTGCAGCGCGATGCGTTGAGACGACATCAAAGCTTGAGCCGCTCGGTCAGCTCGATGAGGATATCCTTCACGGCAAGCGCCGGTTCCGAAAGCGAATTCTGATCGGACGTGCAGAGGGACAGCGTCTCCTCGATACGTGGCGACACGAGGCGACACACGAGCGGCTCGTTCGATTCCTTGACGATCCGCTCGGCGATGGCTTTCGGCATGATGGTGGCGCCAAGGCCACTGTCGACCGACCGCGCCAAAGTCCTTACGATCTCGACTTCCGCAACGATCTTCAGATTGATCCTGCTGCGCGTGAACGCCGTGTCCACGGCACGCCGGACGAAGTTGTAGGCTGGCGGGAGCAGCAACGGAATTCCGTCGAGGGCGCCGATCGGGACGGGTTTGGTGTCGTCCTCGATGGCAAAGCCCTTCGGGGCGACGAGATAGAATTCCTCGCTCAAGATCGGCTCGAAACGAACGCCCTTGATCGGGCCGACGCCGTGGATCAGCGCCATTTCCAGTTTCCCGTTCATGATCAACTGGCTGTATGTCTGCCCGACACTCTCCGTCAGGTGCAGCAAGATGCCGGGATGACGCTTTCTGGTCTCGGCAAGGAGGTCGACCGAGAGTGTGGCCGCACTGCTGAAGGGGACAAGGCCAACGGAGACGCGGCCTGCAAGCGAGTTGCCAGCGGCAGCCGCATCAGCTTGGGCTTGTTCCATCTGGCGCAAGATGATCTGCGCGTGCCGGTATACCGCATGCCCGGCGTCGGTCATGGTCACGCCCTGCTGGCTTCGCAGCAGCAGCTTCTGGCCGAAGTGGTCTTCCAGGGCCGCCAACTGCTGACTCAGCGCCGGCTGAGCCAGATGCAGTATATCGGCCGCTCTTGTGATGCTGCCGCTGTCAACGATGACGATGAACGATTTGAGACGTTTGATATCCATTTCAGATCAGACCGTTACGATCTTCGATGACAGTATGTCTACAGCACTGATCGGCATTTGCAATGCGCGGCATCCCTCGTGGACGTCCGCATGCCGGCAGGTCGAATGCCGCTCGGACCTCCATAAGACTTGCTTATTACTCCAGAAATAATCGGTCTTAGGCAAGCACCTCGAGCTTCGCTAAGGTCCATGCAACAACAAGGGAACTGACATGCCATTCTCCGATTACAAGACAGCATTGGTCACTGGCGCATCGTCGGGCATCGGCGCCGCTATCGTTGAGCGCTTCCGTCGCGAGAACATCGAGGTCCACGCGGTTGCTCGCAGCGAGGACGCCCTGAAAGAGCTCGCCGCCCGCATGGGGTGCATCCCTCATGCCATCGACGTTACCGATCGAAATGCGATTGCCAAGCTCGCGCAAGAGCACGACTTCGACATCCTGGTCAACAATGCCGGCGTCGACCGCCCAAAGAAGTTCCTCGAGGCGGACGAGAGCGATATCGATCTTCTCGTTGACGTCAATCTGCGCGCAGTTCTCCATATTTGCCGGCTGGTGGTTCCCGGAATGGTCGCTCGCGACCGTGGGCATGTGGTCAATATTTCCTCGATCGCCGGCAATTATAATTTCGGCGGGAACTCGACCTACCACGCGGTGAAGGCCGGTGTCGCGATGCTTTCCAACCAGCTTCGCATCGACGCATTTGGCAAGCGCGTTCGAGTGACGGAAGTCTGCCCCGGTCGCGTTGCGACGGATATTTTCAATCACGTTCACGGCAACGATCCGAGCGTCCGGGAGCGCTTCATCGATGGGTTCGAGTTGCCGCAGGCGTCTGATATCGCGGATGCGATCGCTTTCGCAATTGCTGCTCCTGTCGCGGTCAACATCGGGCACATGGAAATCACGCCGACCCTCCAGGTGATGGGCGGGCTGCAGACGGCAAAGCCTTCCACCGAGAGGGCTAAGCCGTGAGCGGGTTCGATCTCTCGGCGATCCTCGGCAATCCGGAATATCGAGCGATGCTCGTGCACGGCGTCGAGATGACCTTCGTGATCTATGCCGGCTCCTGGATACTTGCGATGACGCTCGCGATCCTGTTGCTGACCATCCGGATTTCTCCGCTTCGCTTTGCGGAGTCGGTCGTCAAGGGATACGTTTCCTATCACCGCAACGTCCCGACCCTTGTGCAGCTGATGCTCTGGTATTTCGGGATCTATACCTTGATGCCACAGGGTCTGACGGACTGGCTCGCGAACCACAACGCGGAAGCCATCTTCGCGATCATCGGGCTCGGCCTTTGCCAGGCTGCCTACTTTAGCGAAGACCTTCGATCCGGCCTGCGGTCCGTCGGGTTAGGCCAGATGGAAGCCGCCAAGGCGCTCGGCCATGGATACGTTTCGGCCATGCGTTTCGTTATCATGCCGCAAGGCATTCGAAACGCACTTCCTCCTTTGATCAATCACAGCGTCTCGCTGTTCAAGAACAGCAGTCTCGCGATCGTCGTCGGCGCATCCGAGCTGACGCATGCGGTCAAGGAGATCGATAACCAGAGCTTCCGTACGTTCGAAATCTATCTCGTGGGCACGGTGATCTACCTGTTCTTCTCACTGATCATCATGGGCATCGGCGCTTCCATCTCGCTGCGGACGGATATCGCCGGAAGGGGGCGTCGATGATCCAGGACATCATCAACATCATCAAGGACTACTGGCTCCTGCTCTTGATCGGCCAATATCCGAATGGCCCGCTCGGTGGATTGGCAAGCACTCTCATCCTTTCCGTGCTCGCGATTGCACTTGCGTTTCCGGTCAGCATTCTTCTGGCGCTCGCTAGACTGTCGAAATGGGCGGCGCTCAGGTGGCCGGTGACTGGTCTTGTCTACGTCACGCGTGGCGTACCGCTCCTGATGCTTATCCTCTGGTGCTATTTCCTCGTGCCGTTGTGGACGGGTGCTGACGTACCTAGCTTCTGGATCATGCTCGTGACGCTTGTGATCTACGAGGGCGCTTTCCTCAGCGAGGTTGTCCGCGCCGGCATCGTGTCGCTGGGACAGGGGCAGATGGATGCCGCGAGAGCACTGGGCCACAGCTACATGGGCGCGATGCTCTACGTGATCCTGCCGCAGGCTCTCTACAACATGATCCCCAGCATGATCTCGACCTTCGTCTCCACGATCAAGGACACGACGCTTGGCTATGTCATCAATGTTCCTGATCTGACCTTCGCGGCGAGCCAGGTCAACAACCAGCTGCTGTCGCAACCGTTCCAGGTCTTCTTGGTGCTTGCCCTCGTCTACTACGCGCTCTGCTGGACGCTTACCTTCATCGCGAACAGTGTCGAGCGGGGCATCACGCGGCGCCGGTCCGGTCCCTCCAATGCTCGCCTTCAACCCGAACCTATGCCCCTTAAAACACTTACGGAGCAGCTATGAGCACGCCTGAATTGAAACCGCAGGAAGGGCAGGCGATCCGTCTCTCTGGCGTCTGCAAGAACTATGGCGACTACCAGGTGCTCAAGGGCATTGATGCGTCGGTCCGGCGCGGAGAGGTCGTGGTCATCTGCGGACCGTCCGGCTCGGGAAAGTCGACGCTGATCCGAACGGTCAATCGACTTGAGGAGATCAGCAGTGGATCGATCGAATTCGAAGGTCAGAACATCCACGCCAAAATGCCGTCCAGCCAGCTGAACAAGTTGCGCAGCAGGATCGGCTTCGTTTTCCAGAGCTTCAACCTGTTTCCGCATCTTTCCGTCGTCGACAACGTTGCGATGTCACCCATCAAGGTGAAGGGAGAGACGGCGCAGGTGGCGCGGACAAAGGCGATGACGTTGCTCGACCGCGTCGGTTTGGCGGACAAGGCGAACTCCTATCCCGCACAGCTGTCGGGCGGACAGCAGCAGCGCGTTGCGATTGCCCGCGCGCTGGCAATGGAGCCGCCGGTGATGCTTTTCGACGAGCCGACGAGCGCGCTGGATCCCGAGATGGTTGGTGAAGTGCTGAACGTCATGAAGGGCCTGGCATCGGAAGGCATGACGATGCTGTGCGTGACCCACGAAATGAATTTCGCCCGCGATGTAGCCGACCGCATCTGGTTCATCGATGCAGGCGAGATTCTGGAAACCGGGACGCCGGACGAATTTTTCAAGAACCCCCGTCATCCACGCGCGCAGCGGTTCCTGTCGGACCTGAGGCACTGATCGCAGAGACTTCATAACAAGGAGAACAGCAATGAACTGGAAATGCCTTATTGTAAGTGCAGCGCTCGCTGGAGCGGCATCGCTCCCGGCAAAGGCCGATCAGCTCAATACTATCATGTCCAGCAAGACTCTGCGTTGCGCGACTTATGCCGACGTCCCTCCTTTTTCTTCTCCTGATCTGAAGACGCGTGAGATGGTCGGCTTCGACGTCGATCTGTGCAAGGCGGTTGCGCGCGAACTCGGTGTCACCGCCGAGATCAAGCCGATCTCGGTCGAGGCGCGCGTATCGGAAGTCAAGCTCGGCCGCGTCGACATCACGGTCGCCAATCTTGCCTATACGCAGAGCCGCGCAGAGCAAATCCAATATAGCGACCCCTATTATATCGCCAAGGAAATGCTGATGGTTCCTGCCGACGACCAGGGCAAGACGAAAGCGGATTACCAGGGCCAGCGCCTGGCTTCCAGCAAGGGATCGACGTCAGAACTGTCGATCAAGCTCAACAAGTCCGAACCGCTGACCTTTCAGGACACCGGCTCTGCCTATCTCGCCCTACAGCAGGGCAAGGCGCGCGGCATGGTGGCCAATACGATGACCATCACCAAGCTCGTCAACGAATCCCAGGTGCGCGGGAAGAAGATGCGCATGATCGAAGACCCGATGCTGTACCAGCCGATCGGTATCGGCATGCAGAAGGACCAACCGGCACTGACCGCGAAGGTCAACGAGATCCTGCACAAACTCGACGATGCAGGCGAGATCAACAAGATCTGGGATACCTGGCTTGGGCCGAACACCGAATACAAGATGACCCGCACCGACAAGGTCGTGCCGCTTTCGCAATTGAAGTTCGATCCGATTCCCTGATCGGCTGATCGCCTAGAACCTTCCTGATCCTCCCACGAGACAAAGGAGACGGCGGATCGTTCCGCCGTCTCCTCATGCACTTTTGTGACCTTGACTGTCTGTCGGCTCTTACGCCTGCGTTGGTGCAACGCACGACCAGTTTCCCTGCTCGCCGAGTCTGAGCACGACTTCGAGCAGGATATTCCTGACCTCGAGGACGGCCTTGGTTTGCGGGTGATCGACGGGACTGTCGAGAACCAGACGTCGCGTGAACCCTTTGCCAGCGAGCGGACGCACCGACAAGGCACCCCTCCGGGCATCTTCGAAGACCGCTCCGCGCCCAAGCACGGTAAAGCCGAAGCCGGCACCGATTGCGGCCTTGGTACTTGCAAGCCCCTCGATCTCACGCGCGATGTTGATGGTCTTTCCGAGAATGAGCGCCTCGCGTTCAAGCAGAATGCGGATGCCGTGCCGGCGCGTCGGGAGAATGAGCGAAAGTTCGAGCGCCTGGCTGATCGAAATGGAGGAACCGTCCTCGGCGAAATGTCCGGCAGGGCCGACGGCGTAAAGCATCTCGTCGAAGAGAGGAGATGCCGTCGGGCGTGCGACCTCACCAAGGTTGACTGCAAGATCGTGCGCCTTGGTTTCGATGGCAGCGCGCAGGGTTTGGCTGTCACCCTCGCTTATCGTCAGGCGGATTTTCGGAAACCGTTCCTCGCAGATCTTCAAAACGGGCAGGGCGATCAGGGGCGCGATCGATGCGAGAACGCCGAGGGAAACGTCACCGCTAGGGTTTTTCGCCTGTTCCTTTGTTGCTGCCTCGGCCTGATCGAGAGCCTTGAGGATGGCCTGGGTATGCGCCAGCAATGTCGTGCCCGCTTCGGTCACGACAACCCCGCGGGGCGTACGGGTCAGCAATTGAACTGAAAGCTGCTCTTCAAGAGAGCGCATGTGCAGGCTGAGCGCAGGTTGGGCCACGCCCAACTCATGCGCGGCGCGCGTGAACGAGCCGAACTCGGCGATCTTTGAGAAATAGCGCAGTTTAAGGAGATCGAGTGCCACGCTCTCTGCGATGCCCCCATAACGGATTTTTATAATAGCCATCTTCAATATATATTTGTGAGAATAGCGCAACCCACTTAAACGGATAGTCAGCGAGAGGACGCTCAGTAGGAGGACAACATGAGCTTCAAGAAACTGCTTACCGTTTCCGTTATCGGACTGGCGGCTTTGACCCATTCCGTTGCCGCAAGCCAACTGGACGACGTGAAGAAGGCCGGCAAGATCACCTGCGGCGTTCTGACGAATTCGCCACCGCTCGGCTTCCAGGACCCCAAGACGCGAGAGCCTGCAGGCTATGAGATCGACATCTGCCGGCAGTTTGCCCAGTCGATCGGGGTGACCGCCGAACTGGTGCCTGTCTCGCCGCAGACCCGCATGGCTGAGCTGGTGCAGGGCCGTGTCGACGTGCTTGCCTCCTTGTTGAGCTACAGCAAGGAACGCGCCGAGCAGGTCGATTTCAGCGGCGCCTATATTGCCGAGGATTTCAATTTCGTCGTTCTCGATCAGTCCGACATCAAGAAGGTCGATGATCTGTCGGGCCAGCGTATTGGCCTGGTGAAAGGCTCGGTTCTGATCCCGCTCACCGAAAAGCGCCTGCCGGATGCGCGCGTGTTGTCATTCGAGACGAGTGCCGCCTCGTTCCTGGCTCTTCAGCAGGGGAAAGTGAAGGCGACCGTCTACCGCTATTCCGAGGGCAAGGCGGTGGAACGAAATGCCGGCGATGGCATCAAGGCACTCCGTTTCCTCGATGAGCCGCTGCTCTCGATGCCGTCAGGCTTTGCGTTCCGCAAAGGGTCGCCGGAACTGGTGAAGGCCGCCAACGATTTTCTTGCTCAGCTGGAAACATCCGGCGAGGGCCAGAAGCTCTACGACAAGTGGCTTGGCAAGGATTCTGACCTGAAGTCGACGCGCAAGTTCCAATTCGGCAAGCCCCAGGAAACCTGGTTTACGAACTAATCGACCAAGGCCTAATTGCATGGGTTACCAACTCGACTTCGGCAAGGTCCTGCAGGGCCAATATCTAGACATGATCCTGCAGGGCCTGGAGACAACGATGATACTCTTCGTTGTCTCCTGGGTCTTCGGACTGGTTCTGGCGATCATCGTCACCGTCATCCGGGCGACCGAATTCAAGCCAACCAACTTTCTGGTCGCTGCCTTTGTCGAGTACCATCGCAATGTGCCGATCCTGATCCAGCTGTTTGTTTGGTACTTCGGTTTCGCCGTTATCCTGCCCGACTCCATCAACGATTTCCTGAACGACATCGGGGCGGAGATGGGCTACGCGATCGTCGCCCTTGCTCTTAACAAGGCCGCCTATATGTCGGAAGACTTCCGCAGCGGGCTGCGTTCGATACACCCGGCGCAGATGGAGGCCGCAAGGTCGATCGGGCTGACTTATCTCGGCGCAATGCGGTGGGTGATCCTGCCGCAGGCCTGGAGGCTCGCCTTGCCGGCTCTTCTTGGGCAGACGCTGATCCTGTTCAAGGCGACGAGCCTTGGCGCTGCAATCGGCGTCGCCGAGCTTTCCTATCAAGCGCGTTATGTCGAGGAACAGTCATTCCGGATCTTCGAAGCCTACGGGATCACCACGCTCATCTACATGTTGATTTCCTTCGCAATCATGTGGGCGTCTTCCCTGCTCGAAAAGCGCTTCCAATTGCGGGTCAAGTAATGTTGGAAATTCTCCGAGAATATGGATTGATGCTGCTTATCGGCGAATATCCGCACGGTAAGCTTGGTGGCCTCGCGCTCACCCTGATCATTTCTTTTGTCAGCCTCTTTGCGACATTTCCGTGCAGCGTTCTCGTCGCCTTGGCGCGAACAGGAAATGTGGTCTGGCTGCAGAAGCTGGCTGCCGGATTCGTTCATTCGGTGCGGGCGATACCGCTGCTGATGCTGATCTTCTGGGCCTATTTCGCACTGCCGATGCTGACGGGCTTTCCCATTGACGCGACGGTCACGCTCGTCGTCGCCATCGTGATCTATCAGACCGCCTATCTCGGTGAGATCGTGGCGGCCGGCATCAAGGGCCTGCCGAAAGGGCAGGCGGAGGCCGCCAAGGCCTTGGGACTGGGCTACATCCCAACGACCTTCAGGGTCGTGCTGCCGCAGGCCCTCTTCAACGTGATCCCGGGCATCATCAATCAGCTGACGACGATCATCAAGGAAAGCTCGCTCGGCTCGATCATCGCGGTATCGGAACTCTCCTACGTGATGTTGCAGGTCAACTCGAACGAGGTGACCAAGCCGCTACAGATCTTCGGCATTCTGGCTGCGACCTACTTCATTCTATGCTTCTGCCTCTCCCAGGCGACGAACTGGCTCGAACGCCGTATCGCCAAGAGACGGACGGGACGTGTCCTCGTGGAGGCCTTGGCATGATCGAGTTCAGCAATGTCTCGAAGTGGTTCGGCGCGGTTCGGGTCCTGAACTCGATTTCGGCGACCGTGCCGAAGGGCAGCACGGTTGTCCTGTGCGGTCCATCAGGGTCGGGCAAGTCGACACTTGCGCGCACCGTCAACCGGCTGGAGCCGATCCAGGAAGGCAAGATCACGATCGATGGTGCCGACATCAATGCGGCCGGTGTCGACGTCAACAAATTGCGGACAGGTATCGGCTTTGTCTTCCAGCAGTTCAACCTTTTCCCGCATCTGACGGTGCTCGAAAATGTCATGCTGCCTCTGCAGCGAATTCGCGGGCAGTCACGAAAGGAAGCGGCACCGGCTGCGATGGACATGCTCACGCGTGTCGGCCTTGCCGACAGGGCCAAATCGCTTCCAGCCGATATTTCCGGCGGTCAGTCGCAGCGTGTGGCTATTGCGCGCTCGCTCGTCCTAACGCCCGGTGTCCTCATTCTCGACGAGCCGACGAGCGCGCTTGATCCGGAGATGGTCGGCGAAGTTCTCAAGCTGCTCCGGAAGCTGTCGGAGGAGGGGATGACGATGATGTGCGTCACCCATGAGATGGGCTTTGCCCGCGAAGTGTCGGATCGGATCTGGTTCCTGAAGAAGGGCGAGATCAAGTTCAACGGCGAGCCCGCTGCCTTCTTCTCCGAAGATGCGCCGTCCGAAGTGCGCTCGTTCCTGTCGGCCGTCAACCGCACCCGCTAAGCCAGCCATATCGGATACCCCTATGTCAGACACGCTCCCCGCAGTTGATCTCGTCAATGTTCAGAAGTGGTACGGCGATTTTCACGTCCTGCGCGACATCAACCTCAAGGTCATGCGCGGCGAGCGCATCGTCATCGCCGGCCCATCGGGCTCCGGCAAGTCGACGATGATCCGCTGCATCAACCGGCTGGAAGAACACCAGAAGGGCAGCATCATCGTCGACGGCGTGGAACTCACCAACGATCTCAAGAAGATCGACGAAGTCCGCCGCGAAGTCGGGATGGTCTTCCAGCACTTCAACCTCTTCCCGCACCTGACGATCCTGGAGAACTGCACGCTGGCGCCGATCTGGGTGCGAAAGATGCCGAAGAAGCAGGCGGAGGAAGTCGCCATGCACTTCCTCAAGCGCGTCAAGATCCCCGAGCAGGCCAACAAATATCCGGGCCAGCTTTCAGGCGGCCAGCAGCAGCGCGTCGCAATCGCCCGCTCGCTTTGCATGAACCCGAAGATCATGCTGTTCGACGAGCCGACGTCTGCTCTCGATCCGGAGATGATCAAGGAAGTCTTGGATACGATGGTCGGCCTTGCGGAAGAGGGCATGACGATGCTGTGCGTCACCCACGAAATGGGCTTTGCGCGTCAGGTCGCCAACCGCGTCATCTTCATGGACCAGGGGCAGATCGTCGAGCAGAACTCGCCAGCCGAGTTCTTCGATAATCCGCAGCACGAGCGCACCAAGCTCTTCCTCAGCCAGATCCTGCACTAGGGTCTGGCCGCCTTTCGCCCTTGATTTCACGATCTCGGCTCATTGTGTTTCGGTGAACGTATCACCGGACATCCGAACTGGAGCGCGCACGGTTTCGTATACAGGTAAGTTATAGCTGGCATCGAGAACATATATTTGTGCGATGGATTGCCCCACTGATAAGACGCTCGACAGCACCAAGCAGATCGAAGTCGTCTGCCCCGCCAAGGAGGAAAAAATGATCAAGCTGAACCAGAAGATCGAGCGTCCGTCCAAGGACGAGATTGCGGCAATCGCCAAGTTTTCGCCTGCCACGATCCACGAGGCGCAGGGCCGCAAGGGTGCGCTTTCGTCACGCATCAAGCCCGTCGATCATGGCATGAAGCTCTGCGGTCCGGCATTCACAGTGAAGTGTGCACCGCGCGACAACATCATGCTTCAGGTCGCGATCAACTATGCTCAGCCTGGCGACATCATCGTGGTGTCGGCTGGCGAGTACGAAGAAGCAGGTTCCTTCGGTGACGTGCTGGCGAACGCCTGCCTTGCAAAGGGAATCGGCGGCTTGGTCACTGACACCGGCGTGCGCGACACGGTTCAGCTTCGCGAACTCGGTTTCCCGGTCTTCTCCTTGAGCGTTTGCATCAAGGGCACGGTGAAGGAGACGCTCGGCGCAACCAACGAGCCGATTACGATCGGGGATGAGATCATCAACCCGGGTGACATCATCGTCGGTGATGCGGATGGTCTGGTTGTGGTCAGGAAGAATGAGGTCCGCGACGTTGCAAAGCTGTCGCAGGCACGCGAGGATGCCGAAGCAGGCTATATCGCCGCCTACAAGGCCGGAAAATCGGTCGTAGAGGTGTCCAATCTCGAAGCTGTGCTGAAAGCGAAGGGCCTGGTAGTCGAGGCCTGAGCCGACGTGGCACTGAGGAACAGACGATGACTTATCCGCTCTTTGATCTTTCAGGAAAGAGGGTTCTTGTAACGGGATCCTCTCAGGGCATCGGGCTCGCGCTGGCCATAGGGCTTGCCGAGCACGGCGCGAGCATTGTGCTCAACGGGCGGGATCCGGAGAAGCTGTCTGCTGCGGCCAGGGATCTCGGCAATGCCGGCCATCTGGTTGCCACAGCCGATTTCGATGTCACCGACGCCAAGGCCGTCGAAGACGGCGTCGGAAAGATCGAGCGCGATATCGGACCGGTCGACGTTCTCGTCAACAATGCAGGCATGCAATTCCGGACGCCGCTGGAGGACTTTCCAGCGGATCGTTGGGAGCAGTTGCTGAAGACCAATGTGTCGAGCGTGTTCTATGTCGGTCAGGCGGTCGCCCGCCACATGATCAAGCGCGGTGAAGGCAAGATTATCAACATCGCTTCGGTGCAGAGCGAACTTGCTCGTCCGGGAATCGCCCCCTACACGGCGACAAAGGGAGCGGTGAAGAACCTGACTCGCGGTATGTGCGCCGACTGGGCCAAGTACGGGCTTCAGATCAACGCGATCGCGCCCGGATATTTCAAGACACCGCTCAATCAGGCGCTCGTCGACAATGCCGAGTTCTCCGCCTGGCTTGAAAAGCGCACGCCGGCCGCCCGTTGGGGCAATGTCGACGAGCTCGTTGGCGCTGCCGTCTTCCTTTCCGGCAGGGCATCCTCATTTGTGAACGGACACACTCTCTATGTCGATGGCGGCATCACAACCTGCCTCTAACGGGGACGCGGGCCTCGGGCCCATCGTTGTTATGGGCGTCTCCGGGTGTGGCAAGACATCTGTCGGAAAGATGCTGGCTTCGCAACTTGGCTATCGCTTCGTCGAAGGTGACAGCCGCCATCCCGAAAGCAATGTCGAAAAGATGAGCTCGGGCATTGCGCTCAGCGATGATGACCGGTGGCCTTGGCTGGAGATACTCGGCGAAGACTTGGCGGCCATCGAGGGAACGGTGATCTCCTGCTCGGCCTTGAAGAAGTCCTATCGCGACCTGTTGCGATTGCGGGCAGGTCGACCAATCACGTTCGTATTCTTGCAGGGCGATCGGGCAACGCTTGCGGCCCGGATGAGCGGCCGCAAGGCACACTATATGCCGCTTTCGCTGCTCGACAGCCAGTTCGCAACCCTTGAACTGCCAAGGGGAGAGCGGGATGTCGTCACCATCGAAATCGACCAGACGGTCGAACGCATCGTCTCGGTCGCGATGGCATCCCTGACCTCGCTGTCCAAACGGCAAAGCCAGCTATCAAGAAAATAACGGAGGAAACATGTCCAAGCCCGAAATTCTACTCGCCGGCCCCTATCCGGAATGGGACATGGTCGACCTTGACGACAAGTACGTCGTTCACAAGCTTTACGAGGCTTCAGATCAGGACGCCTTCCTCAAGGATGTCGGCGCCAATATCCGCGCCATTGCCACGCGTGGGGAACTCGGCGCCTCCGCCGAACTGATGCAGAGCCTTCCGAAGCTCGAAGTGGTTTCCGTTTATGGTGTTGGCACCGATGCGGTGAACCTGCCGTATGCTCGCGAGAACGGCATTCGCGTCACCAATACGCCCGATGTCCTGTCGGAAGATGTTGCCGACATGGCTCTCGGCCTTCTTCTGTCCGCCGCGCGGCTGATACCACATGGCGATGCCATGGTGCGTTCCGGACTGTGGGGAAAGACCGCGATGCCGCTCGTGACGCGCGTCAGCGGAAAACGGATCGGTGTCGTCGGGATGGGCCGCATCGGCCAGGCAATCGCCCAGCGCGCCGCCGCATTCGGCTGCGATATCCGCTATTTCTCGCGTAACCCACAGTCGCAGGTGTCCTTCTCGCACGAGCCTGACCTGATTGCTCTGGCGAAATGGTCGGAGTTTCTCGTCGTCATCGTTCCTGGCGGTGATGCAACGAAAAACATCATCAATGGCAAGGTACTCGAGGCTCTGGGTCCGGAAGGCATTCTCATCAACGTGTCCCGCGGCTCGACCGTCGATGAAGACGCGCTCATCGCCGCGCTCCAAAACCGCGCTATCAAGGCCGCGGGTCTCGATGTTTTCCTCAACGAGCCTGGCATCGATCCGCGGTTTCTGGAACTCGACAATGCGGTCCTGCAGCCGCATCACGGGTCGGGCACGGTCGAGACCAGAAAGGCAATGGGCCAACTCGTGCGCGACAATCTCGCCGCGCATTTCGCCGGCAAGTCTCTGCCGACCCCCGTCGTGTGAGGAAACCATCATGAAAGCAGTCGTCATTCACGCGGCAAAGGATCTGCGGGTCGAAGAACGCGAAGTCGAAACGGTTTCAGCCGGCCAGGTGGAAATCGCCATAGAGGCGGGCGGCATTTGCGGCTCTGACCTGCATTACTACAATCATGGTGGCTTTGGCACTGTGCGCGTTCGCGAGCCGATGATCCTCGGCCACGAGGTGGCCGGGACGGTCAAGGCGCTTGGAACAGGGGTTTCTCACCTCGCTGTCGGCGATCGGGTTGCGGTGTCGCCAAGCCGGCCCTGCAATGCCTGCGAATACTGCCTGCGCGGCGAGCAGAACCACTGCCTTAACATGCGGTTCTACGGCTCGGCGATGCCGATGCCGCACATCCAGGGTGCCTTTCGCCAACGTCTGGTGGCGGAAGCCTGGCAGTGCCACAAGGTCGCTAACGGCGTCTCTATCAACGAGGCAGCCATGGCCGAGCCGTTCGCGGTGACATTGCATGCAGTCAACCGCGCCGGACCGCTTCTCGGGAAGCGCGTTCTCGTGACCGGCTGCGGCCCGATCGGGGCGCTTGCCATCATCGCCGCGCGTGCGCATGGCGCGCGCGAAGTTGTCGCGACCGATGTGATGGACACGGTGCTCGGCAAGGCCCTCGAGATCGGCGCCGATCGCGTCATTAACGTTGCCAATAATCCGGAGGAACTCTCGACCTATTCCGCCAACAAGGGATATTTCGACGTTCAGTTCGAAGCGTCCGGCAACGAGCGCGCCGTCCGTTCGGGCCTCGAGGTTCTACGGCCGCGCTCCACGCTTGTCCAATTGGGGCTCGGCGGAGACGTGTCGATCCCGCAAAACATGGTGGTCGCCAAGGAAATCGAAATGAAGGGCACTTTCCGCTTCCATGAGGAATTCGGCCTTGCCGTCGATCTCATCAATCAGCGACGGGTCGATCTGAAGCCTCTTTTGACCGGCACCTACCCGATCGAAGATGCCGTCCGCGCGTTCGAAGCCGCCGGCGACCGCACAAAATCGATGAAGGTCCAACTCGCGTTCTGATAAATTCGAACGCCTTTAAATGCAGAGGCACTATGGAAAAGGCAGAAATCGGGCTTATCGGCCTTGCCGTCATGGGTTCCAACCTGGCGCTCAACATTGCGGAAAAAGGCAACAAGATCGCGGTCTTCAACCGTACTCCCGAAAAGACGGATGAGTTCTACGAGAGCGCAGGCGATCTGAAGAAGCAGATCATTCCCTGTAAGACGATCGAGGAGTTCGTCGAGGCGATCCGCCCGCCGCGCCCGATCATCATCATGATCAAGGCCGGCGAGCCGGTCGATCAGCAGATGGAACTGCTGCGCCCCTATCTGTCGAAGGGCGACATCATGATCGATGCCGGCAATGCCAACTTCCGCGACACAATCGCCCGCTTCGACCGGCTGAAGAACACCGAGCTGACCTTCATCGGCATGGGCGTGTCCGGCGGCGAGGAAGGCGCGCGCCATGGTCCGTCGATCATGGTCGGCGGCACCGAAGACAGCTGGAAGCGCGTCGAGCCTGTGCTGACCTCGATTGCCGCCAAGTACAAGGGTGACCCTTGCGTTGCCTGGCTTGGCA
>UBTY01000052.1 GCA_900468535.1 Hyphomicrobiales bacterium | reverse complement strand
GGAGGTCGTGGCAAGGCTCAGGGCCGACGCCCGCATCCGCGCCGGCGAAACCGCACGCCTCGCCTTCAATCTCGACAAGGCCGTCTTCTTCGATCCCGAAAGCCAAAAGCGCATCGCCTGAGGCCACGGCGGACGGATCTTTCGCCTAGCCGGCATATCTGGCGAGAGCCAGGTCTCCGGCCTCGACCTGCGGCTTGCGTCCGCTGACGATATCCGTGAGGAGGCGCGCGGAACCGGTGCTCATCGTCCAGCCAAGCGTGCCATGGCCGGTATTCAGGAAGAGCCCGCGGATCTTCGTCGCGCCGATCACAGGTGTGCCGTCTGGGGTCATCGGTCTCAGCCCGGACCAGTAGTTGGCGCGGCTGACGTCGCCGCCCGGGAAGAGGTCCATGACGGAGTGTTCGAGCGTACGGCGGCGAGCCGGACCAAGATCGTTGGTATAGCCGGAAATCTCCGCCATGCCGCCGACGCGGATACGATCGCCGAGGCGTGTGATCGCGATCTTGTAAGTCTCGTCCATGACTGTCGATTCCGGGGAGCGCGCCGGATCGACGATCGGGATGGTGAGAGAGTAGCCCTTGACCGGGTAGACGGGCAGGGAGATGCCAAGCGGTTTCAGCAGGAGTGGCGAATAGCTGCCGAGTGCGACGACGACGGCATCTGCCTGCACCGGACCGCGATCCGTGAGAACAGCCTTGGTCTTGCCGGCCTCGACATCGATGCCCTTGATCGTGCGGCCATAATCGAACACGACGCCCAATTCGGCGGCTCGGGCCGCGAGTGCGTTGGTGAACTTGAAGCAATCGCCGGTCTCGTCCTTCGGGGTCAGAAGCCCCCCGACGATCCGGTCGGCGACATGGCGCAGCGCCGGCTCGGCGCGCATGCAGCCTTCACGATCCAGGACTTCATAGGGAATGCCATCAGCGGCGAGCGCCTTCACATCCTTGGCCGAAGCGTCGAGCTGCGCCTGCGTGCGAAAGAGCTGGAGCGTTCCCTGCATTCGCTCGTCATAGGGGATTGCGGTCTCTTCCCGCAGCTCGGCGAGCGACAGCCGGCTATAATCGGCAAGCCGCAACATGCGTGACTTGTTGACCGCGTAGCGCTCTGCCGTGCAGTTCAACAGCATTCGCGCCATCCACGACAGCATTGCGTAGTCGACCTTCGGTCGCAGGATCAGCGGCGCGTGCTCCATGAACAGCCACTTCAGCGCCTTCTGCGGAATACCCGGTGCCGCCCACGGCGAGCAGTAGCCGAACGATACCTCGCCCGCATTGGCAAAGCTTGTCTCGAGTGCAGGGCCTGCCTGCCTGTCGATAACCGTTACCTCGTGCCCGGCCTTGGCCAGATAATAAGCACTGGTGACGCCAATGACGCCGGCGCCCAGAACTGCGACTTTCATAATTGCCCCTCAACCCTTTTTATCAGTGGTATTGACGATGATATCGTCGACCAAGTCCAGTGAGAATTTCGTAGGATATCGTTCCGGCATCACGCGCAACGTCCTCCAGCGATTGATGCGGTCCGATGATTTCGACCAGGCTTCCGAGCGAAAGTGCGTCCTCCGGCAGGGACGTGATATCGATCGTCATGCTGTCCATGGAGACCCGACCGACGATGGGCAGGCGACGATCGCCGAAATAGGCGCTGCCGCGTCCGCTGAGACTACGCGGCAAACCGTCGGCATAGCCTGCGGCCAGCGTCGCGAGTCGCGTCGGCGCAGTGATATGCTGCGCGCCGCCGTAGCCGACGCGGGCGCCGGCCTCGACGGTATGGGTCTGGATGACCCTGACCGAAAGCCTGACCACGGGTTCCAACGGGTTCATCGCGGCATCGGTTGGCAAGCCGCCATAGAGGGCGATGCCGGGACGAACGAGCGAACCATGGAAATCAGCGCCCAGAAAGATCCCGCCGGAATTGCCGAATGATACCGGATAGGTCGAGAACGCTGCAGCGATCGCTTGCATCTCATGACGCTGATCGGCATTTTGCGGGCTGACGCTTTCATCCGCACTGGCCAGATGGCTCATGATGAACTGGATATCGAGCGAGCTCAACAGGTCAGGATCAGCCAGCAAAGCGCGAGCATCGGCCTTGCTCATGCCGAGCCGCGACATGCCTGTATCGAACTGAAGGACCGCGGGAAGGCGCCGGCCGCATTCGTTCGAGGCAGATCGCCACCGACGCAGCTGTTCAAGCGAGTTGATGACGGGAACGATTCCCTTTGCAGCAGCGTAAGCCTCGCCGCCCGGCAGAATACCATTGAGCACAACGATGCGGGCGTCCTGCGGCAGGTACCGCTTGAGGTTCCTCGCCTCCAAAAGGTGAGCAACGAAGAATGTCCGGCAGCCGGCGTCCGCAAGCACGGGAGCCACGTGCGCGGCGCCCAATCCGTAGGCGTCGGCTTTCACGACTGCACCGCAGAGAGAGGGATAAACCATGCTGGCAAGTCGACGATAGTTTCGTTTCAGAGCGGCAAGGTCGATGGCAAGGACGCCTGAAAGCGCCAGCTCTTCAATCTCCTGCCCCGTGCTCATATCCATCGTTGTTCCTCCTGCTTTGCGGCAGCACAAACAATATTGAAACAATTGAGCAATATCCGCTTGATTGACGATCAAAACGTGCAATTTTATCGATGATGTATTTGATAATTGCGTTAGATGGAGAATAATTGCGCATGCCGCTTGATGGAATCGACCGGAACATCATCCGTCAGCTTCGGCTGAATGCGCGCGCCTCCAATACCAGGCTGGCTTCGGAGGTCGGGTTGTCGCCGTCGGCATGCCTGCGCCGCATCGCCCGGCTTGAAGAGGCCGGCTATATCAGAGGCTATACCGCACTTGTCGGCACGTCTGATGGAGACGATACACTCGCCGTCATCGTCAACATCACCCTTGAACGACAGACGGAAGAGCACCTCAATCGTTTCGAGGCAGCGATCCGGAAGTATCCGGAGATCCAGGAATGTTTCCTGATGACGGGCGGTTCGGATTACATCCTGAAGGTCGAGGTCGAGAGCGCCAGGGATTTCGAGCGCATTCACAAGGATATTCTTTCGACGCTTCCAGGGGTCGCCCGCATTCACTCCAGCTTTTCGATCCGCGATGTTCTGAAGCAGTCGTCACGGAAGCTTTAGCAGGCGCCCATGGCGCTAGGCCGTAGAGGCTACCAACAGGTCCGCAGCGTTCCTGCCGGACATGAACGCCTGGTTCGACCAGAGATAATCCCATTCCCCGAAGCGGCCGGCCAAGGCGATTCCCTGGGATCGAACCCAGTCACGGACGGGGTTTCGCCGCGTTTCCATGCCGAGATCAAAGACCACGTTGCCGAATGGGAGCCGCTTGTGATGCGTCAGGACGATGTCGTCACGCGATGCGAGCTGCATCTTCTCAAGCGCTAAGATGCAGTCCTCGATGAGTTGATCGGGCGAAAGGGTAAACGTCCTGGCGCGCGACGAATAGATCTCGAACTGCAGGGAAGAATATCCCTCGGGGGCGTTGTGTGGCGACTTGATGCTCGGCGAATAGACGCGCGATGCGAGAATATCCTCGTCGTAGATGTAGAACCAGAGGCTCGGCGAGACGGTTGGCTTTCGAAAGCCCATCGAGATGATATCGATCGACGTGGCGAAGAGCGTTTCGGCGGCTGTTCGGATATCATCCGGGACATCGCGCATCAGCTCGATGAGAACCGGCAGCGGAATGGTCGAGATCAACTGGCTGTAGGAACGGGTCTCGCCGTTGCTGAAAGTGATCGCGCGGCGCTGGTTGTCGATTGCGATCGCGCGGAAGCCACACTGCGTCTCGACGCTCTCGATCAGCGGCGTCAGGAAGCTGCGATAGCCGCCGCGTTCCGGATAGCGCATTGTCGAGACGTAGTAGGTATTGGGCGGGTTTTCGCTGACCGCGCCGAACACGACCTCTCTGAGATCGGCTCGGCGCATGCGGTTGCCGATCCAGTCCGTTCCGAGTTCCGATGCGTCGAGGGTCCAGTATTTGCGCGTGTAGCGAAGCGGCCATCGTTCGGCGATCTTCTCTCCGTACTGATGCAGCAGCCATTCCCGGTAGTTCGCGGGTTTGAAATCGGTAGAGGTCTCGGCGAGATGGTCGGCCAGATCGACGATCAGATCGGCCTTCTCGTCGGCTGCGAGCGGGAACATGTTGTTCTGCACCGGATGCGGCAGCCAGTAGCGCCCGTCGCGGTTCAGCGAACGCGCCTCATGGTTGAGGTATGGCGTGCGGTCGAAGACAGAACGTACTTCCGGCTCGCTTGCGAACGAGAGATGGACCGCGTTGTCGAAGGTCCAACTCCCCTCGCTCGTTTCGAGCGTGAAACTATCGAGCAGTCCTCCAGGACGCTCGCCGGCTTCATAAACAGGCGCGTGGATCCCGTGTTCGCGCAGTCGCGATGCCGCGGCAAGGCCGGCAATGCCACCGCCTAGTATCATGAAGCCTTCATTCGACATTGGGTTGGTGTCCCTCATCTGCGAGCAGCGATGCAACATAGGCCGAGACGCCCTCGTCCCAGGTGGGCATCTTGTTGAGCCCCAGGAGATTGAGCTTGTCGTTGATCGCGGCTTCGTTTTCGGAAACCGGCGCCAGGCGCTGAAAACGGGTCGGCACAAGGCGCGGAAAGAGACCGGCGCTACGCAGGATATGCCTGACGTAGTCGAAGCGGGAAACAGCGCCTGTCGCAACGCAGTTGAAGGTTCCGCCGATGCGGGCCTCCAGAAGTGCCAAGGTTTGCACGACGACGTCGTCGACGTTTGTGGGCGAGCCTATCTGGTATGGATCGGATGCCAGCTCGGTTTTCTGCCGTGCTTCGGCAATCCGGGCGCGGACGAAGTTCTTCCGGTGCGCTGCGCTGCCGCCATAGAGCCAGCCGAGGCGCAGGATGAGGTGCCGGCATGCCGCTTCACGAATGGCGGTCTCGCCGGCTGCCTTGCTCTTGTGATGCACCGTCGTCGGCGCAAGGGAAGCGAAGTCGGAATGGGGCGCCGCGTTTTCGTCGGAGCTGCGGCCGTAGCATCCCGTCGACGAGAAGTGCACCAACATCGCGCCGCTCTCGGCTGCCGCTTGGGCGAGCAGGCTCGGCAGGATCGCGTTTATCGCGAAGGAAGATGCGGGGTTTGCTTCTGCACCCTCGACATCGGTGTCGGCGGCACAGTTGATGATAACAGACGCCTGGGTCCGGGCGACGGCATTCATAAGCTCGCGTGGTCGCTTGACCTCAAGCTGCCCGCGCGAGAGCGTCACGACATCTTTGTCAGCGAGGGCCAGCGCAAACCGGCTGCCGAGCATGCCGCCTGCGCCCAACAACAGGATGCGGCTGCCCGTCATTCTTCCCACCCGAAGAACTCGACGGGCCGCGTCTCCGCCTCCTCGGGATCATGCGGGATCGAGGCGATATTCAGGAGCGTGGATGCCCCCGGCGTACAGCCCTGAAACGCGACGAAATAGCCGGGTGGCACGGTCAGGCGATTGTAGAGATCGGAGGCATCGGGAGACAGTTGCGTATCGAACACGCATAGACCGGTCTCGTCCCTCACGACGACGCGTATGCGACCGGACGAGCACACGAAGTTGAGTGTCATGCGGAAGTGGCGTTTCCATCCCTTGATCTCGCCTTCGTTGACCAGCGAGAAATAGGCCTCGCCGAAGCCCGCATAGCCGGCGTCGGAGGCTTTCATGCCGTGCATCACATCGCCCTTCGGTGTCGCGATGCGCTTGAGAGGCGTGAGGAATGGTTCGGTCATCTCACTGTTCCAGTGACCATACTCTGCGACGATCGCGAGCAGCCGCGCTGAATTCGGCGATCTGCTCCAGTGTCACGGTGAGAGCGTCTGCTGCGTCCTTGACCACGCGACGATACCACGAGCCGGTCATGCTGACGCACTCGCCGTATTGCAGGTTGGCTTCCCAGTTCAGTTCCAGGAGAGCCTTGTCGCAGTTGAGCTTGAGGAGGCTCGCTTCGTGGAAGGGTATGTTGCCGGTCGTGGTGTAGGCTTCCGCTTGGGAGCGCAGACCCCAGATCTGCCCGAGGTCGCCGATGAGATCTACGACTGTCCGGTTCTGCTCGGCGCGCGGACCGAAATTGTATGCCTCTCCATCGTGCTTGTCAGATGTGGCCAGCGCGGCCGCGAGCGTCAGATAGCCGCTCAGGGGCTCGAGCACATGCTGCCAGGGTCTTGTAGCCGCGGGAGATCGTATCTCCACGGTGCGTCCGTCCTGCCAGGCGCGGATGCAGTCTGCGACGATCCGGTCTGCGGCCCAGTCTCCACCGCCGATGACGTTGCCGGCCCGCGCCATTGCCAGGCGAACGGGGTGTTCCTTACCCTTGAAGAACGAATGATAGTAGGATTTTGCAATAAGCTCGGCGGCACCCTTCGAGCCCGAGTAAATGTCCTTGCCGCCGAGAGCATCGGTCTCGCGGTATCCCCACACCCACTCGACATTGTCGTAGCACTTGTCGGAGGTGATGATGATCGCGGTGCAAGGCCAGTCGACCGCGCGAAGGACTTCGAGCACATGGGCAGTGCCGGTGACGTTGCTGGTAATCGTGTCGATCGGGTTCTGATAGGATGTCGAGACGATTGCCTGCGCGGCGAGGTGGAAGACGAAGTCCGGCCGGAAGGCCTTCACGGTTTCGCGGAGCTGCTCAAGGTCGCGGATGTCGCCGATGTGGTGCTCGATCTGACCTGCGAGGCCGGCGAGCTCAAACAGGGAGGGCTTTGTCGGTATTTCCCGCGAGTAGCCGCAGATCGTCGCTCCAAGGCTCATCAGCCAGGTGGTCAACCACGCTCCCTTGAAACCGGTGTGGCCGGTAATGAGCACGCGGGCGCCGGAGAAAATACTGTTGAAGCTCACGATCGTCTCTGCAGTTTTTCGGAACGAACTCGTCCCGCGGTTTCTGTGTCTTTGTATTGTTCCGGCGCCGGATTGGCCCGCACGGGATATGGAAAGCAACAGAGCGCGCCCCAACGCGCGCTTCTTTTGCTTACCAGATCTTCCACGGGGCGCGTCCGCTGTCCCAGTGCTTTTCGAGCTGCGTCTTGTCTCGAAGGCTGTCCATCGGCTGCCAGAAATTCGAGTGGCGATAGATCGATAACTGACCGTCTTGCGCCAGCTTTTCCAGGGGCTCCTGCTCCCATGTCGTCTCGTCACCGGCGATCAGGGACGCCACATCGGGCGTGAGCACGAAGAATCCGCCGTTGATCCAATTGCCGTCGCCGACCGGTTTCTCCTTGAACGAAACAACGCGATCTTCATCGAGCTTCAGGGCCCCGAAGCGTCCGGGCGGTTGCGTTCCGGTCATGGTAGCCCGCAGGCCCTGTTCCTTGTGGAACTCGATGAGGCGGGTGATGTCGATATCGCCGACACCGTCACCATAGGTCATGCAGAAATAGGGGTCGTGCTGGACATAAGGCATGACGCGCTTCAAGCGGCCACCGGTCATTGTCAGCTCACCGGTGTCGACGAGCGTGATACGCCAGGGCTCAGCCTTCGCGGAGTGCGTCTCGATCCGGTTGTTCGCGAGATCGATGGTGATGTCGGACATATGAACGAAGTAGTTCGAGAAATACTCCTTGATCACGTGCCCCTTGTATCCGAGGCAGATGATGAAGTCGTTGATGCCGTGCGCACTATAGATCTTCATGATGTGCCAGAGGATCGGACGCCCGCCAATCTCCACCATGGGCTTGGGCTTCGTCGAGGTTTCTTCGGCCAGTCTGGTGCCCAGGCCCCCGGCGAGAATGACAGCCTTTGGCTTGAAGTGCATTTTCTTGTTCTCTCCGGTATAAGGCTTAGCCGAACGCGTAGGGGCGCTGTATGCCGCCGAACGTTTCGTAGGACTTCGATGAATTGTAGAGACCTGAAATGGCGTTCTCTTCCATTATCGCAGCAATGACATTGTAGTTCTTGTTCGCGGGTCTCGTGTGGGCGACTGCGATGTCGTCGATGATCGCGATGCGGCCCGGTACACGGCCACCGATCGATGACCACAGGTGATCCAGTCCGAAGCCGCTGATCGATGCCTCGAAGGTCGGAAGGCAGAGTTGCAGGAAGTCGCGGGTAAACACCGGGCACATGAGCTCGACGAAGCTCGTGTAGCGCAGGAAGAAGTCCGGGTTCTGCGCGGTGATCGGATGCGTGACGTAGGAAGTCGGCACCAGCGACGGCTGAGCAAGATCGAAGTTGCCCATGCGAAAGATGTTGAACAGCTTGTTGATGTCGCCCCATGAGGTCATGAGGTCATCGTCGGGCATGTAGATGTTCTCGTAGTCCAGCAGGGGGCTGCCTTCGAGGAAAAGCTTGTAGATGGCCGAAAACTTGCGGTCGTTCGGCTGATGCGTGAAGTATTCGCATCCGCTGATGTCGGCCGGCACTTCCTTGCCGTACCAGCTGACACACAGGTCCCAGTTACGGTCGGCATCAGCGATGTTGGCTGGCCATTGCGAATGCAGCGACTGCTCGTTGGCGCGAAGAACGACCAGATTGCGTCGACGTTTCGCGCCGAGTTCCCGCGGCATCGTGAACTCTGCGACGTCGGGCGAGGCGGACTGACCGAAATCGCGAGCAGATGGCATCCGGCTGCGCTCGAGCACATGCACGACGCTTGGATCGACCCGGGATCTTCCCTTCAGAAGATAGGGGCCATCGCTGTCCGCGAGGCATTCGTCGAACTCGGTTGTCGTCTGACCGTAGATGTTCTTGAATCGCAGGGTGTTGTCTTCGAGGCTCCAGACGCGCTCGAAGCTGTGGATGTATCCACCGACGATGCCGTCGGGGAGGAACTTCAGCACCGGTGCGATAAGCTGACCGTTCTCCCTGGAAAATTTCCAGGTGCTGGAAAGCAGGTCGCTTTCTTCAATCTTCATTTCGATGGTTTCGTATTTCCGTGCCGCGGAGGTCAAAATTGTGTCCGATCGATTGAGGGGGCGCAGCGGCCGCGGACGGCTTGTACCGCCGCGGCGTCGGTGGTCATGCGAGGGGCGCTATCGGCCGGCTGAACTCGGCGCCGAAGAAATGAAGCCACATGCGTTCGAGGATGTAGCCATAGGCGGCAACTCCACCCATCGCGAACTGATAGAGCAGATCGAGAGAGTCACGCGACACCGAGGCGACGCGGTCGTTGCGGACGCCGAAAATCGCGCCGTAGGAGAACGAGCCGACCATGTGCTTCTCGGCCTTGTCCGCGATATTGTCGAGCTTGCACTGGCGTAGCAGGTGCGCGGCGATGTTGGTGCCGTCGGGCAGATTGCCCTGCACGATACGGTACACCAGTCCCATGTTGGAGGCGCCGTTGTCGGTGAATTCGAGCGGCCCCCAGTTCGTCAGCGAGAACAGCTCGGGACGAACCTTGAGGCGACCAGAGAGGCCGAGCTCATAATTTTCGAGAAGCGGAAGCGGCGGAATATTGCGATCAGCGCGCCACTGCCAAGACAGCGGCTGGACGTCGTCCCAATTGCGCCAGTTCTTGAGAAGCTGAATGAAGTCGGGGCTATGCGTCATGGGATCGCCTTGTGCGTAGACGGTGAAGCCCTGATTGAAACGCACGCTCTTCATGTGATGAAGATAGGTTTCCGATTCACGGCCGACGTTCGGCCGCTCAATGATGCTGCTGGCCCGGGCGACAACATCGGGATCCGTGATCGGCTCTCCCTTGTTGTAGATGATGACATCAAAATCATCAGGAATGTCGACGATCCAGTCGAGAGTTTCACTATATCGCGCGAGCACAACGCTATGCATTGCAGAATCCACATCTAGGAATTTATGTCCGGACTTCGGCCGCCGGCACGCCCGCAAAACACAGCGGGCCGTCGATGAAGATGGGGAGAAACTGAATACTTAACCTTGTGCCAGTCTGGACTTATTTAGCGCGAACTGATTGCGCTTCCGGGCCAGTCGAGCGCGCTGGTATTGCGTTTGTCAAACGCCACTATATTCCGAGACTTAAGGTGCGATATGCCGCCGATGGAACTATTTTGAGGATGACCGGTACGCATCCTCGCTCACCACTCGGTGGTGGATTGGGCGGCGAATCGCTCTGCGAAGTCGTCGGTCGCTGGCGTCAGGGCTGACTTGCCACCGTCACGAAACAGCCCAAAACGATCCGTGCGGAACGAACGCGGGCTGTTTGCTGGCGTCCGCCGTCCTGGGCGCAGATGTCAGTTTTCTCAGCGCTTGACGAATGGCCGAAATAAGAACAAAATAGGAACATTCGAACGGAGGTTCTTATGACGCATGCTGAGCAAGTAATCGAGCGGGCATTGGCTGTCGTTGCCGCAAGTCGCGCTGAACGCGAGCGCGATGCCGAGCGCCGCAAACGGGTGTTTGGGAAGATCGAGGTTGGTCGCCCGCTTCCGAAGTTGCCGGGGCAGCAGCTAAGTCTCGATCTGCATTGATGCGCTGACGACCTCGTTTCGGCTTGGTCTTTGTCTTGCGATCCCCACGATCTTTTCATGGTTACATAACGGCTTGCTTGTATGTTCGCCGTGCGTTGCAGCGAGGACCATGATGAAATACGCGGAAGACGGCATCGGCCAGCAGTATGAAGACACTATAGATCCGATCCAGACCTGCCAGACGCTGCAGGAAATCGTTCAAAGGCTGCAGTCCGAACAGTCATCATTGATCGAGCGTTACGAATGGCTTGAAGCCATGATCAATCACGTTCCCGATTTCATCTATGCGAAGGATCGAGAGGGCCATTTCCTGTTCGCGAACAGGGCGATCGTATCGAACAACGGCTTCCGGACTGTGGAGGACCTGATCGGTCTGACGGATTTCGACATTCATTCGAGTGAGGCAGCGCGCGATATCGCCGTGGTCGAGCGTCGGGTGATGGAGGAAGGCACACCCGACCTCGGCATCGAGGAGCAGCGTCTCGACGGTGAGGGCTGGTTGATGATGTCGAGAGTGCCGCTGCGTGATCGCTCCGGCAAAGTCATCGGGATTGTCGGAGCATCAAGAGACATTTCGGCGCGCAAACGCGACGAGCGGCTGATGAAGGCTCAAGCGACGCTATTGCGGTCTGTCGCTCTGGGTGTTGAGCTTCCGGATTTGCTGGCGCAACTTAAATCGTTGCTGGGCGAGCTCCTGCCTAGGCGGCGAGCCAGTGTTTGGCTAGATGCTGGGCTGTCCACCGCCGCCGGGGGGAGCGAGCATGAATTCGCCGTTCCTGCACGCGACGGAGCGCTGCATGGTTTGCTCGTCGTCAGCGCTGATGCGGATGACGATCCCGCGCTTCTGGAATTCCTGACCGGCGTGGCACAGACTGTCGGGATTGCGATCGACCGCCATCGCGACGCGGAGCGCATCGCCTTTCTGGCGGAGCACGACGCGTTGACCGGCCTGCCCAATCGCGCATCGCTCGACCGCCGGCTGCAAGCGCTGTTGGCAGCAACATCGGACCTCCCGCGTGGCGTTGCCGTCGCATTTGTCGATCTCGATCATTTCAAGCTGGTCAATGACAGTCTCGGGCATGCCGCAGGCGACGAGTTGCTGAAGATCGTCGCGCAACGCATTGCCGACGAGCTCGGACCGGCAGGACTGGTGTCGCGCGTCGGCGGCGATGAGTTCATCGTCGTCCTGACGCCTACTCCGATCGAATTCGACCGCCGGCTGGACCACATTCGCGAGGCGATCGCCATGCCGCTGCATCTGTGCGGTATGGAACTGCGGGTAACGTCGAGTATCGGCTTTGCCTGCTCCGTCGAGCACGGGATGACCGCCGCCGAGCTCTTTGCCAACGCGGACATGGCGCTCTATCGGGTGAAGGCGAACGGTCGCAATGGCGTTCAGCTTTTCTCGGCGGCGCTGGCCGAGGAGGGGCGCCACAAGCTTGCCCGCATAGAGGAGCTTCGTCGCGCAATAGAGCGTGACGAGTTCGTGCTCCATTACCAGCCGCAACGGCAGATGCTGACAGGAAAGGTTATAGGCGTCGAGGCACTTGTCCGCTGGAAACATCCGGCAAAGGGACTGATCCCACCCGGCGATTTCATACCGCTAGCGGAGGAAACGGGACTTATCCTCGCGATCGGCGAAATGGTGCTGCATAAAGCTTGCTCGCAAGCGAGGGCTTGGCAGGACGCTGGACTTGCCCCAATCAGGATAGCAGTGAACATGTCCGCCAGACAGTTTCACGAGCCCGCATTGGCTGGCCAGGTTGCCGCTGCCCTCGCGGCAGCGCGTTTGGACCCGCAGTGGCTTGAGATAGAGGTGACCGAAAGCCTGATCATGCAGGATGTCGAGGGGGCCATCGGACGCATGCAAGAGCTGAAGGAGCTCGGCATCACCCTGTCGATCGACGATTTCGGCACCGGCTATTCAAGCCTGAGCATGCTGAAGCGGTTTCCGTTGTCACGATTGAAGATCGATCGGTCCTTTATCGCCGATATTCCTGCCGATCCCGGCGATATGGCGATTACCAGCGCTATTCTCGCACTTGCGAAGCTGCTCGGCCTTGAGGTTGTGGCGGAGGGCGTCGAAACCACGGATCAGGCGGATTTTCTGACGCAGGCAGGGTGCGATTTTCTACAGGGCTACCTGTTCTCCCGACCGCTTCCGGCGCAGGAAATGGATGCTTTTCTGCTTGGTGCGTGAATTCGTGAGAAGAATAGCCCGCCACGCGGGTAGCGGGCTGGTCTTGAATGCGACACGACGAGACGTGGACCAACCGTCTGAGGCCGGTCCAGGAGCAATATTTTTACATTCCCGGTATCGAGCCGCACAACTCAACCCGGAACAGCCAATTGGGTGTGCCGGCGCAGATATGCTTCAGTGTTGCCGCCGCTTGCCTCTCTGAACGGTGACGACCTCATTATTGAGAAGAATGAGAAAGTGACTTTCATCAAGGCGGCTGACGATCTCGCCCTGTTCGGTCATGTAGTCCGTCTTCGGCTCAACGGTTTGACGACTGGCGATCCGCATCTGCTCGATTATCACGTATGATTTTCCTGCGTTGCTTTCGCAATAAAACCGGCGCTTGTCTTTATAATGTGACATTGCCTCACCTCCGTGCCGGCGCCTATCATTTGCTTTGTGGCCGCGAATGCAAGCTCGTTAGATTAGGTACTTCTGTTAGCCCTTCGTGTGACTTGCATTACCGCGATCGCCATAGCCGTTCCGGCTTGTCGATTGTAAATCCCAGTTGGACATTGGTTCAGATGTTGCAGCGAAGGCTGAAGTCAACGTGGAGGGTGCGAATCCGCTGACTCAGGTTTGTCTTGCTGGACCTTCAAGCCATCCATCAACAGGCCGATGAGACGATCGGAGCGCTCCCGCCATTCGGGCGAGGAGGGCAGCGAATAGATGCTCGACAGGGCGTGCAGCAGGTCCATCGTGTCTATATCGTTTCGAACGAAACCCTGTTCGGCGGCAGCCGTCAGCAGTTCGTCGGCTGCGCTCCGAAGAACACCGCTGCCCTCGGCAAAGAGGGACGCGTTGGACGCCATGAGGATCTTGAGGCTGTTTGCCATGCCGCGCTTGGCGGCGATGTAATCGACAAAACGGCGCATCCATTGTTCCAGTGCGATGTCCGGTCTCTTGTCCGCTGCCAGTTGCCGTGCGGCGGCCGCAAGGCCCTCCAGCTCGCGGCGATAGACCACCTCGACGAGGTGCTCGCGTGTCGGAAAATGTCGATAGAGCGTGCCGATGCCGACGCCCGCCCGCCGGGCGATGTCCTCGAGCGAGGCTTCCACGCCGCTATCCGCGAAAGCAACCACAGCGGTTTCAATGAGCTTTTCGCGATTGCGCCGCGCATCTGCGCGCAACGGCGCTGCTGCTCCTGATTCCGGCCGGGCTGACGGCAAAACAAGCTCCAAACGCATTCGGCCCTTGACGCAAAGCGACAAGCGACTAGATTAAACGGAGGCGCCTCCGTTTGTGCGGCGCCTTCCATTTATTAATCCAGGCGGGGAAAAATGTCATGTCGAAACGCGGCCCGACACCGCACCCGTCGCGTCAGATAGCGCACATCGCCGGGATGACCACCTTTGAACACGTCCAGTATCCATTCTCGTGACGACGGCAGGAGCTCAATTCATGACAAGATCCGTCCATCTCTCTCTCAATATCAACGCGCGACAGCACGAACTCGACGTCGAGCCACGCGTCACCCTGCTTGACGCGTTACGTGAGGAACTCGGCCTGACCGGGACCAAAAAGGGCTGCGATCAGGGACAATGCGGAGCCTGCACCGTTCACATCGACGGCAAGCGCGTGCTTGCCTGCCTGACGCTGGCCGCTCAGGCTGAGGGCAAAGCCATTACGACGATCGAAGGCCTATCAACGAGTGGTGGCGACCTGCATCCGGTTCAGCAGGCGTTCCTCGACCATGATGCTTTTCAATGCGGTTACTGCACACCAGGCCAGATCATGTCCGCCGTTGCCTGCATCCGCGAAGGGCGCACGGGCTCGGACGAGGAGATTCGGGAATACATGGCCGGCAATCTCTGTCGGTGCGGAGCTTACAACCACATCGTCGCGGCGGTGCGCGACGCTGCGGAGGCAGCGCGATGAAGGATTTTGATTATATCAGGGCGGTGTCGCTCGAAGATGCTCGCCAGCGCGCCATGCGGTCCGGCGCGATGTTGTTTGCCGGCGGCACGACACTTCTCGATCTCGTCAAGTGCGGGGTAGCGGAGCCGGAGCTCGTGGTCGACATCAGCCACATCGCGGGCCTGTCGCAGATATCAGCCGACGGAAGCGGTGTCACGATCGGCGCCCTCGCGCGGATGGAGGATGTTGCCGGCAGCCCGGGCATCAAGGCGGACTATGCGGCGATTGCGCAGTCTCTTTCCCTGGCGGCATCGCCGCAGCTGCGCAACATGGCGACGATTGGCGGCAATCTCCTGCAGAGGACACGCTGTCCTTATTTTCGGGACCCCGGAACCTTCGAAGCCTGCAACAAGCGAAACCCGGGCTCCGGCTGTTCGGCGATCGGGGGCGTGACGCGCAATCATGCGGTTCTCGGAACAAGCTCGGCCTGTATCGCCTCCTACCCAGGAGATCTTGCCGTCGCTCTGGTTGCGTTCGACGCGACCATCAGCCTCGGTGAGCGCACCGTAAGTGCCGAAGACTTGTTCCTACTCCCCGGCGATACCCCAGAGCGTGAAACGATACTGGAGCGGGGCGAGATGGTGATGGCCGTCTTTATCCCGTCGTTGCCGGTCGCCAAGAACTCGATCTATCTCAAGATCCGTGACCGGCAATCCTACGAGTTCGCCGCGGCAAGCGCTGCCGTTGGATTGGAACTGGAGACGGATCGCAGGACAATCAAGGACATCCGCGTTGCCCTCGGCGGTGTTGCCACCAAGCCCTGGCGTGCGCGGTCGGTCGAAGAGGCGCTGATCGGGAAGACGATCGATGTTGCGACAGTCGAGAAGGCGAGCCGCCTTGCGGTGGAAGGCGCGGTGTCTTCCGGGGGCAACCAATACAAGATCGAACTGGCACCACGCGTCGTGACGCGTGCCATTCTGACGACGGGAGGTCTCCTATGACCATCATGGAACCACGGGGCAAGCGTGGCGACGCGTCCGATGGCACGATCGGCGGTCGACTGTCGCGCTTTGACGGCAAGCTCAAGATCACCGGTGGGGCGACCTACGCATTGGAACAGCCGGTTGAAGGACTGGCCTATGCCGTTCTGGTGCAAAGCCGCATCGCGGCTGGGCGCGTTACCGGGATCGACATCGGCAAGGCGCAAGGGGCACCCGGTGTGCTCATGGTCGTGACGCCAGATGTCGACCTCGGCTTGAAGGTCGCGTCCGACTGGTACGGAAACCGGCCGGACAACCAGCCCTTCCGGCCTCTGTCGCGTGAAATCACCTTCAACGGTCAGGCTGTCGCGGCGGTCGTGGCAGAAACGCTCGAACAAGCGACGGAAGCGGCACGGCTCGTCGAGATCAGTTACGAGGCGGGCGCGGCGATCATCGATCTCAATGACCCGAATGCCGGTGAAGCCAAGCCGCTTGATGCGCTTTCGGTACGCTGGGGCGATGCCGAGTCCGCACTTGCTGAGTCTGCTGTGCGCGTGGAGGGGCAGTATCGAACGCCGCGCGAGTATCACGTGGCGATCGAGCCACATGGCCTGACCGCCCAATGGGAGGGCGACCTGCTCACCATTTGGGAACCGAGCCAGTGGACCCACGGCATGGCCCGCACCTATGCCGAATGGTACGGACTGCCCGTCGAGAACGTGAGGATCGTCTCTCCCTTCATCGGCGGCGGCTTCGGCTCCAAGGCGACGGCCTATGCCTACGGAGCGGTCGCAACGGCGGCAGCCCGCATACTCGGGCGGCCGATCAAGCTTGCTGTGGCACGCTCGCAAAGCTTTACAGCGTTCGGTGGTCGCGCGGCGACGCGCCAGACGATCGCTCTTGGTGCCGATGCTGATGGCAAGCTGCGATCGATGGTCCAATCCGGGGTGAGCGAGACTGCGACCTACGCGGACTTTCCGGAGCAGACGAATGCGGCAACGCCGCTGATGTATGCCGTCGAGAATTTCAGCGCGAAGCATGGATTGGTGCCGGTCAACACGATCGTCCCGGGCGCTCTTCGTGCGCCTGGCAAAAATCCCAGCACCTTCGGGCTCGAATGCGCGATGGATGAACTTGCATATGCCACCGGCATCGATCCCGTCGAGCTTCGGCTTCGCAACTACGCAGAGCGCGATCCGCAATCCGGCAAACCCTGGTCGACGCGTCGGCTGCGGGAGGCGCTTGCCCAGGGAGGCGAAGCTTTCGGATGGCCGCGGCGCAGCTTTGCACCGCGGTCGATGCGGGATGGCCGGCGCCTGATCGGTTGGGGCGTGGCCTGTGGTACTTTCCCTGTTCTGCGCGCCTCCAGCGAGGCGTTGATCCGGATCCTCGCGGATGGCACGGTCGATGTGGTCAGTGGCGCCATCGACATGGGCCAAGGTACCTACACCATCCTTGCCCAAACGGCAGCCGAGGTGCTCGGGGTGCCGGTAGAGCGCGTGAACGTGCATCTCGGTGACTCGTCTCTGCCGGGGGCAACCGTTGCAGGCGGTTCAATGCTGGCAGGCGCCATCACTGGCGCGGTTCATAAGGCGGCATCGGCTGCGCGTGACGAGCTTATCCAGCTTGCCCTTAACGATGGCGCGTCGCCGTTTCGCGATACGGGTGCGAATACACTCGTCGTTGCGGAAGGCCGTCTCTCCATACCGCGCGACGGCGGCCTGTCACTTTCCATCGAGGAACTCATGACGGCGCTCGGTCGCGACAATCTCGAAGTACGGCGCAACACGCTGCCGGAGGGGGAACAGGGTCCCGAGAGCCATCGCAAGGCATGGACAACGATGGGCAGCATCCAGGGACCCACGGCAGGCGAGTACTCCATGCACAGCTGGTGCGCGCACTTCGTTGAAGTGCAGGTGGACGAGGACTTCGGAACGGTCCGCGTTGCCCGGGTGGTATCAGCCTTCGATTGCGGCAGGATATACAATCCGAAGCTTGCGGAAAGCCAATGGCGCGGTGGCATCATCATGGGGATCGGGCAGGCGCTGCTCGAAGAAGGGATTGTCGATCGCCGCAACGGCCGCGTCATGAACAACAATCTCGGTGATTATCTCGTTGCGACGAACGCCGATATTCCGCCAATCGAGGTCATTTCGGTTGGTATTCCCGACGCCCATGCCTCCGTGCTGGGCGGAAAGGGTGTCGGTGAAGTCGGTATCGTGGGCGTCGCGCCGGCCATCGCCAACGCCGTTTTCCACGCAACCGGAAAGCGGGTCCGCGATCTGCCGATCACCTTGGAGAAGCTGCTCTGATGTGCTGGGCGCCCGTGACCCTCGCGGGCGTCCTACCGATCAAGGTTTGAAGATGACGGGACGGGCGTTTTGGAACGTCGGACGACCGCGCCGGCATCCCCAGAGCGGGCGTGCGTTCTGCCTGATGGCATCCTCGGGGGTACGGCAATCGAGAAGGATAATGTCAGCGCTCTGGCCCGGCCGGATGCCATGCGGCTTGCCCATCAGGCGGGCGGCTGACGAACCGATCATGTCGAAAGCGAGCCGCAGGTCGGCTGCGCGCGAGATCTGTAGAACATTGGCGTAGAGGTTCGCCATGCGGATCAGCGAGGCGTCGCCATAGGGCGTGAAAGGGTTCAGAATGTTGTTGCTGGCGATCGAGGTGACGACGCCGTGATGGGCAAGGACGTGCGCCGGTGCCACGCCGCGCGGGACCAGCCGATCATGATCTCTGCCGTTCAGAAAAAGGTCCGTCGACGGCAGAACCGTGATCGCAATGCCGGCTTCAGTCAGCCGCTTGGCCAGCGCCACCACGCTGTCGGGGGCGAGCGCGGATATGCTCGTCATGTGCCCAAGCGAGACGCGTCCCTGCCAGCCACGATCTATCGTCTCTTCAACGACGGCCGAAAGATTGCTTCTCTCGGGAGAAAGGTCGAAGTCGAGATGAAAGTCCACGGCGACATCGTGCTTTTCCGCGAGATCGAAAATCATTGCGATATGCCCGCGCGGATCGCGATCGATATAAGGTGCGCCTCCAACGAGGTCGGCGCCATCGGAGAGCGCATGATCGATCATCGATAGTGTTTCCGGCTCGTTGGTCAGGCCGTCTTGCGCAAAGGCGCAGATCTCGATATCGATCGCAAAAGCATAGTCCCGGCGGATGCGTTTGATGGCTTCAAGGGACCGCAACCCGGCACGCGGGTCGATTTCTACGAATGTCCGCATTCGCATCGTGCCGTGGGTAATCGCCTTCTCGACGACATCAGCGGCGCGATCATAGACATCCTGCTCCGAAAACCCCGCCTTCGCGCGTGCCGTTTCCTGCACCGCTTCCGTCAGTGTTCCGTGGCAAATCGTGCAGCGGCCGAGAATGCCGGCTTTGTCGAGATGGATATGGCTCTCGACCAGCCCGCCGCAGGCGAGTGCACCTTGCGCATCCAACGTTTCGATGGCTTCGCAGCGAAGGTTCGTCTCGATCGAGGCAATTGTGCCTTCACGGATCGCAATGTCGAAAAGCCGATCACTGCCGTCGAGGCGGGCGTTGCGGATCAGGAGGTCGGCGCCGTGCTCGTTCATTCAGATGCCGATTGCTCCGCCATCGCTTCGTGGATCATGCGCGCCATCAATCATGCCATCGGCGCCGATACGGATGATGCCGGCCTGGCCCGCCAATTGACTGAGCGCATCGATGATTGCCACTTCGTGGCCGAGCGAGGCGAGGTCGGCGACGACCGCTTTTCCCGCACTTTCCTCGATCTTCAGGCTGTCGCGGCTGTCGGAGAACGTCCGTCCGAGTAAGAAACGCGGATGCGATAATGCCTCAAGCGGGCCGAAATCATGGTCCAGCAGCAGACTGAGCAGCAATGCCAAAGTTTGCGGTTGGCCATCGGCACCCTGGGTGCCGTATAGGAGATGTGGACGGCCATCCTTGAGAGCGATGCCGGGGTTCAGCGTATAGAAGGGCCGCTTGCCGGGCTGCAGGCAATTCGGGCTCATCGGGTCGACGCTGAAGGCCGCGCCTCGGTTCTGCCAGAGGATCCCGGTGTCGCCGACAACGACGCCGCTACCCCAGTCATAGTAGATGCTCTGCAGCATTGCCACGCTGCGCCCTTCGCGGTCCGTTGCCGCCAGGAAGGCGGTGTCGGCACGCGAGAGCGGTTGCGGCCAGGCTAGCGCCCGCCGAGGATCGATCGCTTCCGCCTTTTCGTCGAGACGAGCAGCCGAAAGCAACGTTGCTATATCGATCTGCATCGAAGCGGGGTCTGCAATGGCTGGCCGGTCCATGAAGGCCTGTTTTACCGCTTCGACCACATGATGATAAAAATCGGCACTGCGCGGATCGAATTTTTTCAGGTCTAGACGCGCAAGGATGCCCATGATCGAGAGAGTCGTGACGCCTTGCGTCGGTGGCGGTGGCGCCATTAGCGTGACATCTCGATAATTGAGTGCAACCGGCTGCTCGATCTGTGTGGCAGTGCCCGCCAGATCTCGAAGTGTGAGCGGTGATCCGAGGTCGGCGAACCCGATGGCCAGACGTCGCGCGAGATTTCCTTCGTAAAATGCGCGTGCGCCCTGATCGGCTATCTCGCGGAGTGTGCGGGCAAGATTGGGCTGGCGTTGGATGCCGTGGCCGGCGAAAACCTCCGCGAAACCGGGCCAGCTATCGCTTTCCCCGGTGCGGAACTGATGCCAGAACGCCTGCGATGGACTGATCGGGAATCCTTCTTCGGCAAGAAGGATCGCGTCTTCCAGCAAGGTGGCGAGGCTTCTCCGTCCCTGCCAGTCCCGCGCCGAGTAGTCCAGCACCGCCTGCCAGCTGTCGACGAGACATGCGGTCGTCAGCATCGACTGCGGGCCGCGTGTCGGGATTGAGGCCAAGCCGCCGGTGGCGCGCGCCGCCTGCCCGATCCCAAGGAAGGCCTTTGTGTTGCCGGAGCGATCAGCAACCAGCCAGACAGCGTCGCCGCCGAGCCCGCAGAAATGCGGATAGACGACGCTCAGCGCCGCGCCCGCCGCGACGATTGCTTCTATTGCGTTGCCTCCCGCCTCAAGCACCTTGGCGCCGGCGCGCGCCGAGAGCCAATGCGGGGAGGTGACCATGCCTGCCCCCGCGATTGCTGCGGAGGATGGGGTTTGTGGGCGTGCGTCCGTCATTGCCTGATAACGGTGGCGTTCTCCGCGACCAGCCGCCCCTCCTTGAACACCTTGCGAAGCTTCGGAACGGCAACGACGGCTTCCGGAATATGAACCGCCTGAAGCGTGACGAAATCCGCCTTGGCGCCGACGGCTATGCCGTATCCTTCCAGCCTGAGCGCCCGGGCGCCCGAATATGTCACCGTATCGAATGCGGCTTCCAGTTCCTCATCGGTATAGAAGCCGGAGCGATATCCGATCATCATCGCACGTCCGAGCATGTCGCCGTCTCCGTACGGCCACCAGGAATCGCGAATGTTATCGCTTCCGCTGAAGACAGTGACGCCAGCGCTGCGAAGCACGGCGACCGGCGGAAAATTGTGGTTTCCGGGGGCGTTGGTCATGATTGCGACGCCGCTTTCGGCAATCAGGTCTGCGGCCTTGCGTGCCTGGTCTGGTGCCAAATCTCCCAGACCGTAGGCATGGCTGATCGCAACGTGCCCGCTCATCCCAAGCGCCTTTGTCCGACGGCAGATTTCCTCGATTGTGAAGAGACCGAGGGTGCCGGCGTCATGCAGATGGATGTCGATATCGACCCCATGTCTCTCGGCCACACCGAAGACCACATCGAGGTGGGCAGAAGCGTCGCGATCGAAACTCGCCGGATCGAGGCCGCCGACGAGATCAGCCCCAAGCTTGATCGCCTCGTCCAGCAGTTCCGGCGTGCCCGGGCTTTTCAGGATGCCGCTTTGCGGAAAGGCAACGAGCTGAATGTCGATAAGATCGCGGTACTCCTCGCGAACCGCAAGGATCGTCTCGAGCGATTTCAACCCGACCGAGCCATCCACCATCACGTGGCTTCGCATCTGCGTCGAACCATTTGCGATGCACAGATCGAGTTGATTGCGTGCTCGCACCGCCATCGGCGCGGATTGGGCCATGTTCTCGGTCTGAAACGCAACGCGCTCATGCACGTCAAAGCCATTGGTGCAGGGCTTGTGCGGTATCCAGGCGTCACCGTAGAAGCTGGTATCAAGATGAATGTGCCCCTCGACGAAACCCGGCACGACAAGTGCATTCCCGAGATCAACAGCCTGGCCTGATGCGGTGGCAGATTCGGCGGGCACGATCGCAGAAAAACGCCCCTCCGTGACAACCAGATCGACGTGCGACCCATCGGCCAGTTTTGCGTTGGTGAAAGTTGTCTCGCGGCTCATCTCTTTTCCTTCATTGCCGTCGCACACGCGGAACGACGACGCATACCGCTGCTATATGCGAGCTCGATTGCTCTTCACACGGCAAGCGTTCTGGTTTCAGCTTTGCAAGATGGATGCCAAACGCTGTAATCGCTGAGATCGCGCTATTCGGATCGCTGTAAAATGGCCTTTTTGCGCGAACGGGACACGCTTGGATGCTCATCGTTGCAAGACGGAGAAATAGATCATGTCTACAAGATAGGCAACAACATGTATACAAGATGCAAAAAGCGGCAGTCAGTTGCCGCCGCTGCCATATTGGGAAAGGACCGTCGCGAGATCCGGGGCTGCCTTGCCTTGGTCGTCCAGCAACGCCCTCGCTTCAACCGACGCGAGGTGTTCGTCCATCAATCCTTCGGCGCGTGTGATATCTCCATCCCGCAACGCGAGGACAAGATTGGAATGCTCACTGATCGCACAGGCGCTGGAGTGCGGCCTGCCATACAGTGAGAGGATCAGGGAGCAGCGGGAGACCAGTTCCAGCAGATAGCGTTCCAGCAAACTGTTGCCGGCGAGCGCCGCCAACTTGAGATGGAACTCACCCGCGAGCCGCATCGATAGCCTGACATCGCCGGTTGCCTGTGCGCGTTCCTCCTGCTGGATATGGCTGCGCAAGGCATTCTCAATGCTGGGAGACCATCTGGAGGCTACGGTCTTGATGACTTCCCTTTCGAGCGCGCGCCGGACGGCAAACACCTCGCGGGCCTCGTCGAGGCTTGGCTGCGCCACGGTCGCTGTGCGCTTGTGGGATGTATCGACCAGCCCCTGCGTCTGGAGCTTTGCGAGAACGGCGCGCACCAGCGTGCGGCTCATGGCAAAGTGCCGCCCGATCTCGTCTTCCGGCAACTTTGTGCCGGACTTCAGCGCCTGTTCGATAATGGCGCGTCGAAGGGCGAGATAGGCCGCTTCGACGCGGTCGGAATTTGAGGACATGCATTGCCTGCTTCAGGTATACGTCAGTTTGTATTTTTGCATACCATGAAGTGGCTTGGAGGCACAGCGCCTGATCTGAAACAGGCAGCTATCGCTGCTCAAGCTTGCTCAGGCTCGACGATGCCACGGCGAGAACGATGATCGTGCCGACCAGAATTTCGCGCACATAGGAATCGACGCTCATCTGTGTCAGGCCGTTATCGAGCACACCAAGAATGAGCACCCCGAAAAACGTGGCGAGAACGCGCGGCTCACCCTCTTCACTCATCGTCATGCCCAGGAACACGGCAGCGATTGCCGAGAGCATGAGGCCGCTGCCCTGTGTCGGATTGGCCGACGCGACGCGGCTGGCATACATCAGGCCGGCAGCAGCTGCACCGAGCCCTGTCAGACCAAAAGCAGAGAAGCGGAGGAAGCGGACCCTGACGCCCGCCAACCGGGCAGCTTCGGTGTTGCCGCCAATCGCGTAAAGCCGGCGACCGTAGACCGTATGTTCGAGCAGAAGCCACACGACGAGCAGAACGATTAGCGCGAGAAATGTCAGATAAGGGAGCGAGACCCATTGTTCACCCGCGGGAAACAGGGGAATGCCGCTGCGCGCAAAGCCGCTGAAGCTTGCTGGAATATCGGTACCGAAGATCGTTTTGCCGCCGCTGATCAGGAATGCGAAGCCGGAGAATATCGTCAGCGTTCCCAGGGTCGCGACGAACGGGAGAATGCCGACGTAGCTGACAAGCGCACCATTGATCAGGCCGCCGAGGACGCCGACGCCAAGGGCAAGGATGATTGCGGCCGGCACCGGTACGCCGGCTTTGAAGGCAAGCGCCGCGACGATCCCGGAAAGACTGGCCATGGAGCCGACGGACAGATCGAAATCCCCCATTGCCATGACGATCGTCATGGTGAAGGCGGTAACGGCAAGCATTGAAACCTGCTGCGATATGTTCAGCCAGTTGCGCGCCGTCATGAACGTGTCGGGGATGTTTATCCAGAAGAACAGGATCACGGCGATGATGCCGATCAGGGTTCCATATCTGCGAATAGTCCGGATCACTTGAATGTCCTCGGGAAATCAGGCGGGTTCGCCGAACGAGAGCGCCAGCAATCTCGTCTGGGTGAGGCCATCGGTTGGCACGATCGCGACCTGGCGTCCCTCGCGCATGACAAGAATACGATCGGTCATTCCGATCAGTTCCGACAGGTCGGAGGAAGCGAGAAGAATGCCGACGCCGCTCGCAGCCAGTTCTCTGACGAGCGTGTGAATATCGAATTTAGCAGCGACGTCGACGCCCCGTGTCGGCTCGTCCAGCAGGAGAACTCGCGGAGCGCCGAGAATGGCGCGCGCCAACACGACCTTCTGCTGATTGCCGCCGGAAAGCTGGAAGACGGGCTGCGTGGCGCCCGTAGATTTCAGTTTCACGCGTGATGCGATGTCCGCGGATCTCTTGAGTTCGGCGCGGCGATTGCGCAGGATGCCCGCCCGACTAAGCGTTCTGAGATGCGCGAGAACGGTGTTGTCGGCGACCGAGCCGCGTGGAAGCAGACCCTCGCGCCGCCGCTCACGCGGGACATAGGCAATGCCGTCTGCCCAGCGCGTCGCCGGTGTGCCGCCCGCAAGCTCTCGCCCGTCAAGTTCGATGCCGCCGCCGGTGCGCTTGTCCGCTCCGATCACAAGGCGCAGGATGTCGCTCTGGCCGGCGCCCGACAGGCCGGTGATGCCGAGAATCTCGCCGGCACGCAGGTCAAATGAGATGTCGTGAGCAGACGACGAACTCGCGCCAGCAAGGCGTAGCGCGGTACCCGATGTCGCGGTCACCTGGCGCGGCGGATAGGCTTCGGCGATCTGGCGGCCCGTCATCATCTCGATCATCTCGGCCTTGGAGATGCTGGAGATGGCCCGGGTAGCGACGGTTTCTCCGTCGCGCAACACGCTCACCCTGTCGGCGATCCGCATCACTTCGTCCATCCTATGGGAAACATAGACGATGCTGCGTCCTCTTGCCGTCAGTCCGGCAATCACCTTGAACAGCCGTTCCGACTCCTCGCTGGTGAGCGCGGCGGTCGGCTCATCCATGACGTAAACCCGTGCGGCTTCACCGTCCTCGTCCAGGAAGGCCGCAGCGATCTTGACCAGCATTTGGTCGCCGAGCGACAAACGCGCCATCTTTCGCCCGGGAACGATGTGGCCGATGTCCAATGCGTCGAGGGCCTTGGAGGCCTGCCGGTTGAGTTCTCGCCAGTCGGCAAAAATACCGAATCTGCGGGGATACGGCCTGCCCAGGAAAAGGTTCTCTGCGACCGACAGCTCGGGGATGACGCTCAGTTCCTGGTGGATGAAGCGAAGTCCGAGCCGGCGTGACTGCGAGGGATGTTCGATCGAGACCTCTGCGCCATCGACAAGAATCGTGCCGCCGTCGGGCTTGGTGGCGCCGGCGAGGATGCGGATCAGCGTCGACTTGCCCGCGCCGTTCTCACCCATCAACGCATGGACCTCGCCAGGGGCAATGGCGAGGGATCCATCCTTCAACGCGGGGACACCCGCATAGCTCTTGGAAAGCTTGCGGGTCTCGAGAATTGGAGCGTTCATTCCTTGGCGTTTGCCGAGGTGACAAGCTTGGTCGGCACGTAGATCACGCTTTGCTTGATCTTCTCGCCGGCCAGATGGCGCTTCACGGCATCTGCGGTGGCGCGGCCAATACCCTTGAAGTCCTGCGCCATCGACGCTTCGAAATTGCTGCCCTTGGCGATCGCGTCGCGGGCCTGCGGGTTTGCATCGATACCGGTGATCACGATACCTTCGTCCTGACGACCGGCCGCTTCGATCGCCTGCAAGGCGCCGAGCGCGGGTTGATCCCAAGCGGCCCATACCGCCGAGATCGATCCCTTTTCGGGATGGGCTGTCAGGATCGCTTCCATCTTGGCGCGCGAGTCGGCAATGCCGCCGTCAGAGACATCAGGCGTGACACGCTCGACGACCTTGATGTCAGGATTGTTCTTGAAGATCGCGTCCGCGATGACGCCGCGCGCCTGGACCGGCGGGAAGGCGTCGAAAACGAACATCACGACGTTGCCCTTGCCGTTGATACGGTTGGCCGTGTAGGCGGCGGTATCGGCCGCCATTGCGTAACCGTTCGAGGTCACGTTTGTCACGAGCAACGGGTTCGCTCCAGCGTCCATGCCGAAGACCGGTATTCCGTCAGACTTGGCGGTCTCGAGGCCGGCGGCAACCTGCGCCGGATCGACGTTGATGACGATCGCGTCAACCTTCTGCGTGCTGACATCCTCGATGCGGCTGATCGCTGCGGCGACGTCGCCTTTCGTATCGATGACGTTCACATCCCAGCCGTTGGTCTTGGCTTCCTCCTGGAAGGCCTCGACGTAGAATTGCGTGCCTGGTTGGGAGAGGTAAGGTGTGATTACGGCGATCTTGCCGCCTGCATTCGCCGCACCAGCCATGAGGAGTGCAGCAAGAGCTCCCGCCAACGCACCGATTTTCGAAATGGAAGTCATCTAGGTCCCCGCCCGTATCTTTTGATTTCTCTAATAGGTGCGGGACGTTAGCCGAGCTCGATGTTCATTTCAATAGAGTGGCACAGTCGGTTTGTCGCAGATTGTCATCGACATCTAGCGCAGCTAAGGATGGGCCCTCTCAGAGGGTGTGGACGGAGACAGTTGTGAGCGGGCCAATGCTGATCGGTATCGACGTGGGAACGACGGCGGTCAAAGCGGCGCGCTTTGACATGCACGGCAATGTCGAACGCAGCTATGCCAGGCACTACCCGACGAGGCGTGAGGCGCCAAACATCGTCGAACAGGATCCCGGTGACTGGATGGTGCAAGTTCAGGCGGCGCTGCGGGAACTTAGCGACGGACTTACGCCCGGACAGGTGCAGGCGGTCGGCCTATGTTCCCACGTCAACAGCCATGTATTCGTCGCTGCCGACGGCGAGGTCCTCATGCCCGCGATCATCTGGCAGGATGGTCGCTGTGCCGAGGTGGCAGCCGAACTCGACGCACAGGTGACCGAGCAGGACAAAATCAGGTGGTGGGGAGCGCCGTTGCCTGTTGACGCCAGCCATGTTCTTTCGCGGATGGAATGGGTGAAACGCCACCGTCCCGACGTCTGGCAAAAAACGCGCTGGGTGATGTCGCCGAAGGATTACTGCATCCTGCAGCTGACCGGAGAAGCCGTTGCCGACCCGATGACGTCCTTCGGCGTCGTTGATCGGGACCTGCGATACATCGATAGCCTGATTAGCCTCGTCGACGGAGCAGCCGAACGTCTCGCGCCGATCTCGGCGTTCACATTGGTCGCCGGACGTATCAAGCCGGGAATGCCTGCATCGGGTACCCCGCTGGCCGTCGCGACCATGGATGCGTGGTCTGGACTGTTTGGATGCGGCGCGATCCGGGAGGGAGATGGTTTCTATCTAAGCGGGACGAGCGAGGTCCTGGGTATCATTTCGGAAGAAAGGAACCCGGAACCGGGCGTTATTGCCTTTCCGCGGTGCGAGGCGATAACGCTTCATGCCGCGCCGACCCAGGCAGGCGGCGCATCGATGGCCTGGCTCTCGACCTTGCTCGGACGATCGCCAATCGAACTCTCGGCTCTGGCGGCACAGGTGAACCGGCAGCACATGACGCCAGTGTTTCTTCCACACCTGCAGGGCGAGCGCGCGCCCCTATGGAATATTCACGCGCGCGCGTCCTTCTCCGGCATAGATGCGGCCATGGGGCCAGCCGAGTTCGCCGTTTCGATGATGGAGGGGGTAGCGTTTTCGGTGCGAATGGCGCTGGATAGCCTGCAGCGGTCGGCTGGTATTGTGCCGCAGGTTCTTAGTGCTGCGGGCGGTGGCATGGGGTCAGATATCTGGTGCCAGATTCGGGCCGATGTTCTCGGGAAACCCCTGCATCGGCGGAAGAATCTCGATGCCGGTGTCCTTGGAGCCGCCGTCCTGGCCGGCGCAGCTGCTGCGGTGTTTCCTTCGGTGGCCGACGCAGCCGCGCAACTTGTTGTGACCGAACGCGTGTTCGAGCCAAACCCGTCGCTCTCCGAACGTTATGCCTATGGCTACGAAAAGTATCGCGAACTTTACCACCAGCTTGAGGCGTTCAACCGCGATCTGGTTTTACGATCGCAGTAACTGGCCGTCAGTTCACTGGTGCGGAAGATGCGCGGCGGTTCAGGAGCGCTGCACGGATCAGTTCCGCCTTGCTTGGCGCGGCAATGACCATGGGTGCCTCGACCGGCGCCGATGCCTCCTTGCCCTCCCGCTTTAGCAGCGTCAGGAAACTCTCCTGCGCGGCGAGGCGATCCTGATCCGAAATTTCCCCGACTGGTCGCCCGTCGACATCATGGCGCATCGCATCGGGCTGGGCGCTGGCAAGATAATAGCGCTTGGAGTGTAGGTAGCTGCCCATCGCCTTCCGCAAGACTGTCGTGCCGATGCCCGGTTTCAGCAATGGCCGTATCTCGTGCCAGATCCCGACGGCAAGAGGACGAACCGGGTCGCCCGGTGCCTTGGGCAGGATTTCAAGCGGACTGACGAGCAACGCATTGATCGCACCTGCACGTCGGACATCGATGTCGCTGGCCGCGATCGGCCCACGGCTGTTTGTCCAGAGTTTTGCCATTACAATCTCCTTGGGAGGGATTTGTTTATCGTCCTTCTATGAAGCGATTTTGACGACATCGTGTGTTGTTCCAAGTGGCCTCAAAGTAAAGAGCTGGGCGGCGAAGATCAAAACATGGGGATGACAGGCCGGCATTGCCACAATCAACCTGACGATCATGTATGCTGTAGTCATCGCAGACCAGCAAGAGACTCGCATGGCAGGCATGAGTTCGGCGCCGCAGCTCGATATGTTCGAAGCCGCGAATGAGGTATCCCTGAAGGTCAATCGGGCCGCTCGAAGTCGTCAGGAGCGAGCCGGAAGCTTGAGTGAGGACGAAATGGTTCGTCACCTCGAGAGGACGGGCCAGTTTCGCATCCTAAGAAAGCTTGTGCCGCGCAGCATCGCACCGGTCAGAAGGCCGGAGTTCCCGCGAGTTGGCGTGATCGTCGATACGGAAACGACCGGCCTCAACCATCGACAGGATCAGGTCATCGAGATTGGTGCCGTCAGCTTCACCTATGACGATGCCGGTCGGATCGGCGATGTCATCGGCCTTTACGGTGGCCTGCAGCAGCCTGATGGCGCTATTCCTGCTGAGATAACCCGCCTGACCGGGATTACCGATTCGATGGTCGAGGGGCAGGCGATCGACCTCGATCTTCTCGATCAGCTCATCGCGCCGGCCGATCTCGTCATCGCGCACAATGCGCGCTTTGATCGCCCCTTCTGCGAAGCGCTTTCTCCCGTCTTCAAAGACAAGCCCTGGGCATGCTCGGTATCGGAGATCGATTGGAGCGCACGTGGCTTCGAAGGCACCAAGCTTGGCTATCTGATCGGGCAGGCGGGCTATTTCCATGACGGACACCGTGCCGTCGATGATTGCTTTGCCCTGCTCGCCGTTCTCGATACACAGGATGGCGATGAGGAGCTTTCCTTCGCCGAACTTTATCAGACCAGTCAGCGATCGCGTGCACGGGTCTATGCCGAACACAGCCCCTTCGAGATGAAGGATAACCTCAAGGCACGGGGCTATCGCTGGTCGGACGGCAGCGATGGCCGCCCGAAGTCATGGTGGATCGAGGTGGACGAGGAGAACCTCGCCGACGAACTCGACTATCTGAGGTCAGAGATCTACCGATGGCGCGAGGCTGATCCGCCGGTGAAACGCCTCACCGCCTTCGACCGCTTCCGGGCGTGAAGCGGTTCCTCAGCTGCCGTTGGCGGACCGGACGAGCCTGATTTCACGACCTTCAGCGATCGCGCGGATATTGAGGTAGTTCTCCGCCTGAGGTTTGCTCGCCGTCAGGGGAATATGCCTCGTTTCGGTTATGGCAAGAACGGCGCATCCCGCGGCTTCGCCAGCTGAGATGCCGACATCGGCGTCCTCGAAGACCAGGCAGCGTGCCGGATTGACGGACAGCAACTTTGTTGCTGCGAGATAGCAGTCCGGTGCGGGCTTCCCGACTGAAATGTCTTCCGCCGAAATCATCAGGTGCGGGTTCGGCAGGCCTGCTGCCGCAATACGCCGGAGTGCCAGTGCCTTGGGTGCGGAGGTGACGACCGCCCAACGCTCCGGAGCAAGCTGCGAGAGAAACTCCCGCGCGCCCGGTATCGGAATGACGCCGTCTACGTCGGCAATCTCCATGGCCGTTATCTGAGCCCCTTCAACGTCGGGATCAATGCCTGCCAGATTGAGGTCGCGGACCGTGTCGTTTGCTCTGCGCCCATGATAGTTCGGCGTCGGGATGCCGAGCTTTCGTGCCCAGTTTCCCCAGACACGCTCCGATGGAGCGGCCGAATTCAGGATGGTGCCATCCATATCGAACAGAAACGCTTCGAACGACGTCGCAAAAAGCCCGTCCATTTGTCCTCGCCTGATTTGGTTTGCGCTTCGTTTGGCATTGTCGCGCGGCTCGTGCAACCGCGCGGCCCGAAGCGATGGGAGCGTCGAGCGCCCCCAGGGATTTGCATTCATCGCTCTTACGCGCTCATGAACACGGGCGCAATCTGGATGACCTTGTTTGCGGAGCTACCCGTGTCGATGATCTCGAAGACCGCATCGAGCATGCCTTGCACATCCTGCCGCACCATCTCGATATCGCCGCCGAGCAGGGCCGCGAAGGGATCCCAGTCGAAGCAGCCGATGACGGGCGTGCGGTTGTCGTAGTGATGCGACGTCTTGATCCAGCGCATGACGCCTTCCAGCGAGATGGTGGAATTGACGAACATTCCGCGTGGCAGCTCTCCCTCCGAAGCGGCGAGGGCGGCGAGCGAACTCTCGGCTTTCTCAGGGGCGTAGCCGCAGGTGAGGACATGGCGCTCGTCGACGGCGATTCCGAGATCTTCGTGGGCGGCGCGAAATCCGCGCACACGCTCGATCGTGTTGTGGTCGCTCCCGCGTCCGCCGACGAAGAGCAGAGGGGAGGTCGAGCCAAACTTGCGCTGATAGCTCAGTAGCACGCGCCGGGTCAGTTCGCGGGCGCCGCCAAAATTGTCGGATATGACCGAGACGGCCTTGGCGCCCGGCAAGTCGAGATTGAGGCTGTGTGCCCCTGCCGCATTGCAGATATCGGTAATGCGATCGGGATCGGTGGCACCTGTCGAGATCAGCCATTCCACCTGATAGGAAAGCATGGTTCTCGCCGCTTCGACTTCCAGCTCCGGATCACGGCGAGTGCAGGTAATGATCGGAAACAGGCCGCGCTCACGCGCCATATTCTCAAAAGACTCGACGATCGAGCCGAAATAGCGGTTGTCGTACTTCGGCACGATCATCCCGATGATCTTCGATCTGTCGCGCCGCAGCAGGCTGGCCTGCATGTTCAGCGCATAGCCCTGTTCTTCGGCAATTTTCGTGATCTTATCAGCCAACTGGACGCTGATACGGCGCTTCCTCCAGTTGCCGTTCAGAACCGCGCTGACGGCACTGGCGGATGTGCCGGCTAGCTCTGCCAGGTCGTAGATCGTCGTCTTTTTGGTCTGCCTGTCCTGATTCACGAACTTCTCCTTATTGCAGCAGCTTGACATCAATCGAGAGAAGTGACAATTGTTGCTTCATCGATTGAGCAATGTTGCGCAATCGATGAAGTTGGTTGACCGTGGAGGGTCGGCCGGGGAGGCATCCAGGAGCAGGCCACGAATCGACCATGCTGCTTACCCGGCATCGGAAGAGGTCTGTGTGCGTATCGTCGAGGAAAGGCGAGCGCGGACTTGGGCATAAACCGGAGAGCATCTCAGCACGGGTTTGCGCTCACTAAGGAGGAGACAATGAGAATTCATTCCACGCTTTTGCTGTCGGCTGCCGCGGCGGCCATGTTTGCCGGATCGGCCCTTGCCGACGACGCTGCCACGGTCGCGTTCCTAATGCCTGACCAGGCCTCGACGCGCTACGAACAGCACGATTATCCGGGCTTCAAGGCCGAGATGGCGAAGTTGTGCGCCGGCTGCACCGTGATCTATCAGAACGCCAATGCCGATGCCGCCCTTCAGCAGCAGCAGTTCAACTCGGTGATCGCACAGGGCGCCAAGGTGATCGTGCTCGATCCTGTCGACTCTGCAGCTGCCGCTGGTCTGGTCGAGATCGCCCATTCGCAGGACGTGAAGGTCATCGCCTACGACCGCCCGATCCCTGACAAGGCCGCTGACTACTACGTTTCCTTCGACAACGAAGGTATCGGCTATGCCATTGCCAAGTCTCTTGTCGATCATCTGAAGGCCAACGGCGTCGCCGAAGGTGCTGGTGTCCTCGAGGTCAACGGTTCTCCGACCGATGCCGCCGCAGGGTTGATCCGCGACGGGATCCATCGTGGGCTGAAGGATTCGGGCTACAAGACGCTTGCCGAATTCGACACGCCGGAATGGGCGCCGCCGAAAGCACAGGAATGGGCTGCCGGGCAGATCACGCGATTTGGCGCCGATATCAAGGGCGTCGTCGCGGCAAACGATGGTACGGGCGGTGGCGTTATCGCAGCGTTCAAGGCCGCCGGCGTGAAGCCGGTGCCGCCGGTAACCGGCAACGACGCGACGATCGCAGCACTTCAGCTGGTGATCTCCGGCGACCAGTACAATACGATTTCGAAGCCTTCGGAAATCGTTGCTGCGGCGGCCGCCAAGGTGGCCGTGCAGCTGGCCAAGGGCGAAACGCCTGCGCCGAAGACCACGCTCTACAACACGCCCTCGGAACTGTTTGTCCCGGCCGTCGTGACGGCCGAGAACATCAAGGCTGAAATCTTCGACAAGAAGATCCAGACGCCGGAGGAAATCTGCACTGGCGAATATGCCGACGGTTGCAAGAAGCTCGGCATTACCAAGTAATACCTCCCGACGTACCGGGCCGGAATATCCCGGCCCGGTACACCCTCACTGCTCAGAAGAGTGCAAAGCCATGGTAAGAGAACAAAGTTCACTTCCGGAGAAGGGGAGCCCGATCCTCCGGTTGCGGCATGTTTCGAAGAATTTCGGCGCTGTCTCGGCGCTCACCGATATCGAGCTAGACGTTCACGCCGGTGAAGTCGTTGCTCTCGTGGGCGACAACGGAGCTGGGAAATCCACGCTCGTGAAGGTTCTTGCTGGCGTCCATCAGCCAAGCTCCGGATCCATCGAATTCTGTGGGCAAGAAGTTTCACTCGATAACCCGAGCCGTGCGCTTGAGCTTGGCATCGCGACGGTGTTTCAGGATCTGGCGCTCTGCGAGAACCTCGACGTCGTCGCCAATCTCTTCCTCGGTCATGAGCTATCACCGTGGAATCTCGACGAGGTCGCGATGGAGGTGCGGGCATGGACGCTGCTGAGAGAACTTGCAGCGCGCATCCCCTCCGTCCGCGAACCGATTGCCTCGCTTTCGGGTGGCCAGCGGCAGACAGTCGCGATTGCCCGCTCACTGCTTCTTGATCCCAAGATCATCATGCTAGACGAGCCGACCGCGGCCCTCGGCGTGGCCCAGACGGCAGAGGTCCTCAACCTCATCGAGCGCGTACGTGAACGCGGTCTCGGCGTCATCATCATCAGTCACAACATGGAGGACGTGCGCGCCGTTGCCGACCGTATCGTCGTCCTGCGACTGGGACGCAATAACGGCGTGTTCAGCCCCGACGCGTCGAATCAGGAACTTGTGGCGTCCATCACCGGCGCGACGGAGAATTCAGTTTCCCGCCGTCTTGACCGCAAGTCGAACCAGAACAACGAGATAGGCGGGAGACCCGCATGAGCCAGAAGATGCCAAAGGATTTGGTAGGCCAAGCGAAGGCTGGCCAGGCGCTCGACCGAAGCGATGAGCGCGTCAAGCACAATGACAGCATAGGCGGCGTGGTCAGCGCCTTCGTGGATCGCGTCCGCGCCGGCGATCTCGGCATGCTGCCGGTTGCGGTCGGGCTGGTCGTGATTTCGACCGTCTTCAGCATTCTGAACCCGGTCTTTCTCGCTCCGAACAATCTCGTCAACCTGCTGTTCGACTGCGCGACGGTCGGTATCATATCGCTGGGGATCGTGTGTGTCCTGCTCCTCGGCGAAATCGACCTTTCGGTTGGCTCCATGAGCGGCTTGGCCTCGGCGATGATCGGGGTGCTTTGGGTGAACTCTGGCCTGCCGGTCGCAGTCGCTATCATCGCCGCCCTGGCGACGGGTGCGGTCGTTGGCGCGCTCTACGCGGTCCTATATAACCGTCTCGGCATGCCGAGCTTCGTTGCGACGCTGGCCGGCCTCCTCGCCTTGCTCGGCCTGCAGCTTTACATCCTCGGTCCGACCGGCAGTATCAATCTGCCCTACGCGTCGCCGCTTGTGCGCTTCGGCCAGATCATGGTCATGCCCGATTGGATTTCCTACGTGTTCGCGCTGCTGCCCGGTCTGCTTATGGTCGCGGTCGGTGCCGTCATTGCGCGCCGGCGCAAGGCAGTCAACCTGTCCTCGCAGCCGCTCGGCCTTCTCACTGCGAAAGCAGCAGTCCTCACCCTCGCGCTTGAATTTGCGGCCTACTACCTCAATCTCGGCCGCGGCGTGCCATGGATGTTCGGCCTCTTTGTCGCGCTGGCCGTTGTTCTTAACTACGCACTGACCAGGACGAAGTGGGGTCGCTCCATGTTCGCGGTCGGCGGAAACCGCGAGGCGGCTCGCCGCTCCGGCATCAATGTCCGCCGGATCTACATGAGCGCTTTCGTCCTCTGCTCGACACTGGCGACGCTCGGCGGAATTCTTTCGGCCTCGCGGCTAGCCTCGTCCAGCCAGCAGGCCGGCACTGGTGACGTCAACCTCAACGCCATCGCCGCAGCCGTCATCGGCGGAACCAGTCTCTTTGGTGGTCGAGGAAGCGCATATTCCGCTCTGCTCGGCATCATCGTTATCCAGGCTATTTCCAACGGCCTGACGCTCTTAAATCTCAGCTCGTCCCTGCGCTACATGATCACCGGTGCTGTTCTTGCGATCGCCGTTATCGTCGACTCGCTGGCCCGCCGCTCTCGCGTCAGCCACGGCCGCGCCTGAAAAACGAATTGGAGAATTACCCATGGCAGACATCATGAAGGGCAAGGTTGCCGCCATAACCGGCGCGGCATCGGGTATCGGCCTGGAGTGCGCCCGCACTCTGATCGCCGAGGGCGCGACGGTTGTTCTGATCGATCGTGCAAAAGACAAGCTCGATGCGCTCTGCAAGGATCTCGGCGAACGTGCGAAGCCGCTGGTCGTTGACCTGCTCAACGGTGCGGAAGTCTCCGGCATGTTGCCGTCCATACTCGATCTGGCGGGTCGCCTGGACATCTTCCACGCGAACGCAGGCGCCTACATCGGCGGCGCTGTGGCAGAAGGTGATCCGGACGCCTGGGATCGGATGCTGAACCTCAACATCAACGCTGCGTTCCGCTCCGTTCATGCTGTCCTTCCACATATGATCGCGCAAAAGACCGGTGACATCCTCTTCACGAGCTCGATCGCCGGTGTTGTTCCGGTTGTGTGGGAGCCGATCTATGCGGCCTCGAAGTTCGCGGTGCAGGCATTCGTGCATTCCACCCGTCGTCAGGTCGCTCAGCACGGTGTACGCGTCGGCGCGGTCCTCCCGGGACCGGTCGTGACGGCGCTGCTCGACGATTGGCCGAAAGCGAAGATGGAAGAGGCACTTGCCAACGGTAGCCTGATGCAGCCAAAGGAAGTCGCGGAAGCGGTTCTGTTCATGTTGTCGCGCCCGCGCAACGTCACGATCCGCGATCTCGTGATCCTTCCAAACAGCGTCGATCTCTGATCGGCGCTTAGGCTCACAGCACCTCTGAAGACCGGAATCTATAAGGCCACGATCATGACCAACGCTCAAAACACGGCGGCGGCTGCCGCGCCACGTTATGTCATCGGTGTAGATGTCGGAACCGGCAGCGCACGGGCCGGTCTGTTTGATCTGGGCGGCAATATGCTTGCGGCCGCCAAACAGGACATCGGCCTGTTCCGCGAGGCCGGCGCCATCGTCGAGCAATCGAGCGCGCAGATCTGGGATGCCGTCTGCACGACCGTGCGAAGCGTAGTCGAGACAGCGGCAATCGACCCCGCAAATGTGATCGGGTTGGGGTTTGACGCGACGTGCTCGCTTGTCGTGCTGGGCGAGGGAGGACGTCCGCTTCCCGTCGGACCGTCGGACGACCCCAGCCGCGACATCATTGTCTGGATGGATCATCGCGCCGTCGCTCAGGCGGAGCGGATAAATGAACTTGGTCACGATGTTCTCCGCTATGTCGGCGGGCGGATCTCACCGGAGATGGAGACGCCGAAGCTGCTCTGGCTCAAGGAGAACAGGCGTCACGTCTTCGATGCCGCATGGCAGTTCTTCGACCTCGCGGACTTCCTGACGTGGCGGGCAACGGGTGACCTCAGCCGCTCCACGTGCACCGTCACTTGCAAGTGGACTTATGTTGCCCACGAGCGGCGATGGGATCCGAGCTACTTCGCGAAGATCGGCCTTGAGGATTTGGCCGATGAAGGGTTTACTCGGATCGGCACGGATATCGTCGACCCCGGCACGCCCCTAGGCAACGGGTTGACCGAGGGCGCAGCGCAGGCGATGGGCCTGAAAGCCGGAACTGCGGTGGCGACCGGAATGATCGACGCCCACGCCGGCGGTGTCGGTACCGTCGGGATCGGTGGCAAGCCGCAGGACAATCTCGCCTATGTCTTCGGAACATCGTCCTGCACGATGACCTCCACGGCCGAACCTGTCTTCGTGCCGGGTGTATGGGGACCGTATTACTCCGCGATGGTGCCAGGCATGTGGCTGAACGAAGGTGGCCAGAGTGCGGCGGGTGCCGCCATCGACCAGTTGCTCTCCTTCCATCCCGCGGCGACGGACGCCGCGGCCAAGGCAAGCCAACTGAAAATTCCCCTGCCGGTTTTGATTGCCGATGCGGCCATGTCTGGCTCGGATAGCGCGTCAGCTGTCGTGCGGCTCGCCACCGGCCTTCATGTCGTCCCGGAATTTCTCGGCAATCGGGCGCCGTTTGCGGATCCGAACGCGCGCGCGGTCATCGCCGGGCTCGATATGGAGCGCGATTTCGACAGTCTGGTTGCGCTCTACATCGCCGGACTTTGCGGCATCGGCTACGGCTTGCGTCAGATCATTGATACACAGGCCGCCAATGGCGCCGAGATCCAGCAGGTCGTTATCAGCGGTGGTGCTGGCCAGCATCATCTGGTGCGCCAGCTTCTGGCGGATGCGTGCGGCAAGCCTGTTGTTGGCACGGCAAGCGAGGAACCGGTCCTTCTCGGATCGGCTATTCTCGGAGCTGTCGCAGCCGGTGCGTTTCAGCATATCCCCGCTGCAATGGAAAGCCTGAGTGCGGAGGCGCAGAGATATGAGCCTGCGCCGGAAACCGCGGCACTTCACGCCGACCGCTACCAGGCCTTCAAGGATCTACAACTAATGGCTCGCCGCGTACGCGACATCTGAAGGTTGCTTTTCTTCGCAAGACGTACGGTTGCCTGCAATTATACTTCAGTTTTGGCTTGAAGCCTCTTCCTTGGCGTGTATCTTGGCGCCAAGGGGGCATATATGCTCGTAAACATCGAAAGACTTGATCGCGCTCTCGATACAGTGCTGGAAGCGGCAGTCGACACAAGCTTGTGGCCGAGGATTATCGAGGACGTAAGGCAGGCAACGTCGGCCTTCGGTGTCAACATTCTTCCGATGACCGGAATATTTCCAGGTGGCATGATTTCCACCGAGAGCCTCGGCCCGGCGCTTGAGGGCTATTTTGACGGTGGCTGGAACCATAACGAGTGGCGGGTACGCGGGTTACCTAGGCTTCGCCAAAGCGGATCCGTTCTTGAGCAGACGTACTCGTCACGTGACGATTTCGAAAACCGCGACTATTATCGCGCTCAGTCAAAATACGGCATCGGCCGAACCTGCATCGTGGATTTCGGCGTCGATGACAACATCCTGTGCTTCACCCTTCACCGCCGCCTCGACGAGGAGCCGTTTCGCGAAGCTGAGGAAACGGTCTTTCAGGCGATGCGCGAACGTTTAACAGCGGCCAACCGCATGATGCGCGCATTGGAATGCTCGCGGATCGATGGCATGGCCGACGCGTTTGAGATCGGCAAGATGCCTGCCATCTTCTTTGACCGCAAGGGAAAGGTCACTCGGGTGAACGGCGCCGCCCAATTGTTGCTCGGCCCTGACCTCCAGGTCAGCAATGGGCGTCTTGTGTGCCGATCGCCTGTCGAGACTGCCCGCCTCCAGCGGCGAATGGATGCTGTGACGTCTGCACTATGGCTGTCGCGGCCATCGGGTCCGATCGCGGTGACCCGGCAGGACAAGCATCCGCTCGGTATCCGCGTGCAGCGCCTCGGTTCCGGATTGGGAGACGTATTTGCGGATACCGTCGGTGTTTGCCTGATCGAAGACTCCAATCAGGCCAGTGACCTCGATGAGCTTACGCTGATCAGCAATTTCAAACTGACGAGCAGGCAAGCCGAGATTGCCTTGCTTTTGACTCATGGTCGTTCGTTGCAGTCTATCGCCGATGAGAAGCGCATTTCCTACGAGACCGCCAAGACGCATCTACGTGCGATTTTTGACCGAACGGGAACCCGGCGGCAGAGCGAGCTTGTGGCGCTGTTGTCCCGTCGCCGTTTCTGAAGTCCTGAGCAAGTTCAAGCGTCAGCCGTCATCGCCAGCTGGAACGACAATCCCGGAATACAGGACGGGAATACCGCTGCGATCGCTGAAACTGCGTCCGAAGCATACCACCGCCACATAGATCCCATTCCTCTGTTGGGCGCGATAGGATTCCTGTAGCGGCAACTGAGAAAGGATCGTGTCACGAATGACCTTCGCAAGCCGAGGCCGATCGTCCGGATGAACGCGTTCCAGATAATCTTCTACCGGCAGCCCATGGGCTGTTTCCTTGGCGCTTAGCCCAAAGAGCGATGCCAGGGCGGAATCGCCATAGACCAGGTTCTTGCTGAGATCCCAAGCGAATATCCCAGCCTCAATCGGAGAGATGGAAAGTATTTCCGCCATGAAATTTGAGTGATCTGCAATGGAATCACTCCTCCCAATAGAAAAATTGTTTCTTTAATTTAGTAGGGCTTGTTTTAGAGACTTCAAGAGTATTGTTGCGGTGTTCATTCGCTTCGGCGTTATTCACCGTCTGATTTTTCTGAATTGAGGATTTGACGCCGGGCCACGGCAACCACCTCGGCGAGTCAACCTGCCGATCCATGTCCCGGGCCAGAAAATATCGATAAGACTGGGCTTGCGGTTGGCAGTCGCCTGAGGTGTGCAACCCGCCTTAGCTTGTCGAGCACTCGTAGAGAAGGTTGTCCGACTCTCGGTCGACACCTGCGAGACTGACTTCATAGCCCCAGAGATGGCGGATATGCCTCAACGTCTCGTCGCGGCTTGCCTCGTCCAGCAGAATTCCGTCGGACACGGTGTGCTTCAACCGCAATTGGCGATCGCCGAGCAGATCGACATCGACGACCTGGATGTCAGGTTGCCGGCTGCCGACATCATAGCTGCGGGCAAGCGCCTTGCGCACGGCGGCATAGCCCCTTTCATCATGAATGGACGTAACGTCACAGTACTTGTCCGTGGCGACATCGGACAGCAGGAAAAGCCGGAACTTGCGGATAAGGTTCGGGCTCAGATATTGCAGGATGAAAGACTCGTCGCGATGATTGGCCCAGGCGTCGAGAAGGGTTTCGCGCGAGTTGCCGTTGCCGGCGAAGGAGGGGAACCACTCCCTGTCCTCAGACGTCGGATTCATGCATATCCGTTCGATGTCCTGCATCATCGCAAAACCGAGCGCGTAGGGATTGATGCCCGGAAAGCGCGGATCGTCGAAGTCGGGTTGGAAAACCACGTTCGAGTGACTCTTGAGCAGCTCCAGCATATTGCCTTCGCTCAGCCTTCCCTGGTCGAACAACCGGTTGATGATTGTGTAGTGCACGAAAGTCGCGCAGCCTTCGTTCATCACCTTGGTCTGTCGCTGGGGATAGAAATACTGCGCGATGACGCGCACGATGCGCAGGATCTCGCGCTGCCATGGCTCAAGGATGAGACTGTGCTTCTCAATGAAGTAGAGGAGGTTTTCTTCCGGAAGGTTCAGCACTTTCTTGCGCTCGGAAGCATTGCGCTCAGCCTCTTCCGCGTCCCGGCTTTCTGTGGAGAGCGGCAGTGTTCGCCAAAGATCGCTGTAGGTCTGCTCCTCGTACTCCAGACGTTCGCGCGCTCTTTCCCGTACCTTCTCCGAAGATAATCTCGGTGGACGCCGATATCGGAAAACGCCGTGGTCCATCAAGGCATGAGCGGAATCAAGGATGGCTTCTACTGCATCGGTGCCATGTCGCTCCTCGCACTTGGCAATGTACTTCTTGGCGAAGTCCATATAGCCGAGGATCGCGCCGGCATCGGTCCACTGGCGGAACAGATAATTGTTCTTGAAGAAGTGGTTATGGCCGAAGGAGGCATGCGCGGTGACAAGCGCCTGCATCGCCATCGTATTCTCTTCCATCAGATAGGTGATGCAGGGGTTGGAGTTGATCACCAGCTCGTAGGCCAGTCCGCGTTGGCCTCTCCGATAGAGGTTGTCCTCGAAGATGAACCGCTTTCCGAAGGACCAATGCTGATACATCAGCGGCATGCCGACCGAGGAATAGGCGTCGAGCATCTGTTCGGAGGAGATGATCTCCAGCTGGTTCGGATAGACGTCGAGCCCCATTTCATCGAGTGCAATCGTTTCGATCGCGTCGTAGGCTCGCGAGAGCGTGGTGAAATTCCAGTCCGATCCGGTAAACAGCAGGGATGAGGTCGCTCGTTTCGCCATATGCTGATTCCCTAGCTGCGAGCACGTACGGCTGCTTGCCGGGTAAACAGCTTGCGAAACACCGGATAGATATTCGCGGGCCGGGCAATGCGCGCCATCTGGAAGTTCGGAATTTCGCCATCGACGGTGCGATACGCGCGCCAGAGCGAAGTCCCGTTGTCAGTCGATCCGAATATCTCCGTTTCGCGTTCGTCGATGATTTCGACATAGGCATAATATTGGCAGAGCCGCATGACCTCCTGGCGGAGGAGGGCCGCGCAACGATCAGAATCGCCGCTGGTGTTATCGCCGTCCGAGGCCTGAGCCGCGTAGATGTTCCACAAATCCGCAGGGTAGCGTTCGTCGATGATCCGCAGCATCTCTTCAAGTGCCGTTGAGACAACCGTGCCGCCGCTCTGCTTGCTGTAGAAGAACGTCTCCTCGTCGACTTCCCGCGCTTCGTCCGTGTGGCGAATGAAGACGATGTCTATCCGTTCGTAACGTCGCTTGAGAAAGAGGTGGAGCAATACGAAGAACCGTTTCGCGAGGTCCTTTTCCCGCTCGCCCATCGATGCGGAAACATCCATGAGGCAAAACATGACAGCGTTGGCATTGGGCACCGGCTGGCGCTCGAAGCGATTGAACCTGACGTCAACGGGGTCCACGTAGGAAATGCGCCTGCGACGTTTCTCAAGCACGGTCAGCTCGTCGCGAAGTGCCTTGAGACGTTTGTTGGTCTGAGCCGACATCGGCTGCTCGCCTTCAAGTTCGGCTATCTCGTTCGCAACGGCGAGCAGCTGCTTTTCGCTTGGGCGTTGCAATGCAATGCGCCGGCCGAAGCTGTTGCGCATCGTTCGCCCGATGTTGATGTTTGTTGGCGTTCCCGCGGTCGTAAAGCCGACGCGATGGGTCTTGAAGGTAACCGTCTCCTTCAGGTTCAGCTTGACCATGTCAGGGAGCTCGAGATCCTCGAAAAACAGGTCGAGAACCTCTTCCCTGGAGAGGATGAACTGGAATTCGTCTTCGCCTTCTCCCCGGCCGGCTCCCCTTCCGCTTCCGCCGGCTCCTCCTTCCGGTTTGGTCAGGCGATCACCGGCGGAGTAATCACGGTTGCCCGGCAGCACATGCTGGCGCTTTCCGCTTCCAAGCGATGGGCTAAACGTGGGCTCGCCCGCGCCGCGGGTTGGCATGGGGACGCCGTGCGCCGCGTCGACGTCCACTATTCTGTCTGACTTTACCTGATCCTTGATCGCACGCTTCAGTTCCTCACGCGCACGCTTTAGAAAACGCTGCCGATTCCCGAGACTTTTGTCCTTCGGGTTGAGCCGGCGATCGATGAAATTTGGCATGTGCCAACCCCTCGCTTCGTCATCGTCAACCGGCCTTGTTTACTCGCATGTACCAGTCAACGAGTCGGCGTACCTGGCGTACGGTGTAACCGCGCTCCGTCATACGCTGGACGAATTCGGCATGCTGCTTCTCGGTCGTGCTGTCCTTCTTCGAGCCGAAGCTGATGACAGGCAGCAGGTCTTCGACTTGCCCGAACATGCGTTTCTCGATGACCTCGCGAAGCTTTTCGTAGCTCGTCCACGAGGGGTTGCGGCCATTGTTTCGGGCGCGTGCGCGCAGGGTGAACTTGACCACCTCGTTGCGGAAGTCCTTGGGATTGGCGATACCCGCCGGTTTTTCGATCTGGGACAGTTCGCTGTCGAGGATTTCGCGGTTGAGGATCTGCCCGGTATCCGGATCCTTGAAATCCTGATCCTCCAGCCAGGCATCGGCGTATGCGATATAGCGATCAAACAGGTTCTGACCGTATTCGCTATAGGATTCCAGATAGGCCTTCTGAATTTCATGGCCAATGAATTCAGCATAGCGGCCCGCAATCTCGGTCTTGATAAAGTCGAGGTAGGAGGCTTCGGTTTCCTTCGGGAACTGCTCGCGCCGGATCGCCTGTTCGAGAATATACATCAGGTGCACGGGGTCGGCCGCGACTTCTTTCGTATCGTAGTTGAAGGTTTCGGAGAGCACCTTGAAGGCAAAGCGGGTACTGATACCCGTCATACCCTCGTCAACGCCGGCGGCGTCGCGATACTCCTGCACCGACTTGGCCTTGGGATCGGTGTCCTTGAGGTTCTCACCATCGTAAACCCGCATCTTCGTGTGGAGTGGCGAGTTCTCGTGTCGGGCAAGCCGGGTCGATACAGTGAAGCGGCTGAGGTTCTCAAGGACCTCCGGCGCACAAGGGCTCTTGGAAAGCTCGCTTTCACGCAGCAGCTTTTCGTAGATGAGGCGTTCTTCCGTTACCCGAAGGCAATATGGAACCTTCACCACGAGGATGCGGTCAAGGAAGGCTTCGTTGTTACGGTTGTTCTTGAATTGCTGCCACTCGGATTCGTTCGAGTGAGCGACAACGATGCCTTGGTAAGGGAAGGCGCCGAAATTCTCGGTGCCGTTATAGCTGCCTTCCTGCGTCGCCGTCAGCAGTGGATGCAGCACCTTGATCGGTGCCTTGAACATTTCAACGAATTCCAGCAGGCCCTGCGTCGTCCGGTTCAGGCCGCCGCTGTAGGAGTAAGCATCGGGGTCGGCCTGGCTGTAGTTTTCGAGCTGGCGGATATCCACCTTGCCGACAAGCGCGGAGACGTCCTGATTGTTTTCGTCGCCCGGTTCCGTCTTGGCGATGGCAATTTGCCGGAGACGCGAAGGCATGAGCTTGACCACACTGAAGCGGGATATATCGCCGCCAAGTTCGTCGAGCCGTTTTGTTGCCCAGGGAGAAATGAGGCCCGTCAGGCGACGTCGTGCAATGCCGTATTTATCCTCGAGCAGATCGGCCATGCGATCGGGGTGGAATAGACCAAGAGGGGACTCGAAGATCGGGCTGACTTGCCCATCGATGGCGAGGGTGTAGATTGGGAAGCGTTCCATCAGCCTCTTCAACCGCTCCGCCAGCGACGACTTGCCGCCGCCAACCGGTCCGAGAAGATAAAGGATCTGCTTGCGCTCCTCGAGGCCCTGCGCGGCATATCGGAAATAGCCGACGATACGCTCGATCGTGTCCTCCATGCCGTAGAAATCGGCGAAGGACGGATAAATCTTGACTGTTCTGTTCGAGAAGATGCGTCCCAAGCGCTCGTCGGCGCTGGTATCGACCAGTGTGGGCTCACCGATTGCCTCGACCATCCGCTCCTGGGCCGTGGCATACATTCGCTTGTCGTCCCGGCAAGCAAGGAGATATTCCTGAAGGCTTAACTCTTCCTGAGCGGCGCTCGTATAGATCTCCGCAAAAAGATCGAACACGTCGCTTTCGCTTTTTGGCATAATATGCTCTCCCGCGGCCGGTTGGGTTAGACGGGATCGCTGCATGTCGGCTCGCGTAATATAAACGCGTCAGACTCGCTATTGTTCCAAATGCTTACACGAAATCCGGGACGGTCTGATGCCGATAGTCGCGACCTTCGTAACGCACCCATTATGCAGCGCGTCGCTGAGATCGCCAAGGGCGCAAAAGGCTTTCCACGCATTTAATTGGTGGTTGACTAATTTAGGTATGCAAAATTCGCAGGGTTAATCCCATATACAACTAAGCTTGATCATCGGCGGGCTTGCCGCTTCGGCTCTCCAGGCGATATCGGCTTGCCGGGTAGATAAGGCGGGCCGTCGACACCACGTGTTGCCCCGACCATGTTCTGCGCCGGATCGACAGGCAGGGCTCGCTTCTCAGAATCGTCAGCAGTTTACACTCCCACGCCTGCGGCATAACGGCTTCAACCACATGCTCCGAGCCACTGAGCGGCGCGGTTGATGTTAGATAGGCGTTCGGCGTCAGGGAAGAGAAGTCCTGCGCGAGGTAGTCGGGTGCGGCCGCCGGATTGACGAAGCGGTCCTCAATTTGCACCGGGACACCGTTCTCACTGTGTACGACGAGGGAATGGAAAACGGGCGCCGCGATTTCGAGATCAAGTGCATCGGCGACCTCCGGGGAGGCTGTTTCCGATGCCAATACGATCACGGATGCATCGTGAACGTGGCCGCGTTCGGCAATCTCGTCGGCTATATTGCGGACCTCGAAGAGCGCCGAATAGCCTTTGCGCTCTGCAACGAAGGACCCAACACCTTGGATTCTGACCAGTTCACCTTCGTTGGCGAGTTCCCGAAGGGCGCGATTGGCGGTCATCTTGCTGACGCCGAGTTCGCTAACCAGTTCATTTTCCGAAGGAACTCGAAATTTCGGAGGCCATTCGCCGCTATGGATCCGATCAAGAATCATTTGCTTGACGCCGGCGTAAAGTGGTGAGGTATCGTGCTGCACCAGCTCTTGCTTCATCTTGCCTGGATGCTTCATCGCCCGTTCCTTTTGCAGCCGAAGAATCTAACCGACCACGACTTTCCTCTTGCATATCATAAAATATCTCATATGGTACCATATACAACCTCGAGATCAACGCATTTCGCATTGAGGTCGAGCAAGCCGACAGAAGATCGGCCGCAAGAACAAAAGATGTGCCCCCAGGCCAGTTTTACCTCAGAGGAGAGGCTACGATGAAATCCCATATGCTGTTTGTTTATGCTGCTTTGGCGCTCTCGACCGTTGCGGCGCCCGTCGCTGCCAAGGATTGGAAGAGTGCGACCATCACCCTTGAAGGCGCCTATGCGCCTTGGAACATGACCAATGCCGATGGCACGCTCGGCGGATTTGAGCCGGAGCTTGCCAAGGTTCTGTGCGAGCGCGCCAAGATCGAATGCAAGCTCGTCGCATCCGACTGGGATGGCATGATCCCGGCGCTGAATGCCGGTAAATTTGACGTGATCATGGATGCTTTATCGATCACTGAGGATCGCAAGAAGGTCATCGGCTTCACGATCCCCTACGCTGCGACACCGGCCGCTTTCGCCACCGCCAAGGATAGCCCGCTTGCCAATGCTGCGGGCACCGGCGCAACGATCAAGATGACGCCCGGCCAGACCGGCGTTAAGGAAGTCGATGCACTGAAGGAAGCTTTCAAGGGCAAAACGATCGGCATCCAGGCCGCTACTGTCTACGCCAAGTTCGTCTACGACAATTTCGGCGATATCGCTGAGATCCGTGAATACAAGACCGGCGCCGACCGCGATCTCGACCTGCAGAACGGCCGTATCGATCTTGGCTTCGACGATGCCGTCTATTTCGCCAACGCATTCCAGTCGGCCAACGACACGCTGGCCTTTACTGGCCCGGAAATCGTCGGTTCCATCTGGGGTGAGGGTGAAGGCCTCGGTGTCCGTCAGGCCGACACCGACCTTCGCGACAAGCTCAACGAGGCTATCAAGTCCGCACTCGCTGATGGTACTGTGAAGACCCTATCGATGAAGTGGTTCAAGGTCGACGTCAGCCCGCAGAACTGATTTCCGGCGGAGGCCGGATATCCCGGTCTCCGGCTCCAATGCCGGAGACCGCATGCTATTCTGACACTGCCGAGACAGCGGCGGGCGCGGGGAACGTGACATGGCAACACTGGAACTGATTGGATTCGGCTCGACCGGATGGGGCGCGTTACTTCTGCTCGCCGCACTGATGACGCTTTGCGTGACAGCGACCGCGCTTGCGATCGGCGCCGTGCTTGGTGCGATAATCTCCGCCGCCAAGCTTTCCGGCAAGACATGGCTCGTTGCGCTTGGCAACGTCTACACAACCGTGTTTCGCGGTGTGCCGGAGCTACTCATCATCTACCTCATCTATTTCGGAGGTTCGTCTGCGGTCACATCGATCGGCAAGGCCATGGGCTATGAAGGCTTCCTCGGGATGCCTTCGTTTCTCGCCGGCGCGCTGGCCGTCGGGATCATTTCCGGCGCCTACCAGGCGGAAGTCTTCCGCGGAGCCTACCTTGCCATTTCCAAGGGCGAACTCGAGGCGGCGTCGGCGATCGGCATGCATGGCGGCCTTCGGTTTCGCCGCATCATCATCCCGCAGGTGCTACGTTTCGCGATCCCCGGCCTTGGCAACGTCTGGCAACTCAGCCTGAAGGACTCCGCACTGATTTCGGTGACGGGCCTGGCGGAGCTGATGCGCACCAGTCAGGTGGCGGCCGGCTCGACCCGACAGTATTTCCTGTTCTTCATCGTCGGCGGCATCCTCTATCTGATCCTCACCAGCCTCTCCGACCGGGTGTTCAACGGCGCCGAGCGGCGCGCCAATCGCAGCATGCCGACAGCGGCCATGGGAAAGGCGTGAGGTAGGACGATGGATTTCGCTTTTCTCGCTCAAACGATGGGCACCCTGCTGAAGGCCGTTCCGATGACCTTGGCACTGTTTTCGCTATCGGTCTTTTTCGGCGGTCTGCTGGCGCTTCTGATTGTCTGGATGCGCGTCGGCGGCAATCCCGTCCTGTCGGCAATCGCCAAGGGGTACATTTTCATCTTCCGCGGCTCGCCGCTGCTGATCCAGATGTTCCTCGTCTTTTACGGCCTCGGCCAATTCGGTTTCATCCGCTATTCTTTCCTATGGCCGTTCCTGCGCGAGCCTTTCGTTTGCGCCGTGCTCTCGCTGGCGCTCTGCACCGCCGGTTACTCGGCCGAGATCTTCCGCGGTGGCATTCGCGCCGTCTCGCCGCGCGAGATCGAGGCCGCCCGCTCGATCGGCATGTCCGGCCCGCTTCTCGTGCGCCGTATTCTGGCGCCGATTGCTTTCAGACACGCGCTGCCTGCCTATTCCACAGAGATCGTTCTGATGATGAAGTCGACGGCGCTCGCAAGCCTGGTGACCGTGTGGGAAGTGACTGGTGTGGCGCAGCGGCTGATCTCGCAGACGTACCGCACCATGGAAGTGTTTCTCTGCGCGGCCATCATCTACCTTGTTCTCAACTTCATCATTCTGCAGGCGATGTCCCTGCTTGAATACTCGCTCTCACGGCACCGCCGCGCGATTCCGCCGGCGCTGAAGGCCTGAGAACCGAACAGACACGATTGGAGCTTTCATGCCAGGCGTTACACGACTTTCCGTCCGCAACATCCGCAAGAGCTTCGGCACGCATGAGGTCCTTCGCGGCATCTCGCTCGATGCGCAGGATGGCGATGTCATTTCCCTGCTTGGGGCCTCGGGCTCGGGGAAATCCACCTTCCTGCGCTGCATCAACCTGCTCGAGACTGCGAGCGATGGCGAGATCTGGGTGGATGGAGAACAGATCCGGATGATCCACAAGGGCGGCACGAGCCGTCCGGCGAGCCAGAAGCAGGTCGATCACATCCGCTCCGAACTCGGTATGGTCTTCCAGTCCTTCAATCTCTGGTCCCATATGACGATCCTGCAGAATGTCATCGAAGGCCCGGTCCATGTTCTGAAGCGTCCGCGTGCCGAGTGCATCGCCGAGGCCGAAGTGCTTCTGGAAAAGGTCGGCATCGCTGCCAAGCGACACGCCTATCCCGCACATCTGTCTGGTGGCCAACAGCAGCGCGCTGCGATCGCCCGCGCGCTTGCCATGAAACCGAAGGTCATGCTGTTTGACGAACCAACTTCCGCGCTCGACCCGGAACTGGTCGGCGAGGTGCTGCGCGTCATGCGCGCGCTTGCGGAGGAGGGGATGACCATGCTGGTCGTAACCCACGAGATGAGCTTCGCACGCAACGTTTCCAACCGGGTTGTCTTCATGAAGGAAGGTCTTGTCGAAAGCAGCGGTTCGCCGGACGAGATGTTCGGTGGCGGCGCCTCGCCTGCATTCCGCCAATTTATCGGTCACTTCGGAAACGGACAATGACAGTCACTATCGATGCGCGGATCGGCTGGCGCGACGTGGCGCGCGTGGCCGCCGGGGAGATGCTTGTGCTCTCTGACGGAGCTTGGGCGCGCGTGGACAATGCAAGCCGGATCGTCGAGCGGATCGTCGAAACCGGCGTACGTGCCTATGGCATCAATACCGGCGTCGGCGCGTTGTCGGATACGGTCGTCGATCGCCCCTCGCAGAGCCGGCTGTCGCGAAACATCATCCTCAGCCATGCCTGCGGTGTCGGCGAATTGCTGGCGGCGCGCGAGGTTCGCGCGATCATCGCCGCGCAGATCGCAAATTTCGCGCATGGTCATTCCGGTGTCCGTGCCGATATCATCCGCCATCTGGCGACATTTCTGGAGCGGGACTGCGTACCGGATGTGCCGTCGAAAGGTTCTGCCGGTTATCTGACCCACAATGCCCATACGGCACTCGTGTTGATCGGCGAGGGAAGCGCATCCGTGGCGGGCAAGCGTATGCCGGGTCGCGAGGCACTGGATGCGATCGGCCTTTCCCCGCTCGTTCTCGGCGCAAAGGAAGGATTGAGCCTCGTCAATGGCACCGCTTGTGCGACGGGCTTGGCAAGTGTCGCATTGGCGCGCGCCAGCCACCTGCTCGACTGGGCAGACGCAATCGCAGCCCTGACGCTGGAGGCTGCCGGTTGTCAAATGGCAGCCTTCGACGAAGCCGTCCTGGCGCTTCGCCCATCGCGGGGTATCGCCTATGTCGGTGCTTCTCTGAGGCGCCGCCTTGACGGTAGCGGCCTGATCGCAGCGGCTCTCGGAAAACGCACACAGGATGCGCTGAGCCTGCGGTCCGTGCCGCATGCCCACGGTGCTGCCCGCGACGTCTTTGACAACGCATCCGACGTCGTCGATCGTGAACTCGCTTCGGTAACCGACAATCCGGCGGTTTCGGGCACGCCCGAAAATCCTGTCGTGTCATCGGAGGCTCACGCGGTGGCGCCCGCGCTCGCGCTGGCCTCGGATAGCCTGGCGACCGCCCTTGCGCAGATATCGGCCATGAGCGAGCGTCGCATGGACAGGCTCGTCAATCCGCTCGTGAGCGGCCTGCCGCCGTTCCTGGCGAGCGATGCCGGCAGCAACTCCGGCTTCATGATCGCCCAATACACTGCCGCGGCACTCAGCAACGAAAATCGCCGTCTGGCAGCGCCGGCTTCCACCGATGGCGGCCTGACGTCGGGCCTGCAGGAGGATTTCCTTGCCCACCCGACAGCTGCGGCAAACAAGCTTCTGTCGGTGATCGACAATGCCGAGTATATCCTGGCGATCGAGTTGATGGCGGCGGCACAGGCGCATGACTTCCTGGCGTCTACGGCTGCGCGCGCAAAGGGGACAGATGCCATCCACCGTGTCGTGCGCCAGGCTGTTGCCCACTACGCCGACGACCGTCCGCTTGCCGGCGACATGGAAACGCTTCGCAGCCTGATCAGAGACGAGGCACCGCCCGCTCTGGGCTGAGGAGTTGGAATGACAGTTGAGTTCGACGTTGCCGTGATTGGCCTCGGCGCCATGGGAAGTGCTGCACTCTCATACCTTTCGGCGCGTGGCGCGAAGACGATCGGGATCGACGCCTATTTCCCGGCCCATACGCTTGGTTCGTCGCATGGAGACAGCCGCCTCATCCGGCTCGGCTACTTCGAGGACCCATCCTACGTGCCTCTCTTGAAGCGGGCCTATCGCAACTGGCGGCAGCTGGAAGCGCGGCTTCGCTCGGACGTCCTGACGATAACAGGTGTTCTGCAGATCGGCGGCGAAAACAGCAAGATCGTCGCCGGAACGCGTGCCTCCTGTGAGATGCACGGGTTGGCGCATGAAGTGCTTGACAAGAGCGAGATGGCGCTCAGGTTTCCCGCCTTTCAGCTTGATGGCGATGAAATCGCGGTACTTGATCCCCAGGGCGGCTATCTGAAGCCCGAGGCTGCCGTGACTGGTTATCTCAAGCTGGCGGCGCAAGACGGTGCAGTCCTGCACTTTGGCGAACGGGTCACCGCCATCGAGCCGAGCGATGGCGGCGTGACCATCCGTTCTGCCGTTGGTCAGTATCGAGCGAAGAAGGTGGTGGTCGCTACCGGCTCCTGGATCGCCGAGCTCGTTCCGCAACTGAAGGAGCATGCCGTTCCGATCCGGCAGGTCGTTGCCTGGTATCAGCCACGCGACGGCTTTGCGACCGAACCGCGTCGCATGCCGTGCTTCCTCCGCGACGAGGGAGCAGAAGGCTCCTATTTCGGGTTTCCGGCAATTGGCGTCGATGGCGTCAAGATCGGAAGACATGCCCACTTCCGCGAGCCGATCGATCCCAACCAGCCCAATCCGCCTGTCAATGAAGCGGATACCGCGTTGCTCGACAGTTTCATCGCAAAGCGTGTGTCTGCTGCTGCCGGCCTGCGGGTCAATGCGATCACCTGCCGCTACACCATGCTGCCAAGCGAGGACTTCCTGCTCGACTTTGCGCCCGGCAATCCGAATGTGGTCGTGGCTTCGCCGTGCTCCGGGCACGGCTTCAAGTTCACGAGCGTCGTCGGCGAAATCCTTGCAGATCTCGCGCTAGACGGCGGAACGAGCTTGCCTATCGCTGCCTTCTCGTTTGATGCCATGACGCGCTTTCTGGCGCAACGCGAACAGAAGTAGCAGGCCGGAAAGGGGCCGAGATCAGCCCCTTTCGCTGCCAGGCAATCAGCCCTTCGAGATCCGCCAGCTCTTGACCTCAAACGGCATCAAACCGTCGGCCGGTATGTCCATCGCCTCCTCGAGGATGCTGACCGGGCCGTCGTTGCGCCAGCCGGACGGCAGGTCGAGCGCGAGAGCGCCGCGGCGTCCTGCGGGTTCGTAGACACGCACGATCAGCCCGTCTCCGTCTTCCGTCGGCTTGACTGCCGAAAGAGCGGCGTCAATGCCGCTTATCTTCAGCGGCTGCCAGCTGCCGATAGCACGATCTGCCACACGCGCAACGAGCAGTGGCTGGTTCAGGTCTTCGGCTTCTTCGCGAACGCCCCCGTCGTACCAGGTCCCCTCATGCGGCATCAGCGCGTAAGTGAACTTCTGCAATCCCTCATCGGCGAGCGGGTCGGGGTATACAGGTGAGCGCAGCAGCGAGAGGCCGAGAACATTGCCGCGAATGCTGTGTCCATACTTCGCATCGTTCAGAATGGCGACACCGAAGCCCGGCTCGGAAAGGTCGGCGAAACGATGGGCCGGCGCCTCAAACATGGCTGCATCCCATGACGTGTTCGAGTGTGTTGGCCGCTCAACGACGCCATAGGCGCATTCGCAGGTCGCGCGGGCATTGCTTACGGCGACGTTGGTCAGGGTACGCAGGAACGCGCGCCGGTCATGCCAATCGAGTTCGGTCTCGATATCAAGGCGCCGTGCATTGGCGCCAAGTGACAGGATTTGCGTGATCCGCGAGTGCCGCCATGTCCTGACGATTCGGATCGCCACTCTATGCGGTCCGTTATCTATCACCTCGAGACTGTCGAGTGCGCTTATCTCTTCGCCACGGGCCGCATAGTCCTCCTCGACATCCCAGGCATCCCAATTGCGTGGCTTGTCCGCGGGATAGACGAACAGGCGATTGCCCCCATCCTGCAAGGCCTCGCGACCGGTCGGCTTGTGAATGATGCTGGCGATCGAACCGTCCTTCGCCAAGCTGACCTTCAGGACGGCGTTTTCGAGGTGCTCGCGACTGACCGAGAGGCCAGGTTTTGCCTGCAGCGTTTCTCGCGCGAGGACGGCAACACCAAGCGGGGGTATCACGGCGTCAGATGAAACAATGCTCCCGTCGGGTAACGTCAACTGGACCGGCCGCGTGGACAGGGACGGATTGACAACGAGAAGGTTGTCGCCAGTGCCCTTCGGCAAGTGCGCGGCAATGCTATCCATCGCCTCCGCCTGGGCGGCCTGGCCGGTCGCGATCACCGCTTCAAGTTCTGTTTCTGCGTCGGCATAGACTTCGGCGATGGACGAGCCCGGCAGGATGTCGTGGAACTCGTTTTTCAAGACGAAGCGCCATTCCGGCTCCATCGATTTCGGTTTCCCGGCGCCAAGGAGATGCGCTAGGCCGAAGAGGGTCTCCGTCGTGATCAGCGTGCGTTCAGCCTTACGATGCAGGCGCTTGACGGCGCTCTGGCTGGTCAGCGTGGCGCGATGCAGCTCAAGATAGATCTCGCCCCGCCACGTCGCCAGGTTCTTCGCTGTGGCACTCTGATGGGCGCCTTCGAAGAAGTCGTGCACCTTCGTCCACCTCGCCTTCGGCAGTGCCGGAAACACGCGCAGTTGTTCTTCGCGGGTGATCATCTCAGGCGTCACGCCGCCACCGCCGTCCCCGTAGCCGACCGCGAGGAGGGTGGTGTCGTGCTTGTCCTTGTTCTTGAAATTCCGCCAAGTCGGTACGAAGCAGTCAGGACGCACGAAGCCGTTGTAGCCCTGCATCGGGTTGTCGAACGTGTGAGCAAGAACCCGGCTTCCATCAAGCCCCTCCCACCAGAAAAGATCTGAGGGGAATTTGTTTGTTTCTGACCAGTTGACCTTGATCGTGAAGAAGCTGTCCATCCCGCCCTGCTTCAGCAGCTGCGGCAGCGCACCGGAGAAGCCGAAGCAATCCGGTAGCCAGCAAACGCGGTGGCGAATGCCGAACGTCTTCTCGAAATAGCGCTGCCCGTAGAGGATCTGGCGGGCAAGGCTCTCGCCGGTTGGCATGTTCGTATCGGGCTCGACCCACATGCCGCCCAGCGTCTCCCATTGGCCCTCTCGGCTTCTTTCGATGATCCGCTCGAGCAGCGCCGGATCGTCCTCGGCGATCTGGGCGTAGTAATGGGCGGTCGATTGGTTGAAGCGAAAGTCGGATGATTGCTCCATCAGCGACAGAGCGGTGTGGAACGTTCGGCGCATCTTGCGGCGCGTCTCATTGTAGGGCCACAACCACGCCAGATCGATGTGTGCGTGTCCTGTCAGCGCGATCTCGCCCTGTGGCGGGAAACGTTCCTGCAGCCCTTGGAGCTTCTCCAGCAAAACCTCGTGGGCGGAAATCACACTCGCGCGCTCGGCTTGGTTGAGCCCTTCGGGCGAGGCTTCCAATGGCGGAAGCTGCCAGACCTTTTGCAGCATCGGAGATGGCGCCATGCGCGCCACATAGGCTGCGGTGGCGGAGGGCCACTCCAGCCCTCTCATTGCGTCCTCGGCAATATCCAGAAGGTGTGGAACGACCTCATGCTGCTCCAGAATATGGACAGCCTCGCAAATCTGCCGCAGCAACAGCCAGAGATCGTTGACGGCAGTGTCGAGCCAGATCAGCGCCGCATGCTCCAGCCTTGGCGCGCGCACCGGCTCGCCGAAGGGCAGTCTGGCCACACTCTCGGATGCGATCCGAATCTTACCTGAAGGCAGGGCAAACTCGCGATGATAGGGATCGAGACCAAGCCGTCTGTCGTTGCCGGTCTCGCCGGTCAGCGTGATCAGGCTTTCCCCGCCCAGATCCAACACTAGGCGCGCGTCTTGGAGTGGCCAATGACCCGGGACATTCGCATGCGCCGAAAAATGAACCGTACCAACGCTCTCGGGCCAGAGCGCACCCATCTCGATCGGCTCACCGTTGAACGTCCAACCATCAATTTGAACCGCTTCTCGGATGCGCCAGTAGGCAAGTTCGGCGGTGCGGACATGTATGCGTTCGAGGCGTTGGGCAAGCGTAAGCGTCATGAGAATTACCCTGCGAGTTGAAATTGAGATTAAAAAGCGGCGAACGCGTCAGCGTGCCGGGGTGAATAGATAGAGATCTGAAAACCGTCTGCCTTGAGCTATGAAAATGTTGATGCCGCCATCTCTTTCAACCCCATCGCAGACTAGGCGTCTTAACTGGAAAATCCCATAGCTCCGTCTGCTCTCGCGTCAGCAAGGCCAATGTTACCGACAAGCCCTGCATGTCTAGCGATGTTACATAGGTGCCAACCAGGGAACGCCCTACCGACACTCCCTGTTTCTCCAGCAGGTTACGGGCGGAGTTGTATGCAAGATAAAGCTCCGCGGGAGGCGTGCTGCCGAGCCCGTTGACAAAGAGCAGGCCGGTCATGTCCTCAGGCTTTCGGATGTCTGCCAGGATCGTTGAGCAAAGACGTTCTATGATCGTGTCGCAGTTCGCGAAAGGCTCTCGCGAGTGGCCGGGCTCACCATGGATACCGACACCAATCTCGATCTCCGTGGCGTCGAGCGAGAAGGTGCGGCGCTGGGTATGCGGTACGGTAACGCCGCTCAGCGCCACACCCATCGAGCGGATGCAGTCTGTTGTTTCCAGCCCCAATTTCACAAGGTCGGGCAGGCTCATGTCCCGTTCAGCAGCTGCCCCGAGCAATTTTTCCACGACAAGCGTGCCCGCTACCCCACGTCGTCCTCGACCGGGCTGCTCTTCCACATCATCATGCACGACAATCATCTCGACGGTATGGCGTGATGAAGCCATCTCCATCGCCATTTCGAAGTTCATCAGATCGCCATCGTAATTCTTGACGACAAGCAGGCATCCGGCACCAGTATCCACGTCGTCGATCGCACTGACGATCTGCTCCGGTGTTGCGGATGTGAACACGTGCCCCGTGCAAGCGGCGTCCAGCATGCCCTGGCCGATGAAACCGACATGCATCGGCTCGTGACCGGCGCCTCCTCCGGATATCAGCGCGACCTTTCCGTGCGTCAGCTCTCGCCGCCGAACATACTTGCGGTCCGTTCCGAAGACGACGAGATCGGAATTTGCGCGCACGAAGCCCTGGAGGCTTTCGGCCACCATGGTTTCGGCGCTGTTTATAAACTTCTTCATGCCGCCCCTCCCAAGGCGAAGATGCGCTTCTATCCGATTCCGCTACAGCAGCCTATTCTCCACCCCCGGAGATTGCAGCTATCTTTTCTACAAGATCCGCGATCGCTTCCTCGAGCAACCGATTGCGCCGCTCATCGCCGAAATCGGGAACCATCAGAGAAAGGTGCCGCAGTTTTTCCGATGCGCCAAGCTCCGGCAGCTTGCCGGGATGGGCGTTCTGATAGGCGGCGAGAAACCGTTCCTGTTCGGCGGTGTTGAAATGGCAGACCCGGAAGATCGTCGCGAGGTGGCGTGCGGGAAGAGGCGTCGCATAAGCCGCACTTGTGATTTGCGTTACGAAGCTGCGGTGCTTGCCGAGTTCCGTCGCCAGCCGCTGCCGTGTCCCCGAAGGCCTGTTGTCGATGATGGTCGCCAGAATGGACTTGTAAGCGATAATGGCGTCTTCGGTATCTTCGCGCGCCATCTTATGCTCCGGCTGCCTTTGTCCCGTCGGCATTCAAACCGACGAGTGCCGACCTTATCGCGGGAAGTTGGGTAGGCGCCATGGAAAAATCTCGAATGCCGATCGCGAGAAGCTCGGCCGCTCGCTGCGGATCGCCCGCCATGTCGCCACAGATGCTGAGCGGCTTGCCGCCTGCAAGCTTTGCAGCTTGTGTGATCAGCCGCATGATTGCTTCGATCGCGGTAGCATCGCGCGCGGTGAAATCGCCATCGTCGCGCGTTGACGCGACAAGATATTGCCCGAGATCGTTGGTGCCGAAGGAGAAAAACTCCGCAGTCTGGAAACGGTCAAGCGTCAGCGCCGCGACCGGAACCTCCACCATCATTCCGATTGGAGGCATTGCGTTCGGCACGCCGCGCCGCGTCAACTCCGCGGATTCTTGCCGAAAAATCTCGCGTATTTCGTCAACTTCCGAAGGAAACCGCACCATAGGCAGCATGACACGCAGATTGCCGAAGGTCCCGGCACGCAGGAGCGCACGCGCTTGAACGCGAGCGATTTCCGGTCGGCTGAGAAGCAGGCGCAATCCTCGGTCTTCACCGGCGGACAAGCCTGCGAGTGGTTTGTCGCCGCCAATGTCGAGCATTCGAATGGTTACCGGCTTGCCCTCAGCCCAGGTCAGCGCATGCCTGTAGATGCCGACCTGCTTCTCTTCGTTTGCTGCATCTGCAAGAGAGATCACGGAGAATTCCGAACGCATCAATCCGATGCCGGCGACTTCCGACACCGAAATTCTGTTGATCTCATCCGGAGCATTGAGGTTGATGGAAAGTCGAACGTCAGCGCCATCCATCGTCCTCAGCACTCCGCCATCTGCTACGGGTGTGATGACGCTTATTGTTGCGCGTTCGATACGCTCGGACGAGGCGCTGCCGTGCCCAGCCTCGAGGATGACCAAGCCATCGCTTCCATCTACCTCGACAGGTTGACCACTGGCTGTCGTGAATGGGCCGGCACCGATGACCATTGGCACGGCTCGAGACCTCGCAAGCAGCGCGACGTGGCCAGCCGCACTGCCGTTGTGAAGCGCGATGCCACCGCCCAACGACCAGTCATGCGCGAGAAAGCGGCTGGGCTCCATATCGCTGCCGATATAGATGGAGCCGGCCGGAAAGTCCCGGACAGGCGTGCCTGTGAGGGCTGCGAGAACACGGTTCTTGATATCGAGGATATCCACGGCACGGGCACGCAGTTCCTCTTCGTCCGCTCCCTCGAGCTCGCGTATGTATCCATCGAGTGTTCTTACCCATGCGAAAACGGCGTTCTCGCCAGCGTTCGTTCGGGCAGTCGCCATGTCTGCGATTGTTGGATCGCGAAGCACTTCGATCTGGAAATCTATGATGTCGCCGCTTTCCGGATCCGCCCCCTGAGAAAGATCTTGAAGTTCCCCAATGGCAGCTTCGACGGCCGCGGTCAGCTCGGCAGATCCAAAGGCCGCGTGCTCCGAGACGGTCGATGGGGGTTCGGCAACGAATGCCGGACCTGATGCAAATCCCGGTGAAGCGCCGATGGCTTTCAATTTAAGCGGTGCGGCCATGCTTCTTTTCTTCATCGAAGTTGCGTTCGATGAGGCCTCTCAATGCGCGGATCGCCTCCTCCGCCAGAATCCCCTCGGCGCGGATTCTCAACACCGATCCCTTGCGGATTCTGGCTCCCATGATCTTGATGATGCTCTTGCCGTTCAGCCAGAGATCGCTGCCATCGACTGCGACCTCGATCGAGCAGGGAAAGGACTTCGCAAGACGCGTGAACGTCACCGAGGGGCGGGCGTGCAAGCCGACGCCGTGCTTGACTTCAACTTCGGTTTGGCAAGTGGCGTGCACTTGATCCGCCTCCCGATTTCCTATTCGTAGTCCGCCGCTCATCAGGGTGATAATTCCTCTGCGGTTGCGACGACCTTGGCGAGCGACGCTCCCCCGGAAGCCTCGGCAGCAGCGATCACAGCACCTTCGACGATCGGGGCATTGCAGATCGACACAAGTTTCGCGCGGACCGTTCCGAGCATCTCGATGGCCATTTCGCTGTTCGTTTCGGCCCCGCCAAGGTCGACGAAAACAGCCACGCCTGCCTCCGACCATGCCTCCTCGATCGCCTTCATGATGTTGCCTGCGTCCGTTCCGAGTTCGCCGTGACTGTTGCCGCCTGTCCAAGCGAGCGGCACGCTGCCGCCAACCATCTGGCGAACCATGTCGGCCGTGCCGCGTGCGACCAGCGGCGAATGGGAGACGATCACGATCCCGACGTTGGAAGGCTTCGCAGTCATGCCGGGCGGTGCTCCTCAAGGTAGCGACAGATAGCCATTGTCAGAAGGGCGCAACTCGATGCGCCGGGATCGACGTGGCCGATGGAGCGTTCCCCAAGATAGGATGCGCGGCCGCGCCGGGCCCTCATGGCTGCGGTATTCGAAGCGGAGAATTCCGCCCGATGCACGATATCTGCGAAGGACGAGTGGTTGGCAAGGGCGTCCTGCACCGGATAGAGCACGTCGAGCAGCGTCTTGTCTCCAACGCGCGAGCGTCCGCGACGCGCAACCGCATCGATGGCTTGTTTCAGCGCCGCGGAAAAGTCTAGGTTCCGCTCCGGCTTGCGAAGCTCGCGCCCCATCTCCATCAGCAGCGTCCCATAAAGGGGGCCGGCGGCGCCACCAATGCTCATGACCAACGTGACCCCGATCTGCTCCAATGCATCGGGCAGCGCCATGCTTGATACCTGTGTCTCTTCGGCGCTGACCGCATCGCAGCCACGGCGCATGTTGGTTCCGTGGTCTCCGTCGCCGATGGCGCGATCAAGCGCGCAGAGATGGTCGCTGTTTGCCGCGATCGTCGCACGGCACGCCTCGATCAATCCCGTAAGAAGAACCGGCTCTGCTTGCACCCAAATCCTCCCGGCGCCGGCTCATGCCAGCGCAACCACCGCCTCGAATACGCCGGCCACCGCCACGGCGCCCGGATCCGGTACTCCTTCCAGATCTCGCTCGCCTACATAGGAGGCGCGCCCTGCCTTCGCCTTCCGCATAGTCTTTGTCGATTCCGCACCCTCCGTCGCGGCCTTTGCTGCGGCTGCGACACCTCCCGATGTCAGAGCAGCGAGTGCCGGCGCCAGCGCGTCCACCATCGTGCGATCGCCGACGCCCGCCCCGCCATAGAACGTCATCCGTTCGAGACCGGCAAGCAGCGCGGCAGCAATATTCGGGTTTTCCGACATGGCTTTGGACGCTGCAGTGAAGAAGATCGAAAGCAGCACGCCGCTGGAACCACCCATGCTGGTGCTCAGAGTCTCGCCGATCGCCCCCATCGTCGCCGCAGGATCCTTAAGTGGAAGCGTGTCCATACGAGAGAGAATGCTGCGGGCTCCGGCGGCAACCGTCGAACCGGTATCGCCATCGCCAACGCGGCCGTCGAGCCGGTTCAATTCATCTTCGAGCGAAACCAGATGCTCGCAGAGCGCCGTCAGAAGACGGCGATTGCCTGTATCGTCGCTGGCCGGCGATGTAACGCTTCGAGCCCGTGTCTTTTCGGGCGCGGCGACGATTTCGATCGTGTGCCGTTCGGTCGCCGGCGGCCACGCATGGGGTGTGACAACGGCATTGAGTGCTGTTTCCCGGTCCGCATCCAAGCGGATCAGCGAGAGAGAGAAGCCATTCATGTTGAGTGCCGTCATCATCGGCGCGGGTCCGACGATAAGCCGTACCCGGTGCGCTAAGGCAGAGGAGAGTACGGCATTGGCAATAACGCCCATTTCGAGTGGCGGCACGGCGCCGAGGTTGTTGATCAGCAAGGCGTAGTCTTGCGAATGATCAAGCTTGCCAGCCAATCGTTCCGTCATCGTTGCTATCAGATCGGTAATCGGCATGAGGGCAATTCGTTCGACACCGGGCTCGCCGTGGATGCCGAGCCCGAGTTCACCTTCGTTCTCACCAAGCCGGTCCTCATGCGCCTGGCCGGGAACGCTGCAGGTTGAAAGCGACATGCCGAGCGAGACGATGTCGCGCGCAGCTGCGGCCGCCTGCCTGGCGACGGTTTCAAGATCTGCTCCGGTCTCGGCGTAATAGCCGGCGATCTTGTGCACGAAGAGCGTACCGGCCACGCCACGCGGCTGATTGATCTCGGGAATTGCGATGTCGTCGGCAACGATCACCATCTCCACATCAAAACCTTCAGCGCGGGCCTTTTCCGCAGCGAGGCCGAAATTCAGGCGGTCGCCAGTATAGTTCTTGACGATGAGCAATGCGCCTTTTGGACCGGTCACGGCGCGGATGGCGGTCAGCACCGCATCGACGCTGGGCGAAGCAAAGATCTCTCCGGATACCGCTGCCGTCAGCATACCCCTACCAACGAAGCCCGCATGCGAGGGCTCGTGTCCCGCGCCTCCTCCGGAGATGATTGCGACCTTTGATTTATCCCAGTCCGCGCGCAAGATCACCTTGATGTCGGGAAAGGTGTCAAGACGGGCAAGACGACCGGCGCTGCTCGTGAGGAGCAGGCCATCCAGGGCTTCGGTTACGATTGTTTCCCGGCGATTGAAGAAATGTTTCATGGAGTGAGACCCGTCTTATGCCATTTCGTTTCTTGTGTTCCGTTGCTTATCCGAGGCGCTGCCCGCCGGCGTCGAAATAGAGTGGGTCGCGCAACGTCAGACTGATTCCGTCACCGGGCCGGATCGCCAAATATGGATCGGCAAGTGTGACGAGCTTGTGGTCGCGTACCTTGATATGAAGGTGGTTCTGATCTCCAAGATGCTCGATCCAGTCGATCTTGGCGTTGGCGTTCTGATTGACGACAATATCGAGATGCTCGGTTCGCGCTCCGATCGTCTTGGTTCCCGGCGGGGGATTGGCGCCCGGAAGCAGGTCGGTCGGCAGCAGATTGATGTGCGGCTGCCCGAGGCGAGCAGCGACATGAAGGCTTGCGGGATTGCCATAGATTTCTCGCGGCGTTCCGACCTGCAGCAGTCGGCCCTCTGAAACGATACCGATCCGGTCCGCCATCGTCATGGCCTCGACTTGGTCGTGCGTCACGTAAAGTAGTGTCGAGCCGAGTTCTTTCTGGATGCGCTTCAGTTCGAGGCGAAGTTCTGCGCGCAGTTTTGCATCGAGAGAAGAGAGCGGTTCATCCATGAGATAAATCGCCGGCCGGCGCACCAGCGCCCGACCGATCGCAACGCGTTGCATTTCGCCACCAGACAGGCGCGTCGAACGGTTCTCGAGCTTGTGGTCGATCCGGACCATGCGGGCAATCTCGCGGACGCGGCGGTCGATCTCATCGCCCGATAGCTTGCGTACCGGCGCGCGCAGCGGAAAGGCCAGGTTGTCGTAAACCGTCATGTGCGGATAGAGCGAATATTGCTGGAAGACGAACGCGACATCCCGCTCGGCCGGCGCTTCGCCCAAGACGTTGCGGCCACCGATCTCGATGCGGCCGCTGTCCGGATGCTCCAGGCCCGCAATGAGGCGCAACGTCGTCGTCTTGCCTGCGCCGGTCGGCCCCAGCAGAACGACGAACTCGCCATCCTTGATAGAAAGATCCAGAGCAGTGAGCGCCTCGGTCTCGCCGAAGCGCTTGGTAAGGCTTTTGAGCGCGACATCAGCCATGACGTTCCTCCGAATAAAGCGCCGAGGCGATTGCACGGCCCGACCTGCAGTCGAACAGCGCGAGCTTGGTCGGATTGAATTCGAGGCCAACCGTTTCACCGATGCGAAAGTTCCGGTTTGCCGGGACGCGCGCCTTGATGACGCCGCTAGGGGTGTCTACGGCGACGACTTGATTAGTGCCCAGATACTCGCTGCCATAAACGGCACCTCGCAGGGGAGCGGTATCGCTGAAACGGATATGTTCCGGCCTCACGCCGAGCGCCAGCTCGGCCTCGGCCAGATCCTGCTGCACTTCGGGCACATTGACCTCGACACCATGAAGAGAAACGGATCGTGCGCCCGTCTTAAGGCCAGACGTGAAACGCATGAAGTTCATCGGCGGTGAACCGATGAAGTCCGCGACGTACATAGTGGCGGGCTTGCTGTAGATTTCCTGAGGTGTGCCGAATTGCTCGATGACGCCATGGTTCATCACCGCGATCTTGTCGGCCATGGCCATCGCTTCATGCTGATCATGTGTCACGTAGACTGTCGTTGCATGGATGCGATTGTGCAGTTCGCGCAATTCATGAACCATGAATTCGCGGAATTCGGCGTCCAGCGTACCCAGAGGCTCATCCATCAGAAAACACTTCGGACGGCGAACGATCGCGCGGCCGAGCGCAACGCGCTGACGGTCGCCGCCGGCGAGGCCGGAGACGGATCGGTTCAGGATATGATCGATTTGCAGGAGCCGGGCGGTTTCCTCTACGCGCTGTCGGATCTCGGCCCTCGGCATGCCTTGTGAGAGCAGTGGGAAGCCGATGTTCTTGCGCACATTCATATGCGGATAGAGTGCGAAAAGCTGGAAGACGAAGGCGATGTCGCGGGCACTGGCACGGTTGAACGTGACGTCTTCGCCGTCGAGGTAGATCTTGCCGCTGGTCGGCAGCTCAAGGCCGGCAATCATGCGAAGCGTCGTCGTCTTGCCACAGCCGGACGGCCCGAGCAGCGCAAGAAACTCGCCATCATGGATCGTGAAGCTCGAATCCTGGACCGCAACGAAGCTCCCGAATTGCTTGCGGAGATTTTCTATTCTGATGTCCGCCATGGTTCACTCCGGAAACTTCGAGACGATGATAAACATGGCCGTTCCCGCGAGCAGCGTCACCAGCGAGTAGGTGTAGAGGACAAGCAGGAACGGTTGGAAAAGCATCAGGAAGCCGATGGCGATCAACGTCGTTGCGATGTTCTCCATCGGGCCGCGGCGCAAGAAGAAGGGGCGCTTCGGGCGGGATGGGCGCGGGGTTTCGGTGAGATGCGTCATTTGCGGACCGCTCCGAAGGTGATGCCGCGCAGGAGCTGCTTGCGCAGAAGGATGGTGAACACAAGGATCGGGATCAGGAAGATTGTTGTGCCCGCAGCCACGGCTGGCCAATCCTGACCGCCTTCGCCGATAATGGTCGGAATGAAGGGTGGCGCAGTCTGGGCTTCACCCGAGGTCAGCAGTGCCGCGAAGGCATATTCGTTCCAGGCAAAGATCAGGCAGAAGATCGCTGTGGCAGCAATGCCTGTTGTCGCTTGCGGCAGGACGACTTTCCAGAAGGCCTGCAGCCGCGTGTAGCCGTCGATCATCGCCGCTTCTTCATATTCGCGAGGAATCTCGTCGATGAAACCCTTGAGAAGCCAGACTGCGAGCGAGACGTTGACCGCGGTGTAAAGCAGGATCATGCCAAGTGCCGTGTCGGATAGGCCAAGCTCGCGGTACATCAGATAGATCGGGATGGCGACGGCGATAGGCGGCATCATGCGCGTTGACAGGATGAAAAACAAAAGGTCGTCGGCAAGCGGTATCCTGAAGCGCGAGAAACCGTAGGCGGCGAGCGTTCCCAACGAAACGGCCAGAAAGGTTGAACCGAAGGCGATCACCAGCGAGTTGGCAAAGCGCGGCAGGAAATTCGATGGCCCCGCGATCACCATGTTGCGCTTGCGGGTCACTTCATCGCACGTGCCAGTTGGCGCGGGTAGCGAGGCAATGTATTCCGGGGTCTGGCGCGTTCTCGTCGTCAGAAGGTTGCAATAGCCTTCGAGCGTCGGCGTGAACACGATCTTCGGCGGATAACTGATCGAATCCGGCGGCGACTTGATGCTGGTCAGGAATATCCAGACGAGCGGGATGAGAGTGATCAGCGCGTAGAGGATGACGATGGCACCGGCGATCCGCTTGCTGGTCGGGCTCGGCGCAACGACCGAGTGGGCTGTGGTGACGGAGCTCATCGTTGCTTCACCTTGTTGAGCGCTTTGACGTAGATGTTCGCAAGGCCGAACACGGCGACGAAAAGGACGATGGCGAAGGCCGACGCACGCCCGGTTGCCCAGCTCTCGAAGGCTTCTCGCTTCAAGGTGATCGAGGCGACCTCGGTGGTCGAGCCCGGGCCGCCGCCGGTCAGGAGCGTGACCATGTCGAACATCTTGAAGTTCTCGATGCCGCGAAACAGCACGGCGAGCATTATGAAGGGCAGGGCCATCGGCACCGTGATCGACCAGAACTGCCGCCACGCGGAGGCGCGGTCAACTTCCGCTGCTTCATAGATGTAGTCCGGGATCGAACGGAGACCCGCCAGGCAGATCAGCATCACGTAAGGCGTCCACATCCAGGTGTCGACGATAATAATGGCCCAGGGCGCCAGCGAGACGCTGCCGAGCATCTGGATGTCAGCGGTCGGAATGCCGGTGACCAGAGAAACGGCATAGGCGAAGAGCCCGATCTGCGGCTCGTAGAGGAAGCGCCAGAAATTACCGACGACGGCAGGAGACAGCATCATCGGGATCAGGATCAGGGTCGTCCAGAAGGCGTGGCCGCGAAACTTCCGGTCGATCAGGTATGCAAGCGTAAAGCCGATGACGGTCTGCAGCAGGATCGTCCAGAAGACGAAATGCGCGGTCGTCTGCATCGCCTGCCAGATGTCGGGGTCGGTCAGAACGCGGTCGTAGTTGTTCAATCCCACATTCAGGACCGGCGCATTTGGCCGGTTCGCACGATAGTTCGTGAACGACAGATAGATCGCCCAGATGAGCGGGAAGATGTTGATGGCGAGAAGCAGGATAATGGTAGGGGCGATAAACACCCAGGCGATCGCTCGGTCGGACAGGCCGCGGACCCGACGGGCAACTGAAACCGGTGTTGCCCGCGCAGTCGCGTCTGCGGCCTTCTCGACCATGGAAGAAGAGGAGATGTTCAAGGTGTCACCTGGTCTTTGCGTATGTGAGACACGTAGCGGCCCGGGAGTCTTGGCGATCCGGGCCGCCATTCTGGCAAGAAGGTTGTGTGTCCAGCCGGAAACTAGATCTTGCCGTCGTCCTTGAAGACCTCAGTCCAGTCTTTCACCAGGCCGTCGAGCGCTTCTTTGGCCGTGCCGTTGCCGGCGACTACGTAGTTATGAACGCGCTTCTGCATGTCCTGCAGGAGAGTTGCGTAGCTCGGCTCGGCCCAGAAATCCTTGACGATCGCCATCGAGTCCAGGAACGCCTGTGCGTAAGGCTGGCTGGAGGCGAAGTCCGGAGCGTTGACGACTGCCTTCAGGCACGAATAGCCGCCAAGCTGCCACCATTTGGCCTGCACCTCAGGCTGGGCAAACCACTTGATGTACTGCAGAGCCGCATCTTTCTTGTCGGAATAGGAGACGACCGAGATGCCCTGTCCGCCGAGCTGGGCGAAGTGCTTCTTTTCCGCCGGGTTGGGGAAGAAACCGATCTTGTCGCCGCCGACCTTTTCATCCTTGTAGAGACCGGGCCAGGTGAAAGCGAAGTTCATCTGCATCGCTACCTGGCCGGATTTGAAGGCATCCGCGGATTCGACCATGTAGACGTTCGAGCTGCCGGGCGGTGTGCAGCAATCATAGAGCGCCTTGTAGAATTCGAGGCCCTTGACCGCATCCGGCGAGTTGACGAAGCCTTCCATCTCGTAGGGCTTGTCGGGGTTGTCGTACTGGAAGCCCCAGTCGTAGAGGACGTTGGTCACGCCCATCGTGATGCCTTCCGAGCCGCGCTCGGTGTAGATCGATGCGCCGTAGACTGTCTTGCCGTCGATCTGGCGCTTCTGGAAGAACTCGGCGATCTGCTTCAGTTCGTCGTAGGTTTTCGGTGCGACGAGATCCCAGCCATATTTTTCCTTGAATTCCTTCTGCAGCTCGGGCCGTTCGAACCAGTCCTTGCGGTAGGTCCAGCCGACCACGTCACCCATGGCGGGCAGCGCCCAGTAGTTCGGTGTGTTCTTCGGCCATTCCGAATAGCCCACGACGGTCGCCGGCACGAAGTCATCCATCTTGATGCCTTCCTTGTCGAAGAAGTCGTTGAGCTTGACGTAGTGGCCGTTCTCCGCCGATCCGCCGATCCACTGGCTGTCGCCGATGATCAGGTCGCAGAGTTTGCCGTGGGAGTTCAGTTCGTTGAGGAAACGGTCCGCATAGCTGGTCCACGGCACGAACTCGAACTTCATCTCGGTGCCGGTTTTGGCAGTGAAGTCCTTCGACAGTTCGACGAGTGCGTTCGCCGGATCCCAGGCGGCCCAGCAAAGTGTGAGCTGATCAGCTTTCGCGAGATTGGGCAGCGCTGATGACATGATGAATGCCGAGGCCAACCCGAGAAGGGCTTTCGATTTCGTTTGCATACGTTCCTCCCAGAACCAAAGGCCAGCTCCCCGCCGACCGCGCAAGTTCACCCATTGCAGAAATGCCTACATGAAATCCTCAATCCTCATGTTTAGCAATATGTTTAGTGATAGATATTTTTATAAACATTGCAAGCATCAATCGTTGCTGCATTGCAGCGATTCTTGTCGCTGTCGCTAAACAGATGAGATGGACGGATTTTCTTTTCTCGGTCGGCTGACGGTTTCGAATTGAGCGTTTCAAAATGCGCCGGATCAGGCTGCTGCCTTACTCAGTTCGAATGAATTGCCAGTGAGGATCATATGGAATTTAGTATGTATTAATATATTGCAGGAGGGAGCCATGCGAATACTTCTCGCTATCGTGTTGTGCTGCGTTGCATTCGATGTCTCTGCGTCGAGCCGTTACATTCATGTTCCCGGTTTTGCCTTCAAGACCGACCCTGCCTGTCATCGAACCAAGCCGGCCGATCGCTTTGATCCGGTCTGCGATGAGCCGGTTCTGGGCTATAAGGATTTCTCCCCGTTCTTCTTGGTTCCCAGTGCGAGCTAACTGCGCGGGGCGATAGATCCACGCTCGATCAGCGGGCACTCTATCTTCACGCGTTGCGCGCTTCGGTGCGCGCTAATCCCGTCGTTCTGATCCAGCAAGGTGCCGACGGCCCAGCGAGCCATCTCGTCATGGGGGAGGAGGACCGTCGATAGCGGCGGAACCATGTAGGAAGCTAGGTCCTCGTCGTCGAAGCCGACGACGGAGATATCCTCGGGCACCCTCAGTCCTCGGCTCTTGATGGCGTCATAGGCGCCAACCGCCATGCGGTCGTTGAAACAGAAGATCGCGGTCGGCGGCTCCGCCGAATCCAGAAGCCGCGTTGTCAGTTCGCGGCCGCCGTCGACCGTCCATCCGCCGGTAAGGATCAGTTCCTCGTCGATCGGCACGTCCCAGGTGGTTAGCGCCTGACGATACCCCTTTTCTCTATCCCGTGCGGCCTCGATCCATTCCTCGCCCTTCAAATGAGCGATCCGCCGATGGCCGGCGCGCAGCAGAGCATCGGTTGCGGCGTGTCCGCCCGCGACGTCGCCGGGAACGACCGAAGGATGGCGACGCTGCTTTTCGTAACAGTTCATGAGTACGGTCGGCATGTCGCTGAGACGATCAGGCGCGACGACCTGCCGGGTGGTCAGTGTCGTGTAGAGGATGCCGATTACGTTCAGCTCGAACAGCAGATCTAGGGCGGCATTTTCGAGCTTGGGATCCGAGCGGGTGCAGAAGGTGGCGACAACGACGTCTTGAAGCGCAGCCTCATCACGCGCACCCTCGATGAAGGGCATGGCAAACGGTGTCGACATGACCTCGTCGATCAGCAGGCCGATCACCGGCCTTCGGTGTTCAGGGACGTTGTGTCGTGGTCCTTTTCGATAGCCGAGTTCCTCGGCGGCTTCCATGACGCGAGCGCGCGTGGCCTGCGATACACGAGGATTGCTGACGCCATTCATGACGAGCGATACCGTTGCCTGGGAGACGCCCGCCCGCTGCGCAACGTCGATCATCGTGGCACGCTTCGTCACTGTTTAACCCCGCTCCCTCGTTCGGTCCGCCAACTGGAACTGATTGCAAACTATAAGGAATTGCGGCTCCCCACAACGTCCCTGCGGCTTGCTGTCCACGGTACAAAAAACCGGCTTGCCTTTTAGTTATAAGGCCGATAATGCTTACTAATAATATAACTAATAATTTTACATGCAAGGGAGAGATCATGCCAACTCAGAATGCGCCTGTGGCGGCCAAGAGCCGGGAAACGATAACGCTTGATGGCGTCTGGGATTTCCAGTTCGGCGGCAGCGATGCGTGGCGCAAGAGCGCTGTCCCTGCCGTCTGGCAGGCAGAGTTTGCAGATCTGAGGACGGCGTTCGGTCGGGCGCGCTATAGGCGAACATTTTCCCTGCCGGACGAATGGGCAGGCAAGAGGGTCGTGCTGCGTTTCGGCGCGGTGAATTACTTCGCCGAGGTGCTGGTCAATGGACGGATTGTTGGAACGCACGAAGGCGGTTACCTGCCGTTTTCATTCGTCATCCCGCATGACTTCCTTCGCCCGGAAAACGAGCTGGAAGTCGTTGTTACGCTTCCGAGCGCCGATGCCAACCAGTATCCGCAGTTCCCTTTCTCCGAAATACCGCACGGCAAGCAGAGCTGGTACGGTCCGTTGGGTGGTATCTGGCAATCAGTCATCCTTGAGCAATGCGGCGAGTGCCATATCGAGCACGTGAAAGTCGATGCCGATCTGGCGTCGGGCGTGGTTGCCTTTGATCTCGAACTGTCAGGCGATGGCGGCGGATATGAAGCGACGGTCGCGATTGTCGATCCCGATGGTGTCGAGGTCGCGCGGGTCTCGTCTTCGGGAACATCATTGCGTGCCACGATCGCTGACATCAAAGCCTGGTCGCCAGATACGCCGGCGCTCTATCGCGCCGATCTCACCCTTTCCGCCGGTGGTACGCCCATCGACAAAACCTCCGTCACTTTCGGCTTTCGCACGTTCGAGGCGCGCGACGGCAGGCTCTATCTGAACGGCAAGCCGTTTTACATGCGCGCGGCGCTCGATCAGGATTACTATCCGGCCGGCATCTGCACGCCGCCTTCGCTCGAATTCCTGGAAGATCAGGCGCGCAAGGCCAAGGCACTCGGCCTGAATACCTTGCGTATTCACATCAAGATTCCGGACCCTCGCTACTACGAGGTCGCGGATAGGCTGGGATTGGTGATCTGGACGGAAATTCCGAACGTGCAGATCTTCACGGAGGCATCGGCTCGGCGCATGCGCGAAACGATGGTCGGGATCCTGCGCCGGGACGGTCATCATCCGTCGATTGTCGCGTGGACGATCATCAACGAGGACTGGGGAACGCGCCTCGTCGAGAATGAGGATCACCGCCGTTGGCTGGCCGATATCTATGACTGGCTGAAGAAGCTCGATCCGACGCGCCTGGTATCCGATAACTCAGCGTGCTTCCCGAACTTCCATGTGAAGTCGGATCTCAACGACTATCACTATTACCGGTCCGTGCCGGAGCGCCTGGGCGAGTGGGACGAGTTGACCAGACAGTTCGCCGGCAATGCATCCTGGACCTACTCCAGCCTCGGGGATGCGCAATGGCGCGGCGATGAACCGCTCATCGTTTCCGAGTTCGGTGTCTGGGGTTTGCCTGATCCTTCCAAGCTGTTGCTCGATGATGGCCGCGAGCCGTTCTGGATGGAGACGGGTGCTACGTGGGGAGATGGCGTCGCCTATCCGCACGGCATCCAGACCCGTTTCAACACCCTGCATCTCGATGGCGTCTTCAGCGATTTTGGGGCCTTCATCGAAGCGGTGCAGTGGTACCAGTTCGACAATCTCAAGTACCAGATCGAGGTCATGCGATCCTACCCCTCGATCGTCGGCTACGTGATCACGGAATTCACGGATGTTCATTGGGAGGCCAATGGTCTCCTCGACATGAACCGCAATCCGCGTGTGTTTCACGACACGTTTCCGCAGGTCAACGCCGATCTGGTCGTCATCGCGAGGCCGGCAGCCTGGGCAGTCTATGCGGGCGATGTCCTTGACGTCGATGTCAGCGTCGCCACTGGCGGCGGCGAAATTCCGGATGGGGCAATCCTGAAATGGAGCTATGCCGAGCGCGGCGAACGTGCGTTGCCGGCTACCGGCCCGAACGGCCTGTCGAAAGCCGGTACGCTGAAGCTGCCGATACCGGAGGCTTCAACAAACGAGCGATTGCGGATTGTCTTCGACGTGGTCTCGAACGGCGTTTCCATTTCGACGAACTTCCTCGACATCTCGGTTTACGCGAAACGGCGGGCAGCGCGCCTTCCGAGCGTGACGTCCAGGGACCCCGAACTGCTCGCCTTCGCGAAGGCAATCGGCTACCCGGTCGCGCAGGGCGAGGCTGCCGATATCCATCTCGCTCATGCTCTCGATAGCGACGACATCGAGAAAATGCGCGAAGGCGCACGTTACCTTGTAATCGCTGACGGCTCCGTTGCAACCCATCGCAACCTTCGCGTCGACGTTCCCGAAGGCGAGGGCCTCTATCGGGAAATGATCGTCAATGAGCGCAACATGCCTGTTGGCATCGATCAGCAATTGCCGGGCATTGGTCTGATTGAGCGCGAGGGAACAATGTGGCGGGGCGACTGGATTGCGAACTTCAGCTGGATCCGGCGCAAGGGCGCATTTGCATCCATCCCTGGCGGCCCGCTCCTTGATCTCTCGTTCGAGAAGGTGGTTCCACATCATGTGATGACCGGCTTCAGGACGTTCGAGTTCGCCGGACCCGTTCATGGCGGTGTCGTCATTGGCTGGCTTCACAAGCCGGCGGTCACCATTGCCGAGCGAAGTGTCGGGCGCGGCGCGTTGCTCGCAACCACCTTCCGGCTGACGAGCAGCGCTCCGGGTTCGGACCCGGTGGCCGTTGCCCTGTTTGACGCAATGATCGCGACCATCGCTCAGCGTCGTTGAGGTGAAGCGTGGGGCGCGGAGGAGCGCCCCATCTCGGCCGGGCGTTGGAAATATCGGAGGAAAAGTGTGGCGCTCATTGAACTGAAGAACATCACGAAAAGCTACGGCGCAGTAAAGGTCATCGATGACCTGACACTGACGATAGACTCCAATGAATTCATGGTGTTTCTCGGACCGTCGGGTTGCGGAAAATCCACTCTGCTGCGGATGATTGCCGGTCTCGAGGGGATCGATGGCGGAGAAATTCTCATCGACGGACGACGCATCGACCCACTGCCCCCCGGCGAGCGCGGGATCGCCATGGTCTTCCAGCACTACGCGCTCTACCCGCATATGAGCGTGCGCGACAACATGGCCTTCGGCCTGCGAAACATCGGCGTTCCGGAAGGCGACATCAAGGAACGAGTGACGCGCGCAGCGCAGATGCTGGTCCTCGACAATCTCCTGGATCGCAAGCCAAGCCAACTGTCCGGCGGCCAGCGTCAGCGCGTCGCCATCGGCCGGGCGATCGTCAAGGAGCCAAAGGCATTTCTCTTCGACGAACCGCTGTCCAATCTCGATGCCGCCCTTCGCGTTCGCACGCGGGTCGAGTTGGCACAACTCCACAATCGCATGCGGTCTACCATGGTCTTCGTGACACATGACCAGATCGAGGCCATGACGCTGGCGCATCGGATCGTGGTGATGAACAACCGGCGGATCGAGCAAGTCGGCACGCCGATGGAAATATACTCCAGGCCCGCAACGCGCTTTGTCGCGGAGTTCGTTGGCTCGCCGGCGATGAATTTCGTTCCCGTGACGATCGACGACGATCGGTTGAAGCTTGCCGATGGCACGGTTGTCGGTTCGAGCCCACGCATTGGAACGGCTTCGGGCCGAGCCCCGCTCACGCTTGGCATTCGGGCAGAAGCTGTCGCGCTTGGCGCTCCCTGCGTCGGTGGTCTGGATGCCGCGGTCGAGGTTGTCGAGCGGCTTGGAGATCGGACACTCGTCTATTCGAGGCTCAAGACCGGCGCACTGATCGTCGCTGAAGCAAAGGGCGACAGTGCTCTGACCGCCGGAACGACGGTCTCCCTCGGCTTCGACAGAGCGGGAATGCACTTCTTCGACGCTGATGGCAAAGCCTGCCGGGAGATGTCGGATGCGTAGCGCGACCGCACATCGATCCGAGTTGAAGAACGGCATTTTCGTCGCGCCGTTCCTGCTGGTTTTCTCCTGCCTGCTCGTCATTCCCCTGTTCTGGGGCGCTTGGCTCAGCCTGACCAAGGCCGATCTGTTCGGCCCCGGCAAATTCGTCGGGCTGGCCAACTACGCGAGATTGTTTGCCGACAAGGTCTTCCTCGGATCGATCGTTAACACGCTCTACTTCGTCTTGCTGACCGTACCGGCCTTCGCCGTTTGCGGTCTCGCCCTGGCACTGGCGCTCAATCGGCAGACGCGATTTGCGACGATCATGCGAGCCGTGTTTTTTGCCTCGTCGGTGCTGTCAGTCACCGTTGTCACGTTGGTATGGCGCATCGTCTTCATCCCCGACATCGGCTTGCTGTCCAACATATTCGGCTGGCTCGGATTGCCGCAGGTTGCGTTCCTGAGCAACCCGAAACTGGCTATGCCGGCGATCGCCATCGCAACGCTCTGGTGGGGCATCGGCCTGCCGATGATGCTGTTTCTGGCGGCGCTGCAGCAGATACCCGGCGAGATTTACGAGGCTGCGGCGCTCGACAATGCGAAACGCTGGAAAACGCTCTGGCATATCACCCTGCCGGCCATTCGTCGGACGTTCGTACTCGTCCTGATCGTTCAATGCGTGCTGCAATTCCAGCTGTTCGGCCAGGCCCAGCTGATGACGCAGGGCGGCCCGAATAACGCCTCCCGGCCAGTGGTTCTCTATGTTTACGAGGTTGCGTTCCGGCGCTTTGATGTCGGCATGGGTGCCGCAACATCGCAGGTCCTCTTCGCGCTCATTCTGATGGCGGCTCTCGTCCAGTATGTCGTCGCACGCCGCAAGGAGGAAACGCGATGACTGGCGGAAACACTGGAATGGTCAGACCGCAGATGGGCGATGCACTGATCGTGCTGCTTGTCGCGCTTGCCGCACTGATCATGATCCTGCCGATTGCCTGGGTGATCGCGCTGTCCTTCAAGCTCAATCAGGAGCTCAAGCTTGATACCAACGCTGTCTTCCACGCGCCCTACACGCTGAAGAACTACCTCGACGTCCTCGGCGGCTCGAACGTCTTCCGGTGGTTCCTGAACAGCGTGATCGTATCCCTTGGAATGACCGTCGGGGTTCTGATCCTCTCGTCGCTCGCCGGCTATGGATTTGCACGACTTCGCTTTCCGGGGCGGGATATTCTTTTCGTTCTCGTACTGTTTGGCCTTGCCGTACCCGAGCAGGCCGTGATCGTCGCGCGTCACCAGATCTTCAGCATCCTGAAGCTGCACAATACCTATCCGGGCCTCATTCTGCCGGGCCTGGCGGCGCCATTCGGCGTGTTTTTGATGACGCAGTATTTCCGGGAAATACCGAAGGAGCTGGATGAGGCGGCCCTTCTCGACAATGCCTCGCGCTTCTCAATCTTCTGGAAGGTCCTGCTGCCGCAGACCATTCCCGCACAGGCAACACTCGGCGTCTTCACCTTTCTCGGAGCGTGGAACGATTATCTGTGGCCGCTGATCTCAGCGACGAAGAAGGAGATGTACACGATCACGACAGGGATCGCGTCGATGCAGACCAACTTCGCGCAAACCGAGGGACTTGGCTTTCTGATGGCGCAGGCGGTGTTTGCCGGCCTGCCGACGCTTCTTGTCTACCTGTTCTTCCAGAAATACATCGTCGCTGCCGTCTCCGGCCGAGCAGCACGTTGAAGTAACCCGCAATTTGTTTTCGCAAGGCAATAGGAGGAGATTGCAATGAAAACTGGCATGCGAAATATTCTCTTGGCAGCGTCTCTGGCGCTGGCGACAGGACCGGCCCTGGCCGCCGATCCGGTCGAGATCACCGTCCAACGCTTTTTCGGCACATGTGATGCCGACTGGGGCACGAACACCGATATCAGCAAGGCCATTGGCGAATGCGGTATCATCACGTCCCAGATCAACAAGTTTGCCGCCGACAACCCGGATATCAAGGTGAACGTCAATACGGTCGAATGGCCGGGTTACGATCAGCTGACCGCGCAGTTGGCGTCGGGCGAGCCGCCGGATCTCGTTACCATCCACGAGTCCGTCCTGTCCGACTACCAGTCGAAGGGGCTGCTGCAGCCTCTTGATGAGGTGCTGAAGAGTGCCGGCGTCGATCCTGCCGGCTTCACGGCGGCCGGTCGTGAGGGTGTGACGAAGGACGGCCAGATCTTCGGTCTTCCGATCGATTCCCACACGATGCTCTGGCACATCAACATGAACTATTTCCGCAAGGCCGGCCTGGTCAATGCGGATGGCACGCCGATCCTGCCGAAGACCGCCGATGAGCTTCTGGCTCAGGCCAAGCAGTTCAAGGAAAAGGTTGGCAAGCCTTACCTGGTCCAGAGCATGGCCAACGAGAAGGGCGCCTTCTACCGCGCCATGTACATCTACCTGACGCAGATGAAGTCGGATTTCTTCGCGGATCCGAACCATCTGAAACTGAATACGCCTGAAGCAAAGAAGATCGTCCAGCTGTTCAAGGACATCTACGATCAGGATCTGACGACGAAGGATCAGGACTACGCGGCATCGCTTTCCGGTTTCACCAAGGGTGACGGCGGCGTTCTCCTGAACGGAACATGGGTGGTCGGCGACTTCGACGCGCTCTCCAAGGCACAAGGCAATGCCTTGTCCGACGGCTACACCGTCTACCCTTACCCGCCCGTATTCGGCGGCACGCCGGCCTATTGGTCAGACGGCCATTCATGGGCTTTGACGAAGAAGGATCGCTCGCCTGAGCAAACGGCAGCCATCCAGAAGTTCCTGAAGTTCATGGCGGATACCAACTTCGAGTGGGCGCGCACCGGTCACCTGCCGGCTCAGCAGGCGGTGATCGACTCCGCCCAGTTCAAGGCGCTGCCGCATGTCACGACGATCCTTGATATCGCCGCGACCGCCAAGCCGCTCCCTGCACAGGTACGCCATCAGTTCGCTGTCAATGACATTATCGGCGAAGAGGTCGCGGCTGCAATCATGGGGCAGAAAGAGATCGACGCCGCCCTGGCTGATGCCGAGACGCGGGTAAACGATCTGCTTGCCAACTAAAGACAAGAGGCTCGGCGCTATCGCGCCGAGCCTCCTCAAACGTCGTAAGCGTGACGTTCTCGCGGCTAGATGACCGCTGTATTTGCCAGCCGCAGAACTTTCGTTGCGAACGGCTCAAGCACAAATCCGATTCGATCTTCTGATGATGCCAGATCAAGGCCTGATGGCTCCACGTGCTGCTCGCGAGGCGTCAGGTTGACGACATGCAGGCTGGATTCCGATTGCTCGCCGGCGATGAAGGCCAGGACCTCGGATGGCGCCGATGACGTGCATTCCGTCCAGGTTGCTCCGCTCAGCCGAGCGAGCTTCTGCACCGTCTCTAAGAGCGGACGACGTTCGCCTTCGGCAACCGGTTCCCCCGCTTCGGCAATTAGCCCGAAGGGTCCGGTCAATGCCGATAGGGTCAAGCATTCCAGATCCGCGTCCAGCACGCGTATGGCATAGCCGAGTGCGAAAGCTTCAGCGAAACGCCCGTTATGCCGCGGGTCGCGATTTGCCATCGGGATACGCTCGCCGCGCGGATTTTCCATCGTGCGGCTTCCATACGGGTTCTGGCGCATCGGAATGGTCGACGGGCCGATCCGATAGGGCTTTTCAGCATATATCGCTCGCACGGAGCGCGTTATGAACGGCAACGCCTCAAGCGTCTGCATGACGCTGAGGTCATCAGCGGCGTGGACGATGGGATTGGTGCAATGGCTGACGAACGCGAGATGTTCGCCGGGCACGCGCTTGCGATTGAGTTCGGTGAAATAGCTCAGCATTCCGCCGCCGATGCGGATATCGCCAAAGGCGGCATGCGCTGCCGCATAGACATCCTCGAGCGACGGGCATTCCGGCCACTTGCTGCCGGGAGGCGTGGATTGCCGGTCGACCGACGGTGAGATCATGATTGCGTCCGGCCTGAAGCCCGCTTCCCGCATCTGCCGCGCGATCTCGTGCGTCTCTTCCGCCGGTGATTGCCTGCATGGCAAGGCGATCTCGAGCGTCGAGCGTCCGCTGTGAACCGCGACCAGAGCGGCGAAATCCCTCAGCGCATCGACGCCAGGCCCGGCGCCGGGGTCGAAATGGAAAAGCAATTCCTGTGCGCCGGTCTGGGATAGGGTCGCTGCAGCTCTGAGAGATCTCGCAGCTTCCTCGGGCGTAATGACTAGCCCGATTATCGGCATTCTGCCGCCACGCGCACCAGGCTGAATCTTGATCGCTCCGCCGGTTTCGAAGACCTGCGCTGAATTGGCAACGCGGCGATCCGCAACGCTGAGCGTGATCTGCTGTCGCATGGGTTCGCCAGCGGCAATCTGGTATGGCCAAGGCAGGGCCAGAGGGCGAACATAGGTCTTGTATGAGGCGTCGGACCAATTGCGCTGGTCCTCCATTTCGAAGGTATCGCCTTGCATCCGGCATTCGGCCGTTACATCAGGTGCGACTGTGTGGCTAATCGCGCGCATATCCTTGAACGGCTGCCAGGGATCGATCAGGTCGGGAAACGTTGTTGTCTCCACCGAGCCATCAACGTGTTCCACGACCGCTGCCTCACCAGCAATGCCAACGATGGGGTGCAGGATGCAGAAGCCGCAACGGTTGGTCTCGAAACCGGTCGATGTATAAGCGTCTGCCTCAAATTCGAGCCGATCTTTGGTGCCGGCGATACGGACGCCGATCGTGAGTTTGGTGTCCTTCGGACCGGTAAGCCCCGCCCGATAGGAGATCTCGAAGCGACCGTCACTCTCATCAATCCTCAGATCGTCTATCCGAGGGCTGTAAGTGCCCCAGTCGCGATCGCGAACGAGGTAGGATATCGACCGCAGTACCTCGATGCCGTCATAGCGAATGTTGCGCAGATTGCCGCCGGCCAGATCCGCCTCGAGTTTGCCAGCTCGCAACCGTGTCGGCGCTGGCTCAGCTTCGTGGGTGCCGTAAAGCTGAAACGCATCTGCCGTCATCGCAACATGGCTCCGATGTCCACTGGCTCGCGTTTGGCAGCGCTGTCGTAGGCGGCCTCCACCAGAGCAAATGTCTTCAGATTATCGGCTCCCGATGTCGAATGCTCACGGCCCTGCTTGAGTTGATCGATCCAGTGTTGCTGGATCGCGTAGACGCTTTCCTGAATATTGTGCCAAGGCCGAGACGCCCACGGCAGCAGCTTGGGCGAGACGTCAGAGGAGCGCGTTCCGTGCGCATTGGTGATTTCGAGCTGATAGCCCTGCGTCAGCCGGATGCTTCCCTCGGTGCCATCGAGCTCGATCAAGGTCTCGGGAAAGGGCTCCTTCGAAAGCTTGGTCGCATAGCTGACATCGACGATTGAGGTTACGCCACTCTCGTGATCGAGCAGGATCGTCGCGACGTCCTCGCCCTTGATCCTTGGATTGACCCGCTTGGTTCGGGCTGTGACGGAGAGGACATCTCCGAGGATGTAGCGGGCGATGTCGAGCGTATGGATGCCGAGGTCTTCGATGATGAACCTGTCCTGCTCGGCAAGATAGGGCTGGCCGGAGAAGACGTCGTAACCCGAGCGAAACGTGAAGCGACCCCAGAACGGCGTGCCGATCGCGTTCTCATCGAGAGCCTTGCGCACAGCCTGGATGGGTGTCTGCCAGCGGAAGTTCTCGTGGATCATCAACGGAACGCCGGCATAACGGCAAGCCGCAACCATCGCCTTGGCATCGGCAAGCGTCCTGGCAAAAGGCTTCTGGCAGATGGCGGCAACCTTGTGCCGCGCGGCCATCTCCACAAGTGGGCGATGGCTCTGGACGGTCGTTGCAATGTCGACGAAATCAAAACCGCCATCCGCGAAGAGTGCCTCGGCATCGCTGTAGCGCCGCTTGATTCCGAATTGATCGCCGACGATCTTCAGGCGCTCAGGATCGCGATCGCAGATCGCGACGATCCCAGCACCCTCGACATCGTTCCAGGCATGCATCTGGTTGACCGCGAAGAAGCCGCAACCGATCAATGCACCTTTCAATTCCGTCATTTCAACCTGCCTTTGCCATCTGCATGAGAGTGACGCGCTGCTGCAGGCGGCGTTGCGCCTGGTCGACAACAACCGCGATGATAATCACCAGCCCCTTGATGACCATCTGCCAGAAGGACGACACACCCATCATCACCAAGCCGTCCGACAGGATGCCGATCACGAAGGCGCCAATGATTGTTCCGCCGATCGTTCCGCGACCGCCCGACATCGAGGTACCACCGAGTACGGCAGCGGCGATGGCGTTGAGTTCGAAGCTCTCGCCGGTCGCCGGATGCGCAGCCATGAGTTCCGACGAGATAATGACGCCGACAATCGCCGCACACAGGCCGGAAAACATGTAGACGAAGATCTTCACGATATCGACGCGGATACCGGACATGCGGGCCGCGCGTTCGTTGCCGCCGACGGCGAAGATGTGGCGCCCGATCGGTGTCGACCGTGCGACGTAAGCAGCGAGAAGCGCAAGCGCGATCAGGATCCAGATCGAAACCGGCAATCCAAGGATGCGACCCGCACCGAAGAAGTCGAAACCGGTCGTCGCATATTCGGGGCGACCGACGAGGTTCGGGAAGGTCTGCCCATCCGAGGAAAGCAGCGCCAGGCCACGCGCGACATAGAGCGTGCCGAGAGTGGCGATGAAGGGCGCCACGTTGAGCTTGGTGATCAAAAGGCCGTTGATCAGGCCGATGAACAGGCCGATCGCCAGCGTGATGAGCACGATCTCGAACAGGTTGAAGTAGATGGTATAGCCGATCGGCAGCTCGACCCCGTAGAGGATCAGCCCGCCGGCGACCATGCCGCAAAGTCCGACGATCGAGCCAACCGAGAGGTCGATGCCGCCGGTGATGATGACGAAGGTCATGCCCATGGCCAGGAAGGCATTGAGCGCCACGTGCTTCGACATCAGGATCATGTTCGCCGTCGATGTGAAATTCGGCGCGAAGATCGCGAAGAAGATGATGACGGCGAACAGCGCGATGAAGGTTCTGAGCTTCATCAGCGTCAGGAGAACAGAGCCGTTCGTGCTCGTCGGCGAAGAAGTGGTGGAGGTTGCCGCCGTCATGACGCGAGTTTCCCTTGATGTCCGTGTCCCTTGGCCGAAGCCGCGATGATAGCCTCTTCCGTCGCCTCGTCCCTGTTGAAAACAGCGACCAGCTGGCCGTTGCTCAAAACCGCGATGCGATCGGAGAGCGCCATGACCTCTTCGAGGTCTGAAGTCGAAAATAGAATGGAGAGGCCGTTTGCAGCCAGCCGCCGCATAGTGCGGAAAACGTCGGCCTTGGCGCCGACATCGATCCCGCGGCTCGGCTCGTCCATCAAAAGAACCTTCGGGTTGGTCATCAGCGCCTTGCCGATCACCACCTTCTGCTGGTTGCCGCCCGACATCGAGGTTACTTCGAAATCCGGATTAGGCGCCTTGATCGCGAGATCCTTGATGGCGTCGCGAATGGCGGTCTTCTCCGCCGTCGCGTTGATATGGAAGAACCGGGCAAAGCGGTTGAGACTTGCCAGCGACAAGTTGCTGGCGATCGAAAGAACCTGGACCAGGCCTTCCCGCTGCCGGTCTTCCGGGATCAGCGCCAGGCCCCGGCGGATCCGGCGGGTAACGTCGCGCGCAGCGACCTCCTTGCCGTCGATGAAAATCTTGCCGGTGGAGTGCGCGTGGCGTCCCATCACGCATTCGAAGAATTCGCTCCGTCCAGCCCCCATCAGGCCATAGATGCCGAGGATCTCGCCTGACTTGACCGACAGCGAGACGCGATCGACCGCAAGGCCGCCCGTCGAACGGGGAAGACTGATATCCTCAGCACGAAACATTTCCTTCCCGACCGCATGGTCCACCGACTTGGCAAAGTCCTTGGCGTCGGAACCGATCATCGAGCGCACGATCCAGCGCGTGTCGATGTCGCGGACCAACGCCTGACCGGTGATCTGGCCGTCTCGCAGCACGGTGATGTAGTCGCCGATCCGCATCAGTTCTTCCAGGCGATGCGAGATATAGACGATGGCGACGCCCTGTGCCTTCAGCTCCGCGATCACCTTGAATAGGATCTCCACTTCGGCTGCCGAGAGCGCCGACGTCGGTTCGTCCATGATCAGGATGCGTGCGTTGAGCGACATCGCCTTGGCGATCTCGACGAGCTGCTGCTGGCCGATCGGAAGATCCTCCACCATCGTCCCGGCATCGATGCCGGCATCCAGTCGCTTCAGGAACTCGTTGGCCTTTTCGACCTGCGCCTTGTGGTCGATCCCGCGCAGACCACGGGTGATCTCCCGTGTGGCGAAGATGTTTTCGGCCACCGACATGTTGGAGAAGAGATTGAGTTCCTGGAAAATCATGCCGATGCCGTGCGCCTGTGCATCAGCCGGGCTGTCGAAGGAGACCTGCTCGCCGTCGAGAATGATCTTGCCAAGCGTTGGCCGTTCGACACCCGCGATGATTTTCATCAGCGTCGATTTGCCGGCTCCGTTTTCGCCGACGAGCACGTTGACCGCTCCGCGCCGCAATTCGAGATTGGCGCGCTTGACGGCGACGATGCCCGAGTAGACCTTCGAAACATCGTCGAGGCGCAGGATGATGTCGTTGTTGGGGGCTTCGCTCATGGCTATTGCCCCACCGTCAATTCCGACGGCGTGACGAGCGGCAGCTGCCCGCCGCTCGGCACAGGGAAGGCGCCGAAGACGGTCACGGTCTTGCCGACAAGTCCATCGCGCGGCACAGCCGAAAGGAAGGCGTTGTTTGCCTTCTCATTGAACGCCTTGCCGAACTGGGCCCATTCGATCTGGTTCTTGAATTCGTTGAAGTTTACGAAGTCCAGCGTGTCACGCAGCGCCGTTCCGCGAAGTGCGGGGCCGATCTGCACCTTGGCATCGGCCTTGCCGTCGCCATCGGCGTCGACATCAAGCGTTGCCGCGCGCGATTGCGTATCGGCCGCGATCACCTTGCCGGAGAACTTCACGGCATAGGTCCAGGGCGAGCTCGCCTGCTTCCTAGGGTTTCCGTATTTTTCGCCGGCCTGGTCCGGGCTCGACGCAGCCAGTGCCGCCACGTCCTTGAGCTCGCCGGCTCGCTTTTCGAAATAGGGGACAGCCTGCGATTGCCAGATCGCCTCGACCTTCGCATTCGGATCGAATGCGTCCTTTGCAGCCGCCTGTGCCTTTTCCTCGGCAGTCGGCGTCTTGATGATCTTGCAGCCAGGCAAAGCCGCCGCCACGAGAGCGGCGACCAGGGCGCCCCTGATCCTCAACATGCGATGAACCTCGAAGTTTATGTGAAATAGACCGCAGAGGGCCCGGTTTCCCGAACCCCCTGCGGCTGTTTTCTGTCAATTACTTCGCCAGCGCGAAGGTCTCGAGCTTGGAAGCGTTGTCAGCGTTGATGAGGACGCAATCCATCAGCTGCTTTTCTTCCTTCGGCGAGGTCTTGTTCTTGATGTAGGCGTCAGCCTGTTCAACGGCCATCTGTGCCTGCGCGTAAGCCGGCTGCAGAACGGTCGCCTTGATGCCGCCTGCCTTGATGGAGTCGCGCACATCGTTGGAGCCGTCGAAGCCGACGACGATGACGTCCTTGCGGCCGGCGGCCTGCAGGGCGGCGATGGCGCCCATGGCCATCGTGTCGTTACCGGAGATCACACCCTTGATGTCGGGGTTGGCCTGCAGGATGGTTTCCATCTTTGCGTAGGCTTCGGTCTGGCTCCAGTTGGCCGACTGCTTGGCGACGCTTTTCAGCTCCGGATAGTCGTCGATGACGTCATGATAGCCCTGCGAGCGGATGCCGGCATTGGTGTCGGATTCCTTGCCGACCAGTTCGACATAGTTGCCCTTCTCGCCCATCAGCTTGACGAACTCCTGCGCGCCGAGCTGGGCACCCTGGTAGTTGTTCGAGACGATCTGCGCGACAGCAACGCCGGTGGCATTGATTTCACGGTCGATCAGGAACGAGGGGATGCCTGCGTCCTTGGCCTTCTTGACGGCAGCGACCGATGCATCGGCGCCGGCGTTGTCGAGGATGATTGCCTTGGCACCACGACCAATCGCCGTGTCGATCATTTCGGACTGCTTGTTGGCGTCGTCGTCATGGGTCATGACGAGGGCTTCGTAACCGAGTTCCTTGGCCTTGGCTTCGGCGCCGACAGCTTCAGCCTTGAAGAAGGGGTTGTCATGCGCAGGCGTGATGATGGCGATAAGGTCCGCCGAGAACGCCGGAATGGCCGTGCCGAGTGCCAGCGTGGCAGCAAAGGCCGCCAGTGTGAGTTTGCGTGTCAGTGTCATGTTTTCCTCCCGAGTGTGAATAGCCCCGTCTCCCTTGGGGCGGTGATGGGCGAGGCTTTCGCCTCGCCGAGCAGATCAGGTGATGCGCCGAATGCTTTCGGCGATTTCCTGTGGTTCGAATACCTTTTTCCAATCGTCGCGCATCAAGGCAGGGATGCCGAACTCGATGGCCTTGTTGCAGGCATCGGAAAACACGCCGTCGACTTCCTTGAAGATAACAGCGCCGAGCACGTTCATGTGGCCGAGCAGGAAGTCACGGGCGGCTTCCGCAGGCACACCGCGTGCGACGCATTCGTCCATGGCCTGGCGCATGACGACGAGCAGCGATGCGCAGACGGTTTCCGAAAGACCAGGTTCCAGCATCGCCATCTGCTCGACGGTGACGCGGTGCGAACGCATGACGGGTGCCCAGATAACCTTGGCGATTTCTTCGCCGAGTGCATAGGCGGCTTCCGGTCCCTGCATCAGCGCCGAGACGATGTGCTGCTTGGCGAAGAGGCCACCGAAATGGTCCTTCTTGGCCTGCATGTCCGTCTCGTCGTTGAAGATCGGCGGGTGGCAGGGATGGGTGACGAAATAGGTGAGATCGTCGCGCTTCGGCAGATGGTCCGCAAAGGGGGCGGCCGCGTCGAGAGCGATGACCATGGTGCCCGGCTTCAGCTTGTCGACGATGCCAGCCGCAACCTTGCCGATCGCGGTATCGGGAACTGCGAGGATTACGACCTCGGCGCCATCGAGCCCGGCGTCCGCACCAACACAGTCGATGCCGAGGTCGTTCTTCAGGCGCGCCTTGCCGGCGTCACTGACTTCGACATGACGCACGTCGAAACGCGAGCCTTTGAGGTTCTTGGCAAGTCGATAGCCCATTTTGCCACCGGCGCCGAAGAGGGCAATTGTAGTCATGTTTCCTCACCTTTTCTGTGGTCTGGATAGGAGCATAAACTGGTATGATGAGTCAATCACCATATCACTAGTGAAGTGTGCATTTTTGGGGATTTCGCGAGACATCTCAGCTTCCCGCCCCATTGCGTATCTGGGAAAAATATCCGTCGGTGCCGACTTGGCCGCCCTTCAGCGCAATCTGGAGCCCGTTCGTGGGCTCATGGCTGCCATGGGCGAGGCAGAGCGGCGATCCCGGCGTCTGGGGAAGCGGCAGAAGCGTGGTCAACGCATCCACCCGCAGTTCCTTCAGGGCATGGCTCGACGTATCGCCGCCTGCGATGACAGCCCGCTTCAGTCCCTCGCGCTCGATAAGACTGCGCAATATGCGGCCCAGAGACCGGCCCAGGCGGTGGCGCGCGCCGGGGATCTTGTCGATATCGACACCACGATCCGCGCTCGGACCGAGCGCCGTGTGCAGAATGACGCTGCGGCCGTCTTTCAGCGCGGACGCCCCGGCGGCAACTGCGGCTTGCGTGGCCCGCTCTCCGTCCTCCGACACCAGCGCGACCGGATCAAGGGCGATCCCGGCAAAGCCACTCTCGACAGCGGTACGGATCTGCCGCTCTGTCGTTGGCGAAACGCTGCCGGAGACGACCGCCAGGCGATCGACGGCACCGACATCGGCAAACACAGTGTTTTCGCCCGCAAGGCCCTGCCGACGCCAGGCCGCGAGAAGCGCGTATTCAACGCCTGAGGAACCGGCGACAAAGGCTCCGGCCTGCTGCGTGACGCGCAGCATCTGGCGACCGGCCGCTTCCTGGTTTTCGACAGAGCTGACATCGATCAGAAGGATGCCCTGCTTCGCGGCCAGTTGGTCGATACGATCATCCGCGTCGGGCGCAGTGATCGCAACAAGGTCAGCAACAGCGACCGGGATTCTCGTTTGTGCTCCAAGGTGGAGCGCCAGATCCGCCTCGTGCATCGGCGTGACCGGATGACGGCTCATGACCGGGTGGCGATCAATGCGAAAGATCTGGCCTTGGTATGCGGCAAACAGGGTTCCGAATGCAGTGTGGCGCTTCAGTTGTGGGGCGCCGACGATGACGGGCACGGTCGTCTGGCCGAATTTCGTGCGACCGATCTCGATCGCCTTCCCGATATTGCCGACTTTGGGGCTCGAGTCGAACGTCGAGCAAACCTTGTAGTGGCATATGCTGGCATTGAGCGACTTCAGCCATTCGAACGCTGGCGTCAGATGTTCCTGCATCCATTCCGGGGTTTCACTCCGGCTGGTTCCGGCAATGCCGATGGCCCTGCACTCCTTGAAACGCCCAAGCATTTCGGGCGTCGGGATGTCCAGGAAAAGCACGGTTGGAACACCGTTCGATGCCAATGCTTCCATGACGTCGGTCGAACCGGTGAAATCGTCGCCATAGTAGCTGAGAAGCGGATTGCTCATTGCTGTCACGCGCCCTTGCCGTCGCTGAACTTGGCAATCGAAGCGGCGAGTTCGGGGTGGTCCTTGGCATAGGTTTCCAGGGGAATGTCAGCCACTGCGGCCTGCCACGCCTGCTGTACCGCGCGAACGCCTGCGGCCGGCCCGCCGGGATGGCTAACGATCCCGCCGCCACAAAGATAAAGGAGATCGGTGGTGCGGCCGGTTCGCTGATAGGTCTCCGGCGCCTGGCCGCCCCACTGACCGGAGCCGGCAACCGGCAGCGGGCAGTCTGCGGCATCGAACAGCGGCGTACTGACCGCCTTGAAGGACGACACGAAGCTCTCGTCAGGTTCCCAATATTTGACTCTGATGCCGTTGATCTGAAACTGGTCGACGCCGAGCAACCGCCAGAACTGCTGGTAGACCTTGAAGTCGAGGCCAGCGCCCGGATCCCGCGTCAGCACATCCCAGCCGTTGCGATGAGCATGCAGCACCAGGTTGGAGCGCTTGCGCAAGAAGCTCATGCCGCCGAAGCCGATCGAATTGATGTTGACGACGGCGCAGTTGCCACCGGCCTTGGCGACGATGTCGTGGTTGCGCATCATCTCGTCCGGGTCGGCATGCGAGATGCCGAAGGCATACATCACCTTCTTGCCGGTCTTCTGTTCGTGATCGAGAATTCTCGGCATGATCGCGGCAACCCGGTCCTTCAGCGGCGAGTAGGCCGGGCTCATCAGCTTTTCGTCGTCCTTGATGAAGTCGACGCCGGATTCGATCAGTTCGCCGACAAGCTCCGCGGTCTCGTGCGGACGCAACCCGAGGGCTGGCTTGACGATCGTCCCGATGATTGGTCGCCCTTCGACGCCGGTGAGACGCCGACTGCCCGGAATGCCGAACTGCGGACCGGGATGCGCATCCCTGAAGGCATCCGGAAGCTTCATGTCCACGATGCGGATGCCGGTCATGCCCTTGATGGAGAACACGCCGCCGATGGCGATGGTCATAAGGGCGGAGAGGTCGGTTCCGATCGCATCGAGCGGAAAGGCGATGTCGGCGTCAGCGCGGTTGAGATGCGTACCGGGGGCGACTTCTGGCCATGTCGGATAGCTCGCGCCCTCGAGCGGGCGAATATCCAGAACTCTTGCAGCGACGCGGGACTTCAGTTCCTCGGTCTCGCCGGGGACCGGAACAAAGGTTCCGGTTGACTGATCGCTTGCGATCTTCTCCGCCATGGCTTCGACGCTGCCCGGCGTCTCGATGCGGTAGGTCAGGGTAATCATCATGAAATGCCGGTTGCTCCTCTCGCCAGATCAAATTGTCATGGCGTCAACTCATCAACTGGTATAATGAGTATTCCAATTCATGGAAAGCAAAATTTTGGTGCGGATGAATTTTCGCTCCGTTGCTTTGTCGAGCAACGGAGATGATGGTAGGGAGGTGATATTTGAGCCAGCGAGATCTTATGACCCAACCCATCGAACAAATCGTCCGTCGGAAATTGTCCGACGAGGTGTTTGATCGACTAGAACGGATGATCACTTCAGGCGAGTTGCAGCCGGGCGACGAGATGCCGTCGGAACGTGTTCTGATGGAGCGGTTTGGTGTCGGACGGCCGGCGATCCGAGAAGCGATGCAGTCGCTCGCGAACAAGGGTCTCGTCAACATCTCGCACGGGGAGCGCGCGAAGGTCCTGAAGCTCACCGCGCGGTCGATCTTTCAGCAGGTCGATCTCACCGCGAAGATCATGCTGTCGCAGTCGTCCGACTCGCTTGAGCATCTGAAGAGTGCGCGTATCTTCTTTGAGCGCGGCATGGCGCGAGAGGCAGCGCAACGTGCTTCCAAAGCAGACATCGGTGATCTTAAGGAGATTATCGAGCGTCAGCGCAACTCGCTAGGGCAGGCCGAGGAGTTCATTGCGGCCGACATGCATTTCCATACCCGCATCGCGCAGATTTCTGGCAATCCCATCTATGTCGCTGTCAGCGAGGCGATGCTTGCCTGGCTGAAGCAATACCACACGGAAATGCTGATCTGGACGGGCAAGGAGAAGTTCACGCTCGTCGAGCACGAGGAGATCGTCGACCGCCTGGAGGCAGGGGACGCCGAGGGCTCCGAAACGGCCATCCTCAAGCATCTCGAACGCTCGAGAGCGCTTTACTCCAAGTGATGCAGTAACCAGTTGGCGGCATGAGAACGGCGGCCAGGCAACGACCGCCGTCCCAAGGACCTTTACTCGACGCTGGCGAGGATCTTTGCTCTGGCGCTGAGAATTGCCGCGCAGGCGTTTGCGGCTTCCTTGCCCTTCGCCACGAAGTGCTGCTTGAAGAAGCCGATGTGAGCTTCGGATTCCTGGAAATGGTGTGGCGTGAGAACGACCGAAAGGACCGGCGTGCCGGTGTCGAGCTGAACACGCATAAGGCCGTCAAGAACGGTTCCTGCGACGAAGTCATGGCGATAGATCCCGCCGTCGACGACGAATGCGCAGCCAATGACAGCCTCATATTTTCCGGTGCCGATCAGCGTTTGAGCATGGAGAGGGATCTCCAGGGCGCCGGGAACGTCAATGATTTCGACGTCGGCAGGAGATCGGCCAAGATTGCCCCATTCGGCCACGAACGAGTCTACGGCGTTGTCGACGATGTCGGCGTGCCAGCGAGCCCGGATGACAGCGATCCGCTTTTGGGTGGTGACTGCAGTTTGAAGCATTGAGATGCCTTTCAAGGGTTTTGCCGGCGACGCCGGCTATGACGACAAAGCCCCGGAGAGCCTGATCCCTTGAGCGAACAGACAGGACGCACGTTCTCTCAGAACGAGAGGTGCGCCTGCATGTCCTCTTCCATCCGGACTATACCGTCGGCTCCGGCATCTCACCGGATCTGCTGACCTTCCGGCCCTGCCGGAAGCGCTCGCGGGCTCCAGGCTTCCGCCTGATACCGCCGGTGGGGAATTTCACCCCGCCCTGAGAACGCTGGCACAATAGTTCGGAGACCAAGAGGAATGCAAGCTCCCGGACGTCGCTTGCTGTCGCGGGTCGATCATTTTGTGATCCGGTTCCCGCGCAGATCGGCGCACGCGGCGCGCAGATCTGATCAAGCGTCGAAGGAGTGCGCTATTGTGTCGATCAGCACGACGGCCGATGCCGCGCCGGGGTCCATATGACCGATGACGCGATCTCCAAGTCGCGACGAACGCCCCTTGGTCGCAACCATCTCCTTGGTCGCTTCGGCGCCGCTTGCTGCTGCATCCAACGCGGCTTTCAGGCAAGCTACAAGCGGTTTGCCGCCAAGTTGCGCGGATCTTGCCGCCGCTGCCGCTGGCGCCCAGGCATCGACCATCGTCTTCTCACCCGGTTCTGCCTTGCCGCGCTCTTGAATGCCTTTCGCCATCGCCTCGAAGGCGTCGACCATGTCGTTATCAGTAAGTGATATCTTACCTTTTACTGCCGCACCTGCACGCATCAACGCGGTCGCATAAAGAGGACCGGACGAAGCGCCGACGGCCGATAGAAAGGACTTTGCCGCAGTGTTGAACACGGCGGTTGGATCGCTGGAGACAGGATCAAGGGCCGCGACTGCCTTCGCCGCGGCAGAAAAACCGAGCTCCATTGCGATCCCGTGGTCGGCATCTCCGATCACGCCATCGAGTTCGCACAGCCGCTCCTTCTCGCGCGCCATGGCTTGCGCGATCGCGCTGAACATGTCCTGCAGTCGAACCACCTCAATCTGCATTGTTTGCCCTCTCTATTATCAGGCCCGGAACATCGCGCAGTCGCATGGATGATCGATCAGGCGCTGGAGTTCGTCGTCGAGATGCATCAAGGTGATCGAAGCCCCCGCCATTTCCAGTGACGTGCAGTAGTTGCCGACGAGCGAGGTGTGAATGACGAGACCCATCTGATTGAGGCGCTGCTTCACGCGCCGCATCATGATGTAAAGCTCCATCAGCGGCGTGGAGCCGAGCGAATTGACAAGGACGGCGACGCGATCGCCTGCGGAGGCTTTCATCTCTTCAAGGATCTTGTCGAGCAGCGTGTCGGTCACCGCGTCGGCCGTGGCGAGTTCGCCGCGCGCCACGCCGGGTTCGCCATGGATGCCCATTCCGATTTCCATCTCGCTCTCGCCAATGGCAAAATTCGGCTTCAGGGTCTGCGGCAGCGAGCAGGGCGAAAGGGCAACACCCATGGTGTAGGTGCGCTCGTTCGCGAAGCGAGCGACACGTTCGACGTCGTCAAGGGAATACATCAGGTCGCAGGCCGCGCCCGCTGCCTTGAAGATGAATACGTTGCCGGCAACGCCGCGGCGCTTGTCGCGCTGATCTACCGGAGCGGATGCGACATCGTCGGTTGACAGGACTGTCCTGACCTCGATGTCGTCCATCGTAAGCATCTCGGCGGCCATGTCGAAGTTCATGACGTCACCGGCGTAGTTGCCGTACATGAAGATAACGCCGGCGCCACCGTTGACCGCGGTCGCGCAGGCTATGATCGGATCGGGGGGCGGGGATGCGAAGACGTTGCCAACGGCAGCTGCATCGGCAAGTCCCTTGCCGACGAAGCCCAGAAAGCTTGGCTCGTGGCCGGAGCCGCCGCCGATGACGAGCCCGACCTTACCCTGTCGCGGTCCATGACGGGCGACGATTGCCCGCGGCATGCCGTCCACGGCATAGAGATGATCCGGATGAGCGGAAAGAATGCCCTCCAGCATTTCGTCGACGGCGTTTTCGCCGGCATTGATAAGCTTCTTCGTCTTCACGCCAATCCTCCCATTGTCGTGCGATCGGCAGGCGGCTTCCAACCTGCCCGGCGGCCATCGACGCCGGTCAGGCAAAGTTGAAGTCCACCGTCCGACGGCAGTCGCGTAGACCGCGACTGCTCAGATGACTAGCGGCTGTGATACTTCGTATCAAGCTCGTTGATGGCGTTGACGTTGCCGGCAGAGCGACCCTGCTCGTCGAACGTCTGCGTCAGAAACGCGTCTGCGATCGACTTGGCGAGTTCGCTACCGATGACGCGGGCGCCCATGGTGATGATCTGCGCGTTGTTCGACAGGGCTGCACGTTCCGCCGAATAGGTGTCATGGGTGAGCGCGGCGCGAATACCCGGCACCTTGTTTGCCGAAATGCAGACGCCGATTCCGGTGCCGCAGACCAGGATCGCACGATCATAGGTGCCGTCGAGGACGCCCGACGCTACGCGGTCGGAGAGGTTTGCATAGAAGGGATCAGGCCCTTCGGACGTGCGCGATACCTCGTGAACGTCGAAACGGTCCTTCAGATGGTCGGCGAGAACCTTTGCCAGGCCTTCGCCTGCGCTGTCTCCTGCGATTGCTAGCTTCATGGTCTTTCTCCTCAGAGTTTGGCGGCGCATTTGGCGAGAATGTCGAGATAGCCTTCGACATTCCAGGCAGAACGGCCGATGAAAAGCCCGTCGATATGCGGGCAGGAAATGAGTTCCTCGCAGTTTTGCGGATTGACCGAACCGCCGTAGAGGCATGGGATCTTGCGCCCTAGGACATCTTCGGCGACGGCGATGATCTCCGCCTGGCGGGCATCCGCGTAGTCGGCGCTTGCCGGAATTCCCTTCTCACCGATTGCCCAGACGGGCTCGTAAGCAAGCAGGATCTGAGCAGACTTCTGCGACGCGGATAGTTTGCCCAACGCGCCACGAACCTGCGTCGCGAGGATTTTTGCAGCCTGGCCGCTTTCGCGATCGGAAAGGGTCTCGCCGATGCAAATCAATGGAATGAGACCGTGGCGGACGGCAGCTTCGGTCTTCAGTCCGACGGTTTCGTCGGTCTCTCCAAAAAACTCGCGGCGCTCTGAATGGCCAAGCTCGACGATGTCGAGGTTGCAGTCCTTCAACATCAAGGGCGAGACTTCGCCGGTCCAGGCGCCCTGATCGGCCCAATGCATGTTCTGGGCGCCGACCTTAACGGAGGTGTCGGCAAGCATTGCTTTCACTTCACGAACGGCCGTGAAGGGCGGAATGACAAAGCGTTGGATACGCGCATCGCGGGCGGCGTCCGCAGCCTGCAGGCCACTTGCGAAGTGCTTGGCCTCCGCAAGCGTCTTGTTCATTTTCCAACTGGTTCCGATCCAGAACTGCGGGGTGTCGGTCATGTTCTATTCCTGCGTTGCTGCGATCGTCAGGCGGATGCCTTGCCGATCGAACTCCTCCTGAACGGCAACGCCGGGGGCGCTGTCGGTGATAATGGCATCGAAGTCGGCGAGCTCGGCCATGGCATGCAGTGCCGTGTGGCCGAAGCGCTGGTGGTTCACGAGCAGGCACTTGCGCGTCGCCGACGACATCATTGCCCGTTTCGCCCGGACGACATTGTCGTCCATGTGATAGGCGAGCCTGCCGCTGACAGCAGGTGTCGAGATGAAGGCGATGTCGGCTCGCAACCGAAACAGCGCCTCCTCGGTCACGACGCCCAGAAAGGCATTGAACTTTGGCGAATAGATGCCGCCAAGCGCAATCAGCGTGATCCCGGATTCGCCTTTCAGCCTCTCCATGATCGCCGCATTGTTGGTGATCAGCGTCAGCGGCCGCTTGTGCAGAAGCATCTCGCCGAGGACAGCGGCCATCGATCCATCATTGACCATGACCGTCATGCCCGGTTCGACGAGCGAGAGAGCCGCGCGCGCCATGGCAATCTTAGCTTCGTTACCCTGCCGCTCACGGATGCGGAAATCGCTTTCGAACTGGGTGCCGGCATCGATCGTTGCGCCGCCGCGGACCTTGCGCAGGACTCCGGCTTGCTCGAGTTCGTCGAGATCGCGATGGATCGTCATTTTCGAAACAGTGAAGCGATCGGCGAGATCATCGAGGTCGACGGTCTTGCTTTCGACGAGCAGGTTGATGATCGACTGTTGCCGCTCCTCGCGCTTCATCGTTTGCTCCATGATGCTGTGTGAAATATAACATGAATATCACATGATGCAACATCAATGATGTTATATTGGGATGGTGTATTGTTATTAAATGAGCAGCGCCTTCGCTGTGCGTTCATCGGTAATCAAGCCAAACAGGCGGTGGCTGTTAAGGATGGCGCGGATCGCCTCGACCTTCGATTGGCCGCCGGCGAGCGCCACCAGCCGCTCGGTCCGCTTTTGTGGGAATGAAGCCGACAGCGTGCGCGCCGTCAGGGCGGTATCTAGAACCTCTCCATTTGCATCGAAGAAGTGGCCCAGGATTTCGCCGACGCCGCCCGCTGCAGCAATGTCCTGGATCTCGGCCGGTTCCACCATGCCGGAAAGCACAAGCTGAGCTTCGGCATCGACGGTTCCGAGGCCGACAAGTTTCAGATCTGCCTTGTTGGCGAGGTCAAAGACCTCTTGCACGCCGCGCTGGGCGCGCAGGACCTCCCGGTCTTCGGCTGTGTTGGCAAAGAAGGGAACAGGCATCACGAAGGCATGCGTGCCGGTTTTCTCCGCAATGCGATGCATCACGTCATAGGGATTGGCACCGTAGTTCCTCGTCAGTCCGCCAAGCAGCGATACGAAGCGCACATCCTTGGCCGCAACACGCGGCATGTATTGTACGGCCGCCGCAAGCGTCCGGCCGTGTCCGAGGCCGATGACGCGATTGTCTCCACGCTCGATTTCCCGCTTGAGGAAGGTTGCGCCGGCGTGACCGAGAGCTCTAAGCGGAAGGCCATCCTCCCCGAGATCCGGCGCCACCTCGCAGTAGCGCAACCCGAACCGTTCAGAGAGCCTGTTCTCAAGCGCGACGCACTCGACGATATCGCCGTCGATCGTCACCTTGACGACACCCTCGGCGACAGCTTTAGCAATGAGCCGGTGCGCTTTCACAGACGGGACGCCGAGCCGCTTGGCGACATCGGATTGAGTGAGGCCGCCGGCATAATGCAGCCAGGCGGCGCGCACGGCAAGCGTGTCATCAGTGTCCGCCATGAGCAGTTCCCTTCTTGTCTTGTGGCCGGATCTTCTGCCCCGCCTTAGGAGGACGACTTTGTAAATCTCCGGATCAAATGTTCAAGTCGGCAACGCCGGTATCGATGTGCGGTGCCCAGAATGCGACGCTCTCGGCAATTTGCGGAATGACCTCGCGGTCGTTCGGCTCCCGCTCCTTGAAGGAGAGTTCGAGGCAGATTTCGTTGTCGACGGCGCCACCTTCGGCAAATGCTTCAAGTAACGGGGCAGGCTGGATGCGACCCTTGGCGTTGAATGCTGCAGTAAAGGGACGATGGCCACCCTTGTCCATGAGGCTCTGTTTGATGTGGATGATCGGCGATACCTTCGGTACGGCGCGCGCCCAAGCATAGGGATCATAGTCGTCCGGATTGGCTGACGTGACGTCGCCATGGTCGATGTCGGCCATCATCCACATCGGAATCGCGAGGTTCGCAGCCGTCAGGCGCTTCTGAAGACCAAGGCAGGCGGAGATCGTCTCACCGAACTCGCGGCCGATGCTCATCGGTTCCCAGAAGACATAGGACAGACCGGCTGCGCGAGCGTGCTTGGCGACCTCTGCCCAGCAGTCGATAGCGATGCTGATCAGCTCTTCGCGGCGAGCCGGATCATCGAAATCCTTGTAGGTAAAGATTGCAAACTGTGTTCCGACGGACTGGCCACCGAGGTCGCCGATGATATCGGCGAATGTCTTGAACCAGTCGATATAGTAACGCCGGACATCCTTGTCCGGGTGGCCAAAGTGATTGAGCCGGCCATAGGGGCCCGTCATGCCTGACGTCACGCGGACGCCGGTGCGCCGCAGGGCGGCGTCCATGCTGCGGGTCATGCGGCGAATGACCGGCGCCTGCCAGCTCGGATTGATGAACTCATGGGTCAGTTGCAGGTCGCGCAGCCGCAGGTCGCGGGCGACCGTCTCGATCAGGTCGTCAGGATCTGCAAAACGATTCACGAGCGGATTGGTGTTGAGCGAAAGCGTCAAAGGCATGGGGTTATCCTTCAGGCAGCAGCAAGACGGGCCGAGGCAAACCACTCGGTGAAAGCCGCGCGTTCACCTTCAGTCAGATGAAGGTAATGCTTGGTGCGCCGATAGAGGATGTCTTCGGCCGTCTCTGCCCATTCGGTTGCTGCCAGATAGCGCGCCTCGGCCTCGTAAAGCTGGCCGCCGAAGTGCCGGCCAAGACCTTCCACGCTGGTCGCGCCGGCAATCACGTTCTTCGCGCGGGCGCCATAAAGGCGGCCATAGTGGTGCACCAGCTTGCGCTCCATCCACGGATAGGCGTCGCGCAGGCTGTTGGCGAAGGTCTCGTAATCCGCATTGGGGATTTCACCGCCCGGTAGCGGAACACCCTGCGTCCAGTCCCCGCCCATGTTCGGGAAGATATGCTTGAGGCGCTGCAATCCGCGTTCTGCAAGTTCGCGGAACGTGGTGATCTTGCCTCCGAAGACGTTGAGGAGCGGCGCTCCGCCTGTTTCATCAAGATCGAAGACATAGTCGCGCGTCACGGCAGAAGGGTTGCCCTTGCCGTCGTCGAACAGCGGACGCACACCGGAGAAGCTATGCAACACGTCCTGCCTGCGGAGCTTCTCCTTGAAGTAGCGATTGACGGCCTTCAACAGGTAGTCGATTTCCGCTTCGTCGGCCGTGACGTCCTCGGCGCGACCTTCGTAGGCGATGTCGGTGGTTCCGATCAGCGCCTTGTCGCCCTCGTAGGGATTGATGAAAATGACGCGCTTGTCGTGGTTCTGTACCAGATAGGCATTCGAGCCGGCCCAGAACTTGGGCACGATGATATGACTGCCCTTGACGAGGCGCACGTTCCGGCTCGAGTTCGAACCGGCAACCCTATTGATGATATCCGTCACCCAGGGACCAGCGCAGTTGACGAGGCACTTGGCCCGGAACGTCCGCGTCTCACCTGTGCGGCTGTTCTTCGTCGTCACGATCCAGCCGCCATTTTCACGCCGCGCCGAGGTCGCCGGAGAGCGAGTGAGCACCACCGCGCCTTTCTCCGCTGCGCCGACGGCGTTCAAAGTCACCAGACGCGCGTCATCCACCCAACAGTCGGAATATTCGAAGCCCTTGGCATACTGATCAAGGATCGGCGTGCCTTCCGGATCCCGCAACAGGTTGAGCGTGCGCGTGCCGGGCAGCTTCTTGCGGCCTCCGAGGTGGTCGTAGAGAAAGAGACCAAGCCTTACGAGCCATGCAGGGCGATCTGACGGGCTGTGCGGCAGCACGAAACGCATTGGCCAGATGATGTGCGGCGCTGCATTCAGCAGCACTTCACGCTCGATGAGCGCTTCGCGAACGAGACGGAATTCGTAATATTCGAGATAGCGCAGGCCGCCATGCACCAGTTTCCCCGATCGCGAGGACGTCCCCTGTGCCAGATCGTCCTTTTCGCACAATACGACCTTCAACCCGCGCCCCGCGGCATCTCGTGCGATACCGGCGCCGTTGATGCCGCCGCCGATGACGAAGAGATCCACTGCTAAATCAGTCATGCCATGCTCCTTCGATGCTCCAGCATCAAGACTTGGGTTTGCCGCTGGAAGGCGATGTCACTGCGGGCGACGCGAGTCTGTCCCAAACCGGTGGCATCGCGCGGCGGATATCGGTGTAGGCGCCATAGAGCTGATCGAAGCGAAGCGCCTCCTGGGCGTCCGGAGCTTCGACATCGCCGAGCAGCGGCGTAACCCAGCTTGAGATGCACTCGTCCATGCTCGGATAGGCGCCGATTGCAACGGCTGCCATCATCGCAGCGCCGGCGGCGCCAGTTTCTTCGCGGCGCGACAGACGGATGGGTGCGTTGACAGCGGCAGAGAGAGAACGCCGCAGAGCCACTGAGCGGGTCGCGCCCCCGGTGATCCGAAGTTCGTCGGGCGTATCGCCCATCGCGGCGTAGCAGTCGCGCGTGGCAAGCCCCAAGCCTTCGATGACGCTGCGCAACAGGTCGGGAAAGCCGTGGCGGACCGAGAGGCCGTTGAAGCCGGCGCGCGCGTTGGCATTGACGAACGGGCCGCGTTCTCCGGCCTCCGAAATGTAGGGGTGGTAGACCACACCTCCAGGCTGGCTCTTTGCAAACCAGCCATCGACCCTTGAAACAAGCTCGGCGTGAGAGACGGTCTTGCCCGCTTCCGCCATCAGCGAGCCGGCGATCTCAAGCAGCCAGTCGATGTTTATCGTCGACCCCATATTGGTCTGCACCTGGGTCACGATTCCAGGGATCGGCAGCGCAATGACATAGCCGGTTCCCTCGGCATTCAGGTGTACGTCGCCGACGGATTTTGCGCGCAGATGCACGCCCGTCGATCCGATCGTCGAACAGGCAGCGTTGCGTCCGCCGTCACGCACGCCCGCACCGAGTGCCGTCATCACCATGTCGACATAGCCGAGGCAGACGGGCGTGCCGGCGAGAAGGCCACAGGAATCGGCCGCTTCCTGCGTCAGCGCATGACTGATTTCCGTTCCATCGATGATTTCAGGCAGAAGCCCACGCCTGCGGGCGAGGCCGAGCGCATCGATGACGACTGGATCATAGCTGCGCGTACGAAAATTCCCGAAGGTGAAGCTCGCCTCGGAGGGGTCCGTGGCGCGTATGCCGGTGAGATTGAGGTAGAGCCAGTCCTTGCAGTGGAGCGCCACTTCCGCGCGATTGACCAGCTCGGGGAAATACCGGTCCATGTGCGCCAGCTGGGCGCCCTGCTGGCAGGTGTTCAGCCCGGTCCCGGTGGCCTCGAAGCGGGCGCGATTTTGTGGCTGGCCGGCGAGCGCGGTAACAGTCGAGGCTGCACGAGCATCAAGCCATAACCAGGCGTCGGAGATCGGCTCGTTGCCGGCGCCGACGAGCCAGGTTCCATCGCCTTGGCCGGTGACGGCAATCGCGGCTGTACGCGATGCAAGACCGTGGACTTTTGCGCTGAGGCCCTGCAACGCGCTGACGCAGTCCCGCCAGGTCTGGCTCAGCGATTGTGTGGCTGAGCCATCAGTTCCGGTTGCATAGGCGTTGCGAACGGAAGAGATGGCGATCTGCGCGCCGGACAGATCAAAGGCGACGGCCTTGATGACCGAGGTTCCCGCATCGATTCCAATGATGATCTGATCGTTTTCAGCCATTGCGTCGTTATTTCACCGCCATCCGAAGCGCGACAGTGCGCGAGCCGCTTGTCGTGAGCATCGAAACCTCCCTGGCGGCGCTCGTCGCCGCAACTTCCTCTTAATCGAGAGCCTTGCGGCAGATTGCTGCCTCGTGTTCGGCGTTCCCGATAACCTCACCGAGAAATATAACACAGAGATATCATTTAACCAGTAAGTTTTTTCTCGTAATGAAAAAATATTCAAGTAAAATCGCGGCCCAAGGGTTTTCATAGGTTGGGTTCTGATCAGGCGGTTGAAAGCGTCGCGATCTGTCGCTGAAAGTTCCTTTTTTCAAATAAAATTGTTATTTTTTAGATAGATAGATCACTATCTGGCAATTGCGGAAATGCTGCAGGGCAGGGGGAAGCGTGGTTGTTTTGTTGCATTGCAATGATCTCAACTCGGCCTTCAATCAGAAATGACTGTTTAATTTTGTGAGAGGCTAGCGTTGACAGTGCGTGAAATTTATAACAGCATAATTGTCGTTAATACCACAATGCTATCACAAGCCTGATGGCCTGAATGGCGTGGTGGAGTCTAGGTATCGCGACCGGAGGAGATGGTCGCATGCCTTGTCGAGGAGGTTTTCGTGGACACATTCATTCGCAATTCGAGCCTGGACGATCCGTCTGACCGATCGCGGTTGCGAGGCGGTGACGTGTCTGCGCCCTGCGGTCGTCGCACGCGACTTGCGATGAACGCTGCCGCGACTTGCTCGCGATCCTCGAAGACATCCGACAAGTAAATTCAAAGGCGCCTTGAAATGAGCACGCAAACCGAAACTTCCGCCACTCGCCCGACACGCAGCAATCTCAAGCCTATCCTGGGTGCTGCGTTCGCGATCATCGTCGTCGGCGCAATCGCGATTGACACGACGGTGGTTCGGATCGGCTCCGGCGATGACGTGCGGCAGCAGGCGTTTTCGCCCGAATCCTATGGTGCGGAGCAGTTTCCGAAGATTCAGGCAGCCGTGCAGCAAAAGGCGGTGGCGGCGACTGAACTCGCAAACGCGATTGTCGCCGACAAGAAGGCGGCGGGTGAGAAGTACGGCGTGGCCACCAGCACCGGGCCGGTCCTCCCCGTCACGCTCAACGGCGTCTTCGGCGAACGGAAATCCAATTACAACGAAATCAAGGTCGACGGATTGCCGGCGGATGTCACCGTGCGCGTTCAGACCGGCCCGGCCGTGAACGGCACGGACCTGCGCGACGCGACCGGGACGATCGAGTTCGGGCAGTTCACCAACCAGATCCAGTTCCAGGACGCCGGCTCAGCCATCAATAACGAGATGAAGAAATCGGTCCTTGCCAATCTCGATCCGGCGACACTGACAGGCAAGACGGCCTCGGTGGTCGGCGTCTTCAAGCTCGTGAATCCCAAGAACTGGCTCGTGACGCCGGTGAAGGTTGAAGTGAAATGAGCCAGCCGTCGCAAATACCCCAGGCGCAGGGGGAAGTCGTCCTTGCTGCTCGCAACATCGCGAAGTCCTACGGCAGCGTGCACGCCCTGAAGGGTGTCAATTTCGACATTCACCAAGGCCAGGTGACGACCTTGTTCGGCGAAAACGGCGCCGGCAAGTCGACGCTTATGAAGATCCTTTCCGGCGTCGTTCAGCCGAGCTCTGGAGAAATCATTCTAGACGGCCAGCCGATCAGCTTTGCGTCGTCAACGCATGCTCGCGAGAACGGAATTTCGATCATTCACCAGGAGCTCAGCCTCGCACCCAACCTGAGTGTGCGCGACAACATCTTCATGGGTCGGGAGATCATCACCGGCGGGGTCGTCGATTTCGCCGAGGAAGAGCGCCAGACGCGCGCCTTGATGCAAGAGCTCGAGGAAGACATCGATCCGTTGACGCCGGTCGAAGATCTTCGCCTAGGGCAGCAGCAGATCGTCGAGATCGCCCGTGCGCTGTCAGTCAACTCGCGTATTCTGATCATGGATGAGCCGACATCGGCATTGAGTGCTGCCGAAGTCGAGGTTCTCTTCAAGGTCATCCACGATCTGAAGAGCCGCGGCGTCTCGATCGTCTATATCTCGCACCACCTCGAGGAAGCTCTCCAGATCACCAATCACGCCGTGGTGCTGCGCGATGGCAACATGACCGCATATGCGGAGCGCAAGGACATCGATCTCGAATGGATCGTGCGCAACATGGTCGGCGACAATTTCGACCTCGGCAATCCGCCCGACGGATACGACTTCGGCAACGTCGCGCTCTCGATCGACAATCTGACGGTCCCCGGGCCATCGGGCGCAGCCTACAACGCCGTCGACCGGCTTTCGCTGAATGTGCGGGCCGGCGAGGTGGTATGCATCTACGGCCTGATGGGAGCCGGGCGCACCGAACTGCTCGAATGCGTTGCCGGACGGCTGCACGCGCGCGGCGGCCAAATTCTGCTCGACGGCCAGGATGTCAGACATTTGAGCATTGCAGACCGGATCGCCAGCGGCCTGGTGCTGGTTCCCGAAGATCGTCAGCGTGACGGTCTGGTCCAGACGATGACGGTCGGCTCAAACCTGTCGCTGGCCAGTATTCGAACCTTCACCAAGGGTCTTTTCACCTCCAGCCGGCGCGAGCGTGATCTCGTGACTAACTCGATCCGCAAGGTGCACGTGAAAACGGACGGCGGCGATGCTGCGATCGGTTCACTCTCAGGCGGCAACCAGCAGAAGGTCGTGATTGGCAAGATGCTCGCGACCGAGCCGAAGGTCATCCTGCTGGACGAGCCCAGCCGCGGCATCGACATCGGCGCCAAGGCGGAGGTCTTCAAGCTCTTGGCGGAGCGCGCCAAGCAGGGGCTCGCCGTCATCTACTCGACCTCGGAAGTCAATGAATGCCTCAGCATCGCGCATCGCATCATCGTCATGCGCCGCGGCAAGATCTCGGCCGAATTTGGTTCTGATGTCACCAAGGAAAAGATCATGGCCGCTTCGGGCGAAGCCGTGGTCGCGCACTAGCCGGAAACATGGAGTACTGATTATGTCAGTCACGAACGTCACAGAGAAAAAATCAGTATCCAACGGCCAGAAGCGCAACAACAATATCGTGCGCCTGATCCTGGAAGGACGAGCCTTCTTCGCGCTGATCGTCATCATCGCGGTATTCTCGTTCCTGTCGCCGTATTACTTCTCGCTCAGCAACTTCCTGATCATGGCGTCGCACGTCGCCATCTTCGGCATTCTCGCTATCGGCATGCTGCTGGTCATTCTCAATGGCGGTATTGACCTGTCGGTTGGATCGACGCTCGGCCTTGCCGGCTGCATCGCGGGCTTCCTGATGCAGGGCGTCACGCTCAATGCGTTCGGTGTCATCCTCTATCCGCCGGTCTGGGCCGTTGTTGTCATTACCTGCGCTCTCGGTGCGCTCGTCGGCGCCGTGAACGGTGTGCTGATCGCCTACCTCAAGGTGCCGGCCTTCGTTGCCTCGCTCGGCGTGCTCTATGTCGCACGCGGCATTGCCCTCCTGATGACCAACGGCCTGACCTATAACAATCTCGGTGGACGCCCTGAGCTGGGCAACACCGGTTTCGACTGGCTTGGCTTCAATCGACTCGCTGGTGTTCCGATCGGCGTCATCGTGCTTGCTGTCCTGGCAATCGTCTGCGGCATCGTCCTGAGCAAGACCGCGTTCGGTCGCTGGCTATACGCCTCGGGCGGCAACGAGCGCGCCGCTGATCTTTCGGGCGTTCCCGTCAAGCGCGTCAAGATCACAGTCTATGTCCTGTCGGGCATCTGCGCGGCAATCGCCGGCCTGGTCCTTTCGTCACAGCTGACCTCCGCTGGTCCGACGGCCGGTACGACCTATGAGCTGACGGCCATCGCAGCCGTTGTCATCGGCGGCGCGGCTCTGACTGGCGGTCGCGGTACGGTTCGCGGGACAATGCTCGGCGCGTTCGTCATCGGCTTCCTCTCCGACGGTCTCGTGATCATCGGCGTCTCGGCCTACTGGCAGACGGTATTTACGGGCGCGGTCATCGTTCTCGCCGTCCTGATGAACAGCATTCAATACGGCCGCCGGGTCAAGACGTCCTGACGGCACAGATCGAAACTTGTCCACGACGTCAGGCTGCATCGCGCAGAGGCGGTTGGGGAAAGCATGGCCGGTTGACCGGCAGATAACTGAGCTCACTAAAGGGAGAGAGACTATGTTTAAGAGAGGCATGTGCATTCTTCTGGCCGCCGCTGCAGTGGCACCGATCCTCGTTAGCACCGCTTGGGCAGCGGGCCAGATGACGATCATCGTCAACGATCCGTCCAACCCATACTGGCTGACGGAAGGTAATGTTGCCAAGGCGACCGCGGAAAAGCTCGGCTACACCGCGTCGGTGAGCGCGCACAAGGGCGACACCAACACCGAAAGCAACCTGATCGACACGGCAATCACCAACAAGTCGGTTGCGATCATTCTCGATCCGGCCAACGCTGACGGTTCCGTCGGCGCGGTGAAGAAGGCCGTCGCTGCAGGCATCCCGGTCATCCTCGTCAACGCCGAGATCAACCAGGAAGGCCTGGCAAAGGCACAGCTCGTTTCCAACAATGCACAGGGTGCCGCGATCGGTGCACAGCAGTGGGTCGAAGCTGTCGGCGACAAGGGCAAGTACGCAGAACTGTTCGGCGCACCGTCCGACAACAATGCGGCTACTCGCTCCAACGGCTACGAGACCGTTCTGACGCAGTATCCGGACCTGCAGAAGGCAGCAAAGGAAGTGGCCAACTGGGACCGTACCCAGGGTCACAACAAGATGCAGTCGATGCTGCAGGCAAATCCTGACATTATCGGCGTGATCTCCGGCAACGATGAAATGGCGCTTGGCGCGATCGCAGCCCTCAAGGAAGCCGGCAAGCTCGCCAACGTCAAGGTTGGCGGTTTCGACGGTTCGCCGGATGCTGTTGCCGCCATCAAGGCAGGCGAACTGCAGTACACGGTCCTTCAGCCGGTCGCTATCTTCTCCGAAGAGGCTGTGAAGCAGGCTGATAACGTCATCAAGAATGGCAGCACGGGCGCCAAGAGCGAAAAGCAGCTGTTCGATTGCCTGCTGATCACCAAGGACAATGTCGACAAGTACACCGGTCCCTTTGTTCTTTCGCAGTAAGCCGTAAAGACGGTTCTCCCAAGCTGGAAGCGGGCAGGCAACTGCCCGTTTCCAATCGATTTTGCCTCGAATCCGCAATGGCTGTAGGAAGCTGATATCTGGAAATTTCAGCGACAGGGGTAACCCGTGACACAGAAGACAAGCCAAGGCGAAAACCTGCTGGACGAACTGACGAGCGACAGTCGGCAGACGCGCCAGATTGCGCGCCGCCGGATGATTGCAGAGGCGGTCATGAGTGAAGGCTCCATGCGGATCGAAGATCTCACGGATCGCTTCGGCATCAGCCTGATGACAGCGCATCGCGACGTGGACGAGCTGGTCAGCCGTGGCCTGTTCAGGAAGACCCGCGGCATTGTCACCGCCGCCGCGACCAATCTCATCGAATCCAGCGATGTCTATCGAGCGAACCGTCAGGCCGCCGAGAAGAAACTGATCGCGGAAGCTGCCATGCAGTTCGTGGAGCCAGGCCAGGCGATTTTTTTCGACGACTCCACCACGGTTCTGCAGATGGTGCCGCATCTGCCGGCCAAGGTGCCGATCACGGCCATCACCAATTCCCTGACGCTCATGAACGCCCTGACCGGCATGCATGACGTGACGCTGATCGGCCTCGGCGGGCAATACTATAACTGGTGCAACGCATTCATGGGCCGCATGACGATCAACGAGATCAAGGCGCTCAGGGCCGATATCGCGTTCATCTCGATGTCGGCGATCAGCGACGGCACGGTGCTGCACCAGTCGCCTGAGACCATCGACACCAAGCGCGCGATGTTCGACTGTTCTGTCAAGCGCATCCTGCTTGCCGATCACACCAAGTTCGAACGGCGAGCGCTTCACAGTTTTGCCGCGCTGGAAGACTTCGACGTCGTCATCGTCGACGACAAGATCTCTCCAGTTCACATCGACCGGATGCGGTCGAGAGACATCAATGTTGTCATTGCTAGACCGAGTGGCACGCGTTCATGACGAAGCGTGCGCTGTCGGTTCCAGCGGAAGTGAGAGTTTATGCCGAGTCTGCTTGGGATCGATAGTGGCCTGACGGTCACCAAGGCCGTCATCTTCGATATCGACGGAACGCCAATTGCCGTCGCGCGCCGCAAGGTTACGCAATTCATGCCGAAGGCGCGTCATGTCGAGCGCGACATGTTCGAACTCTGGAGCGCCACGGCTGACGCGATCCGGGAAGCGATCGCCCTCAGCGGTCGACCGGCATCCGATATTCAGGCGATCGGCGCGACCGCGCACGGCGACGGCATCTATCTTCTTGATGGAAAGCACCAACCCCTTGGGCGCGGGATACTATCATTGGACAGCCGCGCCGGCGCTATTGTCGAAGCCTGGAACGAGAGCGATGTCGCGGAGTGTTCGATAGAGCTTACCGGTCAGGTTCCCCACGTGTCGGCGCCATCGGCGCTTCTTGCCTGGATCAGGAAGATGGAACCGGAGCGTTATGGCCGGATCGGTCACCTGATGAGCTGCAAGGACTGGCTGCGTTTCTGCCTGACGGGAGTTGCGGGGACGGATCGAACCGAGGCCAGCACCTCATTTACGGATGTCCGGACCCAGGACTACACCGGGGAGGCACTACGCCTGTTTGGGCTTTCCGATCTTGACCACGCTTTGCCGCCGGCTGCTCGCTCGGACGAAGTCATCGGTACAGTCAGCAAAGACGCGGCTTCATTGACCGGCCTTGTCGAAGGTACGCCCGTCGTTGCCGGATTGCACGATGTGACCGCGTCCGCATTGGGAGCTGGAGGTTACGCGGAGGGAGTCGTCGCCGTCATCGCCGGCACCTATTCGATCAACGAAACTTTGTCCTCGGAGCCGCGTGTCGATCAACGATGGTTCTGCCGCAACGGTATTACGCCCGGCACCTGGAACAATATGTCGATCTCGCCGGCGTCGAGCGCAAACTATGAGTGGTTCCTGGATCGCCTGTGTGCTGCCGAACAGGCATCCGCCGCGTCGATCCATGCTTTGCTCGGACCGGAGATCGACGCGGCGCTTTCCCGCCCGTCGACGGCGCTTTTCCACCCCTATCTGTTCGGATCGCCTTACGGTTCTTCCGCGAGTGCCGGCTTCTTCGGCCTCGGCGGCTGGCATGATCGCGGAGATTTGCTGCGCGCCGTGCTTGAGGGTATCGCGTTCAATCACCGCATTCACGTTGATGCGCTCAAGGACGGCTTCAGCTTCTCGCAGGTCAGGCTGGCCGGCGGTGTTTCGCGCAACCCGTCCGTCGTACAGATCTTTGCTGATGTGCTTGGAATGCCGGTAACGACGTCCCAGACCGATGAGGCCGCCGCCTGGGGCGCAGCGCTTTGCGCCGGTCGTGGCGTCGGGATCTTCCCAAACCTCGAAAGCGACCAGGGCACTGCGGCAACGACGAAAGTTTATAACCCGGATCCGGCCCGCAGGGCGCAGTACGAGAAGCGCTTTGAGGTTTTCCGCGAGATTGCTGAGGCGATGAAGCCGCTGTGGCCGAAAATTGCCGATCTCGCATCTTCGCCCGAACAATGACTACGCAAGACCCGCAGCGTATCGCGGGACATAGGAAGACATGACGATGACTGCCGACATGAAGCAACGCCTTTCGACAATCGAAGATGGTGAGACTGACGTCCTCATCATAGGAGCAGGTATCAACGGCGCGGGGCTGTTTCGGGATTTGTCGGCGCAGGGCATCAATTGCGTCATTGTCGACAAGGCCGACTTCGGCTCCGGCACCAGCGCGGCACCTTCTCGTCTTATTCACGGCGGTTTGAAATATCTGGAGACTGGCGAGTTCGGTCTGGTGTCGCAGTCAACGCTGGAGCGGAATCTTCTGCTCAAGAATGCGCCTCATTGTGTCGAAGCTTTGCCGACGTTTATTCCGGTGTTCTCGTGGACGCGTGGCATTTGGGCGGCATTGCGCACGCTGTTCGGCTCGAAGACCGCGCCGAGAAGCCGTGGTGCCGTGCTCATCAAGATCGGTCTCGCGCTTTATGATTTCTTCGGTTCGCGCGATCGCACGATGCCGCGTCATCGGTTCATCCTGAAGGGTCGCGCACGGCGGGAGATGCCGCACGTGACGTCGGCGATCGTTGCCGGAGGAATTTATTACGACGCCAAGATCAGCCGTCCCGAGCGTCTTGTCTACGAGCTGATCGGCGATGGACTTCAGACCAATCCACGAAGCTTCGCCGCCAATTTCTCGACGCTGATCTCCAGCGACGGCGGGAGAGTGACTTTCAAGCAGGCGGATGGATCCGAGTTTTCCGTGTCTCCGAAAATCGTCGTCAACGCGGCAGGGCCATGGATCGATAATGTCAACGAGGCGCTTGGCGCCGCGTCTCGCTTGATCGGTGGTACCAAGGGATCGCATATCCTGCTCGATCATCCCGAGCTCGTCCGCAGCCTCAACGGCCACATGATCTATTTCGAGGCCGACGACGGGCGCATCTGCCTCGTCTACAGCTATCTCGGCCTCGTGCTCGTCGGTTCGACCGACATTCCATCGAATGATCCGGACGGCGTACGATGCGAGGAGCCGGAGCTGCAGTACTTCCTTGATAGCCTCCGCTCGCTTCTGCCGACCCTTCGCTTCGATCGGGATCAGATCGTCTATAGCTATAGCGGCATCCGGCCGCTGCCGGCCTCCGATTCGACGGCACCGGGTCTGATTAGCCGCGATCACTCTGCCCCGGTCAACGAGCCCGCGGGCGACCGGCCATTCCCGATCATTTCTCTGGTGGGCGGCAAATGGACGACGTTCCGCGGCTTCGCCGAAGAGATTGCCGATACCGTTCTGTCCCGTTTGGGCCGGTCGCGGGTTGTGTCCACGCGTTATCTCGCAATCGGTGGCGGGCGCGATTTTCCGGTCGATCCCAAGCAGCGTCAGGAGTGGGTCGCCAAGACGGCAGGGGAAACGGGGACCGATCCGGCGCGGGTGGACGAACTTCTCGGTCGGTACGGGACCACTGCTGCAGCGATCCTGAATTCTAAGTCTCGCTATAGCGACGCAGAGCGTCTGGAGGGTGCTCCAGACTACAGCCGCAAGGAGATCGACTGGATCGCGAGACAGGAGCTTGTCGTGCATCTCTCCGATATCGTCTTGCGGCGTACGACGCTTGCGATCGAGGGTCGCGTTACCATGAAAGCCCTGCGTGCGATCGCCGACATTGCAGAGCAGGCGCTTGGCTGGAGCAGGGAACGGACTACGGCTGAAGTCGCCGATGTTGTCACGGTGTTGCATGATTTTCATGGCCAGACGCTGACCGACGATGCCCCGGTCAAAGCAGGTTCTACGGCCTATCCGGCAGCCGGTTAGGCGGCTCCAAACGTCGATCACGGACGGTGCGCAATAAGAAAGACCGCCGGTTTCCCGGCGGTCTCGGAGACGTTGTAGCTCTTCGAGCCTAGGCCACGTAGCCGTAGATCTCTTTTGCGCGCTCAGGTGTCAGGTAGCCGTCCTTCACATCTTCTGCGACCATATCGGGGGTGCGCTTGGCCGGGTCGCCGTATCCGCCGCCGTTTGCCGTCACGATACGAATGACGTCGCCCTTGTTGACCGTTACGTTCGTGGCAAACGAGAAGCGTTCGCTGGTCCCATCGGTACGGGTAAGCTCGACATAGTTGGTGGAACCGTCGAGGCCACCTGCTACGCCCCACGGCGGGATACGTGTGCGGGTATAGCCGAGCGAGAGGAAGTTGTTGTCGGCGAGAACGCGATAGTGGGTATCGATCCCCTTGCCACCGCGCCATTGTCCCTCGCCACCCGGTTCGGCATTCAAGGCCGCCTGATCAACGCTCAAGCCGTAGCGGGCTTCAGCGACCTCGGCCGGGCAATTGAAGGTTTCTCCATGGAAGCCGGAGAACTGACCGCTGTTGCCGTCACTGCCTTCCCATGCGCCCCAGCCGCCGACCTGTGGTTCGACGATGGTGTAGTGACGTCCGGTTACCGGGTGAGGGCCGCCAACGACGGTGCCGCAAATCGAAGCAAAGTTGCCGGCCGGCACGACGCCCGGGAAGTGCGATGCGAGTGCACGCAACAGCATGTCGAACAGGCGGATTTCGACCTCGGAGTAATAACCAAGTGCTCCCGGAGCTTCCACGTGGAAGATGGTGCCCGGCCTGGTGATGACCTTCAGCGGACGGAAGAATCCGCCATTGCCAGGCGCCTCGGGGTCGGTGAAGGACTTGAACGCCAGCTGCACCGCAATCTCCGTACCTTCGCGGCTGGAGTTCGACGAGCCTTTCTGCGCCGGGTTGTCGGTGAGGTCGACGATGAATTCGTCGGGCGTGATCGTGAGGGTCACCTTGTGGATAGCGCCGGTGTCCTGCTCTTCCTCGAAGCTGTAGCTACCCTGCGGAATTTCCTTGAGGGCTGCCCGTGCCCGTCGCTCGCCGAAGCTCATGAAGTCTTCGACCGCGGCTTCGAACGTCTCGGCGCCGTACTTGGCGACAAGCTCCAGGATGCGGCGCTCGCCGATGCGAAGGCCGGCAATCCCCGCCCAGAGATCGCCACGCAGGAAGTCCGGAAGACGTGTGTTGACGTAGAGAATATCAAACACTGCTTCGTTGGCGCGGCCCGCTTCGAAGATCTTCACGGCTGGAATACGCACGCCTTCCTGGAAGATTTCCGTTGCCTCCGATGACATCGAGCCCGGCACGTTGCCGCCTACGTCGTTCCAGTGCGCGATGTTGGCAACCCACGCGACCAGACGGTCGTCGTGAAAGACGGGTGCGGCCAGCACCATATCGTTGAGGTGGGTCACGCCGCCGAAGTAGGGATCGTTCGACGCGAACATGTCGCCCGGCCGGATATCCTCAAGCTTGAATTTCTTGAGAATGCCGGCGATGGCCTTGTCGAGCACGCCGATGAACGCCGGAATGCCGGCACCAGAAGCCGCGATCTCCCCGTGCTTGTCGAGTACGGATGTGGAGAGATCGAGCACTTCGTAGATGATCGCGCTCATCGAGGTCTTGCGCTGGGCGACGAACATCTCGTCGGCAACAGCCTCCAGTGCGTTTTGAATGATGTCAAAGGTGACTGGATCGAATTCTTGCTGCGTCTGGGTCATGGTTCAGCCCCGGATGTTGATGTGGGTGTTGCCGAAATCGTCGATGAGGACGGTGTTCCCCGGATGCACGACGATGGTTGTGCCCGGATCCTCGATGATAGCAGGGCCATTGAAGGTCATGTCCGGCTCTAGCTTGGTCGCATCGTAGATGGTGGCTTCGTGTTCACCTTCCGTCGCGTAGTCGACGATGCGCCGTCCCTTGACCGCGTCGGTCAGAGATGCGCCGCTCTTTGGCAACGCCACCAGTTCAAGCTTGCCGACCTCGCTGGATGCGATCAGGTGCAGGCCGATGATCTCGACACCCGCGTCCAGGCGGTAGGTGTATTCGCGCTCATAGATCTCATGGAAGTCGGCTACCATCCGCTTGGCTTCGTCGGCGCCAATTGCGCCGGCCGCGACCGGGACCTCGACGGCGAATTCCTGGTTCTGATAGCGGCAACGGATCAGCGGCCGCATCGAAATCACGCTCTCATCGACACCTTCGCGGCCGAACTCGCTCTTTGCAAGCGCGATCGCCTCCTGAACGAGCGCGTTCAGCGCCACGTAGTCATTTTCGTCGAGCAGACGGGTCACGAAGTAATCGCGCCGCAGATCGCTCATCATCATGCCCCAGGCGGAGAAGACCGGCGCACCACGCGGAACGACCACTTTCTTGACGCCAAGCTCCTGCCCGAGAGCGACACCGTGCATTGGGCCGCCACCGCCGAACACGACCAGGGTAAAGTCGCGCGGATCGTAACCGCGGTTGACGGACACCAGCTTCAGAGCGTTGACCATGTTGGAGTTGGCGATGCGGATGATACCGCGCGCCACTTCGATCTGTGAGGTTCCCAGACGCTCCGCGAGCGCGCCCATGGCCGTCTCGAGCGCCGGGATGTCGGCGATAACGGAACCGCCGCAGAAGTAGTCGCGGTTGATGCGGCCGAGTGCCAGGTTGGCATCCGTGGTCGTGGCGTTGGTGCCGCCGCGTCCGTAGGCAGCCGGGCCGGGCGAGGCGCCTGCCGATTGCGGGCCGACATGCAGCTTTTCGAAGCTATCGACCCAGGCGATAGAGCCACCGCCATTGCCGATTTCGACAAGATCGACGACGGGCACCATGATCGGATAGCCGGCGGAGGTGCGGTTGCGCTCGATCCAGTAGTCGGTCTTGATCTTGACTTGCCCATTCTCGATCAGCGAGCACTTCGCGGTCGTTCCGCCGATGTCGAGCGCGAGAACATTCGGCTCGCCGATGATGCGCCCGAGTTCCGCAGCACCCCAGAAGCCGGAAGCCGGGCCGCTTTCGACCATGGTGATCGGCACGGCCTTCGTCGCCTCGACGGAGTCGACGCCGCAATTTGACTGCATGATGAAAAGATTGCCGTGGTAGCCCTGATCCTTCAGGCCGGTTTCGAGCTTCTCGAGATAGCGTTCGGCTTTCGGCTGTACGTAAGCGGAGAGAACCGTCGTGTTGGTGCGCTCATACTCGCGCCATTCGCGCGTGATCTGGTGCGACGCTACGACAGGTGCTTCGGGCCAACGGGCGTTGATGGCTTCCAGGACCGTCTTTTCGTGAACGGGGTTTGCGTATGAGTGCAGGAGGCATACCGCGATCGCGTCGACGCCTTCGGTCTTGAAGGTGGCGAGGATCTCATCGAGGCCGGCGAGATCAAGCGCTTGCTTCTCGTTGCCCTGGTAATCGAGGCGACCGGGAACTTCGCGACGCAGATGCCGCGGCACGAAAGGCGTCGGCTTGCGGTACATGAGATTAAAGAAATCCGGGCGGTTGCCGCGGCCGATCTCCAGCGAATCCCGGAAACCCTTCGTGGTGATGAGGCCGACCTTCGCACCCTTTCGCTCCGTCAGGGCGTTGATGACGACAGTCGTGCCGTGGGCGAAGAAGTCGACGCTGTTGATGTCGACGCCGGCCTTGTCGAGGACGTTGAGAACGCCCTTCTCGAAGTCCGGAGGCGTCGTGTCGGACTTTTCGGTCCGAACAGTTTGAACGCCGTTGCTTTTATCCGTCTCGAAATACACGAGGTCGGTGAACGTCCCGCCGACATCGGTTGAGACGCGTACGATCTTGTCTGTCATGATGACCTTCCCATGGGTAAGAGTGGGAGCATGGCCGCACGAATTCCCCGCGCCTGCGACGGCAGGCGCTTTAGAGGCAATGTCCGTGAGGCCCGCCTGTTGTCTGTTCAGCGCCGCGAGTTGGAGGCGGCGAGTGCTACTGCGATCACGATGATCACGCCCGTCGTCAGATCCTTGAAGAACGGGTTGACGTTGAGAATGTTGAAGCCGTTGCCGATCAGCGCCATCAGCAGGACGCCCGCGACCGAGCGCCAGATGGCACCGGCGCCGCCGGCGATCGATGTGCCTCCGAGGATGACGGCGGCGATCGCTTCCAGCTCAAGGCCAGCGCCGGCCTGTGGCTCTGCCATCGAGATGCGGGACACCGTGATGACACCCGCCAGCCCGGCTGCTGCGCCGCTGATTGCAAAGGTGATGATCTTTATGAGATTGGTGCGGATGCCGGAGAGGATCGCGGCCTCTTCGTTACCGCCAACGGCAAAGACGCGCCGGCCGAATGTCGTGCGGTTGAGCAGGAGCATCATAAACAGCATGAAAACGACGAAGACGATGACGGCAATGTTGACCATGCCGATGCGCGATCGGCCGAGCCAGGAGAAGGCTTCGATTCGGACCGGAATGAGCGAGCCGCCGGTGATTAGGATCGCGATGCCCCGGTACACAAGACTTGTAGCCAGCGTCACCAGGAAGGAATGGACGTTGAAGGTCGTGATGATCAGGCCGTTGATCGTGCCGAGAAGCAGGCCGATTATGGGGCCGGCGATGATGCCCAGATAGGGATCGACGTTGATCGCGATCCACCCGCCCGAGACTGCCGCAACGCCGAATGTTGCACCGGTCGCGAGATCGAACCCGCCGCCGATGATGACAAGCGTGAGCGCGCAGGCGATGATCATCAGCGGTGCGCTTTGGTTCAGGATGTTGAGAAGATTGCGTGCCGTGAGAAAGCTGTCGGAGGTAAAGCTCAGGCCGATCAGCAAAGCGGCGATGATCACGACCACCCCGTATTCACGGCAGAAGGCCGCGAGGTTGAAGGGTTTGCCGGACGCTTTCATTGAAGTGGCGGTTCGAGTGTTGGTCATTGGACCACAACCTCCTGACGTGAATGGTTTTGGTTCTGGACCTGAAAAATACGTTTGAGTGCTGCTTCGACTGAAAGTGTCCTGCAATCCTCTTCGGCGAAGATTCTTCCCTCGCTCATCAGGTAGCCGCGATGCGATAGATTGATGACCTCTTCCAGTTCCGACGAAATCAGCAGGACCGCAGCGCCGGATGCGGCGATCTCAAGAATGAATTCGTGAATGCGCTGGCGCGCGCCGATGTCGACGCCACGGCTTGGTTCATCGAGGATGAGGAGTTTTGGTCGGGCGACGGCCCATTTGGAGAGCAGCACCTTCTGCTGGTTGCCGCCTGAGTAGAAGGCTACCTCTCCGTCGATACGGTTGGGAACGATACCAAAGTGGCTGATCGCATCCCGCACGCGTTCGCGCTCGAGCTTCGGCCGGATCAGGCCATGGAAGCTGATATCCTTCAGAGTGGCTAGGCTGATGTTCGGGCGCGTTGTCTGCGTCAGCACGAGGCCCTGCTTGCGGCGGTCTTCGGGAACCAGGGCGACACCCTGGGCGACGGCTGATTTGACGGAGAGTTTGCGCTGGGGTCTGCCCTCGATGAAGTAGTCGCCCGCGGTAATCTCGTCAGCGCCGAACATGGCGCGCGCCACTTCCGTTCGACCGGCACCGACCAGGCCGATCAGTCCGACAATTTCGCCGGGGCGGATGGTAAGCGAGATATCGCTGAGACCGGTGCGCGTCGCGACATTGCGCATTTCAACAAATGGCCGGACGGCGGTATCCGGCGCGGCCGGCAACGTCGGCCAGCTGATTTCGGAGGCTTTGCCGAGCATGCCATCAACGAGGCTCTGCTTGGTCTCGCCCGCGATATCCGATGTACGAACGACGTTGCCGTCTCGCATGATCGTAACGCGATCACACGTCGCCAGGATGTGATCGAGAAAATGGCTTACATAGATGATCGTTACGCCTTGGCTCTTGAGCCGGCGGATGAGCTCGTGCAGCCGCTGCGCTTCGTCTTCCGTAAGCGAGGATGTCGGCTCGTCCATGATGATGACGCGCGCGTCTCGTGCGATCGCGCGCATGATCTCGACTTTCTGCCGCTCCGCGATACGAAGGTCGGCGACTTTCTGGTTGGGATCGAGGCCAAAGTCGCAGGTCGCCTCGAGCGCATGGAAGCGAGCAATGTCGCCGCGGACCAGCAGCCCTGCCTTGTTCGTTTCCTGCCCCAGAAAGACGTTCTGGGCGACGGTCAACTCAGGCACGAGCTGCAGTTCCTGGTGGATCATGGCGATCCCGCGAAGGAGTGCATCGCGCGGCGAGTAGCGTGTCACGGTCTGACCGAAGACAACGACATTGCCTTCGTCAGCCGAATAATAGCCGCCAACGATCTTGCCGACGCTGGATTTGCCTGCGCCGTTTTCTCCGACAAGCGCGTGGACCTCGCCTGCCAGGAAATCGATGTTGATGTCATTGAGAATGCGTGTGCCACCGAACGCCTTTGCGACGCCTTCGACGCGCACTGCGACTTCGCCGATGCTCATGGCCGACCTCTTGTCTGTATTCGGGAAGGTCGGCGCGGCATGCCGCGCCGATTATCTCTGGGAGATCAGCCCTGCCATTCGGCCTTGAAGTCGGGATGGGCATCGAGCCATGCCTTGTCGACGATCTGCGGAACATCGCGCAGCGTCTTTTCGTCGATCCAGGTCGGTACCTGCTCCCCCTTGCTTGCCTTGACAATGGCGTCGAGGGCCGCTGCGCCCATCGAGGAGGGGAACTGCGCAAGCGATGCGTCGAACTTGCCGGCGCGGATCTTGTCGAGGGTGATCTGGTTGAGACCGCCGCCGATGAGATAGACCGACGATACATCGATTCCGGCATCTTCAAGCGCGATCTCAACGCCCATCAGGTGCTGGTCGGCGTTGGAGAGGACGGCGTCGATCTTCGGGTTGGCCTGCAGGATGTCCTGCATCGCCTTAAGCGAGGTGTCCGGGCTGTAGTTGCCTTCGCCGGTCGCCACGATCTTGATGTTGTCGTGCTTGCCGAGCACTTCCTTGAAAGTCTGGTTGCGCAGATTGTCGAACGGGTAGATCAGCTGGCCGATCATGACGACGACCTTGCATGGGTTCTTGTCTGCGCAGTAGTCGACGACCTTCTCGGCCTGCGCGCGGGCGCCGATCGACGGATCGGACGCGACCGTCGTCGTCAGTCCCTTGACCTGCGGCTGCATGTTTTTCAGGTCCGGGCCGATCGGAAACAGTGTCGTGGCAACCTTGAGCCCTGCCGCCGTTGCATCTTCGAGAGCCGTTGCGATGCCGACCGTGTCGTTGGGGGCGATGATCAGCGCATCGAAGCGATTTCCTGCCGTCAGGTCCTCGACCTGGCTGAACTGTGTCGGCGCGGAGAACTCGCCGTCGAAGATCTCAGTCGTGACGTTGCCGTTCTTCTTCGCAGCCTCAACGATGCCGGCATAGATCGCCTGGTTGAAGCCGTTCTGGCTCGACGCCGCCAGGAAGGCGACACGCAGTGGCTTGTCCTGTGCACCCGCAATCTGGGGAGCGATAGCGGTACCCAAGAAAAGGGCGGTGGCAGTCAGTAGTCCCAGTTTCATTGTGAAGCTCCGTTTTCCTCTGAAGATCGTTGCGGGCCTTTGCGGCTCTCGTTGATTAGGGTCGGACGGGAATGGTTTTATGAGGCCTTCCCGCCTTCGAGTGTCGGTTGCTCGGTCGCGGCAATACCCGGGCTGAAAGTCGCGTCCTCGCCTGCCTGATTGAGCAACAGGAAGCTCAGCGTGACGATAGGCTGCCAAAGCAGCGCACGGCGGACGCGGTCGGCGTCGTAATGGCCCTTCTTCTCAAGCAGGTTGATCGAACCGATCACCGTGTTGCCGGCGATTGCCGGGATGTTCATGTTGGACTCGAAGCCGAGATCCTGGATCTTCTGCCAATCGAAGAAGACTTCCGCGATCTCCTCGATCGTCGTTGACGAGAAGTGCTTGTGACCCACGAGAACGGTCTCGAAGTAACGATTGCGGTCAAGGCGTTTGAAGTTGCCGAGCGGGTAGGCCTCCAGGTTTTCGGAGAAGACACGGCGGGAGCGCATGTTGACGAGGTCGTAGACAGAGGCCGTCAGCAGTCCGCAGCCGACGTCGCGGTTGATGCCGTCCTGCAGGTACGCGAACATGGCGCCTGCGGCGTCCGCTCCGGACATCAATTGCCAGACATGCTGAACATCGTACGGCGTTGACATTAGTGAACCTCTGCGACTGCGCCGCGAACGATGCGGCCATTCTTGATAACTGCCTTGACGGTCTCTTCCGGCCGCCCGAGCAAAGTGATGTCGTCAAGCGGATTGCCGTCGACGACGATGAAGTTGGCGCGAGCGCCCGGCGCGATGACGCCGATTTCGCCTACCTGCCGGCAAAGCCGCGCGCCGATCGTCGTGGCGGAAGCAAGGATTTCAGCCGGTGAAAGCACCTTTGCCAACAGCTCGAATTCGAGGCCGCCATACTTGCGCAGCGGTCCAAGCAGATCCGTTCCGAAGGCCATCGGCAGCCCGGCCTCACGCATGATGCGCAGGGACTCGATGCCCTTGTCGCGAACGATGTCGACCTTGGCCTGCTCTGCCGGGCCGAGCCCCAACGCTGCGCCCTCGAGTTTCAGACCTTCGTAGGCAGCGAGCGTCGGCACGGCTATGCAGCCGGCTTCGGCGGCGAGCTCGGCGGTCTCTTTGGAAATCAGGTTGCAATGCTCAAGCGACTTGACGCCGAGCTTGACGCAGCGACGGATCGCATCGTCATGATAGACGTGGGCGGAGACGTAGGTCCCGGCGTTTTCGGCCTCTTCCACCATCGCGCGGATTTCGGCGTCCGAGTACTGGATGGACTCGATCGGGTCGTTGGGAGAGGCGACGCCGCCATTGGCCATCACCTTGATGAAGCGCGCGCCTTCCTTGAGCATCTTGCGGCAGGCTCGCCGTACCTCGTCGACGCCGTCGACGATCACGCCCATATTGCCCAGGCGCCAGCCCATGGCATCTGGCCTGATATCCGTACGTTGGCGGAGGTCGGTGTGCCCTCCGGTCATCGACAGCCCCTTGCCGCAAATGATGAGGTCGGGCCCGTCGATAAGACCGTCTTCGACGCCCCTGACGAGGCCGATGTCGGCGCCGCCGAGATCGCGCACGGTCGTGAAGCCGTTTGTGAGGAGCTGTTCCATGATCTTCGCAGCGCGGAGTGCTGCCAGGCTGTCGGGCGCAATGACGTTGGACCAAAGGTCCAGCGAGTGAGCAACAACGTGAAAGTGGCAGTCGATGAGGCCGGGGAGAAGTGTGCGGCCGCCGAGGTCGAGTTGCTCGATCCCTTCCGGGGCTGGCTGGCCGATGGAGGCGATCCGGCCGTCCTTCAGGTGCACGGTGGTCGATGGACCAAGCGCCTTGCCTTCGATGTCGGCCAAACGCGCATTCACAAGTACCGTATCGGTCATGCCTCACCCCGCATTCGCTTCAGCCGCAGCGGTACACATGGCACTGCGTCGGCTGATCCTCTCCAAGATCGCTGCCCTCCAAGAGGTTGCAGATCTTCGATATCTGTCAGGCGTATCATTCAATATTTCATTTGTCGACAACAAATATATTGTTTGAAGTCAAAAGCGGATTCCGTTACCAATTCGAGTTGCAGACGACGGTCAGAACAGTTTGAAACGAAGGGATCGCTGGCGTGGACGAGAGAGACAAGCAACTGACGCATAAGCGCGGGTTTGGTGTTTCGACCGTCTATGAGACGCTGAGAAACGAGATCATCGAACTCAAGCTGGCGCCGGGCAGCGCCATTGATGAGCAGCAGCTGTCGGATCGCTTTGCCCTGTCACGCACACCCATTCGTGAAGCGCTCGTTCGCCTTGCTGCCGAGGGGTTGATCATGACCCTGACCAACCGTGCGACCATCGTATCGAATATCGATTTTCTGCGGCTGTCGGAGTTTTTTGATGCCCTGACCCTGATGTACCGGGTGACCACAAGGCTTGCAGCAGCCAACCACACGCCAGATGATATCGAAAAGATCCGCTCGCTGCAGAAGGCCTTCGAAGAGGCTGTTGATCGCCGTGATGTGCTGGGGATGATCTCGACCAACCGTGACTTCCACGTTGCGATCGCACAAGCCGGGCGGAACCGCTACTACGTGGAACTCTTCACCCGCCTGCTCGACGAAGGGCGCCGCATTCTTCGCCTCTATTACTCGTCGTTCAATGACGTGTTGCCGAGGCAATATGTCGGTGAACACGAGGATATGATCCAGGCAATCATCAATCGCGACTTGCTACAGGCCGATGCTCTTGCGTCTGCGCATGCCGATCAGATCGTCAGCCAGATCCGCTCCTACATCAGCGCGGATTCGCGTCAGAGCGGCGATCTCAGCCTTTAGAAACAAGACCTCAATGTCTCGACGGCATTAAGTCGGCGAAAATAATTCAGTTTGTATTTTTTTTGTCGACAAAAGTGTGATCCGGTTGTTAGCATTCATACGGTCAATTTGATGGCGGTGTTTGCATGGCAGCGGAGGCAGGTATGGCGGTCGATCTTTCAAAACTCGATAGCGATCTTAGAAGCATTATCGACGAGAGGTTCGATGACCAGGTGAACTGGCTTGCCCGGCTGGTGTCACTCGATTCGACCCGTGGCAACGAGGCACCCTGCCAGGCATGGCTGGCCAGTGAGTTCGCCGCGCGCGGATGGGGTGTCGATCAGTTCCGGATCAGCGATGTTGAGATCGTCGGGAAGCGTGGCTATTCGCCGGCTGTCGATGTCGACTATGACAAGGCCGTGCAGGTCGTGGCGACGTTGCCAAACGACGCACCTGATGGTCGCAGCCTGATCTTGCAGGGCCATATTGATGTCGTGCCCCCAGGTGCTCGGGAACTTTGGGAGCGCCCGCCCTTCGAGCCGCATATCGAAGACGGCTTCATGTGGGGGCGAGGCGCCAATGACATGAAGGTCGGCGTCGCCGAAATCGTCTTCGCCCTGGAGGCCCTCAAAGGGCTTGGCTTCGAACCCGCTGGCCAGGTTTACGTCGAGACGGTTAGCGAGGAGGAATGCACCGGCAATGGCGCCCTCGCCACGCTAGAACGCGGATATCGTGCCGATGCATGCTTCATTCCCGAGGCACTCAACAACCAGTTGCTGCGTGCCGAATTGGGCTCCGTATGGTTTCGGGTGCGAGTCCTCGGAAAACCCGGGCATGTGCTGAATTTCAATCGTGCGTCGAATGCCATCCTCGCTGCCTATGACTACGTTGCCGACCTCGAAGCGCTGACGAGGCGGATCAACGAGGAGGCCAAGACCCATCCCTGGTTCGGCCATATCGAAAACCCGGTCAAATTCAGTCTCGGCAAGATTCAGGGCGGAGACTGGCTCGGTTCGGTCCCGTCATGGTGCGAGATCGAATGCAGGCTTTCGGTGCTGCCGGGGCATCCGCTGGAGCAGGTGCGCCAGCGTGTGCTGGATTGCATCAAGGTATCGGCCGAAAGGATCGGCAGCGCTCAGACTCCCACACTGACATGGATCGGTTTTCAGGCCGATGGTCATGTCTTCGAACCGGGTTCCGACGCCGAGGCCACCCTTGCGCGGAGCCATGAGACCGTGTTCGGCTCGCCGCTGGAGACGTTCAGTCAAACGGCGACCAGCGACACACGACAGTATGATCTCTATTACGGCATCCCCACGCTTTGCTATGGCAACCGGGGCTATGACAGCCATTCGCCGCGCGAACGGACCGACCTGAAAAGCATGGCCGAGACGACACGCGTGATTGCGTTGTTTATCGCCGATTGGTGCGGCTTGCGCCCGGTTCAGTCCTGACAGGGGGCTCGGCTCGCCGCCGGTGCAGGGCCGCGAGCACCGATCGTTCGGATTGGATGAGATAGTGATCGAGCAACGACAAGGCTTCAGCGGTTCGACCCTCCAGAAGCAACTTGTAGAGCGCCGCATTGAGCTCGACATACGGTTCGTGCAGATGGCCCGTGTCCGCCAATTGACCGAACACGAGCCGTAGTTCGGCCATCACGAGATCGAAGCAGGCGCTCAGCCGCGCGCTGTCGCAGAACTCGACCATTGCCCGATGAAAATCCATGTTGAGTGTGCCGACGGCTTGCCAGTTGCCGGCGCGCCGCATGTCCTCGGCTTCGACGACAAGCGCCCGCATTCGAGCAAGCGCTGGGTGGCCGAGTGTAGCGGCATGTACAGCACCTCTCTGGATGACACGACGCGTGCGATAAATATCGATGACCGCGGCCTCGTCGGGTGCCGCGACAAAGGCACCACGATTGGGAACCTGGGTCAGCAGGCCTTGGCTGGCGAGGATCCGAAAGACCTCGCGCAACGTGTTTCGCGAAATGCCGAGCAGGCCTGCGACCTGTACTTCCGAAAGCTTCTCTCCTGGTCCGAAGTATCCTTCGATCAGCATGTTGCGAATCCGACCCGCCGCCTTCGAGGCGAGGGAACCCTCTTCTTCCATGTCGGCTGGCATCACTATCGGGATCGTCCTTGCAGAAAGATATTGTTCAACAATCTATATTGAGTTATTGAACAATTCAATGGCCGTCCGGCAAGGAGACATTGATATGCCAATCATCGATCTCAACAGTGATCTCGGGGAAAGCTTCGGCCCGTGGCCCATGGGGAACGACGCGGCCATGCTCGAGCTTGTCACAAGCGCCAACATCGCATGCGGCTTCCATGCGGGTGATCCGGCCGGCATCCTGAATGTGCTGAAGATCGCTGCGAGCCGAAATGTCGTGATCGGTGCCCATGTCGGCTACCGTGATCTGGTCGGTTTCGGTCGGCGCAATATGGATCCGTCGAGCGCTGAACTGGTCGCGGATACGATATATCAGATCGGCGCATTGCAGGCGCTCGCCGCCGCTGCCGGTACCAGCGTCCAGTATGTGAAGCCGCATGGGGCGCTTTACAACACGATCGCCAATGATGCCCGGCAAGCCGCTGATGTCATCGCCGCGATCAAGGCGGTCGACCCCTCCCTCACGTTGATGGCGCTCGCTGGCGCGCCGATCGTGGCGCGGGCTCGTGATGCGGGGCTAACCGTGGTCTGTGAAGCATTTGCGGACCGTGCCTACAATGCCGACGGCAGCCTCGTTGATCGCCGGTTGGCCGGGGCCGTCATTCACGATCCCCAGCAGATCGCCGAGCGAATGCTGAGAATGGTTCGCGAGCAGCGGATAACGACGATCGACGGAGCCGAAATCGACCTCGATGCACAGTCGATCTGCATTCACGGCGATACGCCGACGGCGGTTGCGATCGCACAGGGTCTGCGTCGCGCGCTCGACGCGGAAGGCGTCAGGATGCAATCCTTCGTCGGCGCATTTCATGGTTGATCGGGCAAGGATACTGCCGGCCGGTAGCGATGCGTTCCTCGTCGAGCTCGAGGACTTTGAAGCCACCCTTTCATTGATGGATGCGCTGCTCGCGCGTCAACCTACGGGCGTGGTGGAACTGATCCCCGGTGCGCGAACTGTCATGGTGCGTTTCGACCTGTTTAGTACCTCCCGCTCGGAGCTGGTCGACCTTATCCGCGGTCTCGACCTGTCGCGGGGCAGCGCTCGCGCCGGAACATCAATCGATATTCCAGTCGTGTATGATGGCGAGGATCTGCAGGACGTGGCGGATCTCCTTGGTTGGTCGATCGACGAACTCATCCGCCGTCATACCGAGGCGACCTACACGGTTGCCTTTACCGGCTTTGCACCGGGTTTCGCCTACATGACCTGCGATGATCCCGAAATCGAGGTGCCTCGCCGAAAGAGCCCACGCGTGAAGATACCGGCGGGATCGGTCGCCATAGCCGGAAAATTCGGTGGAATCTATCCGTCGGACAGCCCCGGCGGATGGCAACTGCTGGGCCGTACGCCGCTCGCAATGTGGGACACGGCGCGCAATCCGGCAGCGCTACTCTCGCCCGGCGACACCGTGCGATTCCGGCGCGCCGAGGCTCGCGCCCACACGACCAAGGCAACAAAAGCGCCGCCGCCAGCGCCCGCAATTTCAAGACCTGCCATGACCGTACTTCGCTCGGATCGACCAGCTTGCTATCAGGATCTCGGCCGGCCAAACATGGCCAGCCAGGGCGTGGCGCGATCAGGAGCGCTAGATCGCGACGCGCTGCTTGCCGCCAATCGCTGCGTCGGTAACACTCGCGATAGCGCTGCAATCGAGATCGCCTTCGGCGGGTTCGGCGTCAGGGCGGAAATGCCGGTCACTGTGGCAGTCACCGGTGCGCGTTGCCCGCTCAACATCCGCACGCCAGACGGCCGCGAGATCCCGGCGCCGTTCGCCCTGCCGTTCGCTCTTGATGCAGGCGATGAATTGACATTGGGAATGCCGACCGACGGCATGGTGAGCTATCTGGCTTTGCGGGGCGGCTATGCCGTGACCCCGGCGCTTGGTTCAGCTGCGACGGACATTCTCGCAAAGATCGGGCCAGCCCCGATCGAGGCGGGGGCCGTGTTGGGTACGGCCGGCCCGACCTCATCTGCGGTCGACTCGTGGGAGGGGGCAATACGGCGCCTGCCGACCTCGAAGGAGATCGTCACTCTGGACGTCGTCCTCGGTCCCCGCTTTGATTGGTTTACGTCGAAAGGTGCGGAGACCTTCTGCAGTCAGGAATGGCGCGTTACCCCGCAATCCAGTCGGGTCGGAATAAGGCTGTCGGGGCAGGAGGCGATCGAACGATCCATCTCCGCCGAGCTGCCCTCGGAGGGGACATTGCAGGGCGCGATCCAGGTGCCGGCTGACGGGCAGCCGGTCCTCTTCCTGGCGGATCATCCGGTCACAGGCGGCTATCCGGTGATTGCGTCGGTGGCACAGCACCACCTCGATCTCGCTGGGCAGATTCCCATCGGCGCACGCGTCCGCTTCAGGCCGATCACACCATTTGACGCGGAAGCGATCGAACTCAACGCACGCGGTGCCGCATAATTTCGGAGAAGGAAGGCCGGTCCGATGAAAAAACTCCTGATCGCAAACCGCGGCGAGATCGCCATACGCATCATCCGCGCCGCGCGCGACTATGGCCTCTCGACCGTTGCCATCTACGCAGATCCGGACGCGTCGTCGCTCCACGCCGCGCTGGCCGACGAAGCCTTCGGCCTCGGCCCTGGCCGACCGAGCGAAACCTATCTCGACATTGAAAAGATTATCGGTATTGCCCGCCGTGCGGGCGTCGATGCTGTTCACCCCGGCTATGGGTTCCTGTCGGAACGAGCGGAATTCGCAGAAGCGGTCATCACGGCAGGATTGACCTGGGTGGGGCCGCGCCCGGAGGTGATCCGGATACTTGGCGATAAGGTCGAGGCGAGGCGGATTGCCCAGAAGGTTGGAGCGCCCCTTGTCAAGGGATCCGACGGTCCGCTCGGATCGGCTGCCGAGGCAGTTGCCTTCGCACGCACTGTTGGTCTTCCGATCGCGATCAAGGCAGCCTTCGGTGGCGGCGGACGCGGCATGAAGGTCGCTTATGAGCTCGACGAAGTCGGCGAACTCTTCTCTTCAGCGGTGCGTGAAGCAACCGAAGCCTTCGGGCGCGGCGAGTGTTACGCAGAACAATTCTTGAGCAAGCCGCGCCATATTGAGGCGCAGGTCATGGCTGACGCCCACGGCAACACCGTCGTGCTTGGCACGCGCGATTGCACACTTCAGCGCCGAAACCAGAAGCTTGTGGAAGAAGCGCCGGCACCCTTCCTGAGCAAGGAGCAATCGGACGCCATTCACACCGCCGCGCGAGCGATATGCCAGGAGGCCCGCTACACCGGCGCCGCCACGGTGGAATTTCTGATGTCGGATGATGGCCTCATCTCGTTCCTTGAGGTTAATACCCGCCTTCAGGTCGAGCATCCGGTAACGGAAGAGACAACCGGTATCGATATCGTCATCGAGCAGCTTCGTGTTGCCGATGGTCTTCCGCTTTCCGTCGGCGAAACGCCGGTGGCGCGAGGCCACGCCTTCGAATTCCGCATCAACGCCGAAGATCCCGGACGCGGCTTTCTGCCCTCGCCTGGCAAGATTTCGAGCTTTCGCCCTCCTTCTGGTCCTGGTGTGCGCATCGATAGCGGTGTGGAGTCCGGATCCGTTGTGCCTGGTCTCTACGACTCCATGATGGCGAAGCTGATCGTGACGGGCGCCAACCGTCAGCAGGCCCTCGCGCGCGCGCGCCGCGCGCTCGCAGAATTCAACATCGATGGAGTCGCCTCGGTGTTGCCCTTTCACCGCGCAGTCGTCGAAGAGCCGGCGTTCGCATCGGAGGATCGGATGGGTGTCTACACCACCTGGATCGAGCAGGAGTTTGCAGGCATCCCCCCGGCTCCACGGACAGATCCTGCCGATGCCGAGTATGTTCGAGGCTTTATCGAGATTGACGGCAAGCGGCATACGCTCGCCATTCCGGCAAGCTTCCTAACGGTGGCGCCGGCTTCATCCATGAAGGCCACGGGTCTGTCGGCGGCCGAAAGCAACGCGTTGAGAGCGCCGATTGCCGGCGTCCTCCGTCAGTGGCTGATAGCCGATGGTGCCGAAGTCGCCAGGGGAGACCCGGTGGCGGTCATCGAAGCCATGAAAATGGAGACCCGGATCATCGCGGAGCGCTCGGGGCGGATCAGCTTGCTGGCCGAGGTCGGAGACTTCGTCGAACCAGACGCAGATTTGGCAATGATCCAATAAGCGCTCATCGAACCCTAGTACGAGTGGAGAAACAGATTTGAAGCCGCAAGCCATAACGCCGACCCCGATTGACGCGGATGCCCGCAAGTCTATCGCACCGGTTATCTGCTACCCGGTCGAGACGCTGCCGCGTCCTGACCTGCGCGCCTATCAGGCCGTTCGCGACGATCTCGAGCTTATCGACCGTGTTACGGTTCCTGCTCGCGATGCAGCAACCTGGCTCGTGCCGGCCGGCCATTTCTGCCGGCTTCGGTGCGAGGAAGGGCCGCAGGTAGGCGATCTCAACCTGTTCAACGCTAACGACATCAGCGAGCGCCTTTACACCGGCAAGACGCGCGCCCTGAACGGCACGCATGTAGGGCTGGGCGATCAGCTTTTCTCCAATTTCCCCTATATGCGGCCGATCGCGACAATCACCCACGATACGCTCGACTGGTACGGCTTCGACGAGTTCGGCGGTTCCGTCCATGATGTCATCGGCACGCGCTGTGATCCCTATACCCACAATCTGCTCAGCCATGGTGGTCAGTATCATCATTGCTGCCACTCAAATCTCACGCGTGCAGTTGCGCGACACCTGGATATGCCGTTGGCGCAGGCGGAACAGCATGTTCACGACGTGCTGAACGTATTCATGTGCACCGGCTTTACGCGGGACACGGGGCAATACTTCATGAAGGCAAGCCCTGTTCGACCAGGCGACTATCTCGAGTTCTTTGCCGAGATCGACCTGTTGGGTTGCATGTCGGCGTGCCCGGGCGGCGACTGCTCCGCGCAACATTCGTCCGATGTGGCGCAATGCTACCCACTTGAGGTCGAAGTGCTCCGTCCCCGCCGCTTGCCCGAAGGCTGGGCTCCGCCCGCGATTAACGGCTATGACCGGAGCCATGGCGCCTAACGCCCATGCTGCCATATGATTTCCGTGTGGTTTGAGGCTAGCCGAGGAAAGAGGATGAATCACACTTAGGTATAGGTGCGATTGCGCGATCGAGCGGATATGGTCTCGGCCAAAATAGACTGGGGGAACAATGTCTATAACGGCAACCATATTTCGCTCACGCGATATAGACGGTGGAGCCCACCATCGCGCATTTGGCCTGATGGCGATTGTGCTCGCGGTGGCGGTTTTCTACGTCGATACCTATACCGACATCGAAGGCGCTATTGCCGTTCTATATGTCATCACGATGCTTGTTGCCGCCCAGGCAATTACGCGGATCGGCTTGATTGGGCTGGCTTCCGTGTGTGCGGCATTGACCCTCATATCGTACGGCATGACGCACGGTGATGACGCCGACCTTCAGTCCACGGTCCGCCTCATCGTTGCTTTGGCTGCTCTGGGCGTCACGACCGTGCTCCTGTTGAAGACGGAGGCTGCGCGGCTGACGCTGCTGTCGGCGAACTCTGCTCTCAAGGAGAGTGAGGCGAGATATCGATCGATCTTCGACCGCACGCGCGTGGCCCTTTGGGAGCGCGACTACTCGAAGTTGCGAAGCTACCTGATGGATGTCAGGGCGCAGGGTGTCACGGACCTCAAGGCCTACGGGCGAGCCAATCCCGCCATCGTCGATTATTGCGTGGGACTAATCCGCGTGGTCGCTGCCAACGAAGCGGCACGCGAGATGCTGGGACCTGGTTCCTCGGGTGTCGGTGCTCTGCGCCGATCGATCATACCGGGACAGGAACGATTCCTGGAAGTCCTGCAAGCCATCATGGACGGAGCCCCGGTTTTCGAAGACAAGGTCGAAATTCGAGCTGACAATGGCGAGGAGAAGCTTGTGCTTCTCAGCATCAGCTTTCCCGAAGATCCGGCAGCCTTCAATCGCGTCGTCGTCAGCATGGTCGATGTTACCCAGCGAGAGATGGAGTTGAAGGCACTGGCTGAAGCGCAGGCAGAACTGACCAAGGCGTCGAAGGCTGCAACCGTGGGGGCCATGTCCGCATCGCTCGCGCATGAGCTCAATCAGCCGCTTGGCGCGATCGTCGTCAATTCGCAAACGCTACTGAGATGGCTCGACCGTGACCCTCCGGATCTGGCGGCTGTGCGACGCTCGGCTGAGCGGATGATCCGCGACAGCCAGCGCGCAAGCGAGATCATCCAGAACACGCGAAACCTGCTTTCGCCATCCAGCAGCAAGATCGAGGATGTGAGCGTCGAAGGCTTGATCGACGAGACTATGGCGCTGATGGAACATGAGCTGCAGCGGAGCGGCACCACGCTGCAGATCGAGACGACTTCGCATCTGCCGTCCGTCTCTGCCGTGAAGATCGAGCTGCAACAGGTGCTTATCAACCTGATCACCAACGCCATTCAGGCGATGGACGAAGCGGCAAGTCCGGAACGCACGATCACCATCGCCGCGGAGCGTCCTGATATCGAGCATGTCTGCGTGGCGGTGCGTGACACCGGGCCAGGCATCACCGATGATGCCAAGGAAAAGCTGTTCGCGCCGTTCTTCACGACCAAGGAAACAGGAATGGGCATGGGTCTGTCCATTTGCCGCACGACTTTGGAAGCGCGTGGCGGAACGCTGAATGGAAACAATCATCCCGAGGGTGGCGCGGTCTTCGAAATGCGCCTGCTGATCAAGCCGGAGGTGGAATATGCCTGACATACGCAAACAGACTAAGGAGCCGCCTGCGCCTGTCGTTTTCATCGTCGATGACGATCTGTCCATGCGCGAGGCTCTCACGGATCTCTTCCGTTCCATGCGGTTCGACGCCGAAGCATTCGAAAGCGCGACGGCCTTCATGGAGGCGGCAAACTTCAATCGCCCGGGCTGCATCCTCCTCGACGTTCGGCTGCCTGGCGTCAGCGGTCTGGATTTCCAGGTCCAGCTGGAGCGGATTGGCAGCCGGATGCCGATCATCTTCATGACCGGCTTCGGCGACATTCCGATGAGTGTCAGGGCAATGAAGGCGGGTGCTGTCGATTTTCTCACCAAGCCCTTCAAGGATCAGGACATCCTCGATGCCGTGTCTGCGGCAATGGAGCGCGACAGTGCGCGCCGGCAGCAGACGGCTCAGAGCGAAGCGGTCGCCTCCCTTGCAGACAGTCTTACGCCGCGCGAGCGCGAGGTAATGGGCGCCGTGGTCAAGGGGCTTATGAACAAGCAGATCGCATTCGAACTCGGCATCAGCGAAGTTACCGTGAAGCTGCATCGCGGCAACGTCATGCGCAAGATGGAGGTCCGCTCCGTCGCGGAACTCGTGAGGAAAGCCGAGATGCTTGGCGACGGGGTCCGCCTACCTGTCTCTTAGTATGGTATCTTTCGTTCGGGCGCAGGCGCATAAGAACGTTAGAAAACAAGCAGAAAAGGTCATCGCATTGCCCCCCGTTCCCACCATAGCCGTCGTCGACGACGACCAGGCCATCCGTGAAGCCATGGACGACCTTGTCAAATCGTGTGGCTACGAATGCCGCCTGTTTGCGTCGGCGGAAGAATTCCTGGAATTCGAGCCGAGATCGGCGATCGACTGTATGCTGGTCGATGTCAAAATGCCCGGCCTCAGTGGTATCGAGCTACAGGCCGAGCTGAACAAGCGTTCCGATCGCCCGCCAATGATCTTTGTCACATCATATCGGGACGATCGCACACGCAACAATGCCATGAACGGCGGTGCCTTTGCCTTCCTGGGAAAGCCTGTTGACATCGAGAAGCTGATCGGCTGCCTGGAATCCGCACTCGATCGTTGATGGGCGGACGCGCCCACGCCGGATCATAGCAAACCTCTGGGCTTTTTCTCGTTTCCGACGAACCCATTCAAACAGCGCTGATGCGCCTGGTGCGGTAGCTCAGCGCACCCTACGCTATCTTTCTAGTTGAAGGCTTCTCAACCGTTGCGGCTTCCACGTAGGCTGATGGGCGCCCAAAGAGGAAGCCCTGGAGTTCGTCGCAGCCCTCGGCAGTCAAGACACGCATCTGTTCTTCGGTCTCGACGCCTTCGGCCAGGACCGACACCTCGAGGCTCTTGCCGAGCGCCACGATTGCCCGCACGAAAGCCTTGGATTGCCGGCTGTTCTCAAGATCACTGGTGAAGCTTCTATCGAGCTTGATCTTGTCGAACGGGAAGGAACGGAGCGTCTCCAGCGACGAGTAGCCGGTGCCGAAATCGTCGATCGCGACGGTAACGCCAAGTGCCTTGATCTGCCGCAGGATGTGGAGTGCGCGGGCCTTGTCACCGATGATTGCGCTTTCCGTGACCTCGAGCTCCAAGCGCGAGGCCGGCAAGCCTGTCTTCAGGAGAACGGCGCGTACCTTCTCCACCAGAGTGATGCTTCCAAGCTGAAGTGGCGACAGGTTAACCGCAATCTTGTCCGCACTCCGCCAGAGAGCCGCTTCCGCGCAGGCGCGCTCGAGGACCCAGTCGCCGATCGCGGAAATCGCGCCGCATTCCTCCGCGACAGGTATGAATGTCGACGGCGCGACGAGCCCGCGTTCGGGATGCTGCCAGCGCAGCAGGACCTCATAGCCTGTTATCGCTCCGGAGCGCGCGTCTTTCTGCACCTGATAAGCGAGGAAGAACTGCTCTTCGCTCAGCGCTGTCCAAACGTCGCGCGCCAGTGCTCGCCGCTCGCGCGCGGCTTCGTCCATACCGGCTTCGTAGAAGCTTATCTTCTCGTCGGGGCTTTCCTTCGAGCGATACATCGCCATGTCGGCATTGCTGAGCAGCTTCTGCCTGTCCGTCGCATCGGCGGGATAGACCGCTATACCGAGGCTTGCCCCCGGCAGAATGTCGAACGAACCGATCTCTGCCTTGCTGCTCAAAACACCGAGAAGGCGATCAGCGAAGTCGCGAAGTTCTGCATCCTCGATGAAGGATTTGAACCCGACAAATTCATCGCCGCCGAAACGTGCCACGAATTCACTGTCGTTGGTCACTGCCGACATGCGCGCGGAAAGTACTCGGAGCAGTTGGTCGCCCACTGCGTGCCCGAAACTGTCGTTGACATCCTTGAAGCGGTCGAGGTCGATGCAGAGTGCTGCAACGCGAGCTTGCGTATTGGCTGCGCGGGCAAGCACAGCATCGAGACGCTCTTCGAAATAGGCGCGATTCGGCAGGCCGGTGAGGGAATCGTGGCTCGCCAGATGGCTGATCTTGGATTCCGACTGAACGCGCTCGGTGATGTCCTCGATCGTCGAGACCCATGATCCATTGCCAACCGGCTTGTGGATCGTTCGCACGGTTCGTCCATTCGTCAGCTGCCTGGTGAGCTCGCCGCCGTCCTTTCTTCTGAACAGCAGACGGTTCTGCTCATAGAAGCCGTTGATGTCGGCGATGCTCTCGACGCCGTGGCGTGCTCGATATTCGCAGAGCTCGCGGAACGACTTCCCGACGAGATCGGCGCCCTCCGGAATATCGAAAATCTCGAGGGTGCGCCTATTGTGGAGAACAAGACGCTCTTCGGCGTCATAAAGGCAAATGCCATTCGCCATGTTGGCAAGCGCGAGGGCGAGGTTGTCCGATGCTGCTTTCAAGCGCGCGGCGGCCTCCATCTGCTCCGTTCGGTCGCGGGTTATCTTCGCAAAGCCGATATGGCCTTTCCGTTCGTCATAGATCGCGTCGATGACGACATGTGCCCAGAACCGGCTACCGTCCTTTCGCAGGCGCCATCCCTCGGCCTCGAACTTTCCCTCCCGCAAGGCTGTTTCCAGACCGCGCTGGGGCAGGCCGGCCAAGCGGTCTTCCTGAGGATAAAATTCCGAGAAGTGCTTGCCGACGATCTCGGACGCGACGTAGCCTTTTGCGCGCTCGGCGCCGGCGTTCCAGTTGGCGACGTGGCCGTTGCGGTCAAGCATGTAGATCGCATAGTCCGTCACGCCCTGAACAAGCAGCCTGAAACTTTCTTCGCCGGCAGCAACCGCCTTTTCCGAGCGCATGGCGAAAAGCGCGGCCGAGAGACCGGCGGCAAGCAGGGACAGCGAAACGGTCGCGATCGTGACAATCATGATCGCCGGCGACAGCATGGATGCCTGAGGTGCCTCCGCGGGGCCCGGGATAACCGAGACCGCGCCCATAGCCGTGAAATGCATCAGGACGATGCCAAGGGTAAGCAAGACGCTGGGAAGAACGAGCCCCGTTTGCCTCTGGCCACGACCGCAGGCAAGATTGAACGCCGGGACGGCAAGCGCGACGGCAATAGCGATTGCGCAGATGACCAGCACGCGGTCAAAAACGATCTCTCCAGGGAATTCGATCGCGGCCATGCCGGTGAAATGCATGCTCGATATGCCGAGGCCGAAAAGCAGACCCGCGGCAATATAGGCGCGCTGACCAAGGAACGTTGCGCATGCCGTTGCCGCCGTCGTAGCCGCCATGGCAAGCGCGAGAGAAGAGAGTGTCCGGACCAGTTCGTATTGGAAGACGGTACCGGCATCATATGCCAGCATCGCCACGAAATGCGTGGCCCATATGCCGAAGCCTCCGGCCGCGCCGCCTGTCGCCAGCCAGGTCCATTGCGCCACGCCCGAGGACTTCAGTGCCCGCCGCAACAGCATGACCGCGACAAAGCACGATAGCATGCAGAGCGTACCCGCAAGAACGACGAGGCGCAGATCATGGCTGAGAAACAGGCAGGAGATGACTTTGGACATGGGGTTCTACTGGCTGGAGGGAGCCGCAACCTATGTCGGGGATTGTTGATCGTAGCTTAATGAAAAACCGCATCGCTATACGTGGTTAACGCAAGATATTTGGGCGGTGGAACGGATTTCTACGAACGAAGGGTCTGCCGTTCGAACAATACAACTTCAGGTCCATCAAAATGGGTGGCCGCGTTTTGATGGAGGACCGATGACCAGGTTGTTAAACGGCGTTCGAAAGATACCGAATGCCATGTCTGAAGAAATTGATCCCCTCCGCGAATACATGCGCGTCGCGCGCATGATTGCGATCTGCAAGTCCCGGCTGCTGTTGCTTGAGACGAAGATCGAGAAGTCCATCGGTGCCCGGCGCACCGTGGCCACCAATCGCGCACGGGCCACCGAGGCGGAAATCGAGTTCTTGCTTGATGAGGGAGATCGGCATCTCGGAGATCTGCGCGAACGGTGGCAGAGGCTTCGGACCCACGACTGATCATTCCCCTTCGATCTGCAATCGAAGCGAGGCCAGCGCGCGCTGGGTCTCTTCGATCTCCTTGAGGACGACGGCCTCATTGCGATGGTCAAAGCCGCCGCCCGCGATCGAGGCGTCGACGATCTCGAGCACGTCCGCAGCCCCTACGACCACGCGCGTCGCGCCTCTTTGTATCGTGGTAGCCGCTTCCTGAGGTGCAGGACGCTCCGCTGCGATAAACTGAGTCCCATCGAGAAGATAGGAGACCAGGCGTGGATCGGGAACAGCCCTGACGAGGTCGCGAACTTCGTCGGCGGAGAAGCTTGTCCGACCGATGAGCCGCGAGTGCAGCGTGGAATAGTTCATCCCGACAAGTCGCGCCGCAGCCTTCACGCCCGGGTGTCTGTCGACGACAAGCACGGTGTAGGCGATGCTTGCGAACTCCTTGCCTCTGTCTCCCATTCATTCCTCCTGGGTCAAGTGCCAGCCTTCGATTCAGCCATCTTCATTCCCGAGGCTCCTCGTGCGCCGAGACGGTCGAACTGTCGGTCAAGCTCCTGAAGCTATCTGGCTGTAATTCCGAGGGCGTCCACCACTTTGTTCACCGCGGTAATAATCGCCTTAAGATTGTCTTCCTTCCGCGTCCGACACAAGGGTACCCCGAGTTCAAGAGAACGGGCGGCACTCATCAGATAACCTGAACTGCCGGAGCCAAAACAGCCCTTGACGCCTCTTCATCTTTGAGAAATGCTAAGATGTCAGACCAATTTAAGAGTCGACTGCCTATAAGAATATGGGGAACCATGAAGGCACCAATCAGCGACAGGCCGCTTATCCGGCCGCTTCCGGCAATGGATCGGGCACGCCAGGTGACCGATGCACTGGCCGAGTATGTGCAGAGCGCGCAGCTGAAGGCAGGTGATCGTCTGCCGGCAGAGCGAGAGCTGATGGCGGCGCTGGTGGTTGGCCGTTCGACGATCCGCGAAGCAATCCGTCATTTCCAGGCGCTCGGCGTCATCGAAACCCGCAAGGGCAGCGGCACTTATCTGCTGAAGCCGGTTTCGAAGGCGACGATCCACATGCCGCTATCGCTCGACACCGGTCATCTGCGCGACGCTCTTCTGCAAACGCTCGAGGTGCGCCGTGGGATCGAATGCGAGGCCTGCATGGTCGCCGCGCGCAAGCGCACCGACAAGGATCTCATTCTGATCGAGCAGAATCTGAACGAAATGGAGCGCGTTCACATAGAGAAGGGTACGTCGGGCCCGGAAGACCTCGCCTTCCATCTGGCGATCTATGACGCCACACACAATCCGCTTTTTCGCCAGCTTCTCGAGCAGATGCGCGAGACTTTCTGGCAATTCTGGGAGCACCCGTTCGAGCGCGAGGATTTCGCCCGCCGCTCCTTCCCCTTTCACCGCACACTCTTCAACGCGATCGCTGCCCGGGATGCCGAGGCCGCGCGGGAAGAGACACTGAAAATCCTCGAGGTCGTCGAGGAAGATATCAAGGAAATGTCGAAATGAACAACGGCGCAGATGCGTTCGATCTTGCCTCGCTTATCACTGCACACGACGAAGGAAACTTCGCCGAAGCGGTCGTGCCGCCAATCTTTCAGACGTCGCTTTTCACCTTCTCCAACTATGACGATATGATTTCCTCCTATCGTGGCGAGAAGGTGCGCCCGATCTACACACGTGGCCTCAACCCGACCGTCCGCATGTTCGAGGAAATGCTGGCAAAGCTCGAAGGCGCTGAGGATGCGCTCGGCTTTGCAAGCGGCATGGCTGCGATTTCCTCATCGGTGCTCTCGTTCGTCGAACCGGGCGACCGGATCGTTGCGGTCAAGCATGTCTATCCCGATGCCTTCCGCCTGTTCGGCACGATCCTGAAGCGCATGAAGGTGGAGGTGACCTATGTTGACGGCCGCGATGAAGAAGCCGTCGCCAAGGCGCTGCCCGGTGCCAAGGTCTTCTACATGGAAAGCCCGACCAGCTGGGTCATGGAAGCCCACGATGTCGGCGCGCTCGCTGCACTTGCCAAGAAGCACGGCGTCGTCAGCATGATCGACAACAGCTGGGCGACCCCATACTTTCAGCAGCCAATCTCGCTCGGTGTCGATATCGTCATCCATTCGGCTTCCAAATACCTCGGCGGTCATAGCGACGTCGTGGCCGGTGTCGTCGCGGGATCGAAGGAGATGATCGCCCGCATCAAGGCGGAAGCTTATCCTTATCTCGGCGGCAAGCTTTCGCCTTTCGATGCGTGGCTTTTGATCCGCGGCCTGCGCACGCTGCCGATCCGCATGCGGGCGCATGAGGCGGCAGCGATGACGATCGCCAAGCGCCTGCAGGAGCTCGACGTGGTGGAGACCGTCTGCCATCCGGGTCTCGCCAACCGTCTGCCTTCAGGCCTCAACGGCACATCGGGCCTGTTCTCCTTCATATTCCGCGAGGGCGTCGATATCCGCGCCTTCGCCGATCACCTCAAGCTCTTCAAACTGGGAGTGAGCTGGGGTGGACACGAAAGCCTGATCGTACCAGGCGAGGTCGTCCTTCAGCAGAAGGCGCAACCGAATTCCGCGCATACCTTCGGGATCCATGCGCGGTCCGTACGCCTCCACGTCGGTCTCGAAGGAACCGAAGCCTTGTGGAAGGACATCGAGGCGGCATTGGCGGTCGCCTCTTAAGTTCACAACCTGAAAAACCTGAAAAGGGGGAGCAAGCATGAAAAGACTGATCACCGCCACTCTACTCGCCACGATGATGGCCGGTACGGCACTTGCCGATACCACGCTGAAACTGGTCGAGGTCATCACCAGCCCCGAGCGCACCGAGACCTTGAAGTCGATCGTTGCGAAATTCGAGGCTGCAAACCCCGGCACCAAGGTCGACATCATCTCGCTGCCCTGGAACGAAGCCTTCCAGAAGTTCGCCACCATGGTTTCGGCCGGCGATACGCCTGACGTGATGGAAATGCCCGACACCTGGCTTTCCCTCTATGCCAACAACGGCATGCTCGAAAGCCTCGAACCCTACCTCGCCAAGTGGGAGCACACCAAGGGGCTGACGCCGCGCGCGCTCGAACTCGGCCGCGACGTCAAGAACACTGCGTACATGCTGCCCTACGGCTTCTACCTCCGCGCCCTGTTCTACAACAAGAAGCTCTTCCAGGAAGCAGGCGTTGCTGAGCCGCCGAAGACGCTCGACGATTTCGTCGCGGCCTCCGAGAAGGTTTCCAAGCTGCCTGGCAAGTCCGGCTACTGCCTGCGCGGCGGTCCGGGCGGCCTGAACGGCTGGGTGATGTTCGGCGCGACGATGGCCGGCTCCAACAAGTTCTTCAATGAGGACGGCACCTCGACCATGAACAGCGAAGGCTGGGCAAAGGGTCTCGAATGGGTCGTCGACCTCTACAAGAAGGGCCTGACCCCGAAGGACAGCGTCAACTGGGGCTTCAATGAAACCGTCGCCGGCTTCTACTCCGGCACCTGCGCGATGCTCGATCAGGATCCGGACGCGCTGATCGCCGTTGCCCAGCGCATGAAGCCGGAAGATTTCGGTGTCACCAAGATGCCTGTTGGCCCGAGTGGCAAGGGCTTCACCACGATCGGCTTTGCCGGCTGGTCGATGTTCACCACCAGCCAGAACAAGGACCTGTCCTGGAAGCTGATCGAGACGCTTGAATCGCCGGAAGGCAACATCGAGTGGAACAAGCGTACGGGCGCTCTTCCGGTTCACACCTCGGCCGAGAAGGACCCCTTCTACGCCAGCGAACAGTTCAAGGGTTGGTTCGATGAACTGGCGGACAAGAACATCGTCCCGACCGTGATGCCGACCTACCTCGAGGAATTCGCATTCTTCAAGGACTCGCTTGCTATCAAGACGACGCAGCAGGCGCTTCTCGGCGATATCACGCCGAAGGAACTGGCTGACCAGTGGGCAGACTATCTGACCAAGGCGCAGCAGAAGTTCCTCGCCAAAAAGTAATGGACCACCGGCGGCGGACTCGTCCGCCGCCTCCTTCACAGTCTTGTGACGGCGCAGATTGCGCCGAAGAACGGATTTTGCCTGATGACCCTCACTGCCGATACGCTGGAAAGGCGCCAGGATCGACGCCCTTGGCCAAAGCGCGTCGCCGATGCGTCCGAACCATATCTCTACAGCGCCCCGTCACTGATCCTGATCATTGCGGTGATGCTGGTGCCACTGGTGATTGGCGTGTCCTACGCGTTCCGCGATATCCAGCTGCTCAATCCGTTTTCCGGCGGCTTCATCGGGCTTGACCATTTCCGCGCACTTTCGAAAGATGCCGCCTTCTACGGCGCGCTGAAGAATACGCTCTGGTGGACGGGTGCCTCTGTCCTGCTGCAGTTCGTCTTTGGTCTCATTCTGGCGCTTCTGCTCGACAAGCCATTCTGGGGTAGGGGCGTCGTGCAGGCTCTGGTGTTCCTGCCCTGGGCCGTCCCGTCCTTCCTTGCCGGTCTGAACTGGGCGTGGCTCTTCAATCCCGTGATCGGGCCGATCCCGCACTGGCTGTTCGGGCTTGGCCTGATGAGCGAGCCTAACAACATCCTCTCCGATCCCCAGTATGCGATGTGGGGACCGATTATCGCCAATGTCTGGTGGGGCATCCCGTTCTTCGCGATCACCTTGCTTGCCGCCCTCCAGGCGATCCCGCGCGATCTCTACGAGGCCGCTTCCATCGACGGTGCGGGATGGTTCCAGCGCTTCCGTTCGATCACCCTGCCGTTCCTTGCCCCGACGATTGCCATCACAGTACTGCTGCGCACCGTCTGGGTATCCAACTTCGCCGACCTGATTGTCGTCATGACCGGTGGCGGGCCGGCCGACCGGACGCAGATCGTCGCAAGCTACATCTTCACACAGGCCTTCAAGCGCCTGGACTTCGGATACGCCTCGGCAATCGCGCTGGTGCTGTTGGTGCTGCTGCTTGCCTATTCGATGCTGATCATCCTGCTGCGGCAGACCCTGCTGAACAAGGATTGATGCCATGAAGCGATCCATTCTCCCCACCATCGCGCATCGCCTGGCCATTCTCTGCTACATCGTCTTTGCGCTGTTTCCGCTGTTCTGGCTCCTCAAGGTATCGGTGACGCCGAACGACCTGCTCTATACCGAGGGCGTCCGCATGTGGCCCTCGCGGACGACATGGGAACACTATAGCTTCGTTATCCAGCACAGCGCGTTCCCGACCTTCTTCAAGAACAGCCTCATCGTCTCGGGCTCGACGGCGATCGTCGTCACGATTTGCGCCTCTCTGTCAGGATACGCCCTGTCACGCTTCAATTTCCGGGCCAAGTACTGGATCGTCGCGCTGATGCTGCTGACGCAGATGTTCCCGCTCGTAATGCTGGTCGCGCCGATCTTCAAGATCCTGACGCCGCTGCACCTGACCAACAGTCTCACCGGCCTTGTTGTCGTCTACACCGCGTTCAACGTGCCCTTCGCCACCTTCCTGATGCAGTCGTTCTTCGATGGCATCCCGAAGGATCTGGAGGAAGCGGCGATGATCGACGGCGCCACGCAGTTCACGGCCTTCCGGCAGATCATCCTGCCGCTGACGCTGCCCGGCATCGCGGCGACGCTCGGCTTTGTCTTCACCGCCGCGTGGAGCGAACTGCTGTTCGCCCTCATGCTCATCAATGGTAACGACGCGGCAACCTTCCCGGTTGGGCTTTTGACCTTCGTTTCCAAGTTCTCCGTGGATTTCGGGCAGATGATGGCGGCGGGCGTGCTCGCGCTCATCCCGGCCGGTCTCTTCTTCCTGCTCATCCAACGTTATCTCGTCCAAGGCCTGACGGCCGGCGCGGTCAAGGGTTAATCAAAAATGGCATCGATCGATATCCAGAACGTCAAGAAGGCCTACGGCCCCGTCAAGGTGCTGCACGACGTCGACCTCAGGATCAAGGACGGCGAGTTCGTCGTGCTCGTCGGCCCCTCCGGCTGCGGCAAGTCCACGTTGCTTCGCATGATTGCAGGCCTCGAGGACGTCACCGGCGGCGAAATCCGCATCGCCGGCAATCGCGTCAACGAGCTGCATCCGAAGGACCGCGACATCGCCATGGTGTTCCAGTCCTACGCGCTCTATCCGCACATGAACGTCGCCGGCAACATGAGCTACAGCCTGAAGCTGCGGAAGACGGCCAAGGAGAAGATCGCCAGCGCCGTCGGTGCCGCCGCCTCCAAGCTCGGCCTCGACCCGCTGCTTGAGCGCCGGCCGAAGGCGCTTTCGGGCGGCCAGCGCCAGCGCGTCGCCATGGGTCGCGCCATCGTGCGCCAGCCGAAGGCCTTCCTTTTCGATGAACCGCTGTCAAACCTCGACGCACGCCTGCGCGAACAGATGCGCGCGGAAATCAAGAAACTGCATGGCGACCTGAAGGCGACGTCGATCTACGTCACACATGACCAGATCGAGGCGATGACGCTGGCGGACCGGATCGTTGCCATGCACGGCGGCGTCGTGCAGCAGGTCGGTAGCCCGCTCGAACTCTACGATCGCCCGGCGAACCTCTTCGTCGCCGGCTTCATCGGTTCGCCGGGAATGAATTTCCTCGATGCGACCTATTCGGACGGCGGCATCAAGCTAAAGGACGGAACCATCGTGCCGCTCGCAGCTCCGCTATCGCTGGCAAACGGCGCCAAAGTGACCCTTGGTATCCGGCCGGAGCATGTCGTCATGGCGGATGCGGGGCAGGGCATCACTGCCGCTGTCGAGCTGATCGAACCGACCGGCTTCGGTATCATCCTCCACCTGTCGCTTCACGGCCTGCCGTTCAAGATCTTCACACAGAACCGCGAAGCGCTGGCGGCTGGCCCGCATGTCAATGTCGTATTTCCTGCCAAACACCTGCACGTCTTCGACGACGCCGGAAATCGGGTCGACTAGACCCGATTCACGTCGGCATACGGCAAAGGCGGCTCGTCTAGCCCAGACTTGCCGCTACGGTAACTGGCACGCCCTTGTAGGAAGGTGTGCCGGAAAGCCTGTCGTAGTGCCGCAGCGACACGACGGCATTCATTTCGGGATAGTAGCCGGCAATGGATCCGCGCGGGATGTTGTACTCTACCGCCGTGAATCGGCTGACGCGATGCGATGTCTCGTCAGAGCCGACGAGCCCGCGGATGTCGATGAGATCGCCGTCCTTGAGGCCGCGCCCGGCAAGGTCGTCCCTGTTCATGAAGATCACGTCCCGCCGTCCGAAGACGCCGCGATATCGGTCGTCGAGGCCGTAGACGGTCGTATTGTACTGGTCATGGCTGCGGATCGTGGTGAGAACCAGAGCCTCGGGATTGCGGATCAGCGGATCCTCGTCCAGCCCGGGCGCAACGAGGAAGTTTGCCTTGCCCTTCGGCGTGTTCCATCGACGGAACGACGCCGCAACGTCAAGCCGGAAGCCGCCGCGGACGCGGACACGCTTGTTGAACTCGTGAAAATCGGGGAACATCTCTTCGATCTTGTCGCGCACGCGGTCGTAGTTGGCGATAAGACCATCCCAATCGATGCCGTAGCGATCGCCAAGTGTTGCCTTTGCGATATTGGCGATGATCGCAGGCTCCGACTTCAGTTCCTCGCTCGGCGGCTTGAGGAAACCGCGGGAGGCGTGAACCATCGACATGGAATCCTCGACGGTCACCGATTGCGGACCTGACGCCTGCGTATCCAGGTCAGTACGTCCGAGACAAGGCAGGATAAGTGATGTCCTGGCGGTCAGCAGATGCGAACGATTGAGTTTGGTGGCGATGTGAACAGCAAGGTCGAGCTTGCGCATGCCCGGAAAGGTCGCTTCCGGGTCGGACATCGCAACGGCCAGATTGCCGCCGAGGCAGATCAGCGCCTTGGACTCCCCTGCGATGATCGCTTCGATCGCCTCGACCGCATTGTGGCCTTTTTCGCCGGAAGGCCTAAAGCCAAATGCTCGTTCCATGCCGTCGAGCAGAGCCTTGTTGGGGATTTCGGTTATGCCGACGGTGCGATCGCCCTGCACGTTCGAATGACCGCGGATCGGGGCAATGCCTGCGCCCTGGCGGCCGAGATTGCCGCGCAGCATCAGCAGATTGGCGATCTGCTGCACGTTGCCCGTGCCGTTCGCGTGCTGCGTGATCCCCATGCCGTAACAGATGATCACGTTCTTTGCGGTCAGATAAACGCTGGCAGCACTCTCGATTGCTTCCCTTGAGAGCCCGCCGACAGTGATGATCTGGTCCCAGCTTGTTGCCTCAACATCCGCGCGCACCGCTTCCAGCCCGTCGGTATGCTCTTCGATAAAGGCGCGGTCGAGCAGCCCTGGACCTCCATGATCAAGATCGGCCGCGTCTCGCTCGAAGATCGCTTTCATCATGCCTTTGAGAACGGCAAGATCGCCGCCCGTGCGAACCTGATGATAGGCCGAGGCGATCGGCGTCGATGACAACGTCGCCATCTCGATCGGATCTTGCGGTGCGGCGAAGCGCTCCAACGCCCGTTCCTTCAGCGGGTTGAAGACAACGATCGGAACGCCGCGGCGCGATGCATTGTGAAGCGTCGTCATCATGCGCGGGTGGTTGGTGCCCGGATTGTGGCCGAAGCTGAAGATCGCGTCGGCGAAATCGAAATCTTCCAGCGTCACCGTCCCCTTGCCGACACCGATCGACATCGGAAGCCCGACGCTCGTCGCCTCATGGCACATGTTGGAGCAGTCAGGAAAGTTGTTGGTGCCGAAGGCGCGGACGAAGAGCTGGTAGAGAAACGCGGCCTCGTTGGACGCGCGTCCGGATGTGTAGAACTCGGCCTTGTTCGGATCGTCGAGCTTGTTCAGCTCTTCGCCGATGAGCTTGAACGCGGCGTCCCATTCGATAGGCTCGTAGCGATCGCGATCCTTGTTGTAGTGAAGCGGCATCGTCAGCCGCCCGGCGTCTTCCAGCTGGTGGTCGCTCCAGGTCCAGAGTTCGGAGACGGTGTTGTTTTCGAAGAGGTCCGGTCCCGACCGCTTGGCCGTGGACTCCCAGGTGATCGCCTTCGCGCCGTTCTCGCAAAATTCGAATGACGATGTATGTTTGGGGTCCGGCCAGGCGCAGCCCGGGCAGTCGAAGCCCTCGGGCTGATTGGCTTTCAGCAACGTCATGGTGCCTTGCGCAACCACCTGCTGATGGGCCAGCGTCTTGGCGACGGCCTTGAGTGCACCCCAGCCGCCGGCGGGTTGATCATACTGTTCGATGCCTTCCGGGCGCTGATCCTTCATGTCCGAACTCCTTCGATCCTGCATGGCCAAAACGGCGGCAGATCATTGATGGGCTTATCAGTCATACGAGATTAGCAACGGCCTTGAGCCGCGCCCATTATACAGAAGCATAGGGTGTTGTCGCGCGTTCGCCAGGGACTCGAATGTGAGACTGTCGGACACCGGGACCGCGGAGCGACTGATAACGTTCAGGCGATTGTGGTTTGATGAAAAGGGCGAGGATTTGCGGGTGACGGCGGCGCAGATCGTCTTCGACATTTGCAATCGCCTGCTCCACACCGGCCTTCGAAAGCTCTTCGGTAAACCAGACGCTGAGGGCAACGATCAATTGCTCAGGCGCAAGATGCGCGCTGATAACGCCGTTCACTGCCTGGACCGTCGGGTTCCTCTTCGTGTCCTCGATGATTTCGGCAACCACGGAGGGATCTGCGGGCACGCCTATGAGCAGTGACATGCTTTGTGAGGCCAGCTTGAAGGCGGTGACCGTCAGAATACCGGCAATTGCCAGCGATGCCAGGCCGTCAAAGCGCGGATCTCCTGTCAGATGCGAAGCGACCAGTCCGCCTGATGTTACCAGTATCCCAGCCATCGAAGCGACGCCGCCGAACAGGATCGTCGAAGCCGTCGGATCGCGCCGCCGACGCAGAAACTGGAGCAGGCTGTCGTGGCCGCGTCCAACGCCGGTGCGACGTACCGCCGCCCAAAGCGCCGCCCCGTCAACCATTGCGGAGCAGGCGAGCACGATGTAGCTGATCGTCTCATCGGAAATCGGCTTCGGCCGGGCAATCTGATGAAGGCCATCAAGGAGCGCGATGCCGGCCCCGAAGGCAAAGATCAGAACCGCCACGACGAAGTTCCAGAAATAGACCTCGCGGCCGTATCCCAACTGGTGCTCGGAATTCGCCTTTCTGCCTGATGCGATCAGGCCATAGAGCAGGATGATCTCCGTTCCCGCGTCGACCAGCGAATGGACGCCTTCGCTCGACATGGCGGTGCTGCCCGATATGTAAGCCGCAACAAACTTTATCGACGCAATCATGAGGTCGGCCACCAGGCTGATTGCGACGGTTCCAAGACCGCTCCGTGTCGCTGTGGTCGACCACGAAAGGTTGGTTACGTTTCCATGCATTTGCAGTTCCTCTCGTGGCTTCAAAAAAGAAGGGCCGTCTCCGGGGCGGACGGAGACGGCCATGGCGGATCTTGGGAGGATCCGCGGCTTCGGCGGAGGGGAGGGGCGCCGAAGATTGGTAGCTGGGAGGGGTGCTACCCGCCTCATCGAGGGGTGAGGCGATGGGTCAAAAGGTAGACGGATCGAGCGGACGGCGGAACTGAACTTAGGTATGGGTCAAACCAAACGCCGGCATAGTTGGCTCGTATAGGCTGCCGCGTGTCACCGGAACTCGTGCACTGCTGCAACTCCCGGGGAGGCTGAAACGCACTACAGTCCGAATGTGCGGTTTCGCCTATACCCACGGATAGATGTTTTTCGCGGAGAGCAAGCATAGAAGGGTTTTCGATCCTGGCAGAGGTAGAACCGCAGAGGTTTGCCATGGTGCCCGAAGGATCGACACCTTGTTCCCATGGACGGAGACGATCATGCTGATGAACAGAAGAGCTTTTTCCACCGCCCTCGTGGCCGGCGCAGCCGCATCCCTACTGGTCAAATCCGAAGCCGCTGCCAAGACGACAATCCCAAATGTCCGAAACATCGTCTTCGTTCACGGGCTTTTTGCCGACGGATCTTGCTGGTCGAAGGTAATCAGTCGCCTTCAGGATCAGGGGCTGAATTGTACCTCGGTCCAGAATCCGCTGACATCCCTCCCCGATACACTGGATGCGGCGCGGCGCGTTCTTGATCGCCAGGATGGCCCGACGGTGCTGGTTGGCCATTCATTCTCCGGCGTCATCGTCTCGGACGTAGGCGTGCACCCGGCAGTGTCGTCTCTCGTCTATGTCGCGGCACGCGCACCGGACGCGGGAGAAGATTACACGGCGCTTGCGAAAGGTTACCCGACGCCTCCGGCCAGCGCGGGCATTGTCTTCGATGGCGACGAGGGCAGGCTTTCCGAGCAGGCCTTCCTGCACGACTTTGCCGGCGATCTGCCAGAAGCGCAGGCGAAAGTGCTCTACGCGGTGCAGCAGCCGTTCCACAAGGCACTCCTGACAGGCGTCACCACCAATGCCGCCTGGCGCTCGAAGCCAAGCTATTACGCCGTCTCGGCGAAGGACCGGACAATCAACCCCGACCTTCAAAGGTTCATGGCCAAGCGCATGAATGCCACCACGATCGAGCTCGAGGCGAGCCACTTGTCGTTGATCTCGCAGCCAGATGCGGTCTCGCAACTCATTCTGCGAGCCGCCGGCGCGGAGCACGTGTGAGCCATGATGTCATTGACGGGTCCACTTGTCGTATCAAACGACAAGTGGACCGTTGCCCGGCCTGTACTTCAAGTTAGCTTGGCTCAAATCCCAGAGGTTCTACCTTTGCGGACAACTACCGGAACCAGAATATGCTGAATGATACTGTCGTTTCGTCGATCCCGTTTGAAGCGCCAGTTGCGCAGCGGACCTTGCTGGACCCGTTCAAACGGGCCGTGACCTATCTGCGCGTCTCCGTCACCGACCGCTGCGACTTCCGCTGCACGTACTGCATGGCCGAGCATATGACCTTCCTGCCGAAGCAGGAGCTGCTGACGCTCGATGAATTGCATCGGCTCTGCTCCGCCTTCATCGCCAAGGGCGTCCGCAAGCTTAGGCTCACCGGCGGCGAGCCTCTGGCGCGCAAGAACATCATGTATCTGGTGCGCGAGCTCGGAAAGCAGATCGGCTCCGGCCTCGACGAGTTGACGCTGACCACCAACGGCTCGCAGCTTTCCCGCTTCGCCGACGAGCTCTATGCGGCAGGTGTCCGCCGCATCAACGTCTCGCTCGATACGCTCGATCCCGACAAGTTCCG
>UBTY01000090.1 GCA_900468535.1 Hyphomicrobiales bacterium | reverse complement strand
TCAGTTTTTCAACAGTATCGGCCCTAAGGAGACATTCAGAGACCGGTCTCCCGAAGACTGAGATTGGGTGAAAAGCGCACAGTCGGCTTGCCATTGGTTCTCGTAGCACTCGCCACTCGGCGTCGTAGGAGACTCTTCGGAGTTGGATTGGAAGCTTTGTGATAAGCGGTGGCGGCTTCTCTTCCATAATGAACGATTGCACCAGAATGTGTCGTCGATTTAGTCGCGGCGTGCAACAAAGTCGTGAGTCTTGACAGTCTCACGCAAATTCTGCACTTTGGAGATAGCGCTACGTAGGGTGCACCGGCCTTTGAGCCGACTGGGCAACGCCCGCCTACGACTTCAAAGGTAGCGCCTATGCCCAATCTCGAAAACCTCAAGAAGCAAGCCAAGCAATATTTGCGGTGGCATCGCGAGCGGTACTATCCAGTCGCGGCCCATATCCGTGCTGCTTTGCCACGATTTCAACACCTCGACGATAATCAGATACTGGAATCCAGTTTCAAGCTGAATGACGCGCAAGAACTTGTCGCACGTCAATTGGGATTCGAGGGATGGCAAGCGCTCAAGTCAGGAGCCCGTGGCATGACCAATCAAAGCAGACCGACCGCATCCCGCCCGGTTCTGAGTTCTGTCTCCGCGCAACTCTTCGTCTCCAACATCAATGCGTCGCGTGAATTCTTCTCTGACAAACTCGGCTTTGCGCTCGACTTTGTTTACGGCGACCCTCCATTTTACGGACAGGTTGTTCGTGGCAATGCGCGCCTCGCTCTAAGGCTAGTTTGCGAGCCTGTGTTTGTCGGCGACATCCGACAACGCGAACATCTGCTCTCCGCCTCGATCACGGTCGACACCGCAAGTGAGATCAAGCGACTTTTTCTGGATTTCCAAGCTGCCGGCGTGGATTTTCACCAGACGCTCAAGAAGGAGCCGTGGGGCGCTCGAAATTTCATCGTTAGGGACCCGGACGAAAATCTCATACTGTTTGCTGGTCCGGCCGACTAGATATGTCCCAAATCTCTGAATGCCGACCTAGATTGTTGCAGAATACCCGAAATCTGCGCCACGCTTTTCCGGTAGATCACTGTCAGATCTTCGGCCGCAATATGGGTCGAAAGACGATAATATCGAGTCGAGCAGCTATGTCTCCTATTGGCGGATACTGTTGAAA
>UBTY01000057.1 GCA_900468535.1 Hyphomicrobiales bacterium | reverse complement strand
CCTGGGACGAGCAATGTTGTTTGGGAGTGGGATCGGAACGTGCAGACTTCCGGTCCTCTCCTGGTGCAACCAGTTGTTAGACTGATGGATGCGAGAAGCTCGGGAGAGGTTTTCCCGAGCTTCTTTCCTGCCCAAAAACTTGGGGTGCGACGACGACCTTGAAGCCTGGGGGAGTTTGGAAATGCTCTCAACCTGTTTGAGCCGGCGAATTTTCGACCACGCCTACTGCCTGATCACGTTAGCGTAGTTTACGTAGATCTCGCCAACCGACTTGCCGTTTTCGTCGTTGACGTCGGCGAATTCAGACCCCTCAAATCGCCATCTTCCCAGCCGGACGGCAATCATGCTCAGCAAAGCGGCAGCCTTTCTGTTCACCAACGCAGGTATCGGCCCAATCAAGCTGAGCTCAACGTCAAATCTCAGAGCCGTCACTACGTCGTGGTTATCGTTCATTGCCGCCCTCGTCTTCATCTGAGACTGATACGGCATCGTTTGGTCGGTGCGCCAGATACACTTTTTATTGGTACCGCCCGCAGGCCGCCTGTCAGCCAGTTCTAGCTGTGGATGGCCGTCCTGCTGTCTATGAACACCAGCCCTACGCCGCCGACCTCTCCAAGAGCTCCCGCAACCTCAATTGAATGAACAGCCATCGCTGGTGTTGCTCGATGTCCCTCGTCAGCGACGGCGTGTCAGATGTCGACTGCTTTGCCATTAGGTCCACAATAAGGCGCGCGCGGACCGCGATCCGCTGTTTGAGTTGCCAGAAATCCGCTTCGAAGCTCATGACGAGGCCCAAAGTTAAACCTGATGCGCCCCTATGCCGGAGTGCCACGGCGCCTTAAGTCTGGGGGAGACCGTGCCGTGCCAGTTTCGGGTTGGCTCGGAGGAAGTAGGGGTTGATCACGATGGGTCAATACCTGTTGGCGTGAAATCGGATAGCGGATCGGCACACAGATCGTTGTGGAGATCGAGCGTGTCCAGCGTGCCCGGGTCACTTCAGAGGCGGAGGTATGAGTGCTACTGCTTCGCAGACCAGCCGACTTCTTCGCGTGCGATTACCAACACGATGCGGAAAAGCGCCTCATTAACCCGGCGCCCATCTAGCAGCGCCGGATCGTCGCAGGTCACGCTTATTGTTCTCTCGACGATACGCTGCGTGACAGCTTCATCGGGCGAGAAGTGGGCGGCCATTTTCAGAAGAGCCGGACGAATCTCGAACTTTGGTAGGATTGAATGCTGGAGCAAAGTCATAACGAGCTCCCTTTGCTTCATGCAGGCGGGAGCACATCGTAACTCTCAGCCGACACCGCCCACGATAAAAGTGGGTGCCGATGATGGTAGTATACACCTTAGCCGGGGGACGTCGACGCAATCATTTCAATCCGAACGTGTATGTACGCTAGCGAACGATCAGCAAGATCTCGATCATCCCGCTGTGTAGTCAGGGCGTTTGCATGCTTCCGTAGATGACAATGCATCCGATGAAGATGCCGACTATCGCAAGCGTGACGCACAATCCGATCAGGATCACGCTGCCGGCTCCGAATTTTTGTCGAGCGTTGGTCGAACGACCAGCTTTCCGATCTTCCACGATGTTTCCATTCGTTGTTCAGTAGGAACCCTCGAACAGCCGGTGGGCACGAAGGTTCCAGCCGCAACGAAGCCGTGGCAGAGCTTTCCGGGATGTCGATCGAGCCGATAGGCGCTGCGATTGATCCGATGAAGCCGGGAATGACGACCATCATCACGAGCGTCTCGTCGCTGGCCGTCTTTAATGTGATCCCAAGCCCGCCCAGACAGCGATGCAAAGGTATAGGCCAAAAAAGGCGATTGCGACGCCAGCGATTAGAATGACGACAAACTTAGCAGCCCTCTTCTGGGTACTAGCCTCGCCAGGCGATCGCGCTGTCGCAACTACTGGATCATCGGGAATTTTTGTCATCGTGCTTGACCTTCCTCTATTTGGTTGAGCAAACCAGCAAGAGAGGCAGAAGGTTCCAAAGGCGGCGCGTGCTTTGAGGTGCGGGAGCGGTTTGCACTCGCGAAGGAACTAGAGTCGGAACCGTTGGTGGCTGACCGCACTCATGAGATAAGACCACATCTGTCGCCAGAGATTATTCGTCTTCCTATATGAACTCCCACCCGTCTCCAAGGGGCGCAAGAGCCAGGTCGTAATTTGCGTCGAACCTTTCGGGCAGCGCGCGTCCACTTCCGTTCCCCCAGTCGGCCGCCTCTCAGCCGAGCTTCAGTACGAGGTATTTTCGGAAGTCCGTGATTCGAACGGGCGGAATAGATCCTGCCGCATCTGTTCGACAAATGGGCCGGTTAGTTCGACAACCTGCTCTTCGAGTTTATCCATTTCTTTTCTCCAGCGGGAACTATCGGCAGAGCATGGAGTTCGAAGGCCGATCGAATTGATGTGCAACTGTTCGATCTTCTCTGGAAGGACTAGGGAAGGAAAGAGGTTCGCTTCGGCGGGCCTCTTTTCCTTGCCTCTACTCCCACTCATAAACCGCCGCCCTGTTCTGCTTCTCACGCGACGTGGCCTCCGATCATAAAGCTGTCGCTTTGGATGCACTTGATCTTGATCCAGTTGCCGCCGCGTCCCGATCGATAGGTGCTGTCCCCATTCTTCGCGATGATGCCCTCAAGACCGTGCGCGGCCGCTGCGGCGAATATCTCCGGCCATCGCCGTCGAAGGCGAACACGATGGCGTCGCCGGCCGGTAGCTTGCCACCTCGCCCGCCAAGAGAAATTTGAAGCAGTCCAAAGTCCGGTCGTCCCTCATCCTCGAAAACGACGGCCTCGCAATCGAGGATCGCCGAGCCGACGCCGGTGCGTTCAGTCATGACCGCCTCTCGTCGGGATTCGAACCTTGCCATGATCAAGGTGGACGGCGATGCGATAGTCGTCCGCCTTGACGTCACAGGTCCCTTCATCAGCGGTCGGAGGCCGGGGTGAGTAATGCCAGGCAGGGATCTGGGCGCGCGGGCCTCGGTTCGAACTGGACACGTGGCTTGGATGGGTCGCGAGGCGTCCGCACTCTCAACCGAAGCGGCTTATCGTCGGCAACGAGAGGCAGAGAACGCTGCGGCGTTCAGCTCGCCTTCTTGATGTCGTCCATATCGTCGGGCAACACGTGCATGCCGGCAGAATGGGCGGCAACTACGAAAGCTCTTCGAAAAGTGTCGGCATCGATGTGAAGCTCGATCGCCTTCGATCGAGGTCACCAGCGCCTCGCGCAAGATAGGTTCGCGACAATTAGGCGTTTCTAAAGTAGCAAACGCAGGAGGTGTAATGCAGAAAAGCTTACTTGTTGACCACCTGGAAGTAGCTCTTCGATTGTCAAAATCAGATGGCAGCTTTTTCACGAGCTATTTTATAGAAATGGCGATTGATGCTGCTCGAAAGTCCAGCGTGCTGTCCGAATCCGTCGATCGAACCGCAACAAAGAAAAGAAATGCATGGAACGTTCTATTGATATTGCGGTTCCCGGACCGGATCTCTGTAGATCCTTATGTGGGAACTTGCAGCCTCGCTTGACCAGCGAGGCTGCTATATTTTGCGGGCGCCGTGATCTGGTAGACTACCGGCTTATGCTGCTTGTCGCGCGAACCTTTGCAAGACGCTTGCCAAAGCTTGCCGCCGTTCGCACAGATTAGCGTCACCGCTGCGAATTGGGGCCAGGATCCCACGCCATTGGTTATTCATTAACAGTGAACTGAAAACGGACCACCACCTTGTCGGCACATCGGACTTCTGTCCGATGCTCCATCTGTGTTTGGCATCTACGATTCGGATTCGGACGAACACAGGCCGAGCCAATCCTGGCAGGCAATTTGGAGGAAACGATGCGTATCCCTACTCTGGCTTCCATGGCCGCGCTCTCTCTCGCTGCCGCCACAACTGCGCTGGCGATCACCGGTTTCGACACCGTTGCGATGGCAAACAACGGCAACGGTGGCGGCCACGGCGGCGGAAATGGGGGTGGCAGTCACGGCAGCAGTGGTAGCAGCCACAGCAAATCAGGTTCGGGGCACGGCAACTCAAACTCCAAGGGTGGCGAATCGAAAGGCAAGTCGAGTGAAGCGGACAGGAGGTCGCAATTCTTCAAGAGTGGCAAAACGACAGCCGTCGCCACCAAGGATAAAAAGGCTTCCGCTCACCTTGCGAGCCTGAACTCGCTCAACCGCAATTACAAAGCCTATCTCCACACCTCCGACCCCAAGATGGCCGCGATTTCGGCCTACGCGGTTGCCTACGCGCAATACGAGCTCGACAACGGCACAGAGCCATCCGTAGATGATCCCCTTCTCGGAGACGAGGCATTAAGAGTGGCCCTAGCGTCTGCAACAAGAACGGGCGAAGTCGCCGCTGCCACCCTCGATAAGGCCAAGTCGATCCTGGGCGTCGGCGACGCCGACGGAAAGATCGATCAGATTAGAGCGACGCTCACGCCGACCGCTCCTGCAGCGGCAACTGATCCCGGCACTCCCACCGACCCGGTGACATCGACGGAGCCAACCGTTTCTGATGAGGGCGCGACCTTGTCCACCCAGTGATTTCCGCCACCCGCTTGCTGGACCACTCTAATACATAGTTCCACCGGACCGGGAACAACCAGCAACGAGAAGGGTTAAACTTTCGCAACACCCCTTGTTGCATCGCCCGCGAACGCACGACACGGGCTGTAGAACCCGACAGATCCCCATGTCTGTCGGGTTTTTCTTCACACCGTCCGACCTAGGTCTGATTGTGGTAGCCACACCGACGTTTTATCTTAGGACAGGTGAAGCGTTCTATGGCGTTCTTCCTTGCCGCAACCGTGGTGCTCATTCCGAAGCGGCATTGTCGTATATCGAGTTAGTTTACCGTCTTAAGGGCTAACCCGTGACGCAAGAAGCTCTGTCGAATAATGCTTCATCAGCAAGCTCCGTGAGATAGTTCGTCGAGCTATGCTGCGAAGGGTCCAATTGTACGAGGCGATTGGGCTCTTCGCGTTACGGCCCTAGAGCTGCCGATCTACTAGAAAACCGGTGCGGGGTCGGTAATGTTGACCTGCAGCGGGCTATCGGGTGACGGGTGGTCTAGGTGAATCGTTAAATTTAATGGACCGTCCGCCCCGGACGGAACCTTTCTTTAATCAGCCGCGTTTAAAAGTAGTCACCCCTATTTCCTTTCTCCCGACTCACCCCGTCCCCTTGGCGGGGTTTTTTTCGAACTTGATCTGTTCATGGCAAAGAACTAATCCGCCGTTGGCATGCTTGTCGTAAAGGCGGCAACAGGAGGGCTCGACCTGACGAGGAAGTTAAACCCTCGCTATAGTTAATTCTGTCAATCGGCGTTCCAATTGGCTCTGACACAGTTTTCATGCAGTTGTAGCGATGCTGCTTTGCTGGTTCTCGCAAAGTAATCAGAATGACGAGCGCGAAGCTTAGCCCCTCTGATTTGTTCCCGGCAGGCTTCATCGCCGAACGGATCCCCCACATTGACGCTGATACCTGCATCTTCCTTTCCCGAGCCGGTATTCCCCCGGCTTGTCCGGCATGCGGACGGGGCTCGCGAATGGTTCGATATCGCAATTGCCGCCAGCTAGCGGGACCTTACCCTCGCTTGGAAAACCGTCAGGCTACTCGTTCAGACACGTGGGTTCGCGTGTGATGCAGTGATCTGCGGGAGGCAGATTTTCGCTGGCTCTATCGAAGTGCTTACGCCGGGGGAATACCCGTTCATCGCTAAGGTCTGCGAAGACACGAAGTGATCAAAGCTCAGCGCGCCAGCCACCTCATGAAACAAACTTCCCGATTCCTGCCAGGAAAAGCAGAGCTTTGCAATCTGATCCGCGAGATGCTCGCGAACTCGGCGTTCGCCCACCGAGATCCCCAACTGACGAGCGCATCAACGCACCGCAGTTCGTCTCGTAGATGCCGTCCGTTCTGTCCTCGTCCTGACTTCTCATGGCCGCGATCGACGGTCGCCGGATCGAATTCATGCGGTCGTCATATCGGTCACCGAGTGATTGATGGCGGGTCGGAAAGTATTCCGCCACAGGCTGCCCTCGAAGTTTATCGAAAGAATGGTGCCGTCGCCCCTTGCAAGGATGAAGTTCGGCACCAGAACGAAGCGGATAGAGGGCGCCTCCGCATACACAGTCCTTGATGAATTATCTTTATAGCGGAGTGCTTTCTTCTGGCGGCGCGAACGGGAAATTGCCACCACTTGTTCCACATTGTCATTGGGACCGTCTAACGACAAACCCAGTGGGCGCTACACTAAGGCGCGGAGAGTCGTTCCCCACATGGTCCGTCGGGGGCAATTCCCTGGCAGTCTCCGGCACCGATGAATTGTATTAGCTCGTTTGCTAACTCGACGGGTGCTTCCTCGGCCATGTGGTGACCGCAGTCTAACCCCCTGCCTGTTACGGGCAGCTTGCACCAAGGGCGCCAGATTGCCAGAACATCTCCGTACAGCGCCTCGAGATCGTCCTGACGCGACCAAAGAACGTGAACCGGGCATTCGAGACGATGTCCCGCATTCCTGTCCTCAAGATCATGATGTTGATCGACGTAGATCCCGGCCCGGTAATCGCCAAGCATGCCCTGGACTGTAGCGGGATCCTGTATCGCACTCCTGAAGTCCGCAAAATTCTCACTCCCCATCGACCCCTCCGTGCCGCCGTACCATGCAGCCGGATCAGCCAGTATCGCTTGTTCGGGTTTGTCGCGTTGCGCAAAGAAAAACCAATGCCACCAACGCGTTGCAAATCGACTGTTGCATCTTTCCAAAGCTTCCAGGATCGGGACGCCGTCGAGAATTGCTAGCTTCGTTACTTTATGAGGGTAGTCCATGGCGGTGCGAAATGCGGTGTAGGAGCCGCGATCATGACCGGCCATGCTGAACTCCGAAAAGCCCAGCTGACCCATGAGTGCGACGCAATCGCGCGCCTTTGCCCGCTTGGATGAAGCTTCATAATCGTGGGGGTCATCCGGCTTGCCCGACTGGCCAAATCCCCGGAGATCCGGACAGACAATGGTAAAATGTTCGGCCAGGATCGCCGCCACCCGGTGCCATGTGGTGTGGGTGCGCGGATGTCCGTGAAGCAGGAGCAATGGCGGACCGGAACCTCCATAGCGAACGCGCAGAGTCGTATCCGGGACATCGATCATGTCGAGCCGAAAGTTCTCAAACATGGGGTCGTCACCTTGACGGGGTCGGAATAGCTACCTGACTTTTTCAGTTCCCGTCGGCGTCGTCACCTGCGTGGGTCCACCACCGTTGCCAGATGGTGAAGGACTACGATCTGTCGCTTCAGGAGGACGGCCGCTGCCGTCGGCTGCATTGTTGTCAAAAGTGCCGGGTCCTGCCGGCTGCGCATTGATCGTATCTTGCTTCGTGGATGCCGTTGGCCGGGCGTCAGTGTCTTGGCTTTCACCCCAGATTTCCGCACCAGTCCATGCAAGGAGTGCCAGAATGAGGCCGCAGACCAAGACCAAGAGAACCGGTCTACCATAGTTGCCCTGACGAGCCTCCGTTGCGGTCTCGGTCACCTTCCCGGTTTGCCTGTTGTTAAATTTGGTCATTGCTTGATCTCCTGCAGACTCAGTATCCGCCGACAATTGGAAGAATTTCCCCCGTGATGTAGCTCGACATCTGCGGTGACGCGAGGAAGACGTAGGCGGGTGCAATCTCTTCGGGCTGTGCCGGGCGCTTCATTACTGCTTTGCTGCCAAACTTAGCCACGTCCTCTGCCTGCTTGTCGGACGGGTTCAGCGGCGTCCAAACTGGCCCCGGAGCGATGGCATTTACGCGAATCCCTTGGGGGATCAATTGGCTGGACAGTGCCTTTGTAAAGGCGTGGATGCCCCCCTTCGTCATGGAGTAATCGAGCAGTTCCTTCGAACCTTCCAGGCCCGTTACCGAGCCCGTGTTGATGATGGCGGATCCATTCGCCAGATGGGGAATCGCTGCTCTGGCCATGTAGAAGTAACCGTAGAGGTTTGTCTTCAGGGTCTCGTCGAAATGCTCGTCGGTCAGATCTTCGATATCAGTAGTATGGACCTGGAAGGCGGCATTGTTGACTAGGATGTCGAGCTTCGAGAACTGCATCTTCGTCTTCTCAACCGCTTTACGGCAGAAGGCAGGGTCCTTCACGTCGCCCCTGATGACTAGACATCTGCGCCCTTCCTTTTCTACCGCCGCCTTCGTGATTTCTGCGTCTTTTGTCTCATCGAGGTGGACGATCGCGACGTCGGCGCCTTCACGGGCAAAGAGGATGGCGACCGAACGGCCGATGCCGGAGTCTCCTCCTGTGATCAGCGCGACCTTATCCTGGAGCTTCTCTGACCCATTATAGAATGGCGCATCGTACATCGGCGCAAGCGGAAGGTCTTCCTCGGAGCCGGGCTTATCCTGATGGACGGCGGGAAACGGCGGCTCCGGATAGCGCCGCGCGCCCGCCTGCATGGCACCTTCTGGCTTCGATTTCTCTTTCTTGTCGCCCTGCTGGACCTGTTGCTGGATCTCGCGCTGTGTTTCGGATGTGGCTTCTGATGACATGGAAATGTCTCCTCGTTGGTCGAGGGCCTAACGTCGGTGGAGACAAAAGGTTTGCTAAGACGGAATAAATGAGACGCGCGGACGACATCTTCCGACAAAACGGGAGGTTCAGATAGCCACGTGCGTTTGAAGACTTGGCATGAGAATGGCGAAGTCGAAGTCTCAGCCAGGTGACGGAGTGGCATCCACACGTTCGTCGAGACGCCGGATTGTCGCTACGTCGTGGTCAGGGGCCGCTTCTGGCAACGGGTGGACCCCAATCTTCCCGGGGAGCGTGAGGTACGCCGGTGGCGACGATGAATGACGGACTAAAGCAAGAAGCAGTGAATGACGCTGAGGTTGCGGTTGGCGTGCGGGGTCCAGTCTGGTGGAAGACGGCCGGCACGACTTGAGCAGACACGTGGCGAGAACCACGCGTTATGAAGAAAGGTTTGGCATAATGACGAACGAGCATAGTTCGGGAACATTCGACACCACGGAACATTCTGCCGCCAGTACAGCAAATCACGATGAGCAAGACAATGCCTACATTTTACTTTCAGCGTCTTGATGGCACTGGAGAGTACGCCGTGGAGCGGAGGCCAGGAGTGCACTCGGTGAGATGGCGAGGGAGGGAGTGCCAGAAGACCGGCCAAATGAGCGTTGAAATTCTGGAAGCTAAAATAAACCCTTTGCTCAAAATTGAGCGAACGTTCGATGAGATCGCAAAATCTAGTCCTACTTGGAGTACTCCGCCTACATCGACCAGTGTTGGTCCTCCTCAAAGCCCACTCGTCAGGTTGCTATCGAGGCTCGCTTATCGAGCCATCTCAGGACTCGTATCTCATCTTCGTCCATCCACTTCAGCAGCCGCTCGCTCTTTGACTTTAGCGTGAGAATCTTCCGCAACGATCCTGTTTCGAAATCCTCAAAGACAGCAGGATGGATGTATGAAGTACGGCAGACGGCTCGCGTGTTGACCAATCTCGCGGCGACATGGTCAATTGCTTCATTGAGCTGGCGGGCCAGCGCTCGCTTAGTGCTAGCTGCCTCAATCGAAACCAAGGCTTCAACTGCCATGCATGTCGCGCCCCAGGTTCGAAATTGCCGGGAGGTGTAATCCTCTCCAGTTATCTCCTTGATGTACGCGTTTACATCGCTCGATGAAATCTGACGGCATCTTCCTTCGTCACAAAGATACTGGAAAAGGTTCTGACCGGGCAGTTCCTGCAGTTTTCGTACAACGTTTGCGATACGGCGATCGGTGTGTGCAAGGTTCCATTCCTTTCCGGACTTGCCCTTGAACCGGAATTTAACGTTTCCTCCCTCGACCTTCACATGGCGGTTCCTCAGGGTTGTAAGGCCGAAGGACCTATTTGCTTTCGCGTACGCGGTATTGCCGATACGGATATAGAGATTATCGAGCATCCAGACCACGGTCGCGAGCGCCTTGTCCATGTTGAGGCCGCGCGACCGAAGATCTTCATCGACCTTCTCGCGAAGGTCTGGCAGACAACTTGCGAAATCGACGAGGCGTTCAAACTTCGCCTTCCCGCGTTCAGCTTGCCAATCCGGGTGATAGCGATATTGGCGCCGTCCCCGCGCGTCGGTGCCGATTGCCTGTAGATGTGAAAGCGGGTTCGTTGAAATGACAACGTTGGTGTACGCCGGAGGGATTGCGAGCGCATTCAGTCGCTGTATCTCGGAATCCACTGTAATACGGTGACCGTTCGGCCCGTAATAGAGGAAACCTTTCGACCCCATCTTGCGGGTAATTCCCGTTTCCAGGCCCGGCACGTAGACGAGGCCCGAGGCGAGTTTCGTTTCGTCTGCTATCGTGTCAATTTCGGTAATGACCTGGTTCATTCTGCGGAAACTCGGACACAGCGTTTCAGGTTCCCCTCGCCTGTTACCACGGCCGACAGCGGGCACCGGGGTGCTATTTCGTTGACCATGACGATAACTGGATAATCGTCACTTTTGCCGTGCCTGTTGAGCCTCGTCAAAGAGCCCACGCTCTTCGGAGAGGAAGATGCCAGATCGAAGGCATTCCTAACCATCCGACCAGCCCGTCGCTGTATCGAGATCGATGAGCAGCGGGCCAGCTTGTCGGTAGCGCTTGAGACGAACTCACACAACTGAACCTCCCTCATTTCGTCGGACCCGATTTAGGAAGATCTTCTGCAGTCTTCCAGACGGCAGGAGGTGTCAGGCTCGTTCGGATATTCTAAACCGAAACCTATCAGGGCTGTTCGCGAACGCCGGGCATGGCGTCGCGCTGATCGGCATCCTCGAGATCGGTGGCGACGATGAAGGTATCGGTGTGCTGGTGGGCGGCTTCGCGCAATGCGACCAGGTTGGGGACGTCGTCACTTTCGAGAAGATCGTTCCCATGTAGGATCTCGTGCTCAGCCTGAAGCCAATGCTCGTCTTGGCGGCCATGAAGACCGCCTTCGGCCTCCCAGATCTCGTACGCACGGGAGCGGATCCGTTCGATCGTCTCGTCGTTCGCCTGGGAATTGATCTCGGGCTGAGTAGGAACCCCGGTCTTGATGGATGCGGTTTCGGTCTCGGTGTCTGCGTGTCTCTTGGCCATGATCGTTCTCCCGGATGGTTGCAAGTCCCAAACGCCGCCATCGAAGCGCAGTTCCCGCCGTCCACGTTGAAAGGCAGTCCCGGACAAACCAGCTCGGAAGTTGATCCGATTTTTGAAGAAGGCCGCTCGCGGCCGGGAAATGTAACTGCGGGGACTGAGCTGGCTTCGGATTCGGCAATGGAGATCGAGAGGATTAGTGATGTCGCATGACAATCGTCGGCATACCCGGCTGGGCCCAGCGACGGTGCAACACTCATTGCTTGGACCTTGAGCACTCACGCGGGAGTCTAAATGGGAGCGCGGTGCTCTCCCGATCGCAGGGGTTCTCCTGAGGTCGCTTCCAGCTATCGGGCTGTGGCGCAGGGTTCTAATCCCTGCTCCGACTGCCACCTCTAACAGGGTTTCCACCGGCGGACATGGCTAATGGGCTGCATGCGTTGACCTAGTCACTTCGCCATATGTCGTCGTGCGGCCGTTGAAATCGTATGCGAGGTTCCCGTCAGCGTGGACCCTGACGTAGCCGTCGTTCTTGTGACGCCAGTACTGGTTTGACCGGACGAGGCTTACACCACATAGCGTAATCGCTCAGGCCTAGCCTTCCAGGCGGAAGCTCTCCACACTTTCCCTTGTCAACCGTGGCCAGTGTGCCGAAGCTATGAGGAAAACCGCCATGAAGTATTACGATGGACTGGATGTCAGCCAGCAAACAACCTCGCTCTGGATTGTTGATGAGGATGGCAGAATTGTCGCCGAACGGGAGGTTGCATCGTCTCCAGACGCGATCGCCGAGGCGCTGGAGCCATTTGCAGTCGCTAGCGCAGGACTTGAGACCGGTCCCTTGTCGGTTGGCTATGGAATGGATTGAGAGAGCGGGGCGTTCCCATCGTCTGCATGGATGCTCGCCATGCTAATGCAGCCTTGAAGATGATGCCCGCCAAGACGGACCGTAACGAAGCCATCGGCCTGGCACAGATCATCCGTGCGGGTTGGTGCAAGAGCGTTCATGTCAAGTCGACAGCCAGCTACGACGCTCGGGCGCTTTCTGCCACCCGTAGCCAGTTCGTGCAAATCCGATGCGACCTGGAGAACCAGATCAGAGGTGTTCTTCGCACATTGGGCATCCTGTTCGGCAAACGCGTCGGTGCTTCGCCAAGCGTGCCGAGGAAATCATCGACGGCGAGCTGGATGCGCCTCCCACAATCCAAGCTGTCGTGGAAGCCTTGATGCGGGCGCGTGCCAACATCCTTGAGCAGATCCGTCTTCTCGATGCGAAGGTTCTCTCGATAGCGCGACAGAACGCTGTAGTGCGACGCATGATTACGGTCCCCGGTGTGGGAGTTATCACTGCGCTCGGCTTCGCCGCAACCATTGACGATCCAACACGTTTCAAACGATCGTCCAGTACCGGAGCATACCTTGGCCTGAGACCTCGCATCTATGCCTCGGGCGAGACGATGAGATCTGGCCGCGTCTCGAAGCCGGGTGACGACTTCCTGCGGCGAAGCCTATACGAGGCGGCCAATGCGCTACTGACACGCATTCCGCACCACGGGATTCCTGCAGCTGCCGAATTGAGAAGCCGTCGAGGTTGCCGTCACCTACACAAGAAACATTGGGTCCACTCATTCCAATAAGGTCCGCGATCACCTGAAAAAAAGCCCAAACGCTCGATAGCCAGAGCGACCTCATTCGCCAGCAGAAATTTCGTAGCGGTCGGTCATCGGCGTAACCGCGATCCTTGATCTCAAGACTCACCTACCCCGGACTGAAGTCCGTCGTCTGGAACAGCGGTTCTGATTGATGGTTTGGCCTCGTAGCGGAACCACCCGCAGCAGCGGATTGGAAGCGTGCAGAGTTCTGATCCAAAGCGGAAGGAGCCTGGCTTGGTCAGGCTCCTTTTCCGTGGCCATCGACATATCTGCATGTACGCTTCATGTTGCCGCTTCCAGCGAATTCAGTCCGGCGATATGGACGATGGCGGCCGACGACTAGTCCGAGATTTCCGTTTGTCCATTTCGCCATTGAATTCATCCGAAGCATCCTGATTAGTTTGAGTGACTTCTTCGGCTTGACCTTCGGTCTTTTCGTGCTGCTCTTCAGCCCGCTGCCAATGATCCTCATGTTTGCAGTCCGGGCGACCTTCTGCCTCCCAGATCCGATAGGCTCGCTCGCGACGTTTTTGATCATTGTCCATGATCCGCTCCTCCATTTAGCGACCTTAACCCCGGTGACTGGCTGTAGTTCCTGGGCTCCAGATGAAACTTTGGTGAGCGCATTCCGTGCCACAATTCAAAAAATCGGACGCCTGCCATCATCGCATTTCGAGGCTCTTGACGATCGCGCTGCCGGGGCCCTTTCTTCGTGGTATAGCATCCGTCCACCATTTTCGGGCAGTCAGATCGCCTTCTTGCTAAAGAGGCAATGCAGGAAGGGTATCCTCGCTCATGCGGAAGCAGCGCGTCTTGCAGAATGGACACGAGGAAGTCGCCGCTGCCCTTGCGGATTTGGCTGACAATCAAATGCTTTCACTCCTTGCAAACGGTGATGTGGCAGGCGAGATTTCCATCTTCTGGACCTAATGCGGCAATACGCGCCTGGCAGGTCCATCAGCCCTTTGGAGTCTTTGTTCTGTGACCGTCACCACAGATCTCATTATTGAGTTCGTTCGAGCCGCTAACCGGATCCCTAGGTTGCCGCAGGCGGAACGGCGCCGTCTGCTGGAACGCGGCGTGCTGGCATCCAGTACGCTTCGCGGTCTCCTCGTAAAGGCTGGTACTGTCGCTCCATTTGATGAGTCCGCAGAGCGGGTAATCGACGATATTGCTCGGCACGTAGAGGAAATGTCAGACGATACTGTCGCGAAAGCCCTGCTATCGTTGGCTCACCAGATAAGGACGCTCAGGATCCTGAACAAAGAGCTTCTCAAAACCAGCTGCACAGCTTGCCGCCTACCAGGCTCCTAGGCACGGCCGCCTTCAGGCATTACATGCGCGCGACAGATATGGCCCTTCGCTACTGCCGCAATCAGACGAGCATATTATCGTTCGTGCCTAGCCGCATCACAAGCCTTGCGTTCGGCCTGCCACCCATCCTCCCAGGCCGTGTACTTTAAGGAATATGCGGGTATTTGCGGGTTGGCATCGATGGGCTTTCCCTCCTTGAAGGCTCTCTGTCCCTCCTGGAACACCCGATCGAGTTCGTTGTTACCGTTCCTCATCTGCAACTGCACCACATCATTTGCCGCGCCAATTTGTAATTGAAGATCAATTGTTAATAAATAACCTTCCGTGTCTCGAGACATCTTAGGGTAGGGGTCGTCAGGGTCTTTGTCTGTACTTCTGTTTCGGGCTGTGAGCTTCGGGACAGACCTGCCTTTCCGTTAGTAAATTTGCCCAAATCGACCTCATTGCTGAAGACGATGAGAATCCTGTCGCTGCGGGAACCATTTGGCGGTGATGGTGTTTGTTCCCGTCTTTAACGCACAGGAGGAAGTACTGTGGCAAACACCAAAACGCTCGACGATCTTTTCCTCGACACCCTCAAGGACATCTACTTCGCGGAGAAGCAGATTCTCAAAGCCCTGCCGAAGATGGCTCGCGCCGCCCAGTCTGAAGAAGGTAAGGCAGGCTTTTTACAGCATCGGGACGAGACTCAAGGGCAGATTGAACGCCTGGAACAGGTGTTTGAAATTCTGGGCAAGCCTGCCCGCGGCAAGACCTGCGAAGCCATCCAGGGCATCATCGCTGAAGGCGAAGAGATCATGGAAGAATTCAAAGCCTCGCCCGCACTCGACGCAGGGCTGATCTCGTCGGCCCAGGCAGTCGAGCATTATGAAATTGCACGGTATGGCACCCTCATTGCCTGGGCTAATCAGCTCGGCCTCCAGGACGCTGTCCCGCTGCTGCAAGCGAACCTCAAGGAGGAGGAAGCCACCGACAAGAAATTGACGCAGCTGGCCGTGGCCGCAGCAAACACCAAGGCAAGCTCCAAGGTCGCTTAGCGCGCGATGGGGGTCACCCTATTCGGGTGGCTCCCTCGTATTCGGGCCAATATCCGTCGGACATATAGTCTGCTGGAAGCGGGTTCAAGGTCGACAGCGCCTGAACCGCAAATTCCATCTGGACCTTAAACGCCCTTACCGTCGTGGGCATAGGCAGACCAGTCAAGATTTCTCTCGCCTCATAGCGCTCCACGCCCGCTTCGCGGAGGCGCCTTCGCCCTTCCCTGGCAACCATGCCGGCGGTGTCCGGGCCGAAGTCACGCGCTGGCGAGCGGCTTCGTCCGCCCTCTAAAACCCGAAACAACAGAAACTCCCGCAAGTTTGCACACACCCTGCGCTAAAGGAGTGGTGAAATCTGATTCGTTGCAACGTCGTCGCGCTGAGCCATGTGAAGTTTTTGCGTGTGTGGTAGGTCGGTCACGACACGCTCTGTTGCCTTTTTGGCTAGTCCTCGCCATCCGGGATGAGCAGCTTGTCTCTTACCGACATGACCTCGACTGGCTTGTCGACCTTTCTATCCGTAGGCGATCGATCATGTTTCGAACATCACCACCGATCCTCGAGGCACCGAGGATGATGTCGGCCCAACACCTCACACAGAGCGCGGAGGGTAGACAGTCCGGGACTTGCTTTGCCATTCTCGATCTTGGAGACCTTGGCCTGTGAGATCCCGGCGAGGTCCGCCAGTTTGTCTCGGCTTATATTCGCTGCTTCTCGGAAAAAGCGAAACAAGGTGCGATCAACATCGCCCCCTCACTCTTCATGTCTTTTTACGATGACGTAGCAACCTCCAACGGACATAACTGCGCGCTGACACTGGTCACACTTGTCACTCGCCGCCCTCTTTAACTTCAATCCGTTCGCCGATGGCGCAATTATTGGACCAGAAACAACTTTTTCCCAAGGTTCCTTCCCACCCTAATAGCCGTCAAACCGCTGAAGAACGAACTCCGCCTTCGGCGTCCAGGAAACGAATTTGTAAGGCCCCGTTTCCGATCGCCGCCTTTTCAGAATTGAGTGCCGTAGAGGCCTCCTCAGCCGTGTTCGGACCCGTGGCTGCGTCATCCGATACAATCGGGCACTGCGGCTGATAAACGCGGCGCAACTTTAGCTCCGGATCACTGGCTCTGCACTCCGAGTATGGCATAGCTCTTGGTGGGGTACGAACCGCCTACCCTGCCAATTGCCTCCGGTTTGAGCGGATAAGTCGTTGCTTTGGTGCCGCAGATTTTCGATCACAACACCTCAAAAATCTTGCAGAAGAAACACTTGATGTCTTCATGTGCTGGATCCGTGGTAGCGGACATATTCCACGCATGAAAACGAAAAAGCCCGCCGCGGGAGGAGTTGCGGCAGGCTCTGCAAAATTACCGAACAGCAACTGGGAGGAGGTGCATCGCTTCGATAGACATATCATACGCGTTCGGATCGCTTATCAAATGGACTTTGCTGCAGTGCAGTTATGCTAAGAGCGCATATCAATTCTGACGCGGGCCGGGTCGGTCATTCAGACCTTACGGCGCTCCTGCCCAACTCCATGGAACAAAACAATTACCTGTCGCTTTTTGCTTGTGGAGGTCGCGTGCTGTGTCAACCGGACGTGACAGGGATGGCGAACGCGATGATTTTTCCGGTTTCTCATCGCGGCCAACGAAACGGCGGCCGAGCGTCCCACCTGTCCGGCTCGCGCCTCGTTCCGTCTTCATCCGAGGCGGGAGACGGATTTTTACCGGGGACTGCCATGGCCAGCGACAAGCTATCGACCTACAAGCAAAAACGCGATTTTAAGAAGACGCAGGAGCCGAGCGGCGCAGCGAAGCTGAAGACATCGAACCGCAGGCGCTTCGTTATCCAAAAACACGACGCAACTCGGCTGCATTACGATCTGCGGCTCGAACTCGACGGGGTGTTCAAATCCTGGGCGGTCACCAAGGGACCGTCACTGGATCCGCATGACAAGCGTCTGGCGGTCGAAGTCGAGGATCACCCCCTCGACTACGGCGACTTTGAAGGCACAATCCCCAAGGGCCAATATGGTGGCGGCACGGTCATGTTGTGGGACCGTGGCTACTGGGAGCCGGAAGGCAAGAAGAAACCCGAGCAGGCTCTGGCGGAAGGGGATTTCAAATTCACGCTTGAGGGTGAACGGCTGCACGGCGGCTTCGTGCTGGTACGGATGCGCAACGACCGCGACGGCGGCAAGCGGACGAATTGGCTGCTGATCAAGCATCATGACGACTTCTCAGTTGAGGAGAATGGCGCAGCTGTCCTTGAAGACAACGCAACCTCCGTCGCCTCCGGCCGAACCATGGAAGCGATCGCCGCCGGGAAGGGCAGGAAGCCGAAGCCATTCATGATTCAAAGCGTCGACGTTCAGGCGGATGCGGTCTGGGACAGCAACCACGGCCTTGCTGCTGAAGAACGCAAAGCGGGAACCAAAAATAATGGGAAACCCGCCCCAGCCAAGGTTGTCAAACCAGCGAAGTCTGCGATGCCCGACTTCATAGCGCCGCAGCTTTGCGAAACGCTGGAACGGCCGCCCTCGGCAGAGGGATGGATCCACGAGATCAAGTTCGACGGCTACCGCATCCAGGCGCGCATCGAAAACGGCGATGTGACGCTGAAGACGCGTAAGGGCCTGGATTGGACGGCAAAATATCCGGCGATCGCGACATCGGCTGCAAACCTGCCGGATGCCATCATCGACGGGGAAATCTGCGCCCTCGACGAAAATGGTGCACCGGACTTCGCAGCGCTGCAGGCGGCACTGTCGGAAGGAAAGACTGACGCACTGGTCTATTTCGCCTTCGACCTGCTTTTCGAGGGTGATGAGGACCTGCAACAACTGCCGCTCACCGAGCGGAAGGAACGGCTGCAGAAACTGCTGGTTGACGCCGGCGAGGATCCACGCCTGCGGTTCGTCGAGCATTTCGAGACCGGTGGCGACGCCGTCCTGAAGTCGGCCTGTAAGCTCTCTCTCGAAGGCATCGTCTCCAAGCAGGCGGATGCACCTTATCAATCGGGCCGCACCGGGACCTGGGCTAAATCCAAGTGCCGGGCCGGCCATGAAGTCGTCATCGGTGCCTATGCAAAGACGAACGGCAAGTTCCGCTCGCTGCTGGTCGGCGTTAACCGCGGCAGCCATTTCGTCTATGTAGGCCGTGTCGGCACGGGCTATGGCGCTGGCAAGATCGACGTGCTGCTTCCCAAGCTGCGCGCGCTGGAAACGGCCAAGTCCCCGTTTACCGGTATCGGGGCGCCGAAGAAGGACGCCAACATCGTCTGGGTGAAGCCGGAACTAATCGCGGAGATTGAGTTCGCCGGTTGGACTGCCGACGGGCTGGTACGCCAGGCAGCGTTCAAGGGCTTGCGCGAAGACAAGCCTGCATCCGAAGTCGAGGCGGAAAAGCCAGCATCGCCGACAAAGACCGACACCCCGACGCCGACCACGACAAGGCCATCTCGACCTGCACGCGGCAAGAACGCCAAGGCCGAGGTGATGGGCGTGATGATCTCCAGTCCGGACAAACCCCTGTGGCCGGATGCCAATGACGCAGAGCCGGTCACCAAGGAAGATCTCGCCCGCTACTACGAGGCCACCGGTCCATGGCTCATCGACCATATCAAGGGACGACCATGCTCGATCATCCGGAGCCCGGATGGCATCGGCGGCGGGCAGTTCTTTCAGCGGCACGCGATGCCCGGCACCTCCAATCTGCTCGAACTGGTCAAGGTGTTCGGCGACAAAAAACCCTATCTGCAGATCGATCGTATCGAGGGCCTTGCAGCCATCGCCCAGATCGGCGGCGTCGAACTGCATCCGTGGAATTGCGAACCGGGCCAGCCGGAAGTACCCGGTCGCCTCGTCTTCGACCTTGATCCCGGTCTGGACGTTCCCTTCTCCGCCGTGATCGAGGCGGCTCGGGAAATGCGCGACCGACTGGAGGAACTTGGCCTCGTCAGCTTCTGCAAAACCACCGGTGGCAAGGGTCTGCACGTCGTCACCCCGCTCGCGGTAGCGAAAGGCAAAAAGCTGACCTGGCCGCAGGCCAAGGGCTTTGCTCACGATGTCTGCCTCCAGATGGCGCGCGAGAACCCTGCGCTTTATCTGATCAAGATGGCCAAGAGCCAGCGCAACGGCCGGATCTTCCTCGACTATCTCCGCAACGATCGGATGGCGACCGCCGTGGCGCCGCTATCGGCGCGCGCGCGGCCGGGCGCAACGGTATCGATGCCGCTCACCTGGAGCCAGGTGAAGACGGATCTCGACCCGAAACGCTTCACCATCCGCACCGTGCCGGCGCTGTTGGCCAAGTCGAGCGCCTGGCAGGATTATTGTGACGGACAGCGCTCGCTGGAGCAGGCGATCAGGAGGTTGGGAAAGATGATGAAAGTGGCGGCATGACATAGGAGTGAGCGCACGACCAGGGTTCAGACTTCCGGGATATTGACCGGATCGCTCGGTTGCACAGCACGCGTGGTTGCCGCCGCTCATGGACACGGCGCTCACACAGTGATGACTCGCCGCGCTGCCAGTCTCTATATCGTCAACGAGGCGCGCCGGCTTGGCGCGCCGATGCCGGCCAATATCATTATCCGAAACGTCGATCGAGTTCTCTGAGGGCCATCTGAACCTCGTCGATGGAAACCGGCTCGGGCGTTCCAGGCATATGGCGGAAGGCCGGCTTCGGTTCGATCGCATAGAAGTCCGAAGCCCATGCCGCTAGGACGGTTCGTTTGTCATCCACGGACAGTGCGGTCGCTTTGACCACGTCGACCGGCCGCTCAATCTTCATACACTGAACAAGGATCGTTGGTCCCGTTGCCATAGCGTTGCTGGCCGCCTGCTGCAAAATCTCGTGCATGTCGGCCTCCTCAGCGAACGTGCGGATCTTTGTCGTGCCGGCGACGAGATGTCACGATCACATCGGTTTCCGGCGCCAGCAGATCGTGTTTGTCAGCGAAGGCTGCGAACAGGCCGCGAGCGGTTTCCGCTTCAATCTCGCCGCGCAACGCGGCGCCGCATGCCTTGAGCGCGATCGAATGCGCCGTGTCCCGGTTAGAGGCCGGCCAGTCGGCCAGATGCCGGTAAGCATCCATGACGGATCGAATCTCCGCAGGAAAGCCAAGGCCGACGAGAATGGTCACAGGTTGTCTGAACATATCGGGTTTCATCGCTTTCTCCTTCCCAACCCGGAATGTTGATGGGCGGGCGCCACACCAGTGGCGCCCTGATCTGTCGAGCAATTGAGATCAGGCGGCCCTGTGCGCTTCGATCTGCGCCGAGGCGACTTTTTGTAAGAGAGCCGGATTCGTCTGGATATCGATCTTCCGCGGCTTCAAGGCTTCCGGGATCTCACGTACAAGATCGATCGACAGCAGTCCGTTCTGAAGCTCCGCGCCGTTCACCCGGACATGGTCAGCGAGCTCGAAGCGGTGCTCAAACGGTCGACCGGCAATGCCACGATGCAGATAGCCTTCGGCGGATGCTTCCTGCTTCTTGCCCGTGACGGTCAGAAGGCTGGATTGGAAGGTGATGTCGAGATCGTCCTGGGCAAAGCCGGCGACCGCAATCGAGATCCGGTAGCTGTCATCGCCGGTTTTGACGATGTCATAAGGCGGCCAGTCGCTGATCGACCGGGCGCGCTGGGCGTTTTCGAGAAGATTGAAAACCCGGTCAAAACCCACGGTCGAGCGGAACAGGGGCGCGTAGTCGTAAGATGTTGCCATAGCCATATCCTCCTTGAAGCAACATGGGTACGGAAGCGCCGAAAGCGGCGCTCCCAGCAAGGCCAGCTCTGACTTCAGCAGCTGGCGGTAATCGATTTGGTTTTCGAGAATTTTGAATTCAAGAGCGTCGGCAGAAAAAAAATTGGGCGCGGTAAGGGCCGCCAGCCTCAGCTCAATCGAGCTCGTAGACCCCAGCATTGTCCTGGCCCACTTGATCTCGTAGACCCAATCCAGTCCGACCGGTGGCGTCGATTTCAATAGGGCCAGCAAGGTTCGACACCGTCTGGCGTCATCGGATCAAACGGCGGATTTGGCTGCGCCGTATCGCGCTTTCGGCGCGGCTGCGATTTGGCGGAGTGATTGTCTCCTGCAGGAGGGCTTCGCCTGTCTTTTCATTTGCCGGACCGGGTCTCGGCCGCGACCGACTTCTTCAACGCATCCATGATGTTTATGACATTACCGGGTGCGGGCGCCACCGGCGCTTTCGCCTTCTTCGACGGCTTCCTCGCCTTCTTCTTATCCGCGATAATGTCTAGCAGCCGGTCCTGCACCGGATCGACGACCATCTTTGGGTTCCAGTGCTGCGTCTGCTTCTTGATGAGTTGTTGTACCAGGGGCATCATCTCGCTGTCCGCTGTCTCGTGGTCGTCGATCCCGGCAAAATAGGTATCCTCGTCACGGACTTCATCCCCATATCGTAGCGTCCAGAGGACGATACCCTTGCCGCGTGGCTCCAGCATGACGGCGCGTTCCCGACGCGAGATCACCAGCCGTGAGATGCCGACCATGTCCTGCGCTTCCATCGCGTCACGGATGACGGAAAAAGCCTCCTGCCCGACCGGATCGTTGGGCGACAGGTAATAGGGGGTGTCGAGCCAGATCCATTCAACGCTGTCACGCGGCGTGAAGGTCGAGATGTCGATCGTCTTCGTGCTGTCGAGCGCGACGCTTTCCAGCTCGTCGTCTTCCAGCATGATGTATTCGTTCTCGCCACGCTGGTAACCCTTCACCTCGTCCTCGTCTTTCACCTCCTTGCCGGTGACAGAATCCACATATTGGCTGACGACGCGGTTCTGGGTCTCGCGGTTAAGGGTGTGAAAGCGGACCTTCTCATTCTCGGAAGTCGCCGGCATCATCTGCACCGGACATGTGACGAGCGAGAGCTTCAGATAGCCTTTCCAATAGGGGCGAACGGCCATGATCTTCTCCGATCAACCGGTGCGGCGGGTTTGCGGGACCGCGGACTTGGTTTTAGCAGCGGCGGGCTTGGCGGCCTTCTGACGGGATGTGCCCTTGTTGGCATTGGCAGCCGTCCGCTTCGGCTTGGCCTTCTTCGTGCCGACCCCAGCACTCTCCCGGAGCGCCTGGAGAAGATCGCTGGGCTTGGAAGCGGGTGGGGCCTTCTTCTTCGGTAGTGCCCTCCCCTCGATCTTCGCCTTCACCAGTTCGGCGACGGCAGCTTCGTACCGATCATCGAAAGTGCTGGCATCGAAGCTGCCCTTCTTGGTGCCGATAATGTGCTCTGCAAGCTCAAGCATCTCGCCTTCGATCTTCAGATCCGGCAGTTCCTCGAACGCCTCTTCAGAGGAGCGCACCTCGTAATCAAAGTTCAGCGTAGTGGCGACCAGCCCTTTCCCATGTGGCCGGATGAGAACTGTCCGCACGCGGCGGAAGAGGACTGTGCGGGCGATCGCGGCAACCTTGGCCCTTTTCATGCCCTCGCGCAAAAGCACGAAAGCATCCGTCCCCATCTTGTCCGGCGCGATATAGTACGGCTTGTCGAAATAGACGTCGTCGATCTCGTTGCAGGGAATGAAGGCATCTATTTTCAGCGTCTTGTCGCTGTCTGGAACCGCGGCCGCGACTTCCTCCGGCTCAAGGATGATGTACTGGCCGTTCTCGATCTCGTAGCCCTTCACCTGATCGTCCCGTTCGACCGGATCGCCGGTCTCGCTGTCGATGAACTCACGCTTCACCCGGTTGCCGGTCTCGCGATTCAGCGTGTTGAAAGCGATTCGTTCCGACGACGAGGCCGCGGTGTAGAGCGCTATCGGACAGGAGACCTCTCCGAATTTGATGAAGCCTTTCCAATTCGCTCTCGGGGCAACCATGATGTAGAACTCCTGATGAAACTCAAGCGACTCAATCGAATCAGCACGCAATTGTTCCGAGCCGAAACGAATCATTTTTCAAAGACTTAGCTCGGAAGAGCGTGATCGTTTGCGAGCCTGCACTAGACGCTTGAATTAGGTGCATCTTTTCGCAGTCACGCGCGTTTCCACGTGCAGCAACCCTGAAGGAGCCCTGCCGTGAGCAAACGTGAACTAATCGATACCGGTACCGAGAAGCGCTATGTCCGCCGTGGAAAGGAAGGCAAGTTCAAGGAGAGCGTCGACGTCTCGGGGTCGCTGTCCGCCGATGCTCGCCATGACGCCAAACATGATGCGAAGCCCGGCCAGGGCGACAAGGGTGATCTTAAGCCCTGACGGAAACGCCGGTGAAGCTCGCCACCTATAACGTCAATGGCATCAATGGCCGGCTCGAGGTCCTGCTCCGATGGCTCGTCGAGGCGAAACCTGATGTCGTGTGCCTGCAGGAGCTGAAGGCGCCGGACGAGAAGTTTCCGCGCCGCGAGATCGAGCGTGCCGGCTACGGCGCGATCTGGCATGGTCAGAAATCCTGGAATGGCGTGGCAATTCTTGCCCGGGATCAGAAGCCGCGCGAGACGCGGCGTGGGCTTCCCGGCGACCCCGACGATAGTCATAGCCGTTACATCGAGGCGACCATTGATGGCATGATCGTCGGCTGTCTTTATCTTCCGAACGGCAATCCAGCACCCGGGCCAAAGTACGACTACAAACTCCGTTGGTTCGAGCGGCTGCATTCCTACGCGGCGGAACTGTTCGAGCTCGATGTGCCGGTGGCTCTGGTCGGCGATTTCAACGTCATGCCCACTGACCTTGACGTCTACAAGCCGGAGCGCTGGCGCGACGATGCGCTGTTTCGGCCTGAGGTACGGGCCGCCTATGCCGAGCTCATTGCCATGGGGTGGACGGACGCCGTCAGGCTGCTGCATCCGGAAGAGCGGATCTATACGTTCTGGAAGTATTTCCGCAACGCCTTCGCCCGCGATGCAGGCCTTCGCATCGACCATTTCCTGCTCAGTCCATCACTGCGGGAACGACTGCAGTGCTGTGGCGTGGACAAGTTCGCACGCGGATGGGAGCACACCAGTGATCACGCCCCGGTCTGGATTGCGCTGCATGATGAATACCTCGCCTTAGATGACAGGGGTCTTTGAGCCGGGCAATAAATTGAAAGACGGTTTGCTTTCCTTGATCGAGCCAAGGCATTAGTAGACGCACTCACCGCAGGAAAGCGACTAAGGTTCTGCAGCTCCGAGTAAACCATGCGGCGGCGTGAAGCTCGCCGCGGGCCAATCACGGCGACAGACATTCCTCGCAGATCCCGTAACAGTCTTCGTCGGTTGGCGCGGGCCGTCCGCAACAGGCGCATGAAGGCGTCGCCGGATCAGCCGAGCAGGTCTCCGGCGGCAGGATCTCAATGTCGGCGTCTGCGAAGAGGCTTGGGGTGTCTTCTTCCATCTCGATGCTCCAGGTCGAGGGTTCCGACTTGAGATAGGCATGCGAGCAGCAATCTCAAGACGGGCGTCTTGATTTAACGCCGCGAACTTGAAACGAACACAATCAGTGGCTATCTGTAGCAAACAGGCGTCGCTGGTGAGTGTCCGAACGGATATTCGCGATAGCCTTAGTCGCTTTCTGCTTTTGACCACGGATGTACTGGCACTGGTGTGAGGAGCGACATGAGAAGGTCGGTGCGAATTCGCCCCGGCCTTTTTTGTTGCGCCAGCATCTAAAGGGTGTCGGAACGCCTTCGTTTTCCTTGTTGATCCCGAACAGCGCCAAACCCATCTAAGCTGGATGCCAAAACAGAAGATCATCCTCGCTCCCGCCTTTGTGGCGACCTGGACACTGTCGCCCGGCGCCACGTTCGGCTCGGCTGTCCGCGCCAAAAGTATTCTTTTGGAAGTCCGAGCCCGCCTGCCGTTGACCGCCCGGAAATGTCTCGACGTAAACGGCATGGCTCTCGAGCTAGGGATGGCGGAAGACAGCGCGGACGAGCTCGCCTCGTTATCGGCGACCGTCACACAGGCGCTGGAAGGGATCGAAAACCTGCCGGTCATTCCTCGCGAGATCCAGGACATCCTGGGCATCTCGGCTGGTGAACGGCATCGGTGGCTGAAGGACGGCCGCCTTCCGAGCGCCGGAACACGCACCGTGCGACTGAGCGGCCGCGCGAGGCAGATAACCTTCCATGTGTTCGATCCTCGTGTGGTGGAAGATCTGCTTGAGAGGGCCGTCGTCGATGAATGGCGTGAAGAGGATGTCGCCGCGAGAGCGGAGAACAGAAGGCGGGCCGCCTACCGGGCGAAGCTTACCCGTTCGCTCAAGAAGGCGGCGAAGAAGCCAAAGACCGTAGAGAGCAAGATTGATGACGCGGCCAGCAAGCTGCTTGGCTGGGACGAGTTCGACGTCGATGGACTGCTGCGATAGCCCCTCCCAAAAGGTCAGAAACTGAAGCCCCATCCTCGATCATCCGCTACCACCTCAGCCATGCACTTGGTTGGGTAACATCGAGCTGTGTTCGGCCCGGGTCAGTCCGGCCTGATCGACGAGAAGGCGGAAAACTTCCTCCCACTTTTCCGGGCGGTCGGCGTTGCAATCAGAGAGATGATCATCGCATCAGCTCCGCTTTTGGCTGAGAGCAACGGCGAGAATGATGATGCCGCCGCGGGCGATCAGCTGCTGGCTGAATTCAAGGCCCATGAGGATAAGACCATTGTTGATGAGACCGATCATCAGCGCGCCGACAATGGTGCCGATAACGGTTCCCTTGCCGCCGAAGAGGCTCGTGCCGCCGAGCACAGCCGCCGCGATGACCGAAAGCTCGTCGCCCTCGCCTAGCTGAAAGCGGCCGGATTGCAGACGCCCCGCGTATAGCATGCCGGCAAGTGCGGCCGCCGAGGAAGACAGGGCCAGCACCTTGAACTTGATCGCCTTGGTGTTGATGCCGGAATAACGCGCCGCCGTCTCGCCGCCGCCGGTCGCCAGCACCCGACGGCCGAAGCCCGAACGACGTAGCGCGATATGGCCGATACCGCCTAGGACCGCCATCCAGAGAAGCAGCACAGGCACAGGCCCGAGATTGCCGCCACCGAAAAGCCAGGAATAACCCGGTGACAGGATCGGCACGGCGGCCGTCGCCGATATCCACATGGCGACGCCCTTGGCAATGCCCATCATGGCGAGCGTGGTGAGAAACGACGGGATGCCAATACGCGTGGTGAGCCAGCCGTTAAAAACGCCGACCGCAAGTCCCGTGGCAATGCCTGCGCCGACGCCGACGAGCGGTCCACCGGCTGCGATCGCCATCGCGACGGTGACGGTCGAGAGGCCTGCGACAGCGCCGACCGAGAGATCAATCTCTCCGGCCGAAAGCACGAAGGTCATGGCAATCGCCATGACGGCGATCATCGCCGTCTGCCGCACGATGTTCAGCAGATTGTTGGGGTTTAGAAAGCCTTCGTCGGCCAGCGTCACCGCAAAAACGATGAAAATAACCACGAAGCCGATATAGATGATGTTCTGGCGCCAGTTGGCGAAGAAGGCGTTAGCCATGGGATATCTCCTGAACCGCAAGGGCCTTCTGGATTTCAATCTGGAGCCGCTGTTCGGCGGCCTGAAGACGGTGAGCGAGGTCGTCGGCGGGCACGGACGGATCTTCCAGCGCCTCGCGCGGAAGATCCTGGTGCAAGCGCCCCTCCGACATGACGAGAATGCGGTCGCAGCCGGTCAAAAGCTCGGAGAGTTCCGACGAGATCATGATGATGCCCTTGCCGGCGGCTGCGAGTTCGCGGACGAGACGGATAATTTCGGACTTCGAACCGATATCGATGCCTGCGGTCGGCTCGTCGAGAATGAGAATGTCGGGGTTGGTGGCGAGCCATTTGCCGATGACCACCTTCTGCTGGTTGCCGCCCGAAAGCGTCGAGACCGCCTGCTCGCGGCTCGCCGTCTTCACGCGCAGGTGTTCAATCTGTGCGTCGGTCAGCTCCTTTGCGGCTTTGTTATCGACGAACCCGCCTGCGGAAAGCCGGTCGATTACGGCGAGGATCATGTTGGAGGCTACCGAATGGGCTGGGATGATGCCCTGGGTCGCGCGTGCTTCCGGCACGAGCGCCACACCCTCGGCAATCGCATCGCCCGGCTTGCGGATCGCCACCGCGCGGCCCTTGATGCGGATTTCGCCCTTGACGACCGGGTCGATGCCGGCAATCACCCGCGCCAGCGACGAGCGGCCGGAACCGAGAAGGCCGGCGAGCCCCAGCACTTCGCCGCGATGCAGCGACAGGGAAATGTTCTCCGGCTTGTGGCGGCCGCTGACATTCTTCAGTTCCAGCAGGACTTCGCCCCGCACGGCCGCGCCGCGCTCGACGTCCGACAGCCCCTTCGAGCGCCGACCGACGATATGCTCGATCATCGTATCGATCGGCAATTCGCTGAGCGGCGCGGTGATGACGTGGCGACCGTCGCGCAGGATCGTTGCGCGGTCGGCGATGCGGGCAATCTCGTCCATGCGGTGGCTGACATAGATGATCGCCACCCCCTTTCCCTTCAGCTTGCGCAGGAAGACGAAGAGCCGCTCGACATCGGAAACGGCGAGCGCTGTCGACGGTTCGTCAAGCACCAGAACCTTGGCGTCCTGCGAGATTGCCTTGGCGATTTCCGTCAACTGTTTCTGGCCGGCACCAAGATCGCCGACCACCGCCTTTGGATCGACGAAGACGTCGAGCAGTGCGAAAAGGTCCGCGGCGCGTTGCTCAGCCTCACGGTCGTCGATAAGCCCCGTTCCGACGCGATATTCGCGCGTCAGGAAGATGTTCTGGGCAACCGTCAGCGTCGGGACAAGGCTCATTTCCTGGTAGTTCATGGCAATTCCGGCGGCGCGCGAGGCCTCCGGCGTATGCGTCGTCAAGGGCACGCCACCGACCTCGATGGCGCCGTTGTCGGGGCGATGCACCCCGTTCAGCACCTTGAGGATCGTCGATTTGCCGGCGCCGTTGCCACCCAGCAACGCATGCACCTCGCCCGGCACGACCTCGAGGGAAACGTCGTCAAGCGCTCGCACTCCCCCAAAGGTCTTGGATATGCCGGTCATGCGGACGGCAGCGGCGCTCGCACTCATCCCACCTTCTCCCACAGACCGGTCTCGCCGGAACGGATGAGGGCGTCGGCGACGAGTTCCGTCAACCAACCGTCCTCGAAGTTCGGGCTCGGCTGCCGGTTCTTTGCGATGGCCGAGAAGAAATCATAGCACTCGACGATCTTCGTTTCCGAATAGCCTATACCGAGACCGGGGATCGGCCAGAGACCATTGCCATAGGGATGCGCCGGGCCGGTATAGACGGTGCGGAAGCCGCGGGCATCCGCCGGGTCGTCGGCAAACATCACCTGAAGCTCGTCGCGGCGCTCGTAGTTGAAGTGGATCGAGCCCTTGGTTCCGTGGATTTCCAGCGTGATGAAGTTGTTGCGGCCGTAGGCATTGCGGGTCGCTTCGAGACTGCCGATGGCGCCGCCCTCGAACCTCAGCATCGAGATGACCTCGTCGTCGACATCCACCTCGCCGCGTTCGACGTCGGTCGCCTTCTCCGCCGCACCGAGCTTGTCGACACCGCCTTGCTGCAGCGGCCGCGTCTTGTTGTAGGTGGTGGTGATCGCATTCACTTCGGCGATTGGGCCGACGAGATAATGAGCGAGATCGACGACATGGGTGGCGATGTCACCGACCGTGCCGGAGCCGGCAATCTTCTTCTGGAAGCGCCAGGAAAGCGGTGAATCCGGATCGGCCGACCAGTCCTGCAGATACGTACCGCGGAAATTGAGAATACGGCCGATCCGGCCCTCCTCGATATACTTTTTGGCAAGCGCCACCGCCGGGGTCCGGCGATAGTTGAAGGCGACCATATGGATGACGCCCGCGGCCTTCACCGCATCATGCATCGCCCTTGCCTCCTCGACGGTACGGGCCAATGGCTTTTCGCAGATGATATGCTTTCCGGCTCTTGCAGCCTCAATTGCGATCTCGGCATGTACATTGTTTGGCGTGCAGATATCGACGACATCGATATCCGGGCGGTTAACGACTGCGCGCCAGTCCGAGGACGCTTCTTCGAAGCCGTAGCGAAGGCGTGCCTCCTGCGCCATCCCGTCGGTTATATCGACGACGACCTTGCGGTGGGGAATGGCCGGAGCGGGCCAGAAGAACATCGGCATAGAGGCGTAGGCCATGGCATGGGCCTTACCCATGAAGCCGCCGCCAATCATGGCGACGTTCATCACTTTGGTCATCGGTTTTCTCCTGAAAGGGGGTCGGCTAGCGAGCCGCGTTCCATCTTCCGGCCAGGGCCGGATCATGTCATGAGGCGCGGGAAACGCTCGTTGTCCCGCACCTCATTACTCACTGTCCGAGGCTTGACTTGATGTTGTCAGTGGCCTCGGCCGAATAAACAGCCTTCCAGCCGTCGAGCAGGGTTTCGCGCGTCACCGGCAGGGCCGGCAGCGCCACGAAGGCAGGCGCCTGCTTGCCAAGCAGCGCATAAGCGGCAAGCTTGGCTTCGACCACACCGGCGTCATAAGGCCGCTGGGCACCGAGCCCCTTGACGAAACCGCCCTGGGCCATCGAGATCGCAACGTTTTCGCCGAGATCGATCGTGGTAATGACGAGATCATCACGACCTGCGACGCGCGCTGCCGAGATCACACCTTCGGCCGGCACATCCCAGACCGCCCAGATGCCCTTGACGTTGGGGTTCGAGGTCAGAATGGCGGATGCCGCCTTTTCCGCGTCACCCGAGAAGTCCGGACCGCCAATACCTTGCTCGGCCACGATCTTGATTTTCGGATAGTCCGACGCGATGGTCGCCTTGAAGCCATCGTAGCGCTGCTTGGTGACGAAGAAGTCTGCGGCATGAAAGACCAGTCCGATATCGCCTTCGCCGTTCAGCGCCTTCGCCATCAGATGAGCCGCGGCGACGCCGTTGCCGTAGTTGTCGGCCGACACCACGGACACGTAATCCTTGCCCGCGACAAAACCGGCCGGCACGTTATCCATGAAAACGAGCTTCGTGCCTGCCTCCGCAGCCGCCTTGTAGGCCGTTGCGGTCGCCGTCGGATCCGTCGGGATCGAGACGATGATGCTCGGCTTCTGCGCCATGATGGTCTCGATGTCGGATACCTGCTTTTCCGGCTTGAAACCGGCGTCCGTCACCGCAAGAACCTTTATGCCCATGGAGGCGAACTGTGTCTCCAGGCCGTTGATTTGAGCGCGCGACCAGTCGTTACCGCCATAGTGCATGACAATGGCGGCCGTCGCGTTCATGGCCTTGATCTTGGCCAGTTCCTCATCGGTCAGCTTGACGTCCGAGGCCGGGGATGAGGATTCACCTGAGGGCCCTTTGGAGAGAACCGTCTTCTGAAGCTCCGCCAGCGCGGTATCCGGATCGGCAGAGGCCGGTGCGGCATAAGAAAGAGCAAGCGCCACCATAGCGGCTGTGCCCAGAAGGAATCGTCTCTTTATCATCACTTTCTCCTCCCGAATGTGGGGCTTCGCCCCGGTCGCGGCCGTCAGGCCGATTTGAGATAGGCCATGCTCGCTTTCGCTCCCTCAAGCGGATCAGGCCATGAATCGAGTTCCGTACAAACCCAGCCGGCAAAACCGGTCTCCTGAAGAGCCGCGACAATCCCGTCCGTCGGGATGTCGCCACGGTCTATGGGCGTGAAGGCAAAGGGCACCTTTTGGAAACCCTTGAGATGCACGTAGGAAATGCGGGCTGCATGCTCCCGAATGAGAGCGGCGGGATCGCCGCCGGCAGCCGCCAGATGGGCCGTGTCCGGGCAGAAGTCGATGCCAGTGAGCCCGAAGATCTTGCGCACGTCCGCTGGACCTTCGACGATCGTCGAGAGATGCGGGTGATAGTGGGCAGTAAGGCCGCGCGCCTCAGCGGCTTCCTTCACGCGATCGAGGGCGGCGGCGAGCTTGTGAAAGTCGGCCTCGCGAATACCATCGAAGCGCTTCGCCCCGCCGCCGACGACCAGATGCGGCGCGCCGAGTTCGGCGGCGCGATCCGCCGTACGGACGATGCGGGCCAGTTCCTCTGGCAGAATGTCATCGAAGATGAAGTTGCCGCCGGCGTAGGTAGCCACAAGCGTCAGCCCGTTATCGGCGAGCAATGCACGCATCTCTTCGATGCTGAAATCGAAGAGGTTGCCGTCGAAGAGTTCGACACCCTCGTAACCTGCGGCAGCGATATCGGCGAAGGCACGACGCATGTCGCCGAAGGTCCGGTAAGCGAGATTGGTGACCGACGTTACGCCGACCGCATCCCCGCCAAGATTGCCCCAGCAGTTCGCATGATAAGCGAGCTTGAAGTTCGACATCGGCGCCTCCTCCCAGTGACCGTCGTATGTGGAGGCCGTATTACGTCCATAAAAAGCGCATGTCAATTATTTAAATGCACAACCTCAGCAACTTTTGCAGATTTAATACAAAAGTTCATTGTTGCCAGGCGAAACAAGCGGCCGTATCTAGGAACTACGGGCGAAGTCGCTGGAAAGGACGAACCATGCCGACAACGGCAACCAAGGACGTTGATGGGGCTTCCCGCCGCAAAGGCCGTCCGCGCGTCTCCGAAACCGCTGCCCCCAGCCTCGTCGATATCCTCAACCTCGTGCGCACCGAGCAAGCCGCCACCCGCCAGGAGATCGAGCGGCACAGCGAGCTTGGACGCGCAATCGTTGCAGACCGGCTCGGAACGCTGGGGGAACTCGGCCTTATCGATGAAAGCGAGCTCGGCACGGCCACCGGCGGGCGCGCGCCGCGCCTCGTACGCTTTTCTGCGGATCGGGGCCGTATTCTCGTCGCAACCCTCGACCAGACCGCGATAGGCGTCGGCATTGCTGATCTTGCCGGCTCCCTACTGATGGAACATCACGAAGCGACCGAGCTCGCCCAGCCGGTCTCGGCCCTTGCCGAACGTCTGGTGACGCTCTTTCGCTGGATTCTCGAACGGCACTCAAATCCGCAACTCTTCGGCATTTCTATTTCCGTTCCCGGCGCGGTGTCCGACGGCGGCGAAGCGCTTTTCCAGCGTGCTACGCCAGGTGTACTGCCGGGTTGGGAAAGCTTTCCGCTGGTCGAGACGCTGGTCGCTGCCTTCGATGCCCCGGTCTGGCTTCGCTCCAGCGTCGAAACGATGACGATGGGCGAACTCCACGCCGGCGCCGGACGCAACAGAGGCACGATGCTATTGGTCAAGGTCGGCAAACGCATTGGCGCCGGGCTGGCAAGTGACGGGATGCTGTTTCGTGGCGCCCAGGGTACAGTCGGCCTCATCGGCTCCGTACCGGTAACCGTGGGCGACAGGAGCGGTACGCTCGAGGCCATGGCAGGAGCGGATCATATAGCCCAGGACGGTAGGCTTGCCGCGGAAAGTGGAACAAGCCCTGTGCTCGCCGAGCTTGCGCGGCGGGGGGGCGACATCACCGCACTGGAAGTTGCCCAGGCCGCCCAGATGGGCGATGCGGCTGCAATCGAGATTTTGTCCCAGAGCGGCAGGCTGATCGGCCAGGTGGTCGCCACTCTCGCCAACATGCTGAATCCGGCGCTTATCGTGCTTTCCGGCTCGATCGCTCAAACCAACGACATTTTTCTCGCCTCCGCGCGGGAGGCAATTTACGGCGCCTGCCATCCACTGGTCAGCCGCGATCTGCAGATCATCCGCTCCCAGATGGGAAGTTCGTCCGGACTTGTCGGCGCAGCGATCGTCGCAACTGAAGGGCTGTTTGCAGCACCGATGTTGCGAGAGTGGATCATGGCGGGACAGCCGCAGGCGCATCCGCTTTTCCAGCGTATGAAAAACGAGATTGCCCGGCGGAAGGTCAGTGAGGGAGACATCGTCCGACCGCCGGACGTGTGAGGAGGATGGAATGACGATCACTGGTCTTGGCCCTCACGGAGAGCGGGCATCGGCACCCGAACGCGTGTTGCTTCTGCCGGAAGACATGACGCGCGCACGGGCAAGCGGCTTCCGCGTCGCCATCGTTTTGCACACGCTTGAGAGCGACTGGGCCAAGCAGCAGCTTTCCGGCATCGTCGGCATGCTCGGCCAATGCGGGGTGGCGGTCATCGACGTCGTCGATTGCGCCTTCACGCCTGAGGTTCAAATAAAGGCGCTGGATCGGCTGATCGGCGAGGCCCCGGACGCCATCATATCACTGCCCGTCGCCAATTCCAAAGTCGCGGCAGCGCATGCGAGGGTGGCGGCGGCCGGCATAAATCTCGTCCTGCTCGACAACGTCCCGACCGGCCTTCTTCCCGGCAAGGATTATATCTCGCTCGTTTCGGCGGACAACTTTGGGCTAGGGAAGATCGCGGCGGAAGGCTTGTCGCCATACCTGCTGGAAGGCGCTGACGTCGGCGTGCTCGGTTATGACGCCGATTTCTTTGCAACCAACGAACGCGAAATTGCCTTCGTGAAATGGATGCAGATCAACCGTGCGGACGTGACGGTGCGTGTTCAGCGGTTTCCTGCCCTGTCGGACGTCGCAAAGACCACGCGAAGTCTCGCCGAAACCCATCCGGGAATTGCCGGCCTCTTTGTCGTTTGGGACACGCCGGCGATGACCGCCGCCCAGGTTCTTGAAACAATGGGGCGCAGGATTTCCATGGCGACGGTGGATCTCGGCCACGAGGCTGCCATCGGCCTCGCCGCCAGCGAACCGCTGGTTGCCATCGCCGCCCAGCAACCCTTCCGTCAGGGCGAAACTGCCGCCTGCATCGTCGTGACCGCTCTTCTCGGCCGACTGGCCCCTGCCTGGGTCGCGCTGCCCGGCCTGGCCGTCACCGCGCGCAATGTGGTGGAATGTTTCCAGACCGTCTGGCGCATGCCCGCACCGCGAGAAGTGTTGAGAAAGCTCAGCCTGGTCGGCCCGGCAAAGTAGAGTTACTCTTGAAGAGAACCGAACCTATGTCCATCGCACCGATACACTAAGCTGTTGTCACTTTTATGCTCAGCTGGAGAGGTGCGGTCGCGACACATAGGTTCCATCATCGCTTTACGGCCACACATTTCACCTCAGCGAGGAGTCCCTCGTGCGCGAGCTCAGAAACACCTATCCGGGTCCACGCATAGGTTCCCTTGGGAAACACCTCGTTTTTGACAGTCCGAAACACATCCATGTGCTTGGACATTTCGACGTGATAGCTTGTCATTTCCACGATGTCATCGAACGTGCAATGGGCGGCTTCGAGGACAATCCGTAAATTGTCCCATATAGCTCTGAATTGCTCTACAGGATCGTGAATAATCTTGAGCTCCTTTGTCCGCCCGACTTGTCCGACGACGTAAATTGTGTCCCCTACTTTAACCGCGGGAGCATAGCCTGCTTGGCTGACGATCTCCTGCATGTCTTCGGGTATAATGATCTCTCGATCCATAGTGGTCCTCGCAATCTTTGCTGGTTGCTAGCGGCACCGATACATGCGTCGCGAATTTTTAAGTACTGCTGGATGAAAGAGTGCAAAGGGCCACCGATGTCGGACAGCCCATCGCTTCGCCCGCCGACACGGCTCTTTCCCGGGCGCATGTGCGCGTCTCACAATAGCTGGGTCACATCCCGGGACGTGACGCAGCTACCAAGCTCATCGAGACAGTGCCTTTTGCAGAATGCATCTCACCGCTATTTGGCAGCAGCGTGGCTGCCCTCTCCGCTGAACCGGCACTCCTATGCATCCAGCGCTCCAAGCCGGGATTTATCGTCCTTTGCTACAATTGCGTAGCTGGGGTTTTCGTGCCAAGCTGCGGCCCAAACTTCCGCATCGGTGGCGACGACGGCCATCGGCATTTGAGACCGGGCCATTAACTCGGCTTGATCCTTGGGCAGATCTGCCCCGAAATCCGCCGTAAACCGTGCCCGGTCGATAAGAAGGAACCCATCCTTCGAGGGCTTAATATCCTTAGGGGGTTCGGCGACTTCCAATGCGGCCATTTCTGACGCCACTGAATGACGCCGTTGTCTTGCCAGCAAACCGTCGCGCCCAATGCCGACCCGATAGCGCATTCAGGTTCCTCCCGGCTGAAGCAGATAGAGGAAGCGAGGGGGTATGAGAGGCGTCAACTGACGCCGCACCATCCAGCCTGTGCCAGCCGTGGAGGCCCACCCTTCCAAGGCCGAGGCCGCGGCGATCGCCGAAAGCGAGAGGAGGCTGCGGCGGGATAACGAGGTATCAAAGCTCACGCTCAATCCTCGTCCTGCCACCTGCGCAGATCCGTCTGATCATGATAGGCCATGCGATCAGGCGTGGTGATAAACTCAATCATCGAGCCCCACGGCGTGCGGCAATAGCAGACCTTGTTTCCAGGACCTTTTTCGGTTGCATAGGGGATAGCGCGTGGCGCCGTAAGGGCTGTTCCGCCAGCCTTCTCAAAGCGCTCTACCGACGCGTCGATGTCGTGGGTATAGACACCGAAATGCGTAATGCCGAAGTCGCTTGGTGCGACCGGTTGTGCTTGCTTGGGCCCGTGCATTTCAAACAGCTCGATGTCAGGCCCGGTTCCGATCTTGACCATCGCCTGCGCACGCACGATCGTTCCAGGGTAAGCGCCAGTGGCCAGCTCGAACTCAGGTCCCTGCCTGGCTGGATCCTGCGGCCCGAACGATTGGTAGATCACCTGGCCGCCAAAGGCTTCCACAAGGAACGATTTTGCCGCTTCGATGTCGGGCACCGTGATGCCGATATGGTTGACGCCGCGAATGACAGATGCACTCATGACACTTTTCCTTTCTTGTTGAATTGGATGGACGCGATCGGGCTCAATCTGCCTGGATCGCAGAGTTCACTTGGCCTTGAGGAAATCGGTGAGAGCAGCGGCCACTTCGTCCGGGCGCTCGTCCGCCACATAGTGACTGCAACGGGCAATCGAGCCGCCCGTAACATCTGTGGCGAACTCCTTGAGCATCGGGACCATATGAGCACCGAAACGCTGCTCCCCGCCGAGACCTAAAACGGGTATCTCAAGCGGTCGCTTCTTGTACTCGAGCGCGGCCGCATGGTCGGCGGTCAGTGTGCGGTACCATTCCATGCCACCGCGCGTGCGACCAGGAAGTGCCATTGCTTCCGCGTAGATCTCGAGGTCTTCAGGATTAAAGGTGCTGTGATCGTAAAACCGCTCGGCCATAAAGGCCGAAACATAGTCATATTCGCGGCCAGAAATCAGGCGTTCCGGCAGATCCCGATTAGCATGGAACGCGAAGTGCCAGATCTTTGCCGTCGTCGCCTCCCACTGGCTCCAGCCAGGAAGCGGAACATCCAGGACAGCAAGGTGAGTAACCGCATCTCGATAGATAGCGGCCTGGGGCAATGCGACCATTCCGCCGATGTCATGGCCACACACGGCATAGCGCTTATGCCCAAGGGCAAGCATTACCTCGTTCGCGTCACGCGCCATCGTCGCCTTGTCGTAGCCGCCAAGCGGGCAGTCGGAAAATCCTGCACCGCGCAGATCGATCGCCACCACGCTGAACTGCTTGTTCAGCACCGGCATGACGTGGTGCCATTCCCACCAGGTTTCCGGCCAACCGTGGAGCAGAAGGACCGGCGGCCCGGATCCCCCCATGACGGCATTGATCTTGATGCCATTCACTGGCACCAGTTGCTGGGTAAAACCTTCCAAGGTTGCGATCATGATGACTTTTCCAATCGACGTGACGTTCAAACAGACTTCGCGGCGAGCTGATCGAAATCGGTCGCGATCGAGATGTCGCGCCAGGTGTCGATATCTCGGCGAAACGAAGCCAACTTCCGCTCAGCGATCGAATGCGCAGCGGGACCGAGCGGCAGATGAAGCGGAGCGTCATCCGCATCGACTGTCTGCAGGATCACCGCGATCGCCTTATCGGGATCGCCCGCCTGATTGCCGTCGTAGGTCTCGCGATAGTGCCTGCGCGAACTCCCAGAGTATTCCGGCATCTCCTTGGCCGCCATCGTGATCGATCGGCCGAGGAAATCGGTGCGAAATGGCCCAGGCTCGACGATCAGCATGCGGATGCCGAACGGCTTGAGCTCGCCGGAGAGCGCCTCGGAGATCCCTTCAACCGCAAACTTGGCGGCATTGTAATAGGCTGCGCCGCCGCTGCCGGCGATCCCTGCGCCGGAGGACATATTGACGATCGTTCCGCCCGACCGTCGCAAGGTCGGCAGCGCTGCTCTGGTGGTTTCGATAAGACCGAAAACGTTCACCTCGAACATCGGTCGATATTCTTCGGGCGTGCCTTCCTCGAGCGCGCCAAACAGTCCGAAGCCGGCATTGTTCACCAGCACGTCAAAACCCCCAAATATCTCGACGGCCTTTGCGACCGCGGCACTGGCCGCCTCCGCATCCGTCACGTCGAGAGGCAAGGTGATCATGCGCCCCTCGAATGGCCGAGCCATTTCTTCGATCGAGTTGACGTTGCGGGCCGTTGCAATGACCCGATCGCCGCGCTGTGCCGCAGCGAGCGCAAGCCGTTGTCCAAAGCCGCTCGAGCAGCCTGTAATGAACCAGGTTTTCATGACGTTTCTCCGCCTGTTTTCGAAGTGTGACTTGAATCTAGATGTTTAGATTTGTACTTGAAGTGACAGTTTTGTATTTTCCATTTTCATTTTTGTAAGGGATTAGCCGTGGAATGGAGTGACGTAAAAATCTTCCTTGCGATTGCGCGATCCGGTACGCTTGGCGGCGCTGCGCGTGCTCTTCATACAAGCCATCCGACCGTCGGCAGAAGGCTGCGTGCCCTTGAGGAGGCGATCGGCCACACGCTCTTCCAGCGAACCGCGGACGGTCTCGTGCTTACCGAAGAGGGCCATGGGATCATCACTCTGGCAGAGCAGATGGAAGAAGGCGCGCTGGCCATGGAGCGCCGGCTCGCCGGGCAGGAGCAAAATCTCAAAGGTAATCTGCGCATCTCATCAGCAGACTGGTTCGGGGCCTATGTCCTGCCTCCCATCCTGGCAGATTTCGCCAAAGCCTACCCTAATGTAGACGTCGAGATCCTGACCGGCACCCGCCTGTTCAACCTCGCCCAAAGGGAGGCCGACGTTGCCTTTCGCATCGTTCCGTTCGACACTGCCGATGTCATCCAACGGCGGCTCTTCAGGCTCGAATACGGCGTATACATCGCCGAGGAGTCGCATGACCCTAAATATGGCGATGGCACTGGTTTCCGGCTGATCACCCACGACACTTCTACCGGGCAGTTCCCCGACATAGCCTGGCTCGCCGAGAGTTTTCCGAACGCGAGACCCGTCCTTCGCTCGAACAATCGCAACGTCCAGGGGCGAATGTGCAGGCAGGGTGTTGGGATCGCCGTCCTGCCCTGCGCAGTGGGCAATCAGATCCCGGGTATCCGCAGACTGGAACTGCCTAAGCCCCCGCCGGCGCGAGACATCTGGATGGGGTATCACCGGGACCTGCGACGTCTTCAACGTCTTCGGGCGTTTATCTCGACCGTCTCAGGCCATCTCACAAATGCCCCTGCATGGTGAGCGGCCCAAAGAAGATCGATTTTTTCCCGCCGATCCATGGCTGCGGCGGGGCAGACAGCTTCCCTTCTTGGCCGCAATCGCCAATGCCGGCCCTCAACAGCGCGACCCAGGCAGTCCAGAGACGTCAGGAACTTCTTCACATTGATGAAGTTTGTGAGGCTTGGGAATTTTCCAGCCATGGCATCCCCGACAACAAAGCGCGCGTTCCGGAAGCACTTCACCTCATCACCTGAACCCTCAAACTGGACCAGTTTTCGGGAGAGTTTTCCGATGCATTTTTCCTGGCTGGGAAAGTGGTGTGCGCCGCAACTTCGCACCAGAGCCGGAGGAAGTCCGTCCACCCGGACCTAAGTCCAGGGTGACGGAAACGTCGCCCAATTCTTGCCTCCCTGTGACATCGCAGTAGAAATGAGGAAAGCTTACGCTGATGAACAGACGTCATCATGATCTTGAGAAGCGCCATTTTCGCTGCTTTTATCCGCTGCGGGGCCGTGCTTAAAACAGTTCTGGCGTTGAGGGAGGTGGTATGAGACTGAAACTGGTAGCCGTCGCCGTGGCGGCGCTTGGGCCCGTCGTCGCGATCCTCGCCTACAACGAAGTGGTGACGCGCCGGGAGCGCACGGCGGAAGTCACGGCACAGGCAGCTCAGGCAGCGCGCCAAGCATCTTCCGAAGTAGACCGCATCGTCGAAGGCGTGCGCTCTATGATGGTGGCTGTAACCTCGATGCCATCTGTCCGGCATCTCGACGGAACGAACTGCAACGACGCCCTGACGTCGCTTGCGGAAAGCGTCCCGAATGTCGGCACGATCTTCGTGCTACGGCCTAACGGTAGTCCAGTCTGCGGTAGCGTCGCAATACCTGCCGATGCCGCGTTTGGGGACCGGGACTACTTTAGGAGGGCTGTCGACACGAAGGACTTCGTCGTTGGAAAGTACACGAAGAGCCGCATCACAGGCGCCGCCGTGCTGCCGATGGCGATGCCGCTTGTCGAGGACGACGCGGTCGCAGCCGTCGTCGTCAGCGGCATAAGGCTCGATTGGCTTCAGAACCGGATCACGGAACGCGGCGTGGCGCCAGGGAACGCGGTCACGCTCGCCGACGGCGACGGGACGATCCTCGCCCGCGTACCACTGCCGGAGCAGTTCGTCGGGACAGTTATTCCAGACGAGTACCAGAGGCTGGTCCATGCCGACCGGCCGGGCGTCATCGAGGTCAGAAGCCAGGACGGGACCGAACGACTGCTGGGCTACCGTCCGATTTCGGAGCCGGGCAGCCCGATCTACGTCAGCGCCGGCTTCTCAATCGCTGAGGCATTCGCACCGATCAACAGGTCGACGATCGCCAACACGATCGCCATCGCCGCCGGGGCGATTGTTTCGCTCATACTCGCCGTCTTCATCGGCGACCATTTCCTCCTTGCACCGATATCGCGCATCGCCGACGTCATGGAGCGCTGGAAATCAGGAGAGAGCGACGCACGCACGAGGATGAAAGCCACGGACGAGTTGCACGCGGTCGGCGCCACACTTGACGGCCTGCTCGACGAACTGGACTTTAGGCGGCTTGAGAACGAAGCTGCCGTCGAGGAGAGGACGCTTCTCGTCCGGGAGCTTGCCCATCGGGTCAAGAACGGCTTCGCCCTCGTGCAGGCTATGGCCCGGCAGACGTTCGGGCGAGCCGATCCGGAGCGACATCAATCCTTCTCGGAACGTCTTACGGCCCTCGCAGGAACCTACGATCTCCTCCTGTCGAAGGAAGGTGCGGCGTCCTCGATTAGAGACGTCGTTTCCGCCGCCCTGCGTGCGCACCTGTCGGAGGCGAGCCGTATTGCGGTCTCGGGGCCGGACGTTCCGCTTCCGCCCGATCTCGCCCTGCCGCTGTCTCTTGTTCTGCACGAGCTGGCGACGAACGCGACGAAGTATGGAAGCCTTCACGTCGAACAAGGAACCATCGCCATCGACTGGACCGAGAAAGAGGGCCGCATCGACCTCTGCTGGCGGGAGGCGGGAGGCCCGCCGGTGGCGGCGCCCACGAGGAAGGGATTCGGCAGCGTCCTCATTGAACGCGCGTTTCCGTCGAAGGCACATGCAACCAGTAAGTCTCATTTCCGTCCCGAAGGCTTATGCTTCGAAATAGGTTTCGACCTGAGGGAACCGGAGCAGGCCGGCGCAGTTAATGGCGCTACGGTGGGCACGAGGCGTGATGCGTAATTTTATCTTGACTGTTGAAGACGAAGCTCTCATGCAAATGATTGCGGTCGACGTTGCCCAGGACGCCGCCTTGAAAAGTCTCGAAGCAGTCAGCGCCGACGAAGCACGGCCTGCGTCTGGCCGCCACTACTCGCGAGCCCTGGCCAGCCCTCGAGATCGCCGTCGTCTCGGGCATGAGACGCCTCCGATGTAGGCGATCTGACGGCCGGGTGCGCCTTCTATAGCAAGCCGTATAATATCACTGAATTCATGGAGCAGTTTCGCAGATGGCCGAGCTAGCCGAAGGCGAACGCGGGATACTAGGCCCTTGCGGGCCGAACAACCTGTCGCCTGGGTGTAGAAATCATCTTTTCGCGGGTAAGGATTGCGTCGTGTTTCTGGCAACGGTCCGCTCGTATTCCTGTTCGGGCCGCCCGTAAGATTGGCCGCATATTCTTCGAGTCCGGAACGGACCCTGACCGTGATGGCCCCGCGTTTCGACTTGATCAGGTGCAGTCCCTCCGGCACGTGGAGGCTCGTCGTTACGCCTGGACGCCGGACGGCAAGCATCACCGCGATATAGTCGTGTGTGATACGGATGATGTCGCCTTCGATCCGATCGTGGCTCATCAAGATCCAACGGGCGAGCCGGCGGTCGACGTGGTCCGTAGCATTCGAGAGGGCGGTGTACGCGACCTGCGCCGCAAATACGCGTGTGAGAACCGAGCGAGAATCGCTGCAAAGGCCGGTCGAGCGTCTACGGCCTTAGAGAACGTCCTGATAGGTACGCGGTGACCCCCCCCGTGCGCTTGCATGACGATTTCGTAAATGCTCCGGTCGTCGCCGACTCCGGCAGCCAGCGGCGTGATTCCTTCGCGTCCGAACATGCCCACTTCCGCCCGTTTGCCATCTTCGCCGACCACCATGACCGAACCGAAGCCGGACGATGGGAAATAAACGTAGTCGATCAAGCCCTCGGCGCGGGCCATGACGAATCCCTGAGGTATCTCAACCTCTTCAAGGGACGAACTGATCGATGCGAAGTCCTCTTCTGAAAGGACGTTGAGAATACGATTGCTGCTGAAGCGTGCGGAGCCGCTGCCATCCATGGCCGGAACCTCCTCCTGGGGCGAGAGTGCCCAAGGCTCCCGGCGCCCGCGCCCTGAAAAGTGGCAGGCGATGAACCAGCTTAGCACGTCATCCTGGTTGTGTCCGAATTAACTCGTTAGGGTGCGGAACTTCCGAGAAACCGACTCGACGCCTGCAAATCAGCTCCCATGTTAATCGCTTGTTACAGCGAGAGGTATTGCGGGATGACCACTTCGGATCTGGAAGCCCCTGTCTGTCCGCTTCATGTCGAGATTGATGGAGCTGGACGGTATCGAGAGGCGTTCGCTGTCGACGACCTCGCCGCACTCCTCCTTGGCGGCGGATGGCCGAAGTTGGTCGGTAGTTGGACGGCCTAGTGGATTAGCCTTTCTTATACTCTTGAGGGGATTTGAACGACCGACCCTGCAGTTTAGTGGCAGCTGCAGGGGAGAAGTCATCTACCGCAAGTGCTGGGCTTCCAGGCATGTCTATGCGGGCGTTCGTGAATACCAACCGGCACGATGGCTCGCCCGGTCTTGTTCATGAGACGTTGGATGCTATCGCGGTCGTTTTGCGTGACGAGAAATCAGAACCTCGAGATCGTCCGACAAGCCGACAAGGGCGCGATCGAACATCCAATGTGCAGTTCCAGAAGGCGCAATCAAGTTCGACGGAATGTCTGGGACCGCTCGCTTAAAAGGGGCGGAATACGCGTCTCATTTAGCTCGCGGCTAACTGAGAGATTGTCCGCGGGTTCAAAGGTGCTTGGAGGGGGCGATCGGTCGGATCGCGCCTGAGCGGTTGTCCAGCCTCCGGTGTGTTGCCACGATCGAGAGCCTCAGTTCCTCCCCAACGGGGCACGCCTCACTGACAGAGAGGTCGAAAAGCTGCTGGCAAACATTCGCCTGGAATCACGACACGCGACGAGCAAGAGGTTGCCGGCTATGCGGAGGTGATGGAAACCATCTTGAGTGCTTACGAAGCTATTTCGTTCACCGAGAACCATATCCGTCAACTCCCGCGACCTTCTTGCGCATTCGACAAAGGACCAGCGGCATCGCGGCGCCTCAACAGCCTCTCCCAACAATGACGCGTCTGCGGGCCGCGCTGGGAAAAGCCGGCATCTAAGGTCATGTTTTTCGCCTTTTGGCTGAACTTAGCGGCTTAGATCACCTCACCGATCGACCGTCGGTGATCGTGGCTGACCGGATGGGTTGATCCGCACGATACAAAATCCTTGCGAGGATTCGGATGGTCTCGCCCTAGGTATCATTCATAAAACAAAGAAGCGTATTGGAGCCTTCAGCATAGCGGTCGCGACAACGTGCGGGCAGCAGGAATTCGCAACACTCGATTGAGGTTAGGAAGGGCAGCCGCAGCAGCGTCAGCACAAGGCCCGGACTGCTGCGAACCTCGGATGTGCAGCGGCGAATGCAGTACGCCGGGCCGTTAGCATTCAAATATCGAAATCGCTGACGCCCGAAAAACAGGTTCTGAGCACCCGCGGGAGGATACCGCCTACGCGCTCATTGCGTTGCTGAGATCCTTCAATCCAATCATCAGCATCATCGGGTCGGACGGGGATGGCAGGAATCCAACAGCTTCGTAGAAGGCACGTGCGTCATCGGATATGGCATGTACCAGCACCCCGCGGATACCTAGGATTTCGGCGGCATTGAGAAGACGCAGACCGGCATCACGCACCAACGCCCGACCAATACCTCGACCCTGATAGGAAAGGTCGATAGCCAGTCGACCAAGGACAGCGACTGGGATTGGATCTGGCATGTTTCGCTTGAAGCGGCCTGGTGCTTCTGGTGTCCTCACCGCACCGGAGGCGAGAGCATAATAGGCAACTACGCGATTTCCCTCGCAGACCATGAAGGTACGAGACGCACCTCCCGCCTGATTGGCTCGCGCTCGTCGGCGCAGCCAATCATCCAACTCTGGAACGCCGGAATCAAACTCTACAAGCTCATGAGGTTCGGCCAAAGGAGCAGGGGCAGTGAGGGTCACGCCTCATCCCAGGGAGCTTTAGTCGACATTGTGCGTTTCAGATGCTCATTCGACTGCGCGGGCTCATCGAGCCGCGCAAGGTATTCGGCATAGGCCTCGGGGCTAACCGTGAAGACCGTACGGTCGAGCAGCACTTCCTCGGCGCGGCGTTCGGAGGCCTCCAACATAAAATCCGTCCGTGTCTTGCCGAGCAGCTCAGCCGCGCGGTCGATGAGATTGCGCGTTGCGGGTTTAATGCGGATATTTAGTGGAACACTTGCGTCCACATTCTTGCTCGTTTGTGACGTCGGCATAGGCAACTCCAATGTAATAACGCTATATAACGTAACGACACCATCGTTANNTAACGATGGTGTCGTTACGGGGCTATTCTGTGTCGAGTAATATCGGCTATTATACGCTGTTATTGATGAGGACAGACATCTCGTTTTGGTCGAAATTCACCCTGATTGAAGTCGCACTCACCACCAGCAACCGAATTTGCAACGAATAGAAATCGCTCGTTGCCAGCGCCTCGCTCCACCGCGGCCAAGATCAGAAAACCAAAGAAGCGCATCGGAGCTTTCAGCATAGCGGCGCGCGCGTATACGCGCGGAAAGCGGGAATTCGCGCCACACGAGGGCGTGAGCAAGGGCAGCCGCAGGAGCGTCAGCATAGCGGTCCAAGGAGACGCGGGACCGACTGCCCCCCGCCAGCGTGTTCCACTTTCTGGCCGGATCGTCAGCACCAGTAACTCGAGAAATCGACCCGGCCTCTATGATTCCGGGTGTATAATTCACATACACCCTTTGATTGTGCAATCAACATGAATCCCGTAAAACGTTTCGATGTGCAATCGAGACGGAACCGCTAGGATGGATGCGATTCACACCGAAGGCTTCGACGCTGCTTTGACCTT
>UBTY01000058.1 GCA_900468535.1 Hyphomicrobiales bacterium | reverse complement strand
CCTCCCCTCCCCTCCCCTTCCCTTCCCGCCGAGGTACCGGGCACGTGGACGGTTCGCGAGAGAATGGCGCCTTTTTGTGTCTGTCGTTGCTCGACGCTGGCATCTTAAGGACTTGTTAAGCAATGAGCGCAGGTCGCTTTCCGATCTGAGACTTCCTGGCCCGCAATGGTTTTCTGGTTCCGTGCTATCCCGAAACGCTCGTTTGATTTCAACACGCTACTCATATTCGCAGCGTGGAGATGGCCTCTGTACCTTGCATATCGGTGGCCATTTTCACCTAAGACGCAGAACCAGCCTTCGGGAGCGCCGGCGATGATTGTGGCCGGCCGGCAGTTGTTTCCCGCTTGGAATCGCGTGACCGTTGTCAGCTGAGAAGTTCCCTCGTCCTCTTGCTCATGCGTGATCATTGCGCGGTCAGCGCGGAAGGCTGCGTTCTATGGCACGGGTGTCATCAAAATGAAGTTCCCTCCCCTTCCCATCTGGCGGGAGCGCGGTCTCACGTGTGCATGCGTTTGGACTTCTTTAGATCGGCCAATAACTCGCCTGCTCCTTGCGGGAACTTCATTCGTGTCGAACGCGGAAATCCTTGTCAGCTGACAAGGTTTGGCGGCTGCTTTTGCTATGGCTGTTGGGGGCACGGTCTGGGGGAGACTTGCGTTCGCCAGTTTGCGATGTAGTGCGTCCAGAGGATACGTAGGAACAAGGGCATCCAACGTTGGGCGGGGAATGCCTTGCCACTGAAATGTCCGGTTAGAGGCTGCCGCAGACCGAACGGCGCGTCTCTACGAAATCGCGCGGTCTCGAGAATGTGCCATAAAAACGATGCACACGGAGCAGCCGGGTTTAGCGACTTGCTTCGGCGCCGTGGCGTCTTCGGTGCCTGTATCCAGCTCTTGAAGAGCACTGCTGCGCTCTGATCCTGTGTCGGTCCTTTCGGCTGCTCATCCGGTTTCCCGGCACCCACGGCAATAGAGGACCTTGTCAGCTGGCAAGGATTAATACCCCCGCTCGGCAACCTGGCCCTGGACAAGCTTCAACCTAACAAATGAATTGCGGTCGAGAGTATCGTGGCGTGTGCGACGGAAGACTGAGACATTGTGCCCACTCGTTCTGAGGCTCCCGCTGCGTTGCTGTGCGGTGAATGAAGCCTTGTCAGTTCACTGTGCTGGCAATCCAACCCGCCCGTCCAAGGTCACAGCGTCGATGGACTGAAAGCGTCATATCGAGATGGCTTCGCGCTCTAGCACGCCCACTCCGATCATTGCCCCTCGCCGCTTGTCCAGAGCAAATGTTGAAAGTTGGCAAGGTGATCAGGCAGCAATCGTTCGGTGCAAACTCATCTTGAGTTCCGCCCGCGCGTCGGGGCATAGCGCCTTACCGAGCCGCCGCGGCGGTCAAATGCTGCGGGATGTGCTAGTAGTGCAATAGCCTCCCCTCCCCGGGTTCCTTGGGTATCTGGAGGTTCACCATCCCATGCGAACCGTGGGTACGATTGCCGAAAGTGTTCGGGCGTCAGGCGAGCGATGGTTCATTTTTTTGTGCGATGAGGAGCGTCAACGGCTGTGTCGCTTAATGCGAAGCGTGCCGCGTACAACTGGATGCCTCAAGGTAAGTCACAACTACACGCTATCCTTCGGTGTCCTTCATCGCGAATGGTGAAACCTTGTCAGCTGACAAGGGGGCACTTGCTTGTCTAACCGGGTTCTATTGTTTGTCACACCGGGACGACGTTGATGATCAACGACGATCGTCTCTGCGGGCATCCGATTCCTGGAACGCACGGTGGCGGCCGCAACTTGGCACGAAAGGCGGCCGGCGACTCCTCTGACGCGCGTAGTGCGGAGCGTGCTCTGGCGTCCGGATGATCTCCGTCGCGTCAGATGCCGAAGCCTTTTCAGCTGACAAGGTCTGGGTCCAGTTGAGAAGCTCAACGTATACTGGGAAGGGCTGTCACCGATGCAGGTGGCTGGTACTATTGTCTTTGGTTGTCCCGTGGCATTCCGGAAAGCTGTCATCACCGAGCGTGATCTGGATAGCCGCCAAGCAGTTCACTAGGAGGAAACCTTGTCATCTGACAAGGTCTGCGGCACGCCCCATGCCCAGCACTAAAGGCGCACTGAGGCGCAATGACGGGGCGGGGCTTACCGAGCGGTTCTGACCGCACAAGGAACGGATTGCACAATATGTGGAGCTCCGTCCTATAGACGTTCTCTCGGCGCCAAGATGTCACGATCGATCGTTTAGTACGGCAGCACCACCCGACCCGTTGTCGCGAGGGATCTCTATCACCAGTACGAGGAAAACACGCGGATCGTTGGCATAAACTTCGAGACGCCAGCATTCCCATCATCTCGACATGGATCGATCAAGGCGGCGCGGGCGAAAGCGGCGCGCCGCCCGACCTGTAGCGCATTGCTTCTTCGAGGCCTCAACCGCTTCGGCACTCGTTGTCTATCGGCAGCCAGAGGAACTTCTGAAAGGCGACTGGGTTGAGCCAGGCGCATGCTCTTGCATCGAGCATTCCTGTGTTAGTGGTTGGCATCAAAGAGTTCGCTGTCACAAAGGACAAGTGCCGCCACTTCCCCACTGTAGAACACGCGATTTGGCTTGATAAAGGACGCCCGCGCCTTTGAAATTCGGAGGCGATGGGATGAACCTCACACTCGATGCGGCGACTTTAGATGGGCTTCCAGCCTACCATTCGCCCACAAGGCTTATCGTCCAGCGGCCTGAAGTTAGATACAGGGTCATCGGCAAGCCGATCAGCTTGCGTTGCGTGCATTTCCTTCAGCCATTGAGGAAGATTGTCGGATGCCTTTGAACGAAGGTCATCGGACGCCTCAACATCGTAGGCGGCACGGGCGGAAATGCGTCGCTTGCCGAACGCATGTTCGAAAAGACCGATAATGATTGTGCCATCTCGTGGCGCGCAGACGGGGTCAAGATATCTGCTCATGTTTCCATTCTAGCCTCAAAAATTCGAGTGTTAAGCAAAGCGCTGGAATTATTATTCAACTCCGCCGACCGCACGGACCGCCAGCGGGATGTGATGGTCGCCAATGGGTTGCTGACAGGGTTCAAGACCTGGTCGAAAGCACCTGGGTGTGATTTGGGCGTTCTCCGTTGTGCTAAAGATGAAGAACGCCTTTCTTGATGTCGGTCAAGTGGAGGTTAATCCAGGCCGCTGCGTCGCGGGTCAATTCGACGCTGCACCATCTGAGAACCTTGTCAGCTGACAAGGTCGGTTGGCGAGGGCGGGGTGAGCGGAACCCCGCGAGTGAACACACGAACTGGATCGTCTTGGTGCTCGGGCTGCAGGCTGTGCGCTGACGCCTCCATCTTTGTCGACGCAGGGCGGGGAAACCTTGTCAGATGACAGGCTTTTGTCTGACGAATGGATGTTGAATTAGAACGTAGGGAATCGTACTGCCAGCACGCGATGCATTGATGACTGCAAACGCGTCTGTGAACCGCGGCCCCTTGGCCATCCATAACCTCAAGGATTTCGAGACGACATGTCTCCACCTCGTCAATCCGTAAGATCTTTGAGCGTTCTGAATGGATAGCCTTTTTCCGAAGCTTGTCGGCAGCAGCGCCGCGGCACCCGTTTAAGGGTCGATTTTCAACGCTTTTCCATTTGTATTAGCCGCGACTCTCGCCGTGTCTTTACGATCAGTTGCTGACGGCTCGCATGGCTCATAGCATCCGGGCCGCTCGGCCGCTCCGTCTCGTTGCATCGTTGTAGTAGCTCGACGCCTGTTGCACCGATCGATGGCGCGACTGCTCCATCGCCTCGGCTAGCGAAATGCCGCGATTGGCTGCCTCGGTCAGATATCCCGACCTGAGACCATGCGCCGAAAACTCTCCCGGCTCCAACCCCGCCATCTCTGCCCGCTGCTTGACGATGGCATTGACCGACTGCGGATCAAGGGCGCGTTTCGACACAGTTCCCCAGCGCCCGATCCCCCTGAAGACGCTGCCCTTGTCGATCCTGGCGGCCGCCATCCAGGCGTTTAGCGCCTCGACCGGCCGCCCGGTGAGATAGGCAACCTCGTCCTGCTCGCCGGATGTGGTCTTCGTGCGACCGAGGTGAATGGCCATCGAGGGGAGGGGAGGGCCGTCCTTTTGCTCGATCGGCGCCTCGATAGTGAGCTGGTCAACCCGGAGCGCGGCGATCTCGCTGCGACGCCGGCCGCCGGAGGCAAACGCCACCATGAGGATCGCCCGGTCGCGCAGATCGCGCAGGCTTCCGCGCTCGCAGGTCGCCAGCAGCCTGGAGAGCACATCCCCGGTGACCGCCTTGGTACTCTTGCGCCGTCGTTGGCGTGGTGCGGCGCGCACCGCCAGGCGAATGGCCGCCTTCAGGGGAGGGGAGGTGAAGGCGCCGTCGAGGCCACGCCAAAGGGTCAAGGTCGACCAGCTCGCCAGCCGCCGGCGCACGGTTGCCGGTGCGTGCGGGCCAGCGGCCTTGAGGAAGCCCTGGCCTCGGAGAGTGTCGGCGACCGCGGCTGGCATGCCGTGATCGGGGTCCTCTTCCCGGTGCTGCGGATCCCACAAATGATGCGCGACGAATTTCAGCAGCAGCGCTTCCGGCGCCGGCCAGGGAAGCGTGCTGCCGGTCGCCGCCAGCCCCCAGGCCTCGAGATAGGCGAGGTCCGAGGTGATGGCGCGCAGCGTGTTGTCGCCCATGCCTTCATTGACGAGATGGCGCAGGGTCTCGATATCGTGGTCGGTCAGGAGCTCGGCAAGCTCGTCGCGCCGCTCGATCGGCAGGACGGCGGCAATGGTGTCGAGCTCGACGGCGCGTCGATCGACGCCGGACAGGGGAGCGGACTTGCCTGGTGCTGCCATCAGTCGACCTCGGCGTGCGGCCGCCAGGCGCGGATGATCTGGATGATCTCCGGCTTGTAGGCGTCCGGATAGGACAGCGTTTCCTCGCGCGCAATCCAGGTGAAGACGGTCACCATGTCGTCACAGATCTCCGGATCGAGGTTGGCAAGGTCGGTCAGATCGAAGCCGCCGTGCACCTCGGCGTTCCACCAGGCGAGGATGAAGTTGGCGACGCGCCGGCTCTGGCCGGTATCGCCGTGCGCGACGTTGAGCAGCTTCTCGAGGGCGAAACGGACGCGATCTTCCATGATCCTTCTGCCTTATCGAGACGACGATGGATGGAGTTTTAGATCTGTTTGTCCGAAATCCTGACCTTTGAAGAGGAGGGGGGCTTTGGCGACGGCTGCGACCGCGTAGCTAAAACAGTCACCCATGTTCAGGCTAGCGGGGTGTCGGCCTTTTCCGTAGCGCTCCAGAGCCCTCTCTGCTGCTTGAAAGTGGTTCTGATCAAATGCGATTGCAGTGATGTTCGGCGCGCTCACTAGACGGGTAACTATGTCGCCAGGATTCGAAAATCCCTTCGCGGTCAGAACTGTCCTCGTCTCGAATAACGTCGGCCAGCCGATGACGATGGACGACTCTTGCCGCAACACAGCCTTGAAGGTTTCTGCTTCCGGCTCATCGAGCATGATAGCGACCAGCGCCGAGGTATCGAGTGCGATCACTTTGGCAGCCCGTCATCGTCGTATAGATCGTCGTGCGCCGATGTGGTGCCGGCAGGCAGCATGCGCCGTCCTTCGGCGGCGAGTTCCCAGACGGTATCGAGCGGATGGACATTATTCTCCCGTCGAAGCTCGATATCGTAGCGTTCAAGGGCAATCTCGACGAGTTTGTTGATGGGCTGTCCAGTGCGACGGGCAAGAGCATGAGCCAGATCTCTGGCCTTAGTGCTGCGCACGGAAAGTTGCGGTTCGGACATGATCTTCCTTATCGAGTTCGTGCAGTAAAATATAACAATCGTCCAACGAGATGGCAAGATGAAGCAGTCAGATGGCTAACCATCGATAAACGGAAGCCTCGCGCCATCAGTGCCTATGAAGCGATCGAGCGGCGGTGCTTGGGCTCAGACTAGGGCGATTTGGGCCGTCTGTCGATCTACTATCGATAACCGATCATTATCGATGATTATAGCGCCAACCCACAATCGTCAGCAGCAGCGGAAGCAATGGATAAGATTGCTTCTGGTTAATGATTCATTTTCCATGATTTCAGAGTGTTAAGATTCACCAAAGTGAACCAACCCGCGTGCGGCACGCGAGGGTCGGGAGCTGCGACCTTGCTCGCAGCGGGGGCGGACCGGCGTGGCGTGGCGTTTCGCCGTCGCATCTTTCTCCCGCCCTATTCAAGGGCCATTCGTGAGGCAGAGCCCGCCTCGCTTCCCAGTATCAGGTACCGAAACTCTTAGGAGCGAAGGACGCTGCCAGATATTGCCCCTGGCGCGGTCTCCCATCGAGATTGCAACTTTTAAGTTCTTATTGCCATCTGCAAGTCGTACAGATGCTAGAGTATCTCGGGCGTGATTCGCTCGCTTAAATAACACGGGGGCGTTCTTTGCTTGTTGCTTATCGCGGCGGTACAGCTATTACCGACGAAGTGGCACTCCGCGCACATCTTGCAATGTTGCTTAGGCTTGAAAACGTTGGGGTTTTACTTGGCGCTGGTGCGTCGGTGGGAGCCGGAGGTAAGACTGTCAAGCAGTTATGGAGAAGCTTTGTTGACGAGTTCGATGAGTCAGCAAGTTGGTTACTCGAAGAAAGCTTTGTATCCGAGCAGGATGTAGACGCCGACAACACTAGTACACCCAACGTAGAGCAGCTAGCAGACAAGCTGGCGATCGCATCAGCGGAATGGCATAGGGTAAATGATGACAAGCTCCCTAACGGTGCTTTCGCACGAGCGAACCTTAACAGAGCTGTGGTGAAGGCCGCTCTCCTGCAAGAGGAGTGGTGGGCTCGCCCCTCAGGCATCGCCTTTGATGAGCAGCTGCTGAAAAGCCATAGAAATCTCCTTCAGAAGCTCACAGCCTCTCGGCAACCAGGCCAGGCGGCACCTTGGGTTTTTACGACGAACTATGATCTGGCTGTTGAGTGGGCTGCGGAGTCCATCGATATGTCTGTCATCAATGGCTTCATCGGCACGCATAGCAGGCGGTTTTCACCCCAGAGCTTTGACCTTGGTTTTCGAAACACGCAGGCGCGTGGTGAAGCCCGTTTCGGATCCTATAATGTGTACCTTGCAAAATTACATGGATCGCTAACCTGGGAAGAGCAACAAGGACAGTACTACGAGATTCAAGCTGCGGGTATCTGGCCGGCTATAAGAAAGTTCATCCACAGTGAGACCGCAACTTTCGGATCGCTGGTGCTTCCAAGCGCGGCAAAGTATGTTCAGACGGTCGGTTTTGTTCTCGGCGAGCTTTTGAGACGATTTGCCGAGTTTTTAGCGCGCCCTCAAACCTCGCTATTCATCTGTGGTTATGGGTTTGGAGACGAACACATCAATCGTCTGCTAACGTCAGCCCTACTCAATCCCACTTTGCAACTTGTCGTCTACGTACCTGAGCTGGCTGCACTCAGCGATGTTTCGGGCCTTGCGCCCGCGATGAGAAAGCTGGTCGCTCTTCAAAGCCCAAGGGTGACGGTTGTTGGCGGGGGATCAAGAGCCTTCTTCGACAAGCTAACGGAAGACCTGCCTGATCCCGCAATCTATGATGAGGACCTCAAAGAGCTTGAGAACCGATTGCGTGCGACGGCGGCAGTCGCCAACGGGTCAGGCCCATGAAGGGGCGCCAGTGTGTTGGTTATGTCGTCGCAATTGACGGGCCCGAGGTGATCCTCAACCTCGTTGACTTACACCGTGGTCATTTCGCCGGACACAGTGGTGGCGTGTCAGTCGTTACGGAAGTAGGAAGTCTCCTTGCCATCAATGCCGGAAGCTACGCTTTGGTGATGCGAGTCTTGTCGTTGTCGTTCGCCGAGCCGCGCGAAGCACATCACTGGGGACCAAAGGCAAACTCGGGAAGCGAACCACTGCGTAATGTAAACGGTATCATCGTTGGGCGGCTGGAAGGTTCTGGAAAAGCAGCGAATTTTGTTCCTGACGGACTATCTTCGCCCGCACTCGGCGCGGAGGCATTTCCATTGAGCGAGACGGACTCGGCCGCTGTTCTTGGTGCCAATAGGACACTCCATGCACCCATCTATCTTGGTGACGATCTCCGCGGCGGTGGTAGATTGATGGTGGGCCTGGAAGATCTAATTAGCCGACATGTGGCTGTTCTCGGGAGTTCCGGGCAAGGCAAGAGCTGCTTTACTGCGGCCGTCCTACAGCAGATCATAATGTTTCCTGGGGCCCGCGTCGTCATATTCGACATCAATGGTGAATACGAGACTGCCTTCGCTCAGTCGACCCTTCCGCTCAACGCGGTCAAGGTAACGAGGCTTGGGGGTACGGGCCAGAATGGGATGAAACTTCCCTATTTTGCACTTGGTCGGCAAGGCCTACATAGGCTACTCCTGCCGAGTGATCGAACCCAACGGCCCGCTCTGAACTTTGCGATCGAGCATCTTAACCGATTGCGGTGGTTCTCGGGACATGGTGCTGGCATCGCAACAGATGAAACGCCAACGCTCTTTGATGATTGCCGTCCCATAGGTGCAGATGCTGCAGCGATCCGATTGCAGTCTTTACGAAACGCAAGTGCCCCAGTGGTCGGCACATGGCCTCACATGGCCGCGATTTCCGCCCTCGTTGCGGAGAGCTACGCGCTTGCGCCGAGAGGGGCAGGTTGGGAACGCAACGCCTTCAACTACGGCAACGTTGCGCCGTTAATCGCTCGAATAAACCGCCTTATCGACGATCCTATGTTCAGGGAAGTCATCGACGTGGAAGGCGGCGCTGGAGCAACATCCCCGCTAAATTGGGGCGCGGAATCAACAAGTCTCGTCGAAAAGATTTTTGGTGGTGAACAGGTAGACTGGCGCGTTCACATATTAGATCTGCGGCGCGTGACACACGACCTCACCCCATTTGTTCTTGGGGCCCTTTTGGAACTATACGCTTTCGAGCTTTTCAAACGCGGCCAAGAAGCTAAGCGGCCTACTCTGTTAGTGCTTGAGGAGGCACATCACTATCTCCGTCCGGTCGGCACTGGCGATGAAATTGCCGCGAATTCGTTGGCGTATGAGCGACTAGCAAAAGAGGGGCGAAAATTCGGGTTGGCGCTATGGCTCAGTACCCAGCGACCATCGGAAGTTTCCCCCACAGTCCTGTCTCAGTGCAACAATTGGATCTCTTTCCGGCTAACTGCTGAGAAAGATCTTGCGGCCATCCAATCCGCGAGCGAATGGGCGGACAAGCGCGATGTAAGACGAATAGCGGGGTTGGCGCGGCAGATGGCAATGGCCTTTGGCGGAAGCCTTAGGATGCCTGCATTGATACGCGCTCCCATTGCTTCTCCCCTACCGAGATCTCAGGACGCTCAGTTCGATAACTGGAATGATCCCGAACCGTAATGCCGTGGCGGTTTAGACTATGAGGATGCCGATGGATCACGACCTTGTGCCCACTACGTTTCTAGAGTTCCAAGAGATGCTCTACGAGATCTCGCTGACCAAGCATGGTCGGTTCCGATCCAACTTCGTATTCCGCGGGGTGGGCAACAAAGATTGGGGTTTGGAAACGAGCCTTCAAAGGATGGGGAGCCATGCAGCATCGATAGAGAGGCCACTGCTCCGAAACTTCCTAAAATACGCAGGCCCTGGCGATGTTGCTTCCGATGCTCTCTTATTCAAGTTGGCGCTTGCACAGCACCATGGTCTTCCGACCCGCGTTCTTGATTGGACTACGGCTCCAAGGGTGGCAGTCCATTTCGCATTGTCTAACGAGAACCACTTTGAGGTGGACGGTGTAATCTGGTGTGTAGACGTGGCAAATGCCAGGCGTGTGCTCCCAGCGAATCTCGGCTCCATCCTGGCCGCCGAAGACGCTTTTGTGTTCTCCGTTGAAATGCTCGAGGAATATAAGTCTCTTGCTCAGTTCGATAACATCGATGCTGGGAATCGGTTCGTTCTCTTTTTTGAACCACCTTCACTGGACAGTCGCATTGTAAACCAGGGCGCGGTTCTTTCATTGATGCCCGGTCCGGAACTAGATCTAAAGGCCTTCTTGACGAAACCCGAGAACCGAGACCTCGTAAAAAGAATTGTCATTCCGGCCCACATAAAATGGGAGCTCCGTGACAAGCTTGACCAAGACAATGTTAGTGAGAGGATGCTTTTCCCTGGCCTAGATGGTACTGCTCGCTTCCTAACGCGCTACTACAGCGTTGGACCAAAGCGCCAAGCCGGTGAGGTCGTGCCCGTCCCTCCAATGAAGTGATCGGCAGCGGGCACGGCTCCTCTCGGATGGAAGGGGCCAGATGCAAGCCGCGGCGCCTGCGCGTGGGCTTATTGCACTGGCCGGAAGTGCTGGTCGGCACACGCTAGCCGAGTCCAGAGGCAGATAAACGACCCCTCAAGTATAGAGCTAAGCTGAGCGAATGTTTTAGCTTGAACAACCTTGGAGTGTTCGCTATATGAATCCGGCCCCCACGGGAAGCGCGTTAGCGCCAGCAGTGGTGGGACGTTACAGGGACCGTGGGAGGATTCATCCTTGCCACTGTGACGACTACGGGCTGGATCTTTCCGGTCTATGGACTGGGCATCGTGACGATGCTTCACGCTTTCCGGTTTCAATCATCGGAGTACATGCTGGAACTTGTAGCACGACTGAGTGAAAGGAATAAGAAGAAGACGAGAAAGGTAGTAGATATGGGCAAATCAATGATCTGCGAACTCGCAAAAGCGGCACTGATTACAGTGCTATTTCATACGGTTGGCATCGACGCACTGTCCCTGTAACGTCCCATAATCCTCCCATGCATCAATTAAAAGTCGGTCGAGAGACCGACTTTTTGCGTTCGTGGGTCGGCTCATTTACACCTGCCTGACAATTGCCTGACAATTGTAAGGCAGGTGTACGCTGGTCGATTCAAGCAAAGGCGCCTCGCGCTTATGATTTTCGCTTAGGTCGAGTGACGACGGAATTGCAGACCGCGACCTTCGGGCGCTTCTTAGCGGGAACGACGGGCGGCGAGCACTCAATCAACCCAAACCGATAACTGTGGGCTGTTTTTCAGTGCTGTTGCAGTTGTCTCCGACAGGCCTATCATTCGTGGTTTATGTTTCGCCTAAAGGTATTTTGGTTCAAGCAGTTAGTGGTTCATGCCGACAGTCGATGACAGCGATGAAATTGATACCGTTCGAGCTTCGCGGGCCGGCCACACTTTTCATGAGCGTTGGGCGCACGAAGAGCCCTTCAGCTCGTATTTCCTAAGGATAACCTCTTCGCAATAGCCGTCGAAGGTCTTTCCTCGACGGAGACCGCTAAGCCCGGCGACAAAGCCGAGGAGGTCGCGGACCTCGTGCTCTACTACGGAGGTGGCGACAACTTCGCTGCGAGCGATCGACTTGAAACGGTGCAATTCAAGTACAAGCTGCGCCCCGATGAGGTAACCGCCTCCTTCCTGCGCAAAACAATTGAGAAATTCTGCGCGACAATTGTCGGCTATGAAAAGTACTTCGCGGCCGCGGACGTCGATGCCAAGGCCGCCTTCATTTTCGTGACAAACGCCTCGTTTAGCACCGATCTGTGGGAGGCACTCAGCTCTCTTCAGGGAGGCGTTCCCGCGACGAGCCGCGGCGCTGTTCGGCAGTTACGTTACCTCACTGCTATTTGTGCGAACAGCGGAGTTCCCGATCCAAAGCGCCTCTTTTCCCGCGTGGAGTTTCGTGCCGCCGAGAAGAACCTCCAAGGGCAGAGCAACGCGCTCCGCCGAACGCTCACTGATTGGTCGGCGGGTGCAGACTCTCAGGCCAAATTGCGTCTCCACGACTTGCAAGATCTCGTCCTGAAGAAGGCCGGTCCTAGTGGTCAAGGCAAAAACCTGATCCGGCGTGAGGATGTTCTAGACGCGCTTGATTGCGAGCCAGAGGATTTGTTCCCCGCGGACACCCGCTTCATCGACGTAGGGGCGATAGTCGAACGGACGGAGCTCAATACCGTCGGCGCGAAGGTCGCGCAGTTGTCAGTGCCGATCTTTGTGCACGCTGAAGGAGGTGTAGGGAAGACCGTCTTTGTACAGAGCCTCGCTGCGCGTTTGAGTGAGGAATTCGAGATCATTGTCTTTGATTGCTTTGGCGGAGGCGCCTACCGATCAGAGGAACACTCTCGCCATCTGCCGAGCGTCGGCATCGTCCAGATCGTCAACGAGCTCGCATCTAGAGGTCTCTGCGATCTCCTTCTTCCGTCTGACAGTAGCAGCCGCCGGGTTCTGAAGGCTGCTCGAAAGAGATTTAGCCAAGCCGCCACCGCCATTGTCACCCAATCGAAAAAGCGCGGACTACTTATCATCATTGATGCTGCCGACAATGCCCAGCTGGAGGCAGATTTTCGTCGTGAGGACGCGTTCCCGAAACTGCTCTTGTCAATGCTGGACCACGAGCCGATTGATGGAGTGAAGTTGGTGTTCACGGCCCGCACGCACCGCAAAGATACCGTCATTGGCCGCGCGAGGGTTGAGCTGTTCGAGTTGGGCCCTTTTACCGAGCCCGAGGCGCGTCAGTTTCTGGCTGCCCGAAGGGCAAACATCTCCGAGGTAGATTTTGCGACCGCACTCTCTCGGTCTAGCCGAAACGCCCGGGTGCTCGACTACTTGCTGACGACCTGGGCCAGAAACGTCGCCGGCACGGCCCCGTCCACTCCCATTACGGTCAAAGAGATTATCGCCCAGCAGTGCGCAAAAATCGTCAATGACCTGTACATAGCGGGTTGGTCCGAGAACGAAGTTTGCGAGTTCTTTGTGGCGCTCTCACTTTTGCCGCCGCCCATTCCCCTTGACGACCTGGCGGGTGCGTTGGGCTGGTCGGCATCTCAGGTCAATACCGCCGCATCTGACTTGGCCCCTATGCTGGAGCTTACGCCGCATGGAGCTATATTCCGCGACGAGCCTACGGAGACATATGTCCGCGAGACCTATTCAAGTGAAGTACGTGCACAAAGAGTGATCGCCGATAGACTGTTGGCAAGTCAGGCAACATCGTCCTACGCTGCCGAAGCCCTGCCACACTTTCTCGTCGTCATCAATGACAGTGATCGTGCCTTCGCTTTAGCGGACTCCTCCAGCTTTCCCTCTGTCGTTCAGTCGGAGTTCGGCAGGCGACGTTTGTCGCTCGCGCGCCTGCGAGCGGCCTTTCGGCTTGCCGTAGCGGCAGGTGACTTCGACCGTGTGCTCAACCTCACCATGCGCCTTGCACAAGTGACGACCGCCAACATGCGGGGCGATGAGTATATTCGCCGCTCGCCCGCCCTCGCGGTGGCACTGGGTGATCCCGACGCCCAGCGCCGGCTATTCGCAGATAGGTCTGGATGGCGAGGAGCGCGAAGTGCTCGCCTCACCGTATCGTACGGCTTTGCGGGCGATGCTGAAGAAGCTATGATTCAGCGTGAAAGTACGATCCGTTGGCTCAATTGGTATTCGCAGCTCCGCCGGGAAGATCCGCCTTATGGCCGCGCTAGACCGGAGACCGCCGACTTTGCTGCGGTGTTGTTTGCCGGCGTTTTGCATGGCGACTTTGAGAACGTCGACTACAACCTCAATCGCTGGACCACTCGCTTCTCACTTTCCGCGAGTGATGCCCTTCTCACGCTGCTCGATCAACTGAAGTTGACGACCGGCGATGACGCGCTCGCCGAGTTTGTGGAGTTCGCCGCGAGCGATCGATGCAAGTCCGCTTCGCTTAAGATTCGCCTACTGATGCGACCGCAGTACATCACCCGGGCGCAAGCCAAGTCACTGTCGGCGCCGCTAAAGGCATTCTCTGCGCCAGATGATCAAGGAGATCGTGAGGACTATTCATTTGGAGAGGATAGAAGCATCGCCGGAGACATCATCCAAGCAGCACTCACCGCGCTGTTGATGGGCTCAAGGTCGACAGCGGTCTCGCTGATGCGCAGTGTCCCAAACATGCGACCCTCAGGCTATGACTACAGCGAGCGCTATGGACATCCGAAGGTATGGCAGCCTCTTATCGGCGCTTGCGTGCGTGCCTGGTCTGCGGGAAAACCGCTCGCTTATCACGATCTTCTTCCCCGCGAACTGAAGGTTACGAGGCGCGCCAAGGCTATCAGAGATGGGAAAGAGCTGGCAAAGTTCATCGCAGAGCAGACCATCGCCAACCCATTGGCGGAGCGCGTCAGCAAGCGAAACGCCCCGAAGGAAAAGGCTCGATACAACTCCCTTGAGCGCAACGAGATCGTTGATTCCATCGAGCTTGCATTGACGCTAATGCAGCCTATTCAAGAAGCGATCGTCTCAAAACAGCCAATCAGTGCCGCAACTATCGATGCATTCATTTCCATTTGGCACTCGAACACCCGCCGCAACGTGCATTGGCGTTCCGAAACCGCAGTAGATTTGCACTCGCGAACGCTGGGCCTCGCGTTCGTGGGATTGCTTTTTTCCTACGCAGACGATGTCACTCCGGAACAAGCTCGCGCTGTCGTCGATCTTGTTTCAGCCGGGAGGTTCGCGCCTTATCAAAAGCTCAGGCTCTTGGCCCATCTAGCCCACAGGCCGCCTTTGCACAGCTTGGCTGGAGAGTTTGCACGTCACGTCTCGGAGCAAATCCGAGAAGAAGAGAACATTGGCTCTCGTGGCGAAGGATATGCCGACCTCGCCTCGACGCTGGTCGCAATGAGCGTAGACGAGGCGCGCGAGTAGTACCGCCAAGGTCTCTCACAGCTTGATCAGCTGGGCGGCGAGGACTTCCAGCAAATTTACTCTCTGCTTAACTATGGCGTTCTTCAGCCCGGTGGTGAACTCTCGCCCCTGTCAGCGCAGCGCCTTATGAACCTTTGCCAAGCAATTGCTCACGACGAACCCAGCAAGTTCGGGTGGACTTTGTTCGGACGCTCAGCCGCGAACTCAATTGGCTTCGCAGCCATCGCAAAACTCGTGCGATGGAAAGACCAGGATGTAGCTGAGCTGTCTTACGGACTACCCCAGCTGGTTTGCTACTTGGCGAAAAAGAGGAAGCTTGCGCCAATGCGAGCCGCCCTGCTGCTTACACTGTGTAAGGATCATGGTTGGTGGGACTGGCAGGTCGGGGAAGGCATCTCCGACCTTTTAAGCGTTTGCGGCCCTACAGACCGCAAGGCCATTATGAAAGTGATTCTTGGGAAACTTCGCGCCGAGCATACGGACGGCGCCTGGCCAACGCTTTGGGAAAGCCTCCTTAAGGCTGACGATAACTATCCAGGGACACTTGCCGAAGAGGACAAGACCGCGATCGTAAAAACGAGAGCCCTTGCGAAGCAGAAGCAGGAGAAGTTTAACGAACGCAATCACTCTTCAAACGATTTTCTATCTCGCAAGCCAGCGCGACCGACCAAAAAAGAGGTCGACAAGACGATCGCGGCGCTTGTGCAGCACTGCGATCCGACATCAGCCGCGGCGATAGACGAGGCGATCAGGCTGATCGACAACGACAAACATCTTCCATTTGGCTCCCGTCTTCAGTTCGCGACAGAAGTTCGAAACGCGTGCCCCTACGACAAGAGGCTGCAGTTCCTGTTTGCCATTTGCGAGGCAACTGAGTTCGACTTTGATCAAGCTATCGACCTCACGCTCGAGTGCATTGCGGCATGGTCGAGTGATACCGCCCACCTACGCTCACATGCGAAGGAACTGATCGCCTCGCTTTTCGAGCACAAAGGAGCCGGGCTTTTTGATGATCGGTATGCCAACGTCGGCCGGCGCATCCACCAGCTTTCGGAACTATCCGGTGATAAGCGCTTCGTCCTCGAGCAGATACTGAAGAAGGTTGCGATCGGCGAGGTAGAACTTGACGGAGACGAGTGGCTCCAGCTGGCAGGCTCGCTCTGCGACATATCGTCTGGTGCTGCTGCGCGTGAAGCCTTCGAGCTAACCCTGTCTGGCGCTGCCTCGCGATTTGCTGATGAGATCGGTGAGGGCCCGTATCGGGCGGAGTTTGCGGCCGCGCAGCAAGAGCCTGATTTGTTAGCCGACATTCTTTGGCATCTCTTGGGCGATGACGATGCGTATGTCAGGTGGTCGGTGGCACGCTCCCTCTCTACCGCTGTAGAACTTGGTTTGCACAAGGAGTTGGAGTTGCTGCTCGATCGGTTCGACGTTCGCGCGGTACCAATGCTTACTTCGACGGAAAGATCGCTATCCTTCCAGAACTCACGGGAGTGGCTTCTCATTGGTCTCGCCCGGGCCGCAAAGAGGCACGGCAGCACCCTCGCATTCTTGCGTCCGCAATTGCTGACGCTCGCCCAGCGGGCTGATGTCCATGCGATGCACAAGGTGCACATTGCACGTTGCCTCGAGAATATCGGCAACGGAGGTTGTCATGACAACGCGCTAGCGATCTTGCGTGCGCAGATCGACACGCCTCCTAATGGCACGGTGAAGACAGATAAGTGGCCGGCGCACGCGGAGGCAACCTCCGGTTTTTCCTTTGACTACGAGTTCAACAAATCCGAAATCGGGGACCTGGCGCGTCTCTTTGGCTTGGCACATGGAACGGTAACAGACCTCCTTGCGAGCGAGATTGTGACGCTATGGCCTGAGGCAAAGGACATGAGCTATTTTCCCGGCCATGATCGGTACCGGCGTGATCGCAATGACCGGCACGAGTACTTCAGAGAGCATGTTCAAAAACACGCACTGTTTGGCGCCGCCACAAAGCTGTTCGCTTCCCACCCTATTGTCGCGAGAACATATGACGACGAAAGCGATAAGTGGCGCGAGTGGCGTGACCGCTACGACGTCACCTTCGATGACGGGTTTTGGCTTTCTGATCGCAAGGACCGGACCCCGCAAGCAGCTGTTGAAGACTTTCTCGGACCGCTCGAGAAGCAGAAGGAGCCGCTTCAGGCTCAGGACGTTGTGCTAAGAAAGCTCTCGATCGTCGACCGAGACCCCTGCGACCTTGTTCCGCTCTATGGCAGATGGACATCACCAGATGGCGTTTCGGTGAACATTACGTCCGCACTATCAGAGCGGAAAGGGGCGGTGCAACGGTGCACGTCATTCTCAAAAGAGCCCAGCCACGACTTCTGGCTTCCGGAGTTTTGGGATGGCGGGTACTACGATCAGCACTACCGTCAGGCGAGCCCGTTCGAGCCTCTAATCTGGGCACCAGAACATTATCGCCTTGGAATCGATCAAGGTGACGAACTCGCCGCGCACGGAGCGGCGTCGAGGCCGCGACTGGGAATAGATCTTACTAAGCATCTGTGTTTGACCGAGGGGCCCGTATTAGGCGAGTGGCACGACGCTGGTGGCAGCCTCGTTCTGAAGAGCCAGGTCTGGGGAAAGTGGGAGCCAGACCCTCTCCAGCACAAATATCGCCATCAGTCTGGAGGCGAGACCCTGTGGGCAACGCCAGGATGGCTTGAGGCTACGTTATCGGGCTTAAAGCGCTATCTGGTTTCGACTATCACACTTTGGAAGCACCGCTCGTCAACATCCTATGATGAAACGTCCGCTGTCAAACTCGTCATCGTTGCCTTGAGGGCGGATGATGGCAGCATTCGGTACTGGCATGCGAAAAAGGCTTCAAGCGTCAACTATTAGTAGAAATTCGGCTTCAAAACTGCTGACTCATGCGGAGTCCCTATTAATGTCCGGGATCTTGTCACGGCTCCCGCGGCAAGATTCGCCATCTCTGATCGAACCCGTCTCGCCATGAGACAATTGTGTCCGCGTTAAGCGCGGTGCGTCTGTTAAGGGCGATTGCAGTGTCCAGGCTCGCGCTTATATACGTCGCTGGCTTGAAGTTAGGTGTCACTGGATGATGCATTAAGACCAAATGCTGCGGAGAAAGCGGCATCACTACCTCTATGCCTTCGTCCGAAAGCGAACTTTTGTGAGTAAGGAATTTGTCCCTAGGTACCGTCGGATCGAACCACGTCACCGGGCTGTCCGAGGTTATGAACATGGGTTCATCCGTACACATTATCGTCATCGTCATCTGACTTAGAATTGGAAGCCCATCTTCCATTGCTCCCGGCAGCAGGAATTGCATGGGTGAATCTATTGCTCTTCGAAGAATGTCCAGCGCCGCTCTTGATACTGAGGATAAGGAAGAGACGTGGTCCGCTCGCTTTCCGTCTGAAACGAGGTCGTGTGCTTGCTGCTCGTCAAGATCCAACGTGTTTTTCCATAGCGCCCTTTGAATTTCACGGGCTTGAGGGGTGCGACCGTGCATCGCCGCAATGAACGCAATCAAGTTCTCCTGCTGTGCTTGCGGCAATTGGCGACGTTGCGCAACGTAGTCGATGACCAGGCTTTTTAGGCCTTTCTCCACTTTCGACAATCCATGCTCAAGACGCAGATCCCGGGACCCGTCCGGCATCCAGATCGTGTAGATGTCGGTTTCTATGAAAAGGTTACTGGGTGCGCGCTTGCGGCCTAAGCCTCCTGCAGGATTGAAAGTCCACACGTATGGCTGCATTGGACCGGGTGTGTCCGGATCGCACCAAGCCGCCAAGTAGCTGCTTGGAATATAGTGCTGTGCCTTATGCCCGCGCGGTCTAGGCAATAGCAGTCACCGCGATCTTCGAGGCGGCTAGGATGTTAGCGTTCATACTCCCTCGGCAACTTAGTCTCCGGCATAACGCCACCGATCGGTAAAAGGCGAGAGCGAGTTGTCAGGAAAGATTCCTAGCACACTCTCTTCGCACATCAGACCAAATTTCCATTATTGCACTGATATAATTGATAGTTGTACGAGCACAAGCTGGCGGGGTCGTCGGTTCTGATCCCTTCAAGAGCGAGAAGTGTATTCCACATTGGTGTGATCGCTGGTTTGCCTAGATTCTTATACGGAATCGTTGGTTTGAGTGCCAAACTCTGCCTGGGTCCTTCTTCGCCGTGGTACCTCTGACAGTCTATGCATCATTGCGCTTGATGGGCCAGTCAAGGTGACGGTGTTAGCCTTCCGAAGATGTTGCTGTCCGAACCGGTGTCGTCATAGCCTCCCGGAAACAAGTCGAACAGCTGTCTGCGGCTGACGGTGTTAAATGCCACCTACCGGCGCTCGGAACCTCAGCTGATCCTGGCGGACCCATGCGACGATCGGACAATCCGATGGCACCATCGATTTGTTCCGTTTGTCCCGAAGCCTTGCATCAGTCATTTGCTCTCCCACCAACAAGGAGATTGCAGATGGCCGAAATCAATATACGGGGTGCAGAGATACTGGTCGTGGGTGGAAGTTCCGGCATGGGGCTTGCGCTTGCGCGCAGGCTCCTAGCCGAAGGTGCCAACGTTACGATTGCCGGACGAAGCATGGGCAAGCTGGACGACGCGCGTCACAGCCTCGGGAATCACGCGAACCTTAAAACGGCCGCTCTCGACCGTAAGCGACAAGCAGACC
>UBTY01000085.1 GCA_900468535.1 Hyphomicrobiales bacterium | reverse complement strand
GCTGGTAACCTCCCCATTCATCTCCCAGGCGAGCATTCTGCTTGACCCCGGTCGAGCATTCTTGCTTGACCTTTGCGCCCACTGCCCTTAACCGCCAGACGGAAACGCGAAAGGGACGGGCATGAAGGTTCTGTTGATCGGATCGGGCGGACGCGAGCACGCACTGGCCTGGAAGCTGGCGCAATCGCCTGCGCTCACGGAATTCTACGCGGCCCCCGGAAACCCCGGCATTGCAGAACACGCGACGCTGGTTCCTGTCGATGTGGACGACCACGCCGCGGTTATCGCCTTCTGCAAGGAAAAGTCGATCGACTTCATCGTCGTCGGCCCGGAAGCGCCACTGGTCGCAGGTATCGCCGACCGGCTACGCGCCGAAGGCTTCGCCGTCTTCGGTCCCTCTGCCGCCGCCGCCCAGCTCGAAGGCTCCAAGGGCTTCACCAAGGATATCTGCGCCCGTTACGACATTCCGACCGGCGCCTATCAGCGCTTCAACAACGCGCCGAAGGCGAAGGCCTACATCCGCGAGCAGGGCGCCCCGATCGTCGTCAAGGCCGATGGGCTGGCCGCCGGCAAGGGCGTTACCGTCGCCATGACCGTCGATGAAGCGCTCGCTGCCGTCGACGATTGCTTCGAGGGTGCCTTCGGTTCTGCCGGCGCTGAAGTCGTGGTCGAGGCCTATCTCGATGGCGAGGAAGCGAGCTTCTTCTGCCTGAGCGACGGCAAGCACGCGCTTGCGCTCGCCACAGCGCAAGACCACAAGCGTGTGGGCGAGGGCGATACCGGCCCGAACACCGGCGGCATGGGCGCCTATTCGCCGGCTCCCGTCATGACATTGGAAATGGTCGAGCGCACGATGAAGGAAATCATCGAGCCCACCATGCGCGGCATGGCCGAAAGCGGCTATCCCTTCTCCGGCGTCTTCTTCGCCGGCCTTATGATCACCGCAAAGGGCCCGGAGCTGATCGAATACAACGTCCGCTTTGGTGATCCTGAATGCCAGGTGCTGATGATGCGCCTGAAGAGCGACCTCCTGCCGATCCTCTATGCGACGGCCAGCGGCACGCTGGACAAGGTTACAGCCGAATGGAGCGACGATCCGGCGCTGACCGTCGTCATGGCCTCCAAAGGCTACCCCGGCTCCTACGACAAGAATACGCCGATCAAGTCCATTCCCGAAGCGGGCGAGGGTGCCAAGGTGTTCCATGCCGGCACAGCCGTGAAGGATGGCGCGCTGGTCGCCACCGGCGGCCGCGTGTTGAACGTCACCGCATCAGGCAAGACCGTCGGCGAGGCTCAAACCCGTGCCTACGCGCTGCTCGACAAGGTGGAGTGGGACAACGGTTTCTGCCGCCGCGATATCGGCTGGCAGGCGATCAAGCGCGAAAAAGCGTGAGCAAACCCGAAATCGGGTCAGTTCTCTAAATTTTTACCCTTTCCCCTGACGGGATGGAAACAAAGCCGCGCTAGTCTCTTCTCAACGTGAGACGGAGTGTTCCATGCGTCAGGTCATTTTGGGTGCGATAGCTGTGTTTGCGGCGGGCTCTGCCTTTGCCTCCTCGATCGAGGTGGTCGGCAAGGATACGCGCATCAATGGCGGGAGCATCAGCCAGGAAAGCTGCCAAAGCTGCCCGCCGCTTGTGTCCGCCGAGCGCAAGAAGGACTACACTGTCCCGACGCTTGCGAACGGCTCGCTGCAATCCTCGGAAATTCGCGACGTCGATGGCCAGAAGAAGCTTTACCGTACCGAAGGCTGGATGGGCGGTTCGCCGGTCGTTTTCGTGACCAAGGCTCCCACCGAGTCCATGACCGCGGCAACGCAACCCGCCGACAACATCGACCGTGCCTCGACGACGGCTGCGGTCGTTGGCGGTGACGTCAAGCCGGTTACGGCAGGCGTGGCAGGTGCACCGATGGAACAAACGGCGCCGCTAGACGTTTCAAAGTTTGAGCTTCGGCCCTGATTTCCAGTTCCCTGCCCCAGCCCGACCAAAGTTTCGGTCGACCGGGGTCCACCCCCGTGGTGGATAAATGCGTCCCTGAGAGAAGCAGGGGCGCATTTTTCGTCTTAGAGCCTTCCCGGGTTATATTGAACCATTCTGCCGGAGCAGGTTTTCGACAGGGCAAAGGCGATTGGCGAAGGGCATACCCCTTGGTACGTCCGAGCCGATCTCCTTTGATCCTGACGGAAAGATGTCCGGCCCCTCCGGGGTTGGCTGAAACGGGGCCGCCTGATCGACTGGCCGGCTTGGCCGTATGCGTTGGCTACGACGCGCGCCGGCCGGTCGACCATTCGACCCCGTTTGAGCCAACAGAATGGTTCAATATAACCCGGGAAGGCTCTAGTGTGCCTTGCCGAAGGGTCCGCTTCCGAAGGTCGGCGAAAGCAGACGCGCAAGCGCCTGCACTCCGCGCAACGTGTTCGACCACACTGAACGTCGCTTGATCTCCGGCGCTGCGGCAGCTGCTTCGTTCTCGAAAGGCGTCAGATTGGCAATTGGTTCCGGTGGAGGGGAATAGATGCGCCCTTGATCCAGGGACAGGATGGTCAGCGTGGTAATCATGTCCGTCTCCCACATGCAGTTTGCTGTGGGGTGCAGTCTCCTCTCATCACGACGTTCCGGTCCTGAAGTGCTCGGGAAAAGTTCCGAAACGATCCGAAACTAGCGTTCGGGAACACCCGCTATCCGCAGTCCGTCGAGCACGCCTTCGATGCGATCGGGGTACTTGCCGGCCTGGCCGGCGCGGATGCGCTCGAGCGTGATATCGGGTGTCAGTCGTCTCAACGCCGCGAGATGACGATGAGCTTCCTCGACGCGTCCAAGATGCGCACTCGCAGCAATCAGAACCCACAGAGTGGCTTCGAAATTCGGATTGCTGGCAAGCGCCCTAGAGGCCCAGTACACGGCCTCGTCGTACTCGCCGCGTACGACATGGGCATGCGCGATGCCGCACAGCGAGAAGTGCGCGCCCCGATCGCCGGGGATGAAGCGGTTGGCACGGTGGAAGTGGCTGAGCGCATCGTCGACATTGCCGCAATGAAGATGGCCGACACCCGCTCTGACGACGGCCATCGGATTGTTGGGATTGGACTCGGCCGCCGCCTGCAGAACCGCGAGACCCCAATCGTAGTCCTTCACCGTCTGCATCAGGGCGACACCGCAATGGGCGAGAACCATCGCGTCGCCGGCGCCGTGCTCGAGCGCCCGCCGCGCCAGTGCGGCGCAGGTCTGCACGTCATCATCGGTGAGCGCCGGCCAGCCCATCGTATAGCGATGCTCAAGCGCCCATGTCGCCTGCGCAAGCAGCTGCGCGTTGTCGGGCTCGGCCGCGAGCCCCTGCATGAGCAGCGCGTAAGCGGCCGCATTGTCGCTTTCGATTTCGGTCGAGATCTTCGCCAGCGCCTGCAGGTAGATGTCGTAGACGGCGACGCTGCCGGGTCGTTCCCGCCGCGATCGCTCGATCTCGGCTGTCTGGATCAGCGGTTCGATCAGCGTTGCGACGCGTTCGGTAATCCGATCCTGAAAGTCGAATATCTCGTCCAGTGTGCCGTCGAAGGTCTGCGCCCACATGTGGGTGCCGCCCTGACCCTCGACGAGTTCAGCGACGATCCGCAGCCGGTTGCCCGACTGCCGGATGCTGCCCTCCAGTACGTAGCGGACGCCAAGCTCCGCCGCGATCCTGCGCACGTCGATGCCGCTGCCTTTATAGGCGAAGGAGCAGTCACGGGCGACCACGGCAAAGCTTCGGAACCGGCTGAGAGCCGCAATGATGTCGTCGACGATCCCGTCGGCAAAATAGTCCTGTCTGACATCACCGCTGAGATTGCTGAAGGGGAGGACCGCCAGCGTTGGGCGCAGGTCCGCGCCGGGCGAGGCGATGCCCGTTTCTGTCGTGGCGCGAAGGAAGCGGTAACCGACGCGCGGCACCGTCGCGATCCATTCCTGCCCGTTCGGTGCCTGGCCAAGCGCCTTGCGCAAGGCTGCCACCTGGACGGTCAGGTTGCTCTCCTCGACGGCAATTCCCGGCCAGACGCGCTCCATCAGCTGGTCTTTCGAGACGATGCTCCCGCGAGCTTCGAGAAGCGCTTCAAGGAGGGCGACGCCGCGCTGCCCGAGCGCGACGGCTTGCCCGTTCCGCAGCAGGCCGCAGCCGGGATCCAGCACGAATTCACCGAAGGCATGCGATGCCTCAACCATGCTTGAAATATAGCCCAACCGTGGCCGACGGAAAACGGACAACGTGCCTTCTGTCGAGGCTTTCAACCTGCGGGCGCGAGAGTGGCTGAAAATCGGCCCGGACTGCAAGAAAGCACTGATTATATTTGATATTCCTTTGCGCCGCCATCACTTGGCAATTGTTAATTCCTTCACTCTAACTCTAACGACCAGGGCCGGAGGACACATGATGGTCGTCGCTAAGCGCCGTTCAGCGCAGAGGTCGGGAGTTTACCGATCCGGAATTGCCGAACCACCGATTTTGCGAGCGATTCATGAAGAAGCTTAAGATTGCCCATCAACTGTTCGCCCTCGTGGGCGTTCTCATGGCGGCCTTCGCCATTGCCACCTATTTCCAGATCAAGACGACATCGCAGGCGATCTACGACGATCGCTTCGATCTTCTGCGAACCCAGGTCGAGTCCGGTATTTCGGTTTTCGATGCCTACTACCAGCGCGAAAAGTCCGGCGAGATGACGCGTGAGGCCGCGCAGGCCGAAGCCTTCAAGATTCTCTCGAAGGTCAAGTTCGAGCCGGCCGGCTACCTCTTCGGCTACGACTATAGCGTCGTCCAGCGCTTCCATCCGAGCCCGGTCAACATCGGCAAGGACATGAGCGCCCAGGTTGACCAGAACGGCACCTATTTCAGCAAGGACATGGTTGCCAAGGGCAGGGCCGGCGGCGGCCGCACCATCTACTTCTGGAGCAAGCCCGGCCAGCCCGCCGACGCGCTGTTCGAGAAGGGGTCCTATTCCCAGGCTTTCGAACCGTGGCAGCTGGTCGTCTCCAGCGGCGTCTATCTTGACGACCTGCAGGCGCAGATCAACGCTGCAATCTGGAAGGCTCTCATTGCCTGTGCCATCATCGCTGTTGCCGGCGTTGCCGCTGCCTACTACTTCATTCGCGGCATCTCGAAGCCCCTGCAGGACGTCCACCAGGCTCTCGAAGCCGTGGCCGATGAAAACGTCACGCTCGTCATCCCGCATGCCGACATGAACAACGAAGTCGGGATGATGGCCAAGGCGACGCAGTCGCTGCAGCAGAAGGTCAAGGAGCGTCACGCCATGTCCGAGCGCGAGGCTGCCCAGCAGATGGCCCTCGACGGCGAACGCGAAAACAGCCAGCGCATGCAGCGCGACGAAGCCAGCGCCCAGACCCACGTCGTCTCGACCATCGGCCATGCGCTGGAGCAGATCGCACGCGGCGACCTGACGGTCCGTTGCGCCGATCTCGGCCAGAAATACGCAGCCCTCCGCGACAACTTCAACGATGCGCTGTCGCACCTCGAAGCCGCGATGTCGAAGGTCAGCGCCAAGGGTGGCGATATCGCTGTCAGCAAGGAAGAAATCCGTCGCGCCTCCAACGATCTGTCGCAGCGCACCGAGCGTCAGGCCGCGAGCCTGGAGGAAACCTCTGCGGCCCTCGACGAACTGACCGTTGCCGTCCGCCAGACCGCCGAAGGCGCCCATGAGGCGAGCAAGCGCGTCGAAGCCGTCAGCGGCGAGGCGAGCCGCAGCGACGCGGTCGTCTCCGAAGCGATCGAGGCGATGAGCGGCATCGAGAAGTCGTCCTCCGAGATCGGCAAGATCATCGGCGTCATCGACGACATCGCCTTCCAGACCAACCTTCTGGCGCTGAACGCAGGCGTCGAAGCTGCGCGTGCAGGCGAATCCGGCAAGGGCTTCGCGGTCGTTGCTCAGGAAGTCCGCGAGCTGGCACAGCGTTCGGCTGCAGCCGCCAAGGAGATCAAGGATCAGATCGCCCGCTCGTCCGGTCAGGTCGATCAGGGCGTTCGTCTGGTCGGCGAAGCCGGCGAGGCGCTGAAGCGCATCTCCGATCAGATCAAGGCGGCCAACGAGATCGTTGCCAAGATCGCCCACAGCGCCTCCGAGCAGGACACGACGCTGCGCTCGATCTCGTCGTCGATGAACCAGCTCGACGCTGCCACCCAGCAGAACGCTGCAATGGCTGAGGAAACCACCGCTTCGGCCGAGTCGCTCGCCAACGACACGGACGAACTCCTCAACCTGATCCGCGGCTTCCGCGTCGGCGGCGGCCAGGAGTATGGCACACAGGTTCGCCGCGCCGCCTGAGACCGGCCACCGAATATGAAAACGGCCGCCGGAGCGATCCGGCGGCCGTTTTGCATTGAAAGGGGCTGCCGGTTGCTCAGCCGGCCGTGTCTGCCTCATCGGCTGCGAGCCGGGCGACAAGCATCTCCACATTGCGATCCGAATAGACGGCAATGCCGGCCTGCTTGAGAAGCGCTGCCGTCACGCCGTTGCCTGCGAGCTTCTGCCCCGAGAACGTGCCGTCATAGACAAAGCCCGAGCCGCAGGAGGGGCTGCCGTCGATGAGGAGCGCGTAGCGGCAGCCGGTTTCGCTGGCCAGCGCCAACGCGTTCCTGGCCGCCTGCACGAACTCGTCCGTCACATCGTGGCCGGTGATTTCAACGACGCGGGCCATGCCTCCAAGCACATCCTCGCCATCAGCCCCACCTGCGATCTCGGCGGGCGGCCGCGGCACCGGCATTCCCGCAGACATCTCCGGGCAGATCGTCACCAGACGCCCTTCCTCGATCCAGCGGGCGATCGCGGGATGGAGGAGGGGCTTTGCCTGCCCGTCATAGCGGACGGCATGGCCCATGAGGCAGGCGCTGACCAGAATCTTGTTCATGGCTTTGGCATAACCGCAAGGACGTGATAGTTCCAGTCCGCATCGGACGTCACGAAGGGTATCAGGGTGCGGCGAAGCATGGGCGTGAACGGGTCATGACCGATCTTGCGGTCTATGCAGGCCTTTTCCTGGTGGCTTTTGCAGCAGCGACGCTCTTCCCGATGCAGTCGGAAGCCGGCCTTGTCGCGCTCATCGTCACCGAACGGTATCCCGTTCTCGCGCTGATCGCGGTGGCCACCATGGGCAATGTCCTTGGTTCGACCGTCAATTGGCTGCTCGGCCTCGGCATCGAGCGATTTCGCCACAAGCGCTGGTTTCCCGTCAGCGAGCCGGCGCTCGACAAGGCGCAGCGCTGGTATCGCCGTTACGGCAAGTGGTCGCTGCTTTTGAGCTGGATGCCTGTCGTCGGCGATCCGATCACGGTCGTTGCCGGTGTGCTTCGCGAGCCGTTTCCGATGTTCCTGCTGCTCGTGACCATCGCCAAGACCGTGCGCTACGGCGTGCTTGCCGCCGCAACGCTCGGCGTCATGAGCTGAGGAGCACTCGAAAGATCGTCTCGCCAGCGTCCGCGCGAGCGCACGCTGGCGTCTTTGATCAGCCGGCGATCTTCGAGAAGTCGGCGACGGTGCCGGTTGCCTCGCGGATAAGCCGCAGCAGGGCCAGACGATTGGCGCGGATCGCCGCGTCTTCGTCATTGACCAGCACGTCGGTGAAGAAACGGTCGACCGGCGCGCGAAGCTTCGAGAGCGCTTCCATGGCCGAGCGGAAGTCTTCCTTGGCGACAGCTGCGGAGGCCTCGGCCGAAGCCTTGGTAATCGCCGCGTAGAGTTCCTTTTCGGCGTCGAGCTTCAACAGCGTTTCCGAAACGCCGTCGGCAACGACGGTGCCCTTCTTCTCTTCCGCGGCAAGCAACTGTGTCGCACGCTTGGTGCCGGCCAAAAGGTTCTTACCGTCTTCCGAGGTAATGAAGGCCGTCAGTGCCTCGACGCGACGCGCCACCATCAAAAGGTCGTCCGTCTCGGGCGTCAGCACGGCATCGATGAGATCGTGACGCGCGCCCTGATCGCGAAGGTAGACCTTCAGGCGATCGTGGAAGAAGGAGAGCAGGTCGAGCTGGCGCGACATGCCGTCATTGGCGACAGCGCTGCTCGTCGTGTAGTCGCCGCCTTGGCGTGCCTTCTCGGCGGTCGCCTTCTCCAGGAGAGCGTCGTCGATCCGTGCCATATGCGAGGCAACAGGCGTCAGCAGCGGGATGCGGACCTTGCGTTCGAGCAGGATGCGGATGACGCCGAGGGCTGCGCGGCGAAGCGCGAAGGGATCCTTCGAGCCGGTCGGCTTCTCGTCGATCGCCCAGAAGCCGGCCAGCGTGTCGAGCTTGTCGGCAAGCGCGACGGTGATCGCGACCTTGTCCTCCGGAACGCGATCGTTCGGCCCCATCGGCTTCCAGTGATCCTCGATCGCAGCGGCGACGGACGCATCTTCACCCTGGAGGGCCGCATAGCGACGGCCCATCAGACCCTGCAGCTCCGGAAACTCGCCGACGGCTTCGGTACGAAGGTCTGCCTTGGCAAGCACGGCTGCCCGGTCGACGAGCTTGTAATCAGCGCCGATCTGCATGGCGAGCTTGGCGGCCAGCGCGCGGATGCGCTCCACGCGCTGGCCCTGCGTGCCGAGCTTGGCGTGGAAGGTCACGTTCAACGCGTCGAGCTTTGCCATGCGCTGGTCGAGCGGCTTCTTCAGGTCGAGGTCGAATTTCTTTGCCGAGGCTTCCAGCGTTTCGAGATCCGGCAGGCTGCCCTGGTCGCGCTTCCAGAAGTGCAGCGCGTCGGAAAGGCGGGCGCGCACGACCTTGCCGTTGCCGTGGACGATCTCCTTGCCGCCGTCGCTCGCCTGGATGTTCGAAACGAGGATGAACTTGTTGGAGAGCGTGTCGCCGCCGACAGGGCGCGTCACGAAACACTTCTGGTTCGTCTTGATGGTCAGGCGGATGATGTCCGAAGGGATCGAGAGATAGTCTTCCTCGAAGCTGCCCATCAGCACCTGCGGCCATTCGACGAGGCCGGAGACCTCTTCGAGCAGGCCTTCGTCCTCGACGAGTTCGAGGCCGCTCGCAAAGGCGATGTCGCGGGCGTCGTGCAGGATGATGTCCTTGCGGCGATCGGCATCGAGGATGACCTTCGCCTTCTCAAGGTTGGCGACGTAGTCGTCGAAGCGCTTGACGGTGATGGCGCCGGGCGCATGGAAGCGATGGCCGTAGGTCACGTTCGAGGCAACGATGCCATCGATCGCAAACGGGATGACGGCGGTTTCCTCATGCTCGGTGCCGAAGGTGCAGACGATCGACTGCAGCGGGCGAACCCAGCGCAGCGAACCCGGCTGTGCGGAGGCCGCACCCCAGCGCATCGGCTTCGGCCAGGGGAAATCGCGGATGATGCCGGGCATCACATCGCTGATGATCTCCTCGGCGGCGCGGCCGGGCTTGGAGATGATGGCGATGTAGAAGTCGCCCTTCTTCGGGTCGCTCTGGACCTGCGCCTCGGAAATGGAAGACAGGCCGGCGCCGCGCAGGAAGCCTTCGATCGCCTTCTCGTTGGCGTCGGTGCGCGGGCCCTTCTTCTCTTCGCGCACGTCGGCGGAGCGTGCCGTCAGGCCGCGGATGTCAAGCGTCAGCCGGCGCGGCGTCCAGTATTCGCGCGCACCCTCGTAGGAAAGTCCTGCCTCGACAAGCGCATCGGTCACGAGCTTCTTCAGGTCGCCGGCAGCCTTGCGCTGCAGGCGGGCCGGAATCTCTTCGGAGCGGAGTTCTAGGAGCAGATCTGGCATGTCACTTTCCTTGCCTTCCCGGGGAAGGCGCCACAAAGGCGAGGCTAAAAACGGTCGCCTCTGCTAGCAAAGAATGGCGCATCTGCACAACCGCAAAAACGGCTGACGGCGGCGGGGAGAGGATTTTGGTACGCCGCATGCCGTGCCGCAGCCTTTGGGGGTGGACATAGGCTCTTACCTCGCGGTCGAATCTGCGTGTCAGCTACCGGCTCGGAGCGGACAACAGGAGCGATAGTTTACCGTAACGTACTTACGCCCCCGAACGATATCAGCAACTTTCCTGCGTACTGGCAGCATAAGCTCCAGAACATGGGAGAGTTCATTATGTCCAGGATCGAGAAATCAAACGACAACCCACTGTCCGTCAGCCGGCGCGACGTTCTGCTGGGCGGTAGTTCGTTAGCGGTCGCTGCCTTGACGATGACGACAGCCATGTCTTCGGCAAAGGCTCAACAATCAAATACGGCCCAGACCAAACAGCCGAATATTCTCTTCATCATGGGAGACGATATCGGCTGGTATAATGTGAGCGCCTACAACATGGGCGTCATGGGCTACCGCACGCCCAACATTGATCGCATCGGCAGGGAAGGTGCAATCTTTACCGACTGGTATGGACAGCAAAGCTGCACGGCCGGGCGCGCAGCGTTCATCACCGGCCAGTCGCCAATCCGGACAGGCTTGACCAAAGTCGGATTGCCGGGTGCCGAACTCGGTCTCGGGCCGCTGGATCCGAGCGTGGCCGATGTTCTAAAGACCTTCGGTTACGCGACAGGGCAGTTCGGTAAAAACCACCTTGGAGATCGTGACGAGCACTTGCCGACCGCGCATGGTTTCGATGAGTTCTTCGGCAATCTCTATCACCTCAATGCGGAGGAAGAGCCGGAGAATCCCGACTACCCCAAGAGCCCCGAGTTCCGAAAACGCTTTGGTCCGCGTGGCGTCATTCACTCCTTTGCTGACGGCAGGATCGAAGACACAGGGGCACTCACCGTCAAGCGAATGGAGACCGTCGACGAGGAGTTCCTTGGCGCTGCAAAGGATTTCATCAATCGCCAGCACTCTCAGGGTAAGCCCTGGTTTTGCTACTTCAACTCGACGCGCATGCACATTTTCACGCATCTGAAAGCGGCCTCTCAGGGCAAGACGGGCCTTGGTCTCTATCCTGACGGCATGGTGGAGACTGATGGAATGGTCGGCGAACTATTGAAGTTGGTCGACGACTTGGGCGTCGCCGACAATACCATTGTCGTCTATACGACCGACAACGGCGCAGAAGTGTTCACCTGGCCGGATGGTGGCGCGACGCCATTCAAGGGCGAGAAAGCAACAAACTGGGAGGGCGGATTCCGTGTCCCCTGCCTGATCCGCTGGCCGGGGGTCATTAAACCCGGAACGATCGTCAATGATATGTGCGCACATGAGGATTTCATCCCAACCTTCGCGGCAGCGTCGGGCGAACCCGATCTGGTCGAGAAACTGAAAACGGGACACACACTCAACGGCAAGCAGTTCAAAGTGCATCTCGACGGCATGAACCTCCTGCCCTTCTTCAAGGGTGAAGCAGAGAAATCGCCACGCGAGGAGTTCTTGTACTGGAGCGATGACGGCGACCTGATGGCGATCCGGGTTCGCGAGTGGAAACTGGCGTTCATGGAGCAGAACACCGAGGTTGATCCACAAACGCCCCTGGGGGTATGGCAAGGGAATTTCACCAAGCTGCGCGCGCCCAACATCTATAATCTGCGCTCCGATCCGTTCGAGCGGGGAACACACAGCATCTATTATGGCGACTGGCAGTCACGCCGCGTATTTCTGCTCGTTCCAGCGCAAGCGATCGTCGCGAAGTACATAGAAAGCTTCAAGGAATTTCCACCGCGAGCCAAAGCAGCGAGCTTCACCGTCAGCGACGTGATGGAGAAGATCACCACAGCGGCCCCGAACCAGAATTAACGGCCACCGTACGCCGGAGAGGCACTTGCCCGACTTCGAGCTGATGAGCTAACGGCGGCGACATCGCAGGTGCGCCCACGTTGCGAGGCGAGCCTGCTTTGTCCGCTGTTGGCGGATACTGTTGAAA
>UBTY01000059.1 GCA_900468535.1 Hyphomicrobiales bacterium | reverse complement strand
GAAGGTCGGAAATCCAAGCAGAAACCCGAAACGACAGGCTCTGCAGGTGAGCCGCCAGCGTCAAGCCGGACACAGCCTTCCGGGGCCGGAAATCGTGGTCGCCGTCCTCCAACCAGAAGAGCGAAAGCTGTTCGGATAGCGCGTAGCCCTGCACCTCCTCCAGGCTGCCGAACGGATCACGTGTGCCCTGGCAGATAAGTGTCGGCGTTTTCAGCGCCTGCAGGTGCGCCGTGCGAAGTTGCGTGGGCTTGCCAACAGGGTGGAAGGGGTAGCCGAGGCAAAGCAGGCCGGCGATCGCGCCATCGGCGTAGAGTTGATCCGCCACCATGCTTGCGACACGGCCGCCCATCGACTTGCCGCCGATGATGACGGGACCAGAAGCTGAAAACTCCGTGACGGCGGCGAGATATTCCGGAATGAGTGTTTCCGCTCGCGGCGCGGGGAGGCGGCGGCCCGATCGGCGGCGCTCCGCCATGTAGTCGAACTCGAAGCGGCCGACACGAAAGCCGGCATTCGCGAGCGCTTCGGCAAGCCCATTCATCGATGCCGAGTCCATAGGCGCGCCCGCGCCGTGGGCGAGCAGGATGGAGAATTCGGCTTCGTCAGGGCCGATGGTCAGAAATTTCTCTTCCATAAGCATGTTCCTAGCAAGCGCGCTGTTCTCAGCAAAGGCGTATCGGCAATCATTTTCGCGATGCCCGCTCGGATGTCGCGTAGCTCCTGCCCGACGAGGCAGGGGCGCAAATGAAGGCGGGTGCTTCACCTTTCGAATGAATGGCAACCGCGCGAGTTATAAACTAACAATTGGATAGATCCGGACAATAGTAAGAGGCCAGATCGCTAGTCTATCGATTGTGGCCCGAAGCAACGCGCTTGTTGGTGGTGCTTTATGGAGTGTAGTTATGATTGAAGCTCATAGTCATTCGAAGGCACTTCGACCTATTCTTGAATCGTCAAATATTCTCATCACGGGCGGCGCAGGTTTTCTTGGTTCACATCTTGCCGAATTGCTCGTCGCGCGCGGCAACCATGTCTACTGCCTCGACAATTTTCATACCGGCCGGGTCGCGAACCTTTCCAAGCTGCAGTTCACCAATCGGCTAAGCGTCGTGCAGCATGATGTGCGCGACGAATTGCCGGATAGCCTGCCGACATTTTCGGAAATCTACAACCTAGCCTGCCCGGCATCCCCGGTGCATTATCAGGCCGATCCGGTTGCGACCGCGATGACGAACTGCCAGGGCGCATGGAATGTGCTCCGGCGAGCAGAGCGGGACGGCGCGCGGGTGTTCCACGCCTCGACCTCCGAGATCTACGGCGACCCCGAAATCCACCCGCAGCCGGAGCACTACTGGGGCAACGTCAACAGCGTCGGTCCGCGTTCCTGCTACGATGAGGGCAAGCGCTTCGCGGAGACGCTTTTCACCGATTTCGGCAAGACACGTGGTGTCGCGGTACGGATCGTCCGCATCTTCAATACCTACGGTCCGCGTATGCAGCCCGACGATGGCCGGGTGGTCTCGAATTTCATCATTCAGGCGCTGCTTGGCCAGCCTCTCACCATGTATGGCGACGGCCAGCAGACACGATCTTTCTGCTATGTCGACGATCTTATCCGCGGTTTCGACCTGCTGATGCGGAGCGAGCTGGCCGACAGTCCGGTGAATATCGGCAATCCGGGCGAGTTCACGATGGAAGAACTCGCGAGCCTGGTGCTCGAGATAACGGGGTCGCGGTCACCGGTCGTACGGTTGCCACTGCCGGTCGATGACCCGAAGCGCCGGAAGCCCGATATCAGCAAGGCCAAGGATCTGCTCGGCTGGAAGCCGGAGATCAGCCTTCGCGAGGGATTGATCCGGACGATCGAGTATTTCGATCGCGAGTTGCGCAAGCAGCCTGCGATGACGATCAGCGCTGCCGAATGAATAGTGTGTAAGGGGTTATCATGAAGGTCGTTATTGTCGGCTCGGGATATGTCGGGCTCGTATCCGGTGCATGCTTTTCGGCTCTCGGCCATTCGGTCGTTTGCGTCGATAGCAATGAGCAGAAGATCGAGACCCTGAAGGCCGGCGGCGTGCCGATCTACGAACCTGGGCTCGGCGCTCTGATCAAGACGAACATGGAGCAGAACCGGCTCGCCTTTTCCTGTGACCTCGAAGGCGCGATGAAGGGCGCCGATTTCGTGTTCATCGCCGTCGGTACGCCGACCCGCCAGGGCGGAAGCGAAGCTGATCTGACGAGTGTCTACTCGGTTGCGAGCGCGATCGCGAGGACGGCTGACGATGGCATCATCATCGTCACGAAATCAACAGTTCCGGTCGGAACCGGCGAGGCGCTGGAAGGGATCGTCCGCGCGGCGCGGCCTGATCTCGTATTCGCTGTCGTTTCCAATCCGGAATTCCTGAAAGAGGGAAGCGCGATCGAGGACTTCATGAAGCCCGATCGCGTGGTTGTCGGTTGCGATCTGCCCTGGGCGGGGGAGAAGATGAAGGCGCTCTATGAGCCGTTGCGCGCCATGGGGGTCACGATTCTGCACACGGGCCGCAACGCCGCCGAGGTGATCAAGTACGCGGCGAATGCGTTTCTGGCGATCAAGATTTCCTTCATCAACGAGATTGCGGATTTCTGCGAGGCCGTTGGTGCTGATGTCGCCGAGGTTGCAGATGGCCTTGGAAAGGACAAACGCATCGGTCGCGCCTTCCTCAACCCGGGCCCTGGATACGGCGGTTCATGCTTCCCGAAGGATACGCTTGCATTGCTTGCCACGGCACAGAGCCATGCGGTCAATCTTCGCGTGGTGGAAAGCTCCATCTCGGCCAATGATGCGCGAAAGCGCGGCATGGGAAATCGTGTCGTTCGCGCTCTGGGGCAGTCCGTGCGCGGCAAGACGATCGCGGTTCTCGGGCTGACATTCAAGGCCAACACCGACGACATGCGCGAGGCGCCGTCACTCGATATCGTCTCCTCGCTGCAGCGGCTTGGCGCGCGCGTACGCGTCTACGACCCGAAGGGCATGGAGCAGGCGCGCCAGTATCTCAGGGACGTGGACTATACGGCTGATCCCTATCAGTGCGCGACGGGGGCGGATGGCATCGTCGTGGCGACGGAGTGGAAGGAGTTCGAGCATCTCGACTTCGTCCGTCTCGCCGCGCTGACGAAACATGCTGCCATCGTCGACCTTCGGAACATCCTGGATGTCCGCAAGGTCGAGGCTGCCGGCTTCGAACTTCACCGCATCGGGTCGCCCCGCAGGGAAAAGGCCTCGGTTCAGCAGCAGGGACCTCGCAGGCTTGCGGTCAAGGCGGATTACTACGACGAAAGCGCCCAGCCGAACGCCGCAAATGGCGCGGTGCGCGCGGGAGCGCCGCTTCCGGTCGCGATTCCCGCGCAGTAAGAGCCGTAGGACATCCGATCAGGGATACTGAGCGCCGTTCGTCGTGGTGTAGATCGCGTAGACCGATTGCGTCGCGGTGATGAAAAGCCGATTCTTCTTCGGTCCGCCGAAGGTCAGGTTGGACACGGTCTGAGGAACCTTGATCTTGCCCAGCAGCGTGCCGTCCGGCGCAAAGCAATGGACGCCGTCGGCCGCACTGGTCCACAAATTGCCCCTGACGTCGAAGCGGAATCCGTCAGGCACGCCTGTATCGATCGAGCAGAAATAGCCGCCATTTTCCAGCCGCCTGTCGTCTACCACGTCGAAAACACGGATGTGGCGCGGCACCTCATGGTTGGACGAGCCGGAATCGGCGATGAAGAGGCGTTTTTCGTCTGGCGAAAAAGCAAGGCCGTTCGGCTGGATGAAGTCGGTCGCAACAGCTTCGATTTCACCCGTGCCGGCGTCGATGCGATAGACATTTCGTGTCGCTTGCTCGGGCTCGGCCCTGTGTCCCTCATAGTCGGACATGATGCCGTAGCTCGGATCGGTGAACCAGATCGAGCCATCGGACCTGACGACGACATCGTTCGGCGAGTTCAGCCGTTTTCCCTTGTAGCTATCGGCGAGCACCGTGATGCGGCCGTCGGGCTCGGTGCGGATCACGCGCCGGCCACCATGCTCGCACGATATCAGCCGGCCCTGGCGATCGCGGGTGTTGCCGTTGACGTAATTTGAGGGCGAGCGAAACACCGAGACGCCGCCATCGGGCACCCAGCGCATCATCCGCTCGTTCGGAATGTCGCTCCAGAGGAGGCAATTGAGATCCGAAAACCAGACCGGGCCTTCCGTCCAGCGGCAACCGGAAAAGAGCTCCTCGAGCTTCGCGCTGCCTGCAATCAATTCGTGAAAACGTTCGTCTCTGACATCGTAAAGGACATTTTCCGACAACGGCCGACTCCTCCCAAAGCGTTCCGGCCCCTGTGGTAGCCGCAAAATCCGCGCTGTGCCAGAGGTGTTTCGGCAAATGCCTGGCTCCAAAGGGAAATTGCCGGCGGAACAGCCAAGGTCTTTGCCACGTTGAGGAAACCGGGATAGCTTGGCTGCAGCGAGGAGCCTTTCATGGAACAGAGCGATATCGGGACGGTTGCCGCCTGGCTGACGGAGCAGGGGCTCAAGGGCGCGTCCGAATCCGAACTGTTGACCGGCTTCTGCCAGATATGCAGGGAATTCGGGCTGAGGCTTGATCGCGGCATGGCATTGATGGACACGCTGCATCCGGTGCACGAGGGCCGTGCTTTTCGCTGGGACAGCGAGCAGGCGATTGAGCCTGAGTTTGAGTATGGCCCGACTGGCCGTGACGCGGATTCGCTGCAAAGCTGGCAGCGCTCGGCTTTTTACTATCTGTGGGCAGGCACTGAGAACGAGGTGCGCCGTCGCATCGGCTTCGGCGATCCGACCGATTTCGCAATGCTCGAGAGAATGCAATCGGAAGGGCATACCGACTTCATCGCCATGGTTCACCGGTTTGCAAAGGCTGGCACCATCGGTGAGATGGATTGCTTCTTTTCGCATTTCACGACCCGGCATCCGGAGGGCTTCACGGACCGGGACCTCATCATTTTGCGCAAGCTGGTTCCTGTTCTCGCGCTTGCCATCAAGTGCATCGCGCTTGGTCGCATCGCTCGCACCATCGCAGAAGTCTATCTCGGCGAGGACGCCGCCCGCCAGGTGCTGGAAGGCAAGATCTCGCGAGGCAAGTCCGAGCGCATTTCGGCAGCCCTCTGGTTCTCGGATCTCCTGAACTACACGAAGATTTCCGACAGCGTCCCGCCGGAAGACATATTGCCTATGCTCAACGCCTATAGCGACGTCGTCATTTCGGCGGTTCACGAGGCGGGTGGCAACGTCCTGAAGCTGATCGGCGATGGGGTGCTCGCCATCTTCAAGTCGGAGGCGGCGTCCGATGCCTGCTGCGCGGCGCTTCGGGCTGAGCGGCTGTTGCGTGAGAAGCTTGTCGTCCTGAACGACGAGCGGGCAAAGGAGGACCGACCGACCACCGATGTCTATATCGGCCTCCATATCGGCGACGTTTTCTATGGCAATATCGGCAGCCAGGAACGGCTGGATTTCACCGTGATCGGGCCTGCCGTCAACGAGGTGAGCCGAATTGCGTCGCTTTGCCGTTCCGTCGATTTCAACGTTCTGATGTCTTCCGACTTCGCGGCCTCGGTCCCCGATGAGGATCGGGCGGTGCTTGCATGCGTTGGCCGATATGCGTTGCGCGGCGTGCAACGCGCGCAGGATCTCTACACGATCGATACGGGCCACATGCTGGGCTGAAGTGTCAGCGGCGCATTGGTTGCGCTGCTCGTCCGCAAAGAAATTTCACAGCCGTGTCGCCTTCTTTGACTAGAGGATTATATCGCGTCGAAGGGGCAGGTGCCTCGTTCAGCGGGCGAAAGGGCCGTGGTCGTTTCGTTCCCATCAAAATCGAAGAAACTGGAGGACGGCATGCAGATCAATCGTACAGGTTCGGCTCAGTGGTCGGGCGGTTTAAAGGACGGCAAAGGCCAGATATCGACCCAGAGCGGGGCGCTCAAGAGCTACCCCTACGGCTTCGCAAGCCGTTTTGAAGGCGTTCCCGGCACCAATCCGGAAGAACTGATCGGCGCAGCACATGCGGGCTGCTTCACGATGGCTCTTTCGCTGATCCTCGAGGAAGCCGGCCTCAAGGCAACCAGCATGGAAACGACCGCGAAGGTCACGCTTGAGAGCGTTGAAGGTGGCTTCGCCATTACGGCAATCCATCTTTCGCTGACCGGCTCCATTCCGAACACCGACGAACGGACGTTCATCGAACTTGCCAACAAGGCGAAGGCCGGATGCCCGGTCTCCAAGGCTTTGTCTGCTGTTCCGATCTCGCTGGAAGTGAAGCTGGCCTGACCGCACTCTATTGCAGGCTGACAAAGGCGTCGCGCCAGTCGCGGCGCCTTTTTGTTTGGGCTTCAGCAACTCCATGCTGCAGCGCATCAGATTGACAAATGACGTTTGATGCTTTACGACTGACGAAATACAAAAATCGTCAGTCGTAAATATCGGTGCCCTGAACATGACCGAAACCATCGAGAACACGCTGGAGGCGACGCGCCAGGAGAATGTCACACGCATTCTCGACGCCGCCGAACGGCTGTTTCGCCACTACGGCTATGCCAAGACGACGGTGGCAGACATCGCCCGCGACCTCGGCATGTCACCGGCGAACGTCTATCGGTTCTTTGCTTCCAAAGTCGAAATCCACCAGGCGATCTGTGGCCGCATGCTCGCCGCGAGCTACCAGATGGCTTACGATGCCTGCCATCTTCCGATCAGCGCGTCGGATCGGTTGCGCCGCTTTGTCGAAGGCCAGTATCAAATGACCGTTGATACGATGCTCGACCAGGAGAAGGTCCACGAGATGGTCGTCGTTGCCATCGAGCGTGACTGGCATGTCATCGAAAAGCATGTCGACAGTATCCATGCCCTGATCGCGGACGTGATCCGCGAAGGCATTGCATCCGGCGAGTTCGTCGAACAGGACGCCGATGTTGCGTCTCGCTGCTTCGGCGCCGCGACAATGTCGCTCTGCCACCCCCAGATGGTGGCGCAATGTCTTGCCAAGACCAACCGCGCCACGGTCGACGAACTCATCGAGTTCACGATCCGGGCGCTGAAGAAATAGCCGGGCGGCGAACGCCGCCCCTCCAACCCAAATATCATTTCAGGAGTGCGAAAGATGATTTCGCTGAAGACAGTGTTGTTGCCTTCCTTTGCCACCTTTGCGCTCCTTGGCGCCGTAGCGCTTGGCGTTTCCGGCTGCAGCGACGAGAAGAAAGCCGAAACCAAAGAGGTTGTCCGGCCGGTCAAGGTGGTCGAGATCGCCAAGGTCGGCGACGTCAGGTCGCTCGATTATTCCGGTTCGGTCAAGGCGCGCGTCGAGATGAACCTTGGCTTCCGCGTGGCCGGTAAGATTACTGATCGTCGCGTCAATATCGGCGATCGAGTGAAGCCGGGCGACCTGCTCGCCCGCATTGATCCGACGGACTATGAACTGGCCGTCAAGACGGCGGAAGCAAACCTCGCCGCTGCCGAGAAGGGCGTGGCGACGGCCGATCTCGCAAACAAGCGCGCCCAGCAGCTCTTCGACAAGAGCGTAACGGCAAAGTCGCAGCTCGAGCAGGCTGCACTCAGCTACGACCAGGCGGTCTCTACACGGGACGCGACGGCTTCCTCGCTCGATCAGGCGAGAAACCAGGTGGCCTACACCGAGCTGAAGGCCGATCAGACTGGCATCGTGACGGCGATCAGCGCAGATACTGGCGCTGTCGTTTCCGCCGGCACGCCGGTCGCCACCGTCGCACTCGATGGTGAGAAGGAAGTGCAGATTGCCGTTCCAGAGAACGACATTGCAGCCTTCAAGCCTGGCAAGACGGTCACAGCAAGCTTCTGGTCGGACAACAAGCTCGTCCTTGATGGCAAGGTGCGTGAAGTTTCCGGCAGCGCGGACTCTCAGTCGCGGACCTTCTCCGTTCGCGTCAGCCTGCCCAAGGACGAGCGGGTGCTTCTCGGCATGACCGCGACGGTCGAAGCAACGGCCGACATTGCCAATCCTTATGTCTCCATCCCGCTCAGCGCACTGGCTGAAAAGGACGGCAAGAAGATCGTCTGGATTGTCGATCGCAGCGGCGACACGGTGCATGCGCGGGAAATCAAGGTCGCGGACTTCACGCACGATGGCGTCAATGTCGCCGACGGCCTGCAGACCGGCGATCTCGTCGTTGCGGCGGGAACGCAGTTCATGACCGAGAACCTCAAGGTCAAGCTGCCCGAGCAGCAGTCGGCGCAGGCCGACAGCGGCGACATCGTTCGCTAAACGGAATCAGGAGAGGGATTAGGACCATGGACAACTCGAGCACCGAGAAGCGTCCCTTCAACCTGTCGCGCTGGGCGATCGGTCATCCGAGCATCGCGCGTTTCCTTTTTGGCCTCATTCTGATTACCGGCGTGCTAGGGCTGATGCGCATGGGTCAGAAGGAAGATCCGGATTTCACCTTCCGCGTGATGGTCGTGCAGGCCGTCTGGCCAGGCGCCTCCATTCAGGAGATGGAAGACCAGGTCGTCAACAAGATCGAGCGCAAGCTGCAGGAAACCCCGCATATCGATTGGGTGAAGTCCTATACGCGGGCAGGCAGCGCCATCATCACCCTGCAGGTCAAAGGCGATACCAACAGCCAGCAAGTGGCTGACGCCTTCTACCAGGTGCGCAAGAAGGTGGGCGATATCTCCAACGAGCTGCCGGAAGGCCTGCTCGGACCCTATTTCAACGATGAGTTCGGCGACACCTATATCACGCTGCATTCGATCAGCGGCGATGGCTACAGCTATCCCGAGCTGAAGAAATTCGCCATCCAGGCACGCGACATGCTTTTGATGACGCCTGGCGTCGAGAAGGCCGTGATCATCGGCGATCAGCCGGAGAAGATCTATATCGACGTCTCCTCGAAGGCCTTGGCCGAACGTGGCTTGACCGTGCTCGACCTTCAGAACGCCATCAAGGGGCAGAACAGCGTCGATGCCGCAGGCTCCGTCGATACCGGCACGCGTTCCGTTCGCATCTCCGTTGAGGGCGATGTGACGAAGGCCGAGGATATCCGCGAACTGCGGTTGAAGGCTGGCAATCAGGTAACGCGCCTCGGCGATATCGCGACTGTCTATTCCGGCCTTGAAGATCCCTATCAGCGCAAGTTCCGCTTCAACGGTCACGAGAGCGTTCAGGTCGGCGTCGTCATGGCCAAGGGCTTCAAGGTGACCGATGTCGGCAAGGATGTCGAAGCGACCTATCAGCGTTTCGAGCAGTCGCTGCCTTACGGCGTTGCCGTCGACCAGATTTCCAACCAGCCCGATGTCGTCACCGATGCGATCAGCGAGTTCATGCATGCGCTCGGCGAAGCGCTTGTTATCGTGCTGATCGTCTCATTCCTGTCGATCGGCTGGCGCTCGGGGCTGGTTATCGCGATCGCCATTCCGCTCGTGCTGGCTGCGACCTTCGCCATCATGTACGAGCTCGGGATCGATCTGCAGCGTATTTCGCTCGGAGCTCTGATCATCGCGCTCGGCTTGCTCGTCGATGACGCCATGATCGTCGTCGAGTTGATGGAGCGAAAACTCGAGGAAGGTCTTGTGAAGATCGAGGCGGCGAGCTTTGCCTACTCCTCCACAGCCTTCCCGATGCTGACAGGCACTCTGATCACCACCGCCGGCTTCATTCCGGTTGGCTTTGCGGCATCGACCGCCGGTGAATACGTGCGCACGCTGTTTTATGTCGTCGGCATCGCGCTCGTCGTCTCGTGGTTCGTCGCGGTCTATTTCACGCCGTGGCTCGGCTACATGATCCTGAAGCAGCGCCATCATGCGGGCGAACATCATGATGCCTTCGATACCAGCTTCTATCGGCGCCTTCGGGCAACGGTCGGCTGGGCCGTGCGTCATCGCATTATCGTGGTGGCGATGACACTGGTGACCTTCGCGACCAGTCTCTGGGCATTCCAGTTCATTCCGCAGAACTTCTTCCCGCAATCTTCCCGTCCGGAAATCCTCGTCGATCTCTGGCTGCCCGAAGGCACCAGCATCAAGGAAGTCGAGACGCAGACCAAGGCGCTCGAAGCCAAGATCATGGGTGATGCCGACAAGAAGTTCGTTGCTTCCTATATCGGCGAAGGCGCGCCGCGCTTCTTCCTGCCGCTCGATCAGCAGCTTCGCAACCCGAATTTCGCGCAGCTTCTGGTCATGGCAAACGACGAGCCGGCGCGCGAACGCCTGATCGTCAAGCTGCGCGCCATTCTGGCCGAAGACTTCCCGGATATCCGCGGCAAGGTCGATCGGCTGTTCCTTGGCCCGCCGACGGGCTGGCCGGTGCAGATGCGCGTCATGGGCCCGGACCGTCAGGAAGTCCGCAAGATCGCGGACGAGGTGAAGGCGAAGTTCCAGGCCAACCCGCAGCTTGGCGCGATCCATGACGACTGGCTTGAGCCGGTGCCGGCAATGAAACTTGTCATCGACCAGGACCGTGCCCGCGCGCTTGGCGTCACATCGCAGCGGATACGCCAGATGCTGCAGACCGCCGTCTCTGGTGCCCCGCTCGACGATTTCCGCGACGGCGAGGAGACGGTGTCGATCGTTGCCCGCGAGCCGGAGACCAGTCGCTCGTTACTGTCGGCCGTCAACTCCGTCTACGTTCCAACCGATTTCGGGGGCTTTGTTCCGGTCTCGCAGGTTGCCAAGGTGGTGCCGGTTCTGGAGCAGGGGATCGAATGGCGCCGTGACCGTCTGCCGACGATCACCGTTCGTGCGACCCTGCCTGATGGCGTTCAGTCGAACGACGTCGTCATGAAGATGTATGGCGACATGCAGTCGCTGCGTGACAGCCTGCCGGCCGGCTACAAGATCGAGATCCAGGGCGGTGCGGAAGATTCCGCCGAAAGCCAGGCCTCGATCGCCGCAAAGGCACCGATCATGCTCGTCGTCATCGTTCTTCTGCTGATGGCGCAGCTGCAGCACTTCGGCAAGGCGATGCTTGTATTGGCGACAGGCCCGCTCGGGATCATCGGGGCGGCTGCGGCGCTGCTGATATCGGGTGCTCCGTTCGGCTTCGTCGCCATCCTAGGCGTCATCGCGCTGCTCGGGATCATCATCCGCAACTCGATTATCCTCGTCGACCAGATCGACCAGGACATCAAGGCGGGGATGCATCGGCAGGAGGCGATTGTGGGTGCCGCGGTCCGGCGTTTCCGGCCGATCATGCTGACGGCATTGACGGCAGTTCTGGCGCTGATCCCGATCTCGCGCGGTGTGTTCTGGGGGCCGTTGGCCTACGCCATGATGGGCGGCATCCTGGTCGCGACCGTGTTGACCATCCTCGTGCTGCCCGCAGCCTATGCTCTGTTCTTCGGCAAGGAGCCGAAGACAAAGGACGATGCTGCCGGAGACCACGCGAACGGCAACGACGAAAGCCATCACCATGGAACGCCACCGGCCATCGCGGCAGAATGATACGGAAAACGGCGCGGTCATCCCGCGCCGTTTTCATTTGGTGAATTGAGGAATTATTCGGCGTCCGCTCTGAGGCCGAGAAGGGCTGCTCCGATCAGGCCGGGCTCGACCCGGCATTCGCTGCGAACGACGACCCGACGGTCGAACTTGCGCAGGATCCGCTCCCGCACGGTCTTGTCCAGTTCGAGGAGCAGAGGTTCGACGTTTGAGAGACCACCGGCCACCGGTACGATCGTCGCGCCCGTAATATTGATCGTCAGCGCGAGAGGGGAGGCCACGAGGTCGATATAGACATCGATCGTCCGGGTTGCCATCTCTTCGCCGCGCAGCCAGTCGTCGATGATTTCGCGGCTGGAAAGATCGATGTCGTGCAACGTCTTGTGCAGGCGTTCCATTCCGCGGGCGCCGCCGACACTGTCGACACAGCCTTTCTGGCCGCAGCCGCAGGCATAATGCGGTATTTCGACCGGCGGATGGCCAGCGCGCAAGGCGACGATCGGTCCGTGTCCCCATTCGCCGGCAAAGCCGCCCGCCTCGTTGATCAGCCTGCCGTTGGCGATCACGCCGCCGCCGACGCCGGTGCCGAGGATGACGCCGAGGACGATGCGATGCCCGCGCCCTGCGCCGAGGCCGGCTTCCGCCATCGCAAAGCAATCCGCGTCGTTGGCGACAAGCACGGGAATGCCGAGTTCGGCTTCGATATCCGCGGCGAAATTCCGTCCGTGAATGCAGGGGATGTTGGCGCAGGTCAGCCTTTGCGTGTCTGGATCGACGACGCCGGCAATCGAAAATGACAGCCGCTTCGGCTTCTCGCCGGCTTCCTCGATGATCTTGCGCAGGACGCCGACGAATGCCGCAAAGTCGTCGATTGGTGTCGGATGGCGGTCGAGCGGCGTGATGTCGTTTTCAGACCGGGCAATCCCGCCTTTGATGGCAGAACCGCCAATGTCGAAGGAAATGATCATTCGCAATCTTCTTGTTCGAGAAGCTCTGCGTCTGCTCGCACCGTTCCCGGTGATTTGCAAGCCAAAACCGAGCTCAGGCTGGCAACCTGATCCGCGCTTCGAAGCCGGAGGCCTCTCCTGACGCAGGTGAAAGGAGTTCCAGCGTGCCGCTCATCTGGGAGATGATCCTGTCGGCGATCGCAAGGCCAAGGCCGGATCCCGACGCGTTGGTCTGGCCGCGCCGGAAGCGTTTCTTGAGGGTTGCGATATCCATCTCGCGCACAACAGGGCCGCCGTTGATGACGCGGATCAGGCCATCCTTTTCCAGGCTGATGCGGACCGGAAGATCGGGGTCGCCATGCACAAGCGCATTTTCGATCAGGTTCCGCATGACGATGCCGAAGGCGTCCATATCGGCATTGCGGGTGAGGCTCGCATCGTCGGCAACCGAATAGGACAAACGGCCGTTCGATCGGCTGTCGCGTTCAAAATCCGTGACGATCATGTCCAGCACATGGCGCAGGTTCGAGGCTGTTGCGCTGCCACCGATGCCGGCTTCAGCACGTGCGAGTTGGAGCAGCTTTTCGGCCAGTCGTCCAAGATTGATAAGGGAGGTTTCCACTTGCCGCGCACGGGTCAATGTCGGCCCCGGCGGCAACTCTTCCGCCAGCCTCTGTGTCTGAGCCAGCGCTCCGGCAATCGGCGTTCGAAGTTCATGCGCGCTGTTGGCCGTGAATTCACGCTCTGCTTCAAGCGCCGAGCGCAGCCTTGCAAGGAGAAGGTTGACGGATCGCGCGATCGGCCTCAATTCTTTCGGCAGAGCGAGAGTTTCCACTTCGGCCAGGTTGCCGCCATCCTTGGTGCCGATGTCCTGTCGCAGCGCATCCAGCGGTCTCAGGTTGCGTGCGACGACCAGCCAGATCACGAAAATGCTCGCGGGTACCAGAATTGCAAGCGGGATCAGCAAGGTCACCGCGCTTTCTCGTACCGCTTCGCGACGGTTCTTGAAACGATCGGCCACCTGCAGGAAGAGTTTACCGTCAGCGGTCGTCTCGGTGTAGATGCGTGCCGTTGCGCTGTCGCTGAACCCGGTGGAAAGCGGAGCAGGGAATGGCTCGGCCGGCGCGTCGTTGGAGCGCAGAACGACCTTCCCCTGAACGTCTCGCACCTGATAGGTGAGGTATTCCCGACTTGCGGCCGTTTCCAGCATGGCAATGCCGTGCGGTTCGATCGTATCCTCCTGATCCATGTCGTCAACAATCAGTGCCAGAAGTCGTTCTGTGGTCTCCTGCTGGGCACTGTCGAAGATTTCATCAAACTCGTGCTGCATCACGCGGAAGCTGAGGCCGATGGCAAGCAGCCAGAATACGACCATCATGGATGTCAGCGTGAGGATCAGGCGGCGTGCAATGCTGCGGTCGCGTTTCATGGTCATCCGAGGGTGTAGCCGATGCCGCGGGCGGTGCGGATGCGGTCCTTGCCGATCTTCTTGCGCAATCGGCTGACGTAGACTTCAACGGTGTTGCTTTCGATTTCGGAGCCGAAGGCATAGAGGGCTTCTTCGATGCGATCCTTCGATACGATCGAACCGGGCCGCGCCGTCAGAAGATCGAGGACGGCCCATTCACGGCTCGTCAGGATGATCGCTTCGCCGGCGACCGAGAGTTTATGCTGTGGCCGGTCTATTTCGATATCGGCGATGCGGACGATCGGATGCGGATTGGCGTCATAGCGGCGGGCGACAGCCTGTATCCGCGCTTCCAGCTCTTCCAGGTTGAACGGCTTCACCAGATAGTCGTCGGCGCCGGCGTTCAGTCCTTCGATCCGGTCTGAGATCTGATCCCGGGCGGTCAGGATGATGACCGGCATGTTCATTCCACGGCTGCGCAGGCGCTTGAGGAAATCGACGCCGCTGCCATCCGGAAGCTGCAGGTCCAGAAGCACCAGCCCGTAGTCGACGGGGCCAATGGCGGTATCGGCGTCGCCGAGGTTGCCAACCCAGTCGACAGCGTGATTGGCCGCGATCACATGATCACGCACCGCTTCCCCGATCATCTTGTCATCTTCAACCAGTAGGATACGCACGGCTTTTCCTCTCGCGGACAGTTAGCGTTGGGAACGCCGATCGGTCAAGCGTGGCTTCAACGGCAAAGATGGCCGGGAGATGGCGGATGCGTCCAGATGATCGTCTGATATCTTCGGTACATTTTCTCATCGCACTCGACAATTGCCCGAATTTTGTTTTGATCTGTTGCAATGAAATCGGCTCCCGCTTTGCCGGGTGCGGTCTGTGGTAAGGTTTATGGTGAAGAGATCCGAGACTTCCGGGCGGCTTGACGATGCGGCGCGTGCTGGCTGGCTGTATTATGTCGCTGGCCGAACACAGGATGAGATCGCCGCTTCGATGGGGATTTCGCGCCAATCCGCGCAGCGTCTGGTGTCGCTTGCGGTCGCTGAACGCTTGATCAAGGTGCGGCTCGACCATCCGATCGCTGCCTGTCTCGAACTTGCCAATTCCGTGCGCAAGAAGTTCAACCTGAGGCATGTCGAGATCGTGCCGAGCGATCCCGGTTCGGGCTCGTCAACCGTCGGGATCGCCGAGGCGGCAGCGGCCGAGATCGAGCGCTGGTTGAAGCGGACGGACCCGATCGTGCTGGCCGTCGGGACAGGGAGAACCTTGAAGGCCGCGGTCGATCAGCTGCCGACCATCGAATGTCCCAATCATCGCATCGTATCGCTGACAGGCAACATCGCGCCTGACGGCTCGGCCGCCTATTACAACGTCATCTTCAGCATGGCCGATGCGGTCAAGGCGCGGCATTTTCCAATGCCGCTTCCGGTTCTCGTGACGTCTGCCGAAGAGCGGGAAACCCTGCATGGACAGCAGCTCGTTCGTTCGACGCTGGAAATGAGCGCGCAGGCGGATGTGACGTTCGTCGGCATCGGCGAGCTCGGCATCGACGGACCGCTCTGCGTCGACGGTTTTCTCGAGAAGGACGAGATGATGGAACTGATGCGCAACGGCGCTGTCGGTGAGATCTGCGGGTGGGTCTTCGATGCTGACGGCAAGCTTCTCGACAATCCGATCAACGAGCGGGTTGCCTCCGCTTCCATCCCCTCGCGTGATTCGTCGACCGTGATCGGGATCGGCAAGGGCAAGCGCAAGTTCAAGGCGATCAGGGCCGCCGTGACCGGCCATCAAATCAATGCCTTGATCACCGATGAGGCTACGGCCGAATATTTGCTCAAGGCGTGAGCAAAAATATTTATATTTGAAATCAGTTAGATAATGCATTCATTCGCTGTTGCAGCAACGAATGGTGATTGACTTTTTTTGCTCCGCGATGAGTAATTGCCCATGAGCAAAGCGAATGCTCGCACTCATCTTCTGGGAGGAAGATATGACATTGAGAACTCTCCTGCTGGGCGCCTGCTCGGCACTGGCGTTTGCCGGCATGGCTTCGGCCGAAACGCTGACGATCGCGACCGTCAACAACGGCGACATGATCCGGATGCAGAAGCTGACGGACGACTTCAAGAAAAAGAACCCCGGCATTGATCTCGAGTGGGTAACCCTCGAAGAAAACGTGCTGCGCCAGAAAGTTACGACTGACATCGCGACCAAGGGCGGTCAGTACGACGTTCTGACGATCGGCACCTACGAAGTTCCGATCTGGGCAAAGCAGGGCTGGCTGCTGCCGCTCGACAATCTCGGTAAGGACTATGATGCCGACGATCTGCTGCCGGCTATCCGCAGCGGTCTGACCACAGACGGCAAGCTCTATGCAGCACCGTTCTATGGCGAGAGCTCGATGGTCATGTACCGCAAGGACCTCTTCGACGCCGCCGGCCTGAAGATGCCCGACGCGCCGACCTGGGATTTCATCGCGGATGCCGCGAAGAAGATCACCAACAAGGACAAGGAAATTTACGGCATCTGCCTGCGCGGCAAGGCCGGCTGGGGCGAGAACATGGCCTTCCTGACGGCCATGTCGAACTCCTTCGGCGCTCGCTGGTTCGATGAGCAGTGGAAGCCGCAGTTCGATCAGCCGGAGTGGAAGGACACGCTGAACTTCTACGTCAACCTGATGAAGGAAGCCGGCCCTCCCGGCGCTTCCTCCAACGGCTTCAACGAAAACCTGGCGCTCTTCCAGACCGGCAAGTGCGGCATGTGGATCGACGCGACCGTTGCTGCGTCCTTCGTCAGCAACCCGAAGGAATCGACCGTCGCCGACAAGGTCGGCTTCGCTCTGGCTCCGGACAAGGGTCTCGGCAAGCGCGGTAATTGGCTCTGGGCCTGGAACCTCGCCATCCCGGCAGGCTCGCAGAAAGTCGAAGCGGCTGAGAAGTTCGTCGCCTGGGCAACGAGCAAGGATTACACCAACCTCGTCGCCGAGAAGGAAGGCTGGCTGAACGCACCTCCCGGTACGCGCTCTTCGCTCTATGCGAACGCCGATTACCAGAAGGCGGCACCGTTTGCGAAGATGACGCTCGACAGCATCAACTCCGCCGACCCGACCAAGCCGACCGTCAAGCCGGTTCCTTATGTTGGTGTCCAGTTCGTCGCCATTCCTGAATTCCAGGGTATCGGCACGGCCGTCGGCCAGCAGTTCTCCGCAGCTCTTGCCGGCCAGGTCTCGGTCGACCAGGCCCTGCAGAGCGCACAGCAGCTGACGACACGCGAAATGACGAAGGCTGGTTACATCAAATAAATAACCTCCTGAGAGGCGGGGGATTTGACCTCCCCGCCCGTCTAGGCCGCCGGTGCCCGAAATTGCGTCGGCGGCCCTTTTTACTTAGCTGTCCTGCAGCCGTTCGCCCCCTCCTGACATGATCGGTCGTCGCCATGGCAACGTTACACACCCGCTCCGCAGCACGAATGATGATCGCACCATCCGTGATCCTGCTCTTCCTGTGGATGATCGTCCCGCTTGTGATGACGATCTACTTCTCGACGCTGAACTACAATCTGCTCAGCCCGGGGATGGAAACTTTCGTAGGCTTCCTGAACTACAAATATTTTCTGACCGATCCGGCCTTTTTCTCGGCGTTGATCAATACGCTGCTGCTGGTGCTCGGCGTGCTCTTGATCACGGTGGTGGGCGGCATAGCCTTTGCGCTGCTGCTGAACCAGGATATCTACGGGCAGGGCATCGTTCGCATCCTTGTCATCGCGCCCTTCTTCGTCATGCCGACGGTTGCCGCTCTGGTGTGGAAGAACATGTTCATGAACCCGGTCAACGGGCTCTTCGCGCATCTCGCCAAGGCGCTCGGATTGCAGCCCTATGACTGGCTTGCCAATGCGCCGCTCTTCTCGATCATCCTGATCGTCGCCTGGCAGTGGCTGCCGTTTGCGACGCTCATCATGCTGACGGCCCTGCAGTCGCTGGACGAAGAACAGCAGGAAGCGGCCGAGATGGATGGCGCCGGCGTCGTTTCGAAGTTCATCTATATCATCCTGCCGCACATGGCCCGCGCCATCACGGTTGTCATCCTGATCCAGACGATTTTCCTGCTTTCGGTCTTCGCCGAAATCCTGGTCACCACCAATGGCGGTCCCGGCACGCAGAGCACGAACCTTACCTATCTCGTCTATGTGCAGGCACTCCTGCAGTTCGATATCGGTGGCGCTTCGGCGGGCGGTATCGTCGCGGTCATCCTCGCCAATATCGTTGCGATCTTCCTCGTACGCCTCGTCGGCAAGAATCTGGAGGCTTGAGATGGCTAGAAAAGTCACAACCCAGCGCAAGGTCGTCATGACCGCCATCGCCTGGACGCTCGGCATCCTGATCTTCTTCCCGATCCTCTGGACGTTCCTGACGAGCTTCAAGACGGAAGCGGATGCCATCGCTTCGCCGCCGCAGTTCCTGTTCTTCCACTGGACGACGGAGAGCTATTCGGAGGTGCAGAGCCGCTCCAACTATCTCAGCCACTTCATGAACTCGGTGATCATTTCCTTCGGCTCGACGCTGATCGGCCTGATCATCGCGATCCCCGCCGCCTGGGCGATGGCGTTTTCGCCAACCAAGCGGACGAAGGACGTGCTGATGTGGATGCTGTCGACGAAGATGATGCCGCCGGTCGGCGCGCTCATCCCGATCTACCTGATGTTCCGCAATACGGGCCTTCTCGACAGCCGCCTCGGGCTGGTGATCATCCTGACGCTGATCAACCTGCCGATCATCGTCTGGATGCTCTACACCTACTTCAAGGAAATCCCCGGCGAGATCCTCGAAGCGGCCCGCATGGACGGTGCATCGCTTGCCAAGGAAATCATCTACGTGCTGACGCCGATGGCGGTGCCGGGTATTGCCTCGACACTGCTGCTCAATATCATCCTCGCCTGGAACGAAGCCTTCTGGACGTTGAACCTCAGTGCCTCGAAAGCGGCGCCGCTGACAGCGTTCATCGCCTCCTATTCCAGCCCTGAAGGCCTGTTCTACGCCAAGCTTTCGGCAGCCTCCACGATGGCGATCGCGCCGATCCTGATCCTCGGCTGGTTCAGCCAAAAACAACTCGTCCGCGGCCTGACCTTCGGCGCGGTGAAATAAGATACCAGGGAGAGAAACATGGGCAGCATTACCCTTCAGAAAGTCTCGAAGGTCTTCGGCGAAGCCAAGGTCATCCCGTCGATCGACCTCGACATCAAGGACGGCGAGTTCGTCGTCTTCGTCGGCCCGTCCGGCTGCGGCAAGTCCACGCTTCTCAGGCTGATCGCCGGCCTCGAGGACGTATCGGCCGGCAAGATCGTCATCGACGGCAAGGATGCGACCGAGAGAGCGCCGTCGGAACGCGGGCTTGCGATGGTTTTCCAGTCATACGCGCTCTATCCGCATATGAGCGTGCGCAACAACATCGCCTTTCCTCTGAAGATGGCGAACATGGACAAGGCCGAGATCGACAAGAAGGTCGCCGACGCTGCCCGGGTTCTGAATCTGACAGATTACCTCGAGCGCAAGCCGCGTCAGCTTTCGGGCGGCCAGCGCCAGCGCGTGGCGATCGGCCGAGCGATCGTTCGCCAGCCTTCGGCTTTCCTGTTCGACGAGCCGTTGTCGAACCTCGATGCTGCCCTGCGCGTCAACATGCGCCTTGAGATCAGCGAACTGCATCAGCAGCTGAAGACGACGATGATCTACGTCACCCACGACCAGGTGGAAGCCATGACCATGGCCGACAAGATCGTGGTGCTGAACCGTGGCAATATCGAGCAGGTCGGTTCGCCGCTCGAGCTCTATCACAAGCCGCGCAATCTGTTCGTCGCCGGCTTCATCGGTTCGCCGAAGATGAATTTCGTCAGCGGCCAGTATGCGGCGCAATTCGGTGCGCACACGATCGGCGTCAGACCCGAACACATGCTGCTTTCAACGGAAAGCGGTGATTGGAAGGGCAAGATCACGGTCGCCGAGCATCTTGGCGCCGACACGTTCCTCCATGTCGATGTCGAGGGTATCGGTCACGTGACCGCTCGCGGCGGCGGCGACTTCCCCGCCAAGGCAGGCGAGGCCGTCTATCTGACGCCCGACAAGACACGGATTCACAAATTCAACGAGGGCGGCCTCGCCATCTGAAGCAGCTTTGTTGCCGGGTTGGGGACGAGAGAGCGTGCCGGGCAAGGTGTCCGGCGTGCGGAGATCGGGATCGCAGTCGACCCCGAAGACCTTCAAGAGGACTGAAACATGACGTGCAAACTATCGCTGGCAACGCTTTCCGACGCGGCAAAGACAGCCGCCGTACCGGCCTATGAGCGGGCGTCGCTGAAGGCGGGCATCGTGCACTTCGGCGTGGGTAATTTCCACCGCGCCCACCAGGCGATCTATCTCGACGACCTGTTCAACCTGGGCAAGGATCATGACTGGGCGATCATTGGTGCGGGCATTCTACCCTCCGATGCGGCGATGCGCGACAAGCTCGCCGACCAGGATTTCCTGACGACCGTCGTCGAGCAGGACAACAACAAGACGGCCGCGCGCGTCACCGCGCCGATGATCGACATCCTGCCGGTCGGTGACGCCAAGACGATCATCGCCAAGCTCGCCGATCCCGCGATCCGCATCGTTTCGATGACGATCACGGAAGGCGGCTACTTCATCGACGCATCCGGCAAGTTCAATCCGCGTCACCCGGCCATCGCGGCCGACGGCCAGAATCCTTCAGAACCGAAAACGGTCTTCGGTCTTGTCGTCGCCGGGCTCAAGGCGCGCAAGGAAAAGGGCATCGTGCCGTTCACGGTCATGTCCTGTGACAACATTCCGCATAACGGTGTCGTCACGTCGAATGCCGTCGTTGGTACGGCACGCCTGTCCGATCCGGCTTTTGCCGACTGGATCAAGGCAAACGTCGCCTTTCCGAATGCCATGGTGGACCGCATCACGCCTGCAACGGGGCAGCGGGAAATTGACCTTTTGAAGGATGCCTTCGGCATCGAGGACAACTGGCCCGTCTATTGCGAAGAGTTCAAGCAGTGGGTGCTGGAAGACAAGTTCACAGCAGGGCGCCCGGCGCTGGAGAAGGTCGGCGTCACCTTCGTGCCGGATGTGACACCCTACGAGCACATGAAAATCCGCATCCTGAACGGCGGACACGCGGCGATTGCCTACCCGGCGGCGCTGATGGACATCCATTTCGTGCATGACTCGATGGAGGATCCCCTGATCCGCGCCTTCCTTGCCAAGCTGGAAAAGGAAGAGATCATCCCGATCGTCCCGCCGGTGCCGGATACGTCGCTGACGGATTATTTCGCGCTGATCGAGCATCGGCTGCTGAACCCGAAGATTGCCGACACCATCCCGCGGCTCGCGCAGGACGGATCGAACCGGCAGCCGAAATTCATTCTGCCGTCGACGCTCGACAATCTTAACCAGGGCCGGGATGTCGTTGGTCTGGCGCTGGTGTCGGCGCTGTGGTGCCGCTATTTCGCGGGCAAGACCGATAGTGGCAAGGATATCGTCTTCAACGATGCCAGCGCAGACCGGCTGCATGCAGCGGCACTGAAAGCCAAGGATGATCCGATGGCCTTCCTCGCCTTCGATGACATTTTCGGCGAGGTGTCGAAATCCGAGGTGTTCCGCAAGCGCTTTGCCCACGCGCTGAAAACCCTGTGGGAAAAGGGCACGCGCGAAACCCTGCAGCTCTATCTCGACAACAAGCTTGCCGTGTAAGGATTAGGTGGCGGCACTGCTGCCGCCACCTCTGCCGATCCGGCGGATGGGATCTCTGCACCAACTGTGATTGGATCTGTCATGGCTGAAGCTGAAACACGGCTGGTCATCTTCGACTGCGACGGTGTGCTCGTCGATAGCGAGCCGATCTCGGTCAGCGTTCTCGTCAAGGCGATGAACGATCTGGGGGTGCCGATTACCGAGGACGAGGTCTACGGTCGCTTCCTCGGCCGCAGCCTGGCGACCGTCATCGACGCGATGAAGAACGAGTACAACGTTCATCCCGGACAGGAATTTCTCGAGCAGCTGCGCACCAATCTCTATGCGCGCTTTCGCAAGGAGCTGAAGCCGATCGATGGCGTTGCAGCAACGATCGACGGGCTCGGTATTCCCTGTTGCGTCGCGTCTTCCAGTCAGGTCGAGCGCATTCGCCTGTCGTTGACGGTGACCGGCCTGATCGATCGCCTGCCTGACATCTTCAGCGCGACGATGGTGAAGAACGGCAAGCCGGCGCCCGACCTTTTCCTGCATGCGGCGCGCGAGATGCATGTCGACCCGGCCGATTGCATCGTGATCGAGGACAGTCCCGCGGGCATCGAAGCGGCCAAGGCCGCGGGCATGACGGTGTTTGCCTTTACCGGTGGCTCGCACGCCAATTTCGCGGGCTATCGCGCTGAACTTGACCGGCTTTCGCCGGAAGCGGTGTTTGACGCGATGCCGGATTTGATACACCTTGTCCGAAAACATAAACGGGACGGGATGCACCTTTAATGCCTCAGCATGTGGTCGCGGTCGATATCGGTACCGGCAGCGCGCGCGCTGGCGTCTTCGATATTCGCGGCCAATTGCTGGGCAAGGCCGAACACCCGATCCTCATGAACCGGCCGCGTGAGAACCACGCCGAGCACGATTCCGAAGACATCTGGTCGGCCGTCTGCATCTCCGTTCGCAAGGCCATGGAGCAATCCGGCGCGGCGCCGGAAACGGTTGGCGCAATCGGCTTCGACGCCACCTGTTCGCTCGTCGTGCGGGACGTCGATGGCGGCCAGATCAGTGTCTCCACCGGCGGCGAGCGACGCTTCGATACCATCGTCTGGCTCGACCACCGGGCGCTGAAGGAAGCCGATTTCTGCACGGCGACGAAGCATCCCGTCATGGAGCATTCCGGGCACTTCATGTCGCCCGAGATGGAAATGCCGAAGCTGATGTGGCTGAAGAAGAAGCTGCCCGGCACATGGATGAACACCGGCTATCTCTTCGACCTTGCCGACTTCATGACCTGGAAGGCGTCTGGTGCGCTGGCAAGATCGCGCTGCACGCTGACGGCGAAGTGGAATTATCTCGCACACAAGGAACGGGGTTGGCAGGCAGATTTTCTCGAGCAGATCGGTCTCGAAGATTTGCAAGAGCGCGGTCGGCTGCCCGACGAAACGGTTCCGGTCGGCAAAAGCGTCGGGACGCTGACCCGGGAGGCCGCCTCCGCGCTCGGATTGACGACTGCGTGCCATGTGTCGGCGGGTATGATCGACGCCTACGCGGGCGCGCTTGGCACGCTCGGTGGGGAAGCACGCGATATCAGCGGGCTTGAACGCCAGTTGGCGCTGATTGCCGGTACATCCAGCTGCATCGTGTCATTTTCGCGCGAGCGCAAGCCGAGCCATGGAATGTGGGGGCCATATTACGAGGCTGTCTTCCCGGAATCCTGGCTGGTCGAGGCAGGACAATCGGCAACCGGTGCTTTGCTCGACCATGTCGTGCGGATGCACGCGGCTGGCGGCGAGCCGACCGCTGCGTTGCATCAGAGGATCGCATTGCGCATCGCCCAGCTTCGCTCCGAAGAGGGGGCTGAATTCGGCGCTCGCATTTTCGTCCTGCCCGATTTCCACGGCAACCGCTCGCCGCTTGCCGATCCGCATGCCGTCGGCGCCATCAGCGGGCTGACGCTCGATACATCCTTCGACGGGCTCTGCGCGCTCTACTGGCGCACGGCGGTCGGAATCGCGCTCGGGATACGCCACATCCTGGAGCGGATGAAGGAATATGGCTATGTCCCTGACACCCTGCATGTCGCGGGTGGTCATGTGAAGAACCCGGTGCTGATGGAACTCTATTCGGATGCCACCGGCTGCAAGGTCGTCGTGCCGAAGATGAATGAAGCAGTGCTGCTGGGAACTGCGATGGCCGCGTCCGTCGCCTGCGGCGTCCATGCCGATCTGCCTGCTGCGGGCGAGGCGATGTATCCCGGAGGCGACGTACGGTTGCCGGATGAAAGCAAGCGCGCGGTTTATGACCGGGACTATCGGCGACTGATGGCGATGTACCGGCACCGAGCCGAGCTGGAGGCGATGGAGTAGCCCTCGACCGTCAGCGGTGTGCGCTTTCGCCCAGCATGGCGGCGAATTCTGCCATCCGGCGCTTCCGCGCCGTCGCTTCCTGCCCAGCCGCGGCAACGACAGCCTCGGATAGACAATCGAGAAGCGCCATCAGGGGAGGCAGGCAATCGCCTTCATCCGGGCGACAGGGCGGCAATGGCAGGATCAGGTTGGTCTGGTCGGGCATCCAGTTGGTGCTTTGAGCCGTGATTACCAGCACCTTGTAGCCGTAGCGTCGGGCGGTGCGGGCCAGCAGCCGCGCCTTGCCGAAGCGCTGGCTGTCGATAACGACGAGCAAGGCGTCGTTGCCGTTCAGGCGCGCGAAGAGTTCGGCAAAGCGGCTGCCGGTCCCATCCAGAGCGCAGACGCCGTCACGCGCCTGCGTGAGGCGTTGACAGAAATGTGCGGCAAAGCCTGACAGACCCGCATGCGATGCCACGAAAACCTCGCGGGCGACGTTGATCGCAGCGATCGCGTCGTTCCATTGCGGCTGGCCTGTCAGGTGGTAGATGTGATGAAGCGCCTGGATCTGCTCGGACACCAGCATCGCCAGCGTCTTTCCATCGGACGCATCGGTCTGCAGTTCCGTCATCGACGCCTGCAACTGCGTTGCCGAGATGCTCGACGTCTCGCGGATCTGGACCTTGACGCTATCCAAACCCTGATACCCGAGTGCGCGCAGAAAACGGCCGACGGTCATAGGGCTCAAATCCAGCCGATCGGCGACCGAAGCGGCGGTCTCGAACGGCAGATCATTGAGGTGTTCGGTGAAATATTTCGCGATTCGTCGTTCGGCAGGGGTGCCTGACTTGGCGTAATGCCGGAGCTTGTGAACAAAATCTTCCACGGCAGATTTCCTGATCTTTCCGGAAGCGTTTCTCGGGCACTCCAAGTAAACCGTTGGTTTGCAAAAGCGCCCAGAAGCTGCACAGCCCCAGCAAATTGTGATGTTAGATAAATATATATTAATATGCGTTTTCCGACAAGATTTCGGAGAGCAACCCAAATATTTTCAGCCTTGCCGTTCAAAGATCCACTTCTTACATCCTGGCCACAACCGGAGACGTCAAAATGATCTTTCACGCCGCCCGCCTTGCTGCCGCTAATCTTTTCGCGGTGGAAACGAGGGCGGTATTCTGGAAGGTGTTGGGCCTGACCGTACTCGTGCTTGTCGCATTGTGGCTGGCGCTCCGCAGCGCCTTCATCTCCCTTATATTTCCCTGGATCGCCGGTTTCTTTCCAGCCATGCCTGATTGGGCCGGGTGGTTGAGTTTTGTTTTTCTCATCCTCGCGGGGATCGGGCTCGCGCTCGGATTGGCCTTGCTGTTGTCGCCAGTGACGGCGTTGATCGCCGGCCTGTTTCTCGATGACGTTGCCGAGGTCGTCGAGAAGCGTGACTATCCGACGGACGCTGCGGGCACGGCCATGCCGTTGGCCGCATCGATCTCCAGTTCGATCAAGTTCCTGGGCGTCGTCATCCTTGGCAATATCGTTGCGCTGTTTCTGCTGTTCATACCGGGCATCAACATCGTCGCGTTCTTTCTCGTGAACGGCTACCTTCTGGGGCGCGAGTTCTTCGAGTTCGCGGCAATGAGATTTCGTTCGCCAGCGGAAGCGCGGCAGTTCCGGGCGCGACACGCAGGCACGGTTTTTCTCGCCGGCCTCGTTGTCGCCGGATTTCTGGCCGTCCCGATTGTCAACCTTCTGACGCCGCTCTTTGCCGCGGGCATGATGGTGCATCTCAACAAGCTTTTGTCGCGCAAGGAACTCGGCGTTCGGATGTGAGCGTCCTACTCGACGGCTGCGCCGATCACCTGCGGCGGCAGCTCGACCAACGGGGCGGGCACGTCCCAGGTCTTCTCCGGCGATTTGCAGATATCGGCAATGACGCAGCGCTCGCATTCGGGCTTGCGCGCCTTGCAAGTGTAGCGGCCGTGCAGGATCAGCCAGTGGTGGGCGTGGTAGAGGTAGTGTTTCGGCACCACCTTCATCAGCCGTTCCTCGACCTCGTCAGGCGTCTTGCCCGGCGCCAGCCGGATGCGGTTGGCGATGCGGAAGATGTGGGTATCCACCGCCATGGTGGCCTGGCCAAAGGCCATGGATAGCACGACGTTGGCGGTCTTGCGGCCGACACCCGGGAGCATCACCAGCTCCTCGCGCGTCTGCGGCACGACGCCGCCGAACTTGTCGACCAGCATCTGCGAGAGCGCGATGACGTTCTTCGCCTTGTTCCGATAAAGCCCGATCGTCTTGATGTAGTCGCGGACCCGCTCTTCACCGAGCGCCAGCATCTTCTCGGGTGTGTCGGCGATCTTGAAGAGCGCCCGCGTTGCCTTGTTGACGCCGGCGTCCGTCGCCTGGGCCGAGAGAGCGACGGCGACGACAAGGGTAAACGGGTTGCTGTGCTCCAGTTCGCCTTTCGGCTCCGGCCTCTGGATCGAGAAGCGGCGGAATATCTCCTCCCGCTCGGCTTCCGAATAGGCCGAGCGAACCGTCGCCGGCTTCTTGCGGCGGACGATCACTTTTGAGTTCTGCGACGATGTGGCTGATGATTTGAGTTTCGGAGTCGGCATGTAAAATCTATACTTGGCAGCCATGATGGAAAGCAACGCCGATAGCGCCAACGAACCTGTTTTTGCCGCCGAGCTTTTTCCCTACCGATCGCTCGGTCGCAAGGGGTTCAAGGTGTTGCTGCTTCTGACCGGTGCCGTTTGCGGAATGTACGGCATGTTCTTCGTGGCGACGGGCGCCTGGCCGATCGGCTTCTTTTTCGGGCTCGATTTCCTGCTGCTCTACGGTGCCTTCTGGCTGAACTACCGCTCCGGCCGCGCGCGGGAGGAAGTGACGGTATCGCGCACCGATATCTCGGTCCGCAAGTTCGCGCCGTCGGGCAAGATGGTCGAGCACCACTTCAATCCGTTCTGGACCCGCTTCCTCGTTCGCCGGCACCAGGAAATAGGCATTCTTTCCATGTACATATCAGGTGAGGGAAAGGGCACTGACATCGGCTCATTCCTTAATCCCGATGACCGCGAGAGCTTCGCGAAGGCATTCAAGTGGGCGCTTGCCACGGTCAAGCAGCGGATATGACCGTCCCGCAAGAATCGGGTGGTTTGCAATCGCGCCCTTGACTATCTCCTTGGTACAAGGAGAAAGATCATGAACATGGTAGCCAAGCTCAACACCGACATCACGCCCGAGGGCTCTGATTACGAAACCGTGCGCCAGGTGATTGAACTCATCACCGAGGACTATCGCGATCAGCCGTCTCTTGAAACCATCGCGACACGGCTAAGCCAATCGCCGACGCAGCTGCAGAAGACGTTCACGCGCTGGGCCGGTCTCTCCCCCAAGGCGTTCCTGCAGGCCGTTACGCTCGACCATGCAAAGCGGCTTCTGCGCCAGGAGGCGATGCCGCTGCTGGAGACCTCGATCGAGGTCGGGCTGTCTGGTCCGAGCCGGCTGCACGACCTTTTCGTCACCCACGAGGCGATGTCGCCCGGAGAATGGAAGGCACGAGGCGGCGGGCTTACGATCCGCTACGGCTTCCATCCTTCGCCCTTTGGGATCGCGCTTGTGATGGCAACCGACCGCGGCCTTGCGGGCCTCGCTTTCAGCGACATCGGTGACGAGGTGGCCTGCCTCGAGGATATGACGTGCCGGTGGCCGAATGCGGCTTATGTGGAGGATACCGAAGCGACTGCGCCCTATGCGGAGCGCATATTCCAGCCCGGACGCTGGACCTGCGAGCAGCCGTTGCGTGTTGTGCTGATAGGCACCGATTTCCAGGTGCAGGTTTGGGAAAGCCTGCTGAAGATCCCCTTCGGCAAGGCCGTGACCTACAGCGATATCGCCAACGATATCGGACGGCCGACAGCGATGCGTGCCGTAGGCGCTGCCGTCGGTGCCAACCCGATTTCGTTCGTGGTTCCCTGCCATCGGGCGCTCGGCAAGAGTGGCGCTCTGACCGGCTATCATTGGGGCCTGACCCGCAAGCGGGCGATGCTGGGCTGGGAAGCGGCGCACGCCTGATCTGCATTGAGGCGGCGCTCGTTGCCGCCGCATCCGCCTCGCCTGCCACCTCTGCCATCAAAAACCCGGGAATTGCGGGTTTGATTCTGCCGCTGGGATTCGCGAGGAGGCGGAATCATGAAGGCAGGAGAGAAGTGGTCCAGGACCGTTGGCGTCGCCATTGTCCTGGGCCTGGCGGGGAGCGCGCCGGCATGGGCGGGCTGCAGGTCTGCGACCGATAACCCGGAATGGCCCAACATTTCACACGCGATTTCGACCGCGCAGCTTTGTGAGCAGCTTCCCGTCGGTCCCAACAGAACAAGCAGCTTCAGGGTCCTGTCGGCGGATGTTTGTTCATCGGGTGACGGGCTTGCTTCCGTTAAGGCGACGGCGCTGCTGACCTGCGAGACCGGGGACGACGCGCTGTTTCAGATGGCGCCCGTGGAGGGCAAGGTTGTCGCAACCGTCTCGCTCGACACGACCGCCTGCAGAATTACTGACACTCACATAGAAATCGATGGCGAGATCGGCAGCCTTTTGTCAGGATTGCCGGATACGCAGGATTTTGGACGCAACTGGGCGCAGTCGCAACTAACGCGCCTGTGCCGCTTGCGGTGACAGGAGTGCGCGATGACGGCGGATGAAGTGAAGCAAGGCGGTGACGTAACCCACGGCAGCTGCCTTTGCGGAGCTGTTCGCTGGACTTTCCGGGGGCATATTCCCGATGCGACGATCTGCAACTGCACGGCCTGCAGGCGTTACGGCGTGCTCTGGGCGTATGGGTACGACGGCCACGAGATTGAAGTGGAAGACCAAACCAACGCACTTCGTCCGTATGTTCGCGGGTCGCGGTGCTTGTCCTTCAACTTCTGCAGTCACTGCGGAAATATCGCCAGCTGGCGAAGCCTGACGACCGGCAAGGACGGCAGGACGCGGATCGCGGTCAATCTTCGCCTCGCCGAGCCTGACGATGTGGCTGATATCCCGCTGCAATGCTTCGATGGCTTGCACAGTTTCGAGGATCTGCCGAGGGACGGGCGGACGGTCGGCGACGTCTGGTTCTGAAAGCTAACCTTTCAGGCGGCGTCTGCCAGCTCGAGCAGGGCTTTGGCTGCACTTTCGTCGGTAATCAGCGTGTTGCAGCCGATGCGCTTGATGGTCGCCCGGATTGCCACGGCCCGATGCGCGCCGCCTGATGACAAGACGATATGCCTCGCCTTCTTCAGCGTATCGAGATCCACCGACATCACGCGGCTGTTGATCGAGTGATCGATCGTGTTGCCGTCCTTGTCGAGGAAGTTGAACATGGTGTCGCAGACGCAGCCGGCGTTGATCAGCTGCTGCAGTTCCGCCTTCGAGATCCATCCCTCCGACAGGGAGGTCGAGTGCGGGCCGATATCGCCGCAGCTGACGATCGCGAGATCCAGCGTTTCCGCCAGCCTGTAGATCGTGTCTAGGCCGCACTTCTCGATGAGGTTCCGTTTCGTCTCCGTCGAATCGACCAGCAGCGGCGCCAGGAACATGTAGCATTCGGCGCCGAGCTGGCTTGCGAGCCGCCAGGTGTAGTCGATCGGGTTTGTCTGGTGAACGGCGACGACGCCGCCGAGCAGGGAGACGACCTTGCAATTGTCGCGGCGCGGCGGTCGGAAGCTCGAGAGCGAGGCCGTCATCGTGCGGCCCCAGCCAACGCCGATGGTATAGTTGTCGGGAATGGCTTCGGAGAGAAACTGTCCCAATGCGAGGCCGACGCTCTTTGCCAGCGAGTTGGCATCCGGCTGTGGCGGGCCAGGCACGACGATCGCTTCGTCGAGGCCATAGGCACGCTCCAGCTTCACCGACAGCTCGACGCAATCGCCGATCGAGTCGTTGATCCAGATCTGCACTTCGCTGCGTTTCATCGCCTCGTCCAGCAGGCGGATCACCGTCGTGCGGCTGATGCCGAGCTGCTCGGCAACGTCCTTCTGCGTCAGCCCCTGATTGTAATAGAGCCAGGCCGCACGCAATCTCAGCGACGACGCTTCAGAATAAGCCGTGTGCGTTCCGCGTTTGAGCTTGGCCACATCTCCTCCGGAGCGATTGGCGCCCTAGATCTACCATCAAGCCAGGACAGGTTCGTTGTTCCGCCCGATAATGACGGGCGTGACACTTATGTCAATTGAAATGCACAAATGTCCTTGACATATCTGGGTCGGAGTAGCGATAGTCGCCATGAAGAAGTCGCCCTTGTGCGTCCGAGGAGGCAATGTGCGGGCAAGCGGGAAGTCACGACAGGCATTTTCGCCGCGGTCCGATGGGCCGCGCGGCCGAAGCATGACGCCCTTTCGTAACGGCGATACGACCGTCCCTTATATCAGCGGTCTGCTCGGAAACGGCGGACGCGATCCGATGAGCAGTACAGCTTGTTCGTAGACAGATTTGCCGGGCGATATTCGCACCGGTTCGCAGCTCAAGTCAAAAGGACCAGTAGCCATGACATCCAAGCTTGACCAACTCCGCGAAATTACCACCGTCGTTGCCGATACCGGTGACATCGAAGCCGTTGCCCGTCTGAAGCCGGTCGATTGCACCACGAACCCGAGCATCGTGCTCAAGGCACTCGGTACGCCGATGTTCGCTGACGCGATCAAGGAAGCCGTTGCTTGGGGCAAGAAGCAGGGCGGCAATCCCGAAGCCGTTTCGTCTGCCGTTGCCGATCGTCTGGCGATTTCCGTCGGCGAAGCGCTCGTGAAGCTCGTTCCGGGCCGCGTGTCGACCGAAGTCGATGCCGACCTTTCCTTCGACACCGAAGCGTCGCTGGCCAAGGCTCGTTCGATCATCGCTTCCTACAAGGAGCGCGGCATTGAACGCGACCGCATCCTGATCAAGCTCGCGTCGACATGGGAAGGCATCCGCGCTGCCGAAGTCCTGCAGAAGGAAGGCATCGACTGCAACCTGACGCTTCTGTTCTCGAAGGCCCAGGCTGTTGCATGCGCCGACGCCAAGGTGTTCCTGATCTCGCCGTTCGTCGGCCGTATCCTCGACTGGTACAAGAAGTCGACGGGCAAGGAATTCACGCCTGAGGAAGATCCGGGCGTCATCTCCGTCCGCGACATCTACAACTACTACAAGGCCAATGACATCAAGACGATCGTCATGGGCGCGTCGTTCCGCAGCGCCGGCGAAATCGAAGCCTTGGCTGGTTGCGACCGCCTGACGATCGCGCCGAACCTGCTCGACGAACTCTCCAACGACCAGGGCAAGCTTGAGCGCAAGCTTTCACCGGACGTGTCGAAGCCGGCCCCGAAGATCAGCGTCGACGAAAAGACCTTCCGCTGGATGATGAACGAAGACGCGATGGCGACGGAAAAGCTCGCCGAAGGTATCCGCGCCTTCGCAAAGGATCTCGGCACGCTTCGCGCCATGGTCCAGAAGGAACTGCAGCTCGCTGCCGCCTAAGGCCTGCGAGCTTCCAATAGAGAAGGGCGGTGCCATCGGCGCCGCCCTTTTTCGTCTCAGATCGACCAGATGCGCTTGGCGTTGGCCTGGTAGAGCTTGTCGCGTTCCTCGGCGCTGCAGCCAGACGTCAGTGCGTGCGTGGCGGCGACCCAGGGCGTCAATCCACCGCCCAGCGTGCAGACCGGCCAGTCGCTGCCCCAGACGACGCGATCCCAGCCGAAGCTGCCGATCGTGTGCTCGACGTAGGGGCGCAAGCTCTCGACCGACCAGTTTTCGAGATCTCCATAGGCAATGACGCCCGAGATCTTTGCGGTGACGTTCGGACGGCGGGCGAACTCCGTGATTCCCTTGCGCCAGGTGTCGTTCATGCCGCTCTTGATCGGCGGGTTGGCGCAATGGTCAAGGATGAAGCGAACATCGGGGCAGTGATCGACGAGCGTCAGGACAGTCTCGAACTGATGCGGGAAGGTGCAGAGATCGAAGGTCATGCGCGTGCCGGACAGCCGCCGGATGTTATCACGGAACATGGGCTGCGCGGCAGTGTCGTCGGGTGCCACATGCAGGACGCGGCGGAAGCCCTTGACGAAAGGATCGGCCAGCGACTGCTCGAGATAGGATTCAAAGCTCTCTTCCTCGGGGCGGCAGGCCGCAATCACCCCGCGCACCAGGCTTCCCGGGCGGCGGCTGATCGATCGGATATAGTTGGTCTCGTCGTCGATGCGGTTGGCCGCGACGTCGACTTCCATGTGAAGGACATTCGAGATTCCGCAGCGCAGCGCATCGCGTGCGTAGTCTTCGTAGAGGTTGTCGCGATTGAGATCGCCCGCGCCCGACAGCCAGGGGTAATCGAGTGCCTGCCGATCAACGATGTGCAGGTGAGTGTCGAAAAGCATGCGGTTCCTCTCACTGAGTGATCTTGCCGCAGGGAAGCGTCTTGGTCGGTTGCGTGACCAGATTTGCCATGCCGGGCGACATGAAATCGATTAGGTTTCCTTTGGCGACGCAACCGCACTCCACTCCGGTTGACGCCAATGTGAATATATTGTTTGCATATGAATGAATGCGTCGCAAGCGCTGGATTATTCGGGAGGACGTATGAGCCACGGTCTGGAAGGCAAGAAGGTCGTCATCACGGCGGCGGGTCAGGGTATCGGGCGCGCAAGCGCAGAGCGCTTCCTTTCGCTCGGCGCGCATGTCTACGCGACCGACATCAACGAGAAGACACTTTCCACGCTCGAGGGAGCCGAAAAGCACATCCTCGATGTGCTCGACGGGAATGCAGTCCGCGCCTTTGCAGCCGAGATCGGGCCGATCGACGTTCTCTTCAATTGCGCAGGCTTCGTCCATGCGGGCACGATCCTGGAATGCGACGAGAAGGATTGGGATTTCTCCTTCAACCTGAACGCCAAGGCGATGTACACGACCTGCCGCATATTCCTTCCCGGCATGCTGGAGAAGGGCAAGGGGTCGATCGTCAACATGGCGTCCGTCGCATCAAGCGTTAAGGGTGTTCCCAATCGCTTCGCTTACAGCGCCTCGAAGGCCGCCGTCATCGGGCTCACCAAGTCGATCGCGTCGGATTTCGTCGCCAAGGGCATTCGCGCCAATGCGATCTGCCCTGGCACGGTGGACAGCCCCTCACTGCATGACCGCCTGCGCGCCACCGGCGATTATGAAAAGGCCCTGAAGGATTTCATCGCCCGCCAGCCGATGGGGCGGATCGCCACGCCTGAGGAAATCGCTGCTCTGGTCACCTATCTCGCCGGCGACGAAGCTGGCTTCACGACCGGCCAGATCCACGTCGTCGATGGTGGCTGGACGGGCTGAGGTCCATATTGCTCGGGCTGCCATCAAGCTGATATCAAAGGCAATCTGGCATTGGTGGAGCAGGACATGGCTGATCATACCGGCGGCGAGACGGGCCGCGTCATGCAGCTTCTGCGCAAGCACGCGATCTTTCTCATCGCTGTGCTCATCGGCTTCCTGGTGTTCCTGCTTCTCACGACGCGCGAGGTCAATGCCCGCAATGTACTGGCCGGGTGGAACGTCTCGGCCGTCATCTTTATCGCCGCCACGTGGCGGCGCATGCTGCGGGCGAGCGTCGCGACGATCCGCAAGCGGGCGGCCGATCTCGACTTTTCCGATTCACTGCTGATGTTCCTGTCGATCGCCGCGGCGCTGGCAAGTATCGCCGGCATCGGGCTCGAACTGCATCAGGTGAAGGAAGCGGAGCCTAGCGTGGCGCTGACGCGAGCCTTGGTCGCCGTCGTCACCATCCTGATCTCCTGGGTGTTCCTGCACACGCTGTTTACCGTGCATTACGCGCATCGATTCTACGGCGTCGATGACGACGGCGATGGCCTAAAGGGGGATGGGCTGAAGTTTCCCGAAGGCGTGGAGGAGCCGGTCTACTGGGATTTCCTCTACTATTCCTTCACCATCGGGGTAGCCTCGCAGACCGCCGATGTCGCGACCAGCACGACCGCGATGCGCAAGCTGACGCTGCTGCATTCCATCCTGTCATTCCTGTTCAATACGACGATCCTGGCGCTTGCCATCAATGTCGGAGCAAGCCTCCTCTAACCCGATTGGCTGCGTGGAGCGGCACACGGCTTTGATGTAAAAGCAATCTCTTTATCCAGAGGTTGCTGCGATGGAAGCGCTGACGCGTGAGAGGTTGTTGATGCTTGCCGGCTGCGATGATGTGCGGCTTGCTGCTCTTGAGCAAAGGCAGATCATCGGCCGCGGCGCGCTGGGCTACACCCTCAGCGATGTCAGCAGGCTTCGGCTGATCCTGGCGCTGCAGGATGCCGGCATCGGCCTCGATGTCTTGGCTGAGGGGCTGAAACGGCAGATCTTCTCGTTCGAATTCGCCAGCCAACTGATGTTCGAGCCGGTGACCATGACAAGCGCATCGGTTGACGATGAAGTCGCGACTGGAAATGTCGATCTCGATACGGTGAATGGTCTCAGAGCCAGCGCAAGTCTGCCCTTGTTGTCAGTCGGGCATCCGCTTCGCGAGGACGACGTCGAGTTCGTGCGGCTTATCGCCGAATGCATGCAGCTCGGCGCATCGGCCGCCGGCATGGAGCGTGTATTGCGCGTCTTCGGCCATTCGGTGCGGCGTTGCGTCGACACCATGCGTGACCTCTTCCGCGCTGAGGTTGAGGAGCCGATGCTGAATGCTGGCGTCAGTTATCACCAGCTTCTGGAAATCTCGGCGGGTCGGCGTCTGGCATTGCAGCGGATCGGATTTCGGGTGCTGTTCCTGCTGCAACGAAGGATGCTGGAGGAGGCGGTTTTCGACAACATCGTCGGCAGGCTCCAGGAAGCCTTGCGCGAACACGGCATGGAGCCGGGTGACGAGGAGAGCCTTCCGGCGGTCGCCTTCGCCGATCTTTCGGGATTCACGGGGCTTACGCATGAGATCGGGGACGCGCCGGCTGCGGAGAAGGCCGCTCGTTTCGAGGCGATCGCGCAGCGGCTTGCAGGCACCTGCGAGGGGCGCATCGTCAAGCCTTTGGGGGATGGTGTGATGATGCTGTTCCCGGACGCGGCTTCGGCGGTCGAGGCAGCGCTTTGCCTGGTCGAGCAAAGCCGGGAGCACGATCTTCCGCCCGTGCGTGTCGGTGTAGCGACAGGGCAGGTGGTGCCGCGCGATGGCGATATTTTCGGAAGGACGGTCAATCTCGCGGCCCGCGTTTCAGCGGTTGCCGGGCCATCGCAGACACTCGTTTGCCCCAATACGCGAACTGCCGCGGAAGCGGCAGAACGTGGTCTTGCTTTTCAGGGGCTGGGCGCCGTGTCGTTGAAAGGCTTCAAGGACTCGGTGCCCCTGTTTGCCGCGCAACGGACGAAAACAGGCTAGAGGATCGCCTGTCCGGCCATCAGCGCCAGAATGAGGAAGATCAGGAAGATCACCAGCGCGATGCCGAAGAGAACGCGGGCGATCGTTGCTGTTGCCGCCGAAACGCCGGAGAAGCCGAAGAAGCCGGCGAGCAGCGAAATAACGAAAAATATGAGAGCCCATTTAAGCATGGATTTTTTCCTCTGTGTTCATCGCCTAGATGACGCGGTGCGAGGAAATTTGTTCCATGGCGGTTGCTGCAATCAGCACAGGCCGGATTGCGGGCCGAAGCGGTAAACCGACGGCGCCCTTTCTGGTGGGCGCCGTCGGTTCGTTGTCGGTTACATCAGGCCCAGCTGTTTGTAGAAGCCGAGAGCATCATAATAATCCGACTGCTGCTTGATGGCGTTGTTTTCAATGACGAAAACAGATGCGCCGTCGAAGGAGAAGGACTTGTTGGTTGCCTTGGTGCCATCCGCCCAGGCACCGGTGTTGTTGCCCGAGAAGGTCCACTCAAAGGAAACCTTATTGCCGCTGACGATCGGATCTCCGCGCATGACCCATTTCAGATCCGGTGCGGCAGTCATGAAGTTATCGATGACGGCTGCCTTGGCCTCGGCCTTCCCGACAGTCGGCTTACCGACGGATGCGTCGTAGTAGCTCACCTTCTCATCGAAATAAGAGGCGGCCTTGGCGGCGTCATGGGCGTTCCATGCGGCGAGATACTGCTGGACGACCTCAACCGGTGCCAGATCGGCGGCATAGGCGGTTGCGCCCGCGAGCGTCGACGCGAGGCAGAGGCCGCCGAAGGCGGTAAGAATGGTACGGCGTTTCATGTGGACTCCCCTTTGCGTGTCTTCTTGTTTTTGGGTTGCGGCCGGGCCAGCGGCCCGGCCGAGCGGATCAACCGTGGTTGATCATGACGTGGCGGACGGCCGTGTAGTCTTCCAGTGCGTAGACGGACATGTCCTTGCCGTAGCCTGATTGCTTCAGGCCGCCATGCGGCATCTCGTTGGTGAGCATGAAGTGGGTGTTGATCCAGGTGCAGCCATATTGCAGGCGGCCGGCGGTCTTCATGCCGCGGCTGATGTCCTTGGTCCAGACAGACGAGGCGAGGCCATAGTCGCTGTCGTTTGCCCAGGTGACGGCATCCTCGACATCCGTGAAACGGGTTACCGACACGACCGGGCCGAAGACCTCGCGGCGGACGATTTCGTCATCCTGCGTGGCGCCGGCAATGACGGTCGGCGTGTAGAAGAAGCCCTTGTCGCCGGAGGTCTTGCCGCCCGTCGTGATCTCCATGTGCTTGTGCTCGCCGGCACGGGCGACGAAGCTTTCGACGCGGTCGCGTTGGCGCTTGGAGATCAGCGGGCCGATCTCGTTTTCGGTGTCGTCCGCCTGGTTGAACTTGATCGACGAGACGGCCGAGGAGAGGTCGGCGACGAACTTGTCGTAGACCTTCGCGTCGGCATAGATGCGGCAGGCGGCAGTGCAATCCTGGCCCGCATTGTAATAACCGAAGGTGCGGATGCCTGAGACGACCGCATCGATATCGGCGTCGTCGAAAATGATTACAGGCGCCTTGCCACCGAGTTCCAGATGCGTGCGCTTCACGGTCTTGGCAGCGGCCTGCAGCACCTTCTTGCCGGTCGCGACGTCGCCCGTGATCGACAGCATGGAGATCTTCGGGTGGTTGATCAGTGCATTGCCGACGCTTTCGCCACGGCCGAGAATGACGTTGACGACGCCTTCGGGCAGGATTTCGGAGAGCAGCTTCGCCATCTTCAGGGCCGTCAGTGGCGTCTGTTCGGAGGGCTTGAAGACGACGGTGTTGCCGCCTGCGATCGCCGGCGCCAGCTTCCAGGCCATCATCATCAACGGATAGTTCCAGGGTGCGATCGACCCGACGATGCCGACGGCGTCGCGGCGGATCATCGAGGTGTGGCCGGGCAGGTACTCGCCGGCGACCGGGCCGTGCAGGTTGCGCACCGCACCGGCGAAGAAGCGGTAGCAATCGACGATCGCCGGGATTTCGTCATTGAGCACGGCATTGATCGGCTTGCCGCAGTTCAGCGCTTCAAGGGCTGCAAAGCCGGCAGCATCCTTCTCGATCGCGTCGGCGATCTTCAGGAGGTAGCTGGAGCGTTCGCCCGGCGTCGTCTGCGACCAGTGCTTGAACGCGGCTTCCGCTGCGTCCACGGCGGCGTCGATCTGGCCAAGCGAGGCTTCCGGCAGGTCAAGCACGGTTTCACCCGTCTTCGGGTTCAGAATGTGCTCCTCCGTTTCCGTGCCCGCTTCAAAGCGGGACCCAATCAGCATCGCGGTGTCCATGATGTTCTCCCTTATCGTTGATGGGCGGGATGGGGGTTATCCCGCGTTCCGTTTATTTTCCGGCGCCGGCGACCTGATCGCCGTCGCGTGTGAGGTAGTAGGCTGCCAGGATCGGCAGGAAGGTGACGAGCACGACGACCATCGCGACCACGTTGGTAACCGGGCGCTGGCGCGGGCGGATGAGTTCTTCGAGCATCCAGATCGGCAGTGTCGATTGCTGGCCACCGGTGAAGGTGGTGACGATGACCTCGTCGAAGGACAGCGCGAAGGCGAGCATGCCGCCGGCCAGAAGCGCTGTGCCGATGTTCGGCAGGATCACATGCCGGAAGGTCTGGAAGCCGTCGGCGCCAAGATCCATCGACGCTTCGATCAGGGATCCCGACGTGCGACGGAAGCGAGCGACGGCGTTGTTGTAGACAACGACGACGCAGAAGGTTGCGTGGCCGAGCACGATCGTCCAGACCGAGAATGGGATGTCGAACAGGCTGAAGGCGGAGCGGAGCGCGATGCCGGTGATGATACCGGGAAGCGCGATCGGCAGGATGACCAGCAGCGAGATTGCTTCACGGCCGAAGAACTTCGTCTGGCTGACGGCGGCGGCGCAGAGCGTGCCGAGCACCAGCGCGATCGATGTGGCGATGACTGCGACCTGCACCGACAATCCGAGAGCAGCCCAGACATCTGGCCGGTTCCAGGCAATCGGGAACCACTGCAGGGTCAGGCCCGGAGGCGGCCATTGATAGCTCTTCTCTTCCGTCGTGAAGGCGTAGACGAAGATAAGCAGGATCGGCAGGTGCAGGAAGAGCAGGCCACCGCCGGCGGCGATCTTCAGGAGCAGCGGCGAACGCTGTGAACGGTCAGAGCGCATCGAAGGCTCCCTGTTTCTTGGCTAGCCAGAGATAGATGGCCATGATGACGATCGGGACGACGGAGAAGGCGGCGGCGAGCGGCACGTTGCCTGCCGTGCCCTGCTGGGCATAGACCGCCTGGCCGATGAACAGACGTGACGAGCCGATGATCTGCGGAATGATGTAGTCGCCTAGTGTCAGCGAGAAGGTGAAGATCGAGCCGGCGACGATACCGGGCAGCGCCAGCGGGAACAGCACGTTGCGGAAGGTCTGGCTCGGCGTTGCGCCGAGATCGGACGAGGCCTCGATCAGGTTGCCCTGCACGCGCTCCAACGCCGCCTGTGTCGGCAGGATCATGTAAGGCAGCCAGACGTAGACGAAGACGAGGAAGGTGCCGAGATAGCTGACCGACAGCGAGTTGCCACCGATGACGGGCAGGTTCAGGATGCCGTCGAGCAGCCAGGACAGGTGCAGCTTGGCGAAGATCCAGGTGAGGATGCCTTCCTTCGCGAGGATGAGTTTCCAGGCGTAGATCTTCACGAGATAGCTGGACCATAGCGGCAGCATGACGCCGAGATAGAACAGCGCCTTCCATTTGCCCTGCGCATAGCGGGCCGCATAGTAGGCGATCGGGAAGGCAACGACAGCGGAAGCCAGCGTCACCAGCGCCGCCATGATGATGGTACGGATGATGATGTCGAAATTCGTCGGGCTGAGAAGCTGCGCGTAGGTCGCCAGCGTGAACTCGTAGTTCACCAGGCCGGAGAAATCATCGATCGAGAAGAAGCTCTGCAGGAGCAGCGCGATCAGCGAGCCGATATAGATGACGCCGAGCCACAATAGCGGCGGTGTCAGCATCAGGAAAAGCAGCAGCTTCGGATGCCGCCAGAAGGCGTCGGAGAGCTTGCCGAAGAGACCGCCGCGACCCGGCAGGATCGAGGTCTCCCGCAGCGCTGCCGGCTTTGTGAGAGCAAGGGCGGTCATGCTGCGTCATCCATGTAGTGCACGTCCACAGGCTGCCAGGCGAGGCGAACGTTCGCCCCCACGTCAGGCACATTGGCGCCGGCGGGCAGCATCACATGCAGGCGCGTGCCCTTGGCGGCAACCGTCAGGCGGGTTGCGGCGCCCAGGAAGCTCGCATTCTCGACCGTCGATTCGACGCCGTCGCTGGAAAGGTGGATTGCTTCCGGGCGCAGGCTTGCCCAGCGCTTTTCGCCGCCGAGCGCGGTCATCAGGTCGGGCGCGATGACATTGGAGGAACCGACGAAATCGGCAACGAAGCGGGTCTTCGGGCGGCGGTAAATGTCATGCGGCGTGCCTTCCTGCACGATGCCGCCATTGTTGAAGACGGCGACGCGATCGGCCATGGACAGGGCCTCGCCCTGATCGTGGGTGACGAAGACGAAGGTGATGCCGAGCGCCCGCTGCAGGCTTTTCAGCTCTTCCTGCATCTGCTCGCGCAGCTTCAGATCGAGCGCGCCGAGCGGTTCGTCGAGAAGGAGGACTTTCGGCTTGTTGACGAGGGCGCGGGCGAGCGCCACGCGTTGCCGCTGTCCGCCGGAGAGCTGGCCCGGCTTGCGTGCGCCGTAGCCCGGCAGCTTCACCAGCTCCAGCGCCTGCTCGGCGGCCTTCGTGCGTTCAATCTTACCGATACCCTTGACCATCAAGCCATAGGCGACGTTGTCGAGGATGTTGAGATGCGGGAAGAGCGCGTAGTCCTGAAACACGGTATTCACGTTTCGGCGATAGGGCGGGACGCCCTCGGCCGTCTCTCCGAAGATCTCGATATGGCCGCCCGTCGGCTGCTCGAAGCCGGCGATCAGGCGCAAGCAGGTTGTTTTGCCGGAACCGGATGGGCCGAGCATCGCGAAGAACTCGCCCGGCGCGATTTCGAGATCGACGCTGTCGACGGCCCGAACCTGGCCGAAATGGCGCGAGACCTGTTGGAAGCGAACTGCGGGGGTCATGATGGGCTCCGATTTGCTAGTCTTGTTCTCTCCCCCGAAGGAAGAGAGACGTGTGGAGAGGGCACGGGAATGCCCGCCCTGCCAAACGTGAGGTTCGGTCGATTGGCTGCGCCGGTTGATTTCGAGCCGGTCGGTAATCCGAAGGGCGGACGAGCAGTGCGCGGCTAAGTACGTCTTCGCGTGTCGCTGAGGCGCTTGCTTCTTGCGTCTCCCGCGTCGTCCGTCCTTCGGACATCTTCCTCCGGCGGGGAGGAAGAGTCCGTCGTTGCAGGATTATCGCCCGCCAATCACGCCGATGTAGTCGGATACCCAGCGGTGGTAGGGCACGCACTCGCCCTGTTCGCACTTGGCCGTCGGGGTTCTCCAGAACTTGATCTTGTCGAAGTGATCATAGCCGTTCGTGGCGCAACCGGTGTCCGTCATCAGCTCGTTGCCCTTGCAGGCTGCCGGAACGGAGGGAACGGCACCGAACCAGGCGGCGGCATCGCCCTGTACCTTTGCCTGCAGCGAATGTTCCATCCACATGTAGGCGCAGTTCGGATGTTCGCTGTCGGCATGCAGCATCGTGGTGTCTGCCCAGCCGGTGACGCCCTCTTCAGGGAAGGTGGACGCGATCTTCTGCTTGTCGGCCTGCATCAGGTTGACCTGGAACGGCCAGGAGCCGGAAGCAACCACGCCTTCGTTCTTGAAGTCGTCGATCTGGATCATCGCGTCGTGCCAGTAACGGGAGACGAGCTTGCGCTGGCCGCGCAGCAGGTCGAGCGCCGCCTTGTACTGGTCTTCGTTGAGCTCGTAGGGGTTCTTGATGCCGAGTTCCGGTTTGTGGGCCATGAGATAGAGAGCGGCGTCGGCGATGTAGATCGGGCCGTCATAGGCCTGGACGCGGCCCTTGTTGGACTTGCCATCCGGGAGCGTTTCTTCCTCGAAGACCACCTTCCAGCTCTTCGGCGCCTCGCCCTTGAAGGCGTCGGTGTTGTACATCAGGACGTTCGGTCCCCAGAGATAGGGAACGCCGTAATGAACCTTGTCGACCGTGTACCAGGGCGCGTTCTGCAGCCGCTCGTCGACGTTCTTGAAGCTCGGGATCAGGTCGGTGTTGATCGGCTGGACTCGCTTGCCGGCGATCAGGCGAAGCGAAGCATCACCCGAGGCGGTGACGAGGTCGAAGCCGCCTTCGTTCATCAGCGAGACCATTTCGTCCGAGGTCGCTGCCGTCTTCACGGATACCTTGCAACCGGTCTCCTTCTCGAAGCCGGTGACCCAGTCGTAATTCTTGTCGCTTTCGCCGCGCTCGATATAGCCGGCCCAGGCCACGATGCTGACCGCACCTTCGCCCTTGCCCAAAGCCTTCAGCGGTTCTGCGGCCACAACCTGCGTCACGAAGCTCAAGCTCGCGAGCGCAACCGTGCACGATTTCAGAAGATATTTCATCTGATGTCTCCCGGTTGGATGCCGCTTTTGCGGCGTTTTGTTCCCAACAGAAAGGTGACGCGAAAAAGCCGCTTTCGCAAATTCATTTATCAGAAAGGCGATATCGGAATTTCCGATATCGCGGCTGAATTGTCAGCGAGGCCGGCCGGATCGCAACGCTTCGGCGATGCCCACGAAGTCGCGCGCGGCTTGCGGCAGGCTGGACCCCTTGCGCCAGACCATGCCGACCTGAACGACCGGCAGGGAGCCGGAAACGTCGCGGCTCTCGATGCGGTCGCCTTCCAGCGACCAGGGGCGGTAGACGAGGTCGGGCAGCAGAGCAACGCCGGCTCCCGTTGCAACCAGGCTGCGCACCGCTTCCACGGAGCGGGTGCGGAAAGCGACATGCGGGCGGGCGCCGAGGGCTGACAAGAGCTTGCCGGTGTTCTCCTCGATTTCGTCGACGGTCAGCATGATGAGGGGTTCGCGGGCGATGTCGGCTACGGAAATAATGTCTGCGGAGACGAGTGGATGCCCCATCGGCAGCCACAGGCGATAAGGCGAGGTTTCGAGGATTTCCGCCTGCAGAGCCATGCGGTCGCGCAGGTTGGAAATGACCATGACCGCCACATCGAGTTCGCCGCCGACCAGCAGGTGCTCGAGGTAGCCGCCATTGTCCTCTATGGCGCTGACCTCGACACCCGGGCAGGCGCGGCGATAGCGCGCCAGAAGATCGGAGAGCACATAGCCGGCAACCAGCGAGGTTACGCCGATGTTGAGCTTGCCGGACAGTTCGTTCTGCTTGCCGGAAAAGCTGGTGCGGGCATCCGAGACGCTTGCCAGGATCTTCGTCGCGTGGCGCAGGAACTGGTGGCCGTTATGAGTGATCGTCAGGCCGCGCGGATGGCGGTCGAACAGCTCGACGCCGAGGTCGGTTTCCAGCTCCTTGAGCGCTTCCGTAACCGAGGATTGCGAGATCGAAAGGTTCTGCGCGGCGCGCGTTACGGAGCCTTGTTCGGCGACGGCGACGAAATACTGGATCTGACGAAGCGTGAAAGCCATGCGCCGTTAGAGCATGGCGGCTAACGGATTGGCAAGCATAGGGAAAGCTTGGACCTTTTTTGGTGCTAATCCCATACTGACGCAAAGTTGGAGGCCGCGTTTAAGCATTCGGAAACGTCATTTCTCTAGCGTCGAAACCACTCGTATTGCGTTGGAGCTTGTTAATGGCGGAGCAGTTGGCGTGAAGGCCCTACTGCGCATCTTCCGGCCCTCCCGGAAATTGGTGTTTATCATCGCTGGCGTCGCCCTCCTTGGGGGCGTCTCCGGCGGTGCCGCGCTATATATTGGTAAAGACAAGATCCTCGGCCCCTCCGCAGAAGAAACCAACGGGCTCGCCTGCACCGACGTCAACCTCGTGACCATCAAGAAGCAGAACCGCATCTGGGTCCGCAAGTATATCAAGACCGAGCCGACGGACGGTATGACGCGTGTCAGGACCGCGCTTCGGGTGGCCAAGGCGATCTACGAAGCGCAGAAGCCCGATCTCGTGCAGGTCGTGGTTCTCGATACCAACGGACCGACGCTGCGCTCTGATATTCGCGGCCGCGCGATGGGCGCCGACGTCGTCTATATTCCGCATCCCGATCCCGTCCTCGAAAGTGAGGAAGCGAAGACCTACACGGCGCGTTACTACGATGGAACGGCGGCCTCCAACGGGCTGTTCTTCGGCGAACGCATCGACCTGCCTGAAGATGAAATCACGACGCTGAACGCATCCTTCAAGGACTATTCGGACTGTATCGATCCTATCGCTGTTGCCGCCACCGAGGGTGGAGAGGGCGGAAGCAAGGGCAAGAAGGGTGGCAAGAAAGGCGAGGCGAAGGAAGAAAAGCCCGCTGAAGGCGGCGAGTCCGGCGAAGCGCCGGCCGAGGCGCCTGCTGCGGAAGCCGCGCCAGCCGCCGGCCACTGATCATTCCAATAAAAAAGGCGGCGAGCCCTGGGGGCCGCCGCCTTTTGTCATTCAGAATGTATCGGCTCAGTCTGCCTTGCTGCGGCGAGCCGGGAAGAGGATCACGTCGCGGATCGACGGCGCGTTGGTGAGCAGCATGATCAGGCGGTCGACGCCGATGCCGAGGCCACCTGCCGGCGGCATGCCCTGGTCGATCGCGTCGAGGAATTCGTCGTCCAGCTGCTTTTCCTTTTCGCCGCGGGCATGCGCCTGTTCCAGCTGCTCGACCATGCGGCGGCGCTGTTCTTCCGGATCGTTGAGTTCCGAGAAGGCGTTGCCGAGTTCCCAGGCGTTGCAATAGGTCTCGAAGCGCTCGACGAGGCGCGGCTCGCCCGGCACTTCCTTGGCGAAGGGCGAGATGTCCTTCGGGAAGTGGGTGACGTGGCTCGGCTGGATCAGCGTGCCCTCGACCTTCTCTTCGAAGATGAAGGCAAGGCATTCGCCCCAGGTCCAATCCTTCTCGACTTCAAAGCCGGCAGCCTTGGCAGCAGCGCGGGCTTCCTCGTCCGTCTTCATGGCCAGGAAGTCGAGGCCGGTCACTTCCTTGACGGCGTCGGGCATCGGAACGCGCTTGAACGGACCCTTGAAGGAGATCGTCTTGTCGCCGAAGGGGAAGTCCGTCGTGCCGTGGATCGACAGCGCCAGGCTTTCGAACAGCCGCTCAACGAGGTCCATGATGTCCTCGTAGTCGGCATAGGCCCAGTAGCACTCCATCATCGTGAATTCAGGATTGTGCCGGGTCGAGACGCCTTCGTTGCGGAAGTTGCGGTTGATCTCGAACACCTTGTCGGTGAGGCCGGAGACCAGCGTGCGCTTCAGGAAGAGTTCCGGCGCGATGCGCAGGTACATGTCGAGCTTCAGCGTGTTGTGATGCGTCTTGAACGGCTCGGCGGTAGCGCCGCCGTAAACCGAGTGCAGCATCGGCGTTTCGACTTCCATGAAGCCGTCGTTTTCCATGAAGCGACGGATGCCGGAAACGATCTTCGAACGCTGCTGGAAGCGGAGCTTCGATTCCTCGTTGCTGAGGATGTCGAGGTGGCGCTTGCGGTAGCGGATTTCGACGTCCGCAATGCCGTTCCACTTCTCCGGCATGGGGAGAAGCGACTTTGTCAGCATGGTGATTTCGCGGGCGTTGATCGACAGCTCGCCGCGCTTGGTACGACGTACAGTGCCGGTGACGCCAATGATGTCGCCGATGTCGATCATGCCGAGCATGTTGCGGGCTTCTTCCGGCGTCACATCCTTGTGGCTGAAGATCTGGATCTTGCCGCCTGCGTCATGGATGTCCATGAACATGCCAGAGTTGCGCGAGGAATAGACGCGGCCGGCAACGGTCACGACATCCTGGGTTTCGACGTCGGATTCGAGATCCTTGTATTTCTCCGCCAGCTCGGCGTTCGTCATCGTCCGGTGAAAATGCGCCGGATAGACGTCACCGATCTGTTCGCGTAGCAGCTTCAGCTTCTGGGCGCGGACTTCGGTTGCGTCGGAGGAAAGGGTCGCTGTTTCGGTCTTTTCAGTCATGTCATGTGCCTCATGGATGGGCATGGAATTCGTTGGTTTGGTCGGCCGCCACTGGCTCGGGCTAACCCTCCCCCTTGTGGGGAG
>UBTY01000060.1 GCA_900468535.1 Hyphomicrobiales bacterium | reverse complement strand
TCAACCAGCCGATCGCCGGCGTTCCAGCTGCACTTGCCGCGCTGACCAAAGGCGGATTGAATTCGGTGACGCAATCACTTGCGATCGAATATGCCAAGAGCGGCATCCGCGTGAATGCCGTGTCCCCCGGCATCATCAAGACCCCGATGCACCCGGAAGAAACTCACGCAGGCCTTTCCGCCCTGCATCCGGTTGGCCACATGGGCGAAATCCGGGATATCGTCGATGCCGTCCTCTATCTTGAAAGCGCGGGCTTCGTCACTGGCGAGATCCTGCATGTCGACGGCGGCCAGAACNNCCGGCCGCTGGTAACCACGAAAGGAGATCGAAATGCCTATCGTAACTGTTCAGGTCACTCGTGAAGGTACGACGCCGGATCGCAGCTCGGTCTCCGCCGAGGAGAAGGCGGCCATCATCAAGGGTGTCAGCCAGGTCCTGCTCGACGTCCTCAACAAGCCGCTTGAGTCCACCTATGTGGTGATCGAGGAAGTCGATCTTGATAACTGGGGATGGGGTGGCATGCCGACGGTTCAATACCGGAAGCAAAGAGCGGCCGCCGCGAAATCCTGACAGTGCCATCCACGCCAACCCGCTGCCTCACAGGCAGCGGGTTATTTATTATTTCTATAGACAAAGAAATAAATGCCAGAGAGACCGGCTAAAAAGAAAAAGCCGTTTCTCGCGGCCGCCGGATGAATGCTGCATCGTGACGCCGGAAAATAACGGGAGTCACCTATGAATGCGCAGCTGCACAACATCACGCCGGATCGGATAGCGACCGCGAAGCTGGACAACGAACATGAAGCGATCGCCGCTGCGCGAACGCTTGCTCAACGTTTCAAGGTCAGTGCCTCCCGGCGAGACAAGGAGCGGCTCCTGCCCTTTGCGGAACTGGACGCGCTGTCACAGTCCGGCCTGCTCGGCATCACCGTGCCGGAGCAATATGGCGGGCTTGACGTCTCGAATACCGTGCTGGCCGAGATCACGGCCATCCTGTCCGAAGCCGATGGATCGATCGGCCAGATCCCCCAGAACCATTTCTATATCCTCGAGGCCTTGCGCACTGATGGCAGCGAAGAGCAGAAGCGCTACTACTTCGGCCGCGCGCTCGCCGGCGACCGGTTCGGCAACGCCCTCTCCGAGCGCGGAACGAAGACGGTCGGCCATTACGACACGCGTATCACCCGCGACGGCATAGGCTACCGGGTCAACGGCCGCAAATACTACTCGACGGGCGTCCTCTTCGCCGACTGGATCACCGTTTTCGCGCTCGACGAAGAAGAGCGGCTCGTGATGGCCTTCGTGCCGAAGGGCACCGATGGCGTGGAGATAATCGACGATTGGGATGGCTTCGGCCAGCGCGTGACCGGCAGCGGCACGACGGTCCTGAACAATGTCTACGTTCACGCCGACTCCGTCGTGCAACATCACAAGGGTTTCGAACGGCCGACGACCATCGGCTCGATCGGGCAGATCATTCATGCCGGCATCGACCTCGGCATCGCCCGTGCCGCCTTTGCCGAAACTCTGGACTTCGTCCGAACCAAATCGCGTCCCTGGACGAACAGCGGTGTCGACAATGCTGCGGATGATCCGCTGACGATCGCCAAGGTCGGCCAACTCGCCATCCGGCTGGAAGCCGCCCTGGCAACCGTCGAGCGGGCCGGACGCAAGGTCGACGTGGCACAGATCGACACCACGGAAGAAAACGTCGTGGATGCGTCGCTTGCCGTGGCCGCCGCGAAGGTTCTGACGACCGAGATCGCCCTTGAGGCGACCAACACGCTCTTCGAACTTGCCGGCACAGCATCGGTGAAGCTCGATCTCAATCTCGATCGCCACTGGCGCAACGCACGAACCCACACGCTGCACGATCCCGTGCGCTGGAAGCACCACGTCGTCGGCAACTATCACCTGAACGGTGTCATTCCGCCGAAAAGCGGCGCTCTTTAAAGAACCCCCAGCCAAAACAAAACCCCATTCCCGGGCCGGGAATGGGGTTTATTGTTTTCGGGGAACGACGTGCCTCAGCTGTAGAGGCTGACCTCGGGAATCCTGTCGTTCAGAACGAACTCGCCGACTTCCTTGGCCTTGTAGAAAACCGGATCGTGCAGCGTGTGCGTCCGAACGTTTCTCCAGTAGCGATCAAAGCGATACCGCTCCGCCGTCGAACGGGCGCCCGTCAGCTCGAAGACGCGTGACGTGATGTCGAGCGAAACATGCGTCGCGTTCACCTTGGCCGCATAGGCTTCCGCCGCCGCCTCGCCACGTTCCCGTGCCGTTACGTGCTGGCCTCGGGCGAGGCCCGCCTGAACGGCAGCAGCGGCACTGTCCGCCAGGGCAGCCGATGCTTTCAGAGCAGCCGTGAACTCGCCGATGCGCTCGAGGATATAGGGATCGTCGGCAGCACGTTCGACGCCCGACGTAATCCATGGTCGCGTCGTCGTTCGCACGTAGTCGATTGCCGCCTGCAGCGCCCCTTCGGCCGTGCCGAGATAGAAATTCACGAAGACCAGCTGGATCAGCGGGGTATTGAAGGTCGCGAGCACCGGCGGCGGCGCATCCGGCACTCCAACGAAATCCTCCTCGTAGACAGGAAAATCGTGAAAATCGACACTGCCGCTGTCGGAAAGGCGCTGTCCGAAATTGTCCCAGTCGTCGTTGGCGGTGTAGCCCGGGCGGCTTGTCGGCACCGCAAAACCGACGATCTTGCCGTCAAGGCTCGCATTAGCATTGATGTAGTCGGAGACATGCGCCGCCGTGGAGAAGGACTTGCGCCCGTTCAGCACATAGCCGCTGCCTCGGCGCGTCAGCACAAGACCGGGATCGCGCGGATTGACTGCGGCGCCCCAATAGAGGTTCTTGGCAACCGTCTCGCTCCCAAGCGACCGGGCACGGGCCTCGTCGAGCGCCCAGTAGACATACTGGCTGTTGACGAAGTGGTAGCCAAGCAGCTGCCCGATGGAGCTTTCGCCACGTGCGAGGATCCGCACCAGCTTCAGGCCATCCACCCAGTCGAGTCCGCCGCCACCGATTTCGGGTGCGTGCAATGCGTTCAGGAGCCCGGCACTCTTGAGTTTGACGATCTCGGCAAGCGGCGGCTGCCCGTCGCGGTCGAGCTCGGCAGCCCGCCTGGAAAGATCGGCGGAAATCTCCTCGGCGCGCGCGAAAAGAGCCTCGCGGCTGGTGTTGCGATTGGTGGCGAAGAGCACGTTGGATTGGCTCATGGTCGGAACTCCATTGTAGAAAAGATGCCGACGGGGCATTGCTGCTCCCGCCGGCTGGTCGAGGCAGGCCGCTTAGAAAAGCTTGTCCGGAATCCAGCTTGCGGTCGCCGCGTCGCTTACGCTGAAGGCCGGCACCTTCTGCGCCAGTTCCTCGATCGTCTTGACGCCGGCCGCGCGCAGGCTTTCCTGGGTCAGCAGCGTCGGTTTAACCGTGATCTGGTGCGGAAGATCCTGTCCCGCGACCTGCAGCGCTGCAGCCCGCACCGAGACCGCCCCGACGACCGCCGGATTGGTGGCAACGGTCGCGACCCACGGGCTACCCTCTTCGGTGATCTCCTGGATATCAGCGGTAGAGACGTCGGCGGAGTAGATCTTCAGTTTCTTGGCAATGCCGAGGTCGTTTGCCGCAAGCTTGACGCCGCGCGCGAACTCATCGTAGGGCGCGAAGACAACCGTGATATCGGGGTTGGCCGAAAGCGCCGCCTTAGCCTGGTCGGCCGTCGAAGTTGCCGTCGTGTCGTTGACGACGCCGAAGCGGGCCTTTTCAACGACACCAGGATTTTCCGATCTGAACTTTTCCCAGACCTCGTTGCGGCGATCGAGCGGCGCAAATCCGGCGACGTAGGCATAGCCCGCCACGAAGCTCTTGCCGTTGTCTTTTGCCGCCTGCTCAAGTGCGAGCTTCGCAAGTTCATGGTCGCTCTGTTCGACCTGCGGGATCTTTGGATTGTTGAGGTTCACGTCGAAGGCAACGACCTTGATGCCCTTGTCGAGCGCCTGCTGGGCAACGTCACCGAGAGACTCCGGCAGGCCGTGATCGATCACGATGGCGGAGACGCCGAGATTGATCGCTTGCAGCACCTGTTCGCGCTGCTGTGCCGCATCCTGGCGTCCGGGAAAGACGCGCAGATCAATATCGAGCGATTTTGCCTGAGCCTCGGCGCCGGCCTGGTATGCCTGGAAGAAGTCACCAGCGGAAATATAGCTGATCAGGGCAATCTTGACGCCGCCCTTGTCGAATGGCGCAGGTGCACCGCTGACACCGCCGGCGAAGGCTGCCTGGGATACGAAAAGTGGAATGGCAGCGCTCAGGGCCAGCCGCATAAGAAGTTTCATCGTCGCGTTCCTCTAAACAATCGAAAGCGTCGTCTGACGGACGGCAGATCCCCGCGACGCAGGAATTATTAGATATAATCTCTATGTTTTTAGTAGATCAAAACGTCCGTTTTTACCGGCCTCCGGAGATTCTTTGTTTCGTCGGGAAGAGCTGCCCGGCAAAGGCTTGCCTGGAAAATCTCCCGTCCGCCGGGCCAGTATCAGGCACGCGAAGCCGATCGGGACATCACGATGCCACTTCTTCACATTGAAAATCTCACCCGAAGCTTCGGCGCGACACGCGCCCTGGCAGGTATAGACATATCGGTCGAGCGCGGAGAGATCGTCGCCCTGATGGGAGCCAACGGCGCGGGAAAGTCGACGCTGGTCAAGATTCTGTCAGGCGCGATCGCCGCCGACGGCGGCACCATTGCCCTGAACGGCAGCACCATCGCGCCGAAGACACCGCACGACGCCGCGCGCGCAGGCATCGCAACGGTTCATCAATCGACGGATATCGTCGGCGCGCCGGGACAGACCGTTGCCGACGCCCTGCTCCTGCATCGCTTCGCCGAGGGCGGCACGCCGTTCTTCGTCTCACGCCGCAGCCTGCGCCGCCAGGCGGAGGAAATTCTGGCGGCCGCGGGGTTCTCTCTGCCGCTCGATCGCGACTTCGGCGATCTCTCGGCCGCCGAACGCCAGCTTGTGGCGATCGCCCGAGCGCTGGCCAACCGCGCCGACCTGTTGATCCTCGATGAGCCGACCGCAAGCCTTTCCGGCGAGGAAAGCCGGCGGCTGTTCGACATCCTCCTCCGATTGCGGGCTCAGGGTCTTGCCATCCTCTATATTTCGCACCGTACCGCCGATCTCGAAGCGATTGCCGATCGCGCCGTTGTCATGCGCGGCGGCCGGGTCGTCGGTAGTTTCGCACGTCCGATCGACTTCTCAAACGCCATTGAGGCGATGATCGGCCGCAGACTGGACGCGCTCCAGCCAACTGCACGCGGACAAACAGGAGCCACCGTCTTCGAGATGCGCGATGCGCGTCTTCTGCCGACAAGCAGCCCTTTCGACCTGTCGATCCGCGAAGGCGAAGTCGTTGCCGTCACCGGTGTGGTTGGCGCCGGCAAGAGCCGCCTGCTCTCGGCAATCTTCGGCGCCGGCAAGCTCGCAGCCGGCGCAATGCTGCTCGGCGGAAAGCCCTACGCGCCACGCTCCCCCGCCGAAGCGATAGCGGCGGGCGTTGCGATGGCCGCTGAAGACCGCCACCGCTCCTCGTTAATGCCATCAGGCTGGCCGGGGCATTCGCTCGCCGCCACCATCAGCCTCCCACATCTCAAGACATGGTATCCGCAAGGCCTCCTGTTCGGTGGGCGCGAGCGGCGCGAGGCAGCAGCCGCAATCACCCGCCTCGGCATAAAGGCCTCCGATCCGCTCGCCTCCGTCTGGAGCCTTTCCGGCGGCAACCAGCAGAAGGCCGTGATCGCGCGTTGGGAAGCCGAGCCAAGCCGGCTGCTTCTTCTCGATGAACCGTTTCAAGGCGTCGATGTCGGCGCGCGCCGCGACATCATCGAAGCAATCCGCGCGCGTAGCGACCGCGCCACGCTGATTGCCACCTCGGATCCGGAAGAAGCCTACGAGGTTGCCGACCGCATTCTGAGCATCGATCGCCACACCCTGCAACCGATCGCCGTCGACGCGACCGTCAATCCAGCCTTTCAAGGAACACATGCATGACCACATTGGACGATACCGCGCTACCGGAGCGAGCCACGATACCAGACGCGTCCGGTACACCGCGCGGCTCCTTCGGGGGAGCTCTGCGTGCCGGCGCAGTGTTTCTGCTCCTCGGCCTGCTGCTTGTCGGCTTCGCACTCGCAGAGCCCGCCTTCATCAACATCAGCAACCTGATGAGCATCCTGCAGGCAGTCTCGGTCGTTGCGATATTAGGCGCCGGTGTCACGGTGACGCTCGCCGTTGGCGGATTCGATCTATCGATCGGCGCCGTCGCGGCTTCGAGCGTCATGGCGGCAAGCTACGCCATGATCGTCTGGCAACTGGACGCCTTCGCAACGGTGCCGCTGGTCCTCGCTTTCGGCGCAACCATCGGTCTGATCAACGCCTTTCTGATCGTGCGGCTGCGCGTTCCTGATCTCCTGGCGACCCTTGCCGTGATGTTTCTTCTCTCGGGGTTGCAGCTCATCCCAACGGCCGGCCGCTCGATCTCGGCAGGCCTCGTCTTGCCGGATGGCTCGAAGGCGGCAGGCGCCTATGATCCCGCCTTCCTTCTCATCGGCCGCTACAGCCTTTTCGCCACCTTGCCGGTCTCCGTCGTTCTGATGGCGCTCGTGGCTGTCGTGCTTTACGTGCTGACAGAGAGGACGCGCATTGGCCGACTGCTGTTTGCGACTGGCGGCAACGAAGTGGCGACGCGGCTCGCGGGAGCCTCGCCCGCGCGGCTGAAAACACTCGCTTACGTCATTTCCGGAGCGCTTGCCTCGCTGGGCGGCATCGTCATTGCCGCCCGTGTCGGCCGCGGCGATGTCTCATCCGGCGGTTCCCTTCTCATGGATGCAGTGGCGGCCGCTCTGATCGGCTTCGCGGTGCTCAACCTTCGCCGCCCCAACGTGCTTGGCACAATCGTCGGCGCCGTCTTTGTCGGCGTCCTCCTCAACGGGCTGACCATGCTCAACGCGCCCTACTACACGCAGGACTTCGTGAAGGGCGCGGTGCTCGTCGGAGCCCTGGCCCTCACCTACGGGCTTGGTCGCAACGGAGATCGCTGAGGCAGCGTTCTCGCCTGCCGAAATTTTCCCGACGCCCCGCGCTTTTGGAATAACGTTCCTCTTTAAGAGGATAAATCTATATATTTTATATACTAATTGAAACGAGAGGGTTTATTTCAATGAGTGAATCGACTGTATCCGGCCTGGGGCGCCGCGAAATCCTGAAGCTGGCGGCAGTTGCTGGAGCAACATTTGCCGGCGCCGGCGTCTTTGCCTCGGCGTCGGCCAACGCCGCCGAAGACGGGCTTTCGCTGAAGGGCAAGCGCGTCGCGATCAGCGCCACTGGCACCGACCACTATTTCGACCTGCAGGTCTACAACGCCCAGATCGAAGAAGTGAAGCGCCTCGGCGGCGAGCCGATTGCCGTTGATGCCGGCCGCAACGACGGCAAGCTGATTGCCCAGCTGCAGACGCTGGTTGCCCAGAAGCCTGACGCCATCGTGCAGATCCTGGGTACGCTCAGCGTCATCGATCCGTGGCTGAAGAAGGCCCGCGACGCCGGCATTCCCGTGCTTACCGTCGATGTCGGTTCGACCAATTCGCTCAACAACACGACTTCGGACAACTGGGGCATCGGCAAGGACCTCGCCCTGCAGCTCGTCTCCGACATCGGCGGCGAAGGCAACATCGTCGTCTTCAACGGCTTCTACGGTGTGACGCCCTGCGCCATCCGCTACGACCAGCTGGTCAACGTCATCAAGTATTTCCCGAAGGTGAAGATCATTCAGCCGGAACTGCGCGACGTCATCCCGAACACCGTTCAGGACGCCTTCACGCAGATCACCGCGATCCTCAACAAGTATCCGGAAAAGGGTTCGATCAAGGCCGTCTGGTCAGCCTGGGATATTCCGCAGCTCGGCGCCACGCAGGCGATTGCCGCAGCCGGCCGCAACGAAATCCGCACCTATGGCGTCGACGGCAGCCCCGAGGTTCTGCAGCTCGTTGCAGATCCGAAGTCTCCGGCGGGAGCCGATGCGGCCCAGCAGCCGGCCGAAATCGGTCGCGTCGCGATCCGCAACGTTGCCAAGCTGCTGGCAGGTCAGACACTGCCGCGGGAAACCTATGTCCCGGCTCTCCTCGCCAACAAGGAGAACGTCGGCGAAATCACCAAAAAGCTCGGCATCGGCTGATAGCACTCTCGCGATGCGGCAAGGCCGCATCGCATCCCTTTCTCTGAAGAGCCAGCACCATGACCGCAGCTGAACCCGCCGCTACCGGCAGCGACATCATCCGTTTTGACCGCATCGTGAAACGCTTCGGCGGCGCGCAGGCGCTGGCAGGCGCCTCGCTTGCCGTTCGACGCGGCACCGTGCACGGCCTCGTCGGCCAGAATGGCGCCGGCAAATCCACACTGATCAAGATCCTCGCCGGCCTGCACCGGCCGGACGAAGGCCGCATCGAGGTCGAAGGGCGCGCATATGAGAGCCTGACGCCGCACCTCTGCGAAGAGCTTGGCATCCATTTCATCCATCAGGACCGGCTGCTGGTGCCGACCTTCACCGTCGGAGAGGCGCTTTTTCTTGGCCGCGAGGCCCGCCTTCCGGGAACGCCGTTTCTCGACCGCCGTGCCATGCAGCGGCGAGCCGAAGAAATCCTTCTCAACTATTTCGGCCTAAGACTGCCGAAAGATGCGCTGATCGGCGAGCTTTCCACCGCCGAACGGCAGATCGTGCAGATCACCCGGGCACTGCTCAATCAGCCAAAGGTCCTGGTCTTCGACGAGCCGACGGCGGCGCTGGTCCGGCGCGAGGCCGAAACGCTCTTCCGGCTGATCCGGCGCCTTCGCGACGAAGGTGTCACCATCATCTACATCTCGCACTATCTCAACGAGATCGAGGAGCTGTGCGACCATGTGACGGTGCTGCGCAACGGGCTCGACGTCGCCTCACTGCCGATTGCCGAAACGTCGGCGAAGGCCATCGCCGGCCTTATGATCGAGCGCGACATCACCGAGATGTTCCCCAAATCCCATGTCGAACGGGGCGAGGAAATCCTCAAGGTCGAAAACCTCTCGGCACCGAACCGCTACGATGAGGTGAGCTTCACATTGCGCCGTGGCGAGGTGCTTGGCATCACCGGTCTGCTCGGATCCGGCGCCAAGGATCTTATCCGCACGCTCTTCGGACTGGAGCAGGCAGCTTCCGGCTTCATCGAGATGGGAGGCAAGCCCGCCCGACTGCGCAATCCGATAGAGGCCGTCGACCAAGACATCGCGCTGGTACCGGAGGATCGGCGCGGCCATGGGGTGGGCCTCGATCTCAGCCTCTCCGAGAACATCACCTTGTCGAGCCTTGCGCGATACACCCGCTTCGGCTTCCTGAAGCGGAAACGCGAGCGTTCAGACACCGACGATCTGATCCGGCGCCTGCAGATCAAGACGGCAGGACGAGACGCTCTGGTGCGCACACTCTCAGGCGGCAACCAGCAGAAGGTCGCAATCGCCAAATGGCTGAGCCGGCAATCGGAAGTCTACCTCCTGGATGAGCCGACAGTCGGCGTCGATATCGGTTCGAAGGTGGAGATCTACGCGCTGATCGGTGAGCTCGCCGCCCGCGGCGCCGGCGTCATCGTGTTGTCCTCCGATCTGCCCGAGCTCGTCGGCATCACCGATCGGATCCTCGTCTTCTTCCGCGGGCGTGTCGTTCGCGAACTCGTCTCCTCCGAGACCACAACGGATGAAGTACTGGCGGCATCGACAGGCGCTTCGGAAGGATTACGTCATGTCGGCTGATATTCAGTTCGCTTCCCTGCCCGCCATTGCCGGCGACGATGCGCCGAGGTCGAAAGGCAATCTCGCGGCGGCGGCACTTCGCTTCGGCTCGCTGCTCGCCTTTGCTTCCATTCTCGTCATCTTCTCGCTGACGGCACCCTACTTCTTCACCATCGGCAATATCGGCAATGTTCTCGGCCAATCGGCAATCGCGGGCGTTCTTGCCATCGGTTTGACGATCGTGCTGATCGCCGGTGGTTCGAATGTCGTGACCGGCGGCATCGATCTGTCGCTAGCCGCGAATATGGGCCTGAGTGCCGCGGTCTATGCCTCGCTGATCCAGTTCGGTTACGGCGATGCGACGGCAGCCGTCGGCGCGATCCTCACCGGCCTTGCGATCGGCGCTGTCAACGCGGCGGCGGTCGTGCTCGCAGGCATCGTGCCGCTTCTGGCCACCCTTGCCGTGATGAATATCGTCGCCGGCCTCGAGCTGGTCCTGACGCAGAATACCGTGGTGCCGGCCTCGACCGACCTACTGACCGCGATCTCGACATCAGACACCTTCGGCATACCCGTCCTCGCCTACATCCTCATCGGCTTCACGGCCATCGTCGCGGCTGTAGTCCAGTACACGCCGCTTGGGCTAAGGCTCTATGCAGTCGGTGAGTTTCCGGACGCGGCCCGTGCGGCCGGACTTCCCCTGAAGCGGCTTGTCGCCGGTGCATTTGTCGCAAGCGGTCTCTGCGGCGGCGTAGCCGGCATCCTCTCGGTGTCCTACCTCAGTGGCAGCACGACGGGCTCCGGCGAAATGCTCCTGCCTGTTGTCGTCACCGCCCTGTTGGGTGCTGTCTTTTCCCGCCGCCTGGTGCCAACCATCACGGGCACCCTGATATCGGCGCTCTTCGTCGGCTTCCTTGTCAATGGCTTCCAGCTTCTGAACCTCCCGAGCACCCTCGTCAGCGGCGTGCAGGGTGTCCTGATCCTGATCGTCGTCTCAGCCACGACCCTGCTGCGCAAACGGGAGATCTGACCTTGTCCGCCTCAGTTACATCAGGGCGACCGCTCGCCAATCTCTCCCGCTATGGCCTGATACTGGCCCTCATCGCCGTTTTCTCGATCTTCTCGGCGGCCGCTCCGACATTCCTGACGCCGGGCAACCTGCAGAGCATCCTGGTCAACAATTTCACGCTGCTGGCCATCGTCGCCATTGCAATGACGCTCGCGGTTTCCGCCGGCGGGATCGACCTCTCGGTCGGTACGGCGGTCGATTTCGCAAGTTTCGCCTTTGTGTCGCTGGTCCTTGCCGGAAAGCCCGTCGTGCTCGCGCTGCTTGCTGCCCTCCTGGCCGGCGCCCTGGTTGGAGCTTTCAACGCGATCCTCATCTCCGCGATCGGCGTCTCGCCATTCCTGGCAACACTCGGTACGCTCTTCATCGGCCGCAGCATCCAGCAGCTGCTGACGAATGGCGGCAACCCGGTCTATCTGCCGCCAACAGGCGTCCCCGATGCCTTTCGCTTCGTCGGCCATGGAACGATTGCCGGCATCCCTGTTCCGCTACTAATCGCAGCGGCGGTCATCGCAGGTGCAGCCGTCTTATTCGCATTCACGCGCTTCGGGCGGGTCGTGCTTTCCATCGGCATCCAGCCGAGCGTCGTACGCTATTCAGGTATCGGCCTCGGCCGGCATGTCGCTGTGACCTTCATCCTTGCAGGCACGGTCGCAGCGATCGCCGGGATCATCCTCACTTCGACGGTCACGGTCTACATCCCCTCCTCAGGCAACGCGTTCCTGCTGAACGCCATCGGCGCCACCTTCATCGGCACGACCTTCTCGCCGCTCGGACGTCCGAATGTCGCCGGCACCGTGCTTGGCGTTCTGCTGCTCAGCATCGTTGCCAACGGTCTGCTTCTGACCGGCCTGAATTTCTACTGGCAGCAGGTCGGTACCGGCAGCCTCATCTTCGCAGTGCTGGCCTTCAGCTTCATCAACAGGAAAGCAGTCGGCGCCTGAGCCGACGCAACCCGGACAATCCAGGAACTATGACATGAGCCGAGAAATCAGGCTGAACGCCTTCGATATGAACTGCGTCGGACACCAGTCGCCCGGCCTCTGGCGCCACCCGCGCGACAAATCCTGGACCTACAAGGATCTCGACTACTGGGTGCATCTGGCCAAAACGCTCGAACGCGGCAAATTCGACGGTCTCTTCATCGCCGACGTGCTCGGTGTCTATGATGTGCTGAACGGCAATGTCGACGCCGCCCTTCGCCATTCGGCCCAGGTGCCCGTCAATGACCCGCTTCAGCTCATCCCCACAATGTCCTACGAGACCGAGCACCTCGGCTTCGGCCTGACGGCTTCGCTCTCCTTCGAGCACCCCTATACCTTCGCCCGCAGGATCTCGACGCTCGACCATCTGACCAAGGGCCGGGTTGGCTGGAACATCGTCACGTCCTATCTGAACAGTGGCGCCCTCAATGTCGGCCAGCCAGCGCAGACGGGGCACGACGACCGCTACGATCTCGCCGATGAATATCTCGAGGTCTGCTACAAGCTCTGGGAAGGCAGCTGGGAGGACGACGCCGTCGTGCGTGACCGCCAGAAGGGCGTTTTCACCGATCCGCGGAAAGTGCACCCCATTCGCCACTCCGGCAAGCATTTCAGCGTGCCGGGCATCCACCTCAGCGAACCTTCGCCACAGCGCACGCCGGTTCTTTATCAGGCCGGTGCTTCGAGCCGGGGCAAGGATTTTGCCGGTGCCCATGCCGAGTGCATCTTCGTGGCCGCGCCGTCCAAGCCGGTCCTCAAGCGCTACGTCGCCAATGTCCGGCAGGCAGCCGAGCGGGCCGGTCGAAACCCACGCGAGATCCTCGCCTTCAACCTGCAGACAGTCATCCTCGGCGAGACGGATGCCGAAGCGCAGCGCAAGTTCAACGAATACCGCCAATACGCCTCCTTCGAAGGCGCGTTGACCCTTATCTCCGGCTGGACGGGCATCGACTTCGGCCAGTTCGGCCCGGACGAGGTACTGCGTCACCGCCATACCAACGCCGTGCAGTCGGCCGTCGAGACCTTCACGACGATCGATCCCGACAAGGAATGGACCGTGCGCGAAATGGCGGACTGGGTCGGCATCGGCGGTTTCGGACCCGTCTTCGTCGGCTCGCCATCAACGGTTGCGGACCTGATGCAGGAATGGGTCGAGGATACAGACGTCGACGGCTTTAATCTGGCCTACGCGGTGACTCCTGAAAGCTTCGAGGACGCCGTCGATCTTCTTGTCCCTGAACTGCAGAAGCGCGGCGTCTACAAGACCGAGTATCGCCAGGGAACTCTTCGCGAGAAACTGGGCGGCCAAGGCCCCCGTCTGCAGGCTCCGCACCCCGGTGCCGGCTATCGCGTGCTCGGCGAAGCCTCCAGAAAGATCGCGATCTAAAACCGAGCCAGACACGACAACGGGCGTGGCGACACGTCCGTTGCACTAACGAGCTATAGGCCGATCACGCGGCAAAAAATCGGTTGGTGGGCCGGGGCAGTGCGAGATGGTCGCGCAAGGTGGCGCCCTCGTACTCCGATCGGAAGAGCCCGCGCCGCTGCAATTCGGGAACGAGCAGGTTCACCACATCGTCGAGCCCCTGCGGAAGATATGGGAAGACAACGTTGAAGCCGTCGCTGCCGCGTTCGACCAGCCATTGCTCCATTTCATCGGCGATCGATGCCGCCGTGCCGACAAACGCCAGGCCGGAATAGCCGCCGTAACGTTGTGCAAGCTGCCGAACGGTCAACTGCTCTTCGCGCGCCAGCTTCAAGACCTGCGCACGGCCGGTCTTGCTGGCATTCGTCTCCGGAATTTCTGGCAGCGGCCCATCCGGATCGAAACCGGAAGCATCGTGGCCGAGCGCGATCGAGAGCGAGGCGATGGCACTGTCATAATGCACGAGGCCATCGAGCCGTGCCCGCTTCTCGCGCGCGGCCTCGATACTATCACCGATGACGACGAAGGCGGCGGGCAGGATCTTGAGATGGAGTGGGTCACGGCCAATGGCGGGCATCCGCCCCTTGATGTCGGCATAGAGTGCCTTCGCCGCTTCCAGATCGCGCGGCGAGCAGAAGACAACCTCGGCCGTCTCGGCGGCAAGCTGACGGCCCGGCTCGGACTGGCCGGCCTGTACGATCACGGGCCAGCCTTGCGGCGGCCGGGCTATGTTCAAAGGACCACGGACGCTGAATTCCTCGCCCTTGTAATCAAGGACGTGCATCCTTGCTGGGTCAAAAAACTGCCCGCTCTCGACATCGCGGGTGAACGCATCTTCGGCAAAGCTGTCCCAGAGACCGGTGACGACATCGTAGAATTCGCGCGCGCGGTGGTAGCGCTCGCCATGCTCGACATGTTCTTCCAGCCCGAAGTTCAGCGCGGCATCGGGATTTGCCGTCGTCACGATGTTCCAGCCGGCTCTCCCGGCGGAGATGTGATCCAGCGAAGCGAAGCGGCGGGCAACGTGATAAGGTTCGTCAAACGTGGTGGAGGCTGTCGCAACCAGACCGATCCGGTCGGTGACGGCGGCAAGCGCCGAAAGGAGCGTGAACGGCTCGAATGACGTGACCGTCTGGCTTCGCTTCAGCGCCTCGATTGGCATGTTCAGCACTGCGAGATGGTCGGCCATAAAGAAGGCATCGAACTTCGCCGCTTCCAGCTTTCGCACGAATTCCTTCATGTGGCTGAAATTGAAGTTCGCGTCCGGATAGCCGCCAGGATACCGCCATGCTCCGGTATGCAGGCTGACGGGGCGCATGAAGGCGCCGAGGTGCAATTGTCGCTCGTGTGCCATCATGCTTCCCCGTCTTGTCGCTATCGCTGATTACGCCTGCGGCTGCTTGGTCTTGCGCAGATACGGCAGCACGGTGTCGAACGAACCGAAGCGGGTGACCGCATCCTCGTTCGAGACGGCCGCCGTGATGATGACGTCTTCACCCTGCTGCCAGTTGGCGGGCGTCGCGACCTGGTGCTTGGAGGTCAGCTGGATGGAATCGATCGCGCGCAGGATTTCATTGAAATTGCGCCCTGTCGTCATCGGGTAGGTGAGAATCAGCTTGATCTTCTTGTCCGGGCCGATGATGAAAACCGAGCGTACGGTGGCGTTGTCGGCGGGCGTGCGGCCTTCCGAGGTCTCGCCCGCACCAGCCGGCAGCATGTCGTAGAGCTTGGCGACCTGCAGATCCTTGTCGCCGATCAGCGGATAATCCACGTCGAAGCCGGTCGCCGTCTTGATGTCGTTCTTCCACTTGCTGTGGCTTTCGACCGGATCGACGGAGATGCCGATGATCTTCGCGCCGCGCTTGCGGAATTCGGGCTCAAGGCCTGCCATCGCGCCGAGCTCGGTCGTGCAGACAGGTGTGAAGTTCTTCGGGTGAGAGAAAAGGACGGCCCAGCCATTGCCGATCCAGTCATGGAACTGGATGGCGCCCTGCGTGGTGTCGGCGGTGAAATCAGGTGCAATATCGTTGATACGGAGGCTCATGAGCGGTGACCCTTGTTGATAAATGGCGTGGTTATTTCAATATCGGATAGACAATCGGCCTATTTGACCGCCTTCGCCGGAAACGAGCGAAACGGGCGGCAAGATCGGACCAATCGGCCGTCGTGATGTCTGCAGCTATTCTGTCGATGATCTTGCAGCGCTGCTCCATCTTCGGCGCGGTGTGATTGATCGGTGAGGTTGCGCGCATAGTCAAGGAGAAGATAGGCGCAGTCAGGTCCTCTCTTCTATATCAGAGACGGAACCGCCCGCCCGAGCGCAGGCTTCATCGGCGGTATCTTGTCGAGATGGCGAATTCTGCTCTTCAGAGTCTCGAAGAGGCGATAGCCGCCGGGCCAGCGACCATAGCCGCTTGCCACATTGATATGTCCCGCGAGCCCGGCATTGCGCAACTCGCTGCCCCAGAGACGGGCAAAGAGGGTCAGTCGGTCGAGCGACATGTAGTGATCGTTCAGGCTGCCGACGAGCAGGCTGGCAAAAGGCAGGCGCGCGGTGGGCATCGTGCCAAACGCGATCTGACCGGGGTGCAATCTCTCGGTCGCCGGCAGGTCACATGGAGCAACGAGCAGCGCACCCTTCACGCGTGATGCCGAGGGCCGCCCGGCAAGGCTTGCGGCAAGAACACATCCGAGGCTGTGAGCAACGATATAGGCTTCCCCTGCCTCTTCCAGCGCCGCCTCAAGCCTCTCCAGCCAGACGTTAAGCTGCGGCCGATCCCAATTGTCCTGTTCGACGAGCCGGCTTTCGGGATGGTCGCGCAACCATGCACTTTGCCAGTGAACGTCCTCGGATCCGAACAGGCCAGGCAGAACGAGTACGGGGGTCATCGTCAAATCCTCATCTCGTCGCTTTGCCCGGAGCCGACGGCAGTCGGACACAACATCGCGACCTCAGCATCAGTACCAGGGTCCGCACGACGGATTCCAATAGTAGATCTCATAATCGCTCGCCCTCGCGTCCATCTGGCGCTCGGACGCCTGGTCTGGCAGCGGCTGCCGCCAGACGAAAAGCCAGCGGTCGGCGAGAGAAAAAAGTTCGGACAGAAGGAATCGCATCGTCACGTCTCCTTGAAGCTTAGAGCAACTGGCCCCGTCTTGCGGTTGAAAGCAGATCGTCGGCGCTGGCGACCGGGCCGAACAACATCAGAAGGCGATTCTGTTCGCGCATCGACAGGCGATACCGGCGCGCGAAATCGAAAACGCTCCACAATTCGGTCGCCATCGAAGCCTTGTCCGTGCCACCCATCACACCTTCTCCTTATTCGGCCGCCTGCAAGGCAGCCTTGACTGGCGGAAAGAATGTCGACAGTTCACCGACGACAGAATCGATACGACCGCTGAGGGCATCCGAGGCGACGGCGTAGTCGACAAAGTCGCGATCGGAAGCGTAGACGGCGGTCGGCAGGGTATGCGCCATGAAGAAGCCGAACAGCGGCCGCAACTGATGCTCGACCATCAAGGCATGGCGATCGCCACCCCCGGTCGCGCTGATGATGATAGGCTTGGAGCGAAGTTCTGCCGGATCGATCAGATCGATCAGATGCTTGAAGAGACCGGGATAGGAGCCCTTGTAGGTCGGCGAACCGATGACCAGCACGTCGGCGGCGACGATATCGTCCAGCACGGCCTTCGCCTGCCCGTCCAGCTCATTGCGCCACAGAGCAGTTCCAAGCGAAGGGCCGACATCCGTCAGGTCATGGATAGTGGTCGAGAAACCGTAGCTATCGGCCGCAAGCCCCGCGATGTGCTTGACCAGACTGTAGGTCTTCGACGGGCGGTTGAAACTTCCGGCAATACCCACTAGGCGCAACGACATGTGATCTCTCCTTTTATGTTGCGCCAAATATTGTCTATAAAATTAATATACAAAAGAAATCGCGTTTCGTTATTGGCAGGAACAGTGAAATTCGCTGCTCCTGTGCTTTGTTCTGTCGATGTCGGCCGCGGGCCCGGTGCGAGGTCGCGCGCAATCGCGGAAACAGGTGCGGCTCCGACACTCTCATCGAGCGCGGAGCCGCAAATGGGGTCTCATGATTGTCGTCGCCTGCCGGCGTCGGTGGTCAGGCGTTGTTGACCTTGTCCTGGGTCTTCGTATCGAAGTCGGACGCGTCGTGACGTTCGTGCAGCTGCTCGGACGGATCGCCGAACACGCGATTGACCATTCGGCCACGCTTTACTGCCGGCCGCTCAGCGATCTCGGCCGTCCAGCGCTGGACGTGGCGGTAGCTCTGAACATCCAGGAAGGTGCCCGCATCACCGTAGGTCTTGCCTTGGGCAAGGGCGCCGTACCAGGGCCAGATCGCGATATCGGCGATGGAGTAATCGCTGCCGGCCATATAGCGATTGTCGGCGAGATGCCGGTCGAGAACGTCGAGCTGGCGCTTGACCTCCATCGAGAACCGGTCGACCGCATACTGGATATGCATCGGCGCATAGGCATAGAAATGGCCGAAACCACCGCCGAGATACGGCGCCGATGCCATCTGCCAGAAGAGCCAGTTCATGGTTTCGGTCCGGGCCTTGTGGTCCTTCGGCAGGAAGGCGTCGAACTTGTTGGCAAGGTAGAGCAGGATCGAGCCGCTTTCGAACACCCGCGTCGGCTCCGCTGTCGAATGATCCACCAGTGCGGGAATCTTCGAGTTTGGATTGGCGCTGACAAAGCCTGATCCGAACTGTTCGCCTTCGCCGATCTTGATCAGCCAGGCATCATACTCCGCACCGGAATGCCCCGCCGCCAGAAGCTCTTCGAGCATGATGCCGATCTTCACGCCATTCGGGGTCGCCAGAGAATAAAGCTGTAGCGGATGCTTGCCGACCGGAAGCTCCTTTTCATGCGTCGGTCCAGCGATCGGACGGTTGATATTGGCGAACTGGCCGCCGTTTCCCTTCTCCCAGGTCCAGACCTTGGGAAGCTCGTATCCGGCGGGAAAGTTGTCGGCGGGGGATTTCTCGGTCATCAGTATCCGTCCTTGCTCAGAAACACATGTGTCGTGGGACCACAAACGAGCGCTATAGGTATGGTCGAGCAGACGTTGATGCCATAGCGGTGCGCTGCTTTTTTCTGATGTTTTGCAGATCATATATTCAGGCGCGAACATCCGGGTTCTTCGGTGGCGGGCGAGGAACCCCCGCCGTCTCTCGTTGATCCTGGCTTGCTGTCATGTAGAGGACAATGGCAACGATCGTCGCAAGAAAGGCGAAGCTGGTGTAGATCGTGCCGAACCCAAGGCCGCCATACTCGCTTGGCTGCGACAGCAGGTCCCCGAGTGATGCGCCAAGTGGCCGGGTGAAGATGTAGGCAAGCCAGAATGCAGCGATGCCGTTGATATTCAAGACATAGTACGCAGCGGCGATTGCCGCGATCAGGGCGAGGAAGATCAACGCGGTCGCAAGGTACCCAAAAACGAATCTCTCGGCGACGAGATCGCCCGCTGCGGTTCCGAGCGCGAACGTGAACAGGATTGCGAGCCAATAGAAGCCCTCGCGCCTGTTGGTGAAGATCGTATGGATCGAAAGCGTCCGTTCGACGAGATACCACGCGAGGAACGTCATACCCAGCACGACCGTGAAGACGATCGTCGACGTTTCCAAGGGCACGCCAAAGTTATCGGTCAGATTATCGGTCACGAGAGTACCGACGATGCTGATCAGAACGACTGCCGCCCAGTAGACGGCTGGGACATACCGCTTCTGGGCGAACTGGGCGCCAATGACGACGATCAGGACCACGGTCATGATAACGGATGTCAGGGTGAGCCCTAGGCCGAGATTGACGGCAAGATAGTCCGCGGCAGTCTCGCCCATCGTGACTGCCATCAGCTTGATGAGCCAGAAGTCGATGGTCACCTCTGGCACGCGGTTTTCCGCTCCGGCAAATTGTTCGTTTGCGATGGTCATGCTCGAGCCTCCGCTTACTTGCCCATGATCTGCATGGCTTCGGTGAGGAACTGATCCGAGCGGGTGTCGTCGTCTGCATTGCAACGCTCGACCGCCTTGGTCTCGAGACTCTCGACCTTCTTCATGTCCGTATCGGAGAGTTTGGTTGACGCTTTCGTCGCGCGCATGTCCTTCAGCATCTCTTCGCACGGCACGGCGGCGTGGACGGGAATGGCGAGTGCAATAAATCCGAGAGCGACGACGGAATTGAGAACGGCAGCAGCAAGGATGGTTTTCATGATCTAGGATCCTCTCATCGGAAACAGGGGGGCCGCACCATTGCAGCGAGAGGACGATATTGAGCCGGTCATACAGGCGCCTTGCCGGAACCATACGGTTTCGTAAGGTTGGAGCAGACGCCGACTTTACGAAACCGTATGTTGTGGCGGCAACGCTATCGCGGTTACATTTGGCGCTTGAGCACCCAATTGGCAAAGACCCGCAATGCGCATTCTTTTGATCGAAGACGACCGCAAGACATCTGAATACGTCTCGAAAGGTCTGGCGGAGGCCGGGCATACTTGTGACGTTCTGGCGGATGGCCGTGACGGGCTCTTTCAGGCTCAGCGCGAATCCTATGACATGCTGGTCGTTGATCGGATGCTTCCGGGGCTGGACGGCCTATCGGTTGTCCGATCTCTGCGCGCCGCCCGTATCGGAACGCCCATTCTTTTCCTGACCTCTGTCAGCGGTGTCGACGACCGCGTCGAAGGGCTGGAGGCAGGCGGCGACGACTATCTGGTCAAGCCGTTCGCGTTCTCGGAGCTGCTGGCGCGGGTCAACGCGCTCGCTCGCCGACCGCCCGTGCAGGAGCAGAAGACCGTGCTGCGGATTGCCGATCTCGAGCTCGATCTGATCCGTCGCGAGGCCCGCCGCGCCGGCCAGGTCATTGAACTGCAGCCGAGAGAATTCACCTTGCTGGAGGTGCTGATGCGAGGTGAAGGGCGTGTCCTCACCAAGACGATGCTGCTCGAGCGAGTATGGGATTTCCATTTCGATCCTAAGACCAGCGTCGTCGAAACCCACGTCAGCAGACTACGGGCGAAGATCGACAAGCCGTTCCAGGCTCAGCTGCTCCACACTGTCCGCAACACCGGATACCGGCTGCATGCGCCTCGCTAGTCTGCGCCGGAGCACGCCCTTCAGACTGGCCATGACTTTTGGCGTGCTGTTCATCGTCACATTCGTTATCAGCGGCGCAATCATGTATCACATGCTGCGCTCGAACCTTGTTCACGAGATGGATACGTCCTTGCACGAGATGAACTCGGTGATTGCGTCAACCTACGCCCCCGACGACATGGAGGACCTTGTCGCAACGTTGAACAGCTACGCCAACCTCCAAACGACAAAGGATGGACTCTATTCATTGGTCGATCCGAAGGGCACGCGGCTTGCTGGCAATTTCACGACATCAAGAATACCTCCGGGCATCCATACCATCATGCCACAAGATCTCGGATTGCCCGGCTCCGAACGATTCAGGATCGAAGTCACGGAGCTCGGGCCGAACCTGCTCGTCGTCGGCGAGAGCTTCGCGGACATGGACGTGCTGCTGCGTATGGTGCTGGCAAGCCTTGCATGGGCCGCCCTGCTTGTCGTCATCGCCGCGCTCGGTGGAGGCATCTTTCTCGCCACCAGAGCCCAGCGCCGGCTCGATGCAGTCGCGCGGACCATGGTCGACGCCTCCAATGGCCGCCTGGAAAGCAGGATCCCGCTGCAGGGACGCAACGACGACCTGGACGTCGTATCGATGCAGATCAACAACGCGCTCGACCGCCTTTCAGGACTGGTCGAAAGCATGCGGCAGGTTAGCGTCGATATCGCCCATGAACTGAAGACGCCGCTCAATCGCATGAAGATGACGCTCGATGATGCAATCCGCTATGCATCCGAGGGCCACGATGTCAGTCACTTGCTGACGGATGCACGCATGGAAAGCGACCAGATCAATGCGACATTCGAGGCACTGCTCCGCATCTCGCAGATCGAAGCCGGCGCGCGCCGCCAACGGTTCGAGAAAGTGGATCTCGCCGAGATCCTGACGTTCGTCGAGGAAGTATACGCAAACGTCGCGGAAGATAGCGGGCAGAGACTCGAGCTCCTGACACCGCTCTCGTTCTTGATTTTCGGCGACAAGGAACTCCTGACACAGATGGTCGTCAACCTTGTTGAGAATGCCATTACCCATTGCCCGACGGGCACGAGGATCGAGATGTCCCTGCGCCGGCAACGCGACGAGACTATTCTTCGCGTTTCAGACAACGGACCGGGAATTCCAGCGGGTGAAAGAAACAAAGTGTTCCGGCGGCTCTATCGTCTCGACCAAAGCCGCACCACGCCCGGCAGTGGGCTAGGCCTAAGTCTTGTCAGAGCGATTGCCGACCTGCATTCCGCCCATATCACTCTGGCGGATAATGCACCCGGGCTGGCGGTCAATGTATCGTTCCGCCGGGACCAGGCATCCCTCTAAGAGCCGGCTGAACGCCCGCTTGGATTTCCGACCTTC
>UBTY01000061.1 GCA_900468535.1 Hyphomicrobiales bacterium | reverse complement strand
CATGGGGCAGCGGTGCGGCGACCTTCTAAGGTTTGTTTCCGAGCCATGAAAAATCAGCCGGGCCCTTGGGTCCGGCTGATTTGCTTTGACGTATTTGCAAGCCCTCAGAGCTGGATGTCTGCTGCCGGACGCACGACGATGCTGGCGTTACCTGCGTCGAAACCGTCAAGCGTTTCATTGTGGTGTGCGACGATGTCGGCGAAATCAAGCGTTCCCGAATCGCCTGTCGTGTGGCCGTCGGCAATCAGCGTGACATCGTATCCCAATGAGACCGCGCGTCTGACCGTCGTGTCGACGCAGAACTGCGTCATGCAACCGCCGACGACCAGATGCGTCACGCCTCTCTCTGCGAGCCTGTCCGCGAGGTCTGTCTCAAAGAACGAGTCCGAGCTCCTCTTGTGAACGATGGTGTCGCCATCGACCGGAGAGAGCTCAGGCCGGATCGCCCAACCGTCGGTGTTCATCGCCAATCGATGCCCGGGCTCCCCGTCGTGCTGAACGAGAACGACCGGTATCCCGGCGCTGTGGGCGTCGGCGCGGAGCGATTGCAGTCGTGAGACGGTGCTATCCAGTGCGGCATCAAGGATCGGCTGGCGCTCGGGCGTGCCTTTCCCCGATAGAATTGCATTCTGAACGTCGATGATCAGCAGCGCCGTCGTCATGGTTCGCCTCTGCATTGGTCGTTGAAAGTCACCACCTGGTGTGCGGGCGAGTTATTTGCCCTTCCGCGACCAGACGGGTTGGCTGATGCTCTGCAGCAATTCAGGTTCGATTCCGTCGATGCGGGCAATGACGGCCTTTGCCATCTCCCGGCCGGCATGCCGGACGTCTTCGTACGCCGTGATGATCTCCGGGCGGATCCAGTTGAGAATCGGCGCGGATTCCTTGGAGACCATATCGACATCGCGCCCCAACTGCTTGCCGGCCGCCTCTATACCGGCGTTGACGGCGATGGCGGCGCTGCCGGCGGAGCAGACGATGCCGTCAGGCGCGGTCGGAGCGCGCATCATCGCCTCGACGGCGTTGCGGATCTCGTCAAGCGGGTTGTCGATCGTGACGCGGAGCGGCACTTCCTCGGCGCCGTAGTCGTGCAATCCGGTCTGAAAACCGATGCGGGTGTGGGTGTAGTAGGTGAGCTTGCTCGGCGGCTGAAGGATGGCGATGCGCTTGCGGCCACGGCTGACCAGCTTTTCAACCGCCTGGTGAGCGAACGCTTCGTTGTCGAAGTCGTGGAAGGGGTGGGTAAGGCCAGCGTCGGTGCGCCCGTGCGTGGCAAAGGGCATATTGTGTTCCGTCAGCAGGCGCACACGCGGATCGTCAGGCTCGATGCGCGAGATGATGACACCGTCGGCCGATCCGGTTTCCAGGATGTAGCGCACCGGCAGCATCGGATCCTTGCTGTGGGAGTGCGGTGTCACGACGATGTGGTAAGGCGTGCCGGTCAGCACTTCCGAGATGCCGAACACCATCTGGCTGCTGAAGCCCATGATTTCTTCGTCGATGCTCAGGACGAGGGCGATGACATTCGTCTTGCCGGTGCGCAGGCGCACGCCGGCGCGGTTCGGCTGGTAGCCGAGCTGGCGGGCGACCATGCGGACGCGCTCTTTCGTCTCCGCGCCGATATCGGGTGCATCCTTCAAGGCACGGGACACCGTCGTCACGCCGAGCCCGGTCATGAAGGCAATCGTTTTCAGTGTCGGCCGTTCCCGAGTGACCTCGGAGGTCGTTCCTCCAAAATTTGCTTTGTTTTCCATGCCCCTAGGCCGTCCTGCGCGATTTTGTCCCGCTTATAGTGTCTTTTGGAAGCGCTGTAAGCCCAAAGAACGCAAAAGCGGCTCCTCCCTCAAGGCGTAAAATCTGTAACGATACAGTAGAAATGTCGAGCGGTTTTTTCTTGTAGCCTCCGGCGTTGCTCTCAATGGTTGAAATCGCCGTTTTTGCTCGGATTTTTTGCGCTTGCGAACCGATTTTTTGGGATGAGTGTCGATTGTGCTGGAAAAATATGAGCAATATCAGTCTATTATACGAATTGTGCGCTCGCTCAGTCGGTTGCCTGCGGAAGATGCTATCTGTCCAAAATGAGTGCTTTTCGACAGGCATTGGTAGCAAATCACAGTCATTGAGAAAATTTTCGAGCGTGGCTGTTGCGCCCATATATCGATTGAACTAAGTTTTTCCGGCAACGTTTCAGTGAGGGAGGAGAACTCATGAATTTTCGTTTGATGGCGGCTGCGCTCGCCGCTTCCGTCGTGCTGCCGCTCGGTGCGGCGAACGCGACCGATCTTGAAGTCACGCATTGGTGGACGTCCGGCGGCGAAGCTGCTGCCGTGGCTGAACTCGCCAAGGCATTCGATGCGACCGGCAACAAGTGGGTCGACGGCGCGATCGCCGGCTCCGGCGGTACCGCACGTCCGATCATGGTCAGCCGCATCACCGGCGGCGACCCGATGGGCGCCACCCAGTTCAACCATGGCCGCCAGGCGGAAGAGCTTGTTCAGGCCGGCCTGATGCGCGACCTGACCGATGTGGCTACCGCAGAACACTGGAAGGACATCATTCGTCCGTCGAGCCTGCTCGATTCCTGCACGATCGACGGCAAGATCTATTGCGCGCCCGTCAACATCCACTCCTGGCAGTGGCTGTGGCTGTCGAACGCTGCCTTCAAGAAGGCTGGCGTCGAAGTGCCGAAGAACTGGGATGAATTCGTCGCTGCCGCACCGGCGCTCGAAAAGGCCGGCATCGTGCCGCTCGCCGTCGGTGGTCAGCCATGGCAGGCGACAGGCGCGTTCGACGTGCTGCTCGTCGCAATTGCCGGCAAGGACACCTTCTACAAGGTGTTCAAGGACAAGGACGCTGACGTCGCTGCTGGTCCTGAGATCGCCAAGGTCTTCAAAGCTGCGGACGACGCCCGCAAGATGTCGAAGGGCAGCAACGTTCAGGACTGGAACCAGGCAACCAACCTCGTCATCACCGGCAAAGCCGGCGGCCAGATCATGGGTGACTGGGCACAGGGCGAGTTTGCACTGGCCGGCCAAAAGGCTGGTACCGACTACACCTGCCTTCCGGGCCTCGGCGTGAACGAGATCATTTCCACCGGTGGTGACGCGTTCTACTTCCCGAAGCTGAAGGATGAAGCGAAGTCGAAGGCTCAGGACGTTCTTGCCAAGACGCTGCTCGACCCCAAGACCCAGGTTGCCTTCAACCTGAAGAAGGGTTCGCTGCCGGTTCGCGGCGACGTTGACCTCGCAGCCGCCAACGACTGCATGAAGAAGGGTCTCGAGATCCTCAAGAAGGGCAACGTGATCGAAGGAACCGACCAGCTGCTTTCGGCCGACAGCCAGAAGCAGAAGGAAGACCTCTTCTCGGAGTTCTTCGCAAATCCGTCGATGACGCCTGAAGCTGCCCAGAAGCGCTTCGCTGAAATCATCGGCTCTGCCGACTGATCATCGCATTCCGATGCTGTTGCGATCCGGCTCCGTTTCGACGGAGCCGGATTTGCCCGGAACTCACGACTGATCCGGGTGCGGCAGTAATCGAGGCTGAAATGCCGATACAGGGTGTTCGGTCTCTAGACGGGAGTGAAAAGAGGAGCTGACCGGCAACGGTTCGCGCTCTGGATCACAAACCACTTGCGATTCAGGAGGAGTCACAATGACGGGTCAAGCGAAAGCAGGCCGGCCAAATCAATTACTGCGCAATCTGAACTCGAAGATTGCGTCGATCCCCATGATCCTGACCGCCCTGGTCATTTTTCTCGGCGGCACGGTCTGGACGGTATTTTACTCATTCACCAACTCGAAGCTCCTTCCACGGTTGAGCTTCGTCGGATTCGACCAGTACAAGCGCCTCTGGGCTGCACCGCGCTGGATCGTCTCCATCGAGAACCTTGCCGTCTACGGCGTTCTCTCGCTCATCTTCAGCCTTGTCATCGGCTTCATGCTGGCGGCGCTGATGGACCAGAAGATCCGGTTCGAGAACACGTTCCGCACGATCTTCCTCTACCCCTTTGCCCTGTCCTTCATCGTGACGGGCCTTGTCTGGCAGTGGATCCTCAATCCCGAGTTCGGCATCCAGTCGGTGGTGCGTTCGCTCGGCTGGACAAGCTTCACCTTCGATCCGCTCTATACGCCCGAGATCGTCATCTATGGCATCCTGATCGCCGCTCTCTGGCAGGGCACGGGGCTTGTGATGTGCCTGATGCTCGCCGGCCTGCGCGGTATCGATGAAGACATCTGGAAGGCCGCGCGTGTCGACGGCATCCCGATGTGGAAGACCTATCTCTTCATCGTCATTCCGATGATGCGGCCGGTGTTCATCACCACGCTCGTCATCATCGCGTCCGGCATCGTCAAGGTCTACGACCTCGTCGTGGCGCAGACATCGGGCGGTCCCGGCATCGCGTCGGAAGTGCCGGCAAAATACGTCTACGACTACATGTTCCAGGCTCAGAATCTGGGGCAGGGCTTTGCTGCCTCGACCATGATGCTGGTCACCGTTGCGATCATCATCATCCCCTGGGCCTACCTGGAATTCGGAGGGCGTAAACGTGCCTGATGCTATTGCTCTCAAGACATCCGATGATCGCGCATCCAGCAAGTCGTTCGCAGGCCCAAGCGGCCCGAAGCCGAAGCGGGCGATTTCTCCGCGCAACATCATGCTCTACGGCACGCTCTTTGTTGCCGCCGCCTATTATCTGCTGCCGCTCTACGTGATGATCGTCACATCGCTGAAGGGGATGCCGGAGATCCGGCTCGGCAACATCTTCTCGCCGCCGGTCGAGATCACCTTCGAGCCCTGGGTGAAAGCCTGGGCAACCGCCTGCACCGGTCTCAACTGCGACGGTCTTTCGCGCGGCTTCTGGAACTCGGTGCGCATCACCGTTCCCTCGGTGGTCGTTTCCATCGCGATCGCTTCGGTGAATGGCTATGCGCTGGCCAACTGGCGTTTCAAGGGATCGGAACTGTTCTTCTCGATCCTCGTGATCGGCGCCTTCATTCCCTATCAGGTGATGATCTATCCGATCGTCATCGTGCTCCGGGAAATCGGCATCTACGGGACGCTCACCGGTCTGATCATCGTGCACTCGATCTTCGGCATGCCGATCCTGACGCTGCTCTTCCGCAACTATTTCGCATCATTGCCGCAGGAGCTCTTCAAGGCGGCGCGCATCGACGGGGCAGGGTTCTGGCAGATCTTCCTGAAGATCATGGTGCCCATGTCGCTGCCGATCTTCGTCGTCGCCATGATCCTGCAGGTCACCGGCATCTGGAACGACTTCCTGTTCGGCGTGGTCTTCACGCGGCCGGAGTACTACCCGATGACCGTGCAGCTCAACAACATCGTCAATTCCGTCCAGGGTGTGAAGGAATACAACGTCAACATGGCCGCAACGATCCTGACGGGTCTCGTGCCGCTCGTTGTCTACTTCGTATCGGGACGTCTGTTCGTCCGTGGCATCGCCGCCGGCGCAGTGAAAGGCTGATCCATGAATTCAAGTGTTTCCATCCGCGATCTGTCCTTGAACTTCGGCGCGGTCAGCGTTCTCAAGGACCTCAATCTCGAAATCAATGACGGGGAATTCCTCGTGCTGCTCGGCTCGTCCGGCTGCGGCAAGTCGACCTTGCTCAACTGCATCGCCGGCCTGCTCGACGCTTCCGACGGCCAGATCTTCATCAAGGGCAAGAACGTCACCTGGGAAGAGCCCAAGGACCGCGGCATCGGCATGGTGTTCCAGTCCTACGCGCTCTATCCGCAGATGACGGTCGAGAAGAACCTTTCCTTCGGCCTGCAGGTCGCCAAGGTGTCGCAGCAGGAGATCGACAAGCGCGTGGCACGCGCCTCGGAGATCCTGCAGATCCAGCCGCTTTTGAAGCGCAAGCCGGCCGAGCTTTCGGGCGGCCAGCGCCAGCGCGTGGCGATCGGCCGCGCACTGGTGCGCGATGTCGACGTGTTCCTCTTCGACGAGCCGCTCTCGAACCTCGATGCCAAGCTGCGTTCGGAGCTGCGCGTCGAGATCAAGCGCCTGCACCAGTCGCTGAAGAACACGATGATCTACGTCACCCACGACCAGATCGAGGCGCTGACGCTGGCTGACCGCATCGCGATCATGAAGAGCGGCATCATCCAGCAGCTCGCCGATCCGACGACGATCTACAACAAGCCGCGCAATCTCTTCGTCGCAGGCTTCATCGGCTCGCCGTCGATGAACTTCCTGAAGGGCGAGATCGCCAAGCGGGGCGACGCAACCGTGTTCACCGCCAATGGTGTCGACTTCAACGTCGATGCCTACCAGGCCGATGCGCCGCTGCAGGCCGGACGCAAGGTGATCCTCGGCGTGCGGCCGGAGCATGTGAAGGTCGATGAAAACCTCGGCGCGGAAGTGCATGATGCCACCGTCGACATCGAGGAGCCGATGGGCGCGGACAATCTGCTCTGGCTGAAGCATGCGGGCCATACCATGTCGGTGCGCATCAACGGCGCGCGCCGTTTCAGCCCGGGCGCCCGCGTCAAGCTCGGCTTCGACATGTCGCTGGCCTCGATCTTCGACGCCGAGACGGAACTTCGCCTCTAGAAATCGCAATGCGGGCGGAGCCGTAATCGTTCCGCCCGTTCTTCCAATCGGCCGCTTGGCCAACCAAATTCGGTCGCAGCCCGGTTGTCCGGGTTCTCCCAAGAGCGGCCTGATCGGACAGCGCTATGACATCCTTGCCCACCAACGGGTTCAACCTCGACCTCTCAGGCTCGTGGAAGCTCACCTCCACGGACGGTGAAATCACCGCGCCGATCACGCTTCCCGGCGACGTGCATTCGGCGCTGCATGCCGCCAAGCTCATTCCTGATCCTTATTTCGGCCGCAACGAAGAGGTCGTGCAGTGGGTGGCGCATCGCGACTGGTCGATCGAGCGCAGCTTCACGGTGTCGGAGCCTGACGGCGACTGGTATCTCGATGTCGACTATCTCGACACGGTGGCTGCCGTCTTCATCAATGGCTCGCCGGTGCTGCTAGCCGACAACAGCTTCCGTCGCTACCGGCCGGATGTCGGCAGCCATCTGAAATCCGGCGAGAACGTTATCCGCATCGTCCTGCATTCGAGCATTGCGGCGGGCGCGGACCGTCAGGCCAAGCAGCCGTTCTACATTCCTTATTCGACCGGCAACTCGCCGATCCCTAACGGCAACATGCTGCGCAAGCCGCAGTGCCATTTCGGCTGGGACTGGAACATCGCGATTGCACCGCTCGGGCTTTACGGCACGATCGCGTTGCGCCGTCTCGATACCGCGCGCATCGAGCATGTGACGACGCAGCAGGTGCACAATCTCGACGGCTCCGTCGATCTCAAGGTGACGGCGACGCTTTTTGCCAAGAACCCCGGCATCGTTCCCGTGCATTTCTCGCTCGACGGCGAGCGCGTTCGGCTCGATGTCGGCGTCAGCGCCGGCGAGACTGTCGTCAACCACGTATTCGAGATCGACAAGCCGCGTCTCTGGTGGCCGGCGGGAAGCGGCGAGCAGGCGCTTTATGCGCTGACGGTCGATTTGCCATCGGATGCTGTCAGCAAGCAGATCGGTCTTCGCACCGTCGAACTGATCACGACGCCCGATGCCGCCGGTGCCCGTTTTGCGCTGAAGGTGAACGGCCGCGAAATCTTCTGCCGTGGCGCCAACTGGATCCCGGCCGATGCGCTGTTTTCGCTCTCGTCACCCGAAAAGACCGAGGATCTCCTGCAGTCGGCCAAATCGGCCAACATGAACATGATCCGTGTCTGGGGCGGCGGTTTCTACGAGCACGATCATTTCTACGATCTCTGCGACCGGCTCGGCCTGATGGTCTGGCAGGACTTCATGTTCGCCTGCAATCTTTATCCCTCGACCGAAGACTTCCTCGACAACGTTTCGCTCGAAGTCGACTATCAGGTCCGCCGCCTGAACTCGCATCCGTCGATAGCGCTCTGGTGCGGCGACAACGAACTCGTGGGTGCGCTGACCTGGTTCGAGGAATCACGCAAGGACCGCGACCGCTACCTCGTCTCCTACGATCGCCTGAACCGCGTGATCGAGCAGGCGATGAAAAAGGCGGCGCCGGATGCGATCTGGTGGCCGTCGAGCCCGGCATCCGGCTATCTCGACTTCGGCGATGCCTGGCATGCCGACGGTTCCGGCGACATGCACTACTGGTCGGTCTGGCACGAGAACAAGTCGTTCGACAATTACCGCTCGGTGCGTCCGCGCTTCTGCTCGGAATTCGGCTTCCAGTCCTATACCTCGCTGCCCGTCATCAAGACCTATGCCGACGCCAAGGACATGAACGTCGCGTCGCCGGTCATGGAGTTGCACCAGAAGAATGCCGGCGGCAACGAGCGTATTGCCGGCACAATGTTCCGCTACTTCCGCTTCCCGAAGGATTTCCCGAACTTCGTTTATCTCAGCCAGATCCAGCAGGGTCTCGCGATCAAGACGGCGGTGGAATACTGGCGGTCGCTGAAGCCGCATTGCATGGGCACGATCTACTGGCAGCTCAACGACACATGGCCTGTGGCTTCGTGGTCGAGTCTTGACTACGGCGGCCGCTGGAAGGCGATGCACTATCTCGTCAAGCGCTTCTTCCAGCCGGTGGCGGTCGCCGCGATCCCATCCGAAGATGGCAAGCAGATCCGTTTCTCGCTGGTCAACGACACGCTTGCGGAAGTCAGCGTCGACCTGTCGATCTCGGTTCTCGACATGAAGGGTGCGCGCAAGCATCTCAAGGATGTGCAGGCGGTCTGCACCCCTGACGCAGCCGTGACGGCCACCAGCATCGACGTGTCGGAGATCCCGGCGGGCACGCTGCTTGCCTGGCGTTTCACGGCATCGAATGGGATGGGCGGCGAGGGGCACTACGTCCACGGCACCTACAAGGCGCTGGAGCTCGAGCCTGCGGGCCTGATGGTCACGCACGAATATGTCGAGGACGACGGCTCTGTTTGCCTCAACGTCACCGCCAAGGGACTTGCGCTCTTCGTGATGATCGAGACCGACACAGACGGCAAGTATTCCGACAATGCCTTCGATCTGGCGGCGGGCGAGACGCGCCGCATCACCTTCACCCCGGCAAAGCCGCTCGAGGGCGGCGCACTACCGGATTTCCGTTTCTACGACCTGCAATCCTGTCAGTCCGTGGATTGATCCTGATTGAAATGAATGGGCACGAGGCCCGAGGAGGATAGTATGACGAAACTGAGTTTCCAGCTTTACAGCGCCCGCAACTTCCAGCCCTATTCCGCGATCTTCGAAAAGCTCGGCAAGGCCGGCTATCAGGAAGTCGAAGGCTTCGGCGGCATCTACGCCGATCTCGACGATACCGGCCTGAACAGCCTGCGCGCAGAACTCGACAAGAACGGCTTGACGATGGCAAGCGGCCATTTCAGCCCCGATTTCCTCGACGGTGAAGTCAGGAAGTCGCTGAACATTGCCAAGCTCCTCGGCATGGACTCGATCTATGCGCCGCATCTGGCAGCCGAACAGCGCCCGACGGATGGTGCCGGCTGGTTGGCATTCGGCAAGCGCCTGCAGGAAATGAGCAAGCCGTACAAGGATGCGGGCTACGAGTTCGGCTGGCATAATCACGACTTCGAATTCGTGAAGCTCGCCGACGGTTCGCTGCCGATCGAGCGTATCTTCGAAGGTGCGCCTGACATCTCCTGGGAAGCGGACATCGCCTGGGTCGTTCGTGGCGGTGCGGATCCGTTTGCATGGATCGAAAAGCTCGGCTCGCGCATCACCTCTGCTCACGTCAAGGACATCGCGCCCGCGGGAGAGAACAAGAACGAGGATGGCTGGGCAGACGTCGGCCACGGCACGCTGCCTTGGGCAAAGCTCATTGCAGCTCTCAAGGGCACCAAGACCAAGCACTACGTCGTCGAGCATGACAATCCGGCCGATGTCGATCGCCTGATCACCCGCTCGATCGCATCCTTCAAGACCTACTGAGGCAAATCATGACCAAGGAACTTGGCGTCGGCATCATTGGATGCGGCAACATCTCCACCACCTACTTCTCGCTGGCCCCGCTCTTCAAGGGCCTCAAGATCGTCGCCTGCGCCGACCTCAATATGCAGGCGGCCGAGGCCCGCGCCGAGGAATACGGCGTCAAGGCGCAGACGATCGACGAGCTTCTCGCCAATGACGAGGTCGACGTCGTCGTCAACCTGACCATCCCGGATGCGCATTTCCCGGTTTCGAAGTCGATCCTTGAAGCCGGCAAGCACGTCTATTCGGAAAAGCCACTGGTTCTCACCCTCGAGCAGGGTGAGGAACTGCGTCGTATCGCCAAGGAGAAGAACCTCTCCGTCGGTTGCGCGCCTGATACCTTCCTCGGCGGTGCGCATCAGCTTGCCCGCAAGTTCATCGACGACGGCGGCATCGGCCGCGTCACCTCGGGCGCGTGCTATGTCATGAGCCCGGGCATGGAGATGTGGCATCCGAACCCGGACTTCTTCTTCCTGCCCGGTGGGGGGCCGATCCTCGATCTCGGTCCTTACTACATCGCCAACCTGATCAACCTGATCGGACCGGTGAAGCGCGTCGGCGCCATGACCTCCATGGCTTCTACGACCCGTACGATCACCAGCGAGCCGCGCAACGGCGAGGTGATCCCGGTGAAGACGCCGACGACGATCCAGGCGATCCTGGAATTCGTCAGCGGTGCGACCGTCACGCTGACGGCAAGCTGGGATGTCTGGTCTCACCGCCATGCCAACATGGAACTCTACGGCACCGAGGGCTCCATTTACGTGCCGGATCCGAACTTCTTCGGCGGCGTTGTCGAGGCGAGCGGCAAGGACAAGGACATCAAGCCGCTCGACGGTTGGGAGCACCCGTTCGGCATCAACAACCAGGAGAGCCAGCAGGGGCCGCGCGCCAACTACCGCACCGCGGGTCTTGCCGACATGGCGATGGCGATCATCGAGGGGCGCGATGCGCGTTGCTCGCTCGATCGCACGCTGCACGGCGTCGACGTCATGACGTCGATCCTGAAATCGGGCGAAGAGGGCCGCTTCATCGAGTTGACGACGACCTGCACGCAGCCGGCCGCTCTCGGCATCGAAGAGGCACAGGCGCTCTTGAAGTAAGCGACCAAAAGACTATGGTCCGGCGCGGGCGATGAGCCCGCGCCTTTTTGCTTAAAGGATCAGAATTATGAGCTGGCAACCGGCTTCCGACCGCTATTCAAAGATGAAGTATAACCGCACGGGCCGTTCCGGCCTGAAGCTGCCGGCCGTTTCGCTCGGCCTCTGGCACAATTTCGGCGGCGACACACCGCATGACCGCAAGATCGACATGTGCCGCACGGCCTTCGATCTCGGCATCACCCATTTCGACCTCGCCAACAACTACGGTCCGCCGCCCGGCAGCGCCGAAACCGCCTTTGGCGAAATCCTGCGCACGGAATTTGCCGGTCTACGCGACGAACTGATCATCTCCTCCAAGGCCGGCTACGATATGTGGCCGGGCCCTTATGGCGAGTGGGGCAGCCGCAAGTACCTGATCGCTTCCTGCGACCAGAGCCTGAAGCGCATGGGCCTCGATTATGTCGACATCTTCTATTCGCATCGTTTCGATCCGGATACGCCGCTGGAGGAAACCTGTGGTGCGCTCGATCATATCGTCCGCTCCGGCCGTGCGCTGTATGTTGGCATTTCGTCCTACAATTCGCAGCGCACCCGCGAAGCCGCTGCCATCCTCAAGGATCTCGGCACGCCCTGCCTGATCCACCAGCCGAGCTATTCCATGCTCAACCGCTGGGTCGAGGACGACAAGCTGCTCGATACGCTCGACGAGGTCGGCATGGGTTCGATCGTGTTCTCGCCGCTGGCGCAGGGCATGCTGACGACGAAGTATCTCGGCGGCATTCCTGGCGATAGCCGTGCGGCCCAGAACCACTTCCTGAAGAAGGACTTCATTCGTCCTCAGATCATCGACAACATCCGCAAGCTCAACGAGATCGCGGAACGCCGGGGCCAGACGCTGGCGCAGATGGCGATCGCCTGGGTGCTGCGCGGCGGCCGCGTGACCTCCGCGCTGATCGGCGCCAGCCGCTCGTCGCAGATCGTCGATTGCGTCAAGGCGCTCGACAATCTCGACTTCACGGCTGAGGAGCTGAAGGAGATCGATGGCTACGCCCGTGAAGCTGACATCAATCTGTGGGCCAAGTCCGCGGAACGCGAGTAACCTGAGCGCCCGGAACGACCTTCCGGGCGTTTTTTGAATGAGTTTTGATGTACGTGCCGCAGGCCGCGCGCGTATTTCAGGGAGGAGATTTCACCATGATCCGCAACCCTATCCTGCCGGGCTTCAACCCCGACCCATCGATCTGTCGCGTCGGGGATGACTACTACATCGCCACCTCGACCTTCGAATGGTATCCCGGCGTCCAGATCCATCATTCGCGCGATCTCGTGAACTGGACGATGGTGCGCCGTCCGCTCGAGCGCCAGTCGCAGCTCGACATGCGCGGCAATCCCGATAGCTGCGGCGTCTGGGCTCCCTGTCTTTCCTATGCCGACGGGCTGTTCTGGCTTGTCTATACCGACGTCAAGCGCTTTGACGGCAACTTCAAGGACGCGCACAACTACATCGTGACTTCGCCCACGATCGAGGGCGAATGGTCCGAACCGGTCTACGTGAACTCCTCCGGTTTCGACCCGTCGCTGTTCCATGACGATGACGGTCGCAAGTGGTTTCTCAACATGCAGTGGAACCACCGCACCGAGAGCTTCGGCGGTGCACCGAAGTCGCCGGCCTTCGATGGCATCCTCATGCAGGAGTGGGACGCGGCCACGAAATCGTTGAAGGGGCCGATCAAGAACATCTTCGCCGGCAGCCCGCTCGGTCTGGTCGAAGGACCGCATCTCTTCAAGCGCAACGGCTACTATTACCTGACGACCGCAGAAGGCGGCACCGGCTACGACCATGCGGTGACGATGGCGCGCTCACGCACCATCGACGGTCCCTATGAGATGCATCCGAACAAGCACCTCATCACCTCGAAGGATCATCCGGAAGCTGTTCTGCAGCGGGCAGGGCACGGCCAGTATGTCGAGACGCCTGACGGACAAGCCTATCACACGCATCTCTGCGGCCGGCCGATGCCGCCGAAGCGCCGCTGCACGCTGGGGCGCGAAACCAGCCTGCAGAAATGCGTCTGGAAGGAGGATGGCTGGCTCTATCTCGAAAACGGCACGACCGTTCCCGATGTCACCGTGCCGGGACTGGCTGGTGCTGTGCCTGCCGAGAAGCCCATGCGCAGCGAATACAGTTTCGATGGCGGCAAGCTGCCGTCTGATTTCCAGTGGCTGCGTACGCCGAAGCCGGAGCGCATCTTCAACCTGACCGATCGGGCAGGGCACCTCAGGCTGATCGCGCGCGAAAGCATCGGCTCGTGGTTCGAACAGTCTCTCGTCGCGCGTCGGCAGGAGCATCACAGCTTCCGTGCGGAAACTGTGGTCGAGTTCGACCCCGACACCTACCAGCAGGTCGCCGGCCTGACCCACTACTATAACCGGCACAAGTTCCACGCGATCGGCGTGACCCTGCATGAAAAGCTGGGGCGCTGCGTCACGATCTTTTCCTGCGACGGCGATTACCCGAACAGCCGCCTCAGCTTCCCGGCAGGTAGCGGCATCGCCATTCCGGCTGAGGAGCGCGTGCAGCTCTCCATGGAAATCCGGGACAACGACCTGCAGTTCTTCTGGCAGACGGAAGGCAAGGGGGCGTGGCAGCCGATCGGCCCGGTCCTTGATGCCGGTGTTGTCTCCGATGAAGGCGGGCGCGGCGAGCACGGCTCGTTTACGGGCGCCTTCGCCGGCGTCTTCGCCTTCGATACGTCGGGGCGCGCAAAGACGGCAGATTTCGACTGGTTCAACTACGACGAGCTTTGATCGAGGGGCCGGATATCGCCCGGAAACCCGGGCGATATCTGCATCCAGTAATTTAGTGCATGCTTTTAAGCCTGTGTTATGATTACAGAAGTTTAATCTAAGTTTCAGTTTCGGTTCATCTTTTTGGGCCTAGGTTCTGGGCGTGTTCAACACAAAGGAACCTCCCAATGAGAAAGCTCACCACCCTCCTTCTCGCCGCTACCGTGATCGCCGCTCCGCTGCTGGCAACGACCGAAGCGAGCGCCCAGGATCATCGTCGGCCGGTTGTTGTGGAGCGCGATGTTCACGTCAAGAAGTACAAGTGGTCGCGTGGCCACCGCATGACGCCCGCCGAACGCCGCAACATGCGCGACGTGCGCGATTATCATCGCTACCGCCTGTCGCCTCCGCCACGCGGCTATCGCTGGGTGCAGGTCGATCGAGACTTCCTGCTCATCGGTTCGGGCAGCGTGATTGCGAATATCGTCATTCGCTAAGCACAATGCTTCATATGGAGGGGCGGCTTGAATGCCGCCCCTTCTGATTCAATCGGGTGCCTGTTTGCGCAGGAACCGTTGCACTGCGGCGCCCAGTCGAGCAATGGCGCCTGTCTCCGGTTCCGCTTGTCGTGGTGCAGCCAGCCCCTCGATCGGTGGCAGGGGCGCACACTCCTCGCAGTGGCAGCGATAGGCTTTGGGAGCTTGCGTCGTCACGCCACGCGCTCCTCCCAGCTCGCGAAGGGATCCGGCAACCCCTGCCACTTTTCAGGCGTGAAGGCTTCCTCTGGTACAAGGCAGGCATCGAGCTGCCGCCGTATCCAATCCACGTCCATGGGATCACTGCCTATGAAGACGATTTCCTGCCGGCGGTCGCCCCAGATGGGGTCGAGATAGGGCGATAGGGCTGTCAGGAAGCGTTCGTCGTCCGGCCATCGCTCGCGCGGTACAGACGACCACCAGAGCCCCATCTTGCTGGTTCGCAAAAGCGCTCCGGCCTGGCTGACTTCGCCGACGTGGCGCGGGCGTGTCGCCAGCCAGAAGAAGCCTTTCGCTCTAACGATCCCGGGCCAGGCGGTATCGAAGAAGCGCTGCAGTTTGGCCGGTTCGAAGGGCCGCTTTTCCCGATAGACGAAGGAGCGGATGCCATATTCCTCGGTCTCCGGTACATGGTCGGAAAAGCCGTGCAATTCCTTGTACCAGAGCGGATGCGTCTCGGCACGATCGATGTCGAAGCGTCCCGTTCCCAATACATCGCTAAGGTCGACCTGGCCGAAATCCGTTTCAACAAGCCTCGCGTCGGGATTGAGCCCGACGATGATCTGGCGGGCTGCCTGGCGTTCAGCCGGCGTCGCAGTACCGATCTTGTTGAGGACGATCACATCGGCGAACTCTATCTGCTCGACCAGCAGGTCGATGATCGTCCTGACGTCACCATCGCCTGCGGTTTCGCCGCGATCGGCCAGGAAGTCCGCAGAAGCGTAGTCCGAGAGCAGGTTGGCGGCATCGACCACCGTGACCATGGTATCGAGCCTGGCGATGTCGGAGAGGCTTTCGCCATTCTCGTCGCGGAATTCGAAGGTCGTCGCAACAGGCAGAGGTTCGGCAATGCCTGTCGATTCGATCAGGAGGTAGTCGAAGCGCCCCTGTTCCGCCAGGTGGCGGACTTCTTTCAGCAGATCGTCACGCAGCGTGCAGCAGATGCAGCCGTTCGTCATCTCCACAAGCGCTTCGTCTGTTCGTGACAGGTTGGCGCCACCATCGCGTACCAGGGCGGCGTCGATGTTGACCTCGCTCATGTCATTGACGATCACGGCGACGCGCAACCCCTGGCGGTTTCCAAGAATGTGGTTGAGCAGTGTGGTCTTGCCGGCGCCGAGAAAGCCCGACAGCACTGTTACGGGAAGCTTCGTATTCATTGGATGATCCGATATGTTATATAGTTACATTGATTGTGTTGAAAAAGGCGGACTGCGAGGTCCGCCTTCGCCGTGTCTCGTTTAGCTTTCTCTCGACAGGCAGTCCTTCATGCTGTTGGCAATGCCGTGCATGAGGTCGAAATAGAGGTCCGGCCCGGCATCGAGCGTGGCGGCCTCGGGATCGAGGACACCGGCCTTCGCCTTGGTTCCCTCGATCACGACATCGACCAGTCGCGGCTGAAACTGCGGTTCGGCGAATACGCAGGTGGCGCCGAGTTCACCGACCTTCTTGTGGATCTCCGCAATGCGTTCCGCGCCGGGGATCGTTTCGGGGCTGACGGTGATCGAGCCGGCGACCCGCACGTGATAGCGGTTTTCGAAATACTGGTAGGCGTCGTGGAAGACGATGAACGGCTTGTCCTTGACCGGTGACACGATGCCCGTGATTTCCTTGTCCAGCGCGTCGAGCTTGTCGTCCAGCGTCTTGGCGTTGGCCTGGTAGGTGAGGGCATTGGCGGGGTCGGCTGCGACGAGGGTGGTGGTGATCTCGGCAGCCATCGCCTTTGCATTCTGCGGATCGAGCCAGAGATGCGTGTCGAACGCTCCATGAGCGTGGTCATGATCGGCGTCGGCGTGATCGTGCCCATCGCTGCCATGATGATCTGCATCGTCGTGGTCGCCGTCATCGTGCGGCTCGAAGGCGCCGCCTTCGCGGAACTTGAGCTTGGTGAGCCCCGGCGCCTTGTCGAGCTCGGCGACGACGGCGTCTGATCCGATGGCTTCCAGAGGCTTCTCGAGGAATGCCTCGAGGCCGGGGCCAACCCAGAACACCACCTTGGCATTCTGCAGCGCTCGCGCGTTCGACGGCTTCATATTGTAGGTATGCGGAGAGGCGGCGCCATCGACGATAAGTTCCGGGGTGCCGACGCCCTGCATGATCGCCGATACCAGCGAATGAACAGGCTTGATCGAGGTGACCACCACAGGCGCATCCGCCGTTCTGCCCGCCTCGGCAAAGAAAATGGCGGGGACTGCGAGGGTAAGGGCCATCGCGATTTTCATCGGTGTACTCCGCTTGAATTGCAATTGTAATGTTATTACATCAATTGCGTTATGCTATAACGTGTGCGATAGCAAGTCGCAACAGCACATTCGGAAAAATGATGTTCCCTCCCGCAAATTCCGAAGCGAAGCCATTGGTCTCGCTTTCCAATGTCGGCGTTCGCAGAAACGGCCGCTGGCTCGTCCGCGGCGTGGATTTCTCCGTCTCGCGCGGCGAGATCGTCACGCTGATCGGCCCGAACGGCTCGGGCAAGTCGACGACAGTGAAGACGGCGATCGGGGTGCTGAAGCCCGACGAGGGCAGGGTGGAGCGAGCCGGCGGCCTGAAGGTCGGTTATGTCCCGCAGAAGCTCGCGATCGACTGGACGCTGCCGCTCACCGTGCGCCGGCTGATGACGCTGACCGGACCACTGTCGGCCAGTGACATGAACGAGGCGCTCGGCGCCGTCGGGCTGTCGCATATGCTCGACGCCGAGGTGCAGCATCTCTCGGGCGGCGAATTCCAGCGTGCGCTGATGGCGCGCGCCATTGCCCGCAAGCCGGATCTGCTTGTCCTCGACGAGCCGGTGCAGGGTGTCGATTTTTCCGGCGAGATCGCGATCTACGACCTGATCAAGACAATCCGCAACACGACGGGCTGCGGTATCCTCCTCATCTCGCACGACCTGCACGTCGTGATGGCGGCGACCGATACGGTCATCTGCCTCAACGGCCATGTGTGCTGCCGGGGAACGCCGCAGGCGGTAACGCAGAGCGCCGAGTATGTGCGCCTCTTTGGCAGCCGCGCCGCGCAGTCGCTGGCCGTCTACAGTCATGACCATGATCATACGCATCTCCCCGATGGCCGCGTGCTGCATGCGGATGGCTCGGTGACGGACCATTGCCACCCCGATGATGGCCATCACCACGATCATGCCGGGCATGACCACGCTGGCCACGGTCACACGGCGCATGATCATGCTCACCACGATCACGGGCATGGTCACCATGATCATGGGCACGAGCATCATGACCACGCCCACCATCATACGGCCGATGACGGGCACGGGCATAAGCAGCCGGCGGGAGAACGGCATGTTTGACGATTTCTTCGTCCGCGCCATCATTGCCGGCGTCGGCCTGGCGCTGACAACCGGCCCTCTCGGCTGCTTCATCATCTGGCGGCGCATGGCCTATTTCGGCGATACGATCTCGCATTCGGCCCTGCTGGGCGTGGCACTGTCGCTGCTGATGCAGTTCAACCTGACGCTCTCGGTCTTCGTGGTCGCGGCCGCCGTCTCGATCCTGCTGCTCGTGCTGCAGAAGCGGCAGGCGCTCTCGGCCGATGCGCTGCTCGGCATTCTCTCGCATGCGACGCTGGCGATCGGGCTGGTCATGGTCGCGTTCATGAGCTGGGTGCGCATCGATCTCATCGCTTTCCTGTTCGGCGATATCCTTGCCGTCTCGAAGACCGATATCGTCTTCATCTGGGGCGGCGGACTTCTGGTGCTGGCAGCGATCGCCTGGCTCTGGCGGCCATTGCTGGCCTCAACCGTCAACCCGGAACTGGCGGAAGCCGAAGGGCTGAGGCCGGAGCGGGCGCGTCTATTCTTCATGCTTCTCATGGCTGTTGTCATCGCCATCGCCATGAAGATCGTCGGCATCATGCTGATCACCTCGCTGCTGATCATCCCGGCTGCCGCTGCCCGGCGTTTTGCCTCGACGCCGGAGGTGATGGCCGTCTTCGCCTCTCTGATCGGTGCCGTCGCGGTTGTCGGCGGGCTGTTCGGCTCGCTGACCTACGACACGCCCTCCGGTCCGTCGATCGTCGTCGCAGCTCTCATTCTCTTCATACTCAGCCTGCTGCCCAAGCTCGGGCGGCGGCAGGCGACCACGGAAGGACAAGGCTCATGAGCGCACCGGCACTGACCAAGAACCAGGCTCTGGTCTTCGACGTCCTCGAGAAGGCCGACGGGCCGCTCAGCGCCTATACCATTCTCGACAAGCTGCGCGACCACGGATTTCGCGCGCCGTTGCAGGTCTATCGGGCGCTGGAGAAGCTACTCGAATATGGCGTCGTCCACCGGCTCGAAAGCATCAATTCCTTCGTCGCCTGCGCCCACCCCGGCGAGAACTGCCACAGCCATGGCATCGTCGCCTTCGCGATCTGCGAGAGCTGCGGCCAGGTGATGGAGTTCCACGATCATGAAGTCGATCACAGGTTGATGGACTGGACGAAGGCCAAGAAGTTCAAGGCCGAGAAGACGACGATCGAGATCCGCGGGCAGTGCGAGGCTTGCGCGGCGTAGCGTTTGGCTTCGACGAAGTGCTATGGGCGCTTGCATTTTGCGCACCTATTTCTTCCGACCTTTGCGTTTCGTTTTCGTATTGGGGTCTCGATGTTCTGGGCCCGCATTGCTTCGTGTCACCACGAACAAGAGAAAATACTGAAATATTTCATCGCGAGTGAGATCCAGTGAGTGGCAAGCGATCAGCAGGCTGAGAAACTGTGCGGTCATATCCGTATCCCTCGATCAAGCGCTGACCGTTTTTATGTTCGCTTATCCAGTGCGACGCAAAGCACAGGTGTCGGACGTTACAATTCAGTACTTTAGGGACCGTTGAGTGCGGCCGGCCGACGCGGATTTTCTCCCACGTAAATCTCGGTGACCTAAATGCTACTTTTGAGCGCCGCTCCTCAATCGATCCGCTCTAGATCCCGCGCGAAACGCTGCCAGTTGCCGACATATTTCTCGGCGGAGCGGCGCAGCTCTTCGATTGCCGCCTCGTCGAGCGTGCGGATAACCCTGGCGGGCGAGCCGACGATCAGGGAGTTGTCGGGAAACTCCTTGCCCTCGGTGATCAGCGCATTGGCGCCGACGAGGCAGTTGTTGCCGATCCTGGCGCCGTTCAGGACCGTGGTGCCCATGCCAACAAGCGAATTGTCGCCGATCGAGCAGCCGTGGACGATGGCGTGATGGCCGATGGTGCAGCCTTCGCCGATCGTGACCGGATGCCCGGGATCGGTGTGCAGCATCGCGCCTTCTTGGATGTTCGTTGCCGCGCCGACAGTGATCGGCTCGTTGTCGCCGCGCAACACCGCGCCAAACCAGACGCCGACATCGACACCAAGCGAAACCTCGCCGATGACATGGGCATCCGGCGCAATCCAGTAGGTGCCGGGTGCCGGTAGATCCGGCGTCAGTCCGCCGAGCGCGTAGACAGGCATGGATGTCTCCTCTCAGGCCACCTTGACCGACAGGGAGGCGATACCGTCGATACCGCACTCGACGCGGTCGCCCTTCGTGACGGCGCCGACACCGGCGGGCGTGCCGGTCATGATGACGTCGCCGGGCGCCAGGATGAAGAGCTTCGAGAGCTCGGCGATGATCTCCGGCACCTTCCAGATCATCTGGTTGAGATCACCGTCCTGGACGCGCTTGCCGTTCAGCTCCAGCCAGATCCGGCCTGCCGAGGGATGGCCGAGCTTTGACGCCGGGACGATCGGCGACACGGGGGCGGAATATTCGAAGGCCTTGGCGACTTCCCAGGGGCGACCTAGCTTCTTGGCTTCGGCCTGCAGATCGCGGCGGGTGAAGTCGATGCCGACGGCATAGCCGTAGATGCAGTCAAGCGCCTTGTCGGCGGCAATGTTCTGGCCGCCGGCCTTCAAAGCCAGGACGCACTCGACCTCGAAATGCACATCGCTCGAGAGCGGCGGGTAGGGGAAGTCCTGGCCTGCCGGCAGCAGGTTGTCGGCGTTCTTCTGGAAAAAGAACGGCGGCTCGCGGCTGGGGTCATGGCCCATCTCGATCGCATGGTCGGCATAGTTGCGCCCGACGCAGTAAATGCGGCGCACGGGAAAGGCCTCGGCGGTGCCTTCGACGGGAAGCAGGACGGGTTGCGGAAGGGGGATGACAGTCGCGGGAAAGGACATTGCAGGCTCTTGCTGTTCATGACGTCAGGCATCTTAGACGCAAACGCGGCGAGGGGGGAAGCATGGTTCGTCATGGCAAAGGTGATTTGGGCATGGGTAAATTGGCAGCGCATCGCCGCATTGCTGCCCTGCGCCCGGCAAACTGGCATTTCGCCCGCCTTTGCGCTATGAGCGCGGCATGAGCACATCCAATTTCTACGCCGAGGCCCTGACGTCAGGCCAGCCGATCTTCGCGGTTGCACCGATGATCGACTGGACCGATCGCCATTGCCGCTATTTCCACCGGCAGATCAGCCGCAATGCGCTGCTCTACACGGAAATGGTCGTGGCCGATGCGATCATCCACGGGCCGCGCGAACGGTTGCTGTCCTTCGATGCGGCGGAGCACAAGGTGGCGCTGCAGCTCGGCGGATCGGATCCGGCGAAGCTTGCCGAGGCGGTCCGGATTGCAGCGCCCTACGGCTACGACGAGATCAACCTCAATGTCGGCTGTCCCTCCGACCGGGTGCAGTCCGGTACCTTCGGCGCCTGCCTGATGCTGACGCCCGAGACCGTGGCGGCCTGCGTGGCGGCGATGAAGGCGGTGGCCGACGTGCCGGTCACGGTGAAATGCCGGATCGGCGTCGACGAGCAGGAGCCCGAAGTCGCGCTGCCCGGCCTTCTCGACCGGGTGCTCGATGCCGGCGCCGACGCGATCTGGATCCATGCGCGCAAGGCCTGGCTGAAGGGCCTGTCGCCGAAGGAGAACCGCGAGATCCCGCCGCTCGACTACGAGATCGTCTACCGCACGAAGCAGGCGCGGCCGGATGTCTTCATCGGCATCAATGGCGGTATCCAGACGCTCGACGAGGCGGCTCATCATCTTGAGCATGTCGACGGCATCATGCTCGGGCGCGCGGCCTATCAGAACGCCGCCATTCTCGCCGATGTCGACCACCGCTTCTATGGTGCTGCGGCGGAGACGGCGGACTGGGGCGCGATCCGCGACCGGATGATGGCCTATGCCGAGCGTCATGTCGCCAACGGCGGGCGGCTGCAGCAGGTGGCGCGGCATATGGTCGGGCTGTTTACCGGGCTGCCCGGTGCGCGGCGCTACCGGCAGATCCTGTCGACCGATGCCGTCAAGGCGGGCGCCGGACCCGAGGTGATTGCCGCAGCCTTTGCCGCGGTCGATTTTGATGGTGCGAGGGAAGCGGTCGGCGCCTAAGCGCTGCCGCACGACGGGGGCCGGCCCGGCTGGACACAGGCGAGAAGCCCTGCCTGCATTCCTCGCGGGCGCACGGTCGAAGGGTCTGCCTGTGATTGGCGCGCCGTTGCTGACGCTTCAACAAACCCCGCTTTCCTGAAAACGATCAAACCTTCCCTGTGTGCTTCGCTTCGTCCCGCTTCAAAGCGGATGGACCATCGACGCGGCGGACGACTTCATGAGGCGATTATCGCATCGTTGCCGGGTGAGGGGACGTTGGCCAAGTCGTGCGTTGGCGGAATCGTCAACGGGACGGCCATCACTGCGACGGGCGCGACTGCGGCGCCGGCGCATTCGCGAGGGCGGCGCTTCCCGGTCGTTCTCCCCGACAGCCCCATCCTGCCAACGAGAAACGGCGCCCCTTGCGGAGCGCCGTTCTCTTTCCTGCCGAAGCAGAAAATGAATTAGTTAGCCGAGATGTTGACGGCCTTCGGGCCCTTGCCCATGCGGTCCGGCTCGGTGTCGAAGGTAACCTGCTGGCCTTCGCGCAGCGACTGGATGCCGGAAGCCTGAAGCGCGGAGATGTGGACGAATACGTCCTTCGCGCCGCCTTCTGGCGTGATGAAACCAAAACCCTTGTCCTGGTTGAAGAATTTTACGGTGCCTTTGGTGGCCATGGGGATAGGTCCTTTTCCCTGTAGTCTGTTTGGTATCCGCGCCCCGCGAGAGGAAACGGACGGCTTTCACTTTCGCGCTCCTTCATCGAAATTCAGCGCGCGAAGGGTCAGTCGAGTAGTTCACGAACGGGGAAAGAACGTCTCAGTCACGCGGGGTCCCCCACGCCGCCTTCCTGCCGGAAAGCTTTACCACATCAGTCCAGTCACCGGCATGCAAATGCCCGAGAGCCGCATTTGGTGACAGCATTCGAAGCAAAAGGCAAGCGGCAATATTGTGGCACGCGATTCTGCAAAACGGGAATCGCCAAAGATTCAGACACTTGACGAATAGTTAGCATTCACAACGACTGCTGTCCCGTTTCCGGAAACCTGTCCCTAAATGGTACCAACCAGCCGTTGCGCCTCGATCCTGCGGATCGCGTCGAGGCCGCCATGTCCGGAATGGCCCGATGGCAGGGCATGACGGACGATCTCTATCACCGAGCGGTGATATTCCGGCGGGTTCTGCAGAAGCAGGCGATAGAGGTTGCCGAAGTGGCCGGAATGCGCCGCCTCGTAGACGCGGCCGGCGAAATCGAGGAGCTCGTCATGCGCCTTGCGCTGCTCCTCGGTCAGCATCGTGGAACAGACCGGCAGCCTGGTGGCGATGAAGGCGAACCCGCAGGATCGCTTGCGGCGGCAGCTGCGCATGCCGCAGACCCTTGCCGGCAGGCCGAGCATCTCGGCGGTGCGCACGCGCAGCGCCAGCCTGCCGTAGTCGTCGATGCGGCGTTCCCAGTCGCTCATGCCTGCCTTGGGCGCTTTCGCTTCGGATCCGGCCATGCCTGCTCCTCCGTCTCTTCTTGGCGTCTCTGTCTGGCGGCGCTGCCGGCGGCGCGCGGCTTTGCCTTCACGCGGCTGGTTTCACCCGTGGTTTGATCCTTCAATCGGTTTGCCGGCCCTTGCGGGCGGCAGGGTTCGGACGGGGCGCTCGAAAGAGCCTCATCTGAAAAGTGTAAAATGGCGCTGTCGAGCGCCCCGTTCGGCGGTTTATGCCCGCAACTCCGGTCCCTCTGCCGCCTTGCCCGAGGAAGCTTTGCTTCCCCTGGGGGCCATGTGTGCCACACAGGCACGTCCGGGGCTCAACTCGACTCCGCATTCGCGCGGGCCGCCGTCCCCGGAGGGAGACCACCTTCTGCGGACCCGGTGCATGAGGTTTTGCGTCCTACCCTCACACCCCGCGCCGGTCCCGCCTCGCCGCAACGCCTTGCGGTGTATCCGTGACGGGACGAGGGGATGATGGCATGGGTTGGGAGGGGTGGGGATGAAAAGGGTGCTATATCGTTGTTATTACTGGGCGCACGATATTGCCTGTACAGCTGTCAACAGCATGAGAAGCCTATGCACTGCGGGCAATGGCGTTTTGTACCCTAATCATACCGGGTGTATTCGTTTCCAAATACTTTGCTTATCTCTTCGACCTCGTCACTCTGTAAGTGACCGTTAGCGATCAACAGAGGACGGTTCAGCCGAACACAAATGGCGTGTTTATAGAGGTCTTCACTATTTTCTCTATTGAAGTCCTTTATAATGCTTAGCGCACCTACTGTTTGTCCAACTAGCTCGAAATCGGCAACTTCTATTGCATGTGTCGTGAGCCCAGCAGTACCCAGCTTCGCAAACGAATCGGGATCGAAGCGCCTGAGTTTTTCAGCTTCATATTCTCCCAGTCCAAAAGGCGAATGTACGTTGCAGAGGTGATTACAGTGGCCGTGCTCGTCAATTAGGGCGGCCACGCGTTCGGCCATGTGGAACTCAAAAAGCGATGGCATGTGGACTCTCTTTAACCAGGGACTTTTCTTTTCCAACGATCATCAGGCCGTCGATTCTCTTCTTGGAAAGCCCAGTGTGCTCGAAGATCTCAAAGCTTGTCGTCAGGCCTTGAGCCAATGCCGAAGTCATAACGCTAACAGCTCTCGATCCGAGAAAGGCGAGATCGATTACACCTGGATCGGGTCCGTCTTTGCCGCCGCCTCCTTTGGGTTTCTGTGAATCCAGAAAACTGTTCTTGCCAAAACCGGCGATGAACTGACCTGGATACGACGCGTCAACGTACTTCAGCTTTGAGAGCCTAACCAACATGGCGCTCACACTAGTCTTGAATATGTTGGAAAGTCTCGTGGCGGAGGATACTGCGACGTTATATTCAAAGAAGTGGAATTTATGTCGATCAATTGCTTCAATGAGAGCCCCTCTAGGTATCAAAAGGGAGGCTGCAAAGTCGTTAGCGAAGGTCTCGATCTCATTGTCGTACTGATAGTTGTTGGTGATCGCGGATCGTTTTCCAAATATATGCGACAATTCGTGAGCAAGCGTGAAGGATTTCGCGCCGTGGTTCCTCTTTGCAGAGTTCACGAATATCAAGTTCGACGTGAAGCTGTCATGATACAAGGCAAAACCGTCAATCTCGGCTGAGAAGTTGTGATCCTGCAGGACGTATATTCCCAGTTCTTCGACGCGATTTCGAAACAGTTTGTAAAAATCTGATTTTGTTTTTGCTTCGTCCCTAATTTCCTCCAGGCGAAGTATTTTACTCACGGATGCCGCAAATTGCTCTGGATTGGACTGAAGGTCTATTTCAAACAGATTCTGCGGCGCTTCCCAGTCCAAACGCTTGTACAAAACTGCCAGAAAGTTACGCACTTCTATAATATGCTGGAATCGATGCGTGTCTCTACCGTACTTCAGAGTTGCCGCCTTTGAAGCGCGGAAATCCATGATCTGCGACGGAGCTATATCAAAATCGTTCATGAAGAATGCATGGGGAGGGACCGCAAGTCTCTCGGCAAATTTTACAATTTGATTTTTTGTGGGGGTGTTGTTGCCTTCGAGCGTAGCTTTCAGCTTCCTTTCGCTCATCCCCGCAGCATAAGACGCTTCGGACGTGCTTATACCTCTTGCTTCTATAACCTTTTGTAATATCGAGGGATTAAATGACATCTGGCGTCTGCGATGGTTTGACGATGGCCGCTTTACAAACGAGTCTCTCTACAGCTGTAGGTGTGTCGCTCGCTTTTCCGATTCTATCTCAGATAATAGAAAGCAAGAGTTTAAAGATTGTTCAAGACTGTAAAAGGGTTTTGGCCAAGAGTAAGATCAAAGCGGATAGATTTGCTTTTAAGGATGTTGGCCTTACCTTGACTGGCTATCAGTTTTTTATTGAGCGCCTTGCTAAGCTAAACGAAATTTTGATGGTGTTCTGCGCAGTCATCGGCGCGCTATCATTCTTTCTTATAATATTCTCTACGCTTCACCCGATGCATTGCATGCCGTTCTGGGTTTGTCATTTAATAACGGTTATTATCTCTTTGCCGTTTTTATTGGGGGTATTTTACCTTTTGTATTGGTTTGACGAGATGAAGGGTGTGCGAGGGCGCCTCCATTTCTATGATCGGCACTTCTAACCGTCGATGTGTGTTGCTTAGATTTGCGACCACGTGTCGTCTCGTGAGGGTTTAACTTCCCGGCCGCCCCGTCTTGCCCTTCGTGCGCCCCTTGCGTTTCTGGTCCACCGGATCCTCATAACTCCCGACGCCGGTCTTGCCGCGCACCAGCGGCCTGACGTCGTCGCGCTCCGGCTGGCCTTCCAGCAGCGGTGAGAAGCGCTTCGTGCCCTTGGCGGCCTCGGGCTTGTCCGGCAGATGGCCGGCGACCGGTTTTTCGGTGCGGCCGACGGTCATTTCGTCGAGGCTGTTGCGGCGGAAGAGGCTCTTGCCGGCGGGGTCGGCGACGTCGCGGCCCATATCGTCGAGGTCGGGCTTGCGGATGAGCGGGGTTTCGGTATCGGTGCCCGGGCCCATGTCGTCGAGGCCGGGCTTGGCGAAGAGGGAGCTTCCGCCTGCGGCCGGCTTGCCGCTCTTCTTGCCGCTGCCTTCCTGCGAGCGTGCTTCCTCGCGCGCCATCGGGTCGTCCATGACGGCGAGTTCGGCGGCTTTGAGGCGCTTGATCTCGTCGCGCAGGCGGGCGGCCTTTTCGAAGTCGAGGTCGGCGGCGGCGTCGCGCATCTGCTTTTCCAGCGCGTTGAGATGGGTCTGCAGGTTGCCGCCGACGAGGTTGCCTCCGTCCGCAAAACCCTTGCCCGAGGCGCCCGAAATGTCGGCGCGGACGTGGTCGCGTTCGTAGACCGAGTCGAGGATGTCGGAGATCTTCGCCTTGACGCTCTCCGGCGTGATGCCGTGTTCCTCGTTGTAGGCCACCTGCTTTTCGCGGCGGCGCGCGGTCTCGTCCATGGCGCGCTGCATCGAGCCGGTGATGTTGTCGGCATAGAGGATGACCTTGCCGTCGACGTTACGCGCGGCTCGGCCGATCGTCTGGATCAGCGAGGTCTCGGAGCGCAGGAAGCCTTCCTTGTCGGCGTCGAGGATGGCGACAAAGCCGCATTCGGGAATGTCGAGGCCTTCGCGCAGAAGGTTGATGCCGACGAGGACGTCGAAGGCGCCGAGGCGGAGGTCGCGGATGATCTCGATGCGCTCCAGCGTGTCGATGTCGCTGTGCATGTAGCGGACGCGGACGCCCTGTTCGTGCAGGTATTCGGTCAGGTCCTCGGCCATGCGCTTGGTCAGCACGGTGCAGAGGGTACGGTAGCCCTTGGCGGCGGTCTCGCGGATTTCGCCGAGCACGTCGTCGACCTGGCTGCGGGCCGAGCGGACCTCGACGGGCGGGTCGATCAGGCCGGTCGGGCGGATGACCTGTTCGGCGAAGACGCCGCCTGCCTGTTCCATCTCCCAGCCGCCCGGGGTGGCGGAGACGGCGATGGTGTCGGGGCGCATGGCGTCCCATTCCTCGAAGCGCAAGGGACGGTTGTCCATGCATGACGGCAGGCGGAAGCCGTATTCGGCAAGGGTCGCCTTGCGGCGGAAGTCGCCCCGGTACATGCCGCCGATCTGCGGGATGGTGACGTGGCTTTCGTCGATGAAGACGATGGCGTTGTCGGGGACGTATTCGAACAGCGTCGGCGGCGGGTCGCCGGGGTCGCGGCCGGTCAGATAGCGCGAATAGTTCTCGATGCCCTGGCAGGAGCCGGTGGCTTCGAGCATTTCGATATCGTAGCGGGTGCGCTGTTCCAGGCGCTGGGCTTCCAGCAGGCGGCCGGCCTTTTCCAGTTCGACGAGGCGGCCCTTCAGCTCCTCCTTGATCGACTTGATGGCGGCGTTCAGCGTCGGGCGCGGCGTGACATAGTGCGAGTTGGCGTAGATCTTCACCGATTTCAGGTCGCCGGTCTTGGCGCCGGTCAGCGGGTCGAACTCGGTGATGGCGTCGATCTCGTCGCCGAACATGCTTATGCGCCAGGCGGCATCTTCAAGGTGGGCCGGGAAGATTTCGATGGTGTCGCCGCGGACGCGGAAGGAGCCGCGCTGGAAATCCATGTCGCGGCGCTTGTATTGCTGGGCAACGAGGTCGGCGAGCAGCTGGCGCTGGTCTAGGCGGTCGCCGACGTTCATCTGGAAGGTCATGGCGGTATAGGTCTCGACCGAGCCAATACCGTAGATGCAGGAGACCGAGGCGACGATGATGCAGTCGTCGCGCTCGAGCAGCGAGCGCGTCGCCGAGTGGCGCATGCGGTCGATCTGCTCGTTGATCGAGGATTCCTTCTCGATGTAGGTGTCGGAGCGCGGCACGTAGGCTTCCGGCTGGTAGTAGTCGTAGTAGGAAACGAAGTATTCGACGGCGTTGCCAGGGAAAAAGTTCTTGAATTCGGAATAGAGCTGGGCGGCGAGCGTCTTGTTCGGCGCCAGGATCAGGGCCGGGCGCTGGGTTTCCTCGATCACCTTGGCCATGGTGAAGGTCTTGCCGGAGCCGGTGACGCCGAGCAGGACCTGGCTGCGGTCGCCATTGTCGAGGCCCTCGACGAGATCCTTGATGGCGGTCGGCTGATCGCCGGCGGGCTTGTATTCCGAGTCCATGCGGATCGCGATGCCGCCTTCGGACTTGTCCGGCCGGGCAGGGCGGTGTGGCGTCCAGATCTTGCCGTTCTTGTGCAGCGGGTTGCCGCTCTCGATCAGCTTGGCAAGCGCGTCGACGGTGGCGGTGACGGCGGTACCGGCCTGCAGCGAGGCGGCTTCCTCCAGCGTCGTGTCCATGCCCGCGACCGGGTTGAGGCCGGCGGCGGCGCGGGTCTTCGGGTCGGTCGAGCCACCCATGGAGGTGCCTCTCGCGGATTTGGAGGCGGCGATCTCCACCTTCTTGCGATGCTTGCCGGCCTTCGAGGCGATCTGGCGCTGCGTCTCGACACTTGACGCCTCGGCATCGGCCTCCAGCTGCTTCACCCAGTCGGATACGGAACCGGACAGGGGAGCGCCCTCGAAGGGCGACTGCGGGGCTTCCTCGAAGCCAACAGGGGCGGGGGATTTCTTCGGAGTTTTGGCCATGGCCGGAATATGGCGAGAGTCACCGCGAAAGTGAAGGGGCAAAGAGTACAAAAGGGAAACAAAAGAATCGTTCGGATTTGGCAAACAGTGGCGGCGGATTTTATCGGATGCGATTGTCGGCGTTGGCGGCGGGCGAACGTCCTTGGGGTCTGAAAACCAGATGGAGATGAGCGCATGGCGCTGAAGCGGATGGACAATGTCGGGATCGTCGTCGAAGACTTGGGAGCGGCGATCGACTTCTTTCGTGAACTCGGCCTCGAGCTTGAGGGGCGGGCGATGATCGAGGGAGAATGGGCCGGTCGCGTCACCGGGCTGGGCGATCAGTGCGTCGAGATCGCGATGATGCGCACGCCGGATGGCCACAGCCGGCTGGAGCTCTCCCGGTTCGTCAGGCCTGAGGTCGTCGCGGATCACCGGAACGCCGAAGTCAACGCCCTCGGCTATCTCCGCGTCATGTTCGCCGTTGATGATCTCGATGAGACACTTGAACGGCTCAGCACGCGCGGCGCGCGTCTCGTCGGCGACGTCGTCCGGTACAAGGACGCTTATCGGCTCTGCTACATCCGGGGACCTGAGGGAATTCTCATTGGACTCGCACAGGAGCTCAACCCGGCAGAGTGACGAACGTCAGGGGCGCATCGCCCAAGGGATCATGAAGGAGAACAGGGATGAGGAAGATCATTACAGGTGCATTCGTCAGCCTCGACGGCGTCATGCAGGCGCCGGGCGGTCCGGATGAGGATCCGATCGGCGGCTTCCGTTATGGGGGCTGGGCCGCGCCCTATTTCGACGAGGCGATGGGAGAGTCGGTCGGTGAGATGTTCGCCAATCGCTTCGATCTGCTGCTCGGCCGCAAGACCTACGACATCTTCGCCGCGCACTGGCCTTACGTTGCGCCAGACGATCCGATCGGCCCGCTGTTCGACAAGATCACCAAATACGTCGCGACGCGCAATCCGGAATTCAAGCCGGGCTGGCAGAACAGCCAGGTGCTTGGCAGCGATGTTGTCGGCGCGCTCAAGGCGTTGAAGGCGAGCGATGGACCTGACCTTCTGACGCAGGGATCGACCGACTTCCTGCAGACGCTGTTCCGGAACGATCTGGTCGATGAGCTGTCTATCTCGTTCTTTCCCGTCGTACTCGGCAAGGGCAAGCGGCTGTTCGGCGACAGAGTATCTCCGGGCAAGCTGAAGCTCATCAGTTCGCGGACTTCGGGCACTGGCGTCACGGTGAACAAGTATGTTCGCGACGGCGATATCGTGACCGGCTCGTTCGAATTCGAACAGCCGACCGCTGCCGAGGTAGAGCGCCGCAGGAACCTCACCTGAGCACGGCTCTCGATTTGCGAGGATGCCATGGACGATGTTCCCATTATCAAGATGCGGCCGAAGGGCAGGGCTCAGGAGCAGCGCATGCTGATCCCGAGCGAAAGCATGGTCATCGATGCGTTGCGCGGCGCGCAAGCGGGAAAGCTCTCGGATCTCGCGGAGATCCGGCGCGCGCTGGCGGCGAAATACGGTGCGGATGCTTGTTGCCCCGTCACGGTGCAGCGGCATCTGGTGCACATCAGCAAGGAGGGCAGCGCGCCGTTCTGGCGCGTCGTGGATCCCGACCGGCCTTTTGCCGGGCGCATGACCGGCGGGCCGGATCACATTCGCGAAAAGCTTGCCGGTGAAAGCTGAGCGACGGTCAAACTGTCGCAGCCGGGAACAAGGGCAGCAATGCTGACGTTAAAGGAGGCTGCCTGTCACAGCTTCGACCTCGCCCATCCCCGGGCGATCCCTCTCTTCGACGGCATCCGGACATTGCCCGCCTCGCCGCCGCTTTCGGACGGAGGAACATGATGTCCGCATTGCAGAGCCTGCGCGCGCTCACCCCGCAGCAGCGCAACACCGTTATTGCCAGCTATCTCGGCTGGACGCTCGATGCCTTCGATTTCTTCATTCTGGTTTTCGTTCTCAAGCACATTGCAGATGAGTTTCACACCGACGTCGCGGCCGTGTCGGTCGCGATCTTCCTGACGCTTGCGATGCGGCCGCTCGGCGCGCTGCTCTTCGGGCTGGCATCGGACAAATATGGGCGCCGCATCACGCTGATGGTGAATGTGGCGCTCTATTCGCTGTTCGAGTTTCTGACCGGTTTCTCCACGGGGCTGACCATGTTCATCATGCTCCGGGCGCTCTATGGCATCGCCATGGGCGGCGAGTGGGGCGTCGGTGCTTCGCTTGTGATGGAGACCGTGCCCGAAGATAGCCGCGGCATCGTCTCCGGGATCTTGCAGGCGGGCTATCCCTCCGGCTACCTGATTGCCTCAATCGTCTTTTTCCTGCTGTTCCCGGTCATCGGCTGGCGCGGAATGTTCTTCGTCGGGGCGCTGCCGGCATTGCTGGTGCTCTATATCCGGCGCAACGTCGAGGAGAGCCCGGCGTTTATCAAGCGCCAGAAGCAGGGACGGCGGCCGTTCCTTGCCGTGCTGCGTGAAAATGTTCCGCTGTTTCTGTGGTCCGTGCTGCTGATGACGGCGTTCAACTTCTTCAGCCACGGCACGCAGGATCTCTATCCGACATTCCTCGAGACCCAGCGCAACTACGACAGCTACACGACCGGCGCGATCGCCATCGTCTACAATATCGGCGCGATCTGCGGTGGTCTCTTCTTCGGTGCGCTGTCGCAGCGGATCGGGCGCAAGAAGGCGATCGTCATCGCATCGCTGATCGCCGTGCCAGTGGCGCCGCTTTGGGTCTATGCGCCGGGGCCGGTGCTGCTCGCGATCGGTGCGTTCCTGATGCAGTTCTTCGTTCAGGGCGCCTGGGGCATCGTGCCGGTACACCTAAACGAGCTGTCGCCGGATGAGGTGCGCGGCACGTTCCCGGGATTTGCCTACCAGCTCGGCAATCTGCTCGCTTCAGGCAATGCGACGCTGCAGGCGGGACTGGCCGAGCGTTGGGACGGCGACTATGCGTACGCGCTGCTGATGGTCGCGGCCGTCGTTGCCATCGTGGTCGCGCTGCTCGCCGGCTTTGGCTACGAGAAGAAGGATGTGCGGTTCGGAACGGAGGAGGCCGAGGAGCCACGCGGTCTGCGTGCATGATCGGCCATACGAACCGCCGAAGCGGGCGCGGCGTGTCCGCGCCCGCCTTCTTGATAATTAACGGAAGTTTTCTGCAACTCGGCCATCATGTAAATACCCCTTTAAATTGCAGTTGATTTCATTGCTTCAATTAAAGGTTATATTTTGTTGACGACAATCATGGATTGATCTCTCTATTTCCTTTGCCGAGCGTTATCGGGGAGGAAAGAGCGATGACGGGATTTTCTGATCAGTTGGTCGCCGTATGCAAAGGCGAATACGCCCGCTGGGACAATGGACAGGGACGGGAGAGTTGGGGCCGTCCGCAACACGCCAAGGACTACTACCTCTTTGTGAAGGACTATTGGAAGGCTGTTGGCAACAACAATCTCGACGGCCGCAAGGTCGTCGGTAACATCAGGCCGGCATGGTCTTCGGCCTTTGTGTCGTTCTGCATGAAGACATCAGGGGCAGGCAACAAGTTCTTCTATACCGAAGCTCATTGCCACTATGTCCATAAGGCGATGCAGCAGGCGAGCGGGGCGATAAACGGTTATGGCTACGCGGCGCGGAAAACGAGCGCGTACAAACCCAAGCCCGGCGATGTCATCGTCGGCGGCCGAGAATATGCGCAGAGTTTCGACTATGCGAAGGCCGAGCTGATTTACGAAGCGGACAGCTTCTATCCGTCGCACGGCGACATCATTTTGGAGCTGACGCCGACTTATGCTCTGACCGTCGGCGGAAACGTCAACGACAGCGTGGGGCTGAAGAGGCTGAAGCTGACGAGCCAAGGGTATCTGCACGACCGGGTGAACAGCTCCGGGCGCGAGATTCCATGGATCGCCATTCTCGAATGCCTGATCTGACATCGGGCGTCGCTGCATCACAAAGTCACCATACGGAGACCTGGTCTTCGAACAGAAATCTGCGGACTATGTTCTGTGCGGGGCGATGAGATGCCGCATGGGGAGGAATAATAACAGCGCCAGCACGGCGACCCCTCCGTGCACCCAATAGGCAAGGCCGTAACCTCCAAGGCTCGTCAGCCATCCAGCGACCACATTGCTCAGCGATGCGCCGATGCCCTGGATGGTCATCACCACGGCCAGACCGGCATTGAAGCGCCCGGTTCCGGAGAGAATGCGCTCGGCCGCGATCGGTGTTGCAATGCCGATGAGGCCGGCGCCAACGCCATCCAGGAACTGGACCGGATAGATGGACGTGAAACTCGGAAATGCGCCGGCGATGGCGCCGCGGATCGGCAGGGCGCACAGGGCGATGATGAACGCCGACGCCAGTCCCCATCGGTTGATCAGGAAGGGAGCCGCGAGCGCCACGCCGATCATCGATAGCTGGGAAACGCCTGTCACGATCGCCGTAGTGCGAAACGGTGTACCGAGCTGGATCGAGAAGTTCTGTGCTATGAGCCGGCTCATCGGCGCGTTGCCGAAATGAAAGATCAGAAGCGTTATCGCAAGCAGGATCAGCCCCGGGGAGCGCGTTATGGCCGCAATGCCGGAGGGGCCGGGTACGCCATCATCCGGTTTGAGTCCGCGCGCGACCTTGTCGTCGATCTGCCGTGGGTCGATTGCCATCACGGCAAAAAGCGTCGCCGCCGCGGTCAGGACCATCATGGCGATCACTCCGGTCAGTCCGAAGAAAAGCGTGGCGATGTAGATGCATGCAAGCGAAAATACATTGCCGGTGTGGTTCCAGAATTCGTTCCGCGAGACCTGCCTGGCGAATGCCTGTTCGCCCACAAGCCCGAGCGTCAGGCCCATCAGCGCCGGGCCGATGACCGCGCCGACGATTGCCGTCATCGATTGTCCGCCAAACACCGCCGCATTGCCGGGGCTTGCCAGCGTCCATAGCGCCGCTGCGGTTATCAGCACCACGGGTATTGCGATCAGCAGCCGCTTGTGCAGCGAGCCGTCAACCAGAGCGCCGAAGAGCGGGGTAGCGACCAATCCGAGGAGGCCGCCGAGTGTCGCGACGATGCCAAGGCTCATGGGGCTCCAGCCGTGGGTCGCCAGGAAGCCGTCGAGAAACGGACCAAGGCCATCCCGGGCATCCGCGAGGAAGAAATTGAGCGAGGCGAGCGCAACCAGGGATCCGCCGGACGCCTTTCGAGAATTGCATGTCATGCTTGACCCCGCGGACTGACGTTTCCTGAGCCTCGGCTGGCGGTGGCCACCAAACGTCGCGGCGCTGCACAGAACGGCGGGGTCCGCGATTTGTTCCGGCCGCCGATCGGCTGTCAGGGCGGCACCCTCTCGATAAGTGTGAGAGCGGCGGAATAGGCACTTGAAGCCTGATAATTTGGCGATACATGCTGCCGCCAGTTTCAACGTCGGGAATCGCCCATGCCCTTTGCCATCAGCCCAGCCGCCGTCTGGCCGGTTGTCATGCTCTTTGCGTCCAACATCTTCATGACCTTTGCCTGGTACGGGCATCTCAAGCACAAGGGCACGGCGATTTTCGTCGCCATCGTCGTCAGTTGGGCGATCGCCTTCTTCGAATACTGCCTCGCGGTACCGGCCAACCGCATCGGTTCGGCGGTCTATTCGACGGCGCAGCTGAAGACGATGCAGGAAGTCATCACGCTCCTCGTTTTCTCCGGCTTTTCGGTATTCTGGCTGGGCGAGAGCCTGACGTGGAACCATGCGATCGGCTTTGCCTTGATCGCGGTCGGCGCATCGTTCATTTTCCGCGGCTAACGGACTGGAAACGCCGGAGAATTACAAATTGTCCATGTTCGGAAATTGCCGCAATTTCCGACATATTTGTTGAGAGCCTGTCACCATCCAGCGATGTGGAGGTGACGGCTCATGAGCCTTTCGGTTCCAACCATGGCGGCGATCCGCTTCGGCTACGGTCTGCGTCCGGACGAGGCACCGGTGCAGAGCCAGGATGCGCTGCTTGCCCAGCTGAGCGCGGCCACGCAGTCGCCTGTCGCCTTTCCCGTAGGCGGCCTCGACGAGAGACGTGCCGCAATTTCCGATCTTCAGCAGCAGCTTCGCGATCTCAGACAGAGCGACGATGACGACCAGGAGCGTCGGGAGCGCCGTAAGGTGTTGCAGCGACAGGCACAGGCGAGGTTCCAACAGGACGCTAATGCGCGGCTCTTGCAGGCGGTTCTCTCGCCGAACGGCTTCCATGAGCGATTGGCGACCTTCTGGACCAACCATTTTTCCACCAGCGCCAACAAGAGCCTGCCCATGCGCCTGCTCGTGCCGGCCTATGAGGCGGAAGCGATCCGTCCGCATATCTCCGGGCAGTTCTCTGTCCTCTTGCGCAGCGCGACCGAGCATCCGGCGATGCTGATCTATCTCGATCAGGCGCAGTCGCTGGGGCCGGATTCGCGCGGCGGGATGCAGCAGAAGAAGGGTCTCAACGAAAATCTTGGGCGCGAACTGCTTGAGCTGCATACGCTGGGGGCGGGGAGCGGCTATACACAGGCCGACGTTCGCGCCGCAGCCATGGTCCTGACGGGGTTGACGATCGATCGCCGCGACATAGACGCGATGTTCCGGCCCGGTATCTCCGAGCCCGGGCCGCACAAGGTTCTCGGTGTCAGCTATGGCGGCCCGAAGAGAACGGAGCGGGACTATCTCTCGCTGCTCGACGATCTTGCAGCGAACTCGAAGACGGCGCAGCACATCTGTCGCAAACTCGTCGTCCACTTCATCTCCGACGATCCTCCGGATGGCGTGATTACAGTTATGACCGATGCGTGGAAGAAGACGGATGGCAATCTGACGGCGGTTTATACGGCGATGCTGGCGCATCCCGCTGCCTGGGACAATCCCGGCAGCAAGGCGCGACAGCCTTTCGATTATGTGGTCGCGGGGTTGCGGGCGCTGAATGCGGGTCCCGGTGACGGCACTGTCGGCCGGTTTCTTGAAGCCAATCAGGGCGATCCCGGAGACAACGCGAAATCAGGCGGCGATGCGGCCATGATGGCTGATGGGGATCAGGCTGCTGTCACGAACCGCAAGGCCGTGCAGACCGCACGGGCATTGGGGCAGGGCGCGCTGCGGCGCATGGGACAACCTGTCTGGCTCCCGCCCAGCCCGGCGGGGTTCGAGGAGTCCTTCGGCGCGTGGATCACGGCAAGCCAGCTTGCCGAGCGATTGCGCTGGGCACGGCGCGCGACCGCGCAGTTTGGAGAGGGTCTCGATCCTCGCGAATTCCTGAAGGCGACGCTCGCCGATGCCGCCCGGGACGACACGATCCGTATCGTCGGGCAAGCCCCCAACAAGATCAGCGGCCTGATGCTTGCGCTTGCATCGCCCGAATTCAATCGCCGATAGGAGCAAGCTGATGACCAATGTCGTGCTTTCCCGCCGGGGCTTTCTCGCTTCCGCCTGCTGTCTTGCTGCTGCGCCGATCTTCACGCCTGTCACCTTTGCCGCCATGCCGGGCGACAACCGGTTCGTGACGATCGTGCTGCGCGGCGCGATGGACGGTCTGGCGCTCGTGCAGCCGTATGGGGAGGCGGGCTTTTCGGCGCTGCGTCCGACGCTTGCTCTGATGCCTGATAACGGCCTGCTCGATCTCGACGGACATTTCGGGCTGCATCCCGCTGCGGCCGATCTGCTGCCGCTTTGGAAAAGCCGGGAGCTTGCTTTCGTGCAGGCGGTCTCGACGCCATACCGCGATCAGCGCAGCCATTTCGACGGGCAGGACATGCTGGAATCGGGCGGCGAGCATGTGCAGGAAGAGAAGACCGGCTGGCTCAATCGTGCCCTCGCGGTCATTCCCCGCTCGGACGCGAGAAAGGCGATCGACATCAACACCTCGACCGAGCTGATCCTGTCCGGACCCAGCAATGTCGACGTCTGGGCATCCGATTCCGATCTCGGGCCGGCCAAGGACGAGATGCAGTTTCTGAAGCGGCTCTATGCGGGCGATCCCGCTTTCGCCAAGGCCATGGAGGAGGCGACACGCGCCAATGCCGCCTCTGTCATGACCGAGCCCGACGGGCCGAGGGGCGAGAAGATCGCCGATATCGCGGCCCTCGCCGGCAAGATGCTGAAGGGCGACTACAGGATTGCGAGCTTCTCGATCACGGGCTGGGATACGCATGTCGCGCAAGTTGGCCAGTTCAAGCGACCGGTGCAGGATCTGGCTCAGGCGGTCACGACGCTGAAGGCGACGCTCGGCCCTGATATATGGGCAAAGACCGTCGTGCTTGCGATGACGGAGTTCGGCCGGACGGTGCGCGAGAATGGTTCGGGCGGTACCGACCACGGTACGGGTGGCTGCGCGGTTCTGGCCGGAGGCGGCATCAATGGCGGGCGCATTCTCGGCAGATGGCCGGGGCTCGCCGAGCCGCAGCTCCTCGATGCGCGTGACCTTGCGCCCACCGCCGACGTGCGCGAGCTGGCTGCTGCGATGCTTTACCGGCAATTCGACGTCAGTGCCGATGACCTGACTGCAAAGATCTTCCCTGGGTTGAGCTTCGACAAGGGATCGCAGTTCCTGCGGGCGTAGTCACCGTTCCACGAAGGCGCGCAGGCGCTCGAGCGCATCGTCCCATTGCCGGGAGACGCTGTCGAGATAGTCGCGCATTTCACCGATCCGGTCGGGTTGGAAGGCGTAGTGGCTTTCGCGTCCGACCTTAGCGGAGCGGACAAGGCCGGCCTGTTCCAGCACATGCAGATGTTTCGTCACGGCCTGCCGGGTCAGGACGGTGCCGACCGAGAGCCCCGCGATCGAGCGTTCGCGCCCGTCGCTGAGGGTCGTCAGCAGTGACAGGCGCGTCGGGTCTCCCAGGGCGGCGAACAGGATCGCCGCGTTTTCAGGGTGAAGTTCGAGGTTATCGATCGACGTATTCCTTGACGTTTTTCATCTGTGCGGCCCAGCCGCCATCGTTCATCCGGAAGGCCTCCTCACGGCGATGCGGGGGCACCTTGTCGAAGCCTGACTCGGTAACCGTCAGTCGCGAGCCCGACGGCGTCGGTTCCAGACGGAATTCAACGAGGGTCGGCGGCTCGCCGGAATAGTCGACATCGGGGTCGATCGCGTAGGGATGCCAGGTGAAGGAAAAGAGCTCAGGCTCCTCCATTCGCTTGACGGTGGCCTGCCACTGTATGTGCTCGTAGCCCGGATAGGTCATGTGGCCGGTCGAGTTCTCGCCCGGCACGAAGGGGCCGTCCAGCTGGACGCGGAACCATTCGCCGAATTCGCGGTGATCGGTAATGGCCTTCCAGACGCGTTCGACAGGTGCATTCAGTTCGATAACCTTCTCGATGCGATCAGACATATCGGCAACCTCCTGGTTGCTCTTTCTATCTCACGCTTAGCGCTTAATGGCAACCGAAAAGTTGCGCATTCTTATCCGAGGACGTCGTAGATGCGGAAGATGAAGCTGATCTGATAGAGCAGATTGAGGCAGACGAAGGTCATGTGGAACCGGCGGTTGGCGGTCCAGGCGGCGACGATGCAGAGGATCACATAGACGATGTTGCGGGCCGGGTACTCCCAGCCGATCGACTGGATGTGATCGGCGCCCTTGATCGCGGTGTCGATGATGTCGACGGCGTAGGTGATGGCGAGCGTGCCGAAGAACCAGCGCCGGCGTGAATAGAAATACTCCTCATAGCCGCCGTATTCGTCGAGCGAGGCGGGGAAGAGCAGGGCGCAAAGCATGAAGAACAGGCAGCAGAAGGAGACGAGGAACAGGTAGATGCCGAAATGCAGGACCGGCACCGCCTGCAGCCGATATTCCCACCACCAGATATGGATGATGAAGAGGAACATGGAGGCGGCCCAGCCGAGATGGACGGCATAGGGTCTGGCCTTTCCCGGGTGCTGGATGATGCCGGCGATCCCCGTCAGCAGCCGTGCGAGGCTCAGCGAGATCACCATTCCCATCACGACCTTGATGTGGAGGAAGACCTCGGGAGAGCTGACGGCTTCCATGCATCACTCCGCCGGAACGGGCGTCGGCTGGCCCTGTTCGTCAAGCGCAACCATGATGAAGGTCGCGGCCGTCACCCGTTCCATATTGTTGTAGCGGGCGCGTGTTGCCCATGCCTCGACAGAGAGCGTGATCGAGGTGCGACCGACGCGTTCGATCGTCGTATAGACCGAGAGCGTATCGCCGATCTTCACCGGCAGGGCGAAGGCCATTTCCTTGACGGCGGCGGTCACCACGCGGCCCTTGGCGCGCTCAGATGCCATGATGCCCGAGGCAAGGTCCATCTGCGCCATGACCCAGCCGCCGAAAATATCGCCCGCCGGATTGGCGTCGGCGGGCATCGCGACCGTACGAAGGGTCAGGGCGCCGTTCGGCTTGGCGTTGTCGGTCATGCGGAACTCCTATCTGGATGCGTATTCGATTCCGCCGGAGCCTAGCTTATTGGCCGGCAATTCCAAATCGAATTGAGGCGGGGCCGGATACGGCGCATCGGACCCGCGGAGCTGTGGCGGAATGGCTGGAACGAAAGCCGTGTGTTGCTCGTGCAACCATTTGTTTTGTTTTGCGCAACCCGCTTGAATTTGCGCCTTGCGATAGTAAGCTGCGGCCAGACGATGGAACGGAGTTTGTGCATGCCGGTTTCGATGCTTGTCTCCTATCGCTCCGCTTTTCCTCTGGTCATGCTTCTATCCGTCCTATTTGCTCCCCTCAGCGCGTACGCGGCTGATTTTGATGCCGAGCGGATGGCGCCGGAACGGGAGTGGGCCGTTATCGTCAGCCCTTATGCCTGGGCCGCGTCGCTCAAGGGAAGCGGTTCTCTCGCCGGTTTCGATACCGATGTCGACGTGCCATTCTCGGAGATATTCGACCATCTCGATCTCGTGGCGATGGGCAATATCGAGCTGACGAACGGCCAATGGGGCGTCTATTTCGATGGGCAATACGTCAAGACCAGCCAGAGCGAGGACGTGTTCGCGCATGAAATCGGGCTTGATATAACGACCACAACCCTTTCGGCCGGCGCCTTCTACAAGGCGTACGAACAGCAACTCGGCGGTGACACCGTTTTCGGAAAGCCGCGTACGCTGTCGATCGAGCCGACGGCCGGTGTTCGCTGGACGAAACTCAAGGCGGATGTGCAGGCTTTCGGCCTGCGAACCACGAAGAGTGCGGATTGGACCGATCCTTTCGTCGGCTTACGCATGAATGCCGATCTGACCGAGCGCTGGAACCTGTTTGCGGAGGCAGATGTCGGCGGTTTTGACGTCGGCTCCAAGGTCAGCGTCAACGCGCAGGCCTATCTCGGCTACCGCACGCTGATGTTTGGACACCCGACAATTCTGCGGGCCGGCTACCGGCTGCTCTATCAGGATTACGAGAACGACGACTTTACCGGCACCAACAAGTTCCGCTGGGACGTGAGCCAACATGGGCCGGTCATCGGGCTTTCGATGCGCTTCTAGCAGTCAACCAACACGGATTGGAGTTGCTCATGTTGTTCGTCAGGAATTCCTCTTTACGGTCACTTCTTTCTGCGTCGCTCGGCGCGATGCTGGCGCTCGGGCCGATGGTGGCCGAAGCCTGCACCCGCGTTGTCTATCTCGGGCCCAACGACAACATCATCACGGCGCGGTCCATGGACTGGAAGAACGACGTCGCGACCAATCTCTACATCCTGCCGCGCGGTATCGAGCGAAGCGGCGAGGCAGGGCCGAACTCCATCAAGTGGACCGCAAAATACGGTAGCGTGGTTGCGACCGGTTATGACGTCTCAACCACTGACGGGGTCAATGACGCAGGCCTCAATGTCAATCTTCTGTGGCTGGTGGAATCCGAATACCCGCCGTTCGGCAAGGACAGCAAGCCGGGACTGACGATCGCGGCCTGGGCGCAATACGTTCTCGACAATTTCGCGACCGTCGACGAAGCGGTCAAGGCGCTTGAAAAGGAGCCTTTCACTGTCGTTACCGACAATGTTCCGGGCGAGAATCGGCTGACGACGCTGCATCTTTCGATGTCGGACGCGACGGGCGACAGCGCCATCGTCGAATACGTCAAGGGCAAGCAGGTCATCCATCACGACCGCAAATACCAGGTGATGACGAACTCGCCGATCTTCGAGCAGCAACTCGCGCTCAATTCCTACTGGAAGCAGATCGGCGGCACGGTCATGCTTCCCGGCACGAACCGGGCTTCCGATCGGTTCGCCCGGGCCTCCTTCTACATCAACGCGATCCCGAAGGACGAGGATCCGAACCGCGCTCTCGTCAGTGTGTTCAGCGTGATCAGAAATGCCTCGGTTCCCTTTGGATTGAACACGCCTGACGAACCCAACATCTCGTCCACGCGCTGGCGGACGGTCTTCGATCACAAGCGCAAGCTCTATTTCTTCGAGTCGGCGCTGACGCCGAACACCTTCTGGGTGGACCTGAAGACCATCGATTTCTCCAAGGAGACAGGCAAGGTCAAACGTCTCGACCTCGGCGAAAACCAGGATCACACCTATTCCGGCGACGCCACCAAGGATTTCAAGGAAGCGAAGCCGTTCATTTTCCTCGGACTGCACTAGGCAGATCGAGTGACGTAGCCTGAGAGGACTTCCATGAAACGCCTTCTCGGAGGGTTCATCGGCTCGCTGTCGGTCGTGGGGATCGCGGCCGGCTTCGCATTCTTCGCGGCATCGCTGACACCAAGCCTGATGCCGCGATCCTTTGTCGTGCAGGGAGCCCTGTCGGGCATAAGTGCTGCGGTGGGCTATTTCTTCGGAGTGGTGCTGACCTGGCTCTGGCAATATCTTGAGCTGCCGGCGGCGAGAACCAGATTGCTGATGCTGAAAAGCGTCGTTTTCGCCGGCGGCTTGCTGGTGTCCGTCGGCTTCCTGTGGCGGGCCGCCGCCTGGCAAAACTCGATCCGCGAGCTCTGGCATATGCCGCCGCTGGATACCGCCGAACCGACAAAGCTGGCAGCTGTCGCGGCTGTCGTCTTCGTGGTCGCGATCCTTGTGGGGCGGCTCTTTGAGTGGACGGTTTCATCGATCTCGAAGCTGCTGAACCGCTTCGTTCCCCGTCGCGTCTCGAATGTGGTCGGCGGCCTTCTTGCGGTTCTTCTCTTCTGGTCGGTGGTTGAGGGCGTGTTGCTGCGAGGTGCGCTACACCTTGCCGACTCGTCTTTCCGCAAGGTCGATGCGCTTATCGAGGACGACGTTCCGCTGCCTGCCGACGCCATGCACACCGGCAGCGCGGCTTCGCTTGTGTCGTGGGACGGACTTGGTCGGCAGGGGCGGCACTTCATAGCATCCGGGCCGACGGCTGCTGATATCGGAGCCTTCTGGAAGTCCGCAGCCAAAGAACCGGTGCGGGTCTATGTCGGCCTGAACAATGCCGACACGATCGAGGCCCGGGCGAAGCTCGCGCTGGAGGAAATGAAGCGAGTGGGGGCCTTCGACCGGTCGCTGCTTGTGATTATCGCCCCGACGGGGACCGGATGGATCGATCCGGCCGCGCTGGACACGCTCGAATATCTGCACCACGGCGACGTCGCGAGCGTCGGGTTGCAATATTCGTATCTGACAAGCTGGCTTTCATTGCTGGTGGAGCCCGAATACGGCGCCGACTCCGCCCGGGCGCTGTTTCGCGAGGTCTATCGCTACTGGACCAGCCTGCCGCGCGACAAGCGACCGAAGCTCTATCTGCATGGCCTCAGTCTCGGCGCGCTCAACTCGCAGATATCGGCCGACATCTTCGACATCGTCGCCGATCCGTTTCAGGGAGCGCTTTGGAGCGGGCCGCCTTTCGAGAGCGGAACATGGCGCGCTGTGACGGCAGCGCGGGATCCACAATCGCCTGCTTGGCTGCCACGCTTCCGTGACGGCTCGATCATCCGCTTTACCAATCAGAACAATGCTCTCGATATCCCCGGAGCTATCTGGGGGCCGATACGGATCGTCTATCTGCAATACGCCAGTGATCCCGTTACCTTATTCGATGCGCATTCGTTTTACCGGGAGCCGGACTGGATGAAGGCGCCGCGCGGCCCTGATGTGACGCCGAGCCTCACTTGGCTTCCCGCGCTGACGATGCTGCAATTGTTGTTCGACATGGCGATCGCGACTACGTCGCCTATTGGCTACGGCCATGTCTACGCGCCTCAGCATTACATCGACGCCTGGGTTGCTGTGACCGATCCCGCCATCACCGCGGGACAGGTCGATGAACTGAAGCGCTTTTTCGAGGCGAAGGAGGAGGCGAACGCATCTCAGGACTGACGGCGACCACCAATCTCATGTTCCGAATGTGGATATTGGTGTGGGTTAACCACGTTCCTTAGGCTTTCATTTAGGCTCGCGTATCAGTTTGCGCCGCAGTGGCTGGGAAACCACATTTTCGAGGTTTGAACATGACCTATAGCGGCTTGCTCCTTTCTGCCATTGTGGCCGGCCTGATCACGATTCTTGCGATCGGTAGCCGTCCGGCGAACGAAACTGCGTCCAATTGGCCGCAGATGGATCTTTCCAAGACCGACAGGATTGTCACCGGCAGCGTGCCGCCGCGATGAGCGAGTGTTAAGCATGTGGCTCACCTCTCTCGCGGTGCCGGTAGACGATGCAAGATTTCGCCCCTATGAAATGACGGGTCTGTGCAAGCTCGCGTTAACAGGCGCGCGCTATGTGTCGGGCATAGTCAAGGCATCGAGTTTATGAGTAATTACAGCCCGCGTTACGATACCATCTGTGATCCGCTGGATATGTGGATGGTTTGGGACAATCAGACTGAAGAGCCGGCGTCCTTCGGCGGCCAGATCATGCACGGCCTGACGGAAGGCTACGCCAACGAAGTCGCCAAGATCATGAACGAGATCTATAGTCGCGACAGCGCTCGGACCCACGATATCAAAGTGTCGCGCCCGACATCGGTACGCTTCGCCGGCTGAGCCGCCGGCATACCGCTATCGTCACTGTACCTCCCTTTGGCGTCTGGCTCAGGCCGGGCGTTGCCGCTATCGTTTCCTGATCCAGATATCCGACATCAGATTGTGCGGGTTCGCTGCCCGCCGGGAGGCAGATGCGGTGGACAACAGGGAACTTTTTTCGAAGGCTGCCAATCACGCTGCACGCTTTCGCGACCACGTCGCGGAAGGGCCGCAGCGCCCCCGCAAGGATTATGCCGCGGCACTCGCCGATTTTTCCGAGACGCTTCCCGAGGGGGCGACACCGGCGGAAACCGTCCTCGATGACCTCGTCACCCGGGCCGAACCCGGCCTTCACGCCATGAGCGGCCCACGGTTTTTCGGGTGGGTCATCGGCGGCTCGCATCCGATGGGCGTGGCCGCCGACTTCTTGACCAGCGCCTGGGGACAGAATACCGGCAATCACACAGCTACGCCGGCTGCCGCCGCCGTCGAGACCATCGCCAGTCGCTGGTTGCTGGAATTGCTTGGCCTGCCGCTGTCCTGTTCCGTCGGCTTCGTCACCGGCGCGACGGTTGCGAATTTTACGTGTCTGGCGGCCGCCAGGGGCGAGGTTCTGATGCAGGCAGGTTGGGATGCCGATGCGCTCGGCCTGTTCGGGGCGCCGCCGATCAGCGTCCTGATCGGCGACGACGCGCATACGACGGTCTTTTCCGCCCTGCAGTTTCTGGGGCTTGGTCATGATCGCGTTGTCAGGATCGCGACCGACGAACAGGGGCGGATAAAGCCCGATGCCTTCAGTGAGGCGATTGCGGGGGTGGCGGGTCCCTGTATCGCAATTCTTCAGGCTGGGCAGATCAATACCGGCCATTGCGATGATTTCGCGCGGTTGGTTCCGATGGCGAAGGCCAAGGGCGCCTGGGTTCACGTCGACGGTGCGTTCGGGCTATGGGCGCAGGCGTCGGCTCGCCGCCGCCATCTCACGGATGGCGTGGCGCTTGCGGACAGCTGGGCGACCGACGGTCACAAGTGGCTGCAGACGCCTTATGACTGCGGCTATGCGATCGTCCGCAATGAGCTCGCTCACCGGCGCGCCATGACGATTGCCGCCAGCTACCTTCCTTTCGCGCGCGAAGGCGAGCGTGATCCCTCGCACTACGTTCCCGAACTCTCGAGGCGCGCGCGCGGATTTTCCACCTGGGCCATGATCCGGCATCTTGGCCGATCCGGTATCGAAGCGTTGGTCGATCGCTGCTGCGATGCTGCCGAGAGGATCGCGACGGCACTCGCTTCGGAGCCTGGAATAGCGATCGGCAACAGCGTTGTCCTAAATCAGGCCATTGTCCGCTTCGGTACGGATTTGCCGGCAGAGCAGGCCGACGCATTGACAACAGAGACGATCGCCGAGCTGCAGCGGGTTGGTCGTATCTTCGCAGGTGGTGCGACGTGGCGCGGACGACAGATCATGCGGCTGTCGGTAAGCAATTATCAGACCGATATCTCGGAAGCGGAGAAGGCGGCCGAGGCAATCATCAGTGGCTATCGTGCGGTGCGACACGGGTGAACGGGCCTGACGCTGCAGCATCGGCAGAGCCAGCATTCGACGCCACGACTTCTTGGGGAAATGTCATCGGCTCCGGCGGGTAAGTTTTCGTTCACCGTTTTTCACTAAATTTCGGGTGAAGTCTTTTGGTCACTGCCGATACCCGGAAGCGATGAGAGTATGGCGTTTGTTTCCCATCTGCGGCGTTCCTTGCTGCCAGTGCTGCTTTCGACAGCATTGACGACCTGTTCCACGGACGGGCTCGTACCTCCCGGCGATGTCGACAGCGGCATGAAGGTGAGTTCCATTGCTCCCCAGAAGCACTATGCGGCGCCGGTCCAGATGCCGAGCGCCGACGTTCAGCCGGCATATCCCGTTTCCACGCAGCCCGTCCGCGATACCTCGCAATCCGTCGATTATCTCAATACGCCCAATCTCGCGGGTACCGGGCATTCGGCGCGGATGGCGCAGCCGATGCCGGCGTCACAAGGGCTGCCACGCATTGGTAGCGATGAAGCCTCTGCCGGTGCTCGCGGCATGGCCGGCCAGCTCTCGGCCCAGCCGCAGACGTGGGGCGGCACGCAGCAGCTTTCTGTCCCGGCGGGCGGCGTCAACATGGACGCGGAACTCGGCGCTGAACCGGTCACCGGGCTTGCGGCCGAGGAAGAACAGCAGATCGCCGAAGGTCAATCCGATCAACCGGTCGTGGACGGCATCGGTACGGATAGTCCGACGCAGATAAATCGGACCCGGGCTCCGCGGCCAGCCAGCGAAGCGGCGATGAGCGCGGCCCCTTCCTGGGGTGACGGACGACCAGTCGTCGCTCCGGCCAGGGTTCCGGAGGAAAACGAGACTGAGGTGGCGATGCTGCGCCCCAACAATCCGATGATGAGCACTCCGGCGCCGGTCGATCCCGGCGTGATGCCGAGTTCGGAGCTTGCATGCCGCCGGGAGCTGAAGCGCATGGGCGTCGTCTTCACCGACAAGCCGCCGATCTCCCAGGGACCTGCCTGCCAGGTTCCGTACCCGGTTTCGCTGCAGGGCCTGTCGGGCAATATCGCGGTGAAGCCGGCGGTCGTGCTCAACTGCCAGGTGACGCTTGCCTTTGCGAAGTGGGTCAAGAACGAGCTCGCACCGTCTGCGCGCTTCCGCTACTGGTCCGGCATCAAGACGATCCAACCGCTTGGCGGATACAGCTGCCGGCGCATGAACAACAGCCGCCAGAAATACAATCCGATGTCCGAACATGCGCGCGGAAACGCGATCGATGTCGGCAAGTTCGTGCTGAAGAGCGGCCACGAAATCGATGTCCGCAAGAAGGGGCTATTCTCCTTCCGCGAAGGGCGATTGCTGAAGGCGGTCCGCAGCGACAGCTGCAAGTATTTCAACACCGTTCTCGGCCCGGGCAGCAACCCGGAGCACTGGAACCATTTCCATTTCGACCTGCGGGCACGCCAGAGCGGCAAGGCCTACTGCGACTGATCGCGATCCGCGCCAAATCGCGAATGCTTAGAACGAAGGAAGAGTAGAATCTTTCGTTCTTTCAGCGTTTCGTGAATACGAATACTCTGTTCGCGCGTTACAGGATGTCAAACGTGCTCGCGGCGGCTATATAGCGCGAGTAATTCCGCGCTAACCTAGAAAAAGCCCTATGGCCCCAATCATTTCCATCCGTGATCTCACCAAGACATACGCAAATGGCTTCCAGGCACTAAAAGGTATCGATCTCGATGTCGAACGAGGGGAAATCCTCGCGCTGCTCGGCCCGAACGGTGCCGGCAAGACGACGTTGATTTCGATCGTCTGCGGTATCGCCAACCCGAGCAGCGGCCACGTCCTTGTCGACGGCAAGGATGTCGTGAAGGACTTCAGGCTGACGCGATCGATGATCGGTCTCGTTCCGCAGGAATTGACCACGGACCAGTTCGAGACCGTCTGGAACACGGTGAGCTTTTCGCGGGGATTGCACGGCAAGAAGGCTAATCCGGCCCATATCGAGAAGGTGCTGCGCGATCTCTCGCTCTGGGACAAGAAGGATAACACGCTTCGGCAACTGTCCGGCGGCATGAAGCGGCGCGTGCTGATCGCCAAGGCCCTGTCGCACGAGCCGATGGTGCTTTTCCTCGACGAGCCGACGGCCGGTGTCGATGTCGCGTTGCGCAAGGACATGTGGGAGGTCGTAGCGACCCTGCGCAAGGCTGGCGTGACGATCATCCTGACCACGCACTACATCGAGGAGGCTGAAGAGATCGCCGATCGGGTTGGCGTCATCAATGGCGGCAAGCTCCTGCTGATGGAGGAGAAGACCGCGCTGATGCGAAAGCTCGGGCGCAAGCAGCTCATTCTCGAACTCAGCGAGCCGCTCACGGTCCTGCCGCCGGATTTTGCCGGCAATGGCCTTTCGCTTGCCGGCGAGGGGAGCCGGCTCGTCTACGATTTCGACTCGCAGAACGAACAGGAAAGCATTGCGGCGCTGCTGACGCGGCTCGGCCAGCACAACATCCATTTCAAGGACCTGTCCACACAGCAGACCTCGCTCGAGGACATCTTCGTGGCGCTCGTGGGAGGGGCAAAATGAACTTCGAGGCCATCAAGTCCATCTACTTCTTCGAAATGGCGCGGACCCGCCGCACGCTGCTTCAGAGCGTCGTCTCGCCCGTCATCTCGACATCGCTCTATTTCATCGTCTTCGGGGCAGCGGTCGGCTCAAGGATCCAGGAGGTCGAAGGGGTGTCTTACGGCGCCTTCATCACGCCGGGCCTCATCATGCTGACGCTGCTCGGTCAGTGCATCAGCAACGGCTCGTTCGGTATCTATTTTCCGAAGTTTACCGGGACGATCTACGAGGTCCTGTCGGCACCGGTCGCAATGACCGAGATCTTGCTGGGCTACGTCGGTGCGGCTGCCACGAAGGGGCTGATGATCGGCGTGATCATCCTTCTGACGGCGAATATCTTCGTCGATGTCCGGATCGAGCACCCGTTCATGATGGTGCTGTTCTTCCTTCTGACGGCGATCACCTTCAGCCTGTTCGGCTTCATGATCGGCATCTGGGCCAGCAACTTCGAGCAGCTCAACCTTATCCCGATGCTGGTCGTCCCACCGCTGACGTTCCTTGGTGGCAGCTTCTACTCGATCAACATGCTGCCGCCATTCTGGCAGGCCGTCAGCCATTTCAATCCGGTGCTTTATCTCGTCAGCGGCTTCCGCTGGAGCTTCTACGGCATTGCAGACGTCAACCCGCTGGTCAGCCTCGGTATGATCTCGATCTTCCTGGCCTTGTGCCTGGGTACGCTCGGATGGATGTTCAAAACCGGATATCGTCTGCGCAACTGACGTAGGGGGCAGGCACCAGTGCCTGACCCTGGAGATCAGGGCGCTGAAGAGCGCACGGCCAGACGGAAGTTGCCATCGGTCGTCGAATGAATGTCGAGCAGGTTCGACCGCTCCATCCATTCCGTTGTCCATGCCGGCTGCTCGCCGCCCTTATCCGCCTGCCAGACGACAATGGCGGGGTGGGCGCCGACAATGGCGGCGGTATCCGGTGTTACGACAAGAGCGTTCGGAAGCCATATCTTGAGGTTTCCGGCGAGCGGCACATTCTCTGCAAGAATGACGGTGGCGTCGGTCAATACAGCGGCACGGGCCTGGGAGGCGAGGGCAGCGTAGGGCGCCGAGTTGTCGTCATCCTTGCCGCGCAACGGTTCCGTCAGTTCGCCGATGAGGATCACGACGAGGAACGACATGACGATACCCGCCGATACCAGGGTGAATTGCCGTGTGGCCTTTTCCGATCGGACGTTGGCCGCGGCAACCTTGCAGGCGAGATAGACCGGCAGAAGCAGAAAATAGATCGCCAGCCATTTCGGGCGCACGGTCGTTGCATCGACGGCGATCAGCACGACGAAGACCAGCAGCAGGGATATCAGAAGCATGCGCCCGGTCAGGCGCGTCCACTTGCTGTTGGCCTTGATGATGTCGGCAAGCTGGCTCCTGTAGGCCAGTGCGAATAGCGCGAGCGTGATGGCGGAGCATTTGACCACGGAAAGCAGGAGGGCGGCCGCGGCCGTCAACCATTTGGGAAGCGATCCGCTTGCGGCTTCCTGCATCTCCTCCACGGTTGCGCCTGTTGCCATGCCGAAATTATCGTGAACCCAGTTCAGATGCGGGGCAACGACAGCAAGCCCGACGACGACGGTGATCGCCACGCGCCAGTCGAGCGCGCGGGCACGCCAGTCCTTGTCCAGCAGCAGCGCAATCCCCGCTGCGATCGGGAGAACCGCAAAATTATACTTGGCAAGAAAGCCGATCCCGGCCGTAAGCCCGACAAGAGCGTAGTTTAACGCGGTCGGACGCTTGAGGGCAGAAAAGAGACAGAGAAGAAACAGCGCGACGGCCAGAAAGGCACCAACTGTATGCGTCAGGTCGCGCTGGGAGAGGAGAAAAACCGCCGGCAGTGTCACGGCACCTATAGCGGCAAGCTCTGCGCATTCCTTGCGTTCCGTGGCAACTCGCGTTGCCACGCCAAGACAGAGACAGCTTAGAAAGAGCAGCAGGTCCTTGAGCAACGACAGCGATAGGATCGACGTGCCGAACGCATGGGTCGAGATCCAGGCGAGCCAGTTGTAGAACGGCGGCTGGTTGCCGTAACCCAGCCACATGAATTGCGACAGGAATGCCAGCTGGTTTTCGTCGGCGGAAAGGTCGTTGCCGCGCAACAGGCGTGCGATCAGGGCCAATGCAAAGTAGCTTGCAAGCACGGCCATTGGAAGCGAGATCGTTACGTCCAGGCGGCGGCGCCACGGACGTTCCGCTAGGCTGCTGATATCAGTCATTGTTTTCCCTGGCATCTGATCCGAACGGATCGACGAATCCGAGTTTGCAACATTGCTTATGGAAACATCGGGAGCAACCGATGGAGGCCGTCAGATGGACGATTTGCGGCCACTGATGCCGGAAAACCCCATCAGATTTTGCATCGCTCGTTCATTTTCGTTGATCGTGCCGAACCGGAATTCGCACCTTATGGCCGACTAGTCGCGCATCCGCAGTTCGTCGGTCTGCATCTGCAGCGCCCCCAGGGTTTCCAGAAAACTCATGCCGAGAAGGCTCTGATCGAGCTTGCCGTCCTCGGCAACGCTGGCCACGACGTTGTTGCGAACGATCGGGCCGATCGAGACTTCGGCAAGGGTGACCGGCGCGGCGCTGGCGCGACCGTTGGCGGTCATCACGGACATCGAATAGGTCAGGTTCTCGGGGATGATGCCGACGCGTTCGGCATCTTCACGCGACAGGGCGATCATGCTCGCGCCAGTGTCGACCAGCATCGGTATCGATTGGCCGTTGACCATGACATCAGCCTCGAAGTGGCCATTCAGCAGCTTGTGGAGAATGACCTCCTTGCCGCCTTCGCTTGTCGTCACCACGACCGCACGGCCGGGAACGAGACCGGCGAGGAGCCGGTTGCCCACGCCTGAGGCCTCCTGCCGATAGAGGTACGCAGTTGCGAGCCCGAGGATCAGCACCAGCCAGATCATGATGTTGCGGAGTGTTTCGCCGGCGCTGATCCGCCTGGACCAGATGCCGGCTGCCAGCATCAAGGCAATCGGCAGCAGGTAGACCACGCGTCCGAAATCGTCGGTCCGCATGCCCATGATGCGTGCGTTGTCGTGGTTTAAAAGCAGGATAGCCAGGCCGATGCCGAGCACCGCGAGAAGGACAACCATACGGCTCATGCACGATGCTCCAGGGCTGTCGCAACCGTGCGACGGAGCCGGTGCGGCAGCAACGTCATGATCGTATCGCGTTGCTCCTCACTGAGCGACATCCAGCCTGCGATTTCGTCAAGCGTGCGGCCGCAGCCAACACAGAAACCATTGGCGGGATCGATAGAGCATACGTTGATGCAGGGCGTGCGCATGACGAGCTTTATCGTTGTTTCACAAGGTCATGGCAAGGGCACACAGGCAGGCGATCTCTGAAATCTGTGCGGTCGCGCCGAGCGTGTCGCCGGTGTGGCCGAGCAGGCGTTTGCGGGTGTAGGTCGTGAAAACGATAGTACTCACGCCTGCCGCAAGAATAGCGCAGACGAGCGGTAGGAGGCCGAGGCTCGGCCAGATGAGGAGGCCCGCAAGGAGGCAACCCGACACGACGGCGATCTGCATGGCGCTTTCGTTCGGCTGGCCGGAGGCCGCAGCAACACCATCGGGCTTTGCCGGCGGCAGACGATACCAATGCCAGACGAGGGCGCTGCGGCTGATGCAGGCGGCAGCGGGCAGGGCAAGCGCGGCGGCAATGGGCGCCTCGGCGCGCGCGACGGCTGCGAGCGCGGCAGCGCGAAGCGAAAATGACAGAACGAGAGAAATTGCGCCGTAAGTGCCGATCCGGCTGTCCTTCATGATCGACAGGCTGTGTTCACGATCGCGACCGCCGCCAATGCCGTCGGCGCAATCCGCCAATCCGTCTTCGTGCAGTGCGCCCGTCAGGATGCACAGCACGGACAACGCCACCAATGCCGACATGAGCCTGTCACCGTGCAGGGACAACATCAGAAAAAAAACCAGAGCCGACGGAAGCGCAATGATCACGCCCGCGACGGGAAAGGCCCGCGCAACACGGTCGAGCTTGCCGTCATAGCCTGCGAACGCCGCCTGCGGCATCGGAATTCGGCTGAGGAAACCGATCGCCCGGGCGATATCCACCCCGTAGTTTCCGAAGTTCATGCAGGCTTGCTCCGCGACCATATTGCAGCGCTTTTGCAGTTGTTCGCCTGAGCTGCTGCCTTTAAGAGAGTGGCCACGAAAGAAGCTGATTTGCAGCGAAAATACAAGTTAGAGACAAGGAAGCCGCATTCATGAGCGTTTCAGGCCTGCCGTTCGACGATTTCCGGGCATTGCTGCGCGAGCTGCCGGGACCGGATGCCGCGGCATTGGTTGCCGCACGCGAACGCGACGCGCAGCTGACGAAGCCGCCGGGCGCGCTCGGCCGCCTTGAAGAAATCGCCTTCTGGCTTGCCGCATGGACCGGCCGCGCACCTGCGGTAAACCGGCCGCTGGTGGCGATCTTTGCCGGCAATCATGGTGTTGTGAAGCAGGCGATCACGCCTTTCCCGCCGTCCGTCACCCAACAGATGGTGGAGAATTTTGCAGCGGGCGGTGCAGCGATCAACCAGATCTGCGTTGCCTACGATCTCGGCCTGAAGGTGTTCGACCTGGCGCTCGACTACCCGACCGGAGACATCACCGAGGAAGCCGCGCTTTCCGAACGCGACTGTGCCGCGACGATGGCCTTCGGCATGGAGGCGATTGCCGGCGGTACGGACCTGCTTTGCATCGGCGAAATGGGCATCGGCAACACGACGATCGCCGCCGCGATCAACTACGCGCTCTACGGCGGCTCCGCCCGCGACTGGGTCGGACCGGGCACCGGCTCCGAAGGCGAGATGCTGGAGCGGAAGATCGCGGCCGTCGAGAAGGCCGTGGCGCTGCATCGCGACCACCTGCACGATCCGCTCGAGATCATGCGCCGCCTCGGCGGACGGGAGATCGCGGCCATGGCCGGCGCTATCCTTGCCGCGCGTGTCGAGCGGATTCCTGTGCTGATCGACGGCTATGTCGCGACGGCTGCCGGTGCAATCCTCAAGGCTGCCAACCCGTCAGCGCTCGACCACTGCCTCATCGGTCACGTCTCCGGTGAACCCGGCCACTTGCGCGCTATCGAGATGCTCGGAAAAACGCCGCTGCTCGCCCTCGGTATGCGTCTTGGCGAAGGTACCGGTGCTGCGCTTGCAGCGGGTATCGTCAAGGCCGCTGCGGCATGCCATTCCGGCATGGCGACATTTGCCCAGGCAGGCGTGACGAACAAGCACTGAGCATTGATCTCCGTGACAGTTTTGTGACGAAGCCTTGCGGTACGGGTCGGTTAACGGTATTCGCATCTTCTGAAACATGGCGGCCGAAGGCGCCGCCATCGACTTGACGAATGAGGCCGCTTGATGAAACCCGCCGTAACGAAGCTGACCGGCATCAGCCACTTCTTTGCCGCCGCCGGCTATTCGCTCGGTGGTTTTCGTCGGCTGATCAAGGAAGCGGCGTTTCGCCAGGAACTGCTGTTCTTCGCGGTTTCCATCATCCTGCTGCTCGCCGTCGGCGCGACGCTTTCCGAACTGATGATCGCCGTCGTGCTGTTTCTGGCGCTGTTTGCGATCGAGGCCCTCAACACGGCCATCGAAGAAGTGATCGACCGGATATCGCCCGAGATTTCCATGGTCGGCAAGCACGCGAAGGATCTCGGATCGTTTGCGGTCTTGTGCATGCTTGCGGCTTGCGGGCTGTTTTTGATGTTTACGATCGGCAAGCATCTGCTGCTCGGATAATGGCGATACAACTATTCGCACTCTATGGTTGCTTACCTAAATAGTACACCTTGAGGGTGTGTTCGCACTGTGATTACCTACCGTTGGGTCAACGGTGGGGGCAATTGCAATGAGCATTTCATCGCATGTCAGATGGTGGCGTTGGCGTCAGGAAGAAAAGAGGCGTAGCAGGCCGGCATTGGTGCTTGTGATCGTCGGCCTATTGTCCGTCGCTTTCATTCTGCTTCTGCTGGTTCTGTCGCAATTCGACGGTTGGATCGCGGCAACGGGTGTCGGGGGACTTGTCGTTTTCGCCGGGATGTCAGCCGGCGGCTTTCTCGGCTTTCTGTTTTCCGTGCCGAGGATAATGACCAAGGATAATCAGGTTGCGATCGCCGTTGCGCCAGCGGATGCCGGGAAGGGCGAACGCCTGCTCAGTTCCAACACCAATCTCGAGCGTGTTTCGGAATGGCTGACGACGATGCTTGTCGGGGTAGGGCTGACGCAGATCGGCTCGTTGGATGATCGGTTCGTCGACTTCAGTGAGTTCCTGCACACCGCGATGCCGACCTCCCGGGCAACAACCTTGCCTGCTGTTGGTCCGTTCCTTCTTGTTTCGGGGCTCGTGGCCGGCTTTATTTTCTTCTACCTCTATACCCGCATCTATCTTTCACCGCTCTTCCAGTACGCAGAGAAAGTGCTGCAGGCCGAGCCGGGCGAGATGAGGCTTCAGGTCGGCGTGCCGCAGGTCCGCGAAGCCGCGGCACGGATGGCGGACACAGCCGGCGGGCCGTCACTCGCCTATACTTCGACCGCGTCGGAGATATCGATCGACGACAGTCTGGAGGTGATATTCAGCCTGTTGTACCGTGACGGGGGGTACGCCGAGGCGATTGACATCGGCAACACGCTTGCCGAAACGCCCGCCGCCAACCTTTCGCGCTACTGGTATCTGATGGCGGCGGCCTATGGCCAGAAGCATCACAGCCTGCTGATCGAGAATGCGCCGACGCGGGAATTGCAGCAGGCCCGGAACGCCGTGCTGAGCGCGGCGCGCAGAGCCGTGCAGCTCAACCACCTGTGCAAGTCATGGCTACTCGATCTGACGAACGCGAACAAGGAGGACAACGACCTTCAGGACTTCGCGAACGACAAGGAGTTCCAACGGATCGTGAAGTAGTTCCGGCTCAGGCGAAGCTCTTCCGTCGACGGGAGACGACAGGCGCTTCCTCGACGGCGGGAACGGTCTGCAGGACGCGCTTGGCCGGCAGGATCGCGATGACTTCGGTGCCTTCGCGCAGCTTCGACTTCAGAATGAACTGACCGTCATGCTTGGAAAGGATCGCCTGGACGATCGGCAGGCCAAGGCCGGTCCCTTGCTCGGCGCTCTTGATGGCGATCGAGCCCTGGCCGAAGGCGGAGAGGACGACCGGGATTTCCTCTTCCGGAATTCCGGGGCCGTTGTCCTTGATCGAGATGTATTGGCCGCCGCCGGCGGTCCAGCCGACCTTGACGTGAACCTCGCCGCCCTGCGGCGTGAACTTTACAGCATTCGACAGCAGATTGAGGACCACCTGCCGCATCGATTTCTCGTCGGCCCATACCGTCGGGAGTTCTGGTTCGAACTGTTGGCTGATCGAGATGTTCTTGCCGCGCGCGCGCAGCTGGACCATGCCGATGCAATCCTCGGAAATGTCGAGGAGCGAGATCGCTTCCTCGTTCAACTCGTACTTGCCGGCCTCGATGCGAGAAAGGTCGAGGATCTCGTTGATCAGGTTCAGGAGATGCTGGCCCGAGCGATGGATGTCGTCGGCGTATTCCTTGTAGGTCGGGTTGTTCAGCGGTCCCATCACTTCCGCGGACATCACTTCCGAGAAGCCGAGAATGGCATTCAGCGGCGTTCGCAGTTCGTGGGACATGGACGCGAGGAACCGCGACTTGGCAAGGTTCGCCTCCTCGGCCCGCCGGCGTGCTTCATCGGACATCGATTTCGCGACCTCAAGCTCGGCGATCAGGTCGTCCTTCTCGGATTGATAGGCGAGGATCTTGAGGTTCGACTGAAAAAGCCGGTCGCTGATGAAACTGAAGAAGACGACCGTCGTCGTGAAGGTGGCGGTCAGGCTGATTTCCAGAATCTCGCGGGAGAATGCTGCCTTGGTCGCAAGCCCGATCACGACAGGCGCGAAGGTGACAAGCACCGACGGCGTCAGCATGAAATTCCACATGGCAGTGACGGACAGGGCGATCAGCAGGGTCGCGCCCTTGTAGAGAACGAAACTGGCCGGGTCACAGGCAGAGCAATCCTGCATCGCGAAGATGGCCCAGCAGCAGCCGATCATGAGCTGACCGAGCAGCAGCGCGCGGCGCCAGCTCCGGGCGCTCACGGCGGTTATCTCCTGCTTGCGAGCGCGTCGCGCCAGGAACACGTTCGCGGCATGCGCCGTCAATGTCAGCAGCGCCCAGAGAAAGATCTGGGTATTCTCGGTGATATAGGTCCCAAGCGCTGCGGCTATGACGACGAAGAGAGGTGTGATAGACGCGCCTTGAAGGACGGCGCTGACATATCGCGCAAGCACGTCGCGATCAAATGCACCGCTTGGAGCGTGGCTGGATTGCAGGCGTTCGCGAGTCTGCCGCACAGCCCGGGAAACAGGCTTGTTGCGGTGGCTTCGAGATTTGTCGACGATATTCTTGTCCGTCGATGTGCTGACGCCGTTACTCATTTTGCACGTTGGAACTTGAACCCTGCGTGCCTACACCGTACTGCGCAATTCTTAAGAAGTTGTTTGCCAATTTCGCCAAGGATTTGTTTTTCAAGGAGGCGAAAGCGTGGCGCGCAATTTCCAGGTGATGCGGGACGGCGTTGTCGCCCTGGCGCTGCTGGCTTTCCTTTGGCTGATCGCCGCCAAATTGAATGGCGAGGCGCAGACTGCCTACACAGGCAGGTTTCATGCGGCCGACGGCGATAGCCTCGCGATCGGAGACGAGCGGATGCGCCTCAAGAATATCGATGCACCGGAGCTTAGCCAGACGTGCGTGCGCGACGGTCGGCCATGGGCCTGTGGGCGCCAGGCCAAGGAGGCGTTGCAGGCGCTTGTCGATGCGCGGGATGCGAAGTGCGAGGGCTTCGAACGCGATCGGTTCAAGCGCCTGCTGGTGGTTTGCAAGGCCGGCGGAATTGACATTAATGCGGCAATGGTCCGCAAGGGGCTTGCTGTCGCCTATGGCGGTTACGGCCCCGAGGAAATGCAGGCAAGGGCGGAGAAGGCCGGCATCTGGGTCGGCCACTTCGAGATGCCGCGGGATGTGCGCGATCGCGAACACGGCGCGCGCCCTGATGCAGGAAAGCTCTTCGCATGGTAGATCGTTGCCATAGCGAACTCGAGCAGCTGAGCGCCGAGATTGCCGGCTGTCGGATCTGTCGCGACGCGCCGTTGAAAGGACCGGCTGACCAGTTGCCGCACGAGCCACGGCCTGTTGCCACCCTGTCGTCACGTGCGCGAATCCTCATTGCAGGACAGGCGCCGGGTTTGCGGGTGCACGAGAGCGGCATCCCGTTCAACGATGCCTCCGGCGACCGATTGCGCGACTGGCTCGATGTCTCCCGCGAGACGTTCTACGACATCGATCGCTTTGCGATGCTGCCGATGGGCTTCTGTTTTCCGGGTTACGACGCCAAAGGCAGCGATCTTCCACCGAGGCGTGAATGCGCACCCGTCTGGCGCGAGCGTGCCATGCGCGTGATGCCGCAGATCGAACTGGTGCTGGCGGTCGGGCAGTACGCACAGGCCTGGCATATGCGCGAGCAGCGCCGCGAAAGCTTGACCGAGACGGTGCGAGCCTGGCGTCAGGTGTTCTTTGCCAATCGATCGCCTGCAATCCTGCCGCTGCCGCATCCGAGCTGGCGCAATAGCGGCTGGATCAAGCGAAACCCGTGGTTTACGGAGGAATTGCTGCCGGTGCTGCGAGAACGGATCAAATTGCTCGTGAGCTGAAACAAATTTCTTTTATCCTTTCGGAATCGCGTTATACAAAGAAAATAATTCGAAGGGGTTTGATTTATGGATCGTCTCGACCGCAAGATTCTGCGTCTTCTGCAGGAAGACTCGACGTTGGCCGTCGCCGACCTCGCCAAGAAGGTCGGACTTTCCACGACGCCATGCTGGCGCCGCATCCAGAAGATGGAAGAAGATGGCGTTATCAAGCGCCGCGTCGCCATCCTCGACCCGGAGAAGGTCAACACCAAGGTCACGGTTTTCGTGTCGATCCGCACCGCCACCCATTCGATCGAATGGCTGCGCCGCTTCTCGGAAGTTGTTGCGGAATTTCCCGAGGTCGTCGAATTCTACCGCATGAGCGGTGATGTCGACTATCTGCTGCGCGTGGTCGTGCCCGATATCGCGGCCTATGATGCGTTCTACAAGCGGATGATCGCCAAGATCGAAATCCGCGATGTTTCGTCGGCATTCGCGATGGAGCAGATCAAGTATTCGACGCAGCTGCCGCTCGACTACATGATCCTCGACAACGCCAAGTCCAGCGACGATTGAGGCGGTTTACGGCGCTCAGCCTTTCAGACGGGCGATGATCTTTTCGCTCGTCAGTTCCCGCACCGCATCGTTTCCGATCCAGCGTGCCGTCCGGTCCGAGCTCTCGCTCAGCCTTTGCGCAAGCACCAGTGCCTGCGCATGGCAGGAGCGGTTTCGCTTGCCGATGTTGCGGAGCGCCCAGTTCACCGCTTTCTTCACGAAATTTCGCGGGTCGGTCGAATGCGCCTCGATCAGTGGCAGATAGCCCGAGATCGTCGCATCCGGTTCTTTTTTCATATGAACGGCTGCGGATGCGATCATCGCGAAGGCGGCGCGGCGGATAAACTCGCGCTCGTCGGATGCGAATTCGGGGATCAGCTGCAGCAGGCGGGCTTCGACGAATAGATCGGCAGCGCTGTCGACGGTCTCCCACGAAGTGAAATCGGCCGACCAGAGGCGCGCTTCATCGAGCGTCAGTTGCTTCGGATCCGCCGTATAGACGGCGAGCAGGCGAGCCTCGCGAACCTTGCTTTGCCAAAGCGCGAGCGCTCGCTGATGGTCTTTCTTCGCGCGACGCGCGATTGCCTGCAGGTCGGGATTCGAGATGCCGAGCGCCGTGTCGGTCTCGATCCCGAACCGTTTCATGCCGGCGATATTTGTCTCCGAGCGCAACGACATCAGGTGGGCGACAAGATCCGTCGCGCTCGAGGACGGATCGATCATTTTTCGAGGCGTGCCAGCAGCGAAGATGTATCCCATCTGTTGCCGCCCATCGCCTGGACGTCGCCGTAGAACTGATCGACGAGCGCCGTCAGCGGCAGCTTGGCGCCGTTCTGCCGCGCTTCGGTCAGCACGATCCCGAGATCCTTGCGCATCCAGTCGATGGCGAAGCCGAAATCGTATTTGCCTTCGTTCATCGTCTTGTGGCGGTTTTCCATCTGCCAGGAGCCGGCCGCTCCCTTGGAGATCACCTCGACGACCTTTTCGATGTCGAGCCCGGCGCGCTTGCCGAAGTGGATACCCTCGGCGAGACCCTGAACGACACCGGCGATGCAGATCTGGTTGATCATCTTGGTCAGCTGCCCTGCGCCGGCTGGACCCATCAGGCCGACCATGCGGGCGTAGGCGTCGATAACAGGCTTGGCCGTGGCAAAGGTCGCTTCGTCACCGCCGCACATCACGGTCAGAACGCCGTTTTCGGCGCCGGCCTGGCCGCCGGATACGGGAGCGTCGATGAAGGAGCAGCCCTTTGCCTTGGCTGCCGCATCGAGTTCGCGCGCGACTTCTGCGCTGGCGGTGGTGTTGTCGATGAGGATCGCCCCTGGTTTCATCGACTGGAAGACGCCATCCGGGCCCGTTGTCACCGAGCGGAGATCATCGTCATTGCCGACACAGGTGAAGACGAAGTCTGCATTCTCGGCTGCCTGAGCGGGAGTAGGGGCGCTGCTGCCGCCGAACTTCTCGACCCAGGCTGCGGCCTTCGCCGCCGTGCGGTTATACACCGTGACGTCGTGGCCGCCCTTGGTCTTGAGATGACCCGCCATGGGGAAACCCATGACACCGAGGCCGATGAACGCGACTTTTGACATGTACTCATCCCTTCAAAAACATCGGAGCGAGAAGTAGCGGAAAGCGCGGCGGTCGAAAAGCCGTCCGGTCGTCCGGCACTGCCGCTTGGAATATTTTTTCAGAAAACCCTGCAAGCGAAGGTCAGGAAAATTGAAACGGGCATCAGAATTGTAATTCTGATTGTCGATAGAGTTGGTAGATTTAAGCAGGATCAGGTCATCGAGATAACCGCCGTCTGCCGATGAAGCTGCGCGGCCAAAAAAGGGGAAGCAGATGATCTCTCGTCGACAGACTCTCGGGCTTTTGGGTGCGGCTGCTGCCACGGCACTTCTGCCAGCAACCAGGCAGGCGCGCGCCGCCGCGACAGAATTCCGCATCGGCTGGCAGAAGAACGGCGTTCTTGCTCTCGCAAAGCGCCGGGGCGCCTTGGAGGAGCGGCTGGTCGCCAAGGGCATTGCCGTCAGCTGGTCCGAATTCACCTCCGGTCCTCCCTTGCTTGAGGCGCTTGGAGCGGGCGCGCTCGACTTCGGTGCAACCGGCGACGTTCCGCCGCTCTTTGCGCAGGCAGCGGGCGGCCACCTTTACTATGTCGGTACCTATCGCGGCAGCTCGGCGGGTTCGGCCATCGTTGTGAACAAGGATTCCGGCATCGAGAAGGTGGAGGATCTCAAGGGCAAGAAGGTCGCGTTCAAGCGTGGATCGAGCGCCCACAACGTCACGGTGAAGATCCTGCGCAAGTCAGGCCTGAAGATCGAGGACGTCGAGGCGGTTGATCTATCCCCTCCAGACGCCGCGGCAGCGTTCAAGAACGGCAGCATCGACGCCTGGTCGATCTGGGATCCGTATCTGGCGATCGTCGAAGCCGATCCGCAGACACGCGTGCTTTCCACGGCCGAGGGAATCGTCGACTCCTACAGCTATTTCCTCGCCAACGCCGAGTTTACCGACGCCAATGGTCAGGTCATCGTCGATGTCATCGATGAACTGGCGAAGGTCGGTAAGTCGGCGCAGGGCAAGCTTGACGAGACTGTCGCGGCCCTTTCCGAGATTACCGGCGTGCCCGCCGACGTGACCCGCACCGCCCTGACACGGCGGGGCGCGGACCTCGGCAGCGTTTCCACCATCACAGACGAGGCCGCGGCCTATCAGCAGGCGCTCGCGGACGAATTCTTCAGCCTCGGTATCGTGCCCAAACAGTTGAAGACCAGCGACATCGTCTGGCGGCCGAAGGCCAGCTGATTGCGATTTTCGAAAAAGGACCACCCCTGATGACTGACAAACACGACCCCATCAATTTTCTCTGGTTCATCCCGACCTCCGGCGACGGCGCCTATCTTGGTTCCAACGAGCTCAACCGCGCCCCGGAGATCGGCTATCTCACGCAGATCGCGCAGGCGGTCGACCGCCTCGGCTATTCCGGCGTTCTCCTGCCGACCGGCGTTGCCTGCGAGGAGTCCTTCGTGACCGCGGCAGCACTTGCCGCGAAGACCGAGAAACTGCAGTTTCTTGTTGCGATCAGGCCCGGAACGGCGTCGCCGGCGTATTATGCCCGCCTGACGACCACCCTCGACCGCATCTCCAACGGCCGATTGCTGCTCAACATCGTCGTCGGCGGGAGCCCGGCAGAGCTTGCCGGCGACGGCATCCATCTGGCTCACGACGAGCGCTATGCGCATGCCGACGAATTCTTCACCGTCTTCGAGGAACTGCTGGAGAAGGGCGTCGCAAGCTATGACGGCAAGTACATCAAGGCGACCAACGCGCGTCTCGGCTTTCCGTCGGTTCAGAACCCACGCCCGCCACTCTATTTCGGCGGATCCTCGGATGCCGGTATCGACTTCTCCGTCGGCCGCGTCGACAAATACCTGACCTGGGGCGAGCCGCCGGCACAGGTTGCCGAGAAGGTCGAGAAGGTGCGGGCGGCCGCAGCGAAGAAGGGTCGCGAGGTCAGCTTCGGGATCCGACTGCATTTCATCGTGCGCGAGACCGACGAGGAAGCGTGGGAAGCAGCCGACAGGCTGATCTCCAAGCTCGACGACGAGACGATCCGCGAGGCGCAGGAGCGCTTCGTCCACGAGTCCGATTCCGTCGGCCAGAAGAGGATGGCCGCGCTGCATGGCGGTCGCCGCGACAAGCTCGAGGTTTCGCCAAACCTCTGGGCCGGCGTCGGCCTGGTGCGTGCGGGTGCCGGCACGGCGCTCGTCGGTTCGCCGAAGACCGTTGCCGCCAGACTGCGCGAATATCAGGACGTCGGCATCGATACGGTCATCGGCTCCGGCTATCCGCATCTCGAAGAGGCCTATCGCGTGGCCGAATTGCTGTTCCCGGAACTGGGTATCGTTCGCGAGGAACAGCGTCATGGCTTCCAGAGCGACTTTGGAAAGAAACAGGTATTCGGCGGCGGCAGCCACGGCGGAAACCTGAAAGTGGTTTCCGGCTCCTGAGACATCAGTGGACGCCGCTCGCGAGAGCGGCGTTCGCCGTTTTGCCATCGCAAGCAGCGAGGAAAGACTTCATGTCCGCATTCGATACAGCGATCGACCGCAGTGTGACGCAGAGCAAGCCGCGCAAGGCGCCGTTGCGCATTCCGCTTCCCGCAGGGGAAAAGCTGTTGCCTTACGTCGTGCCGGTCGCAATCATTGCCGTCTGGCAGATCGCCTCGTCGGCCGGGTGGATTTCTTCCCGGATCATGCCGTCGCCCGCCGATGTTGCCGTTGCCTTCTGGTCGACGACGTCGAGCGGCCAGCTTCCGCACGATATTCTCGTCAGCGCCGCGCGTGCCTTTGCGGGTCTGCTTGTCGGCGGCTCGATCGGATTTCTGCTTGGGATCGCCAACGGTGTCTCGAGGCTATCGGAGCAACTGACCGATACGACGCTGCAGATGCTGCGGACAATTCCGCACCTCGCAATGATCCCGCTCGTCATCCTCTGGTTCGGTATAGGCGAGGAATCGAAGCTGTTCCTGACGTCTCTCGGGGTGCTCTTCCCCGTCTATCTCAACACCTATCATGGCGTTCGCAGCGTCGATCGGGATCTGATCGAGATGGGGCGGGTCTATGGGATGAGCGGATGGACGCTGTTCCGGAAGGTGATCTTTCCGGGCGCGCTGCCCTCGATCTTCGTCGGGCTGCGCTATGCGCTCGGCATCATGTGGCTGACGCTCATCGTCTCGGAGTCGATCGCGGCATCGTCGGGCATCGGCCATATGGCGAACAATGCGCGCGAATTCATGATGACCGACGTGGTGGTGTTGGCGCTGGTGATCTATGCGCTGCTCGGCAAGCTCGCCGATGTGATCGCGCGCTGGCTGGAACGCCGCGCGCTGAAATGGAACCCGGTCTACGCTTAGTAAGGGAGAGCTCTGATGGCTTTCGTGATGCAGGAACGTTTTCAGGAGTCGGCGGAAGAGGCCGAATACGGTGCCCGACCGACGGCTGCTGTCCAAACCGGCGCCGTCGCCATCACTCTCAAGGGATTGGAAAAGAGTTTCGGCGGCAACCGCGTGCTCCGCGGCATCAGCCTGCATATCCCGGCGGGCCAGTTCGTCGCTGTCATCGGCAAGAGCGGTTGTGGCAAGAGCACGCTGCTGCGGATCCTGATGGGCCTCGATCAGCCGACGGCAGGCGAGCTTGCGTTCGACAGCCGGAGCAGCGCCCGCGAGAGCGCCCGTATCGTCTTTCAGGAGCCGAGATTGCTTCCCTGGCTGACCGTTGCCGACAACGTGGCTGTCGGCCTGGGTGAGGGCGTCGACAAGCGGGAGGCGCGTTCCCGCGCGCTCGCTGCTCTTGAGGAAGTTCAGTTGGCGGAGAAGGCCGCAGAATGGCCGGCGCGGCTCTCGGGTGGGCAGCGGCAGCGCGTTGCGCTTGCGCGTGCGCTGGTCAGCAAGCCGGGCGTTCTCGCGCTCGACGAACCGCTCGGAGCGCTTGATGCGTTGACGCGTATCAGCATGCAGCAGTTGTTGAGCCGGGTGTGGCGAGAGCTCGGGTTTACCGCCGTGCTCGTCACCCACGACGTCAGCGAGGCCGTGCACCTCGCCGACCGGGTCATCGTGCTCGACGAAGGGCGGGTCGCGCTCGACCTTGCCATTCCGCAGTCCCATCCGCGCCGTCACGGAAGTCCTGAGCTGGCGGAGCTGGAAGGGCGGCTCCTGCACGCAATTCTCGGAACCTGAGGCGACTTTCGCCGAACAAGCTAGTGCACGATCTCGCTTTCGCGTTCGATGAACCCCTGGACATTGTCGATGAGGATCTCGGTGCCCTGGCGACGCGATCCGTCGTCGGTGTAGCCGTCGAGAAAGACCACCTGCTCGGTGAAGGTCATGGTCGTTCCCTGCGGCGTTGGCCGGAAGGTTACGGTCGCGAGCGATGCGGAAATCCTGTTATCGCCGAGTTTCATGTCATAGGCGTAGATGATGCGGGCGTCGGGGACGATGTCGAGATAGCGGGCGTCATAGGCATGGACGACGCCGTCCGCATCGGCGACGCGGTTGACCTCTGCGCCGGCAACCCGAAAATCCAGGTCGTATTCGAGCGAAACCCAATTGTCGTGGCAGGCAAACCATTGCCGCTTGGCCCGCGGGTCGGCCCAGGCCGCAAAGGCTCGTCCGACAGGTGCGCGCAGGTCGCGCTCGATCACGAAGGTGGCATGGTCGGTAGAACGCGTCTTCATTCCAGATCACTCCGTTTCGTCTCGGGAAAGGAACTCTTCCAATCGGTCGAAGGTTCGGTTCCATCCTTCCTTGTGGGCGGCGAGCCAGCGCTCGAGATTGCCGAGCGCTTCCTTGCGCAGATGATAGGTCCTGACACGCCCGACCTTGCGCGAGGCAACGAGGCCGCTTTCTTCCAGCACCGCCAGATGTTTCATGGCGGCCGGAAGCGCCATGGCCTGTGGCGCGGCGAGTTCCGAAACGGAAGCAGGCCCACGGCCCAACCGGTCGACCATGCCGCGCCGGCTGCGGTCGGACAGTGCGTGAAAGAGGCGATCCAGGCCGGTGTCGCTTGTCGTCATCAGGTTGCGGCATCCGGCCGGAACCGAGGGGGCAGGTTGTCGCGGTAAGGGTAGAAGCGGAAGTAGGGCATTGCTTCTTCCAGAACCCGCGCAAAGGACGGTCGCGCGAGCAGCCGTTCGTAGTAGGCCTTCAGAAGCGGACGGGCATCGCCAAACGGCACCAGCGTTTCGGCGTAGAAGAGAGCCGGAGCGGCCGCGCAATCGGCCATGGTGAAGCTGTCGCCGCAGACCCAGGCCTTTGCGCCGAGCTGGGCTTCGATCATGTCGTAGGCTGTCTCCAGCGTCGTGCGTGCCTCGGCAACGCCATGCGGGTCCTTTGCTCCATCGGGCCGCAGCGTGTCGCCGACGATCTTCTGCATCGGCGTCTGCACGTAAAGATCGAAGAAGCGATCCCACAGCCTGACCTGCAGGGCATCACCATCCTCCAATGGCAGAAGCCGCTGCGCACCGGGATAATGCAGATCGAGGTACTCGATAATGATCGTCGTTTCCGGAACCGTGCGGTTGCGGGCGTCGTCGCGCAGCATCGGCATCTTGCCGACCGGCCAGAGCGAGAGAAAGTCGGCTCGGGAATCCTCGTTGGCGAGATCGACAAGCTTGTTCTCGAATGCGGTGCCGCTTTCGTAGAGCGCAATCAGGACTTTGTGGCAAAAGGAGGCGAGGGGATGGCCGTACAGAACGAGAGGCATGTGCGGAAGCCTTTGCTTTGATACTTATCCAGACAGGAAACTATCAAGCTCAAAGGCATTCCGCAATAGATAGTTCTCCAAACGGAAAACTATTAGGCAAGCCGCGCGATGACGAGATGTCCGGGGGTCGGCTGGCCCTCTTCCATGCGCACGTTGATGTCGGTGATCTCGACGAGTTCGAAGCCGGTCGCGGTCAGTCGTTCGCGCACATAGGCCTCGGCATGGGCAAAACGCTGGTGCGGCCCGACGATGTAGGCACGACCGGCGAGAACCGCGTCAGGAAGTGTTTCCGAGGAAAATACGAAAAGGCCGCCCGGGGTCAGGTTCTCGGCCGCTCCGAAAAACAGGGGCTCCAGCGCGCCGAGATAGGGTAGGACGTCCGTCGCGGTGATGATGTCGAAGGGATCCTCGTCGTTGTCATCGAGGAAGTCTTCCACCTCGGCCACGAACAAGGTTTCGTAGAGGTCTTTCTCGTGAGCTATTTCGACCATGTTCTCGGAGATATCGATGCCGGTCATGTCGGCGCACATGTCGCGAAGCGTGCTGCCGGTCAGACCGGTTCCGCACCCGAGATCGAGCAGCCGCTTGAATGGGCCGAGCCCAAGCGTCTGCAGCCGTTGGCGGACCATCATCGGCACGTGGTAGCCGAGCTGCTCGACAAGAACGTCCTCGAAGACTTCCGCATGCTGGTCGAACAGCGTCTCGACGTAGGCATCCGGCGCCTTGACCGGGGTTTCGCCGCGCCCGAGCGATGCGATTCTGACGGCAGCGCCACCGTGATCCTCAGGATCGATCGCAAGCACCTCTTCGTAGGCCTTTACGGCGGCGTCCACGTCACCGGCCTTCTCCAGGGCCAGTGCCCGGTTATAGGCTTCCGCCAGCGCGTCTTCGTCGATCTTCTTTGCCATGGCGTTCACACCTTCCATCATCCGTTGCGGTGGCTGTACGGCCACTGCGCCGTTTTTGCAATGGTGCGCCGTTGCCGGCCGGCGGTGGTTGGCGGCTTGGTGTGATGACTCGCGGGTGCCTCCTTCGAGACGCAACCGCTGAAGGGTCGTCAGTTCAGAATGAACTCGCCGCGCAGGGCGCGCCATTCCGTGGCCGATATCAGCTTGCGATGGATATAGCGGACGGAGTGAAGAGGGCCGTCCAGTTTTTCCTGCCAGAATTTCAGGAAACTGCGCATTTCCGGGAAGTCCGGCGCCAGATCGTAGTCTTGCCAGATGTAGGTCTGCAGGATCGCGCGGTGATCCGGCATGCGGTAGATGATCTGCGCGGTCGTCAGACCGTAGCCCTGCAGCTGCTTTTCCATGTCCTTATGCATTGCCTGCCTCGCTTCTGTTCCCACATGGCGCTTATTAGCACCATGTGAAATGGAACCATGCGATGGTTAACCGAAGCTTGCGGGAATGCTAGAGGAATCTATGATTGTTCTTTTATTTCAAATGTTTGGCAGCCGCGCACGTGGAGTGCTGCCAAACATTGTCAGCGCTTGAGGTGGCGCGTCAGGCGGCGTTCGATCCAGCCCCAGAGATGGCGCAGCGCTTCCACCATGCTGAGGTAGAAAATGGCTGCCCAGAGGTAGGTCTGGTAATCGAAGGTGCGCGAGAAGGCATAGCGGGTCTCGCCCATCAGATCGAGCACGGTGATGATGGCGACGACGGCGGATCCCTTGATCAGCAGGATGATCTCGTTGCCGTAGGGACGAAGCGCCACGATCAGCGCCTGCGGCAGCACGACCTTGCGAAACGCGACGATCTTGTGAATCCCGAGCGATGCGGCAGCTTCATGCTGTCCGCGCGGAACGCTTTCGATCGCGCCGCGAAGGATTTCTGCCTGGTAGGCGGCGGTGTTGATCGTCATGGAGAAGAGGCCGCAGTACCAGGCGTCACGGAAGAACCACCAGAGGCCGACGGCCTCCAACTCAGCGCGAAAACCGCCAAGACCGTAGTAGATCAGGAAGAGCTGGGCGAGCAGCGGCGTGCCGCGAAACACGTAGACATAGGCGTAGGCGGCGCCGTTGATGAAGCGGTTGGGCGACATCCGCGCGAAAGCCAGCGGCAGAGAAAGAATGGCGCCGAAGACGACGGAAATCGCGACAAGGGCGATCGTCGTGACGAGACCGTGAAGATAGCGCGGTCCGTATCGCGTGAACTTTTCGGGATCCCAGCCGCCGATGACGGTGCTGATCAGAACGACCGCGAGCAGAATCCATAGGGCGACGACGGCATAGCCGGTAACACGGGAGATCGTGATGCGCTTGCGCGCCTGTTTCGGGGCCGGCTGTGGTGGAATCAGGGCTTCGGCATAGCTCATCGACGGACCTCCGAGCGCTTTGCCCAGCGTTCGATGTAGCTCAGGCCGTAGGACGAGATGATCGCCAGGCCGAGATAGATGCAGCAGGCAACGAAGTAGAACAGGAAGGCCTGCTTGGTGACCTTCACGGCCACGCCTGTCTGGCGCAGGACATCAGCGAGGCCGATGATCGAGACGTAGGAGGTGTCCTTGAGCAGGATCATCCAGAGATTGACGAGGCCGGGCAGGGCGATGCGGACCAGTTGCGGCAGGACGATCAGCGCCATCGTGCGGCCACGATGGAAACCAAGCGCATCGCCAGCCTCGTACTGTCCTTTCGGGATCGCGCGGAAGGCCGACAGCAGAACCTCGGAACAGTATGACGAGAAGACAACCGAGAGGGCGATGACGCCGGCCAGAAATGCATTGATCTCGATTCGGCCGTCATATCCAAGCGACGACAGCGCGGATTGGATGAGGATCTGCATGCCGTAGTAGATGATGAAGAGCGTCAGCAGCTCAGGCAGGCCGCGAAAGATCGTTGTGTAGATGCCGGCGGCAAGCCGGACCGACTTTTCTTCCGATTGCTGTCCGAGCGCTACCAGAAAGCCGATGACGAGGCCGATCGGCAAGGTGACGATGGCGACCGCTACGGTAACCTTCAGCCCCGCCGCGATTTCGTCGCCCCAGCCGGTGTCGCCGCAGGCCAATATCGTGGAGGAACCGAACCAAGTGAAAAGCCCTGCCGGTCCGCAGAGCGGATCGAAAATATATCCTATCCAGGCCCACAACGAGCCCAGCGCGGAAAATAATCCGCCCATACCAGTTTTCCCCTCACGGCTTTTGCCGTTTTGCTCTTTCCAACTATGTCAAACAAAAATGGCGGAAGGGCAAGCCTTCCGCCATCACCTTTGTTAGCGGCCTACAGAAATTATCAGTCGCCGTAAACGTTGAAGTCGAAGTACTTGTCCTGGATCTTCTTGTAGGTGCCATCGGCGCGGATCGCGGCGATCGCATTGTTGAGCTTTTCGCGAAGCTCGTTGTCGCCCTGACGGACGGCAATACCTGCGCCTACGCCGTTGATTTCCTTGTCGACGGGCAGCGTCGTCAGGATCTTGCAGCATGCGCCGGCATCGGACTTGACCCACTGCGACAGAACGACAACGTCGTCGATGACGGCGTCGACGCGTCCGTTGGTGATGTCGAGCTTGTACTCGTCCGCGGTGGGATAGAGCTTAAGTTCGGTATCCGCGAGGTGCTTTTCAGCATAGTTCGCGTGCGTGGTGGAGGTCTGGGCGCCGATCGTCTTGCCCTTCAGTCCTGCAACGTCGGTGACGGTCGAGTCCTTGGGGACGGCGATCGCCGGTGGGGTGTTGTAGTACTTGTTGGTGAAGTCGACGAGCTTCGAACGCTCCGGCGTGATCGACATGGACGAGATGATCATGTCGAACTTCTTGGCCTGCAGTGCCGGGATGATGCCATCCCAATCGCTGCTGACGATGGTGCATTCGGCTTTCATCTGCGTGCAGAGTGCGCGAGCGATGTCCATGTCGAATCCAAGGAACTGGCCGCTGGCGTCGACATATTCGAAGGGGGGGTATGTCGAGTCGGTGCCGATAACATACTTCTCGCCATCAGCCATTGCGGCACCAGCGAAAAGAGACATCGCGGCGACGGAGGCGGCGGCGAGAATACGGGTGGAGATACGCATAAGAGTCCTCTCTGTTGGTGGCCGCCACGTATTTTTGGTTTTGCGTCGGCGGCCAGTATGGGGCGTCGCGGTGCAGCGCCTTGGCGCGATACTCAATCTTTTTTTTCTAAAATTGCAACTGGAATCGAAGCGCTTTGAGGGTTGGAAACTGTGGCAAACATGAACAATTGCAGTCTGCCTTATTCATAACGGGTTAATGGGGCAGTTCCTAAGAATGCATGGAACAAAACCGGACGCAGGTCATTTGCGACCGTCACGTTGTTATGTGCTCGCAGTACGACTGTGCCGAAATAAGAAGAACATACGAGGAGCCCCTATGGGAATGAAATCCAGATTGTTTGCCAGTGCCGCCTTTCCGCTTTTGTCGCTCTCCATGGCCTTGCAGCCCGTGCATGCCATGGCTGCGGCTTCGGCAGTTGAACAGGTGCGCACGGCACCGGCTGCAGCCGGGATCGAGGTAGCGCAGGAAGCCGCCCCCGACGGACAGTCGGAAGAAGAATTGCTGAAGAAGCGCCACAAGCAGCAGCCGGAAGGCGGCGAGCAACAGCAGGCTCCAGCAGAACAGCCGCAGGCGCCAGCTGCAGAGCAGCCGGCCCAGCAGGAAGCGCCTGCCGAGAAGCCGCGCCGTCAGCGTGAGCCGGCAGCCGAGGAAGCCGCTCCGCAGCAGCAGCAACAGGAAGCACCGGCAGAAAAGCCGCGCCGTCAGCGGCAGCCCGCTGAAGAAGCTGCACCGCAGGCCGAACAGGCTGCTCCGCAGCAGGAGGCCCCAGCCGAGAAGCCGCGCAAGAAGCGTCAGCAGGTAGAGGAAGCTGCCCCGCAGGCCGAGCAGGCCGCTCCGCAGCAGGAAGCGCCGGCAGAAAAGCCGCGCAAGAAGCGCCAGCCCGCCGAAGAGGCGGCCCCGCAGGCCGAACCAGCCGCCCCGCAGCAGGAACAGGCAGCCCCGACACAGGAGCAGCCGGCCGAGCAGCAGCAGAAGCCGCGCGGCAACAAGCGGGACAAGCAACAGCAGCAGGAAGCTCAGCCGCAGGCCGAGCAGCCGGCTCAGCAGGCAGCAGAGCCGCAGGGTGAAGCCCAGCCTGGTGCGAAGGCGCCTGCCGCAGCTGAGGGTGAGCAGCCCGTAAAGCCACGCAAGAAGCCGACCGCCGCGGAGGCGCCGCAGGCCCAGCCCGAGGGTCAGAAGCCCGCCGAACAGGCTGCACCTGGTGGCGAGAAGCCGCCGCTGCCTGACGAAAAGCCGGCGGCCGAGCAGGCTCCAGCCAATGCCGAACAGCCCGCCGACGCGCAGCAGGGACAACAGGTTCCGGCAGCGCAGCCGAATGGTGACGCTACCGCACAGCCACCGGCAGCAGCCGGCCAGGCCGAGCAGGCAATCCCGGCACCGGAAAAGATTACACCGAAGGAACTCGAGCGTCGCAAGGAGATCGCCGCCGATCCGAGCAAGAGCACGGAAACGGTCGTTCTTCCTGTTGAAAACGGTGCCGCCGTTCTCGACAGCGACAAGGATGCAGATCGTTCCGGTGGCATCCAGTCCCGCCGCGACCGCGACAGGCAGCGTGGCCAGGAACAGCAGATTCGCGTTCCGAAGTCGGACGCCGACGCGCAGATTGCTCCGAGCGGCGAAAGACGCCCGCCGATCAAGATCGAGGCGGTTACCAGCGAACAGGGCGAGCGCCTTGATCGTCGCCCGCAGTTCGAACGGCCCGATGGCGCGCAGTTCGGCCAGCGCGGCAACGACAACCGCGTCATCATCCAGTTCAACAACCAGACCTACGTGCGTGGCGACGACGACCGCCGCTTCCTCAGGGATGGCGAACGGCCGATCTACGAGCAGCTGCCACGTGACCGCTACCGCGAGACGATCGACCGCGACGGCTACCAGATCGTGACTGTTCGTAACCGCTACGGCGACATCATCCAGCGCTCGCGTATCGACAATCGCGGTCGTGAGTCGGTGCTCTACTACTCGCCTGAGCTCTATGACGATCCGGATCGCAGCTATTTCGAGGATCCGGGTGCGGACCTGCCGCCGATGCGTCTTCGTATTCCGCTGCGCGACTACATCATGGACACGAGCAGCGACGACGATCGCGACTACTACGACTTCCTGCGCGAGCCGCCGGTCGAGCCAGTCGAGCGCGTCTACTCTCTCGACGAGGTGAAGTATTCGGCCCGTATCCGTGACAAGGTGCGCCGTATCGACCTCGATACCATCACCTTTGCAACGGGTAGCTCGGAGATCCCGATGAGCCAGGCGCGGTCGCTGCGCAAGGTGGCTGACGCGATCAACGAGGTGTTGCGAAAGGATCCGTCGGAAACCTTCCTGATCGAAGGTCACACGGATGCTGTCGGATCCGACCAGAGCAACCTGGTCCTGTCAGACCAGCGCGCGGAATCGGTCGCCAATGTCATGACCGACGTCTATGGCATTCCGCCGGAAAACCTTGCGACGCAGGGCTATGGCGAGCGTTACCTGAAGGTCAACACGCAAGGGCCGAACCAGGAGAACCGCCGCGTCACCATCCGCCGTGTCACGGCGCTGGTGCGTCCGGTCGCTTCGCGCAACTAAGCCGCTGCAGCACGCATTGAAAGCCGCCGGGAGACCGGCGGCTTTTTTCGTTTCGGCCGGTTACTTCGCGGGTAATTCCACGATCGCGGCAATGAAATCGGCGATCGCCGATGTGTCGTTGAGATCAAACACCGGAAGGAAGGCTTCGGCGACAGGATGGTCGGCGGCGATTGCGGAGATGAACGGATCGCTCGGGGCCAGGGGCTCGCGGTTGGCCGCCTCCAGACGCCGGGCCTCGATCTTCGGGATCTGCTCGCGCTTGTAGCCTTCGATCAGCACAAGGTCGCAGGGCGCCAGACGGGAGAGGATTTCCTCGAAGCTCGGCTCCGGGGCTCCGCGCAGTTCATGCATGATGGCGTAGCGCGTGCCGGAAACGATGGTGACCTCGTGCGCGCCAGCCTGGCGGTGACGATAGCTGTCGGCTCCGACCTTGTCGATGTCGAAATCGTGGTGGGCGTGCTTGATGGTCGAGATGCTGTAGCCGCGGCGGGTGAATTCCTCGACGAGACGGACAGCGAGGCCGGTCTTGCCCGAGTTCTTCCAGCCTGCGATGCCAAAGACCTTCGGCTTGTTCATCATGCGAGTACCTTCAGCCAGCGTTCCGCCTCGGCGAGATCGTCTGGCGTATTGACGTTGAAGAACGGATCGAGAAGGCTGGCACGCGTCGGACGTAGCGGGAAGGCGACTTCCGCAACGTCATGACGCAAGAGGAAGTCCCGCACGCGCCGTTTCTCGTCGGTGGCGATCCATGAGCTGAGATCGTCGGCCAGCGCCACAGGCCAAAGTCCGAATACCGGGTGGCTGCGGCCCTCCGAGGTGGCAATGGCGATCTTCTCGGGCGTGTCGATTGCAGCGGCGAGCCAGTCGACGAGGTCGTGCGGGAAAAATGGGCTGTCGACGGAAACCGTGATCACGTGCGTCGCGTCCCCAAGGGTTGCGCCGTAGGCCATCGCCGCGTGAATGCCGGCCATTGGCCCAGCCTTGCCGGGGATTATATCAGGAATGAACCGCTGGCTGCAATTTTCCGGTATCGCGTCGGCGTTGACAGCGATCGAGGATACCTGTGGCGCGAGCTGATCGAGCACGCGCGTGAGCAGCGAGCGCCCGCCGAGCGCCACGGAGGCCTTGTCGCGGCCCATGCGGGACGAGCGGCCACCTGCCAGCACGACACCCGGAATGGTGGATCTGTTCAATGTAAAATCGTTCATGTTTGCCTCAGACGGGTGTTCTCGGCTCGGACTCCTGGGCGACCGGCGGCACATGACGTTTTGCCTCACGATAGAACGTGTAGAGGCCGGACGCTATGACGACAGCAGCACCGATCAGGGTCCAGAAGTCAGGCACCTCCGCAAAGAAGATGAAGCCCAGCACAGCCGAGAAGATCAGGCTGGTGTAGCGGAGTGGTGCAACGAAGGAAATCTCGCCCGTGCGCATCGCCATGATGACGGACTGATAGCCGACCAGGACAAGAATGGCGGCGAGCAGAAGGTGCGAGAGCACGATTCCGCTGACGGGTTGCCATCCGCCGAGGACAGGGGTCAGCAAGGCGCCGATGATCGTCACCGAGACGGCTGTCACGACGGTGATCATCAGCGAGGGAATTTCCGGGCCGATGCCACGCGTGGCGAGATCGCGGCCGGCAGTCACGAGTACGCTGGCGACGCAGAGCAGCGCTGCCATCGTGAAGCCTTCCGCGCCGGGGCGGATAATGATCAACACGCCAAGCAATCCTCCGACGATCGCCAGCCAGCGGCGCCAGCCGACTGGCTCGGAAAAGAACAGCGCTGCACCGAAGGTGACGACGAGCGGCAGCGATTGAAGAATGGCGGAAGCATTGGCGATCGGCATCATTCCGAGCGCTGTAATGTAAGTCACGGCTGCCAGAACCTCGCAGACGACGCGGACGAAGACCATAGGCTTCAGCACGACGCGCCATGAGCGCAACGCCCCCATGTAGCGGGCGATCGCGTAGACGAGCACACTGGTGAAGAGACCGCGCAGGCACATGATCTGGCCGGCGTTCATGTAGACGATGACTGACTTGGAAAGTGCGTCGCTGCAGGAAAATCCGGCCATGGCCGAACTCATGTAGATGGCGCCCTGGGTGTTGCGGGACCGCGGCATGTCGATATTCCGATTCTCGTACAACTCCTTTTAGAAGCTGCCGGTTGCGAAGGGAATCAATCGAAAGCCACAATCGCCATAATTCGATTGCGCAGTGCACAATGATGCAGTTGTGCGCAAGCCGGCGACAGGAAACGGGTGGCTGCCGCTGACGATGTCTGAGATCTGGAGGACCGCCAACAACAAGTGGAGGTTCCGACATGAGATATCTGGATGGCAAGGTTGCGATCATAACCGGCGCAAGCTCCGGCATTGGCCGGGCTGCGGCCAAGCTCTTTGCTGCGGAGGGTGCACGGCTGGTCGTGGCAGCGCGGCGCGAGGCCGAACTCGGCATGCTGGTCGAAGAGATCGCCGATGCGGGCGGCGAGGCGGTGGCCGTTGCCGGCGACGTGCGCGACGAGGCGTTGAACAGACGGCTGGTCGAGGTGGCTGTCGAGCGCTTCGGCGGCCTCGATGTCGCGTTCAACAATGCCGGGGGGACGGGCGAGTCGGCGCCTGTCGCCGATCTTTCCCTCGAAGGCTGGAACGAAATGCTGGCGGTCAACCTGACCAGCGCGTTCCTGGCGGCGAAATATCAGGTGCCGGCAATGATTGCCCGCGGCGGCGGATCGATCGTCTTTACCTCGACCTTCGTCGGCCACACGGCGGGAATGCCGGGTATGGGTGCCTATGCCGCAAGCAAGGCAGGGCTGACCGGTCTGGTACAGGTCCTTGCCGCCGAACTCGGGCCGAAGAACATCCGCGTCAACGCGCTGTTGCCTGGCGGCACGGATACCGCGCTGAACCCGGCGAACTTCGAAAACCCGGATATGCAGCTGGTCGCCTTCATCCATGGCCTGCACGCGCTGAAGCGGCTGGCGCAGCCGGAAGAAATCGCCAAGGCAGCACTGTTCCTGGGATCGGACATGTCAAGCTTCGTGACCGGCACGTCGATGCTGGCCGACGGTGGGGTCTCGATCAACCGGACCTGATCTGCTTGATTCAGTGGGCGTCACCCGCCGGTGACGCTCATATGGCGGGCGACGGCCGGGCGGTTGTGGGTACGGTCGATGATGAAATCGTGGCCTTTCGGCTTGCGCGAGATTGCCTCGTCGATCGCCGCATAGAGCAGCCCATCGTCTTCGGTGGCGCGCACGGCAGCGCGCAGGTCGGCGGCGTCGTTCTGGCCGAGGCACATATAGAGCGTGCCGGTGCAGGTCAGCCGCACGCGGTTGCAGCTCTCGCAGAAATTATGGGTCATCGGGGTGATGAAGCCGAGCCGGCCGCCGGTTTCCTTGACCTCGACATAACGGGCCGGGCCGCCGGTGCGGTAGCCGATGTCGGAGAAGGTGAACTGTTCTTCGAGATCGGCTCTCAGCTTCGACAGCGGCAGGTAGCGATCGGTCCGGTCTTCCTCGATCTCGCCCATCGGCATGGTCTCGATGACGGTCAGGTCCATGCCGCGGCCATGCGCGAAACGGATCATCGCGGGCATCTCGGCGTCGTTGAAATCCTTCAGCGCCACCGCGTTGAGCTTGATCTTCAGGCCGGCCTTCTGCGCGGCATCGATCCCTTCCATCACCTTGTGGAAGTCGCCCCAGCGGGTGATCTGCCGGAACTTGTCGGGATCGAGCGTATCGAGCGAGACGTTGATGCGGCGGACACCTGCCGCATAGAGCTCGTCGGCGAAGCGCGAGAGCTGCGAGCCGTTGGTGGTCAGCGTCAACTCGTCGAGGCCGGAGCCGATCTCTTTGCCGAGCTCGCGCACCAGATACATGATGTTCTTGCGCACCAGCGGCTCGCCGCCGGTGAGCCTGAGCTTGCGGACGCCCTTGGCGATGAAGGCGGAACAGAGCCGGTGCAACTCCTCGAGCGTCAGCAATTCCTGCTTCGGCAGGAAGGTCATGTGCTCGGCCATGCAATAGGTGCAGCGGAAGTCGCAGCGGTCGGTGACGGAGACACGCAGATAGGTCACGGCCCGTTTGAACGGGTCGATCATCGGTCTCGCCTCTGCAACCAGCGGCGATGCGTTGCCTGTCGTTCCGACGTTGCTGTTCACGAATGCCTCCGCAATGCTACTAATGTGCGTATAGGTCATTGCTGCGTCAAGGGAAACGCCTTTGGAAGCGGCAAATTGCGCTTGCCTCGCCAAGCGGCATTGCCTACTCGTGATTTGAAGGGGAATGGGATCATGAGCGATATCTGGCCAACCGAACTCAGAGTTTCGAAAGACCGGCAACACCTGGCCGTGACATTCAACGACGAGACGCGTTTCGATCTCCCGGCGGAGATGCTGCGCGTGCTTTCGCCATCGGCGGAAGTGCAGGGGCATGGGCCCGGCCAGAAGGTGACGGTGCCCGGAAAGCGCAATGTCGCGATCATCTCTCTGACGCCGACCGGCAACTATGCCGTTCGGATCGGCTTCGACGACATGCATGATACCGGCATCTTTACCTGGACCTATCTGCGTGAACTCGGCGAGCGCGGCGAAGAGCTTTTTGCCGCCTATGAAGAAGAGTTGCGCGAAAAGGGCATGAATCGCGATACCTCAGAGAAGCCGCGCTGATCATCAACTGCTGAAGGGGAAATGCATGGTAGGAACGGGCAAACGGAACTGGCTGCGCGTCAAGGGCAGTCCGGGGGGCAGCAGGGTCACCTTCCTCGAATTGTTTTTCGACCTCGTCTTCGTTTTCTCGATCTCCCAGCTATCTCATGCCCTGGCAGCTCACTACACGCTGCTTGGCGCGCTCGAAGCGGGACTGATGACCTTTGCGGTCTGGTGGGTGTGGATCTTCACGGCCTGGGTCACCAACTGGCTCGACCCGGAAAAGACGGCCGTTCGCGGCATGCTCGTGGTACTCATGCTGCTTGGCCTCGTTCTCTCCGCGTCGATTCCGGAAGCCTTCGGCGAGAAGGGCCTGCTTTTCGCCGGCGCCTACGTACTGATGCAGGTCGGCCGGTCGCTGTTCACGGCCTATGCGGTCAAACACGCGAGTCCCTCGAACTATCGCAACTTCCTGCGCATCAGCACGTGGCTGATCGTTTCCGGTGTCTTCTGGATCGCCGGTGGGTTCCTTGAGCATGAAGCGCGGCTGATTGCCTGGCTGATTGCCCTCGCAATCGAATATACGGGGCCGGCGAGCGGCTTCTTCGTGCCGGGACTTGGCAAGTCGACCGCGTCGGACTGGGACGTGTCAGGGGCGCATATGGCCGAGCGCTGCGCGCTCTTCGTCATCATCTGCCTTGGCGAAGCGATCCTCGTTTCGGGCCGTACCTTTTCGGAGTTGCCGTTTTCAGGCCTGACGGCGGTGGTTTTCGCCACAGGGTTCGTCGGCACGGTCGCCATGTGGTGGCTGTATTTCCGTTTCGGCCACGAACGGGCCGCGCATCGCATCGAACATGAGGAGGCGCCCGGAAGCCTCGCGCGCCAGGCGTTTACCTATGCCCATATCCCGATCCTGGCCGGCATCATCGTTCATGCCGTCGCGGTCGAATTCATGTTTTCGCATCCGCACGAGACCGGCAATATCGGCGTCATCGCTTCGGTGTTCGGTGGATCAGGGCTCTTCCTTGCCGGCAATCTCTGGTTCAAGGGGGCGACCAGCGGACGGTTGCCGCTCTCGCATCTTGGCGGCCTGGTGCTGCTCATCCTGCTTGCCTTTGTCGCACCGTTCATCGAGCTCTATCTGGCTGGCATGCTCGCAGCGGCTGTTCTTATCGTCGTCGCCGCGTGGGAGTATAAGTCCCTCGCGGGGCAGACCGCCGGTCACACGGTCCACTAGGACACATCGTCGTCGTCGACGAGATCCTTTTGCAGTACGCGGGTAATCCGTTCCATGGATTCCGCCATGGCCATGCATTGCTCGATCGGCTCCGGAGACAGCACGCGCTCGATCAGATCGGTCTGGATGACCATGGCCTTTTCGGTGACGTCCCGACCTTCCGCGGTCAGGAAAAGCCGCAGAACGCGCTTGTCCTTCTCGTCGCCGCGCCGCTCGATCAGCCCACGCTTTTCCATCTGCGGCAGCAGCATGCTCATGTTCGAGCGCCCGACGAGGAGCTTGCGGGCAAGCTCCTGCTGGGAAATGCCTTCGAACCGGTAGACGTTGATCAGGATGTCGAGATGCGGGGTCTTGATATCGAGTTCGGCAAGTGAGCGACCAAGGGACTGCTGCATGAGCTGGCAGGCGCGGGCGACGGCGATCCAGCTGCGAAAACGCGGATGATCCCAGGGTAGGGATTGATTTTTGTTCATCGTTGTACTTTATTGTTCAGTGTTGAACATTATTGGATTCCCACTATGGCAAACTTTGCGCTGAAGGTCACCCGCCTCGGATTTTCCCTGTTGCAGTCGGTTTCGCCGCGCATGGCAGGAAAAGCGGCCTTCCGGCTGTTCTGCATGACGCCGTCCTCGACGCCGAAGGGAGAGAAGGCAAAAGCGGCGCATGCTGCGGGCATGGCGAAGCTTGCCGGTGCCGAGCGCTTCACAATGGCGATTGAGGGCGGCGGACAAGCATATGCCTATCGTCTGAACGGGGGGGCGCGCGGGCGGCGTGCACGCTATCTGGTGACGCATGGGTGGGGTTCTGGTAGCGCCTATATGGCGGATATTGTCGAGACACTGGCGGCAACCGGTGCGGAGGTGATTGCGGTCGACTTCCCCGGGCACGGACGCGCCAAAGGCCGAATGCTCCATATGGGCATGGCCGTCAAGGCGATCGCAGCGGCTGAACGTCGGTTCGGCGCATTCGACGCCGCCATCGGCCATTCCTTCGGCGGTGCTGCCCTGATGGTGGCCGCTGCGGGCATGTTGCCGGCAGTTCCGGCCGTCCTGCCGGAAAAGCTCGTGCTGATCGGTTCTCCAAGCGAAATGCACTGGCTATTCAAGGATTTCGGCAAGATGATCGGGCTTCGGCGGCCGGCGCAGCAGGCGCTTGAGAGCGAAGTTCACCGTATCACCGGTCGGAGACTTGAGGAGTTCGACGCGAGTGCTGCGGCAGGTCACCTCAGGAGGCCGGTCATGATCGTACACGCGGAAGACGACAAGGAAGTGAGCGCCGATCACGCCCGGCGTTATGCGGCGGCTGGCGATGACGTCCAGCTGCATTGGGCGAACGGATTCGGCCACCGGCGAATTGTTGCTGCTCCGCCCGTGCTCGAGACGATCACGGAGTTTCTGAGAGGTGACGATTCTGCCCGGGATGCAGAGGTCGTACCTCTGTTCGATCTTCCCGCGCGGCGTATGTCATTGTAGCGTCACCTTAGGCGGCTAAGGGCCACCTGAACAACGCGGCAGGACGACCATGAAGATCATTGAGACGGTGGAAGAGCTCGCGGCGATCTATGCCGGCGGGTTGACGCAGGCATCGGTTGCCAAGGTGACGGACTACCTGACGCCCCTCTATCGCGAGATGATCGAGGCGTCGCCTTTCGTGGCGCTCGCAACGGTTGGCCCGGAGGGCCTAGACTGTTCGCCGCGCGGCGATATCGGCGGCGTGGTGCGCATCGTTGATGACCGAACGCTGCACATGCCAGATTGGCGCGGCAACAACCGTGTCGACTCGCTCTCCAATATCGTGCGTGACCCACGCCTGGCGCTGATGTTTCTCATTCCCGGCTCGAACACGACGATGCGCATCAACGGGCGCGGGGTCGTGACGAACGACGAAGCCGTCCTTTCCAGCTTCGAGATGGACGGCAAGCATCCGCGCACCGTGATCGTCATCGCGATCGACGAGGTCTACTTCCAGTGCGCCCGGGCGCTGATCCGTTCCGAGCTCTGGAATCCCGAAACATTCATCGATCCGAAAAGCCTGCCGACCCCCGGCTTGATGCTGAAGGCGGCGACGGGCGATTTCGATTACGAGACGTATGATCGCGAATGGCCCGAGCGGGCGGCCAAGACGATGTGGTAAATCGCACCAACCAGATACGACAAAGCCGGCCGCGTGATACGACCGGCTATCGACCTGTATGTCTTGAGGCTCAGCCCTTGTAGATCAGCCAGCTCTTCGTGAAGTCTTTCTGCATGCCGTCTTCGAAGAGGACGCTGCAGTTGCGGCCGGAGTTCTTTGCGCCATAAAGGGCGACGTCAGCCTTGTGATAGAGCTCTCCGGCATCGGCGGCATAGGATGCCATGCAGACGCCGACGGATACGGTGACCGGACCGTAATTGATCCTAGTGCGGGAGTTGGTGAAGGGGGTCGTTTCCAACGTGCGGCGGATCCGTTCCGCCATGCCCATCACCTCCTCGGCAGTGTTGCCTTCGATGATGAGAGCGAATTCTTCGCCGCCAGTACGGGCGACGAAGATATCCCGGCGAACGTTGGCGCGAATGACGGAAGCGACCGTCGCGAGGATCTTGTCACCGACCGGGTGGCCGTAGGTGTCGTTGATCTTCTTGAAGTTGTCGATGTCGGCAAGAACGAGAGCGCTTATCGGGCGCATCATCGGATTGTTGAACACGGCGGCCAGACGGTCGTCGAAGGCGCGGCGATTGGCGAGACGCGTCAGCGAGTCCGTATTGGCGATGCGCTTGTATTCGTCGAGTTCCTTGCGGACCTGATCCATTTCCTGCGAGCGCTGAACGACGTTCTCCACGGTCTTCTCGCCGTGTGCCATCGTATCGCCCGTGGCCTCGCTCAGGAGCGTCAGCGCGTTCTGGATGATTTCGGCGCTTGTCGTGTTCTTCGAGTTGATGCGGTTGTAGGTTTCGCCGAGCAGCTTGTTGTAGCTCTCGAGCGACGTCTGCTCCTGCCGGAGCACCTTCAGCAGAGTTTCCAGTTCGGCGACGATGCGCGTGTGAGCGTCGTCGAAGACGCGGGCCGGGCTGTGCGTGAAATACTGTGCGCCGAGTTCGTCGAGTTCTTCCTGCGTGGCGTGGTTGCCGAGGGCAGCAAGATCGCGGGTCAATGCCGGGTTGGAGCCGATATAGGCTTCGTAGAAGAGCTCGTAGTTCCGGGGAATAGGCGCGATACCCATGGAGCGCATGGCAAAGGTAATTTGGCTCGCCACGTCGGGAACCTGGGTCTTTGGCGCCACAGCCGTCGTCATCCGGCTACTCCTCTTGGAAACTCTTAAAAGCAGTCTTTAATTTTTTACTCTTCATTTCTTGGGAAATGATTAAGGGAGGATATACCAGAGATTACATGTAAGTTTTTTCATGAAACGATGACGTCTTCTTATCTCACTGATTTATATCTTGGATTTTCCGGATATCGAAAATCGGGTCGCGCGTTAGGCGAGTAGAAGAAGAAAAAATATGAGAAAGCCGCACTTCTTGCGGATTGTTTCGGCCGCGCTGGTGCCGATGCCGCGTTGCAGGAACGCCGGTAGAAAGGCGCCGCGGTCACCTGTCAGGCGCCGCGGCGAGGTTTTGAGGCAGGTCAGCCCAGGTTGAATTCCTGGAAGAAGTCGTTGCCCTTGTCGTCGGTGACGATGAAGGCCGGGAAGTCTTCAACCTCGATCTTCCAGACGGCTTCCATGCCGAGTTCCTGGTATTCGAGAACCTCGACCTTCTTGATGCAGTCCTGTGCGAGGCGCGCGGCCGGTCCGCCGATCGAGCCGAGATAGAAGCCGCCATGCTTTTTGCAGGCCTCGCGCACTGCGCGAGAGCGATTGCCCTTTGCGAGCATCACCATCGAACCGCCGAAAGACTGGAACTGGTCGACATAGCTGTCCATGCGGCCGGCCGTGGTCGGGCCGAAGGAGCCGGAGGCGTAGCCGGCAGGCGTCTTGGCGGGGCCGGCGTAATAGACCGGATGGTTCTTCATGTATTCGGGCATGCCTTCGCCCTTCTCCAGCCGCTCGCGGATCTTGGCGTGGGCAAGGTCGCGGGCAACAATGATGGTGCCGGTCAGCGACAGCCGGGTCTTGACCGGATGCTTGCTGAGTTCGGCCAGGATTGCCGGCATCGGCTGGTTCAGATCGATGCGAACCATCGAATCCGAGAGCTTCGACTCGTCGATCTCAGGCATGTACTTGGAGGGATCCGTCTCCAACTGCTCGACGAAAATGCCGTCGCGGGTGATCTTGCCCTTTGCCTGGCGGTCGGCGGAACAGGAGACGCCGAGGCCGATCGGCAGCGAGGCGCCGTGGCGGGGCAGGCGGATGACGCGGACGTCGTGACAGAAATACTTGCCGCCGAACTGCGCGCCGACGCCCATCTGCTGCGTCAGCTTGTGGATTTCCTTCTCCATCTCGATGTCGCGGAAGGCGTGGCCGCTTTCGGAGCCTTCAGTCGGAAGGTCGTCGAGGTAACGGGTCGAGGCGAGCTTGACGGTCTTCAGGTTCATCTCGGCCGAGGTGCCGCCGATGACGATCGCCAGATGGTAGGGGGGACAGGCTGCCGTACCCAGCGTCAGGATCTTCTCCTTGAGGAAGTCGATCATCCGGTCATGGGTCAGAAGCGATGGGGTGCCCTGATAGAGAAAGGTCTTATTGGCCGAGCCGCCGCCCTTGGCGACGAACAGGAAGTCATAGCTATCAGTGCCTTCCTCGTAGATGTCGATCTGTGCCGGCAAGTTGTTCTTGGTGTTCTTTTCCTCGAACATCTTGATCGGCGCGAGCTGCGAATAACGCAGGTTCTTCTTCTCGTAGGCGTCCATGACACCCTTGGCGAGAGACGAGTAATCCTCACCTTCTGTCCAGACGCGGCGGCCTTTCTTGCCCATGATGATCGCCGTGCCCGTGTCCTGGCACATCGGCAGGATGCCGCCAGCTGCGATGTTTGCGTTCTTCAGAAGGTCATAAGCAACGAAGCGATCGTTGTCGGTCGCTTCAGGATCTTCGAGGATCGAGGCGAGCTGCTTCAGGTGGCCGGGCCGCAGGAGATGGTTGATGTCGGCAAAGGCCGTTTCGGCAAGCAGGCGGATGCCTTCCGGCTCGACGGTCAGGATATCCTGTCCCTTGAAGCTGTCGACAGAGACGTAGTCGCTGCTGATCTTGCGGTATTGGGTGGAGTCTTTGCTGAGGGGGAAAAGATCGTCAGCCATCGAAGGACCTTTCATGCGGACCGAAATCGCAGATGGTCTATTCGGGCGTCTTCGCAATTGCAATAATTCTAAAACTAGTCTGTTTTAGTCATGAAAATCGTTAAAAACACCGCCGCAGATGCGGCGGTGTCGATTGCTGATCGAGGTCGGAAGTGGCTTTACTTCGGGCCGATCATGGTTTCCGGGCGGACATACTGGTCGAACTCCTCGTTCGTCAGATAGCCGCCGCCGACGGCTTCCTCGCGAAGCGTCGTGCCATTCTTGTGGGCGGTCTTGGCAATCTTGGCGCAGATGTCGTAGCCGAGCCTGCCGTTCAGGGCGGTGACCAGCATCAGCGAATTCTCGACGCCCTTCCTGATGTTGTCCTCGCGAGCCTCGATGCCGACGACGCAATTGTCGGTGAAGGAGACCGCGGCATCGGCGAGCAGCTGTACGGACTGCAGGAAATTGTAGGCCATCATCGGATTGTAGACGTTGAGCTCGAAGTGGCCCTGGCTGTCGGCAAAGGTAAGCGCGGCGTTGTTGCCGAAGATGTGGACGCAGACCTGGGTCAGTGCTTCGCACTGCGTCGGGTTGACCTTGCCCGGCATGATGGAGGAGCCGGGTTCATTTTCCGGCAGGGCCAGTTCGCCGAGGCCGGCGCGCGGGCCGGAGCCCAGCAGGCGGATGTCGTTGGCGATCTTGAAGAGCGCGGCGGCGGCTGCGTTGATGGCGCCATGGCTGAAGACCATCGAGTCGTGGGCGGCCAGCGCCTCGAACTTGTTCGGAGCCGTCACGAAGGGCAGGCCGGTGATTGCGGCAATCTCTTCCGCGACCTTCTCGGCAAAGCCGACAGGGGCGTTGAGGCCGGTGCCGACGGCGGTACCGCCCTGCGCCAGTTCGCAGAGACCCGGCAGTGTCAGTTCGATGCGCTTGATCGCGGAGCCGACCTGCGCCGCATAGCCTGAAAATTCCTGGCCGAGCGTCAGTGGCGTCGCATCCTGCGTATGCGTGCGGCCGATCTTGATGATGTGGCTGAATTCGGTGACTTTCATGTCGAGCGCAGCGTGCAGGTGCTTCAGGCTCGGGAGCAAGTGGCGAACGATCTGCTCGGCGCAGGCGATGTGCATCGCCGTCGGATAGGTGTCGTTCGACGACTGGCTCATGTTGACGTGATCGTTTGGATGAACGGGCTTCTTGGAGCCCATCACGCCGCCGAGCATCTCGATCGCGCGGTTGGAGATCACTTCATTGGCATTCATGTTCGACTGGGTGCCGGAGCCGGTCTGCCAGACGACGAGCGGGAAGTGCTCATTGAGCTTGCCGTCGATGACTTCCTGGGCGGCCGCGACGATGGGGTTGCCGATTTCTGGCGAAAGCTGGCCAAGCGCCATGTTCGTGCGAGCGGCTGCCTGCTTGACGACGCCGAGGGCGCGAACGATCGATGCGGGCTGCTTTTCCCAGCCAATCTTGAAGTTCCCGAGCGAGCGCTGCGCCTGCGCTCCCCAATACTTGTCGTTCTCAACTTCGATCGGGCCGAATGTATCGGTTTCGGTGCGGGTGGAGGTCATGGCCGAGCCTTTCTTACGCGTCTGCAATGCGAGATGCGGTCTTATAAGTCTGAAACGGCGCCAAGAAAACTGGGAGAAATTGAAATATGAATATTGAAGTCATGTTATGGCGCCAAAATCCGCCGTGGCATTTGCGCCACGTCAGAGTTTTTATAGTCCAGCGTCTTTTTGGCAACTGTGTCCGGATGCGAAAATAGAGTAAAAAATTAACCAATAATTTCATAATTTTGTGTGAATTGAGTTCTGGCGGCGGCTGTGCTGCGTTACCGAAGGTCGAATTCTTCGAGGCTGGCGATGCTGGCTGCTTTCTGCCATGTGACCGGCTGGCGCCGGGATAAGACGAGTTCTGAACTGGGCTCTTGCCCATGATTTAAGACAAGCATGACACTGGGACTGGAAAAAGCATGAAATTCTTCTTCAAAGGTGCGGTTTCCGCACTCGCATTGTCCTGCGGCGCTGCGGCCTTCGGAGTGACGCCGGCGCATGCCTATACGCTGATGGACATGATCCGCGGCGATCGCGCCCGTACCCAGAGCACGATCATCAATCCGGCGCCGACCATGCCGCCGATGGTTGAGCAGTCGCCGTCCGCGCCGTTGCCGAAGGTTTCGTCACCGCAGTACTATACCTACAAGCCGGACGCGATGCGGTTCGTCGATACCGGAAAGTTCACTGATCCCGTCGTGACCGGCGCCGTCGTGGCTGCCACCGGCGACGCGCAGCCTGCTCCCAGCGTGCAGCGCCGCTATCTGATCGAGGCCAAGGTGCGCGCGCCGGTCGAGGTCGCAAAGGCTCTCGAAACCTATTACAGCGACGCGAAGAACCCTCTTGTCTGGCTGAGCGGTACTGAGATCAACGACCGTGCCAAGGCCGCCATGGCCTTCCTGGCTGGTGTCGGCTCGGTTGGCCTCGATCCTGCCGATTACGCAGTAACCGCCCCGGCTGTTGATCCGGCCAATCCCGATCCGGCTGTGCGCGATCGTGCGCTGACGCAGTTCGAACTCGAGCTGTCCGCCAAGGTTCTCGCCTATGTGCAGGATACCGGTCGTGGGCGCGTCGATCCGAACAAGCTGTCCGGCTATCACGATTTCGCCCGCAAGACAGTGAAGCTCGATCCGGTGCTGAAGCTGGCGCGGATGAGCCCCGATGTCGGCGCCTATCTCGGCAGCCGCACGCCTGATGGTCCGCAATTTGCTGCGTTGAAGGCCGAACTGGCAAAGCTCCAGGGCGAGGGCCACATCGAGCAGCCGATCAAGATCGAGCTCAGCGGCCTGCTGCGTCCGGGCGACACATCCGCTGCGATCCCGAATATCGTCAAGGCGATCGACAAGCACGGTTCGGCTGCGCTGAAGAGCGAGAATGCAGCGACACTTTCGTCCTATGCCGGTGGCACCGAGTATTCGCCAGAGATCGTCTCGCTGGTCGAGGCTTTCCAGAAGGAGCGCGGTCTGAAGCCGGACGGCGTGATCGGGCAGGCGACCGTTCGTGTCATGACCGGCGGCGACAGCAATGGCGCCAAGGTCGAGAAGCTCGTCGTTGCCATGGAACAGGCGCGCTGGCTGCCGAACGACCTCGGCTCGCGCTACGTCTTCATCAATCAGCCGGCCTACATGGTCTACTATCACAACGACAACAAGGAACAGTTGTCGATGCGGGTGGTGATCGGCCAGCCGTCGCATCAGACCTTCTTCTTCCAGGATCAGGTCCAGACGGTCGAGTTCAATCCGTTCTGGGGCGTTCCGCAGTCGATCATCATCAACGAGATGCTGCCGAAGCTGCGCTCCGACCCGAACTATCTTGATCGCATGGGTTACGAAGTCGCCGTCGGCGGCAAGGCGGTTCCGTCGTCGAGCGTCGACTGGTACGGTTCGACCTCGAATATTTCCGTGCGTCAGCCACCAAGCGGTGACAATGCGCTTGGTGAGCTGAAGATCCTGTTCCCAAACGCGCATGCCATCTACATGCATGACACGCCTTCGAAGAGCTTCTTCAAGCGCGACATGCGGGCGCTCAGCCACGGTTGCGTCCGTCTCGCCGATCCGCGCGCCATGGCGGCGGCGGTTCTCGGAACGACGGTCGAGAAGATCGGCCAGGAAATTGCGACCGGCAAGAACCACGCCGTTCAGGTGCCGCAGAAGTTCCCGATCTACATCGCCTACTTCACGGCATGGCCGAACAAGGACGGCGTCGTTCAGTACTTCGACGATGTCTACGGGCGCGATGCCTATGTCCGGAAGGCGTTTGATGCCACGACGAAGGCTCGCGGCGCTCAGATCTAAGGATTGGACCGCTGCGCGGCTGATGTCGCGCAGCGGTATCTAATGCTGTTTTCACCGATCGGTGATACCGGCTATCAGCCGGCGTGCAGGAAGCGGATCGCTTCGTCTCGGCGGAACAGGTAAAGCAGCGTGCGGACGGCCTGGCCGCGCTCGCTGGAGAGATCGGGATCGCGCTCGATCAGATAGGCCGCATCGCGGCGTGCAATTTCCAGAAGATCGGCATGGGCCTCGAGGCTCGCGATGCGAAAGCCCGGCGTTCCGGACTGGCGCGTGCCCAGCAGTTCGCCTTCGCCGCGCAGTTTCAGATCTTCCTCGGCGATGCGGAAGCCGTCCTCGGTCTCGCGCATGATCGACAGGCGCGCGTGGCCTGTTTCTCCGAGCGGTCCCTTGTAGAGCAGGATGCACGTCGAGGCCTCGTCGCCGCGTCCGACACGGCCGCGAAGCTGATGCAACTGCGCAAGGCCGAAGCGTTCGGCATGCTCGATCACCATGATTGTCGCATCGGGAACATCGACGCCGACTTCCACCACTGTCGTGGCGACAAGCAGGCGGGTCTCGCCATTCTTGAAGGCCATCATGACGGCGTCTTTTTCCGGGCCGCTCATGCGGCCGTGGATCAGGCCGATGCCGGGGCCAATAGACGAGACCAGCGTCGCATGACGCTCTTCGACCGACATCAGATCGCTTTCCTCGGACTCTTCGACGAGCGGGCAGATCCAGTAGGCCTTCTTGCCCTCCGCCAAGGCGCTGTTCAGGCGGCCAACGATCTCGCCGGTGCGTTCCGTCGGAACCGTGATTGTCTGTATCGGTTTCCGGCCGGCCGGCTTCTCCGTCAGTTTCGAGACGTCCATGTCACCGAAGGCTGCGAGCACGAGGGTTCGCGGGATCGGGGTCGCCGTCATGACGAGCATGTGCGGCGTGATACCCTTTGCCGTCAGTCTGAGGCGCTGGTGCACACCAAAGCGATGCTGCTCGTCGACCACGGCCAGCATCAGGTTGCGGTAGTTGACGCTGTCCTGGAAGAGGGCGTGAGTACCGATGATGATCTGTGCCTCGCCGGATGCGATCCTTTCGAGGATATCTTCGCGCTCGCGCCCCTTGGTGCGGCCGGTCAGCACCTCGATGCCTAGACCGGCGGAGGCGGCAAATTTGGAGATCGTTGCATAATGCTGACGGGCGAGGATCTCTGTCGGCGCCATCAGGACCGCCTGGCCACCGCTCTCGATGACCGCCGCCATCGACATGAGGGCGACCAGCGTCTTGCCGGAACCGACGTCACCCTGCAGCAGGCGCAGCATCCGATCCTCGCCGGCCATGTCCTTCAGGATATCGGCAATCGCCGCATTTTGGCTCGATGTCGGCGAGAACGGCAGAGCCTGCAGGATTTGGGCGCTGAGCCGGCCTGTCGGATGAACCGGCTGGCCTGCCACCTTGCGCAGGCGCTGGCGCACCAGGCTCAGGGACAACTGGCCTGCCAGGAACTCGTCATAGGCGAGGCGGCGGCGGGCAGGTGCCTGCGGGTCGATATCCGACGGGTCGCGTGGTTCATGCAATCCGTGGAAGGCGTCCGCGATCGTCGGCAACCCCTGCTTCTGCGCGAGCGCGAGATCGATCCATTCCGGCAATTCCGGCGCGCGGGGCAGTGCGGCTTCGATGATCTTGCGCAGTGTCTTCGGCGAAAGGCCCGCTGTGAGCGGATAGATCGGCTCGACGAGGGGCAGGTTCTCGGCTTCGCTGGCCTTCACGATGTAATCGGGATGGACCATGGAGGCGCGGCCGTTGAACCAATCGATCTTGCCGCTGACAGTGACCTCTTCGTCGAGCGGCAGCTGCTTTTCGAGCCACGCCGCCTGACCGCGGAAGAAGACGAGCGTGAGCTCGCCGGTCTCGTCGTGCAGGCTGACCCGATAGGGGATGTTGCTCTTTCCGCGTGGTGGCGCCTGATGGCGGTCGACGCGTCCCGTGACCGTCACGATGGCACCCTGCGGGGCGAGGGCAATGCCCGGCTGATTGCGGCGATCGATCAGCGAATGAGGGGCGTGGAACAGTAGATCGACGACGCGGGTGTCGTCTGGCGTCTCCCGCCCGAGCAATTTCACCAGCAGCTCGGCGATCTTGGGACCGACGCCGGGCAGGGCGGAAACAGGTGAAAACAGCGGATCGAGTATGGCGGGGCGCATGGCGGCAAAATGCGATGAACAATGCGGTCTTGGCAAGGCTGACAAGCCGCTTTCGAGGGTCTATAGAGGCGCATCAACAGGAAGGTAATGCCATGACGGGTGTGTCACTCTCAAGCGCCGATCTTGATCCGCGCCGCCGCCGAATTCTCTTTCGCTGCTGGCATCGCGGCATTCGCGAGATGGATCTGGTCTTCGGTCAGTTCGCGGAGAAGGAGATTGCCACACTTTCGGAAACCGAGCTGGACGAGTTCGAGACCATCATGGCCGAAGAGGATAACGATCTCGTTCGCTGGATCATGGGAACCTGGCCCGTGCCGGAGCGTTTCCTGACACCGATGTTCGAGCGCCTTTGCGCCTACAAGCCCGATTTCGAGTATCCAGCCGACGCCCTTCCCAGGAACGCCTAATGATCCCAGGTTTTGACGCAAAGAAGCTGTCAGCGATCGCCGAGCCGCTGACGATCGGCAACGTGCCCGCCGGCATGGAAGCGCTGCTCCTGGCGGAGCTGGCGCGCAACGGCGAGCCTGTTGCCTACGTGCTTTCAGACGGCCAGCGGATGGCGGATCTGGAGCAGATGCTGGGCTTCGTTGCGCCCGAGATACCCGTGCTGACCTTGCCTGCTTGGGACTGTCTTCCGTATGACCGCGTCTCGCCGAGCGCCGACACCTCGGCGCGGCGGCTTGCTGCTCTCAGCGGACTGATCGCGCATCAGAAGAAGCCGCATGCGGCGATCGTGCTCGTTACCGTCAATGCGCTGCTCCAGAAGGTCGCTCCGCAGGACATCATCGAGAGCCTCGCCTTCTCGGCGCGTCCCGGCAACACGGTGCGGATGGACGACATTGCCGGGCGCCTGGAGCGCAACGGTTTCGAGCGCGTCGCGACCGTGCGCGAGGTTGGCGAGTATGCGGTGCGCGGCGGCATTCTCGATGTTTTCGTACCGGGGTCCGAGGAGCCCGTTCGTCTCGACTTTTTCGGCGATACGCTGGAAAGCATTCGCAGCTTCGATCCGGCGAGCCAGCGTACGACCGGGCAGGTCCGCTCGCTCGATCTCAACCCGATGAGCGAAGTCACGCTGACGCCCGATACGATCAGCCGCTTCCGCAAGAACTATCTTTCCGCCTTTGGTGCCGCGACACGTGACGACGCTCTCTACCTCGCCATATCCGAGGGGCGGCGTTATCCGGGCATGGAACATTGGCTGCCGCTCTTCTACGAGAATCTGGAGACCGTCTTCGATTATCTCCGTGGCTTCCGGCTGGTGAGCGACCATACGGTCCGGGAAGCGGCGGAAGAACGCTCCAAGCTCGTTTTCGACTACTACGATGCCCGCCTGAACTCCGGTCAGGGTGGCAAGGGACAGATGGCGCAGGGAACGCCCTACAAGCCCGTTACGCCCGGCCAGCTTTACATGGACGGCAAGACATTCGCGAAGACGCTCGACGCCTTCAATGCGATGCGGATCACTCCTTTCAACGAGCATGAGGGTGAGGCGCGGCGCGTCATCAACCTCGATGCGCGCCAGGGCGAGCGTTGGGCTCGTTCCAACGCCGAAGGCGGCGGGAATGCCGAGCGCGTCAATGTTTTCGATATTGTCGTCAAGCATATCGCCGACCGACGCGCATCTGGCGCCAAGGTACTGATAACGGCGTGGACGGAAGGTTCGCTCGAGCGTCTGCTGCAGGTGCTGAACGAACACGGCCTCGAGCGCGTGAAGCCGATCGGCGCGCTGAAGGAGATCGATGGCCTTGCCAAGGGCGAAGCTGCGGCTGCCGTCTTCAGCCTCGAATCCGGCTTCGAGGCCGGCAATCTCGTCGTTATCGGCGAGCAGGACATTCTCGGTGACCGCATGGTGCGTCGCTCGAAGCGTCGCAAGCGGGCCGCCGATTTCATCTCAGAGGTTGCTGGTCTCGACGAAGGTTCGGTCGTCGTCCATGCCGAGCACGGCATCGGTCGCTTCGTGGGCCTGCGTACGATCGAGGCGGCAGGCGCCCCACACGCCTGCCTTGAGCTGCAGTATGCCGACGATGCGAAGCTGTTTTTGCCGGTCGAGAATATCGACCTGCTGTCGCGCTACGGCGGCGAGGGGACTGAAGCGCAGCTCGACAAGCTTGGCGGCGGCGCATGGCAGATGCGCAAGGCCAAGCTCAAGAAGCGGCTGCTCGACATGGCCGATGCGCTCATCCGCATCGCGGCCGAGCGTCTGACGCGTCATGCGCCCGTGCTGACTACGCAGGAAGGGCTCTACGACGAGTTCGCGGCGCGCTTCCCCTATGACGAGACCGAAGACCAGGACAACGCCATCGAGGCCGTCCGTTCCGATCTCGGGGCGGGGCGGCCGATGGATCGCCTGGTCTGCGGTGACGTCGGCTTCGGCAAGACCGAGGTGGCGCTGCGCGCTGCCTTCGTGGCTGCAATGAATGGCGTTCAGGTGGCCGTGGTCGTCCCGACGACGCTGCTTGCGCGCCAGCACTTCAAGACGTTCTCCGAGCGTTTCCGCGGCCTGCCCATTCGCGTCCAGCAGGCGTCGCGCCTTGTCGGCTCCAAGGAACTGGCGCTGACGAAGAAGGAAGTTGCCGACGGCAAGACGGATATCGTGGTCGGCACGCATGCCCTGCTCGGCGCCGGCATCCAGTTCGCCAATCTCGGCCTTCTCATCATCGACGAAGAGCAGCACTTCGGTGTGAAGCACAAGGAGCGGCTGAAGGAGCTCAAAAGCGATGTCCACGTGCTGACGCTGTCGGCGACGCCGATTCCGCGAACGCTGCAGCTGGCGATGACCGGTGTTCGCGAACTGTCGCTGATCACGACGCCTCCGGTCGACCGCATGGCGGTGCGTACCTTCATTTCGCCATTCGACAGCCTCGTCATTCGCGAAACGCTGATGCGCGAGCACTATCGCGGCGGCCAGAGCTTCTATGTCTGCCCGCGCCTTGCCGATCTCGAAGACGTGCAGGCCTTCCTGCAGTCCGATCTGCCTGAACTGAAGGTGGCGGTTGCGCATGGCCAGATGCCGGCAGGCGAACTCGAAGACATCATGAACGCGTTCTACGAAGGGCGCTACGACGTACTGCTGTCGACGACCATCGTGGAATCCGGTCTCGATGTTCCGACGGCCAACACACTGATCGTGCATCGCGCCGACATGTTCGGCCTTGCGCAGCTCTATCAGCTGCGCGGGCGTGTCGGTCGCTCCAAGGTGCGCGCCTTCGCGCTGTTCACGCTGCCGGTGAACAAGGTTCTGACGGCGACGGCGGAACGCCGTCTCAAGGTACTGCAGTCGCTCGATACGCTGGGCGCCGGCTTCCAGCTGGCAAGCCACGACCTGGATATCCGTGGTGCCGGCAACCTGCTCGGCGAGGAACAGTCCGGCCACATCAAGGAAGTCGGCTTCGAGCTCTACCAGCAGATGCTGGAGGAAGCCGTTGCCGAGGTGAAGGGCGTCGACGAATTCCAGGATACCGGCTGGTCGCCGCAGATCTCGGTCGGAACGCCGGTCATGATCCCGGATGGTTATGTCCCGGACCTGCATCTGCGCATGGCGCTCTACCGCCGCCTCGGCGAGATCACGGAACTCAAGGAGATCGACGCATTCGGCGCGGAGATGATCGACCGCTTCGGCCCGATGCCGATCGAGGTCCAGCATCTCTTGAAGATCGTCTACGTGAAGTCGCTTTGCCGTATCGCCAATGTCGAGAAGCTCGACGCCGGTCCGAAGGGCATCGTGGTTCAGTTCCGCAACAAGGAATTCCCGAACCCGGCTAACCTCGTCGGCTATATCGCCAAGCAGGGCACGATGGCGAAGATCCGCCCGGATCACAGCCTGTTCCTGACGCGCGATCTGCCGACGCCGGAAAAACGGCTGCAGGGAGCGGCCGTTATCATGACCCAGCTTGCGGAAATGGCAAAGTAAGCCAGCTTGTCACGGCATGCAGCCGTAGTCTTGCTCAAGCCCGTATAACTCCCTCATCCCGGCCTTGAGCCGGGATCCAGCTGGCCCAAGTCCTTGGGCCAGAGGAGTCCTTTCGCCGCGCGGACGCGCGTCGGCGGGATCCCGGCTCGAGGCCGGGATGACGGAGGTGTGCGGTCGGGATTAGAGCGTGGGGTGCCGATGAGGACGGCCTGAAAGCCGCCGTCAGTTCATGCCGGCGCGCGCTTCTGCCTTCGCCTTGGCGATATCGCGAAGCGCGCCTGCCAGCACGTCGGGCGTCAGTGCGCCGCTGACGGCATACTGTTGATCGAAGATGAAGAACGGCACGCCGTTGACGCCCATCTTCTGTGCAGATTCGATCTCTTCAACGACCAGGGCCTTGTCGGCATCGGAGGCGAGCAGCGATGCAGTGACGGCGCGGTCGAGGCCGCTGGCTTCGGCGATGTCGAGCAACACGGCATGATCGCCGACGTTGCGGCCTTCCTCGAAGTTCGCCTTGAACAGGCCGTTGACGACCTTGTCCGCCTTGTCGCGGTCCTCGATCATCGCCCAGTGGATCAGACGGTGTGCGTCCAGCGTGTTCGGGCCGATCTTGATGGCTTCGAAATCGAACTTGATGCCGACCTCACGGCCAAGCTCGCTCAGCATCTTGTGGCCCTGAGCCACGCGTTCGGCACCACCGAGCTTCTGCTCGAGCGCCTTCTTCTGGTCCACGCCCTCAGGCGGATAGTCGGGATTGAGACGATAGGGGCGCCAGTTGATATCGACGCCGACTTCGTCCTGAACTTCGGCAATCGCTAGCTCAAGCCGCGCCTTGCCGAGATAGCACCACGGGCAGACGACGTCGGAGACAACGTCGATGGTAATGCGTTCCATGGGCTTTTCCCTTTTCCTGAAAATCGAAACCTTTCCCGCCATCTAGGACCTGCGGCGGAAGAGTTCAACCAGGCAGCAAAAGGGAACCTGCCTATTGTGCGCTCTGATCCCACCAGGTCGACAGCTGGTAGCCATAGAGCGGCACCGTATCCGGATGACCGATGCGCTTGCTGCGCGCCACCCACTGCTGATCCACGTGATAGAGCGGCAAGACATAGTGGCCCGACAGCAGCATGCGATCGTGCGAACGGACGGCGGCCGTAAAGTCCTCGGCCGAACGCGCCGTGAGGATATGCTGGATCAGCGTATCGACATCGGGATCGGCAACACCGGCGAAATTGTCGGTGCCTTCGCGATCTTTCGCGGCGGAGGACCAGCGTCCCAGTTGTTCGATCCCGGGCGACAGCGACGAGGTGTAGGACTTCACGATGACGTCGTAGTCGAAGCTGTTCGTGCGGCTCTGATACTGCGAATCGTCCACCGTGCGGATCGTCGCACCGATGCCGAGGAGTTGCAGTGACCGCTGATAAGACACAGCGAGCTTTTCCTGATCGGTGTTCTGCGTCATGATCTCGAAGCTGAGCGGACGGCCATTGGCATCGCTCATCTTGCCGTTCTTGATCGTGTAGCCCGCCTCCTTGAGGAGCGCGACAGCCTGCTTCAGAACGTTGCGGTCGCGGCCGGAGCCGTCGGTTACCGGCAGCTTGTAGGTGCCGTTGAGGATCGCGGGATCGATTCGGTCCTTGATCGGGCCGAGCAGTTTCAGTTCGCGCTCGTCTGCCGGCACCTGGAAGCTCGACAGATCGGAGTTCTGCCAGAAACTCTCTGTGCGGATGTAGGCATTCGAGAACAGGTTCTTGTTCGCCCATTCGAAGTCGAAGATGAGCGACAGTCCTTCACGGAGCTTGACATTGTTGAAGACCGGGCGCCGCGTGTTGAAGACGAAGCCGAACATACCGCTCGGCAGCTTTGGCTCGAACGTGTCCTTGACGACGTTCCCTGATGTCACGGCGGGGAAATTGTAAGCATTTGCCCAATGGCCCGGGCTGCCGTCGGGGTAGATATCGACATCGCCCTTCTTGAAGGATTCGAACAGGGTGGTGTCCTGCAGGAAATACTGGACGGTAATCTGGTCGTAGTTGTCGAGGCCGACCTTTGTCGGGATGTCCTTGCCCCAATAGTTGGGGTCGCGTTCGAAGGTGATGCTTTCGCCCGGCTTCAGCGACTTGATCTTGTAAGGGCCCGAGCCGACGGGGGGCGTCAGCGTGGATCGGTCGAAGGCATCAGGATCGATGGCGTGCTTCGGCAGGATCGGGGTCGAACCGGCCAGAATCAGCGGAAATTCGCGATCCGCCTTGTCGTTGAAGGTAAAGCGGACACCGTGGTCTCCGACCTTCCCCATCTTCTCGACGGCGTTCAGTCGCGTACTGAAGGGAACGCGACCCTTATCCTTGAGCAGATTGAAGCTGAAGATGACGTCATCGGGCGTTACCGGCTGGCCATCCGACCACTTGGCGGCGGGATTGAGGTTGAACTGGATATAGGTGCGATCCTCGTCCCACTCGGCGGATTCCGCCAACAGTCCATAGAGCGTGAAGGGCTCGTCGCGCGAGCGCAGCATCAACGTTTCGAAGACGAGGTTTCCATACTCCGGATCCCACATGCCGCGCGCCGTCGTGCGCATGCTCTTCAGGATGAAGGGATTGAGGCTGTCGAAGGTGCCGACGACACCGTAATTGATCTTGCCGCCCTTCTTCACATCGGGATTGACATAGGGGAGATGCTTGAAATCGCCGGGAAGGGCGGGCTCTCCGTGCATGGCTATACCGTGCACGGGTTCGGCCAGCGCGGCGCTGCCAACAAGCGTAAAAATGACGGGAAGAACGATCCGGAGCATCGTTGAGGTCCTTTCCGGGAACGGCACGATTCGGCGCCAGACTATCACGCAGCCACCGCAATTCACCATCCGCGCCGAATTCTTTCGAACGACCCTGAAAAGGCCAAAGAAATACTGGATATCTGGCCCGACGCAATGTAACAGGAGAACCCGAAGTCGGGGGGTCATGCATTTGCCTCATTGTTTTAAGAGGTGGAGTGCGAACAACCCCGTTGGTGAGGATGGCACGTTGTCGTCCCTAGGGGATTTCAGGAGACGGAATTCGTTATGATGTTCAAGGCTGAAAAGAAAACGCGGGCAGCGCTGTCCGTTCTGGCAGTGATGCTTGGGGCCGCAGCAGCTCCGGTGTCTTCCTACGCACAGGACGCTTCGACCGACGCTCCGGCCCAGGCCGCCGGCGCACCGCGTCTCGGCTGGTACAAGACCTGCAGCAAGCAGGAAGACAACGACGTCTGCGTTGTTCAGAACGTTGTTCTCGCAGGCGGCGGCCAGCTCGTCACCGGCGTTGGTCTCATCACCGTTTCCGGCAAGATCAACAACAAGAGCCTGCAGGTTTCGGTTCCTCCGGCACGTCTGATCCCGCCAGGTGTGGCGATGCAGATCGACGGCGGCAAGCCGCAGAAGATCGACTACCTGATGTGCATGCCTGACCGTTGCGTCGCGCAGGTTCCGCTGACGGATGCCATGGTTGCGAGCCTGAAGAAGGGCACCGACCTGGTTCTCACCTCGATCAACTTCCGCCGCGCGCCGAACCCGATCAAGATTTCGCTGGAAGGCTTCACCGGCGCGTTTGACGGCGAAGCCGTTTCCGCTTCGAAGCTTGCCGAAAGCCAGAAGAGCCTGCAGGACAGCATGCAGAAGAAGGCTGACGAAGCTCGCAAGAAGCTCGAAGACGCTCAGAAGGCTGCCAAGGCTCAGTAAGCCGGCGCCGCATTCGCACTATCGAAAACCCGGCCTCGCGCCGGGTTTTTTGTTGCCCTGCCGACAAAGAAAAACCCCGCCGAAGCGGGGTTGGAAAGACTATGCCGACGATCTAGTGGGCGAAGCTCATCTTGGGTTTGAACTGGCCCGTCGGTGCCATGTCGAAGATCTGATAGACCTGCTCGTTGCGAAGCGGAACGCCGCTTTCGTCGTTCACCAGGTTCTGCTCGGATACATAGGCGACGTATTCGTTTTCATCGTTTTCGGCGAGCAGGTGATAGAAGGGCTGATCCTTGCTCGGACGTACTTCGGCGGGGATGGAGTTCCACCATTCTTCGGTGTTGGCGAATTCCGGATCTACGTCAAAGATGACGCCGCGAAACGGAAAAACCTTATGCCGAACCACTTCGCCGATACTGAACTTTGCTACTCTTTCTTTCATGGTACGACTTCCTTTCATCACCCAATTTGGTGATTGCCCTCGCTCAAATCAAGATTTGTGAGGGATTGCGTCACATGAGCGTCATATACGCCGCTGGCGATCCGTGACGACGGAGAGGGAGCCCGGCAGGGCCGGGCTCCCGATGACTGGCTGTTAGGCCGAGTAGTACATGTCGTATTCGACCGGATGCGGCGTCATGTCGTAGCGCATGACCTCGATCATCTTCAGTTCGATGAACGAGTCGATCTGGTCGTCGTCGAAGACGCCGCCGGCGGTCAGGAACTTGCGGTCCTTGTCGAGGCTCTCCAGAGCTTCGCGCAAGCTACCGCAAACCGTCGGGATCTTCTTCAGTTCCTTCGGCGGCAGGTCATAAAGATCCTTGTCCATGGCCTTGCCGGGATGGATCTTGTTCTTGATGCCGTCGAGACCTGCCATCAGCATTGCTGCGAAGGCGAGGTAGGGGTTTGCCATCGGGTCCGGGAAGCGGACTTCGACGCGCTTTGCCTTCGGGTTGCTGCCGAACGGAATGCGGCACGAGGCCGAGCGGTTGCGCGCCGAATAGGCGAGCAGAACCGGTGCTTCATAGCCCGGGACGAGACGCTTGTAGGAGTTCGTCGACGGGTTGGTGAAGGCGTTCAGCGCCTTGGCATGCTTGATAACGCCGCCGATGAAGTAGAGGCAGCTCTCGGACAGGCCTGCATACTCGTCGCCGGCGAAGCTCGGCTTGCCGCCCTTCCAGATCGAAAGGTGGACGTGCATGCCCGAGCCGTTGTCGCCGAAGATCGGCTTCGGCATGAAGGTTGCCGTCTTGCCGTAGGCATTGGCGACCTGGTGCACGACGTACTTGTAGATCTGCATTTTGTCGGCGTTGCGGACGAGCGTGTCGAACTTGATGCCGAGTTCGTGCTGGGCAGCAGCCACTTCGTGGTGGTGCTTTTCGACGACGACGCCCATTTCCGACAGAACCGTCAGCATTTCGGAACGCATGTCCTGGCAGCTGTCGATCGGCGGAACCGGGAAGTAGCCGCCCTTGACGCGTGGACGGTGGCCGAGGTTGCCGGTTTCGTATTCGGTGTCGTCGTTGGACGGCAGTTCGGTGGAGTCGAGCTTGAAGCCGGTGTTGTAAGGATCAGCCTTGTAGCGAACGTCATCGAAGATGAAGAATTCTGCTTCCGGGCCAACGAAGACGGTGTCGCCGATGCCGGATGCCTTGAGGTAGGCTTCAGCCTTCTTGGCAGTGCCGCGCGGGTCGCGGTTGTAGGCTTCGCCCGAAACCGGATCGAGAATATCGCAGAGGATAACCATGGTGGACTGCGCGAAGAACGGGTCCATGTGAACCGTTTCGGGGTCCGGCATCAACACCATGTCGGATTCGTTGATGGCCTTCCAGCCGGCAATCGAGGAGCCGTCGAACATGACGCCATCGGCAAACATGTCTTCGTCGACGCAGACCACATCCATCGTGACGTGCTGCAGCTTGCCCTTGGGATCGGTGAAGCGCAGGTCGACGAACTTTACGTCGTTTTCCTTGATTTGCTTAAGAATTTCGCTTGCGGTCGCCATTAAATAGTTCCTTTATTTGAGATGACGATACGTTTTTTCGCCTGTGGGCGACAAAGGCTAGATAGCATCGATACCGGTTTCGCCGGTACGGATACGAATAACCTCTTCGATGTTGGACACAAAAATCTTGCCGTCCCCGATGCGGCCGGTCTGCGCAGCCTTGCGGATGGCGTCGATGACGGCTTCCGCGTTCTCGTCTGCCAGCACGACTTCCACCTTCACCTTGGGCAGGAAATCCACGACGTATTCAGCGCCACGGTAAAGTTCCGTATGGCCTTTCTGACGACCGAAGCCCTTCGCTTCCGTGACTGTGATGCCCTGCAAACCAACTTCCTGAAGGGCCTCCTTCACTTCGTCGAGCTTGAAGGGCTTAATGATCGCTTCGATCTTTTTCATGAGAAAATGACTCTCCGCTTCTCCCGTTAATGCAGGTCCAAACCCGCTGAGCGACATGATGCAGTTATCGTGCCAGTTGGAAAGCGGAATTTTCGGGAAAACTGAGCAAGGAAGCGGAAATGCGCCTGTTTTGGGCGCAACTCGGAATGTTTTTCGAGAAAAATGGACGAAAAAATCAGCTCTGACGTAATTTTTTATCTGAAATCATGAATATTCAATTGTTCTCAACAATGTTTACGCGGCCAACCTCGTGATTAAAAAGAGTGCAAATGAACAAAAAACAGACGACATAATTTCCGCGGAAGTGATTGTTATTTGGGCGGTTTCTGGTTGAATGGCCTGATGACCGAACGCCTCGCCGACCTTCTTCTCAGCCCCGCCGAAATGGCGGCAGTCGATGCCGCCGCTGCAGAGTCTGGAATGGACAGCTTCGGCTTGATGGCACGTGCCGGCGCAGCCGTCGCTGCTTCCTTTTTGCACTTTTATCCTGGTGCTTTCCGCGCCGTTATTCTCTGCGGTCCAGGTAACAATGGCGGCGACGGATATATCGCAGCGCGCTGCCTAGAAGAGACGGGCATTGACGTGGCCGTGTTTCATCTCGGCGATCCCGAAGCCCTGAAGGGCGATGCGGCTCGAGCCCGGCTGGAATGGGCGGGCAGCAGCATACCGCTCGCAGAATGCGAGCTGCGGCAAGGGGACGTCATCATCGATGCGATTTTCGGAGCCGGGCTTTCCCGCGATGTGGGAGAGGTTGTCGCCGACGTGATCGGGAAAATCGCCGAAGCATCGCTTCCCGTGCTTGCGATCGATCTTCCCTCTGGGATCGATGGGCGCACCGGTTCGGTGCTCGGAGCGGCCTTCAGGGCGGACCGGACAGTCACGTTCATGACGCGCAAGCCCGGCCATCTGCTTCTTCCGGGCCGCGAATACAGCGGGACTGTCGAGGTGTTCGACATCGGCATCCCTGCGCGGATCATACGCTCGAAGGTCGTCGATCGGCTCGCTGAAAACCGGCCGGAGCGTTGGATCGGCTCGCTGCTCCCGCCGGAACAGGAAACGCACAAATACAAGCGCGGGCACCTTGCGGTGTTTTCAGGCGAGGCCGGGAAGACGGGAGCCGCCCGCATGTCGGCGATGGCTGGGCTGAAGGCGGGCGCGGGCCTGGTGACGATCGCGTCGCCTACCGAGGCGCTCGCGGAAAACGCCGGGCATCTGACGGCCATCATGTTGCATGAAGTCAATGACAAGGCAGCGCTCGATCTGTGGCTCGGGGACAAGCGACTGCAGACCTTCGTACTCGGTCCGGGCTTCGGCGCTGGCGAGAAGGCACGCCGCTTCGTGGCTGCGCTGCGGGATCGCCATCTGGTGCTGGACGCAGACGGCATCTCCTCTTTCCGTGAGAACCCGAACGAACTGTTCGCGCTCTTTGCCGATGGGGCGCCTCGCCTTGTGCTGACCCCGCATGAAGGGGAATTCGGGCGCCTCTTTCCCGATATTGCCGAAGACGCGACGATGGGGAAGGTCGACAAAGCGCGAGCGGCTGCCAAGCGTGCCAATGCCGCCATCATCTACAAGGGCGCGGACACGGTGATCGCTTCGCCCGACGGTCGGGCGCTGATCAACACCAATGCTCCAGTCTGGCTTGCTACGGCAGGCTCAGGCGATGTGCTCGCCGGCATCGTCGGCGCGATGATGGCGCAGGGTGCGCCTGCGTTCGAGGCTGCGGCCGCGGGCGTCTACCTGCACGGCGAAGCGGGAATGCGCGCAGGCAAGGGGCTGACGGCGGAAGATCTGGTATCCCACGTACTTCCGCCCTGACGGGGTCAGGCCGAGACTTTTTCCTGCAAGGCAATTGCGCCGAACGGCGCGTTGACCTTCCCTTCATGAATGATGAAGGCGAAGACGTCGCGAGGTTTTTCCTCGACCTTCCTGTTACCATCGATCAACGACAGATCTTTCGGAACCTTGCCCGCTGCCCATAGATCGAGGCGCTCCGCCCAGGCTTTCAGGTCGGCCTCGGCGTAACAGGTGCGAATATCATCCGACCCCTTCTGCAGTCGCGTATAGACGAAGTCCGATGTGACATCCGGTATCATCGGATAGTCGAAATGCTCGGCGACCACAGGTGCGACGCCATACTTCTCAAGCAGTGCCACGAACTCGGGCACCTTGAAGGAGTCATGCCGGACTTCGACGACGTGCCGCAATGGAAGCCCGTCCTGCGTGGCTGGCAGCAGCTTCAGGAAAGCTTCGAAATCATCAGGGTCGAATTTCTTCGTGGGAGCGAACTGCCAGAGGATCGGGCCGAGGCGATCCCGGAGCTCCGTCAGACCCTGCGTCAGGAACCGTTCCATCGACTCGCCGGCTTCGGCAAGCACCCGGCGATTGGTCACGAAGCGGCTGGCCTTCAGCGAGAAGATGAAACCATCAGGGACGTCAGCCGCCCATTTCGCGAAGGTCTCGGGCTTCTGCGAGCTGTAATAGGTGCCGTTGACTTCGATGACCTTGAGCTGGCGGCTCGCATAATGCAGCTCGTCCTTCTGTTTCAGGTCCGATGGGAAGAAGTGGTTCCGCCACGGCTCGAATGTCCAGCCGCCGATGCCGACGCGTATGCTGCCTGTCTTGCTCATTGCCATCCTCCCTGCGCCTGTTCAGGCGATCTTCTTTGTCATGTCGACGATGACCCATCCTGGTCTGCGGGAATTGGGACGTCGACCCGTTTCCTGAAAACCGAAGGCCGTATAGATCGCGATGTTCCGTTCCATGCGCGCGTTTGTGTAAAGGCGCAGCTCTGGAAGGTTCCATTCACGCGTTTTGTCTTCGACCCAGCCCAAAATGGTGCGGCCGATACCGCGGCCGTGGTGCGCCGGAGAAACGGCGATACTGAAAAGCATTGCGTGGTCGGCATGCCGCTCCAGCACTACAAGCCCCACCGCCTCTCCCTCGATATCAAGGAGCCAGGCTTCGCCATCGGCAATTCTCGGCCCATAGTCTTCGCTCATCGGCAGCGGTTCGCCGCCGAAGGCCGAAACGTAGGGCTCGTAGGCATCCATCGTGAGACGGCGAACAACCTCTAGATCGGAAGCGTTCGCCTGCCTCAACATGTCACTCGGCCGCCACCACGGTCTTCTTGGCGGGGCGCCGCTCCAGAAGCTCCTTCAGGAACTGGCCGGTATACGAGCGCTTTTCCTTGACGATCGCTTCCGGCGTGCCCGAGGCGACGATCTCGCCGCCGCCGTCACCGCCCTCGGGGCCGAAGTCCAGAACCCAGTCGGCCGTCTTGATGACTTCGAGATTGTGTTCGATCACCACGACGGAATTGCCCTGGTTGACGAGCTCATGCAGCATCTCGAGCAGCTTGGCGACGTCGTGGAAGTGAAGACCCGTCGTGGGCTCGTCGAGAATATAGAGCGTGCGTCCAGTTGAGCGCTTCGACAGTTCCTTGGCAAGCTTGACGCGCTGTGCCTCGCCTCCCGACAGCGTATTCGCCTGCTGGCCGACCTTGATGTAGCCGAGGCCGACATCGAAGAGAGCCTGCAGCTTGTCGCGCACAGCAGGGACCGCCGTGAAGAACTCGACACCTTCCTCGACGGTCATGTCGAGAACGTCGGCAATCGACTTGCCCTTGAAGGTCACATCGAGCGTTTCGCGGTTGTAGCGTTTGCCGTGGCAGACATCGCAGGTAACGTAGACGTCGGGCAGGAAGTGCATCTCGATCTTGATGACGCCATCGCCCTGACAAGCTTCGCAGCGGCCGCCCTTGACGTTGAAGGAGAACCGGCCGGGCTGATAGCCGCGCGCCTTTGCCTCCGGCAGGCCCGCAAACCAGTCGCGGATCGGCGTGAAGGCGCCAGTATAGGTCGCCGGGTTCGATCGCGGCGTGCGTCCGATCGGCGACTGATCGATATCGATCACCTTGTCGATATGCTCGAAGCCGTCGATGCGGTCGTGATCGGCGGGGATTTCGCGCGCACCCATGACGCGGCGGGCCGCGGACTTGTAGAGTGTCTCGATCAAAAAGGTGGATTTGCCACCGCCGGAAACGCCTGAAACCGCCGTGAAGACGCCGAGCGGGATGGAGGCCGTGACGTTCTTGAGGTTGTTGCCGCGCGCACCGACGACCTTGATCTCCTTGCCCTTCTTGGGCTTGCGCCGCTCGTCGGGCACGGGAACGCCGAGTTCGCCGGACAGGTACTTGCCCGTCAGCGATTTCGGATTGGCCATGATATCCTGCGGCGTGCCGTGGGCAATGACCTGGCCGCCGTGGATGCCTGCCGCAGGGCCGATGTCGACGACATCGTCGGCCTGCAGGATGGCATCCTCGTCATGCTCGACGACGATGACAGTGTTGCCGATGTCGCGCAGATGCTTCAGCGTTTCCAGAAGACGGGCGTTATCGCGCTGGTGCAGACCGATCGACGGCTCGTCGAGCACGTAAAGGACGCCGGTCAGGCCGGAGCCGATCTGCGAGGCAAGACGGATACGCTGGCTCTCGCCGCCCGACAGCGTGCCGGAGTTTCTCGAGAGGCTGAGATATTCAAGGCCGACATCATTAAGGAACCGCAGACGATCGCGGATCTCCTTGAGAATCCGGACGGCGATCTCGTTCTGCTTGGCGTCGAAGGTCGCCGGCAGCGTCTCGAACCAGTCGCGTGCCACACGGATGGACATCTCCGTCACCTGGCCGATGTGCAGCTTGTTGATCTTGACCGCCAGCGCTTCCGGCTTCAGGCGATAGCCGGCGCAAGCCGGGCAGGGCGCCGCCGACATGAAGCGTTCGATCTCCTCGCGCGCCCAGGCGGAATCCGTTTCCTTCCAGCGGCGCTCGAGATTGGGAATGATGCCTTCGAAATTCTTGTGCGTCGTGTAGGAGCGCGCGCCATCGGCATAATGGAACTCGACCTTCTCCTCGGTGCCGTTGAGGATGACGTCCTTGGCCTTTTCTGACAGGTCGCTCCAGCGGCTGCCGAGCTTGAAGCCGAAGTGCTTGCCGAGGGCTTCGAGCGTCTGATTGTAGTAGGGAGACGACGACTTTGCCCAGGGAGCGAGAGCGCCGTCCCGCAGCGTGCGCTCCGTTTCCGGTACAATAAGATCGGCATCGATCTTCTGCTGCGAGCCAAGCCCGTCGCAGGTCGGGCAGGCGCCCGACGGATTGTTGAACGAGAACAGCCGGGGCTCGATCTCGGGAATGGTGAAGCCTGAAACCGGGCAGGCGAACTTCTCCGAGAACAGCACGCGCTCGTGCGTCTCGTTCAGAGACTTGTTGGCGGAACCGCCGGCGGCTGTTTCCTCGACGGGCAACGGCTTGTCGGCGAACTCCGCGACCGCGAGCCCGTCGGCAAGCTTCAACGAGGTTTCAAAGCTGTCGGCCAGCCGCGACGCCATGTCCGGACGCACGACGATACGATCGACGACGACGTCGATGTCGTGCTTGTATTTCTTGTCGAGGGTCGGCGCCTCGGCGATCTCGTAGAACTGGCCATCGACCTTGACGCGCTGGAAGCCCTTCTTCATCAGCTCGGCCAGCTCTTTCTTATACTCGCCCTTGCGACCGCGTACGAGCGGGGCAAGGATATAGAGCCGCGTACCTTCCGGGAATTCGAGGACGCGATCGACCATCTGGCTGACCGTCTGGCTCTCGATCGGAAGGCCTGTCGCCGGCGAATACGGGACGCCGACGCGCGCAAACAGCAGGCGCATGTAGTCGTAGATTTCGGTCACGGTGCCGACCGTCGAGCGCGGATTGCGCGAGGTCGTCTTCTGCTCGATCGAGATCGCCGGGGAGAGGCCGTCGATCTGGTCGACATCGGGCTTCTGCATCATCTCAAGGAACTGGCGTGCATAGGCCGACAGGCTCTCGACATACCGGCGCTGACCTTCGGCGTAGATCGTGTCGAAGGCGAGGGAGGATTTCCCCGAGCCCGACAGGCCGGTCATGACGATCAGCTTGTTGCGCGGCAGGTCTAGATCGATGCCCTTGAGATTATGCTCGCGCGCGCCGCGGATGGAGATCGTCTTCAGTTCGCTCATCGTCTTCTGCTTCTGTGCTGGAACAAGCCCCTTATTTAGTGATGCCGGCTGGCGAGTCGAGGCTGAATGTCCATCTGCTGAGAGGTTTTCGATTCGATTGACAGGATCATAGGGATAAAATAGAACAAATAAAGAACAAATTTCTTTGTGGATGAACCTGTCATGGACGCCCCGGGCGGGAGCTCTATGGTTTAAGGTAGGTCAATCGGTTCAAAAGAGCCGCCACGACGGCGGCAGGCAGGGTGAGAAGTATGGCTGGCAGCGTGAACAAGGTAATTCTGATCGGAAACGTGGGTGCCGACCCCGAAATCCGTCGGACACAGGACGGCCGGCCGATCGCCAACCTCCGGATCGCGACTTCGGAAACCTGGCGCGACCGCAATTCCGGCGAACGCCGCGAAAAGACGGAATGGCATACGGTCGTCGTCTTTAACGAAGGCCTGTGCAAGGTCGTCGAACAATACGTGAAGAAGGGCGCGAAGCTCTACATCGAAGGCGCACTGCAGACCCGCAAGTGGCAGGATCAGAACGGCCAGGATCGGTACTCGACCGAAATCGTTCTGCAGGGCTTCAACTCGACGCTGACGATGCTTGATGGCCGTGGAGAAGGCGGCGGTGCAGGCTCCGGTTACGGCGGTGGCCGCGGCGGCAATGCCGGCGGCAACGACTTCGGTGGCGGCGGTTATGATGACTACGGTTCTCAGCCATCCGGCGGCGGTGGCGGCCGCAGCAGCGGTGGTAGCGGCAGTGGCGGCGGGAACTTCTCGCGCGATCTGGACGACGATATCCCGTTCTGATCGATGGCAATCAAGTGAATGTAAGAGGCGGCGCATCCAGTGGTGCGCCGTTTTCTTTTGATGCCTACAGCGCCGGCGTGATGTTCATCGTGGCCTTGACGCCATCTACGACGAATTGGGTTGCCAGCGCTGCGAGGATCACGCCGAGAAGGCGCGTGAGGATGGCGCGACCGGTCACTCCCAGGAAGCGATCGAGGCGATCTGCGATCAGCAGCGCCAGGAACATCAGCAACAGGCTGGCGGCAATCACGATGATCAGCTGCGCCCGCTCGAACGAGCCCTGCATCGATCCGGCAATCAGGATCGTGGCCGATATTGCGCCGGGACCCGATATCAGCGGAATTGCCAGCGGAAAGACCGAGATATTGTGAATGTGGTCGACGGTGATTGCCGCGTTACTGGTCTTTTCCTTGCGGTCCTGGCGCTTCTCGAACACCATTTCGAAGGCGATCCAGAAGAGCAGCAGGCCGCCCGCGATGCGGAACGCGCCGAGCGATATGCCAAGCACCGAAAGCACGCTTGCGCCGAAGAGGGCAAAGACGGCGAGAATGATGAAAGCGATGATCGAGCCGCGCAGCGCGACGTGCTTGCGCTGGCTGCGGCTCATGCCGGCGGTGAGCCCGAGAAAGATCGGCGCCAGGCCTGGCGGGTCGATGGTAACGAGGAGCGTCGTGAACGCGTTGATCAACTGGTCGGCGCTTGCCATCGTCTATCCTTAAACCCATATAGGCGCTTGGTTCTCTCCGATTGTGATGCGCCATTGCCGATTTGGCAAATCGGCGCATGTCGGAAACGGGCCATATGCCCTCCAAGGCTTGCGCCGCCCTTATTCGACCGCAAAAGACTGTTCAAAACTCCTCGCTAAATTGGCGTGAGAACAGCCTTTCCGCTATAAATCTTCAAGTGATTCTAGAAGAGATCGTGATCCGTTTTGACTGAGCAAACACCCCCCGGCGGCGGGAAGCTCCCGCCAGGCATCGAGCCCATCTCCATCATGGAGGAAATGCAGCGGTCGTATCTCGATTACGCGATGAGCGTCATCGTCAGCCGAGCGTTGCCGGATGTGCGTGATGGCCTGAAGCCCGTGCATCGGCGCATCCTCTACGGCATGTCCGAGCTCGGCATCGACTGGAACAAGAAATACGTCAAATGCGCCCGCGTTACCGGGGACGTGATGGGTAAATACCATCCGCACGGCAACTCGGCGATCTACGATGCGCTGGCGCGCATGGCGCAGGATTGGTCTCTTCGCCTGCCGCTGATCGACGGCCAGGGCAATTTCGGCTCTGTCGACGGCGATCCGCCGGCGGCCGAACGCTACACCGAATGCCGCCTGGAAAAGGCCGCGCATTCGCTGCTCGACGACCTCGACAAGGAAACCGTCGATTTCCGCGACAACTACGACGGCACGCTCTCCGAGCCCGTGGTCGTTCCCGCCAAATTCCCGAACCTTCTGGTCAACGGGGCAGGCGGTATTGCCGTCGGCATGGCGACGAACATTCCGCCGCACAATCTCGGCGAAGTGATCGACGGCTGTATCGCATTGATCGACAATCCGGCGATCGAACTGCACGAGATCATGGAGATCATTCCAGGTCCGGATTTTCCGACCGGCGCCAAGATCCTCGGCCGTTCCGGCATCCGTTCGGCCTACGAGACGGGCCGCGGCTCCGTCATCATGCGCGGCGTCGCGACCATCGAGCCGATGCGCGGCGACCGCGAGCAGATCATCATCACCGAGATCCCGTATCAGGTGAACAAGTCGACGATGATCGAGAAGATGGCCGAGCTGGTGCGCGACAAGCGCATCGAGGGCATCTCCGACCTGCGCGACGAATCCGACCGCCAGGGCTACCGCGTGGTCGTCGAGCTGAAGCGCGACGCCAATGCGGACGTGATCCTGAACCAGCTTTACCGCTACACGCCGCTGCAGACCTCCTTCGGCTGCAACATGGTGGCGCTGAACGGCGGCAAGCCGGAACAGCTGCAGCTGCTCGACATGCTGCGCGCTTTCGTGTCGTTCCGCGAGGAAATCGTTAGCCGGAGAACGAAATTCCTGCTGCGTAAGGCGCGCGAGCGCGCCCACGTCTTGGTCGGTCTGGCGATCGCTGTCGCCAATATCGACGAAGTCATCCGCGTGATCCGCCAGGCGCCGGATCCGCAGTCTGCCCGCGAAGAACTGATGACCCGCCGCTGGCCGGCGCATGACGTCGAGAGCCTTATCCGGCTGATCGACGACCCGCGCCATCGCATCAACGAGGACATGACGTACAACCTCTCGGAAGAGCAGGCGCGCGCTATCCTCGAGCTGCGCCTCGCTCGTCTGACGGCTCTCGGCCGCGACGAAATCGGCGACGAACTCAATAAGATCGGCGAGGAAATCAAGGATTATCTCGAGATCCTGTCGTCGCGTGTCCGTATCCAGACGATCGTTAAGGAAGAATTGGCCGCCGTTCGCGACGAGTTCGGCACGCCGCGCCGCACCGAGATCATGGATGGCGGTCTCGAGATGGACGATGAAGATCTCATCGCCCGTGAAGACATGGTCGTGACCGTCTCGCATCTCGGCTACATCAAGCGCGTTCCGCTTGCGACCTACCGCGCGCAGCGCCGCGGCGGCAAGGGCCGCTCGGGCATGACCACACGTGACGAGGACTTTGTTAGCCAGCTATTCGTTTTGAATACGCATACGCCGGTTCTGTTCTTCTCGTCGCGCGGTATCGTCTACAAGGAGAAGGTCTACCGCCTGCCGATCGGCACGCCGACGTCGCGTGGCAAGGCGCTGATCAACATGCTGCCGCTGGAACCCGGCGAGCGCATCACCACCGTCCTGCCTCTGCCCGAGGACGAGGACAGCTGGGACAAGCTCGACGTCATGTTCTCGACGACGCGCGGCACTGTCCGCAGAAACAAGCTCAGCGACTTCGTCCAGGTCAATCGCAACGGCAAGATCGCGATGAAGCTCGAGGAAGAGGGCGACGAAATCCTCTCCGTCGAGACCTGCACGGAGCATGACGACGTACTGCTGACCACGGCGCTCGGCCAGTGCATCCGCTTCCCGGTCGACGATGTGCGTGTCTTTGCGGGCCGTAACTCGATCGGTGTGCGCGGTATCAACCTTGCCGATGGCGATCGCATCATCTCGATGACGATCGTCGGGCACGTCGATGCCGAGCCATGGGAGCGAGCAGCCTATCTGAAGCGCTCTGCTGCCGAGCGGCGTGCAACCGGCATCGACGAAGAGGATATCGCTCTTGTCGGTGAAGAAGTGACCGAAGAGGGACAGTTGCCGGACGAGCGCTATGAAGAGCTTAAGGCGCGCGAGCAGTTCGTTCTGACCGTGTCTGTAAAGGGCTTCGGAAAGCGCTCCTCCTCCTACGACTTCCGCATTTCCGGCCGTGGCGGCAAGGGTATCCGTGCAACGGATACGTCGAAGACGTCAGAAATCGGCGAACTCGTCGCTGCGTTCCCTGTTGCCGATGGCGATCAGATCATGCTCGTCTCGGATGGCGGACAGCTCATTCGTGTGCCGGTTGGCGGCATTCGTATCGCGAGCCGTGCGACCAAGGGCGTCACGATCTTTGCGACTGCGAAGGACGAGAAGGTCGTCTCGGTCGAGCGTATCAGCGAGCCGGATGACGAAAACGGTGACGCTGAGAACGGTGAGGAGAATGCTGCTCCGGCAGGCGAAGAGACGCCTGATACCGAGGCTTGATCTGACAGGGCGGTAACGCCGTCATCAGTCGATAAATGAAGGCCCGGAGCGAGCGTCGTTCCGGGCCTCTTTCGTTGGCGATGTGGGATGATCTTTCGTTAGGCGCATTGGAGCGCCCGTGCGTCCTCAAACGCATAAAGACCGCTTTATCCTGTTGAATCTCGACATAAGACCTTCCGAAAGCCAATTCCGATTCCGGGCCGATACTGTGTCAGTTTGCTTCTGTCCTCGGTCCATGGAGCCAGAACTTGCTGGCCTCTATTGACCGGGCAGCCCATCCAGCCTCGGAATGTCCTCGAGCAACGGATCCCAATCCGCCCGGCTGGCAAAGCAGATGTGTGCCGTCGGGCGAACCGGCGCGGGGCCATCCAGGCTCCCTGCTGGCACGACGATCAGGCTGCCATCCGCCTGTGTGCTCGGCAGAGCTGAACCACATTCGGTGCAGAAGCTTCTTTCGTGTCGGGTTTCCGGAAGCCGGTAAGTCCTGACGCGGTCGCTGCCGGATATCCAATTCAGCCGACCGTTCGGGGAAAACAGATTGGCCGCGTGAGACGAGCCGGTGTCCTTGCGACACCGTCCACAGTGGCAGAGAAAGAACGCGGCGAACTCTCCCGCGACCTGAAACCGAACGGTGCCGCAAAGGCAGCTGCCGGGATGTATTTCATCCATGATGTGTTCTCCTACCCAATGTTGGCGAACATCAAGCGATCATGCTCGATTGTAAAGTGCTGTGCGCCCCTGGTACCGGGAGTCCGCACCATCTGTTGGTGGCGGCACCGTCCGGAATCAAAAAGGCCGCATCAGAGATGCGGCCTTGAAGAGGTTTCGGACGTTCGATGTCCCGATCAGCTCAGGCGACCCGCCGCGTGGGCGAGCATCGTGTAGACCTTGCCGGTGTCCGACGTGAGGTAGGACTGGGTGATGGTCTTGTCGCGGTCGGTGCGCGCGACGTCGGCGAGCAGCTTTTCGAAATCGGCGATGTAGCGGTTTACGGCCGTGCGGAATTCCGGCTCGCGGTCGTACTTGTGCTTGATCTCGTCGAAGGTCTGCTGGCCCTTCAGCGTATAGAGCCGACGGGTGAAGACGTCGCGCTCGCCGCGCTGGTAGCGCCGCCACAGATCGACGGACGCCTCATGGTCGATTGCCCGGGCGATATCCACCGAAAGCGAGTTCAGCGATTCGACGACGTGGCGGGGATTGCGGCTGTCGGCGGTGCGCGGTGCTGCTGCAGCAGCCGGTGCTTCCGGCTTCGGTGCTGCCGGCTGACGCGCTGCGGTGTCTTCCGCTGCATCCTCACGCGAGGCGCCGCGCAGCAGATCGCTGATCCAGCCGCCGGAAGCGGGTGGTGCGGAGACCGGCGGGCGAGGTGCCTGCTGTGCCGGTACCGGCGCCGAGGTGGTCGGCGTCAGCGTGCCGCGAAGGCCGAAGCTTTCGATGGCGCTGGGGGCAACGGGAGCCGGGGCCGGAGCAACTGGTGCTGCCTGTTGCAGCTGCGGCTGCGGCTGTGGTTGCTGCAGAGGCGCCTGCTGGCTGATGGCCGGTTGCGTCGGACGCGGTGCTGCCGCCTGGGGCGCCGGAGCAGGGGCCGGTGCTGTGACGCGCGGTGCAGGTTCCGAGATTTCCAGCTGCTGCGTGGAGCGGCCGACAATGTGCGAGATGTCCTGCAGTGCCTTGATCTGCTCGGCGACGGCGCGACGCATGGCGGCCGCGCTTTCCTTGGCTTCCTCGGGAAGATCGAAGGCGCCGCGCTTCAGTTCGCCGCGCGTCATATCGAGTTCCTTGCGGATATCGCCGGCAGAGCGGCGAATTTCCTCGGTCGCACCGGCAAAGCGCGAGACGGCTTCGTCGACGGCTTCACGCAGCGATTCGCGGAGATGCTGGGCGGCATTGTCGGATGTGCGGCCTGCTTCGCCGAACATGCGCTCGACTTCAGACAGGGAGGCTGTCAGGCCGCCGCGCAGACGGCTGGCAAGCTCGCCGGAGCGACGTTCGGCATTGCCGAAGGCGCTGTCGATCGTGCTGTTGGCATCTTCGCTGGCCTGGGTGACGGCGCTGCGCATCGTTTCGGCTGCTTCCGCAGCGCGCTTTTCGGCATCGCTGAGCACTGCGCCGATATCGGCGAAGGAAGACTGCACGCTCTGGCGGAGGTTGCCGCTCAGCTGACCCGAACGCTGTTCGGCACGCTCGAATGCCGATTCGACCATGCTGCCGAGGGCGCGCATCGTCTTCTCGATGTCTTCCGAACGCTGGACGAGGCCGACCGAGAGGTTCTGCAGGGCAGACTCGCGATCCTCGAGCGTCGAAACCAGGTTCGATTGTGCTGCGGCGAGCAGGCCGGAAGCCTGCGTGAGAACCTTCGAATGTTCGTCGAAGCGGCCGATGATGCTTCCGACCTGCGACAGCGTCTGACCCGAAATGTCGGAAAGGCGGTCAACCTTGCCTTCGAGAAGGCGCGTGGAGGCGGCGACCATTTCGGCCGCTCTGGACGCGGAGTCCGTGAAGCGGGATGTCGTATCGCCGAGGCGCGTGTCGACAGCCGTCAGATCTTCGGCGGCGCGGCTCATCATTTGGCCCATGGCGGCGCTGTTGTCGCTCAGGCGCTCGATCAGGCGGTTGACGTTGCTGAGCAGGCTGTTTTCGACCGCGTCCACGGCGGATGCCGCGCGTTCGGTGCGCGCCGTCAGCGCATCCATCAATGCTGTGTTTTCGGCGCGGAGGCGATCCGTGCTCTGCTGCGCGGCAGATGTGATCTGAGCGGCGGCTTCCCTGCCGGTATCGGCGTAGCGGTCGATCAGCGGACGTGCCGTCTCTTCGATGATGCGGGAAAGCTCGGTGGAGCGGCCGGCGAGCATCGAGTTGAGCTCTCTGGTCCGTTCGTCGAGCGCAGAGCGGATGGAGGTGCCGCGTGCTTCCAACGCCTTGTCGACATCGGCAAGCGTTGTGCTGATTTCACGGCTGCGCTCTTCCATGGCGCTGCGGATTGCTTCGCCGCGTGCCTCGAGCGCGCGGTCGACATCCGCCATGGTCGTGGCGATTTCGTTGCTGGCTGTGGAGATGGTCGAGCGGATATCGCTGCCATGGCTCTCGAAGGTCGACTGGGCGTCGCTGAGTGCGCGCGAGATGGCGCCGACCTGGCCGCTGACCAGCGTTTCGGCTTCAGCCACCTTGTTGATGATCGCGTTGCCGGCCTCGGAGAAGGTCTGCGCGACTGCCGCGGCCTGACCCGCCAGGCGGTTCTGTGCCTCGGATACACGATGAACGATCTGCTCGGAGCGCGCGTCCATCGCATGGGCGAATTCGTTGCTCTTGGCGGCGAGGCCATCGGCAAATTCCTGGCCGGTCTGGCTGAGAGCCGAGGCGGAGCGGGTCGCTTCTTCGTTCATGCCGAGCGTTGCGTCGGCAACGGCGCTGCGCAGGGACGATGCAAGCCCGGCAGCCTTGCCCTCGATCGTCTTGTTGACGGCATCGAGGCCGATCGTGAGCGCCCGGTCCATGGTGGAGAGGCGTTCTTCGATATGGGCGCTGCCACGCTCCATAGCCTCGCCGATCGTCGCTGTACGGGTGTCGATGCCGGCGACCAGGTTTGCCGTGCGGTTGTCGATCTCTGTCGCCAGGTTTGCCGTGCGACCGTCGACGGCGCTGGTCAGCCTGGAAACGCTGTTGTCCAAGGTCGCGGCGATGCGGTGGTTGGCGTCGTCGCCGAGCGTACCGAGGCGCGAAATGCCGTCGGACAGCGTCTCGGAGAGCTTCTCTCCGGCTGCGTCGACCTGCAGCGTGATGCCGCCAACGCCGTCGCGAATGCGGTTTTCGAGCGAGTTGAGGCTTGTTTCGACGCGCGAGCCGGTTTCCGCAAAGCGGTCGGTCATCCCGCCGATCGAGCGATCGAGATCGGCTGCGAAATCCTGGGTGGAGCGCGAGATTGCCCCAGCTGCGTCCTGGAAGCGGCCGGCCAGTTCGCCGCTGCTATCCCGCAGGCGTGCCTCCAGTGACTGTGCACTGGTATCGATCGTCTGGCGAAGCGATGCCTCTCGGTCTTCGAGAGACATTTCGAGCATGCTGACGCTGGTGGCGATGGATGCGCCGATCGTCGTCGCCTGGTCGCTCAGCGTGTCGTTGAGCTGTGCCTGTGCCTCGTTCAGCGTGACGTTGATCGCCTGGGTGCGGTCGTCGAGCGTGGCGCGGATGCGATCGTGAGCGGAATGCAGCCCCTCTTCGATGCGGGTCGTTGCGTTGCCGGTCAAGGCTTCGAAGCGATCGACAGCCGAGGCGAGGCCGCCTTCGAGGCGGTTGGTGTTGCTCGAGAGCGTGCCGGTGAGGTGCGACGCGTGGTCAGCCAGCGAACGCTCGAGACGCTCCTGGTTTTCGACGTAAGCGCTGCGGATTTCATCGACCTTGTCCGCAAAGGCGCCTGCGACGCGCGATTCGGCACCAGCAACGGAGCCAAGCAGCGCATTGGTGCGGGTTTCCAGCGCCTCATCGAAGCGGCTCTGGCTGTCCTCGAAGGAGATCGCGATCGACATCGCCTTTTCAGCGAGCGTATCCGCCAGCTTGTCATGCACATCGGCGATCGCGTTGCTGATCGATCCGCCGCGTTGAACCAGCGTTTCCTCGATCCGGTCGTGGCTCTCGCCCAGCGATGCAGCAAGTGCCGCAGCGCGGTCGCCGAGCGTCCGCTCGATGCGGTCGTGGCCGCTGGAGAGCGAGCTTGCGATGCTGTCGGCGTGATGGCCGAGCGTTTCTTCGACGCGTGTCTGGCTCTCGTTGAGGGAGATGGCGAGAGCCATCGCCCGCTCGTCGAGCGCATCTGCGAGCTTGCTTTGGCCGGCTGCCAGCGATCCGGAGATGCTGTCTGCCTGATGCGCCAGGGTTTCTTCGAGACGGCTGTGGCCCTCATTCAGAGAGATCGCCAGCGCCATCGTCTTGTCGTCGAGCGTGTCGTTCAGCTTTTCCTGACCGGCAGCCAGGGACCGGGCAATCGCCTGCGTATGCGTGGAGAGCGTCTCGTCGATCTGGCCCCGGCTGTCGCGGAGCGAGCTTGCGAAGGCCGCGGTCTTCTCGTCCAGATTTTCCGTGAGGCGGGCGTGGCTCTTGTCGATGCTGTTGGCAATTGCATCGGCGCGCGAGCCTATGGTCTGCTCGAAACGGCTCTGGCTTTCGTTGAGCGAGATGGCAAGCGCCATCGCCTTGTCGTCCATCGTCTCGGCGAGGCGTTCGTGGCTGCCGGCGATCGCATTGGTGATCGCGTCGGCGCGAGAACCGAAGGTGTCTTCGAAGCGGTTCTGGCTCTCGTTGAGGGAGACGGCAAAGGCCATTGCCTTGTCGTCCAGGGTCTCGGCGAGGCGGTCGTGACCAGTCGCAATCGAGTTGGCGATCGCGTCGGCGCGCGAACCAAGCGTTTCCTCGAAGCGATTCTGGCTTTCGTCGAGCGAGATGGCGAATGCCATGGCCCTGTCATCCAGGGTTTCGGCGAGGCGGTCATGGCCAGCAGAGATCGAGTTCGCGATTGCGTCGGCGCGCGAGCCGAGCGTTTCCTCGAGGCGGCTCTGGGTCTCGTTCAAGGAAATGGCAAGCGCCATTGCCTTGTCGTCAAGCGTATCCGCAAGACGATCATGCGTGCCAGTGACCGCATTGATGAGGGCTTCCGAGCGTTGCGCCAGTGTGCTTTCGAAGCGCTCGTGGTTGTCCGCGAGTGCGCCGACGAGGGCGTCACCGCGCGTGGACATCACGCCATCGATGCGCTCATGCGCGGAGTCCAGCGCATGGGTGATGTCGCCGGCACGCTTCGAAATCATGGTGTTCAGTTCGTCGGCGCGACCGAAGGCAGAGGTGATCTGCTCCGTGCCGGCGGAAACAGCCGAGCTGAGGTCCGATGTCGTCGACAGCAGGGTATCGCGGAATTCGGAGGCGCGGGCCGCAAGGTTGTTGTGCAACTCGGACGTGCCAGATGCCAGCGCCAGCGAGATTTCGGACGAGGCGTGGGAGAGGGCCGAGGTCATCTCCGCGGTGCGCGTGCCGATCGCGGTCGCGACTTCATCGACCTTGCCGGAGAGCGAGCTTTCGAGAACTTCCTGGCCGGTTGCCAGCGCCGTCGTCAGCGCGAAGGACTGATCGGTCAGCGAGGCGCTGATTTTCTCGATGCTGGAGCTCAGGATGTCGTTCAGCGAGTCCGAATTGCCGCTCAGCGTATCGTTGATGCGGTTCAGGCTTTCCATGAGCTTGGTGTCGAGCGTTCCGGCGCGCTTGTCGAAGGCGTTCGCGAACTCGGCGACGCGCTCGTCGAACGATGTCGACAGCTGTGCCACGGTCGCCTGAAGACGCTCGTCGAAGAAGCCCGAGCGCAGGTCGAGGTCCATGATCGTATCATCGACGCTAGACTGGAGGCTCTGGCGGAATGTCGTGCCGCGTTCGTCGAGTGCGTTGTTCAGCTTGGCGAGAACGTCGTCGAGCGAGCTGGTAATCGTCCGCTCGCCGCCCGTCAGGCTGTCGTTGATTTCGCGGGTCCGGGCAATCAGGATCTCGTTCAGCTGGCGCGCACGGTCGTTGAGGGCCGCGTTGAGCTTCTCGGCGTTGTTGTCCATGGTGGACGCACGCGTTTCGAACTGGCTGAGGATCTGGTCGCCGCGGTCGCTGAGGCTCGATGTCAGCGATTCCAGGCGTGTGTCGAATTCGTTGGCGAGCGCAAAGCCCGAGGATGTCAGGGTCTGCAGCAGCGAGTCGGTCTTGGCGGCAAGCAGCGTGCCGAGCGACTGGATCGCAGCCTCCGACTTCTCGGTAATCGCGGCAGCGCGCGTGTCGATCATCGACGCGAAGGCTTCACCGGAGGTTGAAAGGCGGACGGCAATTTCTTCGGTTGCAAGCGAGAGGTCTTCGCGCAGCTGGTCGTGGACGCCGACGATCGAGGTGCGGATGCGCTCGGCGTGGTTGACGATCGCCTCGCGCTCGGAACCAAGCTCATGAACCAGGCCGCGCACACGCAGCTCGTTGTCGGCGTAGCTGCGTTCCAGCGCGTTGACTTCGGAATGGACCAGCGTTTCCAGCTCCGAAGCGCGCGCGATGGTGCGCTCGATACCTTCGTTCATTGCCGAGACTTCGCGGCGGACGGCTTGGCCGACGGTCATGATGCGCTCGGAGGCGATCGTTTCCGGTTCGGAGAGGCGCAGGGCAACTTCCGCCATGGATCGGGCCGCATTTCGCATGTCCTGCGCGCGGGACATCATGATCGCGAAGGCGTAGAACAGCAGGACGGGAACGATGATGCCGATCATGCCGGCAATGACGCCCGGAAGAGCGAGAAGATCGGCAAGCGATCGAATCTGCCAGATCTGCGGCGAATAGAGCAGTGCCATCAGCCCGAGGCCGGCAACCACCCACAAGAGCGAGACGATCGTGGCGTTGCGAAGGGCAGGGCGCGTGGAACCGTTGTCGAGAGACTTCAGCAGCGAGGCAGGGCTGGCGCGATTGCCGTCATTGGCCGCGAAGGACGGGGCGCGTGATCCCTGTTCGGTGGCACGTGCGGCGGATGCTGCAGCGCTGCGCTGGCGTTTCGGCTCTTCCTTGCTCTGCGAACTACGAGGGCTGGACTTCTCAGACACGTTTGCCTCCGGGGCGTCGGGCTTTTTGTTTCTAAGAGACGGCGTATTGTCTTCTTCGAAGTCGATCTGGAGAGCTTCGTCCAAAGCCTTGAACGCCTTGTCCTCGATCGATTCGTTGTACTTGTTATTCGCCATTCCGTTACGCCTCGTTACATCTCAGCCGGTTTATAACGCACCCGGGTTTCCGCCACCCCGAGCCAAACCTTCGCCTCTGAGCTCGGCCGCCCCCGAAAGGGCGGATAAGCATATCATTTCAGAGTGGATAGCTGCTTTTCCAAACAGACGGTATCAAAACATTACCATTATCCACTTGGCGAGCAAAGGTATGCACCACGGAGCTCGCCCAGCCGTACCGTAGTGACACATCCGTTGCCCGTAGACAATTAACGCATCCGGTTGAATCCCTCGATATTAAGTGTTCATTAAGGATGAACTCGGCCATCCAAGCGCCAAAAACCAAGCCTTTGGGAATGTTTAACGTGCGTTAACCATAACAAGAGAAATCGGCGCCAGAAGCTGCCGCTTTTAACGTGATCGCCAGCCTCCACCGACAATAATCCACGTCAGAGCCCGGGACGACCACGGAGATATCGGCACATGGCAGCAGTTGGAATTGCATTTGCGGCGCCCGACAATTGCAAGGGGCCGGCGCCCTCGCAGCAGCGGCCGGTGGATCTCGTTCATCTGGCCAACCAGACGATGGGCGACAAGTCGCTTGAACTGGAAGTGCTGCAGCTGTTCGCGCGACAGGCGCGGGCCTGCCTGCATGAGATGTCGAGCGGCGACGCCAATGCGGTCGTCAGCGCCGCGCATCGGCTAAAGGGTGCTGCCGGTGCCGTCGGCGCGTTTCGCGTCCAGCAGGCCGCCGAGTTGCTCGAGGGCAATTGCGGCGACGCGGCAAGCATGGCAGCCGTTGAGGTGGCCGTGATCGAGGCAGAAAATTTCATTTTGAAACTCAGCCGCTGAGTGCTGGGAGGCAAACGACGTGGCCCGCTGTTCCATTCCGGGACGGCGGGTCTTTTTATGGTCTGCGCGGTGGCGCATTCTGACAAGCGTGTCGCTTCCAAATCTGGGATGACAACCGTGGGCCTGTCGATGTTGACTGCCTCGCTGAATTGTTGGAAGTAAATTCATACCCTCCCATTGACAAATACCGGAAACCACCATGCCCAAACTGACCATTGTCGCTTTTGACGGCACGCGCTTTGACCTCGATGTCGATCAGGGATCGACCGTTATGGAAAATGCGGTGCGCAACTCGGTGCCGGGCATCGAAGCCGAATGCGGCGGCGCCTGTGCCTGCGCAACCTGTCATGTCTATGTCGACGAAGAGTGGACCGAACGCGTCGGCCCGCCTGAGGCGATGGAAGAAGACATGCTCGATTTCGCCTTCGACGTGCGCCCCACGTCGCGCCTCTCCTGTCAGATCAGAATGAAGGCTGCGCTTGATGGCCTCACCGTTCACGTTCCGGAACGCCAGGCCTAACGCCAGACAAAAAAAGCCTCGCTTGCCGTAAGACGAGCGAGGCGAGGTAGGCGCATTACCTACGGACGAGGGAGGATCATCCGCGGCTTCGCAACGCGCCAGGAGAACCCAGGAACGAAAGTTCGGACTAACGGAGTTGAACTTTCGAATGTCTGAATATTAGCGCGTTATGTTGGATTTAGCTAGGGTGAGAAATCACCAGTAAATGGCTGGGGCCGCGGGGTTTCTTCACAGTTTTTGTTGTGCGGCTAATGTTCGCCGGTCGTTTTTGTCCGGAGAATCGGTTACTTTGCGGCGCCCGATGCCTTGATCCTGTTGTTCAGAAGTCGAAGCATCCGTTTCTGGAAATTGACTGCTTCGACCTCATCGAATCGGGCCTGCAGGCGGTCATGTTCCTCGATTCCCCGAGTCGAAACCTCGGTGACCAATTCCTGCATCCGCCCGCAGCTCGGCTGAGATGGCAAGGCAAGGATTCGCTTTTCCATGACGCGCGCTTGACCGCGGGCAATTTCCGCGTGGCGTTCCTCGTGACGCTTGATGTCGCTCGAAAGCGTGTCCCAGATCATCGACAGCTGCTTGCTTGCACCACGACGATTGGTCCATCGCGGCAGAATGATCTGCGTGTGTACGGTCACGCGCGCGCTGCTGACGCGGCAACGCCCACCATCCTGCATATAGGTGGCATCGCCACCGAAGCGGATCTTGGTTGCGCCGGGGTGGCGCGCGGAGGAGCCGCTTGCTGTCGGCCCGCGTATGCTCAACTGTTCGTCGAGTTCGTCGGCCGTTTTGCCTTTGATGTCGAAATACGAATAGCTTTTTGTCGCCACAACGGCTGCCATTGCCGGGGTTGTCATGAGAACCGATATGGAAACGGCGACAAGGAAAGGCATATAACGCGGCACGGAAAGCATTCTGCAAATACTCATGTTGAAGTTTGCCGGAGCTTGGGGCATAGCCACGGCCAGCGCAATATGAGGGCGCGGTTTTTTCGATCGATAGGATGAATGCCGTTGACTGAGCACGCGAGCAAGCTTTGGCGCGTCGGACATGGTCGCACGATCGAACTCGGCCCAAAGGCCGTCATCATGGCCATCGTCAACGTCACGCCTGATTCATTTTCCGATGGCGGGCGTCACAACACCGTCGATGCGGCAGTTGCCCGCGCGCTCGAGGCGGTGAACGAAGGCGCTGCCATCATCGACATCGGCGGGGAATCGACGCGTCCCGATGCGGCGCCCGTCAACGCAGCCGAAGAGCAGGCGCGCGTCCTGCCGGTCATCGAGGCGCTGCGTGGCAGAAGTGACGTGCTGATCTCCATCGACACCTACAGGGCAGAGACCGCTCGACTGGCGATGGTGGCGGGGGCTGACATCATCAACGACGTGTTCGGCCTGCAAAAAGAGCCCGAGATCGCAACTGTCGCGGCGAAAACGGGCGCGGGCCTCTGTCTCATGCACACCGGACGCGAGCGGCAGAAGCTCGCCGATATCATTGCGGACCAGTTCCTGTTTCTCGAAGAATCGCTGGAGATCGCCTACAAGGCCGGCGTCGAGCGGGAGGCAATCGTGCTCGATCCGGGATTCGGCTTCGCGAAGGACACGCGGGAAAACATCGAGCTGATGACGCGCTTCAGCGAGCTTCACAAACTGGGGTTCCCGATCCTGGCCGGCACATCGAGAAAACGCTTCATCGGCGCGATCACCGGGCGCGATGCGGCCGACCGCGATGCGGGCACTGCCGCGACGAGCGCGCTGCTCCGCCTTCGGGGAGCGACCATTTTTCGCGTCCACAATGTCGCAATCAACAGGGACGCGCTTGCGGTTGCCGATGCTATGCTGGACGCAGGCGACGGCTTCGAGCGGAAAGGCACAGCATGAGCATCACCTACACCATTACCCTTCAGAACTGCGCCTTCTTTGCCCGTCACGGCGTTCACGATGAGGAAGAGTTCCTGGGGCAACGCTTCTTCGTCGACGCCGAACTCGACGTTGTCGCGGGCGACGCGCTCGAAAACGATTCGATCGACGATACCGTGAACTACGGCATCGCCTTCACCGTCATCGAGGAGATCGTGACCGGCAAGCGCCGATATCTGATCGAGGCTCTGGCGCTCGATATCGCGAAAGGCCTTTGCGAGAAGTTTCCGCAGATCAAGCGCGCCAAGATCACCGTGCGCAAGCCCAATGCTCCGGTGCCCGGCGTGCTCGACTTCGTCCAAGTGAGTATTGAGCATTTTGTCTGATCGCGGCTTTCAACTCGCTACGCTGGGTCTCGGCGGTAACATCGGCGACCCTGTGCATTCCATGTCCGTCGCCTTGCAGGAACTGGATAGACGGCCGGATTGCCGGGTGCTCTCGGTATCGAGGCTCTATCGCACGCCGCCATGGGGCAAGACGGACCAGTCCTATTTCTTCAACGCCTGCGCGTTGATCGAAACCACGCTTTCGCCGGAAGCACTGCTCGACGTGTGCCTGGAGATGGAGCGCTCGATGAAACGCGAGCGCATCGAGCGCTGGGGACCGCGCACGCTCGATATCGACGTGTTGACGTTCGCTGACGTGAAACAGGATGCTCCGCGCCTGGAGCTGCCGCATCCGCGCATGACGGGCCGCGGTTTTGTCCTGATGCCGCTTGCCGACGTGGCGCCCGAGCTCGTCGTCGACGGGGAAAAGGTCAGTGACTGGCTGAAGCAGGCCGATATCGAAGGGATCGAGGTCGCGGACGCCAGTCAGGACTGGTGGTCAGTTCACTGACAACAAAAAAGCGGCGGAAACCGCCGCTTTCTCAAGCTGATGCGTCTTGAGGCTATTCTACGGATCCGACCGTCATCTCGTCTACCTGGCGGGTCAGGGTCAGGCCGATGACGGGGATCATCTGGCTTTCAACCTTCACCGAAATGGTAACGTTCATCGTCTTGTCGTCGCGGACGCGAGCGATCATCGCACCGTTGAGCTTCGAGCGGTTGAGGCCGACGACAACAGTGTCGTCGGTGACTGCGCCCGAGACCACGTCCAGCCCCTTGCCGGCGGCACCATCGAGGAACTTGCCCTTGTAGCTGTTGCCGGCTTGCGAGATCAGCGCCGACATCGGCTGCTTGAACACGCCGACGCGGCAGCTTCCATCAAGCTTGATTCCCGCACCGCCGTCGCTCACGGGCTCGCCGACGAGGTTGCAGGTGAATTTCGTGCCCTTGTATTTTCCAGCGACGATCTCGCCGGGGCCTTTCCATGTGCCGGCGACCGACTCGAAGAAAGCCTTGTCGCGGGTGGCGGCCGTTGCAGCCGTGTCAGCCAATGGCGAGAGGGCTATCGCCGCCAGGCCGAACAGAGAGAGAAACTTGCGCGAGTACATGGATTTTCCTTGGCGAACCGCATCGCTTAACTGCCTCGGAGTTTTGCCCAATAATGGTTAATGCTTGGTTTCCAATGTCCTGAAATGGCCGCGTCAGCAGGGCTTTCAGGTGTGTGAAAGCGGGGCCAAATCTTGGGTAACATTTTGAATCTGTTCGAAGTCGACCGAGTCACACGACGTTCGCGGCTTGTGGGCTGATTTCAGCTCTTGCCGCTGCGATCGCCTGCGGTCGGAGACAGGTCGCCGATGAAATCACCGATTCCCGGGCGCTTCATCGCGCGAAATGCCAGCGGCCGGCAGAGATCCATGGCGGCGATTCCAATGCGGGCGGTCATGAGGCCGTTGATCACGCCTTCGCCGAGTCGGGCGGAAAGCTTTGACGCCAAACCGTGACCGAGCACCTGCTGGATGAGGCTGTCGCCGACGGCGATCGATCCCGTTACGGCGAGATGAGCGAGCACGTCGCGCATCAGTCGAATCATACCGAAGGTTCCGGGGCGGCCGCCGTAGAGATCCGCCATGGCTCTGATGAGCCGTGCCGCTTCGTATAGGACGTAGAGCAGATCGACTATCGCGCGCGGGCTGACCGCCGTTACGACCGAGACACGCTTCGATGCATTGACGATGAGGCTGCGCGCCTGCCGGTCGAGGGGCGCCAGCAGTTCCCGCTCGGCAAGGGCAATCAGGTGCGGCGCATCGATGATGTCGTTTTCGGCGGCCTTCAGCGTGGCACGTCCTCTGGCCGTTTCGGGCTTGGCATGCAGCAACGCTTCAAGCTTCTTGACGAGCGCCCGCGCCTTGGCCGGCTTGGTATCGCGGATCGCCTCGTCGGCTTCGGTCTTGATCGCCTGAACGGCGGCTAGCCGCATCATCCCGGCGGTTTCCTTGAGGACCATGGCGATGACAGCGAGGACGCCGATGCCGAGTGCGGCAAGGGCCGTATATCCAAGCCAGTCCGCGCGGGAAAAGAGGCTGCGAATGAGGCTATCCGTCCACAGGCCAAAAGCCAGCGAAAACAGGACGCCGAATGCGCCGAGCGCAATCTTCCCGAACGCCGTACCGCGCTTGCGAGGGACTGCCACCGGCAGGGAGGGGAGGTCTTTTTCGGGATTGAGGAAGGGATCGTCCTCATCCGCCGTCAAAACGATCGCCTCGGTGAAACTTTCCGGCTTGCGGTGCGGTCGGTCGGACGCGGCTGGCGCAGGCTCGTCAAAAGGAAACGCGCCGGGCGTTCTCTGCTGTGGAGGCTTGATCATGCCAGTCGATCCCCGAAAAGGAACTGCATTGCCCTGTCGAGGCGGATATGCGGCACCGAGAGCTTGATGCCGCCGCTTGTTTCCTCGAGCTGCGGCGGTCTGAAGCGCACGACATTCACATCGGGCAGCGCAACCGGAATGCCAGCCTCGATCTCCGCGAACAGGGCCTCCGGGTTCTCAGGCAGGTCGCCCGGAAAGATCGCGGTTTTCTTCTCGCCATCAAATCGTTCGCCAGCGATCGTCTCACCCGCGATCGGCGTGCCGACGATGACAGGCAGATCCTGACCGTCGCGCTTTACGGTTGCTTCACGGGTGGCGCGGACCGAGGCAAGTGCCATGACGTCGATGCCGGCGCCGGCCATGCCGATGCGCTGTATGGCGCGATCGACGAGGCGCCGCGTCAAAGCGTCCAGCCGGTGGTGGCTCTCGTGATGCAAATGGTCGGCCTTGGTTGCGGCCACCAGTACGCGATCAATCCTGCGCCCCAGGATGGAGGAGAGAATGGAGTTCGAGCCCGGCCTGAAGCAGGCCAGAACATCCGTCAACGCTCGCTCGAGATCCTGCACCGCTTCCGGTCCCCTGTTGATCGCTTGAAGCGCATCGACAAGGACGATCTGGCGATCGAGCCGGGCGAAGTGGTCGCGAAAGAAGGGTTTGACCACGACAGCCTTGTAGGCTTCGTAGCGCCGCTCCATCATCGCCCACAGCGATCCCTTCTGCGTCTTGCCGTCGGGCGGCAAGACGAGTGGCGCGAAGGTCAGGGCAGGGGATCCTTCGAGATCGCCGGGTAACAGAAAGCGGCCGGGCGGCAGCGTCGAAAGCGATCGTTCGTCAGCCTTGCAGGCTTTCAGATAGTCCGCGAAGGCTGTGGCAAGATCGCGCGCCTGCATCTCGTCGGCCGCGATGTTGGCAATTGCGTCACTCGTCAGTGACAGCCATTCGCGCGATAGCTCGGCGCGGATTCCGGTGCGGGCCAAAGCGATGGTTTCTTCACTGAATGTTCGATAGTCCTTGCCGAGCAGCGGCAGATCAAGCAGCCATTCACCGGGATAGTCGACAATATCGATCGACAGGCGTCCGGCGGAGAACAGCCGATTCCAACCGCTGGCGCTCTGGTAGTCCAGAGTGAGACGCAATTCCGAAATAGCGCGGGTGGAATCGGGCCAGATGCGGTCTTTCGCCAAGGCGCGAATGTGGTCCTCGTATTGGAACCGCGGAACGGCGTCGTCGGGTTGCTGCTCCAGGCGAACCGCAGACACCCGGCCGGACTGCACAGGCTCGAACAGCGGCAGCCTGCCGCCGTGCAACAGATTATGGACGAGGGACGAAATGAACACCGTCTTGCCCGAGCGCGACAGCCCGGTCACGCCAAGGCGTACGGTTGGGTGAACCAGGCCGGCAGCGCGGTCGGAAAGGTTGTCGAAGGCGATACGGGCGTCGTCGGCAAACGATGTCAGGCTGGGCGGCAATTTGGAGTTCCGATTGGTTCGTTACAACCATATAGGAAGTTGCTTGCGTCGGGAAAAGGCCGCAAGCAGTCGTGTTAATCGAACAGGAAGTCGACAAGCCGCCAGCCGGTTGCGCTGTTATCGCTGTCAAGGACGGCAAGGCCGGCCGGCGGAAAGCCGGTTGGCAGGGTCTGCGAGAGGGCCTGATGACCAATCAGGGCTTCCAATGTCTGCTCCATCGTCGGGTTGTGGCCGACGAGCATGACCGATTCGACCGACTGCGCCGCAATGATCGCGATATAGATGTCCGGGGTCGCTTCGTAGAGTTCGTCGACAAACCGGAGATCTGCAGCCTCTCCAACCGCACGGTGTACGGCATCGGCGGTTTCCTTGCAGCGGATCGCGGTCGAGCTCAGAACGAGATCGGGCCTATAGCCCATATCGGCGGCCCGGTCGGCAACGACTTCCGCGTCGGCATATCCCTTCTCGCTGAGAGGACGGTCGAAGTCCTTCTGGCCCGGCAGCGCCCATGCAGCTTCTGCGTGCCGTAAAAGGTAGATTCTGGTCGGCGGAGGAAGGATTGCGGGCATAGAACGATCCATGATGACGCTGGCTTCTTCAGTAGCTGCAGGGTCGCCCTTGCGTCAACTATCACGACGATTGCAGTGGACGAGTTCGGACCGGCTGACATTCGATGCTTATGCGACGAATGAAATAATGACGCAAAAATAGTCTGTTAGCTCAAAAATATGACAGATTTAAAAATCTGTTTACCTAGCGTATTGGACTTGAATCAACCGTAGCGCTCGGGATATACAGCCGCCAGATGAGATGTTCTTCAGGAGAATCGCGTTGAGTGAGAAGATCGATCTTAGCAATTACGTACCCTCGGAAGAGGAAGAGTTCATGAATGGCAACCAACGGGCCTATTTCAGGGCCAAGCTGATTGCCTGGAAGAACGATATCCTTCGCGAGGCGCGTGAAACTCTCGACCATCTGGCCGAGGAAAGCGCGAACCATCCGGACCTCGCAGATCGAGCGTCGTCCGAAACCGACCGAGCCATCGAACTGCGTGCTCGTGATCGTCAGAGAAAGCTGATCTCCAAGATCGATGCAGCACTGCAGCGGATTGAAGACGGCACCTACGGCTACTGTGAGGAGACAGGCGAGCCGATCGGTCTCAGACGGCTTGACGCGCGCCCGATCGCCACGCTGTCCATCGAGGCGCAAGAGCGCCACGAGCGCCGCGAGAAGGTCTACCGGGACGAATAAGCTCTATCATTCAAAAAAAGGCGCTGCAATTGCAGCGCCTTTTTTGTTGGAGCTTGCGCGAGCAGGCAATCTTATTTGTCGCGGTTGACGCTCATCTCGCCGAAAATACGGGCAACCTCGTTCTGAAGTGCGGCGTCAGCACCTGTTATCGGGGCCATATCGGGGTCGCGTCGCGGGCCGCTGCCGACAGGCTGCCGGCTT
>UBTY01000062.1 GCA_900468535.1 Hyphomicrobiales bacterium | reverse complement strand
CAAGGGGGAGGGCTTAACCCAGCCGTGCCGCCGATGCTCAAATGCGCGACACCGGTGCCACATGTTTTCTCCCCCCTTGTGGGGGAGATGGCCGGCGGGCCAGAGGGGGACTTTCTTTCAAAGCTTGAAAGCTCCCGGCCTTGCCGGGAGCCTCCTGTCGTCGACGATGCTCAGAAGAAGCCAAGCTTCTTTTCGCTGTAGCTGACCAGCATGTTCTTGGTTTGCTGGTAGTGATCGAGCATCATCTTGTGGGTTTCGCGACCGATGCCGGACTGCTTGTAGCCGCCGAACGCCGCGTGGGCGGGGTAGGCGTGGTAGCAATTGGTCCAGACGCGGCCGGCCTGAATCTCGCGACCGAAGCGGTAGGCGCGATTGCCGTTGCGGGTCCAGACACCGGCGCCGAGGCCGTATAGCGTGTCGTTGGCGATCGACAGCGCTTCGGCTTCGTCCTTGAAGGTCGCGACGGACACGACCGGTCCGAAGATTTCCTCCTGGAAGACGCGCATCTTGTTGTGGCCCTTGAAGATGGTCGGCTTTATGTAATAGCCGCTCGAAAGCTCGCCGCCGAGATCGTTGCGCGAGCCGCCGGTCAGCACCTGGGCGCCCTCCTGCTTGCCGATATCGAGATAGGCGAGGATCTTTTCCATCTGCTCGTTGGAGGCCTGGGCGCCGATCATTGTCGCCGAATCGAGCGGGTTGCCCTGAACGATGGCCTCAACGCGCTTGACGGCACGCTCCATGAAGCGATCGTAGATGCTTTCATGCACCAGCGCGCGGCTGGGGCATGTGCAGACTTCGCCCTGGTTCAAGGCAAACATGGCGAAGCCCTCGAGCGCCTTGTCGAAGAAATCGTCGTCTTCGTCGAGCACGTCGGCAAAGAAGATGTTCGGCGACTTGCCGCCGAGTTCCAGCGTAACGGGGATCAGGTTCTGACTGGCATATTGCATGATCAGCCGGCCGGTGGTCGTTTCACCGGTGAAGGCGATCTTGGCGATGCGGGGGCTTGATGCAAGCGGCTTGCCGGCTTCGAGGCCGAAACCGTTGACGATGTTGAGAACGCCAGGAGGCAGGAGGTCGCCGATCAGTTCGGCCCAGACAAGCAGCGATGCCGGGGTTTGTTCGGCGGGCTTGATGACCACGCAATTGCCGGCCGCCAGCGCCGGCGCAAGTTTCCAGGCCGCCATCAGGATCGGGAAGTTCCAGGGGATGATCTGGCCGACGACGCCGAGCGGTTCATGGAAATGATAGGCGACGGTGTCGTGATCGATTTCGCCGATCGAGCCTTCTTGCGAACGAATGCAGGAGGCGAAATAGCGGAAATGGTCGATTGCCAGCGGAATATCGGCGGCCATCGTTTCGCGGATGGGCTTGCCGTTGTCCCAGGTTTCCGCCTGTGCAAGAAGTTCCAGCTTGTCCTCCATGCGCTGGGCGATCTTCATCAGGATATTGGAGCGTTCGGCCACCGACGTGCGGCCCCATTTCTCTTTCGCAGCATGCGCGGCGTCGAGCGCGGCGTTGATGTCCTTCTCGCTGGAGCGTGGAATCTCACAAAGCTTGCCGCCGGTAACCGGGGTGATGTTGTCGAAGTATTTGCCTTCTATCGGCTCGCGCCATTCGCCGCCGATGAAGTTGCCGTACTTCAGCTTGAACGGAGATTCGATGATTTTCTGATGCAGCATGTCATCCTCCCTTGAAATGAGCCCAGGTCCGGGAAATGAACCCGTGAGAGGAAATCTGCTCGTCTTTATCGGGAAGAAACAGGCCGGCTTGGCGATACCGCACTGCACAGTGTCGCAGGGCTGCGACACGCGGCCCGACCGCCGGGCGGTCAGTGAAGGTCGAGTTTCTTCATCTTCCGATGAAGCGTTGCGCGGCTGATGCCAAGGGCGATCGCTGCTTGGGAAACGTTGCCGTTTGCCCGGGACAGCACGCGCATCAGCGCCGCGCGTTCGGAGTCCGCAAGCTCTTCTTCGTCGGAGAGCCGGGTTTCGTTAAGGGCGTCGGTGGCGGGCAGACCCGCGGCAATGCGCCTGTCGTCCAGCTTCAGGGCAAGGCGGGCAGCGCGGGTGGCACCGAGAACCAGATCGTGGCGATCCACGGCCAGTAGCGCGGACGAAGAGTTGACGCCCGATGACACCATCACGAAACGGGAGCCGGCAAATGCGCTCCTGAACAGATTGATCTCGATGCGCATGGCGGCATCGCGGACCATCTGCGAGAGCAGGGCGAGTGTCATTTCGTTGACGTCCTCGCGGCAGGTGGAAATGTCGAGCGCGGCCGCCAGTTGGCCGCGATGATCGCGGATCGGTGCGGTCGTGCAGCTCAGCTTTATGTTCGAGCAAAAGAAATGCTGGTCGCGGAAGATCGACACTGCACGCTCGTCGGCGATTGCTGTGCCGATACCGTTTGTGCCGACGCTCGCCTCGGTCCAGACCGAGCCGGTCCAGAGGCCGAGATCGTGGAATTCCTTGTCGTCGCCGGCAGCTCCGCGCCGTTCAAGCGCGATGCCGTTGCGATCGGTGAGCAGGAGACAGCAGCCAGCCTTGCCTGCCGTGGTAAAGAGGCGATCGAGTTCATCGGACGCATTCGCGATCAGAAGCTCGGCTTCCTCGCGGGCAATGCCGAATTCCTGATCCGTCAGGCGAAGAGGAGTGCGGTTTTCTTCCGGTGCCAGCCTGTGCATGGCGATGCATCGCCGCCAGGATGCCACGACGGACGAACTGGCAGCCGCGGAATCGCGTTGTGTGCTCGTATAGACATGCTCTGCATGAGCGGACTGCTCCTGCATCGTGGCTCCTCCCACCGAACTGGGCCGCAGTGTGCGGGATTGAAGGCATTTTAGCAACTGGCGTTGCTCGGCTGCGTTTGGCGGCGGCCAGTGCTCACCAGCGTGAGTGTCGCAGAATTGCGACACGTCGAAAGCGTGCTCACGGGAGACGGCGATCCGCGCAGCGGCGGAGAGCCCATGGAACTTTTCCGCTTCTCAGCGCTTTATATGCTTCGGGACCAGTGGGGTATTTTCCAATGAAGAATGTGCGGAGGTTCGATCAGAGAGGCAGCCAACCGGATGCACGCGATCGATTGATCATCGCGCTCTATGCCCAGCTGAAAGCCGAACGGCAGACGCGTGAGACGCTGGAGTGGGTTATCCGGCAGGGCGCGCTTTCCAAAGAGGTTCTCGAGGCGATAGCGGCGGATCCCGTTCCCGTCGTCACCAGCGACGACATCGCTTCCGTCGAAAAGATCATCGCGCTCGACGAACGGCGCAAGGGCAGGCAGCAAGGCGAAAAATGAGAGGGGTTTCGTCATGGCAGCGCGTGCAAGTTGGAAAGGCCATCTGAAGGTTGGTGACCTCACCTGTGCGGTCGGTCTTTACACCGCCGTATCGGTCTCGGAGCGCATATCCTTCAACATCATCAATCGAAAGACCGGTCACCGCGTCGAGCGCCAGTTCGTCGACAGCGAAACGGGCAAGCCGGTCGAGAAGGATGATCAGGTCAAAGGCTATCAGCTCGAGAATGGCGACTATGTCATGATCGAGGGCAGCGAGATTTCCGATCTTGCGCCCGAGAGCGACAAGCTGCTGAATGTGCAGAGCTTTGTGCCCTATGAAGAGATCAACAAGCTGTATTTCGACAAGGCCTACTATCTTGCGCCTGTCGGTGAAGACGATAGCGAGGCGCTGACGCTGATCATGCGCGCGATGCGGGATCAGAAGGTTGCCGCGATCGCCGAAGCCGTCCTTTTCCGCAAAAACCGGACCGTGCTGATCCGTCCCCAGGACGACTGCATCGTCGCGACCACGCTCAGCTACGATTACGAAGTCCGCAGCGCCGACACCGTCTTCAAGGACATTCCCGAAATGAAGTTCGACAAGGAGATGCTGGAGCTCGCCGGTCACATCATCGGAACGAAGAAGGGCGAATTCAAACCGGAGAGCTATGAGGATCGCTACGAGGTTGCATTGAGTGAGCTGGTCAAGGCCAAGATCGAGGGCCGCGACCCACCGAAGCGCAAACCTCCGCCGCAGGGCAAGGTCATCGATCTGATGGAAGCGCTGCGCCAGAGCGCCAAGCTTGGCGACGGCAAGACATCGGGAAAGGCGCCGTCGCGGGGCGGTGGCGGTAGCCGGTCGAAGAAAGCCAGCTGATCATGCCGCTCGAGACCTATCAGGCGAAGCGCAATTTCAAGGTCAGCCCCGAGCCGCGCGGGGCGGGCGCGTCTGCAGCGGCAACCAAGGGAAACGCCTTGAGCTTCGTGATTCAGAAGCATGATGCGACACGGCTGCATTACGACTTCCGGCTGGAGATGGATGGCGTTCTGAAAAGCTGGGCGGTCACGCGCGGCCCCAGCCTCAACCCCGACGAGAAGCGATTGGCCGTCCATGTCGAGGATCATCCGCTCGAATATGGAGATTTTGAAGGGATCATCCCGAAGGGCCAGTATGGTGGTGGGACGGTCATCGTCTGGGATCGCGGCACTTGGGCGCCGCATGGCGACATCCACAAGGCTTACAAAAAAGGCCACATCGAATTTGATCTCGACGGCGAGAAGCTGAAGGGGCGTTGGCATCTCGTGCGGATGCACGGCAAGCCGGGCGAACGCCAGGAGAACTGGCTGCTGATAAAGGCCGAGGACGAAGAGGCCCGACACAAGGGAGACATCCTCAAACAGCGGCCGGAGTCGGCCAAGACCGGACGCAAGATTCAGGATGTAGCAAGAAATCCCGATGCGACATGGAATTCACGACCAAAAGGCAAGGTGAATGCGAAACCGGCTGAAAGACGGGCGCCATCGTTGAAGCGTGTATGGCCGGATGGAGCGCAGAAGGCCGAAATGCCGGATTTCGTCGAACCGGAACTGGCGAAGCTCAAGGCGTCGCCGCCCGGCGGAGAGGGGTGGATCCACGAGATAAAGTTCGACGGCTATCGGCTGCAGATCAGGATAGAGAGCGGCCAAGTCGTTATGCTGACCCGCAACGGGCTCGACTGGACCGAAAAGTTCGGTGTGCCAATTCGCCAAGCCTTCGAGAAGCTGCCGCTGAAGACTGCGATACTCGACGGCGAGCTTGTGGTGGAGCAGGCCAACGGGGCTTCGGATTTTTCCGCCCTGCAAAGCGATCTCAGCGAGGGCCGGTCGGAGCGCTTCAAGTTCTACGCGTTCGATCTGCTGTACCTGGATGGTCACGATGTCCGCGAGGCAAAGCTGGTTGATCGAAAACGCCTGCTCGAAACGCTGATCGCCGAAGACGATGAGTTGTTGCGGTTCAGCATGCATTTCTCCGAGAAAGGCAGCGTTGTGCTGGAGCACGCCCGCAGCCTTGCTCTGGAGGGCATCATATCCAAGCAAGGGGACAGCGCCTATACGTCGGGCCGATCCGGCGACTGGGTGAAGTCGAAGTGTTCGAAGCGGCAGGAGTTGGTGATCGGTGGCTATGTGCCGTCGACCGCAACCCGACATGCGATCGGTTCTCTAGCCATGGGGTACTACAAGGATGGCAAGCTGATGCATGCCGGTCGTGTAGGAACGGGCTACAGCGTCACGCTTGCTCAATCTCTTTATGAAGGCCTATCGAAGATCGAACTGAAGAAGAGCCCTTTCGATAACGCGTTGAGCGCGGACGAGCGGCGTGGTCTTGTCTACGTCAAGCCGAAGCTGGTGGCAGAGATCGAGTTTCAGGCATGGTCATCGGACCATAAGCTGCGTCACGCGGCGTTTCGCGGACTGCGCGACGACAAAGCGGCGGGAGAGGTCACATTGGAAGCAGACACAAAGCCAACGATCGAAACGCCTCAATCCGACGTGTCGCTCACGCATCCGGACAGAATCTATTGGCCCGACGAAGGTGTCACCAAGCAGGGACTTGCCGACTATTATGCGCAGGTTTGGGAGTTCATCCGGCCGTTTGTCGTTCAGCGACCGCTGGCGTTGCTGCGGTGTCCCGATGGCATCGGCGGGCAGCGTTTTTTCCAGAAGCACGCCTGGAAAGGCATGAACGCTCATATCGAGCAGATCGTCGATCCGAAGGATCGCGGCGGAGAAAAGCTGCTCCGGATTGGCGATTTCGATGGGCTTGTCGCTCTGGTTCAGTCCGCCGTGCTGGAGATCCATCCTTGGGGTTCGACGACCGCCAACTGGGAGAAGCCTGATATCATCACGATGGATCTCGATCCGGCAGATGATGTTTCCTGGGGTGAGGTGATTGCGGCTGCGCAGGAGCTGAAGCAGCGCCTGGAAGCGACTGGACTTGCGGCCTTCGTCAAGACCTCGGGCGGGAAGGGGCTGCATGTGGTGACGCCGCTGACGCCGAAGGCCAATTGGGTGCAGGTCAAGGCGTTCGCGAAGGCGCTGGCCGATTCCATGTCCAAGGACAGTCCCGAAAAATACCTTGCAACCGCGACCAAAGCCAAACGCAACGGAAAGATCTTCATCGACTATCTGCGCAACGGACGCGGCAATACCGCGGTTGCGGCCTATTCGCCGCGCGCCCGAAAAGGCGCCCCCGTTTCAATGCCGCTCGGCTGGGAGGAACTGACCGACGATATCGGACCGGCCTATTTCACGATCGCCAATGCGCCCATCCGCTTGCAGAATATGCGGGCCGATCCGTGGGCGAAGTTTTTCGACGCCGCATCGCCGTTGGAGAAGCGCAAATAGATCGCGCGCTCAGTGTGGCTTCGGACGCTGGTTTTCCTTGGAAAGGCTCTTCTTCAAGGCGTCCATGATATTGACGACGTTGCCGGTCGGTTTGGCCGCGGGACGCTTGGTCGAGATCGGCGCTGCCTTCGCCATGCTTTTCTGCTTCGCGCGGATCATGGCCTTCAGCCGCTTCTGGACCGGGTCCTGCACCATCGTCGTCTTCCACTCTTCCGTCCGATCCTTGACGAGCTTGGTCATGAGCGACAGCACGGTGGCGTCCATCTTACTATCGATCTCCAGCGTGGCCGCGGGGGCACGCACCTCGTCACCGAAATGCAGCGTCCAGAGCACGATGCCCTTGCCCTGCGGTTCGAGCAGAACGGCACGCTCGCGCCGGTAAAGAACGAGGCGCGCAATGCCGACGACATTGCTCGCGCGCATGGCCTCGCGGATGACGCAGAAGGCTTCGACGCCGACCTTGTCTTCGGGAGCGAGGAAGTGCGGCTTGTCGTACCAGATCCAGTCGATCGAGCCGCGCGGCACGAACGTATCGATATCGATGGTACGCGTGCTTTCGAGCGCGACACCGTCCAATTCCTCGTCTTCAAGGATAACGTAGTCGTCCTCGCTGCGCGGGTATCCCTTGACCTGATCCTTATCCGAGACCGGCTTGTGGGTAACGTTGTCGACGTAGCGGCTTTCGACGCGATTCCTGGTCTTTCTGCTGAGGACGTGGAAACGGAGCTGGTTGCTGTCTGTGGTGGCTGGTGTCAGAGACACAGCGGCTGTGACCAGCGAGAGCTTGAGATAGCCCTTCCAGTATGTCTGACGCGCCATTACTCACTCTCCCGACCCAATCCGCCTCAATTTCGCTTTAACGAGGGAAGGGGCGGTTTGGTTCCGGACGCGTCGATATATTGCGAAAAGTGCGCGAAAGCGGCCGGCAGTCCGGCCGCCACGTCTATCAGTCGACGAATTCGACCGTCACGCCGGGTTTCACCATCTTTGCCAGTTCGGTGGCGTCCCAGTTGGTCAGACGAATGCAGCCATGGCTTTGCGTCCGGCCGATCTTCGACGGTTCCGGCGTGCCGTGGATGCCGTAGGTCGGCTTGGAGAGCGCCATCCAGACAGTACCAACAGGACCGTTCGGGCCTGGCGGAATGTTCAGGATCTTGTCGTTCGCGCCCTGCTGGAAATTGATCTTCGGATTGTAGGTGTAGCCCGGGTTGAAGGCGACACGCTCGACTGTCACGGTGCCAGACGGCGACGGCGTATCGTTCGAGCCGATCGAGGCCGGGTAGGCGGCGATCAGCGTGCCTGACGCATCATAGGCGAAGACCTGCTTCTTGCCCTTGTCGGCAATGATGCGGGCGACGGTGCCGGTCTTCATCTCGCCGGGATTGACGACCTTGATGATGGTGCCCGGGACGGTGAAGTCGACGCCGGGGTTGATTTCCTTGAGGAAGCCTTCGTCCATGTGGAAGCGCTCGGCCAGAGCCTCGGTGGTGGAGGTGAAGGCGAGCGAGGTCAACATCGCCTTGTGCGCGTAGTCCTCGGGGATTTCCGCGACATAGGGACCGGCGGCGTCAGCGGGGGTGATCGTGTAGCTGACGAGCGGCATGCCGCCTGACATCCTGAGTTGTTCGAGAATCGCATCCGTATTGTTCGGATCGAGCGTTTCCCCGGTCATCTGCTGATAGGCGTAGATCGCCTTCGTCACATTGGCACCCATGTGGCCGTCGATCGCGCCCGGCGAAACGCCGGCACGGTCTAGGAACACCTGCAGGGCGACGATCTCGGTCTTCGACTTGTTCTTGAGCGAGATAACCGGCTCGGGCTGCCTCGGTTGGGTCACTTCCGGCCGCTGCTGATCCTGATCGATCGATGCGTAGTCGTCATTGGCTTGCGGGTAAGGTTGCTCGTCGAGCGGCTGCCGATCGATCGCGGCGTCGCGCGGTATCGAGCCGGTGACGGCGCCGCGTTCGGAATATCGGGTATCGCCATAGGCGTCGTCGCCGTATGGATCGTTGTTGTAGACCTCGCGGGCGGGCGGGCGCGGATAGTAGCCGGTGGCGCGCGCTTCGGTGGCGATGATGTTGCCGTATGGATCGACGAGCACGCGGTTTCCGCGGCGGTCGCGCGCGTAGCCGGTGCCTGAAGGCACGTAGTCGAGGATCTCGCCATTCGGAGTGACGAACACGACGCTGCCCTGGCGACGGTATTGCTGCGCATCGGCACTGGGCGCTGCAGCCGAGACGGCGAGCGCAACAAATGCTCCAAGCGATGCCAATTTCAGAAAGCGATTCACGTCTTCGTATCCTTCAGTGACTTGGCCGACACACACCCGCGAATTTTGACGCTAGTGTGGAATTTATGAAATCGTGCTGAACAAAAGATAAAAAACTCGTGATTTTCCCTTTACTCATAAACATTTGAAACCGCTAGACAGTTCCCTGGGACTTGTTGCTTCTTCAAGAACGCTTGTGATTGACGGAAAGCGGCGCGCGCCCTAACCCTACCGCAACGTGAAGGGGAGAGACGTCGCCATGGAATTTGCTGCGGCCAAAGGGCCACGCCTGATGCTCGATGAAACATCGCTGATGGACATCGGCGGCTGTATCGTGGAAGGCGTCGATATCGCGCCGAAGGCGGCGGTACCTGACGATGGCGATGCACGGATATCGCATTCCGTTCAGGGCTTTCTGTTTACCTGCGGCCCCGATCATATCCGCCATCGCGAGCCTATTCCCGGTATCGAAGGCGGGGTATTTCCGCTGCACGGATCGGGTGCAGGGCATCCGGCAAGGATACTCTCGACGACGTTCGAAAATGGAAATGCCGAGTGCCGGGCCGAGATCGAAGTGAAAACGGTTGAAGGGCTGACCGCTCGCATCGACCGCCACTGGTTCATCGACGGAAGCACCGGTGAAACGCATCTCAGGGACAAGGTCACCAATACGAGCGACCGCACCACACCAGCCTTTCTGATGTACCACATGAACATCGGCGGAAAATGGTTCGACGATGCAACGCGCCTCGAGGGAGCAATGCTCGAGAACGGTGGCTTCAACTGGCGATTCGGTGAAGAGCTAGGCGATATCTTCTGTGTGCCTGCGCCGGCGACGCAGGGACAGTTCGCGGAAGTTCGGCTTGGTCCGATGGCGGCCGTCGGCGGCAAGACGCTGCGTGTCAGGGTGCTGGCGGAGACGCTTCCGCATCTGCAAGTCTGGCGAAACCAGAAGGCGCCGGCGGATGTCCTCGGCATCGAACCCGTATCGCATCGATGGGTGCCTCGCAGCGAGCTTGAAGCCGCCGGAGAATTCGTGATGCTGGCGCCGGGCGAAAGCCGGGAATACGGCTTGAGCTTCGCTTTCGTGTGAGTGATCTGCGGTTGACGCTGGACTGTCGGCGGCGTAGTCATTCAGCCCGTAATTTCAGGAGGATTAGCGATGGACATTCGCCAAATCGATGACGAATATTCGGTATCGGGCCAGATCACGGTCGACGATCTCGACCAGATCAAGGCTTTGGGCTTCAAGTCCATCGTCTGCCATCGTCCGGACCAAGAAAGCATGGACCAGACGCCGTTCGCCGTGATTGAAGCGCGCGCGAAGGAACTCGGGCTCGACATTGCCCATGTGCCGGTTGGCCCGATGGGTGTGACAGAGGAAGCCGTCGCCAGCATGGTGGACGCACTCGACGAGTTTCCGCGTCCGATGCTCGGCTATTGCCGCTCGGGCGCCCGCTCGACCGCGATCTATCAGAAGACGCATCACATTCGCACCTGATCCGGCTTCCAAGACAATACCGCGGCGTCGCTTATCGAGCGGCGCCTTTCATTTACAAAACAAGGAGAACATCATGAGCATCAAGCGCATCGACGCCGGCGCCCGCATGAGCGGTGCAGTCGTTCACGGCAACACGGTCTATCTCGCAGGCCAGGTCGGCGAAGGCGAAACCGTTACCGAACAGTGCAAGTTCGCCCTGGCCGAAGTTGACCGCCTGCTCGCAGCTGCCGGTTCGAACAAGTCGAAGATCCTGCAGACGCTGATCTACCTCTCCGACATGTCCTACTTCGCGGAAATGAACGCCGCCTGGGAAGCTTGGGTCGATCCGGCAAACACGCCGGCACGTGCAACCAGCGAAGCCAAGCTTGCTGCGCCGAAGTACAAGGTCGAGTTCACGGTTACGGCTGCCCTCGACTGATATCGGCCAAAGGTCGAATTCTAGAGCCGGTGGGTATGTGAACTGCCCCGGACGCTGGATATTTCCAGCGCCGGGGACAGCTCACGGTCTCACCGGCTTTTTGTTTGCGCGATTTCCGACAGGGTGCGGGTCGGCGTGATCGCTTCCGGATCGAGCTTGATATCGATGATCGATGGCTTGCCACTTGCGCGGGCACGCTCGAACGCGGCAGCGAATTCCTCCGTTCGCTCAACCGTCTCGCCATGGCCGCCATAGGCGCGGGCGAGTGCCGCAAAATCCGGGTTGGTCAGGCCCGTGCCGCTGACGCGACCGGGATATTCGCGTTCCTGATGCATGCGGATCGTACCGTACATGCCGTTGTTGACAACAAGCGTGATGAACGGAAGCTTGTAGCGCATGGCGGTCGCGAATTCCTGGCCGTGCATTAGGAAGCAGCCGTCGCCGGCGAAGCAGATCACCTCGCGCTCGGGAAAGAGCGCCTTGGCGGCGACTGCCGCCGGCAGGCTGTAGCCCATCGAGCCCGATGTCGGCGCCACCTGTGTGTTGAACTGGCGGAAGCGATGGAAGCGGTGCTGCCAGACCGAATAGTTGCCGGCGCCGTTGGTGAAGATGGTGTCGGGGCGGGTGTTTTCCTCGAGCCAGGCCATGATCGGCCCCATGTGAACGTCGCCCGGTCCCGATGTTGGCGGTGTCGACCATGCGAGATAGGACTGGTGCATGCGATCGGTTCGTTCTGCCCAGCGGGCCTCTCCCGGCGCTTCGAGATCGGCCAGCGCCGCCACGAAATCCTCGGGGCTTGCGGCGATCCCCAGATCGGGCCGGTAGACGCGGCCGAGTTCGGACGGGTCGGGGTGGATGTGGACGAGCTGCTGCTGCGGGTAGGGGATGTCGATCAGCGTATAGCCCGAGGACGGCATTTCCGACATGCGACCGCCGAGCAGGATCAGGAGGTCGCTTTCCTTGATCTCGCGTGCCAGCTCGGGATTGATGCCGACGCCGATATCGCCGGCATAGCAGGGATGCAGATGGTCGAATAGCATCTGGCGGCGGAAGGAGCAGCCGACGGGTAGCTTGAAGCGCTCGGCGAAAGTGGCGATATCAGCGAAGGCGTCGGCATCCCAGCGTGTGCCGCCGAGGATCATCATCGGGCGCTCGGCCTTCAACAGCCTGATATAGAAGTCGTCGACCTGGCTTCGGCCCGGATGCGCCTCGACGCGCGCGTAGCGCCTGGCACGGGGTGCTTCGACCTCATCGCGTAGCATGTCCTCAGGCAGTGACAGGACGACGGGGCCGGGACGACCAGAGGTGGCAAGCGTAAAGGCCCGGGTGACGAATTCCGGAATGCGGCTGGCATCCTCGATCTCGCCGACCCATTTGGCGTATTCGGTCAGCGCGCGGCGGAACTCGACCTCCTGGAACGCCTCGCGTTCGCGGGCATCGCGCTGAACCTGGCCGATGAAGAGGATCATTGGGATCGAATCCTGCCTGGCAATATGCAGGCCGGCGGTGGCGTTGGTGGCGCCTGGACCACGGGTGACCATGCAGATGCCGGGCTCGCCCGTGAGCCGCCCCCAGGCATCGGCAATCATCGCGGCGCCGCCCTCTTGGCGGCAGACCATCACCTCGATCTCGCTGTCGTGGAGCGCGTCGAGGACGGCGAGAAAACTCTCGCCGGGAACGCAGGAGAGGCGTTTCACCCCGTTTGCCTTCAATGCCTCGACGATCAGTTCTCCGCCCGTTCGCTTCATTTTTCTTCCTCCCGTTTGGCGAGTTCCGCCAGAACCTCCTCCTGATGTTCGCCGAGACGCGGGCTGGGCCGTTCATAGCGCAGCGGCGTTCGCGACAGCACGACCGGCGTCCTCACGCCGGGTATCATCGTTCCCGCCTGGTCAGCGAGGTCGACGCGCAGGCCGCGTGCCTTGATCTGCGGATCGGCAAACATTTCCTCGATGCTGTTGATAGCGCCTGCCGGCACCGCATTGGCCTCGCATGCGGCAAGTAGGTCAGCCTTTGGCAGCTTCAGCGTCTCCGCTGAAACGCGGCTACGCACCTCGTTGCGATTAGCGACGCGCGCCCGGTTGGTCGAGAACCGCGCATCCTCTGCCATGTCTGGCAGCCCGAGGATAGCGCACAGGCGCTTGAACTGGCCATCGTTGCCGACGGCAAGGATGAGATAGCCATCGGCGGTCGGGACCACCTCGTAGGGCGAAATGTTCGGATGGGCGTTGCCGAGCCGGGTCGGAGCCTGTCCTGATATCAGGTAGTTCATGTTCTGGTTGGCGAGCACGGCGGCCTGCACGTCGAGCAATGCCATGTCGATATGCTGGCCGTGGCCGCTCTTGAGGGCGTGGATGAGGGCCGCCTCGATGGCTGAAACCGCGTAGATGCCGGTAAAGATATCGGCGATCGCAACGCCTGCTTTCATCGGCTGGCCGTCGGCTTCGCCGGTGATGGACATGAAGCCGGACATGCCCTGCACGATGTAGTCGTAACCGGCGAGATTGGCGTAAGGGCCTGTCTGACCGAAGCCAGTGATCGAGCAGTAGACGAGCTTCGGATTGATCGCCCGGAGGCTCTCGTAATCGAGGCCGTACTTGGTCAGCCCGCCGAGCTTGAAATTCTCGATGACGACATCGGCGGTGGCGACGAGGCGCCGCACGAGCTCCTGGCCTTCAGGGGCCCTGAAGTCGGCGATGACGGAGCGCTTTCCGCGATTGGTGGAATGGTAGTAGGCGGCCGACAGGTTCTCGCCGTCTGCCCCCTCGACAAAGGGCGGCCCCCAATGGCGCGTATCGTCCCCACCGTCCGGGTTCTCGATCTTGATAACGTCGGCGCCGAGATCGGCGAGCATCTGCCCGGCCCATGGGCCGGCAAGCACGCGGGCAAGTTCGATC
>UBTY01000063.1 GCA_900468535.1 Hyphomicrobiales bacterium | reverse complement strand
CACGACAATTGCGGCACGGCGTAGGTCGGTATGGAGCAGCCGTCCGTGCCGCAATTGTCGTGGCCGAGCGTGGCGCCGGTCAGGCTTTTCATCGTGCCGCGGATCTCCTTCTGCAGAGGATGATCGTAGCCGACATAGCCTGTTGGATCGATATCCTGATGGCAGCAGGCGCAGACGAAGCCGGCGTGTTTGCCCGAGCAGTTGTTATGTAGGGCAGTCGGCTTTTCCAAGGTTCGGGCCTGGTGGATCAGAACCCGCTGGCTCGAGGACCAGTGCGCGCCGCACTCCAGCGTCTCCACGCTGCGCCCGGCCTTTGCCAGCATCGATGCGGCGAGCGCGACATGCTCGTCCTCGCCGTTATGAGAGGAGCAGGCAAGCGCTAGCTCCTTGTTGCCGAAGCCATAGGCGTCCGCGGCGCCGCTTTCGACCAGCGGCAGCGCCTGCATGGCCTTGCAGGCGGAACGCGGAAAGACGCCCGCGTCGATATCGCCAACGGAAAAAACCACCTTTCCATCACCATCGACGGCAACGATCGCTCCGCGATGCCGGCTCTCCACGAGAGCGCCACGGGTGACTTCGACGGTAACGGGATTGGTCATGGGAAGAATCCGGATTGATTGGATGGTGCTCAGGCATAGCCAATCGCATCGACAATGCAAACCGCATTTCGATAGTCGCGGCAACGAGCGGCCCACAGGGGCTAGCGCGACCATTCATCACAGCATTTGACGCGCCCGATCAAAAACTCTGGTTGGGCAAGCTGGCCGGCTCGGTCTAAAGCTTGAACATCGGGAACCACGCCATGCCATCTGCTTTTTCTTCCATCGTCCGCGACGTCCGTATTCGCATTCCAACGCTGACGCTGATCGCGCTGGCCTTCACCTATGCCTCCACGATGCCGTATCAGTCGATCATCGGCATCAACGAACTCGGCATGTCGGACCGCTCCTATTCCGGCTTGATCTTTCTTGCGGCGCTGGTCAACGTCGCCACCAGCCTGACGCTCGGTATCTGGTCGGACAAGCTGAGCGATCGGCGGCCGCTGGTTCTGGCGCTTTCCGTCAGCGGCATGCTCGGCTTCGGAATGATCTACGAGTTTCGCACGACCGCCGTGTTCATGATCGCCATGCTGGTCTTCATCCCGATCAGCAACTCGACCTATTCGATCCTGTTCGCCAGTATCCGCGCGACGACGAATACGATGGACCGTGGAAGAGGCGCCGCTATCACCTCTACCGTGCGGGCCTTGTTTTCCGGCTCCTGGGCGCTGGCGCCGGGGTTGATCGGCCTTTACCTGATGCACTCGCAATCGATGATGCCGGCATATGGCGTTGCCGGCATAGCAAGCCTTACCTGCTTCTGCCTGTACCTGTTTCTTGCAAAGCCGGCTCCAAGGCGCGAGGGACCAGCGACGCAGCATATCGGCTTCTTCTCGTCGCTCGGCAGGGTGTTTTCGCCCCATGTCGCGGTGCGCGTCGGCATGATGGCACTGCTGCTGGGGCTGCAGCGCGTGAACAGCGTGGTATCGCCGCTCGTCATCACCCATGCAGCGGGCGGAACCGTGGTCGATGTCGGCTTCATGGCCGGGCTCGTCGCCTTTCTGGAAATGCCGTTCATGATGATGTGGGGCGCGTTGCAACGGCGGTTTCGCAGCGTTCACGTGCTTGCCGCTGGGGCAGCGATCTATTGCCTGTACTTGACGCTGCTCGGCTTTGTCTGGGCGCCATGGCAGATCTATTCGCTCGTACTCATCAACGCCTGCGGCGCCGCGGCGATCCTCAGCGTTCCGATCACCTACATGCAGGACCTGATCGCCGATCGCCCCGGCCTTGGAAGTTCGCTCATTTCGGTCAACACCTTCATCGCCAACGGTGTGAGCGCATCCATTTTCGCGGCAGGTACCACGTTCACCGATTATTCCGGCACAGCGCTGGTTTCGGCGGGGATCGGCATCGCCTCCGTCTGCCTGCTGCTCTTCATCGAGCGCGGTCGGCAGCCGGCCGGGCAACCCGCCTAGAGCGGGCTGATGCGATAGGCGCAACGGCGCGCGCCCGCCAGAATATGCTGTTCCCGCTCCACCTTCGCGCCGAGAACGGCCCTGAAGGTTTCGAGTTCCGAGCGGCAAAAACCGGCGCAGGCGCTGGCCGCAGCACAGATCGGACAATGATTCTCGACCAGGATCAATGAGCCGTCGGCCTCTTCCCAGCTATCGGCCATGTAACCTTCGGATGTCCTGATCGAAACAAGCTGGCGCACCCTGCCCGCAAGATCGTGGCCTGCCATTTCACTCTGATAGCGCTTCAACGTTTCGCTTTCTCGGGCGGCGATCACCGCATCGAGCGCGGGTTGCCCAAGCTCGTTGACCAGCATCGACAACAGGCTCGTCGTCAACTCCGCGTGCCGGTCGGGAAAGGCCTGATGGCCTTGGGATGTCAGATGCCACAGCTGCCGGGGTCGCCCCCTGCCCGCGGAGGGCTCGGTCACAGGCTCGACAAGGCCGTCCTCCGCCATCTTCGTCAATTGCTGGCGCGCTGCCTCCGACGAGATGCCGAGCGCGTCGCCGACGTCGACGGCCAGTTGCGGACCATCGGTCTTGAGCAAGAGGAGAATTCGGTTCACAGGCGACTGACGCATTTATTTTTCCAAGCTATGACTTGCATTAATAGCCGAGCCATGCAATTTTTCCAAGCAATAACTTGCAAAATAATAATCCCACGAGGAAATACCCTAAAGGCGTATGCAATGACCGGTCTCGACCAGATTTCCGCGGACAAACCCTCCGTATTTCATTTGTTTTCCAAGCCCCTGCTGCCCGCCACGCTGATGCTCGGCGGCGGCGTCACGCTCTACGCCATCGAAACCTATATCACCGCCACCATCTCGCCCTCGATCGTGCGCGACATCGGCGGCCTGAACCTGCTCGCCTGGGTTACGACGCTCTATGTCGCCGCAGCCGTGCTCGGCTCGATCTTCGTGGCCATGCGGCCGCGCGGCACGGGGCTGCGTACCGTCTATGCCGCCGGCGCGTTGATCTTCGGTCTTGGCAGTCTGATCTGCGCGGTCGCCGGCTCGATGCCGGTGGTGCTCGTCGGTCGTGCGGTGCAGGGTTTCGGCGCTGGCACGCTTGCGGGGCTTGCCTATGCATTCATCCGCTTCGCCTATCCCGAGCCGCTGTGGCGCAAGGCCTCCACGCTCTATGCAGCAATCTGGGGCGTTTCCACGCTCTTCGGCCCAACTCTCGGCGGCGTGTTTTCGTCTGGCAGTGCATGGCGGCATGCCTTCCTGCTGCTGGTGCCGCTCGGCGTGCTGATGGCAGCGCTCGCGCCACGGCTGCTGCCGCGTGCCGACGACGACCGCGCCCACGGCAAGACACCGATCCTGCAGATCGTCATGCTGCTGGCGGGTGTGCTTCTCGTCAGCTTTGCCGGAACGATCGAAGCGACGACAACAAAAGCCGTGCTGATCGCCGCCGCCGTCGTCGCCGTGGTCGGCATGCTTGTTATCGAGCGGCGAAGCGACAACCGTCTGCTGCCGTCGGGCGCCGTCACGCTGGCAAAGCCCGTCGCGCGGGTCTACCTCACCATGTTCACGCTTCTCGTCGTGCTGACGAGCGACATCTACATTCCCTATTTCCTGCAGGCCCTGCATGGCGTGACGCCGCTAATGTCCGGATATCTGACGGCGCTCGTCGCGCTGGGGTGGACTCTCGCAGCCTTCTTCAGCGGCACGCTTTCCGGCAAGGCCGCCGGCGTCGCGATCGTTGCCGGGTGCATCATCGAGGCGGTGACGACGGCGTCGCTTGCGATCTTCCTGGCCGCCGACAATCAGACGGGCGCGCTCGTCATTCTCGTGCCTGCCGTCATCGGCATGTTCATGATGGGCTTCGGCGTCGGCCTCGGCTGGGCGCATCTCGTCGCCAAGGTGCTCAAACTCGTCGAGAACGCCGAGCAGGACAAGGCTTCCGCCGCGATCTCGACGGTCCAGTCGCTCGGCAGCGCCTTCGGCGCGGCCCTGTCAGGCGTGATCGTCAACAGCGCCGGTCTCGTTCAACCCGGCGGCATCGCCGGCACGGTTTCCGCCGCGCATTGGCTCTATGTGCTGATGGCGCTTCCAGGCCTTATCGCCATCGCGGCTTCCCTGACACTCTCGTCGCCCCCGCCTCGGCAGGTTCGGTAAGCGACGTGCGAGCGGTCACAGACGCAGCATGATCTTGCCGATGTGGCCGCTCGTTTCCATCCGCCGATGTGCTTCGGCGACCTCTTCGAATGGAAAGACGGCATCGATAACGGGGGCGACCTTGCCCTCGTCGAGAAGCGGCCAGACGCTGGCGAGAAGATCGTCGCGGATGGCACGCTTCTCCTCAACGGTCCGGGGCCGCAGCGTCGATCCCGTTACCGTCAGGCGCTTGAGCATGATCGGCGCGAGGTTGACCTTGTCGGCAATGGCGCCGCCGAGAAAGGCGATGATCGACAGGCATCCATCCTTGGCAAGCGACGCCAGATTCTTTTCGAAATAGGCCGCGCCGATCATGTCGAGGATGATGTCGACGCCCTGCCCGGTCTCCGCCTTGATGACTTCAGCGAAATCCTCGGTCTTGTAGTTGATTGCCCTGATAGCGCCGAGCTTCACGCAGGCGTCGCACTTGTCCTGAGATCCGGCCGTTGCATAGACCTCTGCCCCGAAGGCGCGTGCAAGCTGGATGGCTGTCGTGCCGATGCCGCTCGAACCGCCGTGCACCAGAACCTTTTCGCCTTCAGTCAGGCCCGCCATCTGGAACATGTTGGCCCAGACGGTGAAGTAATTTTCGGGGAGAGCCGCGGCCTTCACGGCATCGTAGCCCTTGGGGAAGCGCAACGCCTGGCCGACGGGGAGCAGGCAGTATTCGGCATAGGCGCCGCCGTTGGCGAGGCCGCAAACCTTGTCACCAATGCTGAAATCGGAAACGCCCGGTCCGATAGCGACAACCTCGCCTGCGGCCTCAAGACCAAGGATAGGGCTCGCGTCACGCGGCGGCGGATAGGTGCCCTGGCGCTGGGCGACATCCGGGCGGTTGACGCCAACAGCCTCGGTGCGAACGAGGATCTGGCCCTCACCGGGCACCGGGAGAGGCCCGACGCCGATCCGCATGACTTCAGGTGCACCAAAGCTCGGCAAATCGACAAAGCGCATCTGCGTGGGCAAGGGCATGATCCGGTCTCCTCATTGCTGTAATCCCGACATAGTTCACCCGTCAGGAATTGAGAAGGAGGGAAACGGTGGAGGCGTCAATTCGCCTCGCCCAGAAGGTGGAAGACCAGGCCCTCGGCGCTCTCCTTGGCTTCAGCCTTGATATGGGCGATCGCCGCACTGACCCGGCTCACGTCGTCGATGACGAGCCCTTCGGGCAGCTCCAGAACGCCGATGGAGCAGCGCATCAGCGGAAACAGCGCTTCGACGCCGGCTCTATCATGGCCGCGAATGCGCCCAGCCTCCCGATCCGCATCGGAATAGAGATCGAGCACATCGTCGTGGAAATCGCTGATCAGCCGGTCGAGGATCTCAGTCAGCTCGTCCTTGGTCCAGCCGCAGACGCCAATAAAGAAATCATCGCCTCCGACGTGTCCCAGGAAGTGTCGTTCAGCAAAAAAGTAACGACGCATCAGCGCCGCGAAGAGCGAGATCGCGTGGTCGCCCAGATGGAAGCCATAGGCATCATTGAACGGCTTGAAATTGTCGAAGTCGCAGTAGCAGAAATGACGCATGTCATCGCCGTCGCGGCTCGCCTCCCGCATGAAGTCGCGGATCGCGTGGTTGCCGGGAAGACCGGTCAGCGGGTTCTGGTCCTGCGCTGTCTTCAGCTTTTTCTCGTTCATGACCTTGATCAGCGACGCGGCCGAGACGACACCGGCGTAGCGCATGTTTTCGGTCAACAGGAGGCAGTTGCTGCCTTCCATGTTGGCGAAGATCGCCATCAGCTGTTCGGCGTCGCAGTCCAGGCCGACGATCGGGGCCATTTCGACGAAATGCGAAATCGTCCGCTCGTAGACCTTGTTCTTCAGGAGATCGCGGCCGAAGGGCTGATAGATATATTCCTTCAGGTGGCGCTCATGCAGAATACCGCGCGGTTCGCCGTTGGCGTTGAGCACCGGGAAATAGGCCTGCTGCGGATTACGGCGGAAGAGTTCGAAGACGCTGTCGATCGCATCGTTCTCGTAGACCGTCGGCAGGACTTCGATCTGCTTGCGGATGAGGATCTCGTCGAGCGACTGCGTGTTCCGCTTGGTCTTGCCGAGATCCTGAAGGTAGGGAAACGACGGCTGCAGTTCGCTCAGATGCGTGGTCGGGCGGGAGATGAACCAACCCTGGACCAGATCGACGCCGTATTCGCGGCAGGCAATGAACTCGGCCTCGGTCTCGATCCCCTCCGCGATGACGCGCGTGCCGAGAACGTGGGCGATATGGACGATGTTCTTCAGCAGATGGCGCTTGCGCGGATTGCTGTCGATATCCGCGACGAAGAAGCGATCGATCTTGAGATAGTCGACCGGGTGGTCGCACAGCAGCTTCATCTCGCCGTGGCCGACGCCGAAGTCATCGATCGCGAGCTTGAAGCCGCGCTTGCGCAGCAGCGACACCAGCGCTGCGAATTCCGGGACGCTGGTATTATCGAAGCGCTCGGAGAATTCGAAGCAGATCGACGACGGCGGGATGTTGGCAAGCTTCAGGTGCTGCAGGAGGTTTTCCGCCAGCCGTTCACCGTGCGGGATCAGGCGGACGTCCAGATTGAGGAACAGCGTGGCATTGGCGAAATTCGGCAGGGTCGCGAACTTTGCCAGTGCGCGGCTCGCAACCATCTGCTCGAGCTGCAACAGCTGGTCGGCCTTGAAGGCCTCGTCCAGTATCTCGATCGGCGACGAAAAACCGAGACGATCCTGGCCACGCATCAGCGACTCGTAGCCGAACGCGATGCCGGTGCCGGCCTCCACGATCGGCTGGAACGCGTTTTCGATGACAAGTTTAGCCAGGGTAACTATCTGGTCGCTCGCAAAGCGACGAACGAGGGCCGGTTCCACGGCGGCAGCCAAAGACATGCCGATCTCCACTGTGACTTATTGTTTTGCGCAGGGAAGATGGTGGAGAAGCGTCAACGAAGACTTTCCCCAATGTGAAACTTTTGTGAAAGCTCGGATGCCGGATCCGAGGAGAGCCTAAAGGCGTTCAGGCAGAACGCCGCTCGGCTTCATGATCGGCAAACATGTCGGCGACACACCGGCCGTTTGCAGGGGCGCCATCTTCGGCATCGATCGGGGCACCCATCTTTCGGGCTGTGTCCCACAGCCGAAGCGCTTCGCGCACGACTTCACTGCTGGAAGCATAGCTGCCATCGTCGACAGCCGCTCGGATGTCTGCTGCCTGAAGCGGGGAAATCGATACAGTGACCATAGGCATGACATTCCTCCCTTTCCTCGTGGGACAATCGTGTCCTCTCGGGGGACGGACCGATTTTTGTCAGGCAAAGGCCGTCGGGTACCGCCTAACCGCGGCCGCCTTTACAGCCATAATTTTAGACATTCCTCACATTCCTGTCAAAAAAGAAACAGTCCGTGATGAATGCCTTGTGAATTACGGGCATAACTCAGCGGCGGATCGCAAGGCCGAAAGCCAGCATCGACCAGCCCTGAATGAGCAGGTCGCAGGCAAGGAAAAGGCCGAGGATCCAGAGACTGTTGACCGGCCAGCCGATGTAGATGACGACACCGGCGAGCGCGGTGATGATGCCGCTGAGCAATACCCAGCCCCAACCCTTGACCGGCCGCATGCGCCAGCCGACCCAGGTTCGGAACACGCCGGCAATCAACAGCGCAATCGCCAGGAACAGCGTCAGCGCGGCGGAGGCCAGAAGCGGATTCATGAAGGCAAAGACGCCGGCAAGCACGTAAAGTACGCCGCTCAGCGCCCAGAACAGCACCTGTTCCCAGGTCCGAACCTGAAACGCATGTACCAGATAGACAATGCCGCCGATCAGCATCAGCATGCCGACGTAGTAGACCGATGCAACCGTCGCGAAGACGATGTTTCCTGCCGCGATGAAGCCGCAGACGATCAGCAGCACGCCCAGCGCAACGAACCAGCCCCATTTCGATTGCAGAGACGAAAAGCTCAGTCGATCAGAAATATCCGTCATGGCACACCTCCCGGTTGATAAGGATATGCTCCAAAAGCACGAAATTGGAAGAGGTTAGCCCTTTTGGTGGGCACGCAGATTTTTATTGATTGATCAGTCAATCAAAATTATGCTTGCGGCATCTTCATGGAGTGACGCGATGCCCAAGGTCGGAATGGAGCCGGTTCGCCGTAAGGCGCTCGTCGATGCCGCGCTGCGCGTGATCGGCGATCACGGCTCGCTGACCGTCACCATGTCCGAAATCGCCCGGCAGGCCGGCGTATCGCCGGCGCTGGCGCATCATTACTTCGGCAGCAAGGAACAGCTGCTGATCGAGACGATCCGCTCCCTTCTAAAGCAGCTGCGCGACGACGCCGTGACAGCACTAAAGGCAGTGGATACACCGCGCGCGAAGATCTCCGCCGTGATCCGCGTCAGCTTCCAGGCCGACCAGTTCGCGCCGGCGACGATTGCCGCCTGGCTCGCCTTCTACGCCGAGGCGCAGCGCTCGGAGGAAACCCGGCGCTTCCTCGTCATCTATGCCCGCCGTCTGCGGTCGAACCTCGTTGCCAACCTGAAAGCGCTCTGCGCGAGCGATGCCGCGGAACGCATTGCCGAAGGCGCGGCTGCGATGATCGACGGGCTCTATATCCGCCAAAGTCTGAGGTCAGCGCCTGTCAGCATCGAGGCATCGATCTCGCTGACCGAAGACTACATCAATTCACAGCTTGCCGCCCTTGCGAAAGGACAGATCCAGTGACCCTCAGAGCCCAGCCGAAAGCCTCCCATTTCATCGACGGCGAATACGTCGAGGATGACGCCGGGAGCGTCATCGAAAGCATCTATCCGGCGACCGGCGAGGTCATCGCCCGGCTGCACGCCGCAACGCCCGCCATCGTCGAAAAGGCGATCGCATCGGCCAAGCGCGCCCAGCCGGAATGGGCAGCGATGAGCCCGACGGCGCGTGGCCGTATCCTCAAGCGAGCAGCCGATCTCATTCGCGAGCGCAATCGCGAACTGTCAGAACTCGAGACGCTGGATACCGGCAAGCCGATCCAGGAAACCACCGTTGCCGACCCGACATCGGGCGCCGACAGCTTCGAGTTTTTCGGCGGTGTGATCGCGGCCGGCCTCAACGGCTCCTACATCCCGCTCGGCGGCGATTTCGCCTACACCAAGCGCGTGCCGCTCGGCGTCTGCGTCGGCATCGGCGCCTGGAACTATCCGCAGCAGATCGCCTGCTGGAAGGGTGCGCCGGCGCTTGCGGCAGGCAATGCCATGGTCTTCAAGCCATCGGAAAACACGCCGCTCGGTGCGCTTGCCATTGCTGAAATCCTGCACGAAGCCGGCCTGCCGAAGGGGCTCTACAATGTCATCCAGGGGGATCGTGAGACCGGCCCGCTGCTGGTCAACCATCCTGATGTCGCCAAGGTGTCGTTGACGGGTTCGGTTCCGACAGGCCGCAAGGTCGCGGCAGCGGCTGCCGGCAGCCTCAAGCACGTCACCATGGAGCTCGGCGGCAAGTCGCCTTTGATCGTCTTCGACGATGCCGATATCGACAGCGCCGTCGGCGGCGCCATGCTTGGCAATTTCTATTCGACCGGACAGGTCTGCTCGAACGGCACCCGCGTCTTCGTGCACCGCAAGATCAAGCCGGAATTCCTGAAGCGGCTGAAGGCCCGCACCGAAGCCATCCTGATCGGCGATCCGATGGATGAGGCGACGCAGCTCGGGCCAATGGTGTCCTTTGCGCAGCGCGACAAGGTTCTCTCCTACATCGAGAAGGGCAAAGCCGAGGGCGCGACGCTTGTCACCGGCGGTGGCATCCCGAACAATGTCTCCGGCGAAGGCTACTACGTGCAGCCGACCGTCTTTGCCGACGTCACCGACGAGATGACGATTGCCCGCGAGGAGATCTTCGGGCCTGTGATGTGCGTGCTCGATTTCGACGACGAGGCCGAGGTGATCGCCCGCGGCAATGCGACAGAATTCGGCCTCTCCGCCGGCGTGTTTACCGCCGACCTGACGCGCGCCCATCGCGTCGTCGACCAGCTCGAGGCCGGGACGCTGTGGATCAACACCTACAATCTCTGCCCTGTCGAAATCCCGTTCGGTGGCTCCAAGCAGTCCGGCTTCGGACGCGAGAATTCGCTGGCCGCGCTGGAGCACTATTCGGAGCTGAAGACGGTTTATGTCGGCATGGGGCCGGTGCAGGCGCCGTATTGAGACTTTGAGATAAAAGCCCCTCCCCAACCCCTCCCCACAAGGGGGAGGGACTTAACTTGCGGCAACCGCTCGCCACTAAATTCGTTCTCACAGATGAGACTTAGCAGCGAGAATGCGGAGAGCACGGCAGGTTAGCCCCTCTCCCCTTGTGGGGAGGGGTTGGGGCGGGGTCTTGAAACCACACATTAAAACTCATCGAGATCCACTATGCAGCAGGCAGATTTCGTCATCATCGGCTCCGGATCGGCGGGCTCCGCGCTTGCCTACCGGCTTTCGGAGGACGGCAAGAATACCGTCATCGTCATCGAAGCAGGCGGTTCCGATTTCGGGCCGTTCATCCAGATGCCGGCCGCCCTTGCCTGGCCGATGAGCATGAAGCGCTACAACTGGGGCTACCTGTCCGAGCCCGAGCCAAACCTCAACAACCGGCGCATCACGGCGCCGCGCGGCAAGGTGATCGGCGGCTCCTCCTCGATCAACGGCATGGTCTACGTGCGCGGCCACGCCGAGGACTACAACCGCTGGGAAGAGCTTGGCGCGCAGGGCTGGGCCTATGCCGACGTTCTGCCCTACTTCAAGCGGATGGAGCACAGCCACGGCGGTGAGGAAGGTTGGCGCGGCAAGGATGGACCGCTGCATGTCCAGCGCGGCGTCTTCCGCAACCCTTTGTTCCACGCCTTCATCGAGGCCGGCAAGCAGGCGGGTTTTGAGGCGACCGAGGACTATAACGGCTCGAAGCAGGAAGGCTTCGGGCTGATGGAGCAGACCATTTTCGGCGGCCGGCGCTGGTCGGCTGCTTCAGCCTATCTGAAGCCGGCGCTGAAGCGCCCGAACGTCGAGGTCGTCTACGGTCACGCCCAGAAGGTGGTGATCGAGAATGGCCGGGCTGTCGGAGTCGAGATCGAGCGCGGCGGCAAGATCGAGGTCGTCAAGGCGAACCGCGAAGTGATTGTCTCGGCCTCGTCGTTCAATTCGCCTAAGCTCCTGATGCTGTCGGGGATCGGCCCCGGCGCGCATCTGCAGGACATGGGCATCGAGGTGAAAGCCAACCGGCCAGGCGTCGGCGCCAACCTGCAGGACCATATGGAATTCTACTTCCAGCAAGTCAGCACCAAGCCGGTTTCGCTCTATTCATGGCTGCCGTGGTTCTGGCAGGGGGTCGCCGGCGCGCAGTGGATGTTCACGAAGTCGGGGCTCGGCACCTCGAACCAGTTCGAGGCCTGCGCCTTCCTGCGTTCGGCACCGGGCGTCAAGCAGCCTGACATCCAGTATCACTTCCTGCCGGTCGCGATCAGCTATGACGGGCGCGCAGCCGCCAAGAGCCACGGCTTCCAGGTGCATGTCGGCTACAACCTGTCGAAGTCGCGCGGCAACGTCACGCTTGGCTCCTCCGACCCGAAGGCCGATCCCGTCATCCGCTTCAACTACATGAGCCATCCCGAGGACTGGGAGAAATTCCGCCATTGCGTGCGGCTCACGCGCGAAATCTTCGGCCAGCAGGCCTTCGACCAGTATCGCGGGCCGGAGATCCAGCCGGGCGAGAAGGTGCAGACCGACGAGCAGATCGACGCCTTCCTGCGCGAGCACCTCGAAAGCGCCTATCACCCTTGCGGAACCTGCAAGATGGGCGCGAAGACCGATCCGATGGCCGTGGTCGATCCCGAGACGCGCGTCATCGGCGTCGACGGGCTTCGCGTCGCCGACTCGTCGATCTTCCCGCATGTGACCTACGGCAACCTGAACGGCCCGTCGATCATGACGGGTGAAAAGGCGGCGGACCATATCCTCGGCAAGCAACCGCTGCCGCGTTCCAACCAGGAGCCGTGTATCAACCCGCGTTGGGCTGTGAGCGATCGGTAAGGGCTATCGCGGGTGTCCGCAACAAACAGTGAGGACATAGCATCGGGTTCTAAACGATGCCTCTGACCGTCAGCGTACCTCTACGGGCGTTGACGGCCTTGCAAGCTCGCGGCATGACGCAGATAAGGGACCTGCCCCCGAAATTGCTCGCAGGATTGACATGCCCCAGCCCTATCGAAAATCGAAGCTTGTTCGTCGATCACGGGTGTTTTGGGGATCCTTCTCGCTCTGGAGGCCGCGGCTGGTGTTCTGGTGCGGCGCCCTGGCGATCGGCGTCATCAGCGTCGGTTTCGCGCGGCTCGCCGATATGGCGCAGAAGACGTTTGCCCCGATCACGACATCGAGCGAGTGGTCGTTCCTGCTCCCGTTGATCATCACGCCTCTTGGCTTCGTTCTCTCCGCCTACATCGCCGCAACAATGTTCCCCAACTCACAGGGCAGCGGCATTCCGCAGGCGATTGCCGCGCGGCACCTGCACGACGAGACGGATCGTTCGCGGCTGCTTTCGCTGCGGATCGCATTCGGCAAGATCGTGCTGACGGTACTCGGCCTCTTCAGCGGCGCATCGATCGGGCGTGAGGGGCCGACGGTGCAGGTGGGCGCCTCGATCATGCTGGCGGTCGCGCGCTTCGGCGGCATGGCGCAGGCGCGCGGACTCATCCTTGCCGGATCGGCTGCCGGCATTGCCGCTGCCTTCAACACGCCGCTTGCCGGTATCGTCTTCGCGATCGAGGAAATGAGCCGGACCTACGAATCCCGCTCCAACGGACTCGTGCTGACGGCAGTGATCCTTTCGGGCCTCGCTGCGTTGGGCCTCGCCGGCAGCTACAACTACTTCGGCTCGACCTCGGTTGCGCCGATGACGCTTGCTGACTGGAGCCTGGTGCTGATCTGCGGGGTTGGCGGCGGAGCGCTCGGAGCAGCGTTTAGCGGGCTGGCACTGCATGTCGGCCAGCGCATCCGCCGCTGGGCACAGCCGCAGCCCCTGAAGCGCATGCTCTGCCTTGCCGGTGCGTGCGGCCTTGCGATCGCCATCATCGGCGTAGCGTCCGGCGGGACGACCTTCGGCACCGGCTATGAGCAGGCAAAGGGCGCGGTCGAAGGAGAAGCGCTGCCGCTCTTCTTCTTTGTCGAGAAGCTCGTCGCCAGCTTCCTGTCGATGGTCTCAGGCATCCCCGGCGGCATTTTCGCGCCGTCGCTTGCCGTCGGCGCCGGCTTCGGCAGCACGGTCGGCACACTGGTTGGCAGCAGCATCGCGCTCGCGGCAATTCTGGGCATGGCAGGCTATTTTGCGGGAGTGGTGCAGGCACCGATGACTGCCTTCGTCATCATTCTCGAGATGACAGGGGATCATCAGGCGGTGATCCCGATCATGGCGGTGTCGATGATCGGCTACGTCACGTCGCGGCTGCTGTCCCGCGAGCCGCTGTATCACGGGTTGTCGAGGGTCTTCATCGCAGCCGCCATCCGTGCGCGCCGCGCAGCAGAGCACAAGGCGAGTGCGGAAGAAGCTTCGACCTAAGCCAGCAACCGCGTGACCTGTGCGCCTCTCGCCGGCGCGATCGCATCGGCGATCGTCGTGGAGAACAGCACCTTGCGGGTAGCGTCGGCCACCTTGGCGAAGACGTGGCGGATTTCACAGTTCTGCTCGCCGTCGCAATCATCGCACTTGCGATAGGCAGTGATCGAGAGACACGGAAGCGGCGCGATCGGGCCGTCGATAATGCGCAGCACTTCGCCGAAGGTGATCATGTCGGCCGGCTTCAGCAGCAGATAGCCGCCCGTCTTGCCGCGACGGCTGGCGACGATGCCCTGATGCTTGAGGTCGAGCAGGATCTGTTCGAGAAACTTCTTGGGTATCTTCTGTTGCGCCGCGATGTCGGAGATCATCACAGGTTCGCCGTACTCGGCTTCTGCCAGTACCGTAAGCGCCCTCAGCGCATATTTTGCCTTCTGCGTAATCATTTTCGACCGTCGACACACACATGGCGGGCGGAATCAACAAGCCGCCGCAAGCTCGGTCCTGCCTCTATGGCACGCGCAGCATGAACGGAATTTGAACAGCAACGCGAAACCCTTGAGAGACAAGGTTTTTGGCCTTGTTTTTTCATCCTCGGCCTATACAGGAAATCTACTTCAAAATGCGCCCTCGATGTCATCAATTCAGATTTCCGATTGACAGGCGGCGTGTTACTCTACTAAATCAATAGAGATTAGAGCTGACGGTCGACAAAACATCGCCGGTGCGGCTGCTATTTCGCATTGCAGCGGCAGGGGAGAGATATTTGCTCCTATCGCGCCTGCTTTCGAAATCCGTTTTTCTGTCCGATCCAAGCCTGACCTGCGATACTCCGGCCAACATCAAGGACAGGATCCCCATGACTGTTGCTGCCAATCCAAACGCTGAAGCGGAAACGCTGAACGCGAAACTCGCAGGCCTTGACCTTGCCGAGCGCCTGTCGCTCGTTGCCAGTCTTGGCGGCCGCGTTGTCTTCACCACCTCCCTCGGCATCGAGGATCAAGTGATCACGGCCGAGATCGGCAATCACCGCCTGCCGATCGACGTCGCAACGCTGCAGACCGGACGCCTGTTTCCGGAAACGCTTGCGCTGATCGACGAGACAGAGAAGCAATACGACATCCACATCAGCCGCTACGAGCCTGAACAGGCCGATATCGACGCCTATGCCGCGAAATATGGCCTCAACGGCTTCTACGAAAGCGTCGAAGCCAGGCATGCCTGTTGTGGCGTGCGCAAGCTGAAGCCGCTTGCGCGCGCACTCGATGGGGCAACCATCTGGATCACCGGTCTGCGCCGCGGCCAATCGGCCAACCGCGCCGAAACGCCGTTTGCCGAGTATGACGCCGAGCGCCACCTGTTGAAGGTCAACCCGCTGGCCGATTGGGACCTCGACGTCATCAAGGCTTACGTCGCCGACAACAGCGTGCCGGTCAATCCATTGCATGCCCGTGGCTACCCCTCGATCGGTTGCGAACCCTGCACGCGGGCGATCAAGCCCGGCGAGCCGGAACGTGCCGGCCGCTGGTGGTGGGAACAGGACGAAAAGCGCGAATGCGGCCTGCACGTGGCTGAAGAAGCCTCGGCGATTGCCGCACAACAGTAACCCGTCGACTTCGGGATCGGAGCGCGGCTTCCCGCCTGCGCTCCCCGAAGTCTGAAATACACCTCGTTCCGGAGGCCTCCCGTCCTGGAATGATCGAAGTCTGGAGTTAGAAATGCCCGATAGCCGTCCGGATACGGAACTCAGCAATCCCCAGAGCGCCAAGCCGCCGCTCGACCCGCATTTGAAAGCGCTTGAAAACGAAGCGATCCACATTTTCCGCGAAGTCGCCGCCGAGTTCGAGAAGCCCGTCATGCTTTACTCGATCGGCAAGGACTCATCGGTCCTGCTGCATCTTGCTCGCAAGGCCTTCTATCCCGGCCGCGTCCCCTTCCCGCTGCTGCACGTCAACACCGGCTGGAAGTTCGCGGAGATGATTACCTTCCGCGACGAGATCGTGAAGAAGTACGATCTCGACCTGATCGAGCACATCAATCCGCGCGGTGCCGCCGAAAACATCACGCCGTTCACCTACGGCTCGGCGCGCTACACCGACATCATGAAGACCGAAGCGCTGCGCAATGCGCTCGACGCCGGAAAGTTCGACGCCGCCTTCGGTGGCGCGCGCCGCGACGAGGAAGCCAGCCGCGCCAAGGAGCGCATCTATTCCTTCCGCACGCCTGACCATCGCTGGGATCCGCGCAACCAGCGCCCGGAACTCTGGAACATCTACAACGGCCAGATCCGCAAGGGCGAAAGCGTTCGCGTCTTCCCGCTGTCGAACTGGACCGAGGTCGACATCTGGCGCTACATCCAGGCGGAAAACATTCCGATCGTGCCGCTCTATTTCGCGGCCAAGCGCCCCTATGTGGAGCGCGACGGGATGATGATCGCTGCCTCCGATCCGCGGCTTGAACTGCTGCCCGGCGAAACGAAGCAGGAGGATTCCATCCGCTTCCGTACGCTCGGCTGCTTCCCGCTGACGGGCGCAATCCGTTCGACCGCCACGACCCTTGAAGACATCATCGCGGAGCTGGAAATCGCTACGGTTTCCGAACGACAGGGCCGCGCCATCGACCGCGACCAGTCCGGTTCCATGGAAAAGAAGAAGCGTGAAGGATATTTCTGAGATGACCGCAGCCGTAACCGCCGCACACGCCCTCGCCGTGCCCGCCGCAGAACCCGCGACGGCGACCCGCGACTCGCGACCGCTGCGCCTCATCACCTGCGGCAGCGTCGATGATGGCAAGTCCACCCTGATCGGCCGCCTGCTTTGGGACACCAAGGCAGTCAAGGAAGACCAGGCCGCCACGCTGCAGCGCGATTCCACCGGCAAGCAGAATGATCTCGGCCTGCCCGACTTCGCACTGTTGCTCGACGGCCTGCAGGCCGAGCGCGAACAGGGCATCACCATCGATGTCGCCTATCGCTACTTCTCGACCGACAAGCGCTCCTTCATCGTCGCCGACACGCCCGGCCACGAGCAGTACACCCGCAACATGGCGACCGGCGCCTCCACCGCCGACCTCGCGGTGCTGCTCGTCGATGCACGCGCCGGCATTCTGGAGCAGACACGCCGTCACGCGACGATCGCCTCGCTGCTCGGCATCAAGCAGTTCGTGCTTGCGGTCAACAAGATCGACCTGACGAACTACGATCGCGCCGGCTTCGACAAGATCACGCACGAGTTCCGCGAATTCGCGCTGTCGCTCGGCGTCAAGCAGATCACCGCGATCCCGATGTCGGCCTTGAAGGGCGAGAACGTCGTCTACTCCGGCGAAGCGGCGATGCCGTGGTATGCCGGCCCGACGCTGGTCGAGACGCTCGAGCTTGCCACCGTCCGCTCGTCGCAGGCGACCGGCTTCCGCTTCTCGGTGCAGCGCGTGTCGCGCCCGGGCGAAAGCTTCCGTGGCTATCAAGGCACGGTTGCCGGCGGCTCCGTCAAGCCGGGTGACAGCGTCATGATCCTGCCGTCGGGCATGGTTGCCAACGTCACCAAGATCGTAACCTTCGATCTCGTCCGCAACGCCGCCGTTGCCGGCGACGCGATCACGCTGGTTCTCGACCGACAGGTGGACGTTGCCCGTGGCGACATGATCGTCTCGATCGACAGCCAGCCGCAGGTAGGCCTCTCTTTCGACGCCCAGATCGTCGCGCTTCAGCCTGAGGGCATCGAAGCCGGCAAGCGCTACTGGCTGAAGAGCGGTAGCCGTCGCCAGCGCGTCCAGGTACAGCCGGTGGCACAGCTTGAGTTGAAGACTGGCGCCTGGGCGCCTGTCGATACGCTCTACATGAACGCGATCGGCAAAGTGCGCCTCGCCTTCGACGAACAGGCGATCTTCGACCCTTACGAACAGAACCGCTCGTCCGGCTCCTTTATCCTGATCGATCCTGACACCAACAATACGGTGGCCGGCGGCATGATATCAGGCAAGCGTAGCGAACTTGGCGGCATCCATGGCGGCGACGCCCGGGTGATCCTGTCTCTGCCGGCCGATCTTGCCGACCAGATCATGGCCAGCGAACTCTTCGCCAATCGCCGCCACGAGGCGGAGGTGCGGCGCATGACCGCTGCCGAGGCAGCCGACCTCTGGTCGAACGCGGCAAGCGACATCTAAGTCTTCGCAAAGGGGCGGCGCTGCAAGGGGCCGCCCCTTCTGCTTTCAGTGGCTTGACGTGAGACGAGCCGATGCCGCCGCAGCGTTGCGGTGCCGGTCAATCTGGTCAAAGACCTCCGCATCCGTTTCCGTGTCGAACTTTCGCGCGAAGAGTTTGTCGGATGCGACCAAGCAGCCGATGTCGGCGCATTTCAGCGTCGCGGGGTAAGGCGGTGTCGGTCGATCCCATATCGCGAGTCTCAAGTCATCGCCGGTGATACGATCCGCGAACCGCGAATTGCTCAATACGGTCTGCACTGCGAATTCGTCGGGAATGAAGACACCGTCGAGAAACCGGTCGAATTTTGGAGTTCGCCTCACGAACTGGCTGATGTGCTGCAGCGCCGGGTAGCTCAGCGTCCACCATTGGCTGCCGCCATAGGCCACCAGCCCATAGGGCAATCGGCGCGAGAACGGCGTTCTCAAAAACCGGCTGCGAATGCGGAGGTGATAGCGGAGCACCTTGTCCGGCGCCTTGTAGTTTCCGCCCATCTTGCTCCAACGGTTCGGTTTCTCCATTGCGAAGCTTTCGATGAACTCGCTTCCCTGATGGCGTTCGAGAAACCGCGCGATCTCCATGTTGGACTTGATGGGATAATCGGCGCCCGACAGCAGCGTCGCATAGTCGAAGGTGACCCCCTGCTCGATTGCCGTATGTATCAGAGAGAAGGTCGCTCGCGTGATGCCAGCGCTTCCCCATCGACTGGGAAAGCGCGGTACGAAATGCACGTCCGCCCTGCCACGTAGACGTCGGGCCAGGTCCTCCTGGACGTCCTGTGCCCGCCTGTCGACGTGGATCAGCACCGGAGAACTCTCGGGCAAAGCCGAGACCAGCCGCTGCACTTGCCCCGGATTTTCATGCACAAGCAGCATGTAGCCGATGATCACGGTGTGTGCTCCTTCACAGAAGGGGCAATTTTCCTGTGTCAGTTGGCTCGAAGACAACGACCGAAAAAGCGGTACTTCCATCCGTGAAAGGTCAGTCGCAAATCAATGCACCTAAAGCGTGCATGTATTGCGCCTTACCAAAGAGGCATGTGGCGGTTTACGTCCTTGTAAAGCAGGTAGCGGAACCGGCCCGGGCCGCCGGCGTAGCAGGCCTGCGGGCAGAAGGCGCGCAGCCACATGAAGTCACCCGCTTCGACTTCGACCCAATCCTTGTTGAGCCGGTAGACGGCCTTGCCCTCAAGCACGTAGAGGCCATGCTCCATGACGTGCGTTTCCATGAAGGGGATGACGCCGCCCGGTTCGAGCGTGACGATGGTGACGTGCATGTCGTAGCGCAGGTCGGCAGGATCGATAAAACGCGTCGTTGCCCAGACGCCGTTGGTATCGGGCATTGCCTGAGGCGGATGCTCGTCCTCATGCGTGAACATTGCCGGCGGCGGCTCCAGGCCGTCGACTTCCTGGAAGGCCTTGCGGATCCAGTGGAACTTCACCGGCGCCCCGCTCCTGTTCCAGAGCGTCCAGCTGGAACCGGCGGGCAGAAACGCGAAGGAGCCGGCGCGCATGGCGTGCGCTGTTCCTTCGAACTCGACGGTCATCTCGCCCTCGACGACGAAGAGAACGCCCTCGGCGCGCTTTTCCGGCTCCGGCCGGTCGCTGCCGCCGCCCGGCTGCACTTCCATGATGTATTGCGAAAAGGTCTCCGAGAAACCCGTCATCGGGCGGGAAATCACCCAGGCGCGCGTCCCCTCCCAATGCGGGAGATAGCTGGTGACGATATCCGTCATCACGGTGCGGGGGATAACGGCATAGGCTGTCGTGAACACGGCCTTGCTCGACAAGAGTTCGGTCTGCGGCGGCAGGCCGCCCATGCTGGCATAGAAGTTCTGGCTGCTCATCGGATCACTTTTCAAGGCGCTGTTGATCGTCAAGGTTTAAGCGCCGGATATGAGACTGGCAACCTCCGGATTGGCAGGACAGTTTTTCCAATTCGCCGTCAACGCGAGCCCCTCGCCGGGGCTCACGCTCTGTCTGGAGCCTATCTCAGCGATAGGGCGAGACGCATTGCGCGCGAACGCCGACTTGCGGCGCGTAAGTATTGTCGGATGCGCGGTAGGTCTTGTAGCGATCATAGCACCACTGCAAATGCGCGCTGCTGTTGCGCGCGGGCTGGTTGGCGATCGCACCGCCGATGATCAGGCCCGTGCCGAAGGCTGCCAGCGGATACCACCAGCCATCGCTTCCGCGGCGATAACCCGGATGATAATCGCGATAGCCGCGATGTCCGTTATACCAGCCATGCTGCGGCGGTGGCGGCCGGTGCGGCCTGTTGGCATGCGGCGGAGGTGCCGGCGGTCTGCCAGGATGGGCACCGGGTGGACGTCCCGGAGCCCCCGGACGGCAATAAGGCGGACGGCAGGGCGGCGGCCTCTGCTGGACCTGAAGGACGTCGGCGTCTCCCCCAGTTGCGATCGTTGCCGCCGAAGGCACCGGAAACGCTGCCACGGGCAAAGAATCCGCCAATGTCGTGAGGAGCGCGACGGCCACAACAGCCAATTTCTTCATTCGAACCTCTCCTGATGTTGCACATCGAGGATATGCGACAGGAGATATCTAAAACCAGAGGTCGAAATAAACATTTGCGTGAGCGAGCACAGGCACTCCTCTGATTGTCCTGCTGTCGAAAGCCAGCAAAAGTTGTACCGCTTTAGTACTAGTTTCAAATTTAAGAATTGCTAGTGCACGAACAAATATAATAAGCCTTTACTAATTTAGTATTTCAATGAATAAGTCACGCGTTCGTGATCGGATTCAGAAGATGAATACCTTCAATTCGGGCGAATTCTCCAGATCTACTTGTGAAATCATCACCGACCCCGCTCAAATGGCCGCACTGGAAGCGGAATGGAACAATCTTTGGCTAAAAGCCAAGGGTTCATTCTATCAAAGCTTCTCCGTTGCGTATCATAGCTGGAAAGAGATTGCCGGACCTGCCGGTCGATCGCTCTTTTGCATCGTGATCCGCGACAAAGGGGCGATGGCCCTCGTGTTCCCCATGGTGCGATATCGCAAGGGGCCGCTCCTGATGATCCGGCCGCTCGGCCCGAACGCAGCCGACACGACGGATATGCTTGTCGATCCGG
>UBTY01000064.1 GCA_900468535.1 Hyphomicrobiales bacterium | reverse complement strand
TCGACGCTGCTTTGACCTTGACCGACCATATCGAACATCTGCCGGACAGGAAGCGGCGCGAGCTTGCCCGCATCATCGAGATCGTGTTTGCTGGCGTCGAGAAGTTCCAGTCGACCAAGCTCTCCGAGAAGCGCAATGCCGGCAAAATCCTCAAGGTCATCCTCTACGGTTCCTACGCCCGCGGTGACTGGGTCGAGGATCGGGTCAGCGGCTACCGGTCCGACTACGATCTCCTGATCGTCGTCAACTCCAAGGCCTTCGCGGAAGAGCATGAACTCTGGGAGGAGATCGAAAACGAACTGCTCACCCAGCAGCTCAGCCGCAGGATCGAAACGCCCGTCGTTCCGATCGTCCACGATCTCAATGACGTCAACGAGCAGCTTTCGCGCGGCCGGCCCTTCTTCGTCGATGTCGCAAAGGACGGCATCGTTCTTTACGAGAAGCCAGGATATCCGCTCGCCCAACCGAAGCCCCAAACGGCGCTCGAGCAGCGTCGCGAAGCTCGACTTTACTTTGATGAGTGGTCGGCAAACGCGGAAGGTTTTTTGTCCGCTCAAGAGTCGCTGGGAACAACATTTCCAAAGCAGCGAGCATTTCTGCTTCATCAAGCGACGGAGGCTCTGTATCACTGTTTTTTACTTACCGCTCTGCTATACAGCCCAAAATCCCACCGAATAAAAGCTCTTCGCTCAAGAGCGGAGCATGTGGACGCTCGCCTGATAGCAGCGTGGCCGCGCGACACGCGCTTTTCGCGGCGTTGCTTTGAACTACTCTCACGAGCTTATGTCGAAGCGCGGTACTCGGCTAAGTACAAGATCAGCGTCGAGGAACTAGAATGGTTGGCCGAGCATGTGAAGCTCCTTCAAGTAGCCGTGAAGGCGGTCTGCCAAGAACGTCTTTCGCAGATAGAAGCGAGCTGAGTTCGCGAATGCCCGCGAACGATTGCCACCAAAAACACTTAGGTTCCATAAGGAAACTGGTGATCCTGGGATAGGTTTTATCATGGGACTTTGGACCATTTCCCAGGAGCAAGGATATACCCGGCGGAAGGATCGTTAGAAGCGCAATTGAAGGGTCGAGCGCGCGGTTTCGGCCTACGAGGCCTATGGTGAAGGAACCTCTGTCGCGCCTCCGTCGATCAACAAAGCTGCGACACGGCTTATGGCATCCCTGACGATTGGATATGCATCCAAGATGAGCGCGCCGATCTCTGGCGAAACAGAGGGTTGTCTGCTGATGACGTGGTTGACGGAGGTCCGACAGGTCATCGTTGGGCGTCTCAGGGACCCGCCTTCAGGTATTGTTCGTGTCGGCTCGGTACACGGAACATCCTTCTGAGAATGAAGTTCAATGAAAGAATTGTGAGGAGCCCATGGATCCTGTTTCTCTCATCGGCTATGCCGCCTCTTTCTGCTCTGTAATTAGCTTCATTCCACAGGCTATGAAGGTCGCTCGAACCAAGGACACAGCGGCGATCTCGATCAGAATGTACTTGCTGACGGTAACCGGCTTCACCCTCTGGACCATTTTCGGCTTAATGAAGGGCGAGATTCCCATAATTCTTGCGAACAGCATCTGCTTCTGTCTTTCGACCTTCATTCTCGCCGCGAAGCTGCGAGGGCGTCGGAAATGAGCCATCAGTTTCAGATCAGCCATCATGACGTCTTTCGTAAGCCTGGCCATTTTTCGGCATGGCCGGCCAACTATGGTCTTTGGGCTTGGGACGAGGAAATCGTTGTCGTCTTCGCGGACGGAAGGCTGGGCGGGCAAGGTGCGCTTCACGCCCGTGACAAAAGCCACGAATTCAAGCCAATGCAAGCGAGAAGCGTGGACGGCGGCGCCACATGGGCGTCCGAGAATTTTTCGGGCTTCGTGCCGGGGGGCGAGAGCCTTTCGGCCGACGAGCATCTCACCGAGCGACTGCGCTCAGGCTCCCAGCTTGGGCAGGACATTCCGGGTCTTCCGGCACGGGTCAATTTCCTGGATCCTGAAATTGGCGTGATGGTAGCACGTACCGGCCTCGACGGAGGCGCCCGTAGCTGGTTTTACGTCACGAGAAACCGCGGCCGGCGTTGGGATGGGCCATTTTCCTTTAGAGGGCTCAACCCTAAGGGCTTGGCCTCGCGGACCGATGTCGTACCACTATCAAGCGACCACGCTCTCTTTATGATGACGGCAGCAAAATCCGACGGCACCGAAGGCCAGTGCCTGTGCGTTGAAACAACTGATGGCGGGCTGACGTTTCATTGCAAGAGTTCCCTTCCATTTGATGGAGACGGTTACGCCATCATGCCGTCGAGCGCGCGGCTTTCAGACGGCGCCATAGTGAGCGTGGTGCGACGCGGTCGAGGAATTGACCAACTGGGCTGGCTCGAGGCATTTCGCTCCGACGACAGCGGTGCAACATGGGAGTCGGTCGGCATTCCAGTCGAGGACACCGGCCCGGGCGGCAATCCTGGAAGCCTTGTTCCGTTGGATGCTCGACGCCTCGCTCTTATCTATGGCTTTCGGGGCGAGCGCCCTGGCCTGCGGATGGTCACCAGCTTAGACGGCGGAAGGAATTGGTCAGACCCGGTTGACATCCGCAGGGACGCAGTGCTGCCGGACATCGGCTATCCCCGATCCGTCGTCCTCAAGGAGGGGCGAATTCTCGCCGTCTATTATTATAATTTCGGGAAGGAACGCTTCATCGCGGCGTCTGCTATCTCGGGATATGCTCGCTAGTTAGGCGCTGTGTGCAGCCTGTATCCGCGCGGAGCTCCCGCCGACCGTATAGCCGTCGTCTCGTCTCGCACAGTTGGAGACCTCGGCGGGCGTCTCGCCCACCACTCCCAAACTGGAAAGCGGCGTGCCAAAATAATGCGTTCCGCAGTCGTAAAGCTGCGACCGGGCGAACGACCCGACGGCTGCGTTGAATTCAGGTAAACGTGGAAGCCTGGCCCAGATTTCAGCTCGCAGTTTGAGGTGCGCCGAGCATTTGATCGTCAGCCGCCTTTTCGTCGTCGACCGAATGTTGAAACTCGTCTTCCGAAGGGTCCCGGTCGTCGCTGAAGGTCGTGATTTGGACAAGGACGGCCTTTGCGTGACGCACGGCTGCGTCCCCGTCGAGTGATCCGTCGGAAGCAAGCTTTACAGTCACGAGTTCGTCGCCGTCTCCGCGGAACTCGACTGTGATCATCCCCTCGTTCAAATTTCCGATATGGGTTTCGATAAGCTGCATCTGACTACCTCTCGGTTGCGGTTAGAGGAAACTTATACTCTGCTGAATTGGTTCCGATGCGGCAGTAGAGGGACATGCTGTCACGTTCCGATGGAGCGTTCGCGGATTGACGACCCGGCAACTCTGAGTACGCCGTCGATTGACAGGCATTCTAGCCGCTTTCATCAAGGTGACCGCCAATCCGCCTTTGCGCCTCCACAACGTCCGTCGCCAAGGTCGATGCGCCCACCTAAGTGTTCGACGAATCGCTAGAAGAAACCCCGTCTAAAACCGTGGATCGATTGGAAGGATCCGGAACCGGCTGCATGTGCCCGCGTTTTCTGTGCATTGGAGGACATCATGCAGAACGAGGACTACAACTGGATCAGCGTTCGAGCCCACGAGATTTGGCAGTCTGAAGGCTGCCCGAACGGTCGAGATCGCGAACATTGGCGGCAGGCGCTGGAAGAATGGCAACGCCGTCAGCATCTGCCAGGAAGGCCTAAGACTGCGTTGCGAGAAAATGTTAGTCGCGTGCTTGTGGTAGATGATGAACCCTTGATACGCTTCGCTACGGTGGAGGCGCTGGAGGAGGCCGGTTTCGATGTACTCGAGGCCGGCAATGCCGACGAGGCGCTCGTTCTGTTGCAAACCAACGTTGTCGACGCAGTGTTCACGGACGTGAACATGCCTGGAACGACGGACGGTCTTGGCCTCATGGCGCAGGTTCGGGCACGATCTCCACAAACTCGCGTCATCGTCACTCTGGACATGTGCGCTTGGGCGCCTTCGACCTTGCGAGTGGCGTGTCGTTCATTCCAAAGCCTTACACATATGACGCGATCGTAACGATGCTGAGGTCAACGGGGGCCTGAGGGGTAGGCGCTTGTTGCCAGGTAGCTCTCGTAGCGGAGAGCGTGAAGAGGACTTGATAGCTCTGCTTTTGGTCAATCTAATACGCGTCCGCTCAGCCATTCTATTAGTCCGAACTATCTCCAACTTCGACATTTTGCGGAACAAGGACAACATGCCGGAGTTTGTAGTCGGGACCATGAAGGTCTCAAACAAAGGAGTAGGAATAATGGCAAATCAAGGCGGATCACATGAGCAGCACGTGAAGGCTGGTCAGAGCAAGTCGGGTTCCAAGCAGGCTTCCTCTACCAAGTCTTCGACCGCGAAGTCGGCATCATCCGACAACAAGTCCTCTGGTAAGCAGGGCGGGTCGCACGAGCAGCACGTGAAAGCGGGCCAGCAGAGCCACAAGAACAGCCATTAGTATTTTGAGGCCCGCGCAACAGCGCGGGCCTTCGAAATTTCGCCGGATCGTGAAAGACGCTTGATAAAGTTTCGGCGCCGGCGCACCGGCCATACTTCGAGACCTCGACGGAATCATGCGGATATTTGGCACGCTGGACGCAGCGCCGCGAAGCCGACCGCGGCTTGGTCATCGGACGATCGGAGGCCGGACGGACTTGGCCGTAATGCGCGCTGCACTGGATTTGGGTACAAGGGAGGAAACGAGATGAGGAAACTTACACATCATGTCGGCGAGCACGACGTTGGCTTTGGCGACAGGCTTTGCGACGTATTGTCGGAGATTTTCCTGACGGCACCAGCTGCAGCCAAGTGGTCTGCGGAACGCCAGCATCTCGAGGGGCAAGACGCGCAGATTTCGTGTCACCTCGCGGACGCCCGCCGGCAGCGCGACCGTGTCGCCGGAGGAGACCGTCCTCACACGGTAGTAGTGGACGATGACGCATGGGCCGCAAGATGACCACGCTGACCGGATCGTGCAAATGTGGAAGCGTGCGAGTTGCCGTCCGCGGGGCACCGGTAAGAGTTGGAATTTGTCACTGTACTGATTGCCGACAGGAAAGCGGATCAGCATTTACTTACTTTGCAGTTTGGCCCGCATCAGAATTCGAATTCAAGGGTGAAACACAAGAGTTCGGCGGACGAAAATTCTGCCCGAATTGTGGCTCCAGGCTGTTCTCCGCGAACGAGGATGAGGCCGAGATCAAGCTAGGCATCCTGACCGAGGTCCCGACGCCTCTTGTGCCCACGTACGAACTCTGGATCAAACGGCGTGAGAAATGGCTTGTTCCCATCGAGGGCGCCGAGCAGTACGAGGAAGATAGAACCTGATGGGTCTCCGTCCTCATATGGAAGTCGCCCTCGAACCAACTGAATGGCGTCTCGACCTCCTTGGGGACGACCGGGAAGAGGTGTCTATCAAGGAAAGTCATTCAGCCAGCGAAGACGAAGCAATCGACCGCGCCGAGGAAGTCATGGTTCAGTCGACGGCATTCGCCACCCTCGGCGGTGGCCGCAGCGTGAATCCTTACGACGTCGCGAGTAATGGCAATTTTGACGAGGGCCAGCCACTCTTCGATACCTGGCACTGAACAGCGATGGGTCTCCAAGGATGGCTCATGCGAAAGAGAAGTTCCATCCTCATACGCCGGACGGGCGATATTTCGTCGTCGATGGTCGTCTCTGGCGATTGTCCAACCCCGAACTTTCCGAAGGCGAGCGGCAGCGCCTCGTATCGGATCTCATGAAGGCGAGACGCGCTGTCCGGGATGCTGGCGAAGATGCGGACGCCAAAGTCGACGCTCGGAAGCGGGTCAACGCCGCTAAGGTTGCCCTCGGCGAAAGAGGCCCGGTTTGGTGGAACGACGGCTCCCCGGACTACAACAGGAAACTCGTGTTGGACACGCCCTATTGCCAGTGGTTCGAGGCTCTGGCCTAGTGCAACCACGACGATATCGCGCTGGGAAGGTCTCAGCTTCTGAGCGTCTGTTTGAGTTGCTGTTCGACTTTCTGGCCGGGGACCTCCAGAAAACAACTCATCTTGGGCACCAATTCTAAAGGTTCAGGGGCCGCCCCGGGAAACACCGAAATGTGACTAGAACCGCCCGCGCACGCTGTCGTACACGTCGCGCAACTCCTCGAGCGCGCGGTCGTAGCGCGAGCGCTTCCCTTGGAGCCCAGCGATCCCAACGGCAAATAATGCAGCGGTCGCGGCGACGGCGATGAGGCTGGATAGCGGATAAAGCTTCACCGTGGCTTCCGTCTGCCGGATGGCCTGACGAGCTCCGCCTTGAACGGCAGCGGAAGCATCGGTCACCTTCTGACGAAGCGTTTCCAGTTGTTTTCGGATGTCACCGATCTCTTTTTCGGCGTCGAACTCGGGTTGAGGGGGAATGCCCACCGAAGCTGTGTTGGTGTCTACAATTGCACGCGGAACAGGTTCGCCGATCTTTGCGCCCTCTGCCACGAGCGGTTTTGTTTTCGTCGTTTTTGCAGGCATGCTGGTCCTCCTTCTTGATGACGCGCCGAGATCATAAACACGGATTGGACAGTTATGCTCTCTGAGCCAATTTTGTTCCCGCCAGTAACGAATGGACGCTTGTGAATGCATGACTGACGATAAACTGCTCGAGTTGAACGCGGTTTGCTCGATTGCGGAGGCTTCTCCGCAAGATCGCTATTCGTCGCTGGGGCGGAATATCCGGAAGCGGCCAGAAGCGCGCGATCTGCTACCACGGCGGTCTGCGCCGCGTCGCGTACGGCGGCATAATTTAGATGATCAGCTGGTTTTTGTTGAGAGTTACGCGAGCGGTAACTCCCGCGGGGTCGAAATTAACCTCGACTGATCTGGTTCCCTGAGAGAGAGAACTCGCTAGCAATCGGCTTCCAGAGCCTCGCCGTCGAGGAGTAGGTTTCACCGGAGGGCCGCCCTTTCCACCCAGTCGTTAATCAAGCTCTCATCAGTCGCGGAGCTGGCCACATGCACTCTGCCCTCGTCCACGCTGAGTGCCCCATGCCGCCGCTTCCGATGTTACTCCGGGCTTCCAATCCCCCAAAGCTGCATCAGCTCCAAGGGCGCGGATATCCCGGCGGCCAGCACATACGGATCTTTTGAACGCTGGATGCTCTTCGAAAGCTTAACAGGCAAGCCGTGGCCCATTTCAGCTATCGAATAGAACGCAAGCCGGACCTCACCTACTTCTTTCCAGACGCGCCGCTTACCCCAGGCTTTCGTCTCCGTTAGCTCCGACTTCGGATCAATCCCGCCTGCCTCCAGCCACTGCTGGAGTATCGCATCAGCGTTTTTTGGATTGACCACGCTGTCGCTTGTGCCCTGCCAGATGCTGATTGCCGGATAGGTCCGTTTGTGAGCAGACAGTTCCGTCACCCGGCTCCCCCATCCGGAGGAAGGCGTCGTGGAACCGACGTTCATCGCCCGGAAAGCGGACATGGCGTCGCGGGCCGAGCCGACGGGCATCCCGGCCACGAACGCGGCGCCAGTGAACACTTCCGGATAGTTGGCTACAAGAGCAGCTGCCATCGCTCCGCCGGCAGACAGGCCGACGATGAAGATCCGCGAGCGATCAATTCGGTGCCGCCTGCAAGCGTGCTCGATCATCTGCCTGATGGACAGCAGTTCTCCACGGTCATGCGCGACGGCGCTCGGGCGAAACCAGTTGAAGCAGCCTTGCGAATTGTTGCTCTTCGTCTGCTCTGGAAAGAGGACGGCGAAGCGTCTTACCTTGGCCAGTCCCGTGAAACCACTTGCGGCATCGATGCTTTCGGGGGTCTGGCGACATCCATGCAGAACGACCACAAGGGGTGATTTCGGTGGCAAGCCCAGTGGGACGAACGACTTCATCACCAGCCCGCCCGGATTGCTCCCAAACTTTGAAGTCGTCTCGAGCTTGGACTTAGGTGTGCGGCCTCGCCTCGGCCTGGGCGGACGAATCCTGACTTCGAAAAGCCTTGCGATCTTTCGCTGGGTTTTCAATGCGTTTGATAGCGATTTGGGAAATCGGAACATCAGGAACCCGTTAGAGTTTTAAGGCCAACGCACTTGCTTGTGCAGTGCAATAAGAGGGATATGGGCAATCAGGCGGATCCGACAACTCTTGTACTCAGGAGGTGCCTTCAGTGGTGATCGCGGTAGTTCGAAGACCCATGTCCACGGCCTCGTCGGCCAGATCATCACTGTTAAAGCGCTCGAATCCGTCGAAGGAGAGAGTGATGAGCCGAGATCTTTCCGCGAAAAACCGCGCCTGGGCGGCGGAGCGGACCGCTGAAAGCGGCCGGCTATTTCGAAAGCCTTTCCAACCTGCCGCAGCCCGAGTATCTGTGGATAGGATGCTCAAACAGCCGGGTGCGCGAACCTGATCATTGGACTGGAAGCGGGCGAGGTTTCGTAAATCCCAATGTCGCGAACCCTCCATCCAACCGACCTCAACATGCTTTCGGTCGTCGAATTCGCCGTCAATCAGTCGGGTGTGAAGCACATCATCATCTGCGGTCATTTCGGCTGTGGCAGTGTCCGTGCTACCGTGAGTGGCGACCACTTCGGGCTCATCGACTGGCTGCAGCCCATTCGAGTGCCAGAAATGCGGTAGCTGGACGAATGACGAGCTCCATCGGCGTTGCGAGGCATTCATAATTTCCCAAGTCCAGCGCCTTGCTCGCGCGCCCACCGTACAGGCAGCATGGGATGCGGGCCGAGATGTCACGATTCACGGATTGGTGTACGGCCTGAAGGACGGCCCGCTTTCCAGACTGCACTGTGGCGTCGCGGGGGATGATGGCTACGGGTAGCGCCCTCGTCCAGGCCGCCACCAGCAATTGACTACGCCCGCCCGGATACCCTATGGGATAACAAATCCCGCCAGAAAGCGGGTCGCTCTGCGGGACCGATCAAAGCTGCCGCCCCTGATCCTCTGCCTGCAACCGGGCAATTCGCAAGCGCTCGGTCTTCGCCTCCCGTTTCCGCCGCTCAGCATCTATGTATTCTTTTGCGGCTTCGGTGGTGCGCTCGAAGCTGCGGCGCCGTTCCTCTTGGTTCAGGCGCGGGCGCAACGAGTTTTGGCCACTTACATTATCGTTATCCATCAGGGAGCCTCCTTCTCGGTCATGAGAAACGCGCCGGAAGGCATTTGGGATGCCGTACGTTGGCGTACGATGCTAGCCCCTGCTCCTTGCTTGGCATCAACCGCACCTGAAACGTGGGAATTCGTAAGTGTACGTCCGCCTCTTTCGCCGTGCACTCAGCGGACGGCTTCGGGGGGCGAGGCTGGTTCATCGTAAATTTTGAAATGATATGCATGAAACGGACATGAGGCAGGGACTTTTCAGTCTGCGAGCATGTCGTATGAAACGAGACCGGTAAGCCTTACCTAAGTCAATGCTGGGCGGCCTGAATCGGAGCGGTGACAACAACCCTTAACCCTGGCCCATCGTTCTCCTCGTCCAGGCTGCCTTGGAGGCGCTCCACGATCGCCCGCATCATCCTTGAGCCAAACCCGGCTCCACCGGCGTTCATTTTACCGCGACCGCGATCGGAGACGATGAGACGGAACACACCGCGATGCTGCTCGAGTTTGACCGTGACGGGCCCAGGGCTGCCGCCATATGCGTATTTCTGTGCGTTAATCACGAGTTCCGTCAGAACCAGACCGACGTTTACCGCTTTGTCGGTTGCGATCAGCACCGGGGACAGGTCGAGAGTAAGCTTGTCGCCCCACTTGCCATCCATTCCCTCAAGCATGTCCGACACTAGCGTCTCGACATAGTGTGACAGATCGACGATCTCGATACTGTCGTCCTGGTACAAACGCCGATGTACCAATGCGACGGCGTTTAGTCGCTTCTGCGCTTCGTCCAGGCTGTCCTTCACATCTTGTGAGCTCGCATCCTTGGCCTGTAGCCGCAGAAACGCCGATACGAGTTGGAGCGAATTCTGAACGCGGTGATTTACCTCCTTCAGAAGGTAGTCCTTCTGCCGAAGAAGGCTCTGGTTCTCTCTGAGGCTGATGGACAATTCGCTGTTCAGTTCGCGCATACGCTGGTTGTTGCGCTGTTCGAGCATCAGGCGCACGATACGCGTCGCCGCTTCCACTTCCGCGTGGCTCCACGGGGGCGCTGTGCCTGTCACGCTTTCGCTCCAGGCCGCAAAAGAAGCGCGTGGTTGCAGTGTAGCTCCCGGCTCTACTGGAGTGCCCTTGTGAGGCTCTCCTGCCCATTTCAAAACCTCGATGTGTTCGGCGCGGAACCACATCAGGATGGTCGGAACTTCCGTGGACATCGTAACCGCGAGCAACCCACTCGCCTGTTGACGGAATGAGGCCGCCTCCGGCCAGCGACTTTGGAGGCTGCTGGTTACGAACGGCAGACGCGCGGCTGGCAATCTTACATATTGAGCGATGTTGCGGACATCGATCTTGTCAGGCATTTTTCCGTAGACGAACAGATCATTTCCCTGCGCTGCCGCGAAGCCGTCCGCGGCCAGCAACCGGGCAAGTTCGGGGCCGGAGTTTTGGAAGAATTCTTCGAGCGAACCGTCGGCTCCGAGCTTCGAAAGGACGGTATCCTCCTGAGAGCGCAGACGAATACGTTCGCGATATAGCTCCCCTTCTTCCTTCGATCTGATCTGTCGCGACAATGCGTTGGCGAGCGCCTGGCATCCCATCCTGGTCGAAAGCGGTATTGCCCTCGCGGTCGAGTGATGACAGGCGACTAGGCCCCAGAGCAGTCCATCCTTGATGATGGAAAACGACGCGGACGCTCCTACACCCATATTCTTTAGATATTGGATATGAATCGGGGAGACGCTCCGAAGGATCGAGTCGCTGAGGTCGAGCTCGCTCAAGTCATGCTTTGAACGGATCGGGCTGGCCACGTATTCGACATCCTGAATCACGCGAGATTTGTTTCGCAGATAGAGTGCCCGCGCCTGCTTCGGAATATCGGACGCAGGGAAGTGATGGTTCATAAATGTCGACGTGCCCGAAGAAGTACTTTCGCCAACGACAACTCCGGCATCGTCATCGAGGAACTGGTAGACCATCACTCGGTCATACCCCGTCAATTCACGGAAAATCTCGGCCGCCTCGCTGCAGAGTTCTTTAACGCTGCTCGACCTCTCGAAGCGAGAACTGGCAGCATCGAGAGTGACCAGGAACGGAATGGTTGCTAAGATTTCAGATTCGGTCGGGTCGAACTCGACGACGATGTACTCACCGGAACGGTATGCGACGACGTCCAGCATTTCGGACGCGCCATCCATTCTCCCCAGGACGGAAATCCGGCCGGTGGTTACGGACATCAGTTGTTTTGCAAGTGCGGGCCCTATCGCTTCCGTGAGCGAAGTTTCAATTGTGGACCGGCCGAGGAACTTGGACGTGTCGCCCGCTTCGCCGACTATGGTGAGCGTGCTGGCTTTGGCCACCAGCATCACGCCGTGTGGCTGGATGGAACCGGGAGTGTGTATTGGTTCGAGATCGCATGACGTAGCATCGGCTACTAAAGGTTCTATTGAATTCATACTGTAAATGTTCCGACCTCGAATGGCCGGGACTTAGCGCGAAAAAGCGTCAAGGCAAGGGATCGAAGACATCGAAAGAAGGCCTTACCGTCGTACCGCACTTGAAAACCTTGAGGCGCCGGATAGGTACTGGGAACGACGGTATGCGGTCGGAGGTAAGGACCCGACCCGGATGAAGAGTATGGAAAACGAACACCACGTGAGAGACGCGCGGGAGGCCGGCGACCGCCTCGTCGCATCGCATGTTTCTGAAGACCCGTTCGCGGCAGCCTTCAAGGCGACCCGGATGCCGATGCTGATCACCGACCCGCGGCAGGACGACAATCCGATCATTTTTTCAAACCGTGCGTTCACTGAACTAACCGGCTATAGCCAAGTGGAACTTGTCGGCCAGAATTGCCGCCTTCTTCAAGGCCCGCATACGGACCGCACAGCTGTTTCTAGGATAAGAGAAGCCGTACGCGCCGAGCGCGACGTGGCTGTCGACCTCCTCAACTACAGAAAAGATGGCAGCACCTTCTGGAACGCCCTGTTTGTAAGTCCGGTGCGCGACCGCGATGGCACGGTGATCTACTTCTTCGCGTCTCAGCTCGACTTCACCAACATAAAGAGCAAGGAAGCCGAACTGGCGAACGCCCGCCATGTCGCCGAACAGGAGGTCGCCAGGCGGACGGCCGAACTGAGCGATGCACTGAGCGTCAAGACAGACCTGGTTCACGAGGTAGACCACCGAGTCAAGAACAACCTTCTGACGATCGCCTCGATCATCAAGTTGCAGATGCGGATGACGACAGACGACACGGTGGAGAGAACGCTGAAGTCGGTTCTGGACCGCGTCGAGGCTCTGAGTACAGTGCAGCGGAAGCTGCTAAATGACGAGCGCCTCGGCCGCTTCGACGTAGCCGATTTCGGGCGCGATCTCGTCACCGATATCGTGGGGTCGCTGAAGCGTCCAGATATCGTGCTTACGACCGATCTGCATCCCGTCATCGTTTCCGCTTCGAAGGCCTCCCCGCTTGCGTTGATCGTCAACGAGCTTTTAGGAGACGCCGTGAGACGAGGACTGAGCGACGGAGGCGGTGCGATACATCTCGAAATACGCCCCTTGAATGGCCATTTCCTCATCTGCGTCATGGATACCGCCACCCCGGTCGAAGTTGACAAGGAACAGAACGCCTTCAGTCAGGCGATGCTCGATGCCTCGCTTCGGCAGTTGCAAGCCAAAATTGAACGCCGTCAGGAAGGTCACAGAACCGAAGTCCGCGTCATAATCCTTGTCGATGGCTAGAAAGGTCGAACTTGAAAACGTTGATTGTGGAAGACGAGATGTTGCTGGCACTTGAACTCCAGAGCGAGGTAGAAGCTAGTGGCCATGACGTTATCGGTATCGCGAGCGACCTCGCGGAGGCGATCAGCCTGATTACCCGACAAAGGCCGGAGTTCGCCTTTGTAGACATCCACCTGAGCGACGGGCCGACCGGGATCGAAGTGGGACGTCGACTGGCGTCGGCAGGCATTCTGTACGTTTTCGTCTCAGGCAACCTCAAACGGATTCCAGAAGATTTCGCCGGAGCGATCGGAGCGATCGAAAAGCCGTATACCATGAACGGTCTCCAAAACGCGCTTTCTTACGTCGACGCCGTGCTAAGAGGCTCTCCTCCACCGTCAGCTCCGCCGAGTCTAGTCTTGTCCAACCGACCGTTCGATGTCCGAACGATGGGAGCCCTGCGGAACAATGTACGAGCCTCAGGTTAGCGTCCGGTCGTATCAGACAGCAACGCGACTGGCCTCCGTTCGTCAGCATCCCATGGCGCACGATCGGCTACTGAAGGACGTTGGCTTCAGTCGCCACGGCGATGAACGCTTCGCGCGGAAGGCCGCTACTGCCGTCACGCTCGACGGCATTTCGGCACGTTGCATTCGCGTTCAGAAGATGAGGGTCTTCCATTAATGGCCAGGGCCCGTTGAGGTAGGCAACCTGCTTGTGCGATCTTGACGGGGGAGTTTTCTAGCCTCGAAGACGCCCGGGCGGAGGCGCTCGCCTGCGCTGGTGATCTTGCAGCCGAACAGGTTCGCAAGGGCGAAGGATAGGGCGGCAGATTTGTCGAAATCGCTGATGAACGTGATGCACTCCTCGCGTCAGTCGCTTTTATCGACGTCATCAAAACGGACCGATAAGCCTCCGATAGTCCACGTCGGGCTGGCCGTAAGCCGATCCGGCAAAAGCCTCCAGGCCCCGCGCGGTCGCGCACGACAAGGACGCCTTCGGACTGGATAAGCCATTGGCCTTCAAGGGCGTGGAGAGCGGTGGTCACGCTTGGCCGTCTGACCGCCACATGACCGCAAGAAAATCGTGGGTCAGCGCGATGCGATCGCCGCGGACGCGGTCATGGCACATCAGGGATCCAGCGCGCGAGCGAAAGCTGTCAGAATACACTGCCTTCCCGACGGAACTCGAAAAACTCGAAGAAGGACCGGTTTGCGTCGAGATCGTGAACTAAGCCGATGCTGACAGGCTACGCGTGCTCGCTCTTGATGGGAGCCGGACCTTCGACCCGCAAAGTCCAAAACCAACCTAAAATTCAAAGATCCCCTAAATAACACAACCTTCGTGGGCTGTTCACTGAGCGGCTGGCAATGACCTGAGAAGCGCTGCCCATTCCCGGACAATGCGAAACATTCAGCGATCGCGTTCATCAACCCCCTGTTCTAAGGCTTTATGGCGAGGCAACCGAAGACCACCTCGCCAAGACCTGTTACTTTCCGTGCCCGATCGCTAGCGCAAACAGCCTTGCCTGTCGTTGGGCAAAAGCACGTGGGTTGGCGGGCTTGTCCCCATCAAGAATGCGTGCTTCGTCGAGCAAAAGCCATGCCGCATCCTCACGGAACGTTTGGTCGCCCATCGATGCGATGCTTTTAATTAACGCGCTTTGCGCATTAATCTCCAGGATAGGCTTCGATGCTGTCTGCAACCGCCCTGCCCCTTGGAGGAGCTTTTCGAGCTGGCGATCGGGGCCATGTTCCGACGCGACAAGGCACACCGCGCTTTCGGTCAACCGATCGGAAATACGTACGTCAGCGACCTCCTCACCAAGGGCGCTTCGCGCGAAATCGATGAACGCCCCGACTTCAGGAGAAGCTTGCCGGTCACCCTCATCGGTGTCGCCATCGCCGGTCACAGCGTTTAGATCGGCAAGGCCCTGGGTAACCGATTTGAACGGCTTGCCCTCGAAATCTGGGACATTAGTTGGCCAGAAATTATCTACGCCATCGGTCAGCAGAAGTACCTCTATCCCTTTGGCTCGAAAACCTTCGAGTTGCGGCGACGACCTCAGTTGGCCGAGACTGGAGCCGCTGATGTAATAGATCGCCGACTGCCCCTCCTTCATTCCGGCCAGGTAGTCGGCCAGGCTCCGAGTTGCCTCGTCGGACACAGTACTACGGAAGCGTGCAAGCTTCAGCAATTGCGCGCGCCGCTCAAAGTCGTCGTAGACACCCTCCTTGAGAATAGCGCCGAACAGATCCCAGATCTTAGAGAACGTCTCGGCTTCGCCTTCGGCGATCTTCTCCAGGGCGGAAAGAATTCGGCTCGTCACGCCCTTTTTGATGGCGGCAAACACGGGACTTTCCTGGATCATTTCCCGGGAGATGTTAAGCGGCAGATCCGAGGTGTCCACGATGCCACGGACGAACCGCAGGTAGCGCGGTAGCAACTCAGCTTCGTCAGTGATGAAGACGCGCTTCACATATAGCTTAATCCGACCCTGCCGGTCTGGATCGAACAGATCGAATGGTTGAGCACCGGGGATGAACGCAAGTGTTGTATATTCGTGGCGTCCCTCAGCGCGGAAATGCACGTTAGCAAGCGGCTCCTCGTACTGGCCCGAGACACTGCGATAAAAATCGTCGTATTCCTGCTTGGATATCTCGCTCTTCTGCTTGGTCCAAAGCGCCGCACCATCGGAGACCTGTAACGGTTCGGCACCCTCCTTTTCAACGAGACGGATAGGAACGGGCACGTGGCCGGATTGATCACGAATGATCTTCTCGACCATCCATTTGCTGGTATATTTTTTAGCATCCTCCATGAGATGCAGAACGACACGCGTTCCCCTCGCCGGCGCTTCGGCGAGATCGACGGCTCCGACGTGATAACTCCCCTTGCCGTCGGAAGACCATTTCCAGGCCTCGCCCTCACCGGCGCGGCGGGATATCACATCGACCCGATCGGCGACCATGAAAGAGGAATAGAAGCCGACGCCGAACTGACCAATCAGTTCGGCCTTTTCCCCAGCTTTGGCAGCCTCAAGGCGATCCATGAACGCTTTTGTCCCCGAGCGAGCGATCGTGCCAAGTGAGTCGATCATCTCATCGCGGTTCATGCCGATGCCGTTGTCTTCGATAACGAGTGTCTGCGCCTCCTCATTGAGGGACACGACAATTCCCGGCTGGGTCCCATCGGAGGAAAGCTGCGGCTTGGAAATAGCCTCATATCGCAGCTTTTCGCAGGCATCCGCTGCGTTCGAGATCAATTCTCGGAGGAACACATCTTTATCTGAGTAAACCGAATGCACCATCATATGTAGAAGCCGGCTGACATCGGCCTCAAATACGTGTTGCTCGGGCTGCCGCTCTCCTACTGTCGTCATTTATACCTCCGTCCGTACAGAAATCGCCGGTCAATTGGTTGTTCTGCGATAACAATTCAAGCGCCGTACGCCGCGTGACAAGGGTCGAGCTCACGTCTTTGCACAGGTTTTGCCGCCCTCTCGACAAATGTTGATCGGCAACTCTCCACATTCTTCAGGAATTACGAAAGATAAGAGCGGCCGCAGCTCCAGGACATCTCATTGACCGTTGCCAAGGAGAAAGAAGTCCTTGGAAAGAACGTCGTCGCGCTCGACCTTCAAAACCTTGATGAACGCGTTGTTGGCGGCCGTGACGCATAGATGCGCGTCGAGAACGACGACGGCTGGGTCGTCGTATCCACGACGCTCTGCGCCAGGACCTGCCGGGTCTTCATCAGGTGGTAAAGGTCTTCCAGGAGCATATCCCGTCCCCTGCCGATCGTTCGCCCGAATACAGCTAAATCAGATAACAGAGGAAGGACGCTACTGTCCGCTATAGCCGTCATTGGCGAATCCAAGAACACTATGACTTCGGCTCGGCGGAATCGATGGAGCGGCGACGGGCCGAAGCGGCGGAAAGGCGATGTCGTAAACGTACGATGGCTACCCACGGCGACGAAAAGCGCGATCATGGGTTGATTCGGTAGTGTCAAGATGAAACGGTACTGCCGCAATCAAAACAGGACGGGGTCAAAATGGCGCAGGCACTCACGCAGGGCATCTATTCTTCCTCCGATCTTAAGGTTATGCGGGAGGTCTACGCAAAAGTCATCTCCGAACCGTGGTTTTCTCCCGGATCCGCGAGCCGGATGGGAATGGCACGCTACCTGATGCGCATGTATCGCCGGGGCCTCGTTTTCCCGGATCAATTGGAATGTCTTTGCAGAATAGCTGCTCGGAAGAAGTTTGCGTTACACACCGGCCTTGAAGGTTATCGCTTCCTGCTCGTCGAAGATGATTACTTCACTGCGAGGGATGCCGACGACCGGTCGCTCGGGGCAGCCGTGATACAGGTTCCGTCGCTTGCGGAAGCGCTCGATCTCGCAGAGCACGAGGCGGATATCGATGGTGCGCTTCTCGATGTCAACCTGGCTGGAGAGACGGTGTACCCTGTCGCAGCCATCCTGAAGATGAGGCATATTCCGTTCGCCTTCGTGACCGGCTATGAAGACAGGGTGCTCCCTCCATCCTACCGGAACGCCAGGGTGTTCACTAAGCCGACGGACTGGGCCGTGGCGGCACGGCATGTCGCGGGTCGGTCGCCGCTCTCCTTGCCGCATGATCGCTGATCTCGTCGATGGGAAACCGTATGGGCGAATTTTGGTTGTAGAGGGCGACTACGCCCAGGTCAGCGAAATGACCAGCTTTAGGTGCCTGATAACTCCTCAAGTCCCTTTCGACAAGCGGGGGTGAAAGGACGTGCCGATGGCGGCCGCCATAGGCTAGACGCTCTTAGAAAGAAAGCCTTCCCAGTGGTTACCGGAAAGGCTTTCCTCCGCCGCTTGGGAGGAGGCGGCCGGACGACGGAGAACTGGGTCGTCCGGCTGCGAACTTCGGCACCGAACGGAGGTTCCCGGACAGATGAACTTTAGTCCGCTGTTACAGATGCGGGCGGTCCCAGGACATCGGCGTGAAGGCCGATTACGAACCTTGTTCGCCGGTTAATATGCCTCTCCAGGTTCTTGAGCGGCCCGTGGAGCGTGATCGAAAGTTCCCTAGCCGAGGGCATGCCCGATGCGTTCGATATGATGGGCGTCGGTGGACGCCCCATTCTAGATGGCCAAAATCTCCGCTTCAGCCAGGCCGGTGGCGATCGCAAGATCCTCGAGGCTGTATGACCTTGCAACGCGAGCTTCGCGCAGGCGTGGTCCGGCCTTCGTGCGGGAACCGCGCGAGGCCAATTCGATATCGATGTGGTCCATTCTTTACTCCTATGTGCTGCGAAGACAGTCCGTTACGTTTGGCTTGCTACAGCGGTTCATTGTGAGTGTGTGTTGGCGGCCGCGAGCCGGAGCCTCCGGAGGCGCTCGTTCTTCTCTTCGCGAAGTCGCCGTTCTTCATCCGCGGCCTCGGCCGCAACCTTGTTCGTGTGTTCGAAGGCCGTCGCGCGCTGTTGTACGGTCAGGGTCTTCCTGATCCTGCTTACCATGACAATCATCTTTGATGGGTTTCCTCATAAATGGGGAGATGGAAAGGGTGCTTCAACGGCGTGCGCCCCTCCTGTCCAGTAGCGTACAGCCCTGCCGATCTGCTTGTGCAGGCAGCTTCGCCATCCCATCTAACGTGAGCCACCCCACCATCACGTGAGCTTCCGTAGCGGCGTTCGCCGGCGTCTGCGTGACGGCTTGCGCGCGGGGTGAGACGGCCGCTCCCTTCCTCGAGGTCGAGCGCCGTCGGGCCAATTCGAGACCTCAGGATCGTCATGTCATCCCACGACCACCTCGTCATCTTCCTGCATGGCCTTGGCGCATCCGGCGCCCAGCTCATACCGCTGGCTTCCTCCTGGCGCGCCGGCCTCCCGAGCGCCCGGTTCGCTGCCCCCGACGCTCCCATGCATCACTGGCGCGGACACCAGTGGTTCTCGACTGAAGGCAACCCGCTTGATCCGGCGAAGGTCACGACCGCCCGGAAAGCATTCGACGGACTGATGAAGGACATCGTCCGTCGCGAGGGGTTCGCCGACGCCCACGACAGGATTGCCTTCGTCGGCGTCTCGCAAGGTGCGATCGTCGCTCTCAACGCGGTCGCCTCCGGTCGCTGGAAGGTCGGCGCGCTCGTTTCCTTCGCAGGCCTCCTCCCGCCGCAGCCGATCTCGCCCGCAAGCAAGGGAACGCCGGCTCTTCTCGTGCATGGTCAGGCCGATAAGACGATACCGCCCGCTGCTTCGACGCTCGCCGCCGCACAGCTCGGGGCGGCGGGCTTTCAGGTCGAGCTCGTTATCGAGCCAGGCGTAGGACATAGGATCTCGAGCGCCGGCGCACAGAAGGCGCTATCTTTCCTGAAGAAGTCGCTCCTGTAGCTGAAACCCCACGAACATCCGATCCATTTGCCTGTTATGACCTAGGAACATCACGAAGGGTCAGAAGCTGCCGACCCGTTGCAGGAGACGGTATCCTTGGCCTTCGACCGGATAACGGTCGCTCGATTTCGGGAAACCTCTCCGAACGCCCGATGGTCGGACACGCTTCAGGCATGGACGTTGCCCGGCAAGACCGCTCGAAAGCACATCGACCGGTGGCTTCGGCCTCCGAGGCCGACGGAAGGGGCGCCGTACGAAGAGGAGCGCGGCCGCGACGCCTACGAGTTCGAACCCATTCTGAGTCCGTACCTACAAGTCTTCGACCGCGGCTTCCGCATCAAGACGCCGTACAGCCGGACGGTCGTCGACGAGTTGTGACAGATACCTTTTGCCCGATAGAGACCAAAAGGTTTGGGAGATTCCCTACGCACCCATGACGACCTTCAGCATCGATGTTGAGGCCATCGAGGAGGCCCTAGACGAGCGAAACCCAAAAGGCGGCGGAAACGTGGAAAAGGCGAAAGCAAAACGCAGGATGTCCGAGCGTAGGAAGAAGCGGCTGCCGGTCCCAAGCGGCGATCTCCCGCCTTTAGATCGGCCGGGCTGTTGCGCCAATCGGACTGTCCGATCATTGCGGCTGCTGGGCGCCCGGTATTGCTGACCGCGACGATATCGGTTCGAAAGCCGCCCTCGCCAAAGGAGCGACATTCATTGAAGCGAATGACAAGATCAAAGCTATCAATTGCACGCGCTTGCTCGAGCAAAATTACCCGTTGCCAATCATAACGATGCTTCGCGCCATGTCTCTGCTCCACAAGAACATCGTGGTTACGACGTCATGGCGAAACAGATCAAAAACTGGAAACTAATCAGCCGGAAATTTGATCCGACCGACGGGGAGCGTCGTACCATCGCGGTCGTCAAAACGAAGGACATTTCTGATGGACGCAATCGTCAACGATACTGAGTTTCTAGCGGCCGCGGCCACACCAACCCAGGAAGAAGCTGAGGCCGCCGTACGGACCTTGATCCGCTGGGCTGGGGACGATCCGACCCGGGAGGGCCTCCTCGAAACGCCGAAGCGCGTTGCCAAAGCGTATCGTGAGCTCTTCGCTGGCTACGAAACAGCACCGGAAGATGTTTTGGCGCGGACCTTTTCCGATGTCGCCGGTTACAGCGACATGGTGATCGTCAAGGATATCGCATTCTATTCGCATTGTGAGCATCACATGGTGCCGTTTCATGGTGTTGCCCATATCGCTTATTTCCCGGCAGATGGTGTGCTCGGACTTTCCAAGATGGCGAGGCTGGTCGACCTTTTTGCTCGACGACTGCAGACCCAGGAAACGATGACTTCGCAGATCGCGAAAGCTCTCGACGAGAGCCTTCGACCGAAAGGCGTGGCGGTCATGATCGAAGCGGGGCACATGTGCATGGCAATGCGCGGAATTCGAAAGCAGGGTGCCAAAACGATCACAACGACGTTCACGGGCCAGTTTGAGATCTCCGCGCAGGATCAGTCGCGCTTCATCATGCTGGCGCGCGGCTGACGCTAACGAAATACAAGTAATTCAAACTTTTGGGGAATATCCGATGGCCGGTAGACTCATGAACTCATTGGATCCTGGGTACTCGGCCTTGGTGATCGGCGCCAGCGGCGGCATTGGCCAGGCGATTTCAATGTGCTTAGCGGCCGACCTCAACTGTTCCAAAGTGACTCAGCTATCGCGCCGTGCGGACGGGCTCGACATTACAGACGAAGAAAGCGTCCATCGGGCAGCAGATCGATTTCAATCAACGCGGTTCGATTTGATTGTCTGTGCGACGGGCGCTCTCACTATAGATGGCATCGGGCCGGAAAAGTCGATACGCCAGATTTCGCAAAAGGCCATGATGAAACAGTTCGCCCTAAATGCAGTCGGTCCGGCATTGATTGTAAAAAACTTCGCACCGCTGCTTGCTTGGAAGAAGCGGGTCATCTTTGCAGTGCTTTCAGCGCGCGTTGGATCGATCGGCGATAATCAACTCGGCGGCTGGATTTCTTATCGATCTTCCAAGGCTGCGTTGAACCAAATCGTCCACACAGCCGCAATCGAAGTGTCCAGGGCAAATCCTGCATCAGTGGTCGTCGCCATGCATCCAGGCAGTGTTGCCACGTCCCTGTCGGATCCATTTTCCTCAGGCCACGAAAGGTCGAAGCCGGACGACGCCGCGCGATCAATTCTGCAGGCGCTCGACGCGCTCCAGCCCGCAAATACCGGCGGGTTCTTTGCCTATGACGGAAGCTCAATCGTTTGGTAGCTCAATCGTTTGGTAGCGCACTTCACAGTTGCTGTGGTGATGACCGAATCTGATGGGACTCTGCAGGAGGCTTCGTTGAAACGTGTTAGCAACCTTGATCTTCGTGCTCGGCGACCAGCTATCGCTCTCACTGTCTAGCCTCGATGGCGCCGATCCGAAGCACGACGTCATCGTGATGTGCGACGTCATGGAAGAAGCGTCATACGTTCATCATCATAAACTGAAGATCGCGCTGATCTTTTCCGCAATGCGCCACTTCGCGGAAGAACTCCGGTATCGAGGCTTCGATGTCCGCTACACCAAGCTCGATGACCCCGAGAATTCCGGTTCCTTTACCGGTGAGCTCAGGCGAGCTGTCAAGACTATGCGGCCTGAACGGATCATTGTCACCAAGGCCGCCGAGTGGCGGGTGCTCGAGGCGATGGGAAAATGGCAGGGAATGATCGGCAATCCCGGTCGAAATGCGAGCAGATGGCCGCTTCCTCTGTTCGAAGGCCGACTTACAGGGTTCGGCACGGAACCGCCGGTCCCCGACGATGTAATACCTCTACAGGGACATGCGGCGCCGGACCGGACTTCTGATGAAATGGAAATGACCCGGAAGACGGTAGGTGGGAATTTCGACGAAGAAAACCGCAAATCCGCGAAACCTGATCTGCTTCGGCCGGGGCATCCAGTCTAAGGCCCAGACAAAACGACCATAGAGGTGCTTGCGCTCGTCGAACGAACCTTTCCGCAACACAAAATCAACTTGTCGGAAGACTCTGCTCGTGAGGAACCAGAAAGGAAGATTGAGCGATGAAACTGATGCGTGGCCTGACCGTCATCGTGGCATTTTTCGCGCTTCTTGGTTGTTCGAATCAAAGCAACGTTGCACTCAAACCTCATACCGCCGCTAGAAACCAAGTCAGGATGACGCCGCCGCCGAAAGCTGAGTGTCGAAACAAACCGAATTTCGAGGGAATGCTGCGTACGCTTTGTTACTAGTCGTGCTAATTGATTGCTCGCTGAGTACGCCATGCAACCGCTATCGTGCAGTTGTCCCCTGTCCACAGACAAGACGTATACGTTTGCGGGCATCCGTTTTACAGGAAATTACACGCTCGATCTGCAATACAAGTTATGGTGGCCGCGTCGGTGCACTGACAAGCGGCACTGGACGCGCATTTTGCGCGAGTCCCACGAATGAGGTTGGCCAGCGTCTGCCTCGGGAAGGTTCGCTAGGGAATGGCGGCCAGGACATCGAAACGACTGGTGCGATTGAAGCAGGTTGACTGCTAGTGAGCTGCACCTAAAATAGCAACTGGCGCCGAGGCGCTATCAATGTCCAAACACCTATAGCCCCGCATCCCCGCGGGGCTTTTTTTGTGCTACGCCGGCACTGTGACCCACGATGAAACGGCGACTGCACTGGCTGAACTGCTGCGCGAACTCGACGCCCAGCCCGGGAGCCCGATATCGCTTTATGACATCGTACAGCCCCTCGTCGCCAAGGGTCACGAGGAGAGCGTGATTGTCGATGTTCTGTATTCCATGCAGGCGGCGAAGGAAATCGAGCTGCTGCCGGGGAATCGTATGCAAGTGCTCAAGCAGCCATAGTGTTCCGTTTTTCTTTGGAACATCCGCGTTACCTTTTGGTTCTGTGGCCGGCTCGCTTCAACAACGAGCCTTTCTCCCGGAAAACTTCCCTCCACTAGCCCCGCCCACAAGCGGGGTTCTTTTTGGAACTATTTATCGGACGCGAAGTTTGAGGGCCGCGACGAACCCTCAACGTCGTGGGTCAGGCCGCTGACCAGAAGCCCGATCCTCTCGTCGGAGGGTCGGGTTTTCTACTGCTGAGATATTGGCCAGTGGCTCCAGAACCGATGGCGCAACTGATTAGCAACCTCAGCCTCGGCACCTCAGAAACAGACCGAGTGTACGGTGTCGGACGAAATGCACTTTCTGCGTGATCTGCCCTACATGGTGTCATTATGTTCTCATTTCAAAACCGCCTGCTGCATGTGCTGTCGCTTGATGTGAGACAGTCTCTTCAACCATTCTTGACTAGACGAGAGTTCGATCGTGGAGAACGGATAGAAAATCCTCCCGACGCTATCGAAAGCGCGCTTTTCGTTGAGGCCGGCGTTATCGCTATCATCGTTTCTGTCACTCCTACCATCGATGTCGAGATCGGAATGGTTGGACGCGAGGGCATGACAGGTACTAGCCTCCTCGCCGGCGTATCCCCGGCCCTCTTCACAGCGCAGGCTCGGACTGAGGGCTGGGCGTACGAGATCCAAGCGGATGCGTTAATGGCGGTTCTTCGGCAGAGCGAGGAGTTTCAAGCCAGGCTTGAGCGCTATCAAAACTGGTGCTCCCTCCAGACCGCAATGTTTGCTGCGAGCGGGCGAGCAGGTCACATTGAACAAAACCTTGCCCGCGAGCTTCTCATGATGCACGACCGTATTGATGGCGACATCATCGTTGCCACGCACGAAGAACTTGGCGCCTACATCAACGCACGCCGCGCCAGTGTCACGGAATGGCTCCACGTTTTCGAAGGAGAGCACTGGATCCGATCGAGGAGAGGATATGTCGAAATCACCGATAGGCCCGGCCTGGAGGGGGCGGCAGGAGATTTCTACGGTGCCGCCGAGAACGCATGGTTCAACATGCTGGCGAAACTTCCACCTAACGCTATCGCAGCCCAATAAAGCTGCCGGGAATACTCGCGGCTTGCGGCTGGATTGGAGAGATTAGCCTTGGCCATGACCTAGCCTTACGGGTCCCCCGCTGAAGAAGGTGCACAAGCACGAAGGTGGCTGTTTCGTACGCTAGCGTACGGCGCGGAACGCAGGAGGGGGATCTGCGTTATGCTACACCTTTCCACTCTCCTGGCTCCTCAGCCCCGCCCAACACCGGTGGGGCTTTTTTTTCGCCGAAGTCGAAAAAGAGGTATCAATGTTCAACGTGATCGTTCGCAGCCCTGATAATCCTCGTCACCTGCACCATCGTCTACCTCTACGCTTAGCAAGAATGCTCTGGCGATGTGCCACGACGCCTTTGAAGTCTGGGGGAGACAGGCGCCGTGGCGTGCCACTTTTGGGGTTGGCCTACTAGAGGTAGGAACCATCGGGAACCCGTCAAGACCTGTGAAGAACTTGATCCGGTTTCAGCAAAGGACCCACGTTGATCGCGGGCCGGCCCGTCTGTTGGAAAGCCGGATTCGGGCCGGCTGACGAGCTCTCGACGGCGTCGGCAACAGGATTGCCGTAGCCCGCTCGCGCTACTTAAATAGAGCGAGCAGATCCTGCGGTGCGGAATTAGCGATCGAAAGCGATTGAACGGCCAGTTGTTGTTGCGTTTGGTAAGCCGCAAGTTTGCTTGACTCTGCCTCCATGTCTGCATCCACAAGCTGACCGATACCAAACTCCGCCGAGCCAATGCTTCGTTTGACGGTCTCCTGAGCCAAATCGATCCTGTTGCTTATGCTGCGGAAGATCGAGGCGATCTGGAATACCTGAAGTCCCTTGGCATCGACATCATCTGGCTGTCACCGATCTACGCCTCCCCGATGGACGACAACGGCTACGATATCTCTAACTACCAAGACATCGCGCCGGAGTTTGGTACGCTTGCCAACTTCGACTGGCTTGTGATTGAAGCAAAGAGCCGCGGCATCGGCATCGTGCTCGACCTTGTGGTCAATCATACGTCGGACGAGCACCCATGGTTCGTTGAGGCCCGGAAGTCCAACGACAATCCCCACCGCGACTTTTACGTCTGGCGGAAACCAGCCGGGGACGGTGGCCTTCCCAACACATTGACATCCTCTTTCGGTGGACCGGCCTGGACGCTCGATCCTCTGACGGGCGAATACTACCTGCATCTGTTCAACCGTCGCCAGCCGGACCTGAACTGGGAAAATCCGAAAGTTCGAGCAGAGATCTACAAGATGATGAACTGGTGGCTTGAGCGCGGCATTGCCGGCTTTCGCATGGACGTCATCGACTACATCGGCAAGCAGGTCGATCAGGGAATTATCACCGACGGCGCCCACCTGCACGACTATCTGCAGGAGATGCACCGCGAGACCTTCGGCCGCCACGATGTGCTCACGGTCGGTGAGACCTGGAGCGCGACTCCGGGCTCCGCCCTGCTGTATTCCGGCCGGGCTCGTCAGGCTGTCAATGGTGTTCCAGTTCGAGCATGTTACGCAACAGTGGGACGAGGTCTATGGCAAGTGGCGGTCGCGGCCGTTCGACCTCGTCAAGTTGAAGTCCGTCCTCAGCAAGTGGCAATATGCACTAGCCAATGACGGCTGGAATTCGCTGTTTTGGGGCAACCACGACCTGCCGCGTGCCGTCTCGAAATATGGCGACGCCAAGGGCTATCCGATCGAATCTGCCAAAGTGCTGGCCACAGTGCTCCATTTCCTCAAAGGCACACCCTTCGTTTACCAGGGTGAGGAGATTGGCATGACCAATGTGCCGTTCAGCAAGATCGAGCAGTACAGGGACATCGAAACGCTCAACATGCACCGACTTCACCTCGAAGCGGACCTTTCGCCCGAAGATTTCATCAAGGGTGCCAACGACAATGGTCGCGACAACGCCCGTACGCCAATGCAGTGGACAGCCGAGGCCAATGCCGGCTTCACGACCGGCATCCCCTGGATCGAGGTCAACGAGAATTACACGACAATCAACGCCGAGAGCGCGACCTCCGACGAGCACTCCATCTGGAACCACTATCGGAAGCTGATCGCGCTTAGAAAGGAGCATCCGGTCATCGTCTGCGACCGGTATCAATCGTTCCTCGACCACCACGCTGACGTTTTCGTCTATACGAGGACATTAGACCGCGAGTGCGTCGTTGTCATTGCCAGCTTCTCGTCAAAACAGATGTCGCTGGACCTCCCTGACGAGCTGCAAGTATTCGGTCATTGTTTGATCAGCAACTATGGCCAGATCGCCTCAATCAACCTCCGGCCTTATGAAGCCTTTGCAATTTTAGCAACAACTGACTGACAAGCGGAACAAAAACATTGAGGCGGTGTTTCGAAAGCACCCGCGCACCTTCCGATTGCTCGTGGACTTCTCTCAAGCAGCAGGATGAACCATGAGCTTCCATCGTCTCGCCCCGCCTTCTCCCGAGTCGTCTAAGACCGTCAGACGGTATCCCGTCGGCGCCGAAATCCTGAATGGTGGCGTGTCGTTTCGGGTCTGGGCACCGGCGCAGGGAAGCGTGGCGCTCGTATTGGACGACGGCAGCGAACACATCATGAACCCGGAAGAGGCGGGATATTTCCGCATTGATCTCGCGGGGCTCGCGGCCGGCGCGCTTTACCGTTTCAAGCTCGAAGGCAGTGCAGAGCTTGCTGCCGATCCAGCCTCTCGCTTCCAGCCAGAGGGACCATCGGGCTTTTCCATGGTGGTCGACCCTGAGAGTTTCCCATGGCAGGACCACGACTGGCCGGGCATCACGCCGAGCGGACAGGTCCTCTACGAGATGCACATCGGCACCTTCACGCCAGAAGGAACCTATCGGGCTGCGGCCGAAAAGCTACCCTTCCTGAGAGAGGTCGGCATCACCTGCCTTGAAGTCATGCCCCTCAATGAATTTTGCGGCACGTTCGGGTGGGGCTATGACGGGGTCCTGCCCTACGCGCCGACACGGCTCTATGGCAATCCCGACAATCTCCGCCACTTCATCGATACTGCGCACCAACTCGGAATCGGCGTTATCCTTGACGTCGTCTACAATCATTTTGGCGTCGGCAACCGGTTTCGCGATTTCACGCCCGACTATTTCACTGAGCGTTACTGGAACGAGTGGGGCAGTTCGATCAATTTTGACGGTGATAACAGTGCTGGGGTTCGCGAGTTCTTCGCCAAGAACGCCGCCTACTGGATCGACGAATATCATTTTGACGGGCTGCGGCTGGACGCCACGCAGGCGCTTTACGACAGCAGCGATGAGCACATTATGTCTGCGATCGCCAGGGAGGCTCGCGCCGCGGCCGGCAGAAAGCCGATTTACCTCGTGGCGGAAAACGAACCGCAGGATACGCGTCTAGTACGTGGCTCTGAGCAATCCGGCTACGGTCTCGACGCGTTGTGGAACGATGATTTCCATCATTCGGCGATGGTGGCGCTCACAGGTCGCAACGAGGCCTATTATCACGACCATCTCGGCCGCGCCCAGGAGTTTGTCTCCTCAGCAAAATACGGCTACCTGTTCCAGGGCCAACGTTACGACTGGCAGGACGCGCCGCGTGGCCACCCTGGCTTCGACCTGGTGCCTGACAACTTCATCCATTTCCTGCAGAACCACGATCAGATCGCCAATTCCGGCACTGGCATTCGCATAGACAAGCTCGCATCACCGGCTAGGGTGCGCGCGCTTACCGCGCTGCTTCTGCTGGGGCCGCAAACGCCGATGCTGTTTCAAGGCCAGGAATTCGGCGCTTCCAGTCCGTTCTACTATTTCGCGGATCACTCTGGCGAACTCGTCGACATCGTCCGCAACGGTCGTATCGACTTTTTGAAGCAGTTTCCGAGCCTGACGGATCCTGCTTTCACCGCATGGATGCCGACGCCAGCCGAACGTTCGACCTTCGAGCGTTCGAAACTCGACTGGAACGAGCGGGATACAAACGCCCATACTGTCGCGCTCCACAAGGATTTGCTCGCCCTCCGAGGCCAGACCAAAGCCATCTCCGACAGAGAAGGCCGGTGTGGCGTGGACGGCAGTGTGCTGGACGCTTCAGCATTCTTTCTGCGTTTCTTCGCCGTCGAGCCTCAAGACGCGCGCTTGCTATTCGTCAATCTAGGCGCGGACTCATCGATGACGAGCCTCGCAGAACCGCTGGTATCGCCACCGGCCGGATGCCAATGGTCGATGGTCTGGTCGAGTGAGGACATTGTCTACGGCGGAAGCGGCAAGCGGCCTGTCGACCTGCAAACTCGATGGACCTTGGGCGCCGAGTGCGCGCTCCTGCTTGCCCCTGTAGCAGCGGAGAGGCCAGCGCTACCCGACCGGAGAACTCTGTTCCGCTGGCAGGACTTCATCTCCAACGTCAGGACAGACGTGCATTAACTCCAGTCGGCTACTGCTTCCCTCGGATCGATAGTGGCGCCTTGGCAGCGCGAGCCCGCGAGGATCCTCGGGGCGAACCACTATCGAAACAAGCTTGATTGTCGAGATTCGTGGCGGGCGTGGGAGATCGTGTCGGGGGATTTAGTAACCACTACAGACTAGACGAAATTCAATGGCGGGCGGCGATCCAGCGATACGGAATATACAATCCCTGCACAGGGCGCGGCACCATAAAAGGGCCGCTCTGAATAGGCCGCTTAATCTGCGGAATATTCTCGCTACTCATATCCTCACACAGACGAGGTTTTACGAGCAGGCCAGCCACGCCATTCAGGACACCGGATGTCGTCTAGCAGCACTACGGCCGCTTCCTGCCGCAGGACAAGGCGGCGCTTGCGGCAACGATCTTGAATCAGGTTTGGGAAGCCGCCTGGTTCAGACAAGGTGGAGCGCTCTGGTGCGCCACTCGCCAAAAGACCGCCTCGAGTGCTGCTTCGACGTGGGCTTGCGGGTAAGGCTAAGAAGCCTCAGCGCATTTCGAGCATGGACAGTGCGTTTTCGATCGCCGCGCCCGAGGCGGTATTGTCGAACACGCACCAACCATCCGGCGCCAACAGGGCTGAGAACGCAGCGATCTCGTCGTCGGCGTAGCTCGCGTAGTAGATTTTTGGCTTGCCGTGTAGACGCACATATTTCGGCGGTTTGCCGAAATCTTCCGCCGGCCACACCGGCGCCGGATCGGCGAGAACACGATCGATCGCATACGTCTTGAGCAGATCCAGGGCCTCGGCCGACTCCCAACTCTTGTGCCGAACCTCAATGACGATCGGACCGTCATCGGCGTTCCGGATCGTCTTGAATGCGGTTTGGAGCACATCAGTATTGAACACGAGCGTAGGCGGCAACTGGCAGAGAAGCGGCCCGCGTTTCTCTCCGAGCGGTGCAATATCTTCAAGAAAAGCCTCGAACGGCTCGGCGATATCCTTCATCGCGCGGGTGTGGGAAATCTCCTTCGGGATTTTGACCGCAAACCGAAATGAAACATCATGTGAGCAAGCGATTTGTACAGCGCGACTGGGGGTCGGATAAGGCGACGTGGAGGATGGTATCACCTTTCAAGCATTTCCCAGACACAGTATCGCTGACGATCCGCCGCTTGTCGAACCGTGACGCCAAGACGGCCTGGTTCGAGGGATCGACAATCATGTGCTACTGAACGGTCTAACGGGTGCCGGCCATTCCCCAACGGCCGAAATGCTGTATGCCGGCAGCTTGCGGCCGGAACGACGAGGACCGTCTGCCATACGCAATAGAATACGAGCGCCCTACTGCTCAGGGCCGGGGCTCGTCATCGCCAGCCGTTTCATTCGGAACCAATGCTTGACGCATCTTCTTCCTGCTTGACCTCTTTCAGGAGATCTTCGCGCGGATCATTCTTGAGTTTCTTGCGGACGGCATCGATGGTGCTGTCGTCCACATCGACCGGTCTGCTCGTGTCATCTGGTAATCCCTCGCCCGTCTGACCTACCGGAGCGTCCTTCGACCGGTCATTCAGCCCATCGGTGAGTTTTGTATTCGACATGGTACTCCTCCTTTGTATTCCTCGAACGTCGCCGGTGCGGCTTCAGCGCGAAAAATCCGCGCTTATGGTTAGTGAGCGACCTGACCGCGCACTCATGCCTTGTTCCGGGCAGCCTCGACCCACAAGGCTCCTTCGAGGCCAGACGCAAGGTGCCAGAGGGGTCCGGCCGGTGGGAGACGCCTGCGTGAAGGTCGACGTACCTCATTTCGGAGGTGCGAACTTGAACAGCGTGAACGCATCGTCCGTCCACCCTTGATGAAACCAGGGCGAGTCCTGGATATGCGATGCGGTGATGTACATCGTGCCGTCGGGACCCTGTGAAAATGTGTCGGGCCAGCGCAGCCGACTATCCTCAAGCATCGGCGTTACCTTGCCATCAGGGCCCAGGATTTTGACACCGTCGTTTTGAATGCTGCTCAGATAGATGCGGTTCTGGTCGTCGATCCACAGCCCGTCAGTCGGCTCCGTGTCGGCATATTTTTCCGGTTCGGCCAAAAACGGATCCTGCGAGGCCTTCTGCAATGCCTTCGTTGAGATGCGGTACATCGTCTTGCCGGTCAGGGCTTTCCAGTACAAGGTCTTGCCATCCTTCGAGAGTGCGATGCTGTCAGCATTGAACAGTGGTTGCCGTCCGTCAGGCCGGCGAAGCGGTTGGCCATCGACTTGGATTACAATGTCTGTTTCGAACTGGGTGGATGGGTCATCGCTCAGCACGCGCCATGCCTTGCCGGAATTTAGATCAAGAACGACCAGACCGCCCGGCACGCCCGAATCAGTGAAATAGGCAAAGGCACCGTCAGGCGCGATTCGAACATCGTTGAGGTAGCTTGCAGGACCTGCGACATCAGGACCGAACGGATAAACGCGCTTGACCGCGTTGGTCTTCAGGTCGACCTGGACCACCTTCGGGCCGTCCTTAACCGTCTTCTCGCCGTTGGGCGCTGCCGGATCGACGACCCAGAGCGAGCCCCTGCCGTCTGCGACAACGCTTTGTACCGTCACGAAATGATCCTTCGGAGAAATCTCCGTCATCTTCGCGTTGCGCCAGGCATTCCACTCGTCGTTGGGGTAGGGCTTGATCGAGCCGTCTTTCATCACCTCGGCAACCGAGACCGGGACGTCTTCCGACCAGCGCGGAAAGTTAACGAAGGTTCTGCCGTCCTCGGAAACGGTGACGCCGGTGACCTGATGATCGAATGTCGCAACCTTCTCCAGCCGTTCGTCGGTCGTCCCTGCGACGGGTGCCGGAACCGGGTCCTATTCCTCATCAATTCCCTTATCGGTGCGTCGGTGCTGTCACTGGTCCTAAGCTATCTTGTGCAGGTCTATTCAGCACTTCGGGAGCGAAACGCGTTGGCCCTCACCGTCGACCTGATGACGGGCGGTACGGGCGATGCAGCTCAACTGTTGGCCCGGCTCGGTCCTGACGGCGACTTCAGCAATGCTACGAGCGAGCTCGGCAATCTCGCGCGATCGCTCGCCATGACAAAGGAAGCCCATCACTTCTATCCGTTGCTGTTCTATTTCCGCTTCGAGGAGCCATTTTATTCGGTAACGCGGTTCTGCTTCGTCTTGCTTGACCTGACCACGCTGATCGACACGACGCTTGATCGGCAGAAACAGAGCACACTGGTGCGCTCGGCTGCCGTCGGGTCCCTGCAACGCTGCGCCCGCCTGTTGCTCGAAACACTCGACCGACATTTTCCGACAGTTGATGAAAGGCGAACGGAGTCGCAGGTGGTTGATTTGGATTCGAGCTACGCCATTGCTATGGATATTTTGCGGAACGCCGGCATTGAGACGAAGACCAATCCCGGTAGCTACAGCCGTGAACGCGGCGAGTGGGAACCGCTCACGCGCCGCGTGGGGCCGGCACTCGGCTACGGCATGGACGAGATCGACTGTCGGCGACCGTTGCAACTTGTGTCTATGTCGTGACGGGAGCCGCAATCTTGTCTTCGATGTGCCGTCAAATCCCAACCTTCAACGAGCTGGCCGAGTCCTCTCCCCGAGCTTACTCTCTGACGCGAGCGCCGACGATTCTCAACGTCGCCCTGAGTGGCTCGCTCATCTTGCTTCGTTCTGTAGCAGGATGCTCAGGGGAGCTTGTCAGCTAGGATAGACAGCTTGTGAATCTGTGGCGACTTGGCGAACAGATCCTCCGCCTTCGCCATCAAAGCAGCGGCGACCTGACCATTCAGGTGGGCATCCCTTCCGCTCTCATCGTCGAAGGTATCGAAGATAGCAAACGAACTGGGACCCTCCTGTATCGCATACCAGGAAATCGTGCCGGGCTCGGCATTGACCAGCGGGACGGCCGATTGCAGAAAATTGGCAACCTCCTGCTCTTTGCCGGGCTTTGCTTCGAGCGGAACGTAAAGCGCAAATTTGGTCATGAGAGCCTCCAATGGCACCTACCGTGCTTAAGTTTCCCAAACCCTCTGAGGGCGAGAAAGTTTCGAGATGGCAGCGGCAATTCGGCGTTTTCTAGTGCCTTGTATTCAGGAGCCCGAAGTATCTCGGGCTCAAGGGACACGAACTGCTGAGCCTCCGTTGGAGAGGATGGCCTCAGTTCACCGGCGTGGAGCAGAACTCGGTTTAGTTGAGCGCCTCGATTGCCGACGTAAGCGCGTCAGGAAAACAGCGGCGTGGAAGAGGAGCCGCGAAGCGCTTGATATCGGGCACGGAGATGGGTGCCACCGGCGTCCGCCATTTCGCGGACGCCGGTACATGACCCTATACGGTCCTGATCGTGCCGCCATCGATGACGAACTCGGCGCCATGGATCGCGGCGAGGCGAGGTAGGCGATCAGGTCGGCCACCTGTTCAGGCTCGGCTCCCTGTCCGATCGGGATACCACCTATCCACGCCATGACCGCTTGCCGCGCTTCCTCGTACGTGCCGCCATTGCTGGCCTGCATGCCTTTCACGAGATCGACGGCGCCCTCGGTCATGATCCAGCCAGGACAGACGTTGTTGACCCGAATACCCTTTGGAGCCAGTTCCTTCGAAATCGATTTGCTGTAGGTCCTCAAGGCTCCCTTGGCGCGGCATAGGCGGTGGTGGATCGAAGCGATCACCCGCAACCTCAGACCACCATATTCCACTCCCTCACGAATGCGATCCACGCGTAAAGTTTCAGCGTCGAACGTGACGCCATCGTGAGCCTGTTGCGCCAGAATTTCGTGAAACGTCACCAGCATCAAATCTGGTCGGGATTGCCGAAGCCCAAAAGGTCCAGATCGCGCGTACCGCGGTGGGATCGTCAAACCAACTCATCATCAGCATTGCCCCTTCAGCACAAAGCGAGCGGCGTGAGGCGACTGGCTGAGTCGAAATAATAGCCGTTCAAGAGCGAAACGCGTGAGCACCAGATCAAAGCCTGCCCGCTTGTTCTGGCTAGTTGCAACAGGCGGGCGCGGACCGAGGCGCTGAGGTTTCTGATTTCCTTAGCCGTTTGCGGTCAATGCCTCGATATACGGACGGATTACAGTCCCAACGCCACCACGCGCAGCTTGCTCAGCGATTTCCCCAGGAGTAGCCTTTCTTTGCCGCAGCGTCTCCTGCAGACCCTCTATCGCTACGGATAGGCCAATCTTGTTGCGATAGCGAAAGCAATCGGCAATCGTCTTGGCGATTCCAAAAATCTTCACCGGAACACCTTCAACGAGATGGGTCTCGACGCTTTCGTTGAGAAGTCTGTCTGTGAAACGCACGATGCGCACAGCATTGCCTTCCGGAAGCGGAGCCCAGTCTCTGCGGCCTATGGCAACCCAGATTTGTCTCGGCAGTTGATCCGTCAAGCCGTGGAAAGCGAGGGCCGAAACAAGGCAGACAACGGCTTTCGGGACGCGTTTGGCAGTTTCCGCCAGACTGTGGTTGGCATCGAGTGCCGCATCGGGGAGTTGATAAAGACCCCAGGCAAGCCACACGACCTCACCATCCCTTTCGTTTTGGACGAGAGTGCTCTTGAGAGAAATCGAACCGCCGTTCACCTAGCTTTGCTGAAGTTCATGAGATTGGTAACAGATTTATTTCTGCAACGACAGCGAGTAGCGGGTATGCCGACGTTCACCCGTGCGGGTAAGTGCACCGATCTCCACGAGCTGCTGAAGGTCGCGTGTCGCTGTAGCGCGGGACGTGCTTGTGATCGAGATGTAGTTTTCTGCACTTAGGCCACCCTTGAAGCCTGCTGTGCCTTCCTTGAAGATGCGCGCGACCACCTTTTCCTGACGCTCGTTCATGCGGTCTCGAAACCGGTCGTAGAATTTTGTTTTCTGAATGAAGAAATCTATGCGCTCGAGCGTTGCCCGTTGAGCATCCAGGGTCGTTTCTGAAAAGAAACTAATCCAGTCGGTGATATCAAGCGTGCGTTGATGTCGCTCAAGCTCGGAATAGTATGCCTTTCGGTTTTTCTCGATCGTGAAGGCGAGTGAGATGAGACTTGGTTGCCCAATGTTCTGCGCCAGGGATTTCTCGGCGAGCGCGCGCCCAATTCGACCATTACCATCCTCAAAGGGATGAATGCTTTCGAAATAAAGATGACCTACTGCCGCGCGCGTCAAAGCTTGGAGCGGCGTTTGGCCATCTGGCCCGGATTGATTGAACCATGCGATGAAGGTCCCCATCTCAGCTTTAACCTGGCGAGATGGGGGAGCCTCAAAATGGATTGTGGGCTTATCCAAGCGTCCAGACACGATTTGCATGGCATCTTCGTGCTCACGATAATCACCAATTGTGTCAATGTATCGATTTCCGGCCATCAGCATTGAATGCCACTGGAACAATCCTTCATGACCCAGCGGCGCATGCCAGTTTCGATAGACATCCGCCATCATCTCGGCAATCCCGCGCTCTTGGGGGCGGATCTGCCTATCGTCGGTGTTGAGCCCGAACTGCTGGCGGAGTGATGATTGAACACTCGCGCGATCCAGAAACTCCCCTTCGATCTCCGAGGTCTTGACCGCTTCGTCGCTTAGCAACTCAATGCGAAGTTGTTTGCTGTCATCCTCATTGAAATGCCGAACGGCGCCAATGACCTCGCCGGCGGACTGCAGGAACTTCTGCTCCAACGGAACCAGATTTACTGCGTCGTACCTGAAATTTGGCCAGTCGGCATCCTGCCAGTTCCATTTCATGAGCTATAGCGAGCCTTTCTATAGCTCATGAATATTGCCATAAATGAGTTATTGCAAGTCCATCTATAGCTCAGCACCACCTCTCCAGCTGTCGAGCCCGCCCGCAAGCGCGCCGAGCGTCGCGGCAATCTAATTACCGGATATGCTAGTAGATGGAAGCCACTCTTCGAGAAAAAAGCAGCGGCCCGCGCGACGGCTACGCGAGTGCTTTCTGGCGTTTCCGAAGGTGTAACGCCAGCGTGTTCCGCTTTCGGGCCGGTTCGTCAGTGACAGAAATTCGAGAAATCGACCCGGCCTTTATGATTCCGGGTGTATAATTCACACACACCCTTTGATTGTGAAATTAACATAAATCCCGTAAAACGTTTCGATGTGCAATCGAGACGGAACCGCTAGGATGGATGCGATTCACACCAAAGGCTTCGACGCTGCTTTGACCTTGACCGACCATATCGAACACCTGCCGGACAGGAAGCGGCGCGAGCTTGCCCGCATCATCGAGATCGTGTTTGCCGGTGTCGAGAAGTTCCAGTCGACCAAGCTCTCCGAGAAGCGCAATGCCGGCAAAATCCTCAAGGTCATCCTCTACGGTTCCTACGCCCGCGGTGACTGGGTCGAGGATCGCGTCAGCGGTTACCGATCCGACTACGATCTCCTGATCGTCGTCAACTCGAAGACTTTCGCGGAAGAGCATGAACTCTGGGATCGAGAACGAACTGCTTACCCAGCAGCTCAGCCGCAGGATCGAGACGCCCGTTGTCCCGATCGTCCATGATCTCAATGACGTGAACGAGCAGCTTTCGCGCGGCCGGCCCTTCTTCATCGATGTCGCAAAGGACGGCATCGTTCTTTACGAGAAGCCAGGACATCCGCTCGCCCAGCCTAAGCCACTAACCGCCGAAGAAGCTAAAGCCGAAGCCCAGGATTACTTCCAGCGTTGGTTTGGAAATGCGCGAAAATTTCTAGAGGGCGCCCAGTTTTTTGCGGCGAACGGTGACCGCAACCATGCTGCATTTATGCTGCATCAGGCCTGCGAGAATTACTATCATTGCGTCTTGCTGACGCTAACGCTCTACAGTCCGAAATCGCATCGGATAAAGGTGCTTCGATCGAGAGCTGAGGATATTGAAGGCCGGCTGATTTCCGCATGGCCTCGGGACAATCGTTTCTCTCGTCGCTGTTTTGAGTTGCTGTCGCGCGCCTACGTGGAGGCCCGCTACTCACCGAACTACAAAATCAGCTCTGACGAACTAGAATGGTTGGTCGAGCACATAAAACAGCTTCAGGCGATAGTGGAAGCAGTCTGCACCGAGCGGCTCGCGTAAGGCCTTCAGCGCTATCCATGGCGGTTAACAACGGTCAATATTCGGAATCGTCATTGAAAATTCCTGCTCTTCACCTTCAGGGTATCGATATGAAGATCAGGCACGAACATATTGCGTGGTGTCACGACCGGCCTCGGCTTATCCCGCGGATCCGGCCCACTACCATGCGCAAACTCGTCGCCACGACCGGTCGGCAGCTTGAACTCCTCGTCACGATCAGCCAGCCCGACAAGATCGCCTGACAGGTCGAACAGCTGCTGGGCAACGAGATGCACGACGTCCCCTTCCCGCTGGATCCGGCCGTTGATCGCCATCATCGAGGAACCCAGAACGACACGTCGGCGCTTCTCGAACAGCGTTGGCCAGACGACAAGGTTGGCAGGCCCGGTCTCGTCCTCGATGGTAATGAACATCACACCTTTGGCCGATCCCGGCTTCTGCCGCACCAGAACAAGGCCAGCGGTACAGACCCATTGCCCATCCCGCGAACTCATCGCCTCGGCACAGGTGATGATATTGCGAGCAGTAAGATCCTTGCGCAGGAAAGCGATCGGATGCTGGCGCAAGGTCAGCCCGGTATGGCTATAGTCCTCGATAACATTGTGCCCATCGGTCATCTGCCGGAGTTCCACCTCCGGCTCCCGCTGTTCCGCAATCGCGGCCATCTCCCGCTCTGACGCTGCAGCGAATAGCGGTAGAGGATCATCGCGCAATGCCTTGATCGCCCAGAGCGCATCGCGACGTTCCAGCTTCAGCGAAGGCAGGAAGGCATCGGCCTTGGCAAGCTGGACAAGCGCTTCCGTCGGCACGCCCGACCTGCGCCACATATCATCGACAGACGCGAAGGCGCTGTTCATCCGCGCGGTCACGATCCGGGCCGCATCGGCGACGGCCAAACCTTTCACCCGCCGGAAGCCGAGCCTGACGGCATGGCGATCAGACTTGCCGATCCGCTCCAGCGTGCAATCCCACCTGGATCGATTGATGCAGACCGGCCGCACCTCGACGCCGTGCGCCCTGGCATCGCCGACGATCTGCGCCGGCGCGTAAAAGCCCATCGGTTGCGAATTGATCAGCGCTGCGCAGAAAGCCTCCGGATAATGGCATTTGACGTAGTTTGATGCATAGGCGATCAGCGCGAAGGATGCCGCATGGCTTTCCGGAAAACCATAGGAGCCGAAGCCTTCGAGCTGGCTGAAGGTCTTTTCGGCAAACTCCGGCGAGTAGCCATTCTTGACCATGCCGGAGACCAGCTTCTCCTTGAAGCGTGAGACGCCACCCGTGAACTTGAAGGTCGCCATCGACTTGCGCAACTGATCGGCCTCGCCGCCGGTAAAGCCGGCACAGACCATTGCGACCCGCATCGCGCTTTCCTGAAACAGCGGCACGCCAAGCGTCTTGCCAAGCACCGCCTCCAGCTCGGGCGTCGGATATTCGACTGCCTCCTTGCCCTCGCGCCGCCGAAGATAGGGATGCACCATGTCGCCTTGGATCGGCCCGGGCCGCACGATCGCCACCTGCACGACGAGATCGTAGAAGGTGCGGGGTTTCAGGCGCGGCAACATGGCCATCTGCGCCCGACTTTCGATCTGGAAGGTGCCCAGCGTATCGGCCTTGCGGATCATCGCGTAGGTCTTCTGGTCTTCCTGCCGGATGTTCGACAGGTCGAGATCGTCACCATTGTGCTCACGGATCAGATCGAAGGCCTTGGCCATGCAGGTCAGCATCCCCAATGCGAGCACATCGACCTTCATGAACTTCAAAGCCTCGACATCATCCTTGTCCCATTCGATGATCTGGCGGTCTTTCATCGTCGCCGGCTCGATCGGCACCAGGTCGTCGAGCCGGTCGTGCGTGAGGACGAAACCGCCGGGATGCTGGCCGAGATGGCGGGGTGCGCCCATCAGTTGCTGCGCCAGTTTCAGGGTGAGGACGAGACGCCGATCATCAGGGTTGAGATTGAGCTCACGCACATTGCGATCACAGACCTCCTCCGACCAGGACCACATGCCCGACGACAGTGCCTTGATGACGTCTTCCGGCAGACCGAGCGCCTTGCCGACATCTCTGATGGCGCCGCGGGCACGATAGCGGGTGACGGTGGCGCAAAGGGCCGCCTTCTCGCGGCCATAGGTCTTGTAGATCCACTGGATGACCTCTTCGCGCCGCTCGTGCTCGAAGTCGACATCGATATCGGGCGGTTCGTCGCGCTCCTGTGAAACGAAGCGCTCGAACAGCAGGTTGCCGTTTACTGGATCGATCGAGGTAATACCAAGGATATAGCAAACCGCCGAGTTGGCCGCCGAACCTCGGCCCTGACACAGGATGCCCTGGCTTCGAGCGAAACGGACGATCGAAAACACCGTCAGGAAGTATGGGGCATATTTCATCATGCGGATGAGATCGAGTTCGTGGCGCACGGTCTTCAGCACATCCGGCGGCAGTCCCTCCGGATAGCGATCAGGCACGCACTCCCAGACATAATGCTCGAGCGAGGCCTGGGCATCCTTGCCCGGCACGATCGCTTCTTCAGGATATTGGTAGGTTAGCTCCTCCAGCGAAAAGGTGCAGCGCCGGACAATCTCCATCGTTCGCGCGAGGGCCTCCGGATAGCGGGGAAACAGGCGCTGCATTTCCTCGGGTGGCTTCAGGAACCGATCGGCATGGCGCTCACGCTCGAAGCCGATATCGTCGATCGTGGTGTTGTGGCGAATACAGGTGACGATGTCCTGTAGCTGCCGCCGACCCGGCTCATGAAACAACACGTCGTTGGTGACGACTGTCTTCACCTTGAACCGCGACGCCAGATTGGAGATCTCGTGCAGTCGCAGCTGGTCGTTCGGCCGTCGGCGCAGGCAAAGCGAGACATAGGCACGATCGGAAAACACCTCAGCCATCTTCCTGAGCTGCACTGCGCAGGTCTCGTCAGCGAGATCCGGCACCAGGATCCCGATCATGCCGTCGGAATAGGCGACGACATCGTCCCAGTGCAGGATGCAGTTGTTCTTGCCGCCGCGCGACTTGCCGAGCGTGATCAGCCGGGTCAGGCGAGAATAGGCGGCGCGATCGGTCGGATAAACCAGCACCGACATGCCGTCGGCCAAATCCAGCCGGCAGCCGACAACCAGACGCAGGCCCGTGGCGCGCGATGCCTCCAACGCCCGGACGATGCCTGCTAGCGAATTGCGATCGACAACACCGACCGCCTCGATGCCCAGCGCCTTGGCCGTCTCGAACAGCTCCTGCGCCGAGGATGCTCCGCGCAGGAAAGAAAAATGCGTGGTGACCTGCAGCTCGGCGTAGCTCATGCGAAGATCCCGTGCATGAACCAGCGGTGTGATCCGGTCTCGGGATCGACACCATCCCCCGATCTGAACACCCAGAACCGCTCGCCGGCCTCGTCCTCGATGACGAAGTAGTCGCGGACAGCCTCCATCTCGGCATCGCGCCGCCACCATTCCCCGAAGATGCGCTCCGGGCCATCGGCGCGCTTAACCTTCCGGCGCTTGCCACGCCAGACGATCGAGACCGGCGGACGGTCAGGCATCAGCGCGATCGCCTCGATCAACTCCGGCCGGGGGAGAAGCCGGACCGGCCGGCGCCAATGGCCGACCCATGCGACAGCGACCGGATCGGCCGCGGCGCTGATGCGCCTGATAGAACGTTCGGGCACGTCGGAGGCCACGGGCGCGACACGGTAGACCCGCTGGCCACGATTGCCGTAGATGTCTATCAGCGGTGTCACGTCGGTGATCTCCTCCTCGACCAGCGAGGACGATCTTTGGGCCTCGTCCAATGGCTCGACTATCACGGCGACCAGGGTCAGCTTCTCGATGCCGAAACCCGGCTCGATCTTTTCCGTCCGATCGCGAAACAGCTTGGTCAGCCAGGCGACATCGCGGGCGGGCTTGGCGGTGCCCGCCCGTATCGCCTGTCTTGTACCATCGACCTTCTCGACGATGAGGTCAGCGCGGCGCACGCCAAGCCCGCGCTTCTGCAGCTCCTCGATCAGATGCACAACAAGGCGGCCGACATATTTGTCGATGGTCTCGGCTGCCCCGATCGGTTCGGCAAAGGCCCTGGAAACCTCGATGAGATCGGCGGTGCGGATCGGGTCGATCGGCTCTGACGTTCGACCGAAGATCTGGTCAAGACGGCGACCGATCTCAGGGCCGAAGCGAAGGGCGAGCGGCGCGCGTGGCGTGTTGGCAAGTTCCCCGATCGTCTGGAAGCCGAGGGTGCGCAGGTCGCCGACGATCGCTGGCGGCAGACGCAGCAGCCTGATCGGCAGCTGTTCGACGGCGCGGACCGTCTCGCCTGAAGGTACGATGACGGTCTCGCGGCCGATCGCGCGGGCACAAGCATGCGCCGCTCCCCAGGTATCGGCGACGGCGACACGGGCAGTCAGCGTCTTTGCCCGAAACTGATTGGCGATCTTCGTGACCATGGGACGTTCCCCGCCCTGCAGATGATCCGCACCTTCGGTATCCATGACGATGCCATCGATCCCGTCGACGGCAACGACAGGCGAATAGAGTGTCAGCGCCCAGAGCGTGATCCTCTCCAGTGCGGCGGCATCGGCACTGGCATCGGCATCAACAAGCATCAGGCCGCGAAACAGCGCCTGCGCCTTTGCCGCCGGCATGCCGACATGGACTCCGGCCTTGCGGGCTGCGGCATCGGCAGCCGAGACCCATCGCTTCGAGCCGCTTTTCGCGATCACGGCGATGGCCTGCTCAGGCGGAATTGTGGGATCGGCGCGGCGAATGCGATCCGTCGGCAGATCCGGAAGATAGATCGAGACGACCCTGGTCATCGCACGCCCTCACGAGAAACTCAGCACACTCACCCGCTTTCACGCGCATCAATTCCAGCAGCCATTGGGCGCGACCGACACCTGGCACGGGCAGTTCTTCCGACGGCATGACGCTCACCCGCCACCGTGTCGTCGAGGCCGTCGGCTGGCCGAAGTCACTGGCTTCCGTCTGCCGCCGCCATCGCCGAACGGCGAGCGCCATCGTGCCGGTACGCTCGGCCGCCAGCTGCAGCCGGCGGGAACTCACCATAGGCATGCGGACAAGCTCGCCGACGACAGCACCAAGGCCGCCGAAGGAAAGTCCCTCCTCCATGTTGGCCAACACGTCCTCTTCCTTGTCGGATTCGACGAAGATGACGCGGTCAGGATGGAGGCCGACCTGTGCAAGCGCCGGAAAGAACAGGTCCGGGCGCGTGAGGCACCAGACGATCGGACCTTTGGTGCGCGCGGCAATGCCGGCGGCAAATAATGCTGCCGCCGTCCCATCGACCGTCCCTGCCCCGCCGCCGGCGAACTCATGCAGTGCGCCGTAGGCCAGGCCACCGCCCGGCAGGATGGCATCGATGTCAGGCACACCGAAGGCAAGACAGCCGGCCTTCCTGGGCGACACGCCTTGCATCGTCGAGATCCGCTCGCGGAGTTCATAAATGACCTGTTCACGGGCAGCAGTCATCGGTCACGGCTCCCTTCAAGGTCGTGTGCGGCAGTATTTTGGACCAGCATCATGCTGGACAAAATGCGGATGTTCTGTTTCTGTTCCTGTCGCAAGAAAGAGTCAAGCAACCCAGAGGATGGGAATATTATCCTGAATGTTAGAAAATCCGCGAATTGCCATCGAAATCAGGCGGGTAGCGCGTTGTATAATTTTTTCCGGTCACGGCGGTCGAGGTCACTCTCCGCTTGGATAACGGGGATAAAGCTGAGATCGTCACAGTGTTCTTAAACTTTCCCTGCTGAACTGCCGCCATGACGAAGCCACCGAGATCAAAGCCGCTCCTTCGTGATACCGACGCTCCAATCCGCTCGAAGCCGCAGCGGAAGCGCAATCCTGCCCAGCCGCAACTTCTGTTCGATCCCATGCCTGACCGGGTTGAGCCGGCGCTCGCCAAGGTCAAGCAGCGGCCACCGCGTGGAGACCAATGGGCGTGGGAGGTCAAGTGGGACGGATATCGGCTGGCCGTGCACGTCGAGCCGCAAGGCGTCAGGATCCTGACGCGCGGCGGCCATGACTGGACGCATCGGTTTCCAGAGATCGCGGAGGCGGCTCGGGCGCTCGGTCCTGCGACAATGATCATCGATGGCGAGGCTGTCGTTCTCGATGCAGAGGGTCGGTCGGATTTCGGGCTGCTGCAGAAGTCGCTAGGCGCCTCGGGAACCAAGGCCGGAAACCGGGCATCCGATGCCATGCTCTATGCCTTCGACCTCATCTATCTCGACGGTCACGATCTGCGCGGTGTCGAGTATGGCTCCCGCCGCCACCTGCTTGAGGATCTTTTGGACGGCAAGGACGGCGCGATCCAAATCTCGGAGGAGCTTGACGCCGATCCTGAGGTCCTGCTGGAGCACGCCTGTCGCTTCGGCCTGGAAGGGATTGTCGGCAAGGACCGGGATCAGCCTTATCGATCCGGCCGGACTGGCGACTGGGTGAAGGTCAAATGCGTCGCGAGCGAGGCTTTCTTCATTGTTGGCTATGAACCTTCGACCACGCTGACCGGCGGCTTCGCCTCCTTGGTGCTTGCGGCCTATCGCGGCGACGAGCTCGTGCATGTCGGAAACGTCGGGACCGGCTTCAAGGAAGCAGAGACCACGAAACTGCGCAAGACGCTGGACAAGTTGCGTTGGAGGCAGAAGCGGCCACCGGTAGAGGCGGCTGGTGCCGGCGGCAATGTCGTTTGGGTTGAGCCAACCTTGATCGCCGAGATCGAATTCCGAGCCTGGACGACGGACGAGAAGCTGCGCCATGCCTCCTACAAGGGACTGCGGGAGCGCCAGGACAACGCGGAAGTCTTCCGTCTCGATTAGCGCATGGCATGACACGCACTAAGTTAGGTCCGGGTCTATCGGGAGGGACGAAGGCGGATGTGCAATCTCTATCGCATGGAAGACAAGGACTGGGTCTCGAAATGGGCCCAGGATGTCGAAAGCCTCATCAACCTGATGCCGGCCTACCAGATGAACCCCGACCAGATGGGCCCGATCGTCCGCAATACTGCTGACGGCAAGAAGCAGCTGGTGCACGCGCGCTGGGGACTTCCCTCCCCGCGTTTTGCGTTAGAAAAGGCAGCCAAGGCCAAGGCCGAGAAGCTTGCCGCCAAGGGTAAGCCGTTCGATCTGGATGAGCTGATCCGCATGGAAGCAGACCGGGGCACGACCAATGTCCGCAAGCTCAGTTTCCCCCATTGGACGCGGTGGTTCGGCGTCGAGCATCGTTGTCTTGTGCCGGTCACCAGCTTCGCGGAGCCGGATCCGGCAAGCAAGGAAGACGGCGGCAATGTCCCGAATGCCTGGTTTGCCCGCGACGAGGAAATGTCCCTGATGTTCTTTGCCGGCATTCATGTGCCGCAATGGAAGAGTGTCCGGAAGGTCAGGGACGGCCTGACCACCGACGACCTCTATGGGTTTCTGACGACGGATCCCAACGATCTGGTGAAGCCGATCCACGAGAAGGCAATGCCGGTCTTGTTACTGACCAGGGAAGAGACGGACACCTGGATGCGGGCGCCCTGGGAAGAGGCAAAGGATCTCGCCCGACCGCTTGCGAATGATGCGCTGATCATTTCCTCGCGCGAGGCCTATGGATCGACGATCGTGTCGACATCAGGAGAACCCGTCGAACAAGTCCGCCTGCTTTAGAGACTTGCCAATACGAGCAATGGTCATATTTGAGTTTCCTGCTATCGTGGCCGCCTTGTGTGGGGAGTAGACGTTATGAAGAGTTTGGTTCCAGACGCATTTTACTGGGCGCGATCCGACAGGCATACCGCTGGCCGCACGACGATCGTGCAAGTGTCGACGATCTTCGGCGAAGATCCGGATTTCTGGACCTTGGCGATGCTCGGCTCCGAGCAACACCACATGATCACTGATTTCGAGATTATTGCGCTCGTCGAGCCGCTGGACGGTTACGCGCTGCCTCAAGCCGCGGAGTAGCGGCGGCGTCCCGCCTATCACGGCTAAACGGCGACCATGCAAAGGAAAGCCCTCGCAGGGGAACGAGGGCTTCAGTTTTCACGTCCGAAGGCGGTGACAGTGGCGCACGTTTCTTTTGGTGCGCCTTGTTATATTCCGAATAACTTAAAAAGCCGAAATTTTCATCGATGATAGGGGTTACCACACTACCTGAATCGCTATGACCAAAAGAAAAGCGACCAAAACCAACGAGGCTATCAATAGAACAGTGCGATTGGCCTCGGCGAGTACAGCCGGTTTGGGGCCTCGCTTGGGATTGAATTTGCGGGGCCGTTTCTGCGGCCCGCTTTGCGATGATTTATTTCCTGCGACCATGGCTGCCGGTTTCGTTCGAGATGATGGACCCCAACTAATCTACGCTGTTTCTTCCTGCGCGCTAAGTCTTTCTCGTCAGCAGACGAGGTGGTGTGAATGCCCGATCAAGCAGGACGTCAACGGGAAACAAAGATTATTTGCCACGCGCCGTGGTCCAAGGGCGGGTGCCGCGCGTGACGACCTGCCAGCGGACCACCGCAATGGGCTCGATGAGGTTGTTGCAAGCGTTCTCGGCTCTGATCCGCAGCGTGGCTTGCAGCTCTTCGATCGCCGGAGATTTCACGATGACCGACACGCGATAGACTGCAATGGACTCCGCCGCAGCGCTGCTTGCTTGCGATTGCCTGTCGGTCTATGATTCCTCTTCAAACGCTGACATTTGGAGAATGTTCGTGGCGAACGGCACTGTAAAGTTTTTCAATCAGGACAAGGGCTTCGGCTTCATCACGCCTGACAATGGTGGCCCTGACGTGTTCGTCCATATCTCCGCGGTACAGGGTGGATCACTGCGAGACGGCCAGAATGTCAGCTATGATCTGGGTCAGGATCGCAAGACCGGAAAGTCCAAGGCCGAAAACGTTCGCCCGATCTGATCGCGATCGTCACAATCGCCCTCGCGGCATTTGACTCATGCGTATAATGTTCTTATTTTGTTCTTTCCACTAGGAAAGGATATGGACATGCGCTGGCTCACACTCGACCCTGCACGATCGTCGATGTCGGAACCTGAACTCCGTCTCGCGGTCCAGGATCATTTTCTGAGGCTGTTTCTGCCTCATCGCGACAGCTTCGACTGGGATGTCGCAGCCTTCTACCGAAGCCGCGACGTTCGGCCGATCTATTATTTTTCCCCGGGCGCCGCCGATCTGCTCATGAGGTTCGGCAAATTCCCTTTCGAACGGTGTGATCGGCCAGACCCCGGCACTGTTGAGTTGCAGGTCGGTTCGTCGCTTGCCTGCGATACGGCCTGGGTTGAACTGCCCGATGAGACGCGCCCTTATCCGAAGTTTGATCCTGAGCTCGCCGAGCCAAATTGCTGGGAAAACGTCTGGGAGCCGGGCAGCAGATCTGGGCCGACTGAAGGCCGTCCCGACTACCACTGATCATACCGATGGATATCATGGCCGCGGCGACCGTCAGAAAGATTATCCACGTCGACATGGATGCGTTTTATGCGTCGGTCGAACAGCGCGATAATCCGGAGCTGCGCGGAAAGCCGCTGGCGGTCGGAGGCGCTGCCGCACGGGGCGTCGTTGCGGCAGCAAGCTACGAGGCCCGCAAATACGGCGTCCACTCCGCGATGCCATCGATTACAGCCGCCCGAAAATGCCCTGAGTTGATTTTCGTAAAACCGCGGTTTGAAGTCTATCGCGCCGTATCGCACCAGATCCGGGAGATCTTTGCAGAATACACCCCGTTGATCGAACCGCTATCGCTCGACGAAGCCTATCTCGATGTCACCGAGAACCTGAAGGACATGCCTGTCGCTACAAGAAGCGAGGCTGAAGGAGATTCTGGCCGAGGGCGGCCTTGCGACCGAGTTCCATGGCGTGCCGTTGCACGTCCGGAACCGCACGACCCGGACCGAAAAGCCAGACCATCCCCCGAAATTGGTCTGGCTTTTTCCTCCTGCATCTCTTTCCTCTCCCGCCGGGCTTTTTTTTCTGGAACCTTCCACGTTCGAGCTTGTTCGCAGCCTCGATCGGAATGCCCCAAACCTTCCGGTTGGCCATCCGGCAACCTGTGTGACGTCAGCGTGCCGGGTGGTCGATTTAACGCCAAGGCCCCGATCTTTCGTACGGTAG
>UBTY01000066.1 GCA_900468535.1 Hyphomicrobiales bacterium | reverse complement strand
ATCGCTGGAAGATCGGCGCCCTTCCGATCGAGATTGTCGGCGTCGTCTCCAACCACTTCGACTACCAGAAGGTGGTCGTCAATCACGACATCCCCTTCCACCACATCAAGGTGACGAAGGAGAACAAGCCGCAGGCGGAAGCGCAACTGCTCGATCTCTTCGAGCAGACGGGAACGGAACTGGTGGTTCTTGCCCGCTACATGCAGGTTCTGTCGGATGCGATGTGCCGCAAGATGTCCGGCCGGATCATCAACATCCACCACTCGTTCCTGCCGAGCTTCAAGGGCGCCAACCCGTATAAGCAGGCCTACGAGCGGGGCGTGAAGCTGATCGGCGCGACGGCCCACTATGTTACCGCCGACCTCGACGAAGGTCCGATCATCGAGCAGGACACGGCCCGCATCACCCATGCGCAGAGCGCCGAGGACTACGTATCGATCGGCCGCGATGTCGAAAGCCAGGTGTTGGCGCGCGCCATCCATGCCCATATCCACCGCCGCTCCTTCCTGAACGGCAACCGCACCGTCGTCTTCCCGGCAAGCCCGGGTAGCTACGCATCCGAGCGCATGGGGTGATCGGTGGCTTCGGCCGCCGTCTCCGGAGCAGACAATTGCGATAACAGCCTTCCATATGATTGGAGAACCAGACGTGAGTGAACAGATCAAATTCGCGCTCAACCACATAACCGCTCCGGCTCTGGACAGCCGGCAGTTCGTGAACCTTGCGGCGATGCTCGGATGCATGGGCGTTGAACTTCGAAACGACCTTGCAGACAAGGAACTGACCAGTCGCCCGTTCTTCGACGGGGCACGGCCCGCTGAGGTCGGCCAGTACGCGCGCGACAAGGGTATTCGGTTGCTTGGATTATCCGAAGTTTATGGCTTCAATCGTTGGTCCGAAGCCATGCGGGAGAAAGTCGAACTGCTGATCTCGCAGGCAAAGGAAAGTGGGGCGGAAACCATCAGCCTCATTCCGAGCAATGATGGCGTAGAGGAGCCGAAAGAAGCACGGCTCGCTGCCCTTCGCAATGCCCTTGCGGCGATCCTCCCAATGCTGGAAGAGCAAGGCATTATCGGTCTCGTGGAGCCTTTGGGCTTTACGACCTCGTCGCTGCGGTTGAAGCGGGAAGCAGTCGACGCGTTCGAAGCCGTTGGAGGAAAAGATCGCTTCCGTCTCGTCCACGATACCTTTCATCACCATCTCGCCGGTGAGACGGAGTTTTTCCCCGAGTGGACAGGCATCGTTCACATCTCGGGCGTCGTCGACGCCAGCCTGCGGCCGGAAGACATGCAGGACAAGCACCGTATTCTGGTGACCGAGGCCGACCGGCTGGGAAATGTTGAGCAGATCAAGCACCTGAATACCGTCGGCTATCAGGGCGCCTACTCCTTTGAACTGTTCTCTCCCTTGGTCCACGCCGATCCGAATATCGAGGCCGGCCTGCGCGCAAGCATGGATGCCATCAAAGCCGCGCTCAGGAACTGAGACTACACGCAGACGTGCCATCCCTTGACCGGCCCCGGGCGGACACATCCGGGGCCGGCTTGCCAATGTCGAAAAACATGATATTTGAAGTCATGTTATGTTCGACACTTCCGCTCGAATGAAATCTCGACAGAGAACGACCGTGATCGTTGCTCTCCACTGCCGCTTTGCTCGCGTGCGCGAGTTGGCAAGGATGGATCGGTAGAGTGAAGTTTTGGCATTCCATGAAGTGGCGCACCGAAGGCATCCGGGTGGTGGCGCCGGTCAAGTGGCGCCAGTTCGATGGTCTCGTCAGTGCCTATTGGGAGGCGGAGAGCCAGGCCGGTGCTACGGGCTACTACCTGGCGGATGATCCGCGCATCATGGTGTTCTTCAGCGATGTCTCGTCGCAGGTTCGAATATCCAACCGGAACGGCGATTTTCTCCAGCACCATCGGCCGATGATGCGGGCGGTTTATGTTCCGCCTGGTGTCCCCATGTGGACGACAAGCAGCGCGACACACCGCTTTTCGCATCTCAATCTGCATCTGCATAAGGACAAGCTGCTTAAATATCTCGCCCCGGCTGTTGGCGCCTCCGCGGCGTTGACGGCGCTGCGCCGATCCGTCGAGATTCAGGATACAGGTGCCATCGAGACATTGGCCCGCCTTGTTGTCGATGAGGTCTCGAAGCCTTCGAAGCACGAGATCTATGGCGAGAGCCTTGTCGGAAGCATCGTTGCCGGCCTGCTGGATATTTCCGAGACGGGCTCCGAACAGGCGAACGGAAGGCTCACTCAGGCGCAGATGAACAAGCTGACGGCTCGTTTCGATGGGCTGACCGATCGACGCATTACGGTCGCCGAGATGGCCGAGACTGTCGGACTTTCCGAAAGCTGGTTCTCCAATGTCTTCAGGCAGACGACCGGCAAGACGCCGCTGCAATGGCAGCTGGGGAAACGCATCGAGCACGCCAAGACGCTGCTGCTCGAAAGCGAACTGTCCGTGGCCGACGTCGCCGCGCAGCTTGGCTTCTCCGACCAGGCGCATCTTACCAAGGTCTTCCGCCAGATCGCCGGCGACACGCCAGCCGCCTGGCGGCGTCTGCAGCAGACGCGCTAGCCGGTGGATGTCCGCCCACCTGGATTGGTGGGCGGGTCGTTCGTCTACCAGGTCTGGCGAAGCGTTGCGTAGATTGCTCGGCCGGGATTGTAGAAATCCGCGCCGAAGCCGCCATATGCCACGTGCTTCTCGTCGAACAGGTTGCTGACATTGAGCTGGAAGGTGGTGTTTTCCTGAATTTTGTAGTTGAAGGAGGCGTCGAACACGACGTTGCCTTTCGACTTCGAGGTGTTGGCGTCGCTCATGTAATACGAACCCGTGTAGCGGCTACCGAGCCCGAAGGTCATGTCTCCCCGCGGCCCATTGCCCTCCAGCGTGTAGGTGACCCAGGCGGACGCAAAATGGGTCGGCACCAGAGCCAGTCGCTTGCCTTCGTTGGCGTTCCCTCCGTTGTCGACGATCTTCGAGTCGATGTAGGAATAGGCGGCAATCACGCTGACGTTGTTCGTCACCTCAGCCTTGGCTTCGAGATCGACGCCGCGATTGCGGACCTTCCCAACGGTTGACTGTATCCCCGTCGTGAAATCCGTAACCGTGATGTTCTCCTTCGCCAGGTCGTAGACAGCGGCGCTGAAGATTGCCGGGAAGTCCGTGGGCGCATATTTGACGCCGATTTCGTATTGCTTGCCTGTCTCGGGTGCTGTGCCGATCTGCGGCGGCGCTGCGGACTCCGCGTAGCTCGCATAAGCGGAAAACTCGTCGGTGAGTTTGTAGGTCAGGCCGAAGCGTTTGGTGAACTCGCTGAAGTCGCCGGACTTCGAGGTGTTGTTGAGCTTGTTTGCCTCGTCGAGATCCAGCCAATCGTTTCGCAAGCCGACAGTCGCGATCAGCTTGTCGAAGAACGTCAGCTCTTCCTGCAGATAGATCGCCTTCGTCTTCTGATCGTTTCGCGTATTGGCATAGATCGGTACTGACGTCGGCGCACCCGTATAGACCGGGTTCGTCCAATCGATTCCCGGCGCACCGCCCCAATAGCTGGCGCTGTCCTTGGTGTAGTCGTTGTACTCAAGGCCGAGCAGTGTGCGGTTGTCGATGTCCTCAAAACTCGCATCATACTGTAGGTGCGCGTCGACGATGAACTGCTCGTCCGAACTGTCGTTGGCGAAGTAGGCGCGATCCGCGATCGTCGATCCGTTCGTCGGCGTCGCCGAAATGTAGGCGTAACCGAAGTTGGAGCGCGACTTGCTATAGCGCGCGTTCGCATTGAAGGTCAGGCCGTCGCCGAAATCATGGTCGAACAGGATATTGACGGCATTGCGGTTTATGTCGCGGTAGTTGAAATCGGGCTCGCCGAAGAACCGGCTTCTGGAGAAGTTCGACCCGACAGGCTGGCCGCCGCTTCCCGGCACGCCATCGCGATCGAGATGGTCGAAGATGACAGACAGATTGGTGTCGCCGCTCGGACGCCAGGTCACGCCTCCCATGATGAAATTCTCATCGTTCTGAGAGTAGTCGTACTCGTCGTCGGATCTCTGGAACTTGCCGGTGATCCGATAGGACAGCGTATCGTCGGCGGTAATGTTGTCGCCGAAGTCAAAGCCGGTCTCGCCGTGGCTGTAGGAACCGCCCGTCGCGTAGACCTCGCCGAAACGCTCGCTCTTCGGGCGTTTGGTCACGTAATTCACCGATCCGCCCGGATCTGAAGCGCCAAAGCCTGCCGAGTTTGCACCCTTGAGGACCTCGACGCGCTCGTAGGCGTATGGCTCCTCGCGCAGGCCGCCGAACGGGCTGCCGATGAGCAGACCATCACGATACATGTTGGCGTCGAAGCCGCGGATCTTGAAATAGTCGAAGCGGTCGTCTGATCCATAGAAGTCAGTCGTGACACCAGATGTGTACTGCAGGACCTGCTCGACGTTCTGCGCGCCGCGCTCCTCGATTTCCTTGGAGGTGATGACGGAGACGGAAGCGGGGATATCAAGAATCTCGGTCGCCATTGCGCCGCCGGCGGTCGTCTTCTTGGCAACGATCGATTTTGAATCGTTTTCCAGGTCGAGACCAATACCAACACCTTGAAGGACGATAGGCGAGAGTGCCGTTTCGGAACCCGAGGTGTCAGCGTCTTCGCCGTATGAGAAGGTCGGCATGGAAGCGATGAGTGCCGTGCAACCAAGAAGGACCATCTTGCTAGAGCGGCGAGGGCTTCCCGTCAGGCGACCGGCTATTCTTTCAATGTGCATATTCAAGTTCCAAAAATCCTATGGTCACAACTGGCCTTGGCGACCGCACGTCGGCGTCAGCTCGGGATCGGACAAGGAGGAGGCACTGCGCCGAAAACGCGGGCCTGATTTACTCGGCCCCGTATTCGTCGCGCGTTCGTCCCCTTGCGAACCCGAATGGCCATTAACTGGAGAATTGTTGTCCAGTATTGTAACTTTCTCCATTTTTGTAGGAACCGACGGGAAACTGACCTCGCTTTTCAACAAGCGCTGGGCAGGCTGTTGACGCGATCGCCTGAACCTGAGACTGGAAGTCCACTTAAATGGCAGGCGGAGTTGACGCAATGCATCGGTTAAACCATCTCGCGCGATTGGTCGCGATATGCACCTGGCTACTCGCCCCTGTTTACGCGTGGGCGGACGGTGCGACGTCCTATCCTGTCGTCATCAAGCACGCGTTCGGAACGACCGTCATCGCCAAGAAACCCGAGCGGGTCGCGACGGTGGCCTGGGCCAACCATGAAGTGCCGCTGGCGCTCGGGATCGTGCCTGTGGGCTTTGCTTCAGCCAATTTCGGCGACGACGACGGCGATGGCCTCTTGCCATGGGTCGCGGATCGCCTGAACGAGCTCCACGCCGACAAGCCCGTGCTGTTCGACGAAGGGGACGGGATCGACTTCGAGGCGGTGGCAGCCACTCACCCCGACGTCATTCTGGCCGCCTATTCCGGTCTCAGCCAGTCGGATTACGACACGCTGAGCCAGATCGCTCCGGTTGTTGCCTATCCGGAAGCGCCATGGTCCACCGATTGGCGCGAGATGATCCGCCTCGACAGCGCCGGAATGGGCATGGCCGCCGAGGGAGAAGCGCTCATAAAGAAGATCGAGAGCGAGATTGCCCAGACAGTGGCGAGCTATCCGGAATTGCACGGCAAGTCCGCGATGTTCCTGACGCACCTCAACGCAAGCGATCTGAGCACTGTCAATTTCTACACGACGAATGACACACGCGTTAAATTCTTCGCTGATCTCGGACTTACCGCTCCGAAGAGCATCGTCGCTGCGTCGGCGCCCGGGAAATTCGCGGGTTCCATCAGCGCGGAACGCATCGATACCTTCGATGATGTCGATATCGTCGTGACCTATGGAAATGAACAGCTGCTCGACGCGCTCGAGAAAAATCCGCTGATGGCGAGGATGCCGGCGATCGGCAAGGGTGCGCTTGTCACGCTCGGTCCCAATCCTGTCGGCACGGCCGCCAACCCGACGCCGCTGTCCATCTCCTGGGTCCTCAAGGATTACGTGGCCTTGCTTGCGGACGCAGCGAGAAAATCTCCAAGCAAATCTCAATGACTGTTCATGAAAGAGAGACGTCCCGCAAGGCGGGCTTTGTCGGGCGGAGCAACCCGGCGCGTGGCGTCTGGCTGCTTGGCTTGATTGCGCTGCTCGCTTGCATGTGCGCGCTTTCGGTCACGGTCGGTACACGCGACGTGAGCTGGCCTGATATCGGCGCAGCGCTGAATGGTCAGGTCGACAACATCGGCCAGGCTGCGGTTGCGGTGCGGATACCCCGGACGCTGCTGGCCATTCTTGCGGGTGCGGCGCTGGGGCTCGCGGGAGCGATCATGCAGGGCGTGACCCGCAATCCGCTCGCCGATCCCGGAATTCTCGGCGTCAACATGGGCGCGTCGCTCGCCGTGGTCGTCGGTGTCGCCTGGTTCGGCATCACGTCCGCCGAAGCTTATATCTGGTCAGCAATTCTAGGAGCCGGCTGCGCCGCGGTCTTCGTTTACACGATCGGATCGTTGGGGCGTGGTGGTGCGACGCCGTTGAAGCTCGCGCTCTCGGGCACGGCGACATCCGTGGCCTTCGCCTCGATGGTTATCGCGGTCGTGCTGCCGCGCAACGATATTGCCGGCGGCATCCGCTCCTGGCAGATCGGAGGCGTGGGCGGGGCGACCTTCGAGCGGATCATGCCTGTCCTTCCCTTTCTCGCCGTGGGCTTCGCCATCAGCCTCCTGTCGGCCCGGAAGTTGAATTCGCTGGCCCTAGGCGATGAGCTTGCTGCGGGGCTCGGTGAAAACGTGGCGCTGTCGCGAGCGATCGCATCGCTAGGCGCCATTCTTCTCTGCGGCGCGACCACCGCCGTCTGTGGCCCGATCGCCTTTCTCGGTCTTGTGGTGCCGCATCTTTGCCGCCTGCTTGTCGGCGTCGACCACCGCTGGCTCCTGCCGTTATCGACGATCGGGGGTGCTGGTCTGTTGCTCGCGGCGGATATCGTCGGGCGGATCGTTGCGAGACCCGCCGAACTCGACGTCGGCATCGTGACGGCCCTTCTCGGCGCCCCTGTCTTCATTGCCATCGTCAGGCGACAGAGGGTGCGCGAGCTATGATGGTCTCATCTCTCGAGCGCATCGTTGAGAATCGCCGCATCCGCAGGCGCAGGCACTCCGCCGTTGTCGTCGTGATGGTATCGCTCGTCGTTGTGGTTTTCGCGCTGACTTTGGCGCTCGGGCAATCCTTTACGCCGCTGCAGGATGTCATCCGGGTGCTGCTCGGTGAAAACGTGGCCGGTGCATCCTTTACCGTCGGCCAGCTTCGATTGCCGCGCGCGGTCCTTTCCGTGCTTGCCGGCGCGAGCTTCGGGCTCGGGGGCGTGGCGTTCCAGATCATGCTGCGCAACCCGCTTGCCAGCCCCGATATCGTCGGCATCAGCTCGGGTGCGAGTGCCGCAGCCGTGTTTGCGATCGTCGTCCTGTCGCTGAAGGGACCGGCGGTCTCCGTCATCGCGGTGGCTGCCGGGCTTGGCGTTGCCCTCCTCGTCTATGGTTTGTCGTTTCGAAACGGTGTCGCCGGCACGCGCCTCATTCTCGTCGGCATCGGCGTTTCGGCGATGCTGGAAAGCGTCATCGCCTACATCCTTTCGCAGGCGCCGGCCTGGACCTTGCAGGAGGCGATGCGCTGGTTGACCGGCAGCGTGAACGGCGCCCAGCTTTCTCAAGCAGCACCGCTGGTCCTGTCGCTGTTCGTATTCGGCGGACTTCTGCTGAGCCGCGCGCGGGATCTGGAGGCGCTGCGTCTCGGAGACGATACGGCCGCGGCCCTTGGGGTGGGAGTTTCGCGTACACGGATCCTCATCATCGTTTCCGCGGTCGGGATGATCGCGTCCGCAACGGCGGTCACAGGTCCGATTGCCTTTGTCGCCTTTCTCTCCGGCCCGATAGCGGCGCGCCTCGTCAAGAACAGCGGCTCGCTGCTTGTTCCCGCCGCGCTCGTCGGCGCGGTCCTCGCGCTCGGTGGCGACTACGTCGGGCAGTTCCTCTTGCCGAGCCGCTATCCCGTCGGTGTCGTGACCGGCGCTCTCGGCGCCCCCTACCTGATTTTCCTGATCGTCCGCGTCAACAGGAGCGGAGGCTCGCTATGACAGTTCATTCCCTCGTCGCCACCGACCTGTCGGCAGGCTATGGCGAGACCGAGATCCTGCAGATGCTCGATTTCGCCGTTCCGCCCGGCAAGGTGACGGCGATCGTCGGCGCCAATGCCTGCGGAAAATCCACATTGCTGCGGACCATGTCGAGGCTGCTCGCGCCGCGTCAGGGACAGGTCCTGCTTGACGGCAAGTCGATCCACCGCACGCCGTCGCGGGAGCTTGCACGTATATTGGGCCTTCTGCCGCAGTCGCCCATCGCGCCCGAGGGGATCACCGTCGCCGATCTCGTCGGCCGAGGAAGGCACCCGCATCAGGGGCTCTTCTCGCGCTGGACGCGAAAGGACGACGAAGCCGTCGATGCAGCGCTGACGGCAACCAAGACGTCCGAGTTGGCGGAGAGGCCTGTCGACGAGCTCTCCGGCGGGCAACGCCAGCGCGTGTGGATCGCCATGGCCCTTGCCCAGCAGACGGAGCTTCTGCTGCTGGATGAGCCAACGACCTTCCTCGATATCAGCCATCAGGTCGAAGTGCTGGATCTGCTGACCGATCTCAATCATTCGCGCGGCACAACCATCGTTATGGTGCTGCACGACCTCAATCTTGCGGCGCGCTACTGCGATCACCTTGTGGCGATGGCGGGAGGTCGCGTGTATGTATCCGGCGCTCCGCAACAGGTTCTGACAGTCGAGAACGTACGCGACGTTTTCGGCCTCGAGAGCCGCATCATCATCGATCCGACCTCGGGCAGACCGATCATGCTTCCGATCGGCCGTCACCGGATGGTGGAATCTAAGACTGACTTGCAGCTCGCCACCCAGGAGGAAAACCCGTGACCACTGCTCATGACTACAATCTGTCCGGCGTAGCAGTTCCCGTGAACCCGCATAGTCTGCTTGACGAGATCTGCGAGCACTTCGTGGAACATGCCGAGGTGGAGCGAAGCGAACACCTGGCATTCCTGAAGAGCAAGATTGGCAACGCCACCATCCGCATCGATGATGGCAAGCTGCTGATCGATCTCAGCTGCCCCACGGAACAGGCGCTGCAGATGAGCCAGACCATGATCGCGGAGCATCTCTTTTATTTTGCCGGCGAGGATCCTCTCGAACTCAACTGGGCGAAGTCCGCAGCGTTGAAAGTGTTGCCAAACCTTCACGAGGCGGTGGTCGTCGGCGCGGAAGACGTGACGCCGCACATGCGTCGTGTGAAATTCGCCTCCAGCGACATCCGCCCGTTTCTCGGCGGCGACATGCACGTGCGCGTGCTCGTGCCGCCGAACGGCAGGCAACCTATCTGGCCCGGACTTCGAGCCGACGGTCGTGTGGCGTGGCCGCAGGGCGACGACGAGCTTCTGGTCCGTGTCTACACAATCCGTGCCGTTGACGCGGAGAAGCGGGAACTCTGGATCGATTTCCTGCAGCACCCGCTCGCGGGCGTGAGGACACCCGGAGCGGACTTCGCGCGCGACGCGCGGGTGGGGCAAAAAGTTGCCCTGCTTGGACCGGGCGGCGGCGGATTCCCCGTGGCACGGTCCATCCTGCTTGCCGGCGACGAAAGTGCGCTCCCGGCCATCGCGCGAATTGCGGAGGAAGCGCCAGCGGGCACAAGGCTGCAGGCGATTATCGAAGTCTCCGACGCAGCGGAAGAGCAGCCGCTTGTCTCTGCTGCTTCGCTCGACGTCCATTGGCTGCACCGCTGCGACTATTCCGACAGCGCAAGGTCGACGCTCCTCGAGACGACCAAGGAAGCGATCGCATCGATGGAAGATGGCACCTTTGTCTGGTTTGCCGCGGAGAAGGACGACGTCCGAGCGACCCGCGCCTTCCTGAAGGGGCGCGGCCATGACAGGAAAAACATGTACGTAGCGTGGTATTGGGAGCGTGGCGCCAGCCAGGCGTGACGGCGCTTTTCGGAAACGGGTCCGTCTTTCCGCCAATCGAATTGCGCTTCCGTTGTCATTCGGCGGTAGGCACGCTAACCCGGAACAAGCGAGGCGATCGAGCGCAGGAGAGACTGAGTGCGTCGGACATTGAACCATACGGCGATGCCGGCGGTGGGCTTTATCGAGCCCTGGAGCGTCCGCGCCGGCGAGACCACCCGCGCTTTCGTTTCATGCTCCGATCCCGAGGCGCGTGTCTCCATTCAAACGCTTGACCTCGATGACGCCGAGGTCGCCGAATGGTCCGTTTCGAGAGCGAACGACCGCTTTGGCGTGAGAGATTTCGATATCGGATCATGGGTCGAGATTCCTGTTTCCGAAGCGGCGGTTGAAATCCGTCTCGACGTCGAAATTCTCTTTACGTTGAATAGCGCGACCAAGCCGGTTGTTTGCTGGGACGGGTTTGCCCTTACGCTCGACGCGGGTGGCGACTTGCGGGCCAACGGCGAATTGCTGGCTCAGGCCGATAACGAGTGTTGGTACCAGCTGCACCTCGCCGCTCGGGCCAGCCGCGTCTTATGCCGCCTTAAGCGCTGCGACGGAATTCCAGTCGGTGAGACCGAGATCCCGGCGGGCGGGCCATTCGGGACAATCTATCTTGGTGCTGAGCCAAGCCAGAGGGATCAGACCCTCAATGCCCGGATCGGTAGAATTGTCCTCGATACGGATACCCGGAAATCTGAGTGGCGGTTTCAAGCGCATACCCCGTCTGAAACATTGATGCCAATCGACGGCGGCGAAGGCCGGCTTTCTATTCGAAACGCTCCGACATTCGCCGTGGCGTCGTCAAGGTTCACCGGTGAGATCCACGACCCAAGATTGGCACCGGATCACTTCGACGCAATTCATCTCCACGACGATGACTTCGGCGGGTTCGAGTGGGACGCGGATCTGGCGATCTCGGTGCCTGAAGGTGCGAGGTCCGGGGTGTATGCGCTTGTGATCGAGACGGTCAACGGAGTCGAGAAGCTTCCCTTCTTCGTGCGCTCCAGCCGGCCCGGCTCCTCGGTTGCCTTTCTTCTACCGACCGCCACCTATCTCGCTTACGCCGACGAGCAGTTGCCTCCCGAGAAGTATCCCTGGCACGGCACCGACCGGGCGCACCGGTTCGCGACTGATAACAACTTCCTGAGCCTCTACGACGTCCATGCCGACCTCAGCGGTGTCAGCCTGACAAGCAGCCGTCGCCCGCGCACCACGCTTCGGGACGACTATCATTATCCGTTGTCGAACTCGCCACACCTTCTCTCTGTCGATCTCCAGTTTCTGAAGTTCTGCCACCGGCACGAAATTGTCGTCGACGTGCTGACGGATCATGATCTGCATGAGGAGGGTGCCGCGAGTCTTGCATCCTATGATCTGGTCCTGACGGGCAGCCATCCCGAATACTGGTCGGCTCCGATGATGGCCGGTCTGAAGGGCTATCTTCGAGGCGGCGGAAATTTCGCCTACCTCGGCGGCAACGGCTTCTACTGGGTCGTGGCGATCCAAGGGCACAGGATGGAGTTGCGCCGCGGCAAGAACGACATCTGGACAGGTCGGCCGGGCGAAACTCACCTGGCGATGACCGGCGAGCTCGGCGGGAACTGGGAAGACCGCGGCCTAAATCACCCGCAAGCCCTGGTCGGCGTCACCTATGTCATCATGGGTTTCGGCCAGTCTCGACCCTATCGACGGCTGAGTGGCAGCTATAGCGGAGAGTATGCCTGGCTCTTCGAAGGAGTGACCTCTGATCAGTTCGGGGGCAAAGGGAGTGTGCTCGGTGGTGCTGCGGGATATGAAATTGACGCCATCATCAAGTCGCAGATTACGCCGAAAAACCTGGTCCGACTTGCGGTGGCCGACGGCTTTGACGATGGCTTTCAGGTGAGGCCCGACCTATGGATCGTCGAAGGCGACAGCGAGAGAGCGGCCCTGCGCAGGGCTGACATGACAGCCTATCGCCACGAAGGCGGCGGCATCGTCGTGTCGATGAGTTCGGTCGCATGGATCGGCGCGCTGCCTGGTGCGGGACATGACAATGACGTCGGACGCATCATGCGTAACCTGATCGGTCGGTTTCAGGGAGCGCATTCAGACTGAATAGCATCGGCGCCGGTGGCGCCGATGACAGGTTCAATGCTCGTTTTCTCCCTGCGAGCCCGCCCTGATGGCGTTCAGTACCTCTTTCTGCAACGCCAGGAATTCCGGCGTCGAGATCATGTCCTGATTGCGAGGTCGTGCGAGCCCGACATGGAATGTCGAATTGATGCGGCCCGGGTTAATGCTCATCGCGATGATGCGATCCGACAGGTACACAGCCTCCTCGACGTCGTGCGTCACGAAGAGAACCGTCAGTCGATGCTCTTCCCAGATTTGCGTCAGGAGTTCCTGCATCTGGTGTCGGGTCAGAGCGTCAAGCGCGCCGAACGGTTCATCCATCAGCAGCATTTTCGGCCGATACGACAGGGCGCGCGCAATAGCGACACGCTGCTTCATGCCGCCCGAAAGCTGCGACGGGAAACTGTCGGCAAAGCGATCGAGCTTGACGAGATTGATGTGATGCCGGGCGACGTCCCTGCATTCCGCAGCGGACAACCCGGCCGCCTGCAAGGCGAACTCGACGTTCTGCTGCGCCGTCAGCCACGGAAGAAGGGTGTAGGACTGGAAGACCACGCCGCGGTCGAGCCCGGGGCCAACGATCGGTGCACCGTCGGTCAGCAACACCCCGTTGTCGAACCCTTGAAGGCCGGCGACGATCGACAGCAGCGTACTCTTTCCGCAGCCGGACGCGCCGACGAGGGAAACGAACTCGTTGTCGGCAAGTTCGAGGCTGATATCACTCAGCGCATGGACCGGGCCTTTCCTGGAGCCGTACCACTTGTTGAGCGACTCGATCTTCAGCTTGGGTTGGCTCATCTCAATGTCTCGAAGCATAACGGAAGAAAACACGCTCGAGGGCCTTCATGGTCTGGTCGGTAATCAGGCCGAGTAGTCCGAGGAGCAGGATGTAACCGATGATCGTCTGCGTCTGGAAGTATCGCTGGGAGACGACGATACGGTATCCGAGGCCAGACGTGGCGGCGACGAGTTCAGCCAGAACCAGCCAGGTCCAGGCCCAACCCAGGCTGATCCGCAGCGTATCCCATATGCCGGGCAATGCGGACGGAAGGACGATACGACGGAGGATCTTGGTTTCGGACATCCCGAGCGTTCGCCCGAGCCCCACGAAGTCGGTCGGGACGCGCTTGACGCTGTCCATGACCATCAGCACCTGCTGGAAGAATGTTCCGATCCAGATGATGACGAATTTCTGCAGGTCGCTTGTACCGGCCCAGAGGATTGTCAATGGTACGAAGGCGACAACCGGCATGTAGCGAACGAAATCGACGAGCGGTTCGACGGCCGCTTCCCACGTCTTGAAGCATCCAATCATGATGCCGATCGGGATCGCCATGGCCGATGCCAGCAGGAACCCGACGAGCATGCGGTAGATGCTTATGCCGGCGTCCGTCCAGAGCGTTCCGTCCAGCGCGAGCTCCACCATCTTGCTCCAGACCGCTCCGGGGCTGGGGAGAAAGATAGGCTTTACCCAACCGGTCGCGGTGGACGCCCACCAGATGGCGAACAACAGCGCGAAGACGGCTATCGAGATCAGTAGGAACGAACGGCCACCGATGGGATCGCCGATGCGAAAAGCGCTCGGAGGCCTACCGACTCCCGCGCGCTCCGGCGCGCGCGGTCGTTCATGTGTTGACGAGGATGGTGAAGAGCTGGACATTGCGCTTCCGTTGATCTCGCCGGGACTACTTGTTTGCCGCATCGACGAACGATGCATCGATTATGGCGTCTGCGGAAACGTCGACAGTGACCAGGCCGGCCTGCTTTGCGGCCTTCAGCACGTCGGCGAAAGTCTTTGTCTTGAAGTCGCCAGCGAATGCCTTCGCGGCTTCTGCCGAGGTATAGTACTGGACGCCGTCGAAGGCGGTTTCCAGATCTTCCGGCGAGGCGCCGACCGCCTTGGAAATGATCGCACGGTCTTCCTTGGTGTTTGCCTTGTAATCAGCCAGTGCCGCGTCCCATGCCTTGATCATCGCGACAACCTGGCCCGGCTTCGACTTCAGGACTTCTTCGCGAACGACGAACACGTCCGAAACAAGACCCGGATCCTTTCCTGCTTCGAAGAGAAGCTGGATGTTCTTGTCCTGTGCCCGTGCGGTCGAAATATAGGGCTCATAGGTGACGGCAACAGGAACGCGTCCGGCGATCAGCGCCGTGCCCGCATCAGCCGCTGGCATCGGGACGCGAACGATATCGTCGATCGTCATGCCGTTGCTCGAGAGCGCGTAGTTGAGCAGGATATCGCTCGTTGTGCCTTCTTCGAAGGCGACGTTCTTGCCCTTGAGGTCAGCGATGCTCTTGATGTCGCTACCGGCGAGGATTGCGTCAGCCTTCAGGCTGAAGTCCAGCAGGGAGACGATCTTGACCGGGAGGCCTGCGGCAACCATCGCCATCGCGGTGTGCGTCGCGATGTTGGCGCCATCGAGCTGACCGCTCGCCAGAGCCGCGTTGATGTCCTTGTCTTCTGTGAAGTTCACCACTTCGACATCATCCAGATTGGCCTTCTTGAACAGGCCCTTGCTGGCGGCAACGTGCCACTGGCCGTAACCGAGCCACGGCTCGATGCCGATCTTGAATGTGCCCGGCTCCGGCTTGGCCGGAATCTCCGCCGCTTTCGCCGCGGTTCCTGCGAGAACGCCGACGACCGCAAAGGCGATCGCAGCGCGGGAAAGCTGCTTGCTGATAGATGTGTAGTTCATTGGAACCCCTCTTTTGACAACGTCATTTGGTTGTACGGCTTGCGCCGTGTTCGTTGGCATCTATTCTTTTTCCTCGCACAAACATCAAGGTCGATAACGAGGAGGTTTGTGCATGTCATGCGTTCCTCAGTCAGGAAATTTTTGCTCGGTTCGTCCTTTCGTTGCCTTTCATACGTTCGCGACTGCAGGCGCGGTGTGGCGCAATGAATCCTGCTTCTCAGGATCAATGCCCGCGAGGAAATGCGTTATGACGTCCTCGCTCTCGATTGGATCCGAGCCGGTCATGACCGCAACCGAAAAGCCGATCAGCGACGAGGTCGGGTTATGGGTAGCGGCGCCCGCGCGCAAGTTCATGACAAGCGTGGGGCAAAGGAATAGTCCGAGCCGGATCACCTGCCTCCAGTCGACCGGAAGCAGACTGCGTTGCTTCAGTTCCGCCAGCAACGGCTTCCACATCGTCTCGGCTTTCGCTCGAAGAAGTGATTGACGCACCGGGCTCAGCCGCCAGTCGAAGTCGGCGTACAGCGTTCCGTCCTCATAGCGGGCACTGGCGCTTGCCTTCTCCTGCAGGACAGCCGGCTCATAGAGCCAGTAGGGATGCGCGAGAATATTGTGAAACGTCGCTTTCACCTCGGCCAGCAGAGCGGGGATATGTTCACCCGCAAACGCCGGATCGAAAAAGGAGAGCGTGGCATCCGCTCCGTTGCGCTCATACCAGACATTTGCGTTGTGGGCGTCGCCGTGTGCTGTCACGCCACCGGCGTCCGCCAGACGGGCCGGATTGAGCCTTTCGTGGGCAAGGTCGAAAAGCTCCGCGATCGTGTTCTTGTATTCTATCCCGTTGACGACGAAGCGCGCCTTTGAGAACTCCTCCCAAGAGAGCGTTACGCCAGGAAACGAAAACTCCTTACCAACATAAAAATTCGCGAGGCGGCCGCCGGGATAGGTCTCGGCCGGTGCGGTCACCAGCCGATCATAGAAAAGCCGGTTGATTGGCTCCTTCACGACCTGATCCGCCGTTACCGGATGCAGTGTCTTGAGATAGACGGCAAGGACCTCTTCATTCAGCTTGCGCTCGGCATCCACGGCCCGCTTTGCCTCGTCATCGTCGTGCCGGTCGTCGATCGCTCGCAGGACATCCGAAAAGCGCGGATTCGTCCGGCGCTTGTAGACGAGGATCTGTTCGCCCGGAAGGGTCGACATCATGGCAGGCTGGTCCACGGGGAAGCCGGCCCGAGCGAGGATATCGGCGCGATAATATTCGCCGCTCATTTCTTCCTCATTCTCTTCCTGATGGAACTTGAAGAAGTAGGGCGCGTCACCGACGTCGAAGAAGCCGTTCAGCGAATTCAGGCTGTACTGATCGTGATTGATCACGAGATTGCTGACGTCAATCTGGAACAGGTCATGAAGCAATTCGACGAGAAGCGTTTCCGCGATGCCGTCGCGTTGTTTTGCATGATCTCGAATGACGGCGGTTCGGCTGGAACTCTGGCTCATGATGCTCTCGTATTCTCGGTCTTCAAACGGCTATCTGGCGGGCGGCAGGTATCTGCTGCCAAGCGCATAGCGGCTTCCGACATAGGTGAATGTGTTGACGGTGGCGACGGTCTGGCCTGTCCAGGTCTTTCGGAAAAGGACGAGGCAGCTGTCGTTCTCGCGGATATGAAGAAGCTTCGCGTGCGTCTCGCTTGCTGGAACGGCGCTGATCAGGTGCTCGACTTCGGTCAGCGGCGTGCTGTGTTGGAGATAGTCGTAGGTGGCGATCGACGTGAAATCCTGGTCGAGATAGCTCTTCACCAGCTCGGGATTTACGTAGCGCTCCTCCAATTGCACCGGCACATTGTTCTCGAAATGCACGACCAGCGAATGATCAACGGGCTGACGCGTCTTGAATTCGAAGGCGCGCAGCAGCGTCGGGTCCGGATGCTCGATACGCTCGAGCAACACAACCTCGGCCCGATGTCGGCTGCCGCGCGCCTTGATTTCGCTGATGATGTTGCTGATCTCGATCAAGGTGGATTGCGCCTTGGGAGGCGCAACGAAGGTCCCGACGCCTTGCACGCGGCGAAGCAGCCCCTGCGCGGTCAACTCGCGAAGCGCGCGATGAACCGTCATTCTCGAAACGCCGAGCGAGGACACCAGATCGTGCTCGGACGGCAGCTTGGCATCCTGCGGCCAGTTGCCGTTCCCGATGTTATCGAGCACGAAGTCCTTCACCTTCTCGTATAGCGGTGATGCCGTGTTTGAGAGGCCAGTCAAACGTGTCTCCATCTCTGTTGCAGCATGCGTGGTTTCAATCAGCGATACGAATGACGGTCTTCAGCTTGTCGCTTCGCCCTTCGAGCAGCCGGTGGTAGGCATCGGGTATCTCGTCCAGAGAGGCCAAGACCTCACCGAACTCGAGAAGGGCAGGCTGTAGCCGGGGCAGCAGGTCGATGGCGTCGGGAAGCTCGGTTTCGTAGGCATGGCAACCGATGAGAGCGATCTCGCGCTCGACCAGAATATTTGGGTCCAGGTTCAGGCGGCCGTGGCTGATCCCGACGAGCGCCAGTGCGCCACCGCCGTCAAGCAGATCCAGGCCCTGCTCGATCGCAGCAGTGCTGCCCGTTGCGTCCACGGCGTAGCGAAGTCGGGTGCCGCTCAGTGCATCCCGCACCGCTTTTTTGTCCAACGCGATCGTCGAGCCGCCACAGATACCGGCGACCAGTTCGGCGCGGTTTGCGTTCCGGTCGGCAAACAGCAGTTTGCCGTCGTGAAGATGCGACAGCAGCAATCCGCAGAGACCGCCGATCGTGCCGCATCCAATCAGGATGACGGGTTCGCCCGTCGGTACGTTCAGACGCCTGACCGCATGGAGTGCAACGGCGAGCGGCTCGGCCATCGCGGCGACGGTCGGGTTGAGTGATGGCTCGTGCTTCAGAACCAGCCGTGCGGGCAGTTGCGCTTGCTCGGCAAAGCCGCCGTCGCATACCTCACCGACGAAGCCGAGGTTTTCACAGATATTGGTATGACCCGATCTGCAGGCTTCACATCGGCCACAATAGAAACGGGAATCGACCGCAACAAGATCGCCGACCGCCAGATCGGCAACTTCGTCTCCAACTGCCGAGACGCGCCCGCAGAATTCATGGCCGGCGACGGAAGGCCGCCGGCTGATCCATTGGCCTGTCCGGAAATTGTGAAGGTCAGATCCGCAAATCCCGGCCGCGCGCACATCGATGGTGACATAGCCCGTCGGCGGGTGCGGAAGTGCCTCGACCTCCTCCACCCTGAGGTCCCCGGCGTCATAGAGGCGCACGGCTTTCATCGATCAGCCCTTCGCCTTGTTGAGATAGGCGTCGCGGACCGAGGAAACGGCGTGAGCATGAGAGGAAAACCCTTCGTACTCGGCAAGCTTGTGGGCGCGCTTTGCGAACTCGGGATATGCCGGCGCCGTGACGTAGCCGATGGAGCTGCGCTTGACGAAGTCAGTCACTGACAACGGACCGTATGTGCGGGCCCAGCGGCTGGTTGGCAGCACCGCATTCGGGCCAAGGCAGAAGTTCCCGATGCTGACAGGTGTGTAGGGGCCCATCAGAACCTCCGCGGCCTCGGTGATGTGGCTGAGATGTGCGAACGGATCCTGCGACAGGATTTCCAGATGTTCCGGCGCATAGGCGTTGACGAACTCATAGCTCTCCTCGACCGACGAGGTGAGGACGATGCCGCCGCACTTCCCGGAAAGGACCGTGCTGGAGAACTGCACTCTCTGCTCCGTCATCCGCGCCCAATGTTCGGGCAGCGCAGCCAAGGCTTCTTCCGCTACGCGGCGGCTGTGCGTGACAAGATAGGCCGAGGAATCGGGTCCGTGTTCGGCCTCGATCAACAGATCGAGCGCCGCGAGGCCGCCATGGACGGTATCGTCGGCAAAGATCATCGCTTCCGACGGGCCGGCGGGCAGTCCCGTATCGATGACGCCAGCCAGGCACCGCTTTGCTGCGACGACCCATGGGCTGCCGGGTCCGACAATCTTCAGGGCCGGCTTGATCGTTTCCGTGCCGTAGGCAACCGCCGCAACGGCCTGCGCACCGCCGACCTTGTAGACCGTGTCGACACCAGCGAGGCGCGCAGCAACAAGCGTCGCGGCATCGACGCTTCCGTCAGGCGCAGGGGGCGTGACGATCGCGAGATTGGGAACGCCGGCGACGGCGGCGGGAACCGAGGTCATCATCGTGACCGATGGGAACGAGCCCTTGCCGCGCGGTACGTAGAGAGCAACAGACTGGATCGGCGTGAAGCGGTCGCCGGCGAAGGCGCCCGGCCGAATTTCCTTCAGCCACATCGCTTCGGGCTTCTGTTCCTCATGGAAGTGCCGGATATTCTCGATGCCGAACTTGATGGCTTCGATCACGTCTTCGGCAACGCCCTTGAAGGCGGCGTCGAACTCGGCCTCAGTCACCTTGATCGTCGCCTCTGAAACGTCGGCCTTGTCGAGTTCGCGGCCAAAGCGTGCAACAGCGCGGTCGCCCTCGGTCCGGACGGCCTCGAGGATCGGCTGCACTTTTTCGATGAAGCTCGAAATGTCCGTTTCGGATCGTCGCAGAAGCTGAGCTTTCTCGGTGGCGCTGAGCTTCGAGTATTCGTGGAATGAGACTTCAACCATGCGTAAGATCCTTGTTAACGCCGCGAACGACGGGCAGCCGAAATCCAGCCAGCGCAGCTGTGCCGGACATCAAAATTCGCGCAGTTCGCCTATTGCAAGCACGGCATATCCGCCGGATTGCATGGCAGCAACCGCCAATATCAAATTAGCAAGGCACCGACCTTCGCGGACCGGCAGCGTTGTTGAGGTCTGAGACCTCAGTGTTCCACTTTTATAATTGTCTTTATATGTCTATACATCCTTAGACATCAACCTCGAAAGCCTGTCAAGCAGCCGATTTGATCCCCGCAATCAAATGGAGGCGAGGAAGCCGCCGTCGACCGGAATGCACTGGCCGGTCACATAGGCCGAGGCTTTGCCGGCCAGAAAAACAACAACGCCGCCGATATCAGCCGCGTCGCCGAAGCGCTTCTGCGGGATCTTGTCCAGCATCCGCGAGGACCAGCCTTCGTCCTGATAAAAGCCCTCGGTCATCGCCGTTCTGAAGTAGCCGGGCGCCACGGCGTTGACACGGATTCCAAGAGGAGCCCATTCGGCGGACAATGCCCTGGTCATGCCGAGCAATCCCGACTTCGACGAGCCGTACGGCACTGCCGTCGGAATGCCGACGTAGGACGTGAGTGAGCAGAGATTGACGATGCTGCCGCCTTCCGGCTGCTTGGCCATCTGGCGCGCCGCTGCTTGCGACCAGAAGAACGCACCTTTGAGATTGGTGCCGATGATTGCATCCCAGATCTCTTCATCGACGTCCAGCGAAGGCGAGACCTGTTCGTAGCCGGCATTGTTGACGAGAATGTCGATCGCGCCGAACGAAGCTTTGAAACGCTCCAGCGTCTCTTCGATCGATTTGATGTCCGTCACGTCTTGAGCACTGGTGACGCACCGTCTGCCGAGCTTTTCGATTTCCGCGCGGGTTTCCGCCAGAGACGTTTCATTGCGTGCCGTCACACAGAGATCGGCTCCTGCCCGGGCAAGCGCGATCGCGATCCACTGCCCGATGCCGCGGCTGGCGCCGGTGACCACGGCCACCTTTCCTTCCAGGCTGAAAAGCGTGTCTGCCATCGTCTGTTCCTCTCGTTTTCCCAATCCAAGCACCGATCGCAAATAATGTCTATACATATATCGACAACTCGGAGATGCCTTCTTATGCTTCCTTCGGTTTACAGACAGTGAGGCACAGATGTCAGATACGACGAGACATATCCGCGATGAAGTGATCGGTATTCCTCGCTACAATTCCGGACTGACTTTGGAGGAGGTTCGCGAGCGCTATAATCCTTCGGTCATTTCGAAACTCGGTTCGAACGAGAGCCCCTTCGGGGCCTCTGCGAGCGCCTTCGATTTCCAGAACAGGGCAGCGGAATTGGTTCGCCTGTATCCCGATCCGAGAGGCCATGAACTCTGTGCAGCCATTGCCGGAAAACTCGATGTCGATACCGATCAGGTCATCCTGGGGAATGGTTCCGAGGATCTGATCGCGATCATCTGCCGCGCGGTCGTCAGGCCTGATGATATCGTCACCACGCTCTATCCGTCCTTTCCGCTTCATGAAGATTACGCCGTCCTGATGGGTGGCCGCGTCGAGCGCATCGAGGTCAGAGCGGATCTCACGATCGATGTGCCGGCGCTGATCGAGGCGGCGAAACGCCGACCGCGAATGATACTCTTTGCAAACCCGATGAACCCGGTGGGATCATGGATCGGACACGATGACTTTGCCGAATTTCTGCGAGCGGTCGACAAGGATACGCTGCTCGTCATTGACGAGGCCTATGCGGAGTATGCTGCTGGCGATGACTATCCGTCGACGATCGACCTGTTGAAGGCCTCCGACCAAAGCTGGGTCGTATTGCGAACCTTCTCGAAAGCCTACGGCCTAGCGGGATTGAGGATCGGCTTTGGGATCGCCTCCAGCCTGCAGCTTTGCGATTTCTTCAATCGCGTGCGCACGCCATTCAACACGAACGCCTTTGCGCAGCATGCCGCGATGGCTGCTCTTGGCGATGAAGCACACCTGCGTCGGACAGTCGAACTGGCCCTGACAGAACGCGCGCGCGTCGCCGATGGTCTCAAGCAGCTCGGCATGAGGCCGGCTCCCTCCAAGGGCAATTTCGTCTTCTTCGACTGCGGCGGCAATGCCGCGCTGCTAGCTGAAGAGCTCTTGAAAGAGGGTGTTATCGTCAAGCCGTGGAAACAGCTAGGCTATGAAACGTTCATTCGCGTCAGTATCGGCAGCGTTGACGAGAACGACCATTTTCTGCGCGCGATGAAGCACTCGCTGCGTGGACGAGAAGAAATATCAGCCGCTCGATAAAACTGACAATGAAATGGGCTCGGTGCGAGCCCATTCGATCCCTTAGACGCTGAGATTGCTTCCGGCGCCTACGTCTTTCCCTTCAAAGCAGGGCTTCCGCGCTGCCCAGCGTGTGCTGTTCCAAAGCCTATGAGCATTTGCCCACCCGTGGAGGCAGATGTCACGCAACGGTTATGTGCGCTCCTTATACCACCCTGCCAGCGTCATCCCCGGGCCGGTGTGATGAAGTCGACGATCGATGCTTCGCCGAGATGGCGCGGCGATCGATCTGATCGGTTGTCTTTTTGATGAAGGTTATTTCCCATGACGAAAATTGTTGGGCATCGCGGTGCGCGGAACCTGTGGCCGGAAAACTCGCTCGAGGGCTTCAGAAGAACGCTCGAGCTTGCGGTCGATGCCATCGAATTCGACGTGCATCTGACGGATGCGGGCGAACTGATCGTCATTCATGATGCCACGCTAGAGCGTACCGTCGAAAGCGCGGGCGAGGTGAGGACGCTCTCGACTGCCGAACGTCTGGCGACGCGTCTGAAGGGGGCCGAGGAGCCGATCCCAACCCTTGATGAAGTGCTCTCCCTTTTTGTCGGCACAAGGCCGGTCGATCTCCATGTCGAGCTTAAAGCGGATGTCAGCGGCGTGCCCTACGAGGGGCTCGAAGCTCTGGCCGCCGCCGCTCTCCGGCGTCATGGCCTTGCCGGGCGCAGCTTGTTGACGAGTTTCAATCTCGACGTCCTCGAAGAGTGCCGACGCGTCGCGCCCGAGATCGGCCGTCTCTGCTCGATCAATGCCAAATCCTCGGAAAAGCTTGGCGTGACCACGACCATCAGCAAAGCGGCAGCAATTGCGGACATCGTTGCCATCGAGAAATCATTGCTCGCAACGAACTGGCAGGAGGTGACTGCAATCGCTTCTCGCGATCGCCTGTGCTGCTGGGCCCTGAACGACGAAGAGGCACTGGAGCATTGGCTTGGTCAGGGTGTCGGCTGGATCACCAGCGACGATCCTGTTCTGGCTCTTTCGATCCGCGCCGGATCCCGCGATACGGGCGTCTGATAGCACCCCACATCTCGAACTTCGACGCGTCCCAATCTTTGGGATGCCCAGCTGAATAGTGAATTGATGACCGACTTCGATCTGCTGATTTTTGATTGTGATGGCGTGCTGATCGATAGCGAATCGATTTCGGCCCGCACACTTGCGCATGCCGTAACCCAGGCGGGCGTCGATATGACGCCACGCCAGATACTGATCGAATTTACCGGGAAGTCGGAAAGTGAACTGCGGGAAGCGCTCGTCGAGCGCGGTCTGGCCGATGTCGATGCGGTTCTGGCTGCATGGCATGCGGACATATATGCCGCTTTCCGCCGCGAGCTTCGACCGATGGAGGGCATCGGCGACATCGTTGCTGAGCTCGACGTCGCAAAATGCGTGGCTTCAAACAGCACCGTCGAGCGCCTTGGCAACAGCCTCGGCCTTCTTCCGCTCTGGGCGGATTTTGCTCCGAACGTATTCAGCGCCGAGATGGTGGCAGCGCCCAAGCCGTCGCCGGATCTCGTCGAGCTTTGCCTGTCGAAAATGAATGCGAGCCGCGAGCGTAGCGTCATGATCGATGACAGCCCGGCGGGGATACAGGCGGCTTTTGCAGCCGGCGTGAGGGCAATCGGCTTCGTGGATCCGAACGATCCGCGCTCGGGGCGGCGGGAAGTCCTGATGGCGGCGGGCGCTGAAGACGTCGCGTTCGGCGCCGGCGAGTTGAGGCTGCTTCTTCAACGGCTCGGTGCTTACCGAGCGCGGGCAGAGCGACCAATGGAGGTCGAGGCTTGAGAACGGTTGGCGCCTTTTCGTTGACGATAGCCGACGAACGGTTCCCGCGAATGTTGCGACGGGGGAGGGCTGCCATATGACCTTGAAGCGCGATGACCACAGCAGTCGGCTCGATTTCACCGCCAAGGCCGGGTGGCTCTATTACATCGGCGGCCACAGCCAGGACGAAATCGCGCAGAAGCTCGGTGTCTCACGGCAGACCGCCCAGCGGCTTGTGTCGCGCGCGGTACAGCAGGGGCTGATCAAGATCCGCCTCGATCACCCAGTTGGCGATTGTATGAGCCTTGCGGCGCGGCTGAAAAGCAAGTTTGCGCTTCAGTTCGTAGAGGTCATTCCCTCGGGAGATCAGGCGTTGGGTCTCAGCGGTGGTCTTGCTCAGGCAGTAGCCGCCGAGCTCGAGCGTCGGCTGGCTTGCGACAAGCCTGCGGTGATCGCCATCGGCACGGGTCACACCCTCAAGGCCGCGGTCGAGGAAATGGTGCCGATGGAGGCGCGGCAGCACAAGATCGTCTCCTTGACCGGCAACATCACCCGCGAAGGTTCGGTCTGGTTCTACAATGTCGTCTTCAAGCTTGCCGACATGATCACCGCGAAATGCTACCCGATGCCGGTTCCCGTCATCGCATCGTCGCAGCAGGAGCGAACCATCCTTCATAGCCAGCCCGTCATCCGCCAGACGCTGTCGCTTGCGGCGCGCGCGGACGTTGCCTTTGTCGGCATCGGGGACGTGGGGCCGGAAGCGCCGCTCTTCCTTGATGGCTTCATTCTGAAAGACGAGCTGAAGCGCCTTCAACAGGCCGGAGTAGTGGGCGAGATCGTCGGTTGGACGTTCGACAAGGACGGCAAATTGGTCGAGGGGATCACCAACGATCGGGTCGCGAGCGCGCCCATTCCGTCCTGCAGTAGAACCTTGGTGATCGGAGTGGCAAAGGGCGCGCGGAAAGAAGCAGCCATTCAAGGAGCGCTGAGAGGACGTCTGATCAACGGTTTGATGACAGACGAGATCACGGCGCAGAGCCTTTTGGGAACATCATGACCGAGCCACGGGAAACGGGGCGCGATCTGTAATTTGCAGTGCTGATCTGGCTCGAGAACGAGCATCAAGACCTGAAATCCGGAAGGTTTCAGGATGAATTCCTGCGTCCGTAATATTCAATATTAATGAATAAATACAGTATCTTAAATGTCATGAAAACTTCATCGCATCATTAAGAAAACGACACGCACCCGGCCCTAAAACACCGCGACATTTGTACCGGGCCGCATCCGAGAAAACCTCGTCAAAGGAGAGACTTTCATGCTTTCAATCAATCGACGCAGCGCTCTGGGGCTGCTTGGTGCAACGGCAGGCGCCGCGATCTTGCCGCGCTTTGCATTCAGCCAGGGCAAGCGCCCGTCCGTGACGATCGCGGTTCAGAAGATCACCAACAACAACACGCTCGACATCTGGAACGAGCAGTCGAACGTCGGCGAGCGCGTGTTCTTCCCGAACCTGTGGGAAGGCCTGATCCTGCGCGACTGGATGGGCAATCAGGGTCCTGTCGCCGGTCTCGCCACGGACTGGAAGCGCATCGACGACAAGACGCTGGAACTCAAGCTGCGCCAGGGCGTCAGGTTCCACAACGGCGACGAACTGACTGCCGAAGATGTCGTCTTCAGCTTCTCCTCGCAGCGCGTCTTCGGCAGCACGCAGCCGGCTGGCGGCAAGACCATTTTCGAAGATGAGAACAAGCCGACGTCGGTGAAGGAACTGCCGGCAACGATTCCCGGTGTGGGTCGCCGCCTGTGGCCGGCCCTCGCCGGTGTCGAGGCAGTCGACAAATACACCGTGCGTTTCCACAACGCGACGCCTGACGTGACGCTCGAAGGTCGCCTGTACGCCTTCGGCAGCCAGATCGCCAACCGCCGCGCCTGGGACGAGGCGGCAACCTATGTCGACTGGGCGCGCAAGCCGGTTACGACGGGTCCTTACATGGTCGCTGAATTCAAGCCTGACGTGTCGCTGACGCTGGTGGCATTCGACGAGTATTGGGGTGGCCGCCCGCCGCTCGAGCAGATCCGTTTTGTCGAAGTTCCCGAGGTTGCCTCTCGTGTCAACGGCCTGCTGTCCGGCGAGTATGATTTCGCCTGCGACCTGCCGCCCGACCAGATCGCTACGGTTCAGAATGCTGCTGGCTTTGAAGTGCAGGGCGCGACGATCAACAATCATCGCATCTCCGTTTTCAACACGCAGAACCCCATTCTGCAGAACCCCTTGGTTCGCCGCGCCATGACGCATTCGATCGACCGTCAGGCGATCGTCGAGGCGCTGTGGGCTGGCCAGACGAAGATCCCGGCGGGCCTTCAGTTCCCGTTCTATGGCGACATGTTCGTCGAAGGCTGGACCGTTCCGGAATACAATCCGACGCTGGCGCAGGACCTTCTGAAGCAGGCCAACTACAAGGGCGACGCGATCCCGTTCCGTCTGCTCAACAACTACTACACCAACCAGACTGCCAACGGTCAGATCATGGTGGAGATGTGGAAGCAGGTCGGCCTCAACGTCGAGATCGAAATGAAGGAAAACTGGGGCCAGATCCACGATCCGGCAGGCGTCAAGGGCGTGCGTGACTGGTCGGCCTCCGCCAACTTCAACGATCCGGTTTCCTCGATCGTTGCCCAGTTCGGCCCGAACGGCGAAGTGCAGCAGAAGAAGGACTGGTCGAACGCTGAGGTCAACCAGATGTCTCAGATCCTGGAAACCAGCACCGATCATGCGCAGCGCAAGAAGGCCTTCGCCCGCATGCTGGAGATCTGCGAGCGCGAAGATCCCGTCTATCAGGTCCTCCACCAGAACGCAGTCTTCACCGGCATGAAGTCGTCGCTGAAGTGGAAGGCCGCACCGGCCTTCGCGATGGACTTCCGTTCCAACAACTGGCCGAGCTGATTTCGGCGGTGAAACCGGGTCCGGCGGCATGAGTTGCCGGACCCATCTCGTTCGTTACGGACGCAGACGATCGACAGGAATGGCGAACAGATGAGCACCACTCCCACCAAGCTCGTGGAAATGCGCGGGCTGAAAGTCGCGTTCGACGGCGTGCAGGTTCTGCACGGGATCGATCTCGACATTGCAACAGGCGAAGCCCTCGGCCTGGTTGGCGAATCCGGCTGCGGAAAGTCGGTGACCTGGCTTGCCGCCCTCGGCCTGTTGCCCGGCAAGGCCAGCGTTGGCGGTTCGGTGAAAATCGACGGTCAGGAACTGCGCGGAGCTCCGCGATCCGCGCTCGAGCACATCCGTGGCGGTCGGGTCGCGATGATCTTCCAGGATCCGTCGAGTTCGCTCAATCCGGTTCTGAAGATTGGCGGCCAGATTACCGAGGCGCTTGGCATCCATCGCGGCCTGCGCGGCGAGGCCGCAAAGAAGGAAGCGTGGCGTCTGATGGACATGGTCGGCATACCCGATGTCCGCCGCCGGTTCGATCTTTATCCGCATGAGTTTTCAGGCGGCCAGTGTCAGCGACTGATGATTGCCATGGCGCTTGCCGGCGAGCCGGACCTCCTGATTGCCGACGAGCCGACGACGGCGCTCGATGCGACGATCCAGGCACAGATCCTTGATCTGCTCATTTCTCTCAGGGCGGAAACGGGGATGGCCACCGTTTTCATCAGTCATGATCTCGGCGCCGTGTCGCAGGTTTGCGACCGGGTCTGCGTGATGTATGCGGGACGCATCGTCGAGGAAGGCAGCGTGAGCGAGCTATTCGCCAACCCGCGCCACCCCTATACGCGTGGGCTCTTTGACGCCATCCCCAGTATCGACGGTCCTCGCCAGCGCCTGATCCCGATTGCCGGGACTGTTCCCGATCCCAGATCCCTGCCGCAAGGCTGTTCGTTTTCACCGCGCTGTTCCCGCGCCGTCGAGGCCTGTCGCCACGAGTTGCCACCGCTGGTTTCGATAGGCGACGGTCGCTGGCTCGCGTGCACACGCCCGGTCTCACAGGCGCCGATCGTCGTCGAGACAAAGGGTTGGATAGCAGAAGGGGCGATGCAATGACGCCGTTGATTGAAGCGCGCGACCTCGTTCGCATCTACCATGTTCGCCGTGGCTTGTTTGGTCATGCGACGCCGGTGCGCGCGGTCGATGGAATCTCACTCGCCGTCATGCCGGGTGAGACATTGGGCATCGTCGGCGAATCCGGCTCTGGAAAGTCGACACTTGGGCGCATGCTGCTTGGCATCGATGATGCACAGGAAGGCCAGGTTCGCTTTGAAGGCCGGGAGATGCCTGCACGAGGCACCTCGGACTGGCGAAGACTGCGAGCGAAGATGCAGTTGGTTTATCAGGACCCTCTTGCGGCGCTCGACCGTCGCCTGAACATTGCCACGCAGCTCGCGGAACCGCTGGAAATCCACCGGTTGATTCCGAAGGAGCATCGCGCTGCGCGGGTCTCCGAGTTGATGGCCGCGGTTGGCCTACGGCCGGATCAGGCGACGCGCTTTCCGCACGAATT
>UBTY01000075.1 GCA_900468535.1 Hyphomicrobiales bacterium | reverse complement strand
CGGCGATCGGCTGGTTGACCAGGCTCGTGGTGATGTTGACGATGTGGCCTGAGCCCTGCTTCAGCATCTGCTCGGCGACACGCTGGGTGATGTGGAAGAAGCCGGCGACGTTCACGCCCATGTTGTGATCGTAGTCTTCCTGCGTGAAGTCCACGAAGGGCTTGGCGAGGAAGACGCCGGCGTTGTTGACCAGCGTGTCGACACGACCGAAACGCTCGATGGCTTCGCGANNATCGAGCGTGACGTGGCGACGACGCGGTAGTTCCGATCCCTGTAGGCCTGAACCAGTGCAGCGCCGATACCCTGCGATGCGCCGGTGATGATAGCGACCTTCTGTTCCGTGCTCATGATATGATCCTTTCAAGGTGCGGCGGTCTTTCGAGACCGTCCCCCAAGCCCTCGGCGTTGGTGCACCTGATTTAGGTCCATCCGGATCACGAGAGAATTGCCGCTGCTTGGACGACAATCATCCGAAATTCGGCATAATGAGCTAGAACGCTGCTTCGGAAGCCATTCGTGCAAATTCCGACCGCAGACGCGGCACGGCAAAATCGACGAATGCCCGCACTTTCGGAACGGACATGCGCCCCTGTGGCGCCAACAGATGTGCGGGCAGGGCGGGGTGCTCCGCCTCGGGCAATACGATCTTCAAGCGGCCTTCGCTGACATACCGAGCCACATGGTACGAATAGAGACGCGTGATACCCACGCCGGCCGCTGCCGATGCAGCCGCCGAGCGCACGCTGTTGACGATGTACCGGGGCGTGAAATGAACGGTGCGGGCAATACTCGAGCCCGGAGGCGGGGTGAAGCTCCAGGAATCGAGGCCGAAATTGCTGAAGGCGACGATCTCGTGTGTCGCCAGATCCGACGGCTCTTCGATTGGGGGATGCTTTTCGAGATAATCAGGCGAGGCGACGACGACGCGCCGGACGTCGCCGCCGAGCCGGGTCGAGATGTGCGACGAATCCTGCAGTTGGCCGATGCGGACGGCGAGATCCACGCCTTCGTCCACGAGGTTCACAAAGCGGTCAAGCATGAGGAGGCGGACAGACACGGCCGGATGCAGGTCGAGGAATTCGTCCACGATCGGCCGCAAGATCTCCTCGCCCAGGATCGGGGGTGCGGAAATGCTGAGGGTGCCGCGTGGCGCCGACCGTTCTCCGGCAGCCAGAATGTCGGCCTCCTCGAGATCGACAAGCACGCGCCGACAGGCAGCCAGATAGCGTTGGCCGGCTTCGCTCAGCTTTAGGGTTCGGGTGGTTCTGTGTACTAGTTCCACGCCCACATGCGCTTCGAGAAAGCCAAGCGCGCGGCTGACCGCGGTCGGCGATCTTTTCAATGTGCGTGCAGCGCCGGCAAGGCTGCCCTCGTCGATGGCCGTGACGAAGACTTTCATTGCGTCGATGCGATCCATTCTGCCGTTCCTCGGTATAGTCATGGTAGAACACGGACTATTGCTCCGAATTCGGAATGGCGCAATCAGCCGACAGCGAGGCGACTGGAAGCTATCCGAAAGTCTGGTGGCGTGACGCCGAACAATTCAGGGATCGATGAGTTTCTCTCTTCAACAGCGCAACGAAACGGAGAAACTGAGATGGCCAAGGACAAGGACGACCTATCGCGCGAGGAAGATTATCGCGACTTCGAGGAGCGCGATATCGAAGAGGGTTGGCCCTATGCGGACAAGGGGCCAAATCCGGGTGCTTCTGCCAACCGGCCCTATGGTGCCGCAGATCCTGACGGTAACAGCGGATTTCGCATCGATGGCGTCGATGAAGAGGGCAATGAAAACGGTTTGAAAGACAATCTTCGCCCGGGAATGATCGATCGAGAGGATAGCGACGAGTTGGAGGCCAAGGTTACCGACAGTCTCGAAAACATTCCAGATGTCGACATCGACAGCATCGATGTGCATGCGGAAGGTCATACCGTTACGCTGGAAGGGCACGTCGAAACGATCGGCATGGCCAGGAAGGTCGAACTTGCGGCGCTCGCCGTCGATGGCGTGCATCACGTCAGGAACAACATCGAAACGACAGGCGTCGATTCTCGCATACCCAACGACGATTGACCGCTGTCTGTCGTGTAGATGCAGAATATCGCGGAAAGGGTATAGATAGACCCCGATATCGCGACGAAATCTATTGATCCGGCGAAGATCGGAACTTACTCGATGGTGTCGAGATAAGGATTCGCCTGATGACCAACACCGATGCAAGTTTTCCTCCTGAACGTAAACGCGGTTCCGGCGTCAAGGTGGTCTACGAGCTCCTGCGCGATGAGATTCTCGATCTGGTGCTGCCGCCCGGCAGCCCGATCGATGAGTTGCAGCTGGCGGAACGGTTCAAGATGTCGCGCACGCCGATTCGCGAAGCACTCGTGCGGCTTGCCGGCGAGGGGTTGATCGATACGCTTCCCAACCGATCGACGATGGTTGCGAACATCGACTTCCTCAATATGCACACCTTCTTCGACGCGCTCGTTCTGATGTATCGCGTTACGACGAAGCTCGCCGCGCAGTATCATCGCCCTGAGGACATCGCCATCATCAGGGCACATCAGGCGCGGTTCGCTGCGGCTGCCGAAGCGCAGGACGCGCTCGCGATGATCGCGACCAACGCGGCGCTTCACTCGGCGATCGCCGAAGCCGGCAGAAATCCCTATTTCACAGGCCTGTTCAATCGCCTTCTCGACGAGGGGCGGCGGATACTCAGGTTGTACTACCAGTCCTATGGTGACCGCCTGCCGCAGCAGTTCGTCGACGAGCACGAGGATATTATCGCCGCCATCGCCGCCCGCGATACCGAGGCCGCGGACCGGCTGGCGAAGGCGCATGCCGAGCAGATTGTGAAGCAAATTCAGACGTTTTTCTCCAGAAACGAGCGCATCGACATCGCGCTGTGAGCGATTGTCGATTTTTTGTCGACAAATAAAATACAAGGCGCTATTGTATCTCTCGAGGGCACGGCTCCCGCGCAGGTTTTATAGCCACGGCGATGTCAGTCCATTCGGCCAACAGGAGTTAGCATGAAAGCCAAGATTTTCTCCGGTGTCATTCCGGCATTGATGACGCCTTGCAAGGAAGACCGCAGCCCGGATTTCGAGGGCCTGGTCCGCAAGGGCAAGGAACTTATCGCTCAGGGCATGTCGGCGGTCGTCTATTGCGGCTCGATGGGCGATTGGCCCTTGCTGACGGACGCCCAGCGCATGGAAGGCGTCGAGCGCCTCGTCAAGGCTGGCGTGCCTGTCATCGTCGGCACCGGCGCCGTCAACACGGCTTCCGCCGTCGCCCACGCTGCCCATGCGCAGAAGGTTGGCGCGCAGGGCCTGATGGTCATTCCGCGCGTTCTCTCCCGCGGCTCGTCGGTCGTCGCCCAGAAGGCGCATTTCAAGGCGATCCTGGCGGCGGCTCCTGACCTTCCGGCCGTCATCTACAATAGCCCCTACTACGGCTTTGCGACCCGCGCCGACCTGTTCTTCGCAATCCGTGCCGAGCACCCGAACCTCGTCGGCTTCAAGGAATTCGGCGGTCCCGCCGACATGCGCTACGCGGCTGAGTACATCACCAGCCAGGACGATGGCGTTTCGCTGATGATCGGTGTCGATACGGCCGTTTTCCACGGCTTCGTCAACTGCGGCGCGACCGGCGCGATCACCGGCATCGGCAACGTCCTGCCGAAGGAAGTCATCCATCTCTGCAATCTGTCGCAGGCCGCGGCCAAGGGCGACGTCGATGCGCGTCTGCGTGCCCAGGAACTGGAGCAGGCCCTGGCAGTGTTGTCGTCCTTTGATGAAGGCGCCGATCTTGTTCTCTATTTCAAGCACATGATGGTGCTGAAGGGCGACAAGGAATACACGCTGCATTTCAACGAAACCGACGCGCTGACGCCAAGCCAGCGTGGCTACGTCGAAGCCCAGTTCGCGCTTTTCAACACCTGGTACGCCACCTGGAGCAAGCTCCCGGGCGCTGTTGAAGCCTACAAGGCCTAAGCCTGTCGCAAATGAAAAGGTCGGCCATTCTGGCCAGCCCATCTGAATAGCGTCTGCCGCAAAA
>UBTY01000076.1 GCA_900468535.1 Hyphomicrobiales bacterium | reverse complement strand
AGCATGTTAGCAGCCAACGACATCGAGTGCTAATTTTTCCTTTGACCCCTCTTGAAATCGAAAAAACACAAAAATAGATTTTGCCCGCGAACGCTCAAGGAGGTTCGCGCCCGCCCGGACTGGTCATCCGGTTCGGTAGGGAATTTTGCGTCATCTTTTTTGTCCAATGGAGGAAAACATGTCGTTCAGACCGCTTCATGATCGCATTCTCGTTCGCCGGGTCGAATCCCAGGAGAAGACCAAGGGCGGGATCATCATTCCCGATACTGCCAAGGAAAAGCCGCAGGAAGGCGACGTCATTGCCGTCGGATCTGGCGTGCGCAATGAAGCCGGCCAGATCCAGGCCCTCGACGTCAAGGCGGGCGACCGCATCCTGTTCGGCAAATGGTCTGGCACCGAGATCAAGATCAATGGCGAAGACCTGCTGATCATGAAGGAAAGCGACGTTCTGGGCATTGTCGAAGCTCAGGCCGAGCAGAAGCAGGCCGCGTAGTCACGCATTACCGCATATCAGTCAAAAAGCTGCCTATTGAAGGAGTGAACAAATGGCTGCGAAGGAAGTCAAATTCAACACCGATGCCCGTGAACGCATGCTGCGTGGGGTCGACGTGCTTGCCAATGCCGTGAAGGTCACGCTCGGCCCCAAAGGCCGCAACGTCGTGATCGACAAGTCGTTCGGTGCGCCACGCATCACCAAGGACGGCGTCTCCGTCGCCAAGGAAATCGAACTGGAGGACAAGTTCGAGAACATGGGTGCCCAGATGCTGCGTGAGGTGGCGTCGAAGACCAACGACCTTGCCGGCGACGGTACGACCACCGCCACCGTTCTTGCCCAGGCCATCGTCAAGGAAGGCGCCAAGGCTGTTGCTTCCGGCATGAACCCGATGGACCTCAAGCGGGGTATCGACCTTGGGGTGGATGCTGTCGTCAACGAACTCAAGGCCCGCGCCCGCAAGATTACCAACAACTCGGAAATCGCCCAGGTCGGCACTGTCTCGGCAAACGGCGATTCCGAAATCGGGCGTTACCTTGCCGAGGCCATGGGAAAGGTCGGCAACGAGGGTGTCATAACCGTCGAGGAAGCCAAGACCGCCGACACTGAACTTGAAGTCGTTGAAGGCATGCAATTTGACCGTGGATACCTCAGCCCCTACTTCGTGACCAATCAGGACAAGATGCGCGTCGAGTTCGAGGACCCCTATATCCTGATCCACGAAAAGAAGCTGTCGAACCTGCAATCCTTGCTGCCTGTTCTCGAAGCCGTCGTGCAGTCCGGCAAGCCGCTGCTGATTATCGCTGAAGATGTCGAAGGCGAGGCGCTCGCAACGCTTGTCGTCAACAAGCTGCGCGGTGGTCTGAAGATCGCTGCTGTCAAGGCTCCAGGCTTCGGCGACCGCCGCAAGGCGATGCTGGAGGATATTGCCATCCTGACGGGTGGCACTGTCATCTCCGAAGACGTCGGCATCAAGCTCGAGACCGTAACCCTTAACATGCTCGGCCGGGCCAAGAAGGTGGCGATCGAGAAGGAAAACACCACGATCATCGACGGCGTCGGTTCCAAGGCGGAGATTGATGGTCGTGTTGCCCAGATCCGCGCGCAGATCGAGGAGACCACCTCCGACTACGACCGCGAGAAGCTGCAGGAACGTCTTGCCAAGCTCGCTGGTGGCGTTGCCGTGATCCGCGTCGGCGGCTCGACCGAAGTCGAGGTCAAGGAGAAGAAGGACCGTGTCGACGATGCGCTGCACGCAACTCGGGCCGCCGTCGAGGAAGGCATCCTGCCAGGCGGTGGTGTTGCGCTGCTTCGTGCCGTCAAGGCGCTCGACAATCTCCAGACGGCAAACCAGGACCAGAAGGTCGGGATCGAGATCGTGCGCCGAGCCATCGAGGCACCGGTGCGTCAGATTGCCGAAAATGCCGGCGCCGAAGGCTCCGTCATCGTCGGCAAGCTTCGCGAGAAAGCCGACTTCTCCTATGGCTGGAACGCCCAGACCGGCGAGTACGGCGATCTCTACGCGCAAGGCGTCATCGACCCGGCCAAGGTCGTGCGCACCGCTCTCCAGGACGCCGCCTCTGTCGCTGGCCTGCTGGTGACCACGGAAGCAATGATCGCTCAGAAGCCCAAGAAGGACGCCGCGCCGGCAATGCCCGCAGGCGCCGGCATGGACTTCTAAGTCTTAATCAATAAGGCCCGCCCCTCCCTGGGGCGGGAACTTCGAACGGAGACAAATCTTCATGCAATCTGTATCGCGCGAAGAGGCGCGTGTGTGCGCAAGTGTAGTCAGGGATATTGCGAGGGATAGGGGCCTTGCGAACGATCCGGCGGCGGTGGGCA
>UBTY01000067.1 GCA_900468535.1 Hyphomicrobiales bacterium | reverse complement strand
GACGTCGATCTTCTGGATCAGGCTTTGCGGCCCGCTCGTGCACATGGCGACAGCTGTTGTCCTGATGAAGATCAGCAAGCGCTTCATCGGGCCTGAGGTCGAGGGCTGGGTCGGGGCAACCTACATCACCTTGCCAGGCGTCGCCTTGTCGTCGGTCTTCTTTTCGACAGACGTCGTGCTGCTCTTCTTCCTGGCGGTCGCGCTGTTTGCCTATTTCGGCCTGCGCGAACGCCGGTCCGTAGCACTCGCGCTGGCAATGGGGCTGGGCGTCGGCTGCGCCTTCCTGTCCAAATATGCGATACTCTTCGTCGTTCCCGGCGGTCTGCTAGCACTAATCCTGTTGCCGTCTGCCCGGATATCCTGGCGCGATTTCTTCATAGCGGTGCTTACCGCCCTGCTGGTTGCTTCGCCCAATCTCTGGTGGAACGTCACGCACGATGCGACGACCGTCAGGCACACGACCGATATCGCGCATTGGGGCACGATCGGAATCGACCTTCGCCGTGGCCTTGAGTTCTTCGCCGCACAGTTCGGCGTCGTCGGGCCGATCGTGTTCGCCGCGATGCTCTGGGCCACTTATCGCGCCCTCAGGGGACGAAGCAACTCATTCGAACAGCTGCTGATCTGGCTCTCGGTTCCGGTTGTCGCGCTGATCACGCTTCAGGCGCTGATCGCCAAGGCTTATGCGAACTGGGCGGTAACGGCTTATGTGGCCGGAACGCTGCTTGCCGTTTGGCTGCTGCAGCGCCTGTGGCCGAAGGGACTGCGCATTTCACTCGGTATCAACGGCGCCGCAAGTATCCTCTTCCCACTGGCAACCATCTTCGCGCACCAGCTCGTTCTGCCCAATGGCGACGAGGTGATGAAACGCTACCTTGGTCGGAGCGAAATCAGCCGGGAAGCCGCCGATCTCGCGCGGCAGTCTGGTGTCTCGACCATCGTCAGCGACAACAGGGATCTGCTCGCGGACATGTTCCATACGCTCAGGGACCAACCGCTGACGATCTTTGCTCGGCCGCCGCAGGGCGCCCCGGAGAATTACTATGAGCAGACGTTCGCGCTGCCGGCGGCAACCACCAGCCAGGATGTTCTCTTCGTGACGACCGAGCCCTTCAACTGCCCTTCCGGACAACAGTTGATCCGGTCATGGCAGGGGACAGGCTACTATCGCGGCAAGACGATCTCGGCATACAAGCTTTTGTCGAGCTGTCTTTCGGTCAACTAAGCTCGGCGCCCTGAGCGCACGAAGCCAGGAAATTGCCATGGGCATGGTTGACCGGCTGGCTCAACTGCATCATGACAGTGTGCGCTATGAAGACGAGGCCGAGACTGCTACAATCGCAGCCGAGGAAACGCCTTCTCCCGATAAAAAATGAGAGACTTTTGCGCCGTTGAGCCGGTACGAGGCTGAAAATCCAAACGATCACGAGATGAGGCTCGACGCGCGCCGCATGAGCAGTCGCGTTGCGCTCTCTCTGGTCGTCGCCATTTTCGCCTATCTTGGCCTGTTGCTCGGCGGCAGCCTCGTGATCGGCCCGACACGCGGCCCGAACTCTGTTTCCTCGTCCAGCAAGGATGGCCAGCCGCTGCAGGTCAGCGTGCGGGACGTCGTCCGCGGCATTCTGGCCGCCGAGCGCAAGGCGACACCGAAATATGCTCCTTACGATTCCGGCAATGCCGTAGTCGGAGCAGTCCCTGGAATTGCGCTCCTTTCGTTTGGGGCGCCCGCCTATCCCGTCGCCTTCCGCCCGCAGCTTCGCGCCGCCGATGGCAAGGCCTACGATTCGCACGGTCCTCCGGCGATAGCGGCATGAATGCGCGCCAATGCGGCGCTTTCCATTGCTTTTAAGACACGCCGCCTGTGCGAGGAGTGCAGGCTCAAGCGTTATCAAGGATAAACAACAACATGCGTAATTCACCATGGCTGGTGTTCACCTATACGGTGATCATTCTCCTCGGCATTCTGATCGCTTTGCCGAACGCACTGCCGCAATCGACGCTCGACCGTCTGCCCTCGTGGCTGCCGCATAACCGCGTTTCTCTCGGTCTCGACCTGCGCGGCGGCTCGCATCTCGTTCTGGAAGTCGACGAAGCGGACCTGACCCGTGAACGTCTGCAGTCTCTTCTCCAGGATGCCCGTCGCGTCCTTCGCGAGAAGAACATCCAGACGAAGTCGATCGTCCGTAATCAGAACCAGATCGTCGTTACCCTGAACGATCAGGCACAGACCGACGAAGCCGTCACACAGTTGAAGACGCTCGGCAACGCCATTGCCACCGGCCTCAGCGCCGGCCAGTCGGATCTCGCTGTGACGACCAGCGGCAGCAATATTCTCGTCGCCTTCTCGCCGGCAGGCATCGCGGCCAACGTCGACTCCGCCGTTCAGCAGAGCCTTGAAGTCATCCGTCAGCGCGTTGACCAGGTCGGCGTTGCGGAACCGACGATCCAGCGTATCGGCGGAAACCGCGTTCTCGTGCAGCTTCCGGGCGCACAGGATCCGTCCCGCCTTCGCCAGCTTCTCGGCTCGACCGCGAAGATGTCCTTCCACATGCTCGCCCCGAACAACCAGCCGGGACCGGGCGTGACGATGCTCAAGGACGAGCAGGGCAACAGCTATCCGGTTCTCGATCGCGTCGAAATCTCGGGCGACCGCCTCTCGGATGCCCGCGTTTCCTTCGACCCGAACACGCATGAGCCTGTTGTCAGCTTCCGCTTCGACAGCGCCGGCGCAACCCGCTTCGCCGACATCACCCGTCAGAACGTCGGTAATCCGTTTGCCATCGTCCTCGACGACAAGGTGCTGAGCGCGCCCGTTATCCGCGAACCGATCACCGGCGGCTCCGGCCAGATCTCCGGCAGCTTCTCGGCTGACAGCGCAACGACGCTTGCCGCCATGCTGCGCGCCGGCGCCCTGCCCGCCAAGCTGACGGTCATCGAAGAACGCACCGTTGGCGCCGANNTCGGCGCAGACGCAATCCGCATGGGCATCTATTCCGGCATCGTCGGCTTCGTGCTCGTCGCAGTCTTCATCTTCATCCTGTATGGCACCTGGGGTTTCCTCGCGAACTTCGCGCTGCTCATCCACACGATCCTGACCTTCTCGGCACTGACACTCGTCGGCGCAACGCTGACGCTGCCAGGCATCGCGGGTGTCGTTCTCGGTATCGGCCTTGCGGTTGACGCGAACGTTCTCATCAACGAGCGCATCCGCGAAGAGACGCGTAAGGGCAAGAGCGCCTTTGCCGCGATCGACACCGGCTTCCGCCGCGCTTACTCGACGATTATCGACGGCAACATGACGGCGCTGATCGCAGCGGCGATCCTGTTCTGGTTCGGCACCGGCCCGGTCCGCGGCTTCGCGGTCACGATGGCGCTCGGCCTGATCATCTCGATGTTCACATCGGTCGCCTTCGTTCGCGTCACGATGATCGAGATCACCCGTCGTCGTAAGCTCAAGGTTCTGAACATCAAGCCGCTGATCCCGATGATGTTCAACCCTTACGGCCGCCACATCCAGTTCATGAAGGCGCGCTTCTTCGGCGTGACGGTCTCGGCGCTCCTCTCGATCGCCTCCGTCGTCCTCTTCATCCATCCGGGCCTCAACTACGGCGTCGACTTCCGTGGCGGTATCCAGATGTCGGTGAAGACCGCGGAGGCCAGCGATCTTGGCCGCTTCCGCGAAGGCCTGAACAGCCTTGGCCTCGGCGAAGTGTCGCTGCAGTCCTATGGTGACAACAACACCATGGCCGTGCGTGCGCAGCGCCAGGACGGTGGTGAAGAAGCGCAGACCGCAGCCGTTGAAAAGCTGAAGGCGGAGATCGTCAAGATCGACCCGTCGGCAACGGTCACGGGCACCGACGTCATCGGTCCCAAGGTCAGCGGCGAGCTCGCATGGGCGGGTATCCTGTCGGTCGTCATCGCCAGCTTGGCGATGCTGTTCTACATCTGGTACCGCTTCGAATGGCCATTCGCAGTCGGCGCAATCGTCACGCTCATCCTCGACGTGACAAAGGCGATCGGCTTCTTCGCGCTGACCGGACTCGACTTCAACCTGACGGCCATCGCGGCAATCCTGACTCTCGTCGGCTACTCCGTGAACGACAAGGTCGTGGTCTATGACCGCATGCGTGAAAACATGCGTCTCTACAAGTCGATGCCGCTGCGCGAAATCATCGACCGGTCGATCAACGAGACGCTGGCACGAAGCCTCTACACCAACGCGACGGCCTTCCTCGCCCTGCTGCCGATGGCAATCTGGGGCGGTAGCGCAGTCGAGAGCTTCGCGGTTCCGATGGTCTTTGGCATCCTCGTTGCCGGCGCTTCCTCGGTCTTCATCGCAGCCCCGATCCTGCTCTTCCTGGGCGACTGGCGTCGCCGCCATGCCAAGGCAGCTACGACAGTTCAGGCCGACGATGCGGAAATCCTTCCGCCCGAGGCAGGACGCAAGTCCGCAAGCTAGATTCAGGTTGTTACCGTGAAAAACATGCGGGCGCCGGTTGCAGAACCGGCGCCCGCTTTTTATTGTCCGCGGCCTGGGGTTGGAGGATCGAACATGTCGCAGCCGACATCGGACGAGGAACGGATCAAACGCTTTCTGGCAATTGCATCACACGATCTGCAATCGCCGCTGCGGCACATTGCGATGTATGCGGAAATCCTGCTGGAAGATCTGGAAAGCTCGATCGATGCGGACCAGGTAAAGAGCCTGCGTACGATCCTCGACAAGGCGCAAGCGGCGCAGAAGCTCACCAAGGCGCTCATGAGCTTTGCGGCAGGAGCGCCACAGATTGCCGTCTCCGATGTCGAACTTGAGCCGCTGATTGCCGAAATCTGGCAGGAACTGGAGCAACAGGACCTGACGTCGAACGCTACGCTAGAGGCTCAGGCGCTGCCGACGGTCCGTACCGATCGATCGATCCTCCGGCTTATTCTGAAGAACGTGATTGCCAATGCTTTGGCACATCGCGGCAACGGATCGGCGCGGGTACGGATCGAAGCCGACGTAACCGGTTCGCAGTGCGCGATCCGCGTTTCCGACAACGGTCCCGCCATCAATCCGGAACAACGGGACAAGATCTTCGACGCCTTCTGGGCGGCGCCCGCCGAGGGAATAGCACCCGGGCTCGGGCTTGGACTTACCGTTGTCAGCGACCTTGCCACCGCACTCGGCGGCGACGTGCACCTCGATCACTCCGGCGAACCAGGAAACCGCTTCACGATAACGCTGCCGGGGGCGCGCTAGCTGTTGTAGTCGTCCTTCCAGAATTCGGGCACATCGTAGTCGACGTACTCGCGAATGATGTGCTGCAGCGTGTCGGCGTCGATCTCGTCCTTGCCGACCCGGAAATCCACCCCGTATTCGGGAAACTGCTGAAAATAACCGTCCGACACATCGGTCGAAACGACGCCGATCGGACCGGTATAGCCGCTGCCGCGCAGCTTGGGCACGGTTTCGCGGAAATCGGAATTCGGCAAAAGCCGGTTATCCAGAAGAATGAGATCAAACTTCACGTCACCAAGCTTGGTGAGCGCGTCATCCACCGACTGGGCATAGTCGAGATTGATCTGCGGCTCCGTCTGATCCGCGATTTTCTTCTTGAGTGAGCGAAACTCGATAAACTCATCGTCGACGAACAGCACATTGACGGCCGATCTCGGGCTGACTGCACGCTTCATGCCGTTCTCTTCCTTAAGAAACCAGACCCATGCGCAAGGCGATCGCGACCATATGCACGCGATTGACCGCATCGAGCTTGCGGACGGAAGCCGCGATATGAGAATTCACCGTATGCTCCGACAGCCCCAGGATGATGGCGATCTCGGCCGAAGTTTTCCCCTCGCTCGTCCATTTGACAACCTCGTTCTCACGCTGGGTCAGGCGGCCGGACATCTCGTGCGCAATGATCTCTTCGTAGAACTTGCCGAAGATGCGCATGGTGTCGAGCAGGATTTCGGCAATCTCCGTTTCTTCGGGCGGCTGCCGCGCACCGCTGAAAGCGACGCAGTAACGGCGTCCCTCCGGCGTGAATAGCGGGATCAATAGGAAAGAGTTCGTATCGAACTCGTTCAGCACGAGGTCTGCAGGGTAGTTCTCCGGCAGGCTGCCCTTGCCGGTCAGCGGTGTCGCCAGAAACTGGGCCGCATTGGTTTTCACCCGGCCAAGCGCCTGAGACAACGCATAAATAAACAGTCCCGACCGGCGCTCCGGCACATTCGTGATGACCATCTCACGGGCGCTGAATGGCGGAGATACCTCCGACACGCGGGCCAGGGCAAACGTCTCGAACTGGTAGTGGTGCGCNNCCAGTTCGGGGCCGGTATGAAACGGAATTGCTGCTGCGCTACTCATCCCACCCTACCTGGTTTCATCCGATGACATAGGCTTATCCCAAGATTTGGGGATACCCGTCCTAAATCGGGACAGTTAATAGCATCTACGAGACTATGGAGGAAAGAGATAGGAACGGGGGGCGATCACGAGGGGTCGATACGCCCAGACCAAATCTCACCGAAGTCTTGCATCTTTCCGCATTCAATACCCCTTGTTTGCGGAGGGCGGTGCCAATGTAGGCATCGGAGAGAGCCGACAGCCTGACAGTCAAGGGGTTGGCTGAGTTTGTGGCGGCAAACACGGGGCGATCGGCTCTCTCACTATCTTCTTGCTTAGCATGATCTTAGACAGCGGTCGGCGCGTGTCAATCGCGGCTGCAACCGATGCTATATGGCAACGCTTTTTTCACCGTACAGCTACCGATTTCAGGTCCAACGGTTTTTCCATGTAGAAATCCGCGCCGGCGACCATCGCTCGGTCATGGTCCTCCCTCGCGTCCGACCCCGAACACACACCCAGCCGCATAGCGTTGAAGCGGCTATCGGCCCGCAACTGGGAAATCAGGGTTATTCCGCTCTCTAACGGCATATAGAGATCCACGATCAGGATATCAGGCAACCGCTTTCCGTCGGCGAGCAGTGCCTCCAGCGCTTCCTGGGCCGCCTGCGTCGTGGAGAAGCAGGTAAGGTCGATATCCAACTGCCATTTATCGCGCGTATATCTCGCGTAGAACAGATCGTCGCTGCTGTCGTCGACGTAAAGTACTGCTGGCATCGCACCTCGCTTCAACTGCCTTGTCTCAAACTACATCAAGAGAGGCGCTGCCATATGATACGGATCAAACTCCGGCCGTTTTTGGGTGGCGTGTGGAAACTCGCTGAACCTGGCTGTTGGTTATTGCATAATTTTGGCTTCCAACAATAGATACACCAAAAGGTTGGGAGAACAGCGAAGTGGCCAAGCCGTTCAGCGGCCAGAATACGCGCGCCGAAAGGCGCCAGCAACGCCACCGCCTGACGGTAGCGTTTCTCGGCGCGGTCATTCTGTTGCTCGGCGCCTCAGTCTTGAATGGCTGGGTCTGGCAAATCCGCGAGCTTCTGACAATTGTGCCCAGCTCGTCGGCCATGGCACTGACGACCGCAACCTGTTTCTCCATCGTCGGCTGCGGGCTGATCTTTTCCGTCCAGCGTGGAGAGCGATCGCAGATGGCAGCTTTCCTGCTGTTTTCGCTTGCGGCGGCGCTCAGCGGCACGCGGCTGATCGAACTGGTATTTATCGGCCATCACGTCCAGATCACCGAACATTTCCTGGCAAGCCTGATCGTCGAGCCGCATTTCGCGGCCACCATTGGCGGCGGCATGGCACCGAATACCGCGATCATCCTGTTTCTCGCTAGCCTTTCGCTAGCTTTGACGCCGCCGGATCGGAACATCAAGGCGCCGCTCGTCGAGGAACTGATCGGCTATGTGGTGATGGGCCTTGGGTTGGCTGCACTTGCCGGCTACGCGGTGGGAGCAGAATATATCTATCGCTGGGGGCCGAATATCGGCATGGCGTTTCAGACTGCGGTCGGCATCGTGCTTCTCGGGTCGGCCATGCTGGTGCGCTCCTGGTGGCTTCAGCCGCAGAGCCATGGCGACATGCCGGTCTGGTTTCCGGCCGCCATCTGCATGCTCGGTCTGCTGGTCGATCTCTATACGCCGCTCGGTGTGGCCAGCGGCGTTCTCTATGTCCCGCTGGTTCTTACCTCGCTGTGGTTCAGTTCACGCACGGCGCCCTTCTCGCTCGCATTTGCCTGCTCCATCCTGATACTGCTCGGCTTCTTCGCCATCAACCGCCAGGGCGATGGCTTCGTCTATGAAGCGACGAACCGCGCGATCACCATCACGACCCTCTGGCTGGTCGCGATCTTCATTTATTCATTTCACCGCAAGAGCGCCAATCTCGACGCAGAACGCATCCGCTTCGACAGCGTCACGCGCAACACGCCGAATGCCGTCATTACTGCCGACACCCAGGGGCGGATCTCCATGTTCAACCCTGCCGCCGAAGCGATGTTCGGCTACGACGTGGCTGATGTCATGGGGAAGAACGTGAGGATGCTGATGGCGGAGCCCTACCGGTCCGAGCATGACGGCTACCTCTCGCATCACGCACGAACCGGCGAAAAGAAGATCATCGGCACGACCCGCACCGTTACGGGCCGACGCAGCAATGGAGAGGAATTTCCGCTCGATCTTTCGGTCAGCACGTTTACGACAGGCACGACCGTGACCTATGTCGCCATCCTTCGCGACATCACCGAGCGCGTCGCGCATGAGGAACAGCTGAAGACGATGTTTGGCCAGTTGCAGGCCTATACGGCAGACCTCGAGCGGAGCAATGCCGACCTCGACGAGTTCGCCTACATCGCCTCGCATGACCTGAAGGAGCCATTGCGCGGGATGCACAACCATTCCCGCTTTCTCCTCGAGGACTACGAAAAGGTTCTCGATGAGGACGGCGTCAGGCGTCTCAACCGTATCGTGCGCCTGAGCCAGCGCATGGAGAAGCTGGTCAACGACCTGCTATATTTCTCGCGTATCGGTCGCCAGCAGCTTGCGATCAAGCGCACCGACGTAGAGGCCATCGTAAAGGATGTGGTTTCGACGATGGAGCTCTATCTTGAAGAGCGGCACGCCAAGGTCGTTGTCGAGGGGGAGCTGCCCGCCGTCGTCTGCGATGCGCTGCGGATTACCGAGGTCTACCGTAACCTCATCACCAATGCCGTCAAATACAACGACAAGCCGGAGCCCCTTGTCACGATCGGCCATCTCGATCAGCTCCGCGATGACAACGGCCTCGTGACGAAAGACGTCTATTTCGTCCGCGACAATGGCAAGGGCATCGCCAAGGAATTCTACGAAGACATTTTCCGCATTTTCAAACGGCTGGAAAAGTCCCAGGAATCCGATGACGGAACCGGGGCTGGACTTACCTTTGTCCGCAAGATCATCGCTCGCCACGAGGGCGACATCTGGTTAGACTCCGAAATCGGCCAGGGCACCACCTTCTATTTTACACTCGGTCACAAACGCGAGAACCAGCATGCCGCAGCGTGAGACACAACCGATCCTCATCGTCGAAGACAGCGAGGACGATTTCGAAGCAACCATTCGCGCCTTCAAGCGGGCAAACCTGAAAAACCCGGTGCACTGGGCCTCCTCGGGCTACGAGGCGCTCGAACTTCTCGAAAAGATGCCGCGGCCTGGCCTGATCCTGCTCGACCTGAACATGCCGGGCCTCGATGGGCGCAAGACGCTGGAGATGATCAAGTCGAACGACACCTGGCGCAAGATACCGGTCGTCATCCTGACCACGTCGGACGATGAGCGCGACATCGAGGGTTGCTATGCTCTCGGCGCCAATACCTATGTGCAGAAGCCGGTCGACCTCGACGGACTTTTTGCGGCGATTCAGCGCCTGAAGGAATATTGGTTCGAGATTGCCATCCTGCCTTTGGAGGGCTGACGACCGTGGCAGACGACATTCCGGTCCTGATTATCGACGACAATATCGATGACCGCGAAGTGTATCGGCGGATGCTCTCGCGTGTACCGGGCGCGCGCTACAGCGTTTTCGAGGCAGAGAACGGCGACGAAGGTCTTGCACTCAACGAGCAGAAACGCCCCGCCTGCATTCTTCTCGACTACTCGCTACCCGGCCGCGACGGCGTTGGCGTGCTCGAAGAGATCCTGAAGCGGGATCCGATGGCAAACATCGTGATGCTGACCGGCCAGGGCAGTGAGACGATCGCGGTCGAAGTCATGAAGGGCGGCGCGCGCGACTACCTGACAAAGGACATGCTCTCCCCGGAGGGGCTGCATCGCTGCATCCAGGGCGCCATCATGCACGGCGACTTGGAAGCTAAGCTTGAGTACAAGCGGCAATCCCTGGAGATCTTCACGCGCGCGATGGCGCATGATCTGAAAGAGCCGCTGCGGACCATCAGGTCGTTTTCAAAGCTGCTGCAGGTCTCGCCGACGCTGTCGGGCGAGGACCGGGATCTGCTCGACTATGTCCTGAACGCGGCCGGGCACATGGAAGACCTCATCGTGAAGGTCTCGGGTTTCACCAAACTCGAGGCCTCCAGCGATCTGGAGCTGAAGCCGGTGCAACTCTCCTCGGTTCTTGTCCGGGTGGAAAGCAATCTCAGCGAACAGATCGGCAGCCGGGGAGCAACGATCTTGAGGCAGACGACGCTGCCTGAGGTCATGGGCGACATGACGCTGCTCGTCCAGCTGCTGCAGAACCTCGTCTCCAACGCCATCCACTACTGCGATTCCGATATGCCGCACGTGCAGATATCGGCCAGGATCGACGGCGCAATGTGCCGCCTCTCGATCAGCGACAATGGTCCCGGCATCGATCCCGAGTATCGCGAACTGATCTTCCAGCCTTTCAAGCGGCTGGTCGGCCGCGGCATCGAGGGAACCGGTCTCGGGCTCGCCATCTGCCGCCGTATCGCGCAGCTGCATGGCGGCTCGATATGGTGCGAGCAGAGACGTGAACGCGGCAGCGTCTTCATCTTCGAAATCCCGCTCGCCTCGCCGGTAGAGCAGCCTTCGTCACCAGCCGCGGAGAGCGGCAAGCCGATCCAGCGCCCTGCCGATCCGGCACGGGTTGCCGAGGTGCTGCTTGTCGAAGACAGTCCCGCCGACGTCCAGATCCTCAAGATCAAATTGATGAAGCGGGAAAAGGTCGCCTTCAACCTTCATGTCGCCGCCAATGGCCGTGATGCCATGCGGCTGCTCGAAGAGCGGCTGGCAGACCACCATGCGCCGTCGGTCGACCTGATGCTGCTCGACATCAACATGCCGATCATGGACGGTTTCGAGGTTTTGAGCGCCTTGTCAGCGGATCGCCGGCTGAGCGACATTCCCGTCTGCATCCTCAGTACATCCAGCGACGAGGACGACATAGAACGCGCCAAGGCACTCGGCGCGTGTGCCTACATGGTCAAGCCGCCAACATTGCAGCAGCTCGAACTCGCGATCGAAAACGTCGACACGCTCGATTTGCAGCCAAACGGTGATGCCCTAGTTCTATGTGCAGAACGTTCACAGCAACCTCCACATTCGGCAGCATGACGCTTATATCGACCCTACTACTGGCACTCATCCTTTCTCCCATGCAATCCGGACTGCATTCAATGGTCTCTGGTATCCATCACGTCACCCTCATCACCCGCAAAGTTCAGGCAAACGTCGACTTCTATGCCGGCTTTCTCGGAATGAGGCTGGTCAAACAGACCGCCGGATTCGAAGATGCATCGCAGTTGCACCTCTTTTATGGGGATGCGCTCGGGACACCTGGCTCGCTGGTCACTTTCCTCGTCTGGGAAGACGGATCGCAAGGGCGCGCGGGACATGGCCAGCTCAGCGAGCTGTCGCTGGCGATCGATCCGGCCAGCATCGGCTATTGGCTGACCCGCGCGATGAGCTTCGGCTTTCGTACCGAGGGCCCGGCTGATGAATTCGGCGAGCCCGTGCTTCGGTTGAAGGATCCCGACAACATCATCGTCAAGCTCGCCGGTACGCGGCAGGTCGTCTCCCCGGCAGTGTGGGATGGCGCCGGTGTTCCCGTGGAGCATGCAATCCAGCGCGTCCGCGGCGCGACCATGCTGACGGAACAACCGGCCGAGACCCGCGCCTTCATCGAGGGACATTTCGGTTATCGCTTCAGCGCAAACCACGGCAACATCGATCGCCTCGCCTCCGAGACCGGAGATATCATCGACGTGCGCAATGCGAAAGGATTCTGGGCGGGAGCGCCTGGAACCGGGACCTTTGACCATGTCGCCTTCCGGGCCGCCAATGACGAGGTCCTCGTCGGTGTGCACAATGCTCTAGAGAAGGACGGCATCCACACCACCACCATGCATGACCGCAAATATTTCCGATCTCTCTATGTACGCGAACCGGGCGGCTCCCTGATCGAGCTTGCAACGGACAAGCCCGGCATGACCGTCGACGAGCCGGAAGCAACGCTTGGAAGCAAGTTATTCCTCCCCAAGGACCCGATCACCGATCTCAACGATCTGAAGGTCGCCTTGCCGCAGTTCTCCATGCCCGGTGAGCCGCGCGTCAACTATCGCGACCTGCCCTTCGTCCATCGCTTCTACACGCCACCGGATCCGGACGGCAGCGTCCTCGTCCTCCTGCACGGATCGGGTGGCAACGAAACGACTCTGATGCCGCTCCTCCACAAGGTGGCGCCGCGCGCAACGCTGCTTGGCGTCCGAGGACGGGCCACGGAAGAGGGCATTCCGCGCTGGTACAAGCGAATCACGCCGTTCTCTTTCGACCAGCAGGACATCAAGAACGAGGCCGAAGCCTTCGCCTCCTTCATCGAAGGCGCTGTCAAATCCTATGGCCTCGATCCCAACAAGCTTGTCTACGTGGGTTATTCGAATGGCGCCAACCTGCTGAATTCGCTGCTCTACCTGCACCCAAACCTTGTTCACAAGGCCGTGCTCCTGCGCTCCATGCCGGTACTGACGTCTTTCCCGACGACCGATCTCAAGGGCACCGACCTCCTTGTCATCAGCGGCAAGACGGATGCCTATGGGAAATATGCGAGCGAGTTGGAGAATCGCCTGAAGAAATCCGGCGCCACCGTCGATTCGAGCATTCTTCCCACCGGCCACGAACTCGGCGATTCGGATGTTCCAGTCATCCGCAAATGGCTTGATGGCGGCATTCAGTGAGATGAGCCTGCGAAATCGCCGAAGTTAGTCGGCGATTTCCTGCCAGTGCGAGCGCCGCTCGCGCTTTCGGAAACCAAGATATCTTCTGCAATTCTTGCGATACTGGCCGCTAAGCTTGGAAAGCACATGGGCGCAGCTGCATTTCCCGCCGTTCGCAGCGCAGCGTAGAATATACAAGTATCGCTCTGTCCGTCGCGACTTGCGACGAAGCAAACCATCGCATCGAAGAGAACAATTCCTCTGTCGCGATATTTATATTTCCAAAATTTTATCTTCATCGGCGATCGTCGCGACCTTTATTGAAACAGTCGATCCGCATTCTATTCAGCATCAATATATCGGCTAGAAATCACCACATTCTTTTGTTTTTTCAATGCCATGTACTATTTTGCTGCAACGCAAAATGCTCCTTGTCGAACGCGGATCTGCGCCCTATCCTCCGCTTCGACATCGATCGCAGAAGGGGAAATTGCATGCCTCCTCAGCCCGTGGACATCAGCCTGATCATCTCTTCGAGAAATCGGGCATATGGACTGACGAACTGCCTGGATGCCATTTCAGTCGCCGCGCGCCAGGCAAGCTACTTGCGGCTGGAGCTCGTTTTCGTCGACAACGGCTCTAGCGATTCTACCTCGGACGTTGTGCGCGAATGGGCTGCAAACGCACCGATCAAGACCACGCTCGTCTACGAGGCAAAACCCGGCCTCGCGGTCGNNTATTCGCGGCCGACCGCGAACCCGTGATGCGCGGCGGACGGATCGAGCTTGGCGACGCCAGGGATCTACCAGTCACCATAAAACCGGAGCTTGAGCCTGCAGTGCTTACCAGCGACCTGCACGCCGGCGGCTTCATCCACGGCGCCAACATGGCCTTTCCCCGCGCGATCGTGGACAAGGTCGGGCTCTTCGATACGCGTTTCGGTGCAGGCTCGGCCTTCCGTTCCGGCGAGGATACCGACTACGTCCATCGCGCATTCAACGCGGGAATACGGGTCGAGTATCTGCCGGAGTTTGCCGTCAAGCATTTTCATGGACGCCGCGAACTCGGCGATATCAAGAAGCTGCAGAGCGGTTATGCCTTCGGTAACGGCGCGCTCTATGCAAAATATCTGTTCGACCGCCGGTCGAACATGCGGGGCATGCTGCGGTGGGACATCCGGCAGGCCGCGCTTGAGGCCATCGGCAAGCGCAAGCTCGATGGCGAACTCGGGCTGACCTATCGCAGCCAGCTGCGCGACAACCTGACGGGCATGATCGCCTATTGGCGCAGCCCGCGAACCCAGAAACCCGCCTGACAGACCCACGCCTGCACGATCAATGCGCGCTTGCCGCGCCTATTCGAATGGACAGTGAATGGCAGATACGGCAATCCCCCACGCCGAACTGAAAAAGAAGACCGCCCTCTCCGTTCTATGGTCGGTTATCCGCGTTGCCTGGAGTACTGTGGCAACCTTCGTCATCTTCGTCATCCTGGCGCGCATTCTCGGCCCCGGCGATTTCGGGACGTTCGCGCTTGCCAGCCTGTTCGTCGAGATTGGTCGCGTTCTCGCCTATGCAGGACTGGGCGATGCCATCACGCGGCAGCTGGACCTCGACGAGGAACTTGCAGACACCGCATTCTGGGCCACGATTGCTTTCAGCGCCATTGTCGCCGGCGTCGTTTTCACGTTCGCTCCATATTATGGCGAACTGGTTCGCGATCAGTCCGTTGCCAATATCCTGCGCTGGCTGGCGCCGCTCCTTCCTGTCTCGTCGCTCGCCGNNCCCAGGCGATCGCGGCAAGCCTGCTGTCCGGCATTACGGCGGTCGTGTGCGCGATGCTCGGCTGGGGCGTGTGGGCGCTGGTCGCCCAGACCGCCGTCAACGCCGTCGTAACCGTATTGCTCGGCTGGGTTTCCTATCCCTGGATGCCGAAATTCAGGTTCAACGTCCCGCTCTTCCGATCCGTGTTCCTGTTCAGCATCAGCCTTGTCGTCACGCAGCTGATGTGGATGCTGCTTGCCCGTGTACAGGACATTTTCATTTCGCGATGGTACGGCCCTGTCGAAGTCGGTCGCTATCGCATCGCCTGGCGACTGATCGAGTTGATCGGTCAGGCGGTTCTCGCGCCGATCGGCAGTGTCTCGCTGGTGACGCTCTCGCGACTGCAGAACGACCGTGTGGCTTTCCGAAACGCGTACAACAAGATTGTGGGCGCAGCCGCGCTTGGCACCATCCCGTTGCTTCTTGGCTTCGGCGCCCTCTCCGGCGACATGATCGCCCTGCTCTTCGGCGACAAGTGGGGGAACGCCGGCGATATCGCCACTGTCCTCGTGCTGATGTCCGTACCCTTCGTGACGAACTTCTTCGCCTCCTCTGCTCTCTCGGCGGTCAATCGCGCGGAATCGGTCCTGTCGGTCGCAGCCTTGCAACTTGGCGCGACGCTGGTGTTGACCTGGCTTCTGGTGCCTTACGGCGTCGTCGCGGTCGCCGCCGGCTATACGCTGCGCGCCTGGCTCACCATGCCGTACCAGCAGTATGTGCTCAGCAAATACGCCGGCATCGACGCGAAGGGCACCTTCAAGGCTGTTGCCGTACCTTTCTGCGGCGCCGCACTGATGGCCATCTGCGTCTGGTTCGCCCATCCTGTCATCGTCGAGCATGTTGCCAATCGCTGGATCTCGCTCGCGCTCAGCATCGGCCTCGGCGCCATGATCTACGCTGCCTTCCTGCCCACCTTCGGCCGTTCGGCCATTCGCCCCTACATTGCGTTGGCTCTCTCGCTGCTGCCTTCCCGGCGGCACGCAGACGCGCAGAGAACCTGAAGCCCAAGCAGACCTCTTGTTTCCGACACAAGGAGCCATTCATGACTGAATCGAACAATACGACGATCAACCGACTGCAGGGGCTGATCAGCAAATGCCACGCCGATCTCTTCGATCCGTCGGAACGCTTCGCATTGCTCAACTTCCCCAACCACACCAACATCGGCGACAGCGCCATCTGGCTCGGCGCGCTGGCCTATTTCGACCGGCACCGTGCGCGTCCCTCCTATGTCAGCGAGATGTCGACCTTTGACGGCGAACGCATGAATGCCGCGATCGGCCACGGACGCATCTTCATCAACGGCGGCGGCAATTTCGGCGACGTCTGGCCCCATTACAGCCAGTTCCGCGAACGCTTGCTCACCGAATTTCGCGGCCGGCCGATCGTGCAGATGCCGCAGACGATCCAGTTCCGATCGCAGGAAAACATCGACAGCATGGCGCGCGCAATCGAGAGTCACGGCAATTTCACCCTGCTGGTGCGCGATCACAGGAGCTTCGAGTTCGCCAAGCTCTGGTTCCAGTGCGAGGTGCGACTGTGCCCCGACATGGCCTTCTGCATCGGCCCAGTGAAACGCGAGGCGCCGCAGCACGAGCTTCTTCTCAACCTGCGCGACGATGTTGAAGTCGGTGCATCGCAGGATCTGACCGCCGCAACGCTTCGCCCGGGCACCGTCAAGTCCGACTGGACGGACGATCCCGCTGACTTCCAGCGGCAGACGAAGCATACCGCGATCCTGAAAGGACTGATGACCGGTCGTATCGGCGGGCGGGCACGGATGACCGAGCTTGCCTATCGGGAACGCGCGCAGCAGCGCTTCGACCGCGGCATTGCGCTGCTCAGTTCGGCAAAGCAGCTGATCACCGACCGCATGCACGGACATATCATGTCGGTGCTCGTCGGCGCCGATCATTGCGTTCTCGATAACAGCTACGGAAAGACCAGCGGCTTCATCCAGGCGTGGGGAACCTGCAACGGCGACAAGGCCGACCTTGCGCCGACCGTCGACGAGGCGCTGGCGTTGCTCGACGCGCGTCGGGTCGGGCAGCAGGCATACGCCTGATTGGAGCTAACCTCGCCGGGCGATCAAAATCCCGGCGAGAACGACGACGCCGCCGAGCGCCTGCATGAGACCGATCGGCTCGCTGAGCAGGATCCATGCAAGGATGGCGGCGACGACCGGCTGCAGCAACAGTGTCAGCGACGAGAATGCAGCCGGCAGGTAGGCAAGAGCGTAGGCGATGGCCACCTGGCCGCTGGCATGGCTTATGAACGCCAGGCCAAAAACGATGGACCAGCCATAGGCCGTCGCAGGCAGCATGTGATCTTCGAAGAAGAAGCCGAGCGGAAAGACGCAGACTGCGGCGGACGCCGTGCTCCAGAGCATGATGCGGATCGTGTCGAAACGGCTGCGCAGCTTGCCGATCGCCAGAATGTAACCCGCATAGAAAACCGCTGCGATGATTGCGACCCCATCGCCTCTCAGATCGCCGTTTCCAAGAGCGGACGGCCCACCCTTCAGGATGACGACGCCAGCAAGGGCAAGGGCAAGCCCGAGAACGAAGATCCGGCTGACCGAGGCGCGAACAAACAGGAAGCCGATCACCGTCACGAACACGGGCGCCAGATTGGCGAGCAACGTGGCGTTGGCGACCGATGTCATGGTGATGGAGAGATGCCAGGCGGCAAGATCCATCGCCAGAATGACGCCGGGAAGCACGAGCAGACCGCAATCGGTGAGGTTCTGCGGCTTCGGCCCAGCATCTTTCCCGCCTTTGATCAGCGAGAAGGCAAAGATCGGAATGAGCGCCAGCGCGACGCGCCAGAAGGCGGTCGCCATCGGCCCGACCTCCGACAAACGCACGAAGATCGGCGAACCGCCAATCGCGGCGCCGCCGAGAATGAGGGCGGCCAGAGCGAAACGGTTGGATGGAGACGACGGGGTGTCGGCGGAAACGGCTTGAGACATGCTTTCGGGTGCTTTCCGCGCCGCCTCGATCGCAGCGGCGCCAGTTGCAGCCGAGTAGCAGATACGACTGGGCGATGATAGCCGAAGAGCGACAGGCGCGGCGCTATTCTGCCACGCGCGACCGAAAGGCATCAGTCGTTCAAGGTTCTAGCCCGAAACGACGGTGGAAAACTCCGGATTGCCGCGGATCGTGTTGCTGACCGTGCAGATTTCATCTTCTGCCGCGTGGGCGATTTTCGAGCGCATCTCTTCATCGATATCGCCCTTGATGGCGAAGACGATGTTGAACTTCTTCACCCGGGACAGACCTTCCGTCGCCTTCTCGCCGGTGACGTCAGCGGTGATCTCGGTGATCTTGTCGAGAACGCCGAACTGGCTTGCGGCCATGCGTGCGCTCAGCACGAGGCAGGCGGACAGGGACGAATAGAGAAGATCGAGAGGGTTGAATCCCGGCTGCGAGGGGCCGGTGACGATGTCGATTTCGCCCTTCGTCGCCGATGTAACATGTGGAAAACCCGTGCGGCCGAGAACAGCCGTTGCGCCAACGGGACGAGTGCGAACCTTCAAATCGGCCATGGAGAACCCCTTACGACAATCAGGACGTTAGATAGGATCTTCCTGCCACCGCTGCAATGTACTTCCTCGGGTATCGACAGGCGTTTTGCGCGTCGAATCGATTCGCGCAGACGCGCGATGGTCAAGGTCAGTTTCCCATCCCTATTTTTCGGGATAGCTCCGGGTTAGCTTCGGGATGCAATATGCACATGCACTAAAACAGAAATGACTCATTGGAGTTATCCATGCGAGCACTTGAGACCGTTGCTGTTGCCCCGACCATCATCATTGAAAGCGAGCTCTTCGGTTACGTCCGAAAAGTATTTGTCGATGATGATCCGTGCTGGGGTCTATTCGACTCCGACGGCGACGTAATCTTCGTCGGCGATGCCGTAAGCGACTGCCATTCCTATGCTGCCAAGGAACAGATCCGGATACAGCTCATTCACTAGGCACAGCCCAACCGACCTGCATCCGCAGGCCAGCCGGGCATAGACAACATCGGCATTCGTTTAGCGATAGGAATGCGCAGACGGCGTCACCGCGACCTGCTCGCCTGTAAAGATGATAACGGCGAAGAGCAAGACGCCAATGAACGTTATGATGGACGCGACCGCCACGACCGGTTCCATCGCCATGTTCCCGAGCAGGAACAGATACAGGCTCGGGATCATCAGGACGAGGCCGGCCGTATAGACATAGTACTGGATCATGGCGAGCCGTCGCTCGGCCTTGCGCGGATTAAGCGCGTGATACCCCCCGAAGATCGCCATTGTCACCCAGCCGAGCAGATTACAGTGCGCATGCGCCCCGATGACGCTGTGATCCTGTGAAATGGCCATGTTCAAACCCATCCCTATCCCAAGGATAAGAAACAGGATTGCCGTCTTGAAATATAGCTGCGCGATCCGTGGCATAGTTTTCCCCTCCTCTTTGGGAGAGACAGTATTACCATTGTATCGCCCCGATGAGAATGGAGCCGGGTTTTCCACCGATCCCGCTCTTACTGTGCTTTTTGATGACGTATCCGCTGTTCCGTCAGGACTTCATTAAGACCAGGCTGTTATGATGCTGCCACAGCCAATATGCGGGGCATGAGATGAGAGACATCTACAAGCCGTTTGTCACCGACGACGATCCGGATCGAGATATCCGCTGCCAGGATGCCATTCAATTCGCGTTTCAGGACCTCGTGGCGGCATCGACGGCTGCCGGCTGGGGCGAACGGGAATGCCTGGAAGCAATCATCTGCCTCGCGGAGGAGCGTCTGCAAGGCGTGGCCGCCAATGACGACGCAAAGGCTCTTCTGGACGTGCTAAGACAGATGGCAAAGACGTCAGCCGCCTGA
>UBTY01000070.1 GCA_900468535.1 Hyphomicrobiales bacterium | reverse complement strand
GTCATCGCTCAGGTGGCCCACTCGTCGCATGCCAATCTCTGCGACGGGCCGAACAACGGCATGACCCGCGCCGGTATCCAGGTCGGTTACAAGTTCTAAGCTTGCAATTAGGCGCTCTCCATGCCCGCTGTCTGTTAACAGCGGGCATTTTCCTGTCGCGCGTTTCATTCACTTAGGCTAAAGACAGCGGAAATCGCGCAACGGCAGGGACTTCCGAGAGCTCATGACCATTTCCAATACCCGCCCGATCACTCCAGAACTCATCGCTTCCCACGGCCTCAAGCCGGACGAATACCAGCGGATACTGGATCTGATCGGTCGCGAGCCGACATTCACCGAACTCGGCATCTTTTCGGCAATGTGGAACGAGCACTGCTCCTACAAGTCCTCGAAGAAGTGGCTGCGTACGCTCCCGACGAAGGGTCCGCGCGTCATTCAGGGACCGGGCGAAAACGCCGGCGTGGTCGATATCGATGATGGCGATTGCGTCGTCTTCAAGATGGAGAGCCACAACCACCCGTCTTACATCGAGCCTTATCAGGGCGCGGCAACCGGCGTCGGCGGTATTCTGCGCGACGTCTTCACGATGGGCGCGCGTCCGGTCGCTGCTATGAACGCGCTTCGATTCGGCGAGCCTGATCATCCGAAGACCCGCCACCTTGTATCCGGCGTTGTCTCGGGCGTTGGCGGCTACGGCAATTCCTTCGGCGTTCCGACCGTTGGCGGCGAAGTCGAATTCGATGCCCGCTATAACGGCAACATCCTCGTAAACGCATTCGCGGCCGGCCTTGCGAAGTCGAACGCGATCTTCCTTTCCGAAGCGAAGGGCGTCGGCCTGCCGGTGGTCTATCTCGGCGCAAAGACCGGACGTGACGGCGTCGGCGGCGCCACGATGGCATCAGCGGAATTCGATGAATCCATCGAAGAGAAGCGCCCGACCGTGCAGGTCGGAGACCCCTTCACCGAGAAGTGCCTTCTCGAAGCCTGCCTCGAGCTGATGCAAACAGGTGCCGTCATCGCGATCCAGGACATGGGTGCTGCCGGCCTCACCTGCTCCGCCGTCGAGATGGGCGCCAAGGGCGACCTCGGCATTCTTCTCGATCTGGACAGCGTGCCGGTTCGCGAAGACCGCATGACCGCCTATGAGATGATGCTTTCCGAAAGCCAGGAGCGTATGCTCATGGTTCTTGAGCCCGAGAAGGAAGCCGTTGCAAAGGCGATCTTCGTAAAGTGGGGCCTGGATTTCGCGATCGTCGGCAAGACGACTGACGATCTGCGCTTCCGCGTCGTGCATCAGGGCGAAGAGGTTGCGAATCTTCCGATCAAGGATCTCGGCGACCAGGCTCCCGAATACGATCGCCCCTGGCGCGAGCCCGGCAAGCGCGCCGCCCTGCCCGCCAATCTCGTTGCCGAACCGGCCGATTACGCCAAGGCTCTGCTTCAACTGGTAGGATCGCCGAACCAGTCCAGTCGCCGTTGGGTCTACGAGCAGTACGACACTCTGATCCAGGGCAACTCGCTGCAGCTCCCCGGTGGCGACGCCGGCGTCGTGCGCGTCGAGGGTCATCCAACCAAGGCCTTGGCTTTCTCCTCCGACGTGACGCCGCGTTACGTCGAGGCGGACCCCTTCGAGGGTGGCAAGCAGGCTGTTGCCGAATGCTGGCGCAACATTACGGCGACTGGCGCCGAACCGCTTGCGGCCACCGACAACCTCAATTTCGGCAACCCGGAGAAGCCTGAGATCATGGGCCAGTTCGTCCATGCCGTGAAGGGCATCGGCGAAGCCTGCCGTGCGCTGGATTTCCCGATCGTCTCGGGCAACGTCTCGCTCTACAACGAGACCAACGGCGTCGCCATTCTGCCGACCCCGACCATCGCCGGCGTCGGCCTCCTCGGCGACTGGAAGAAAATGGTACGCATCGGCACCGCATCGCATGGTGACAAGGTCATCATGATCGGTATCGACGGAAGCCACCTCGGCTCATCGATCTATCTGCGCGATGTCCTCGGCAGCACCGATGGCCCAGCGCCCGAGGTCGACCTCTTTGCCGAGCGCCGCAACGGCGATTTTGTCCGGTCGGTGATCCGCAATGGCCAGGCCACCGCCTGCCACGACATCTCTTCAGGCGGCCTCGTCCTGGCTCTGGCCGAAATGGCGATGTCTTCGGGCAAGGGTCTCAAGATCGAGCTCGCTGAATGCCGTGGCGCCCCGCATGCGCTGCTGTTCGGCGAAGATCAGGCCCGTTACGTGCTGACGGTTCCTGCTGATGTCGCGGATTTCGTCTGCGCAAACGCGGAAGGCGCCGGTGTACCGTTCCGTCGCATCGGCACCGTTTCAGGCGAGAGCCTTGTGGTCGACGATCTTCTGTCGCTGCCGATTCAGCAATTGCGTGACGCCCATGAATCATGGTTCCCTGATTACATGGAAGGCCGCGGCACGCTCGCTGCCGCGGAATGATGCGCAAGGAGTAACGATCATGCCTATGAAGCCCGGTGACATCGAAGACATGATCAAAGCCGGCATTCCCGGAGCCAAGGTCACGATTCGTGATCTTGCCGGCGATGGCGACCACTATGCAGCAGAGGTTGTCGCGGAAGCCTTCCGCGGCAAGAGCCGTGTTCAGCAGCATCAGATGGTTTATGAAGCCCTGAAGGGGAATATGGGTGGAATACTGCACGCCTTGGCGCTGCAGACGTCGGCACCCGATTGAGACAATTTTGCTAATGCCCGGTCAAAAGCCGGGCATTGCTTTATATCCCTCGGCCGCGAATTCGACGGCTGGCACCGGCCCTGCCGTGAGCAACGTGAAATCGAACGGCGCCTTGCTATCCGGCCCCAGGACATACTGCCGGTGAACCCGCAGAAAATCCCGCCTGATCTTCTTGTAATGCTCTGCCGTCAGCATCTGCTTCACCCGAATGAAGATCATCTGTGCTTGCGGCAGGTCTGGATAGCCACAGACTGCTACGACCGGCACCTTGTAGAAATGGATGGCGTCGGTGAGACACTGGATATCGATCCATTTCACCGACGGGCACCCGGCGATGAGGCCGACGCGCGAGCGCAACAAATGTGCCGGTCGAAGCAGCGAACACTGCAGGATCGCAGAGCCGAGCGTCGCAAAGATTACCTGCTTCCCCTCAAACAGATCGGGCTCGCGTTCCAGCAGGATGCCGATCACATGCGCAGCAACGCTGGAGCCCATGCTGTGCGATGAAATCACATACTCCTCGGCATCCTCCGACAGAGCGTCACGTGCCGCAATGGCGCAATCCTCGAGCCACGCATTGAAGTCATCCCTGTCCATCCGCCCCAAGGCGACAGCCATCCGCCAGTCCGCAAAAAGATGCAGTGTATAGAAGCGCTCGGCGAAAGGCAGGAAGGCGAAGACAAAGAACGCAACCGACAACGCCGCGCTCCAAAGCAGATGAAATGCGGAAAGGCCCAGGCCAAGCGGCATCACCAGGATGGTAGCGCTGAGTGAAACGCCAAGCATCATCAGCAGGAACGGGAAGATAAAGAACAGGCCAAACCGCCAGGCATGGCGGAAATAGCCCGACATCCCGCCATCGCCCATGATCGCCGCAGCACTCAGAAAGCCGGCAACGATCTGAGCAGACACGCTGCCGGACCTCAAGCGTGAGACGAGCGCATTGTGATCGAACACATGGACCCGGCTACGCGTTGTCCAGCCGTCCGAATCGGCTGCTACATCGAATGCCGTCTCGCGCTGACTTCCCTGAGTATCTGTTGCTGAGATGTTGAGCTTCCAGACGGCTGCGCTTTGGCGTGCGGATCGCTCATAACGGGCCCGGTGCGCAGATCCATCCAACGGCTCGAAACCGGGAAAATGCAGCACGACCCTTTTGGAAATAAAGGTCATTATTCTCTTTCTTGGCCGCAGCGTGGCGGCAGATAGTTGCTGCGCGGCAATCGGTGACAATTGTGGCGAAATCCGGGTATGGTCGGCTGACGCTCGCGCTCGAGCGCCGCCATATCATGGCTTCACGCGAGCGTGCGTAACGCAAGGGCAACACCGTTGCCTGCAAACCGATAGGGTGCTCTTTTTTTAGCCCCGCCTGCTGGAATTCCGTCGATCACATGCTATCTAAGCTTAACGATTGAAACGGCGGGCCTTTAACTCGCCTGTGGAAAGGATTAGGTCCCTATGAGCGGCATCAACGAATTCATCGACAACGAAATCAAGACCAACGACGTCGTCCTCTTCATGAAGGGCACGCCGCAGTTTCCCCAGTGTGGTTTCTCCGGCCAGGTCGTGCAGATTCTCGATTACATCGGCGTCGACTACAAGGGCATCAATGTGCTCGCAGACTCTGAGATCCGCCAGGGCATCAAGGACTACTCCAACTGGCCGACGATCCCGCAGCTTTACGTGAAGGGTGAGTTCATCGGCGGCTGCGACATCGTGCGGGAAATGTTCCAGGCCGGTGAGTTGCAGCAGCACCTGCAGGAAAACGGCGTAACCGTTCGCGGCGCCGCCTGACCTGTCCGGTCACCGGACGTTCTGTCCGGTTTCCAAATCTGTATTTTGAGTCCGAGGCGCTGTGCTGAACAGCGCCTTGGCCTGTTTATGGGAATTTCATTGTGACAGATTCATCACAAGCCGTGCACGCGGGCCGTATCCCCATGCGCAAGGGTGAGTTCATCGCGCTGGCCGCCTTCCTGATGGCGATCAACTCGCTGGCGATCGACATCATGTTGCCGGCGCTGCAGCAGATCGGTGCCAGCCTGAACGTCGAGAGCGAAAACCATCGCCAGTTCGTCGTCTCGAGCTACCTCCTCGGCTTCGGCATTGCCCAGCTTCTCTACGGTCCTCTGTCCGATCGCTTCGGTCGCCGCCTGCCGCTGCTTGCCGGCATCGGCATCTATATCTGTTCTTCGCTTGGCAGCGCGCTGGTCCCGACGTTCGAGGGCCTGCTCATACTCAGGTTCATTCAGGGCCTCGGCTCCGCAGCCACCCGCGTCATCACGATCTCCATCGTTCGCGATATCTACGGCGGGCGGCAGATGGCCGAAGTCATGTCGCTCATCATGATGGTGTTCATGATCGTTCCCGTCATCGCGCCGGGCAGCGGCCAGATCATCATGTTGTTCGGCAGCTGGCACCTGATCTTCCTGTTCATCGCTGTCATGGCCGCGATCATCGCCGGCTGGGCCTATATCCGCCTGCCGGAAACATTGCGCCCGGAAAACGTTCGTCCCTTCACCGCGAAATCGGTGCTTGGTGGCTTCAAGCTGGTTCTCACCAACCGCATCGCGCTCTGCTATACGATCGCCAGCACTTTCATCTTCGGTTCGCTGTTCGGTTTCATCAACTCGGCCCAGCAGATCTATGTCGGCATCTACGGCCTCGGCGTCTATTTCCCCTTCGCCTTTGCCGGTGTCGCGATCTTCATGTCGATGTCGTCGTTTCTCAACTCCCGGCTTGTCGGCAAGTTCGGCATGCGTCGCCTCTCGCATGGCGCGCTGGCCGGCTTCATCACCATCAACACCATCTGGCTGCTGGCCTTGGTGTTCGGGCCGCACCCCATGCCGTTCTTCCTCTTCATCGGCTTCTTCGGCCTGGCGATGTTCCAGTTTGGCTGGATTGGATCGAACTTCAATTCGCTGGCCATGGAGCCACTCGGCCACGTCGCCGGCACCGCCTCATCGGTCCTCGGCTTCATGAGCACCGTCGGCGGCGCGCTGATCGGCGCCGGCATCGGCCAGGCCTTCAACGGCACCGCACTTCCGATGGTCGCAGGTTATTTCACCGTCTCGATCATCGGTCTGATCTTCGTTTTGATCGCAGAAAAAGGGCGCCTCTTCCAACCGCATAATCCCGCGGTCTGAAGAGGCCACCCGCCTCGCATTTCAGGATTTCCATTATGACGCCACCACATAAACCTCATGTCGAAAACCAGGGCTCCAGCCGAATAGGCATGGGCTTTGTCGAGTTTGTCATCACCATCGCCATCATGACGGCAAGCGTTGCCATGGCGATCGACAGCATGCTGCCATCCCTGCCCGCGATCGGTCATTCGCTCGGCGTGACCAACGCCAACGATACGCAGCTGGTCATCGGCGTATTCTTCCTCGGGTTCGGTGTATCGCAGATCATCTTCGGCAGCCTGTCCGACACGTTCGGTCGTCGGAACATCCTGCTCGGTGGCTTGGCCGTTTATGTGCTTGCCATGTTCGCCGCTGCCGCCACCGGCAGCTTCGAGATGTTGCTGGTCATGCGCTTTGTTCAGGGTCTCGGCGGCGCGGCCGTACGCATCACCACCATGGCAATCGTTCGCGATTGTTTCGGTGGCCGCGAAATGGCGCGCGTCATGTCCTACGTGATGATTGTCTTCATGATCGTCCCGATCGTGGCGCCGTCCGTTGGTCAGCTGATCATCACCTATGCCAACTGGCACTGGATCTTCATCCTGCTCGGCCTCGTCGGCGCGATCCTGTTCGTCTGGGCAGCGCTGCGTCTGAAGGAATCGCTCCCGAAGGAAGAGCGCATTCCCCTGTCGGTCGGCTCGGTGGTCGACGGTTTCAAGACCGTCCTGACCAACAAGGTCACCTGCGGCTACATGATTGGCCTGACGATGTTCACGGCCGTCATCAGTGCCTACGTCATCTCCGTCCAGCAGGTCTTCGGCGAAGTCTACGGTCTCGGTGAATGGCTTCCGATTGCCTTCGCTGCAACGGCAGGCGGCATCGCGGTCGCGAACTTCGCCAATGGCTTCTTCGTCCGCAAGTTCGGCATGCGCCGCATTTCGCACGTCGCGATGATCCTGTTCACGATCATCTCGGCGATCGGCTACTTCAAGGCGCTCGGCGGCACGCCGTCCTTCGCCTTTGCTTATGCGCTGTTCACAGTCCTGCTGATGATGTTTGCCGTTATTGCCACCAACTTCACGGCGATCAGCCTCGAGCCGATGGGCAACCTCGCGGGCACCGCAACCGCCATCACCGGCTTCGTATCGACGACCTTCGGCGCGATCCTCGGCGGCGCGGTTGGCCAGCTTTTCAACGGCACTGTCCAGCCGCTCTTCGGCGGTTTCGCAGTGTTCGGGGCAATCAGCATCGCGGCAACGCTCTGGGCCGAAGGCGGCAAGCTCTTCACCCACCCGGGCGACGACCCGCAGCTCGATCCCGGCGCCGGCCATTTCTAGTAGATCGCCTTCGAATGCATGCTGCTCCTTTTCGCCCGCAACACACCGTTGCGGGCGAAACTGTTTCAGGGGCTAGCGCCACACAAGGGCGACAGAAAGAGCAAGCGCCAACGCCATCGCGATATTGAAGAAGCGCGCCGAGCGCGGCGTTCGTAAAAACTGGGCCACGAGCGCGCCGAGGACAAGCCACAGAAACCCGGCCGGAAACGCAGCGGCCGCGAACAGAGCTCCCATCCACAAGGCGCCACTGGCCTCGATATGCTGTGAAGACACCAGGAAGGTGCTGCCTGCGCTCAAGGCAACCAGCCAGCCTTTCGGGTTCAGCCACTGGAACAGAAAGGCCTGGCGGAATCCAATCACCCGCCTCTGGTCATCCGCTTCAACCGTACCGGCGTTGGCGATCTTCCAGGCAAGCCAAAGCAGAAACAGGGATCCCGCCAGCTTCATCGCCACTACGATGGCTGGCGCGGCAGCGACAATTTCTCCGACGCCGAACGCGCTCAGAACGATCATCACACCCATGCCAAGCGCTGCACCGAGCGGACAGCCGATCCCTCTCAAGGTCCCGACCGCCGCACCTGTCGACAGGACCAACGTGTTACTGGGTCCCGGCGTAACCGCCGCGATAAACGCAAACAGCAAAAACGCCAGTGTCTGCGCTGTATCCATCTTACTCTCCTCGTCATGTCCAAAACGGGAGAATATCTACGACTGGCGCGCCCGCTCGTATTGAACGTCTGTGCGCGTGGCGCTTTGATGGGCACGTAAAATCTGCGCGCCCAAGAAATACTACAACGCCGCGGTCCTGATATCAGACCGTAAAGACCTCACGCCGCAGAATGTCCCAGCTCTCCTTGTCGGGCGCAATCAGCAGGCCGCCGGTCGTGTGGTGCGGCAGATACGGCGAGCCGTCGAAACGGGCGGCGTGCGCGCCGGCCTCGATGCTGAGCAGCGTGCCGGCAAGGTGATCCCAGGGCATGAGCTTGTTGTACATCAGATAATGCACGTGACCGCCGACGAAGGCGCGATATTCGTGGGCCGCGCAGCGGTAATTCATGAGGAACCGAACCTTGGCGAGGTTAGAGAGGATCTCGCTGCGTTTCGGTTTCGGCAGGAAGCCTGTCGATGCCATGCCGACCATGTCCTCCAGAGCCACCGGCGTTGCAACCGAAAGCCGCTCCGCGTCGCCATCAGGGCGCCGAAGCCAAGCGCCGCCGCCCTTCTCGCCGATCACCCAATCGTCACCCATAGGGTCGTAGATGATGCCTGCAACGGTTTCGCCCTTGGATACCACCGAAGCCATGACGCCGAAGGCTGGAATGCCTGACGCGAAATTGAACGTACCGTCCACGGGGTCGACGACGATGGCGAGGTCCGCACCCGCGAGCTTGCCGAGCAGATCAGGATCCGCCGCGACCGATTCCTCCCCGATAAACACCGCATCTGGCCAAAGGGCTGCGGCTTCCGCCTTGATCATCCGCTCCGCCTGCAGGTCGGCTTCCGTCACTAGGTCGGTCGCCTCGCTCTTGGCACGCACGTCATCGCTTCCAAGCCGACGGAAACGCGGCAATATCTCTGCCTTCGCCGCCCGCCTCAGGAGATCGGCAAGCGTCGTTACATCTATCGTGGAACTCATGGACTTTCCTTCTTTGGCGTGAGCGCCGACTATTCACTCTTCGGCGTGGTCTCTCCAGCCATCAGGCTGGCGAAATCGAAAAGCTTTGGATCAAGCAGATGCGAAGGGTTCACATGCGAAAGTGCTCTCAGCATCGTATCCTTGCGACCCGGCATGCGACGCTCGATATCGGCGAGCATGTCCTTCATCGCATTGCGCTGCAGCCCGTCCTGGGAGCCGCAGAGATCGCATGGAATGATCGGAAACTGCATGGCAGCCGCAAACTTCGCCATATCGTCTTCAGCGCAATAAGCGAGCGGGCGCAGCACCATCAGGTTGCCCTCGTCATTCAGCAGTTTCGCCGGCATCGACGCAAGCCGCCCGCCGTGGAAGAAGTTCATGAAGAAGGTTTCGAGAATATCCTCGCGGTGGTGGCCAAGCACCAATGCGTCGCAGCCCTCCTCTTTGGCAATCCGGTAGAGATTGCCACGGCGCAGGCGCGAACAGAGCGAGCAATAGGTCGCCCCCTCCGGCACCTTCTCCTTCACGATCGAATAGGTATCTCGATACTCGATGCGATGCTTGACCCCGACCTTGGTAAGATACTCAGGCAGGATATGCTTGGGGAAGTTCGGCTGGCCCTGGTCGAGATTGCAGGCGATCAGCTCAACCGGCAGAAGACCGCGCCACTGCAGGTCGAGGAGAAGGGCGAGCAACCCGTAGGAATCCTTGCCGCCGGAGACACCGATCAGCCAACGCTTCTGCCCCTTCAGCATCGCGAAATCTTCAAATGCCTGCCTGACGTTTCGCAGTAGCCGCTTGCGCAGCTTGTTGAACGACACTGAATTCGGAGCTTCGGCAAAGAGCGCGTGCGCGTTCGCGCCGTCCGCGTTCGGCGTTTCAAGCTCGTCGGCAATGTTAGCTGCGATGTTCATTCTCTCGTCCAATCAGTCACTCCTCCGCCTTAGCAGAAAGCGTCACGACAACCCAGCATCAATCACCGAAAACCGACCAGCCGGTACGGGCCGCCAGCATTTCGAGCGCAACGGCGCCGAGCTGCGAATTGCCGACCTTGTTGAGGCCCGGCGACCAGACGGCAATCGAGGCGATGCCCGGCGCAACGGCAAAGATGCCGCCGCCGACACCGCTCTTGCCGGGAAGGCCGACATGGTAGGCAAAGTCGCCGGAGCCGTCGTAGTGGCCGCAGGTCAGCATCAACGCATTGATACGCCGCGCCCGCTTCGGCGAAACGACCGAATGCCCCGTCATCGGATTGCTGCCGCGCGCGGCCAGAAACAGCCCAGCCTTCGCCAGCTGCTCGCACGTCATGGACAGGGCGCATTGGTGAAAATAGACGCCAAGCACATGCTCGACCGGGTGATCGAGGTTGCGATAGGAGCGCATGAAATTGGCGAGCGCGGCATTGCGGTAGCCCGTCTGCGTCTCCGACTTGGCAACGCGATCATCGATAGTGACGGACTCGTCGTCCGCGAGATAACGCACGAAACGCAGCAGCTCGCCGATCGCCTCACGCGGCGCATGGCCCGCCATGACGACATCGGTAACGGCGATTGCGCCCGCATTGATGAAGGGATTGCGCGGAATTCCCTGCTCGTGCTCGAGCTGGACGATCGAGTTGAAGGCCGAGCCGGATGGTTCACGACCGACGCGTTTCCACAGCCCCTCGCCGACCTTGCCGAGAGCAAGCGTCAGCATGAAAACCTTCGAGATACTCTGGATCGAGAACGGTACATCCGCATGGCCGACGTTGTAGACCTTGCCGTCTACAGTCACCACGCTCAAGCCGAACTGGTTCGCGTCGATCTTGGCAAGCTCCGGAATATAGTCCGCAACCTTGCCCTCGCCGATACGGGGGCCCAACTCCTTATGGATGCTGTCGAGAACTGCCTGCAAGTCCGTCATCGTATCTCCCCAGATAACAAAAAAGCCGCCCCAAGAGGCGGCTTTTCCGTATGCGAAAACGCCTCGCGATTAACGCGAATAGAATTCGACCACCAGATGCGGCTCCATGACGACCGGATACGGTACGTCGCCGAGCGCAGGAACGCGTGCGAAGGTAGCAACCATCTTGTTATGGTCGACTTCGATGTAGTCCGGAACGTCGCGTTCAGCCAGCGAAACCGATTCCAGAACGGAAACGAGCTGCTTCGACTTCTGACGAACTTCGATGACGTCGCCAGCCTTGCAACGGTAGGAACCGATGTTGACGCGGACGCCGTTCACGGTCACGTGGCCGTGGTTCACGAACTGGCGGGCAGCGAAAACGGTCGGAACGAACTTGGCGCGATAAACGATCGCGTCCAGACGGGACTCCAGAAGACCGATCAGGTTTTCGGAGGTATCACCCTTGCGGCGTGCGGCTTCAGCGAAGATTGCACGGAACTGCTTTTCGCGCAGGTCACCGTAGTAACCCTTCAGCTTCTGCTTGGCGCGCAGCTGCACACCGAAGTCAGAGAGCTTGCCCTTGCGGCGCTGACCATGCTGGCCCGGGCCGTATTCGCGGCGGTTCACCGGGGACTTAGGACGGCCCCAGATGTTCTCGCCCATACGGCGGTCAATCTTGTACTTGGACGATTCGCGCTTGCTCATCGTATTTCCTTTCAGAAAGTTAGAACGGTTTGTTGCCAAACCGCGTGAAGGAAACACGCCCTCCTTTGATCTTCTTTCGAGGATCCGACAGGATCATCCCATTACGCGAACAGGACAAATCCACGGGACATGTCAAATGAAACACCGGACATTTCTGCCCGGTGCTGGCGCGGTCTTTAGGGCGAAGTCGCTGGAATGTCAATCACAATTCCGCGCTCTCGCCTCGCAAAACCGCCTGGTATCGCGGCTTTCGCGGCTTACTTGGCGCTCGCCGTTTCCGTCTTCAGGCCAAGGGCGTCGCTGATCGTATAGAACAGATCCGTCTGGTCCGTCAGGCCGGTGACGTTGGCCGCACGCGGTCCAAATGCAGCGATACGCAGCTGCGAGCCCGTGTGACCCTGATCGTCAGCGTCGTCGGAGTTGCCGTAGCTCACAGCCATGACAGCGCCGTCCTTCGTCATCAGCGCTTCCGTCAGGCCCGGTGCCTTGGCGTCTGCGTCGACGATCTGGCTTGCATGCGCGTGGTCGGCGGTGACGATAACAAGAGTGTCGCCTGCTTCCTGCGCAAACTTCAGCGCTTCCTGAACCGCTTCGTCGAGATCGACGGTTTCGCCGATCTGTCCGCACGGATTGGCGGCATGGTCCTGCTTGTCGATCGAAGCACCTTCGACCTGAAGGAAGAAGCCCTTCTCGTTGGTCCGGAGCAGTTCGATCGCCTTTGCCGTCATCTGGGCCAGCGTAGGCGTGACCGCCGTGCGCTTCTCGTTCGGCTTGCAGACAACAGGCTCCTTCTCAACGTTGCCGTAGTGGCTGGCCTTCGGGCCTTCCCAGCGAACAGGCATGTTGCCTTCGGCAAACAGCCCGAGAACCGGCGAGCTATCGTTCGCCTGCTTCACGGCCTGCAGCTCATCGAGATTGGACACGATCTTGTAGCCACGTTCCTCTGCCTGCTGGCGAAGCGTCTTGTCCTTCCATTCGCCTGCCTTCGCGGCTTCGGCGAAGCTCTTGGCGCCGCCGCCGAGCGTCACGTCAGCACGTGCATTCAGCAACTGCTCGCTGATCGAACCCTTGCCGCCGTTTTCAAGCGCGTTCGTCGGGCACTTCTCTGTCGTGGACGACGGGCTGTAGCACTTGCGCTGGGTCACATGCGCGATCTGCACGGCAGGCGTTGCGTCCTGCAGTTCGGCCGTCGATACGTTGCCTGTGCCTATGCCGGCAGCCTTTGCCTTCTCGAGCAGGGTTTCGTGTGCCTTCTCGTGAATGTCGACGCCGATCGCGCCGTTATAGGACTTCACACCGGTCGCCCAGGCGGTGCCCGAAGCGGCCGAGTCGGTTACGTAGGTCGGCTTGCCGGTCTTCTTGTCGAGCGAATAATGCGTGTACTGGCCGGTGACCGGCAGCGCATCGATGCCCTTGAAATACTGGCCGGCCCCAACCGCGTAGTTGCGCGCGATGGTGATTTCGGAATCGCCCATGCCGTCGCCGATCAGCAGGATGACGTTCTTCGGACGCGTGTCGCTGAGCGCCGCGCGATAGGCCTCGGTGATGTCGCCGGAAAGGCGGCGTGCGCCACCGGGAGCACTCAGATCGGCGCTTGCCGCGCGCTGCAGAAGCTTGTTCGCTGCGTCGTCGGCATAGCCTGGCTGGATGGCGACGGTTGCAAGCAGGCCGCCGACGACAAGGCGCAGCAGCTGGTGACGAACGTTGTTTCTCATGATCGAGATCTCCTTTTGATAATCCGCATCGACCGCATGGGTCGGGCGCCTTATCCACCACCGCGATGAAGCTCTTGTGACAAAAGCAACTTCCTCGTGTGACATTAGAGATCGACTATAGACCGAGCCGATCGTTGGCGCTCGGTCTAGTCGTCATTCCGCTGCGGAGCGCAGCTCATCCGCATCGGTCGCGTTGGCATCGCCGGGAGCCGTCTGGCAGTTCATATCGGGGAAGGCGACGATGCGTTTGCCGGCGAAATCCGTGTGGACCACCACCGTCCCCTGCTCCTCGAAATAGCCGAGCAGGCGTCTCGCCCGCCGGGCCGAATGAGTGCCATAAGCGCGTGCAATCCGCGCATCGGAGGGGCACGGCTCGCCGCAGACCGCAGCCTTTGCCAGCATCAGGAAAACACCCTGCAGATCGTCGGTGACACCCGAAGAGAGCGACAGTGCCGTTGCCCAGGCCTCGGTCTCTGCAGTGGCGGCATCCACGCCGGACCGAGAAATCGCCACGCGGCGCCGAAATTCCGGCAGCGACATCGGAGCGCCGGGAACCCGGCGCATACGGAGGCGCACAAGAAACTCCTGATACAGCACCGAGTCCGTTCTGAACCCGGAGCCCGGATCGTCCAGTATCTCGTGCAGCACCGCCGTCAGCCGCTCTTCCCGCTCCTCGGCGGACAATTCCGGCTGAGAGGAGCGTGGCTCCGAGACCGGAGCCGAGGCAGCAGGCGCGGAGCGCGACAGTTCGGCAAGGATATCAGTGGTCGGTCGTGGCGCGGGCGGAGCACGGCGCACGATCGGCCGCTGGAACTCCTCTGGATCCGGCGTGAAGATCAGATCTTCGACGTCCTGAGGCGCGTCCGGCAACGGCATCAGCTTCGGGCTCGACGAACGCGCCGACGTCTCGACGTTGCCGATCTGGATCGGCAGCGGGCGACGCGACAGCGCCGGCCCGAGCGCAACGAAATTACCCCGCTTCAGATCGCGGAACATCTCCGCCTGCCGGCGATCCATCCCGAGCAGATCGGCCGCACGTGCCATGTCGATATCGAGAAAGGTGCGCCCCATCAGGAAGTTCGAGGCTTCAGCGGCCACGTTCTTGGCAAGCTTTGCCAGGCGCTGCGTCGCGATCACTCCGGCAAGGCCGCGTTTACGACCGCGGCACATCAGGTTCGTCATGGCGCCGAGTGACATCTTTCGCGCGTCGTCCGACACTTCGCCGGCTACCGACGGCGCGAACATCTGCGCTTCATCGACGACGACGAGAACCGGATACCAGAACTCGCGATCGGCATCGAACATGCCATTGAGGAAGGCCGCGGCCGCGCGCATCTGCTGCTCGATCTCAAGCCCTTCGAGCGTCAGAACGCAGGAAACGCGATGCTGACGAATGCGGTTGGCGATGCCGGCAAGCTCCGCTTCCGTACGCTCACCATCGACGACGACATGACCGAACTTGTCCGACAGGGTGACGAAGTCACCCTCGGGATCGATGATGACCTGCTGCACCCACTGCGCGGACTGCTCGAGCAGACGACGGAGCAGATGCGACTTGCCGGAGCCGGAATTGCCCTGCACCAGAAGACGGGTAGCCAGAAGCTCCTCGATATCGAGCGTGGCCGGATTGCCTCCCGACGCCGATCCCATATCGATACCAACCTGCAATGTCACATTCCTCTTACCGTTAGAACAAGCCTCCTAGCAGGTTTGACCGTGTCTTTGGCAACACGGCTGAACAAACCCACAGGAGAAAACATCAGGCACTGGCCTTCAGCATCCGCGTGAAACCAAGGCTGATCACGAGCGGCACCAACAACACCGCCAAGCCGACCCGCAGGCCTGAGACCTCCGCAATGAAGCCGATCAGCGGCGGTCCGATCAGGAATCCTGTCAGGGCCATGAAGGACAGGATCGCGACATTGGCAGCCGCCGGTCGATCCCTGAGACTTGCCGCCGCGGTGACCGCCAGCGGAAAGCCGACCGAAACCCCGACCCCGAGCAATGCGAAGCCGACCAGTGTTACCGTGCTATGCCAGGCAAAGACGACGATGAGCATGCCGGCCAGAGCCGCCGCCCCGCAACCACGCGCAAGACGGATCGCTCCAAAACGCTGTTTCAGATGATCGCCGCTGAACCGTCCGGTCGCCACCATCATGGCGAAGATCGTGTAGCCGATACCAGTCATCATGCCGTCGGTCTGAAAGACATCCTTGAGATAGACAGCCGACCAGTCGGCGATGGCGCCCTCCGTCATGGTAATCCCGAAGACGAAGGCACAGATGCCGAGGAGCGCGCTGCTCGGCAGTTTGAACGGCATATGCGGAGGTGCGGCGCCAGCCTCGCGATCGGCCGGAAGGCGGATGCTGGCAACAACGGCAAACGGCAGAACAACCAAGGCCGCCGCCATGATCGCCCATTCGGCAGGCGCCGCAATCGCCACCATGCCCGAACCAAGCAGGCTGCCCGCCATGATGCCGAGGCTCCAGAAGCCATGGCAGCGGTTCATGATGACAGAGCCGGTGTCCTTTTCAGCGCGATCAGCCTCGACATTCAGGCCGAGTTCCAACGTGGACATGGCAACGCCCAGCAGGGCCAGTGCGATGAAGAGTTCGAGCGGCGTGCGCGAAAAGGCGGGAAGGCAGACGATCACTGAGAAGACGAAGAATCCCGCTATAACAGTGGTCTTTCCCCCAATCCGGGCAACCAAACGTCCAGCGAAAGGCAATGTAGAAAGAATACCAACCGGCATGCCGAGCAGCGCCAGCGCCAGATCGGCCGGCCCCAGCTCAAGGCGAGCCTGGATCTCCGGAATGCGCGGCAGCCAGCTGCCGAACGCGATCGGCTGCAGGAAGAAGATAGCCATGACGAGTTTTTGGAAGGACATGCGGAAGCCTGGCGGGACGGATGCGAATCACAGCGCTCAGTCTGCGCAGTCATCAAGCTTTGCGATAGTCCTTATCGCTTCGACGCCAGACGCATTTGAGCCATCGGCGACACCTTCTAATCCTCAAGCCTTGAGCCCAAATCCCTGCATCAGCCGCCGCGTGGCAAAATCGGGATTGCCCGACGTGAAGACCGCGAAGTCGAAATTATCCGGATGCACGGCATCCGCGACCTGCGGCACGAGACTGCGGGCACGCCGCGCGATTGCCTCCGCCGGATCAAGCCAGTCGACCGGCCACGGAGCAAGCCGCCGGAAGACGTTCGCCATGAACGGATAATGCGTGCAGGCGAGAACGACGATATCGGTCTTGGAACCGTCCTTCTCCACGAAGCACTGATCGATCTCCGAAAGCACGGCCTCATCCGAGACCGTGTCGCCGCGAATGTAGGCCTCCGCCATCCGCGCCAAATTCTCGGAGCCCACAAGGCGCACATGACACTGCTGTGCGAAGGATTGGATCAGGTCGCGCGTATAGGCCCGCTTGACCGTGCCGGGGGTCGCCAGCACCGAGACGAGCCCGGAGCGCGTCCGCTCGGCGGCCGGCTTGATCGCCGGCACCGTCCCGACGAACGTCATCTGTGGAAACGCCGCCCGCAGATCGGCGCCGACAAGCGTGAACGCCGTGTTGCAGGCGATGATGCAGACCTCGGGATCGTGCTCGGCAAGCAGCTTGGCGAAAAGGCCGATGACCCGCTCCTTCAACGCCTGCTCTTCCCAGCCGCCATAGGGAAAGCCAGCATCGTCGGCAATATAGATGAAACCGCGCTCCGGCATCAGCACCCGCGCTTCGCGCAGCACCGTCAGCCCCCCGATACCGGAATCGAAAACCAGAACCGGTTTCAGCTCATTCGGCGCTGCTGTCATCTTCCTGATGTTCCTTGATGTCGACAGGCGACCGGCTCCCGCGCGGATATTTCCGCGAGAAGCGGTCCAGGGAGGAGATCACGCCGCGCATCACGCTGATTTCCTGTTCCGTGAAAGCGCGACGGGAAAGGACTGCCCGTAGGTTGTCGATCATTTTCGGCTTTTTCGCGGGCGGATGGAAATAATTGCGCGCATCGAGCGCTTCCTCCAACTGATCATAGAGGCCGTGCAGCTGTTCCTTCGTCGATTGCGTCTGCTCCATCGCCTGGAACGGAACGCTGCCGAGATCCTCCATGCCCGACTTCATCCACTCGTAGGACATCAGGAGCACCGCCTGCGCGATATTCAGCGAGGCGAAGGCTGGGTTGACGGGGAAAGTCACGATCTCGTCGGCCAGCGCAACCTCTTCATTGGAGAGACCCCAACGCTCGCGGCCAAACAGGATACCGGTGCCCTCGCCCGCCCGAAATTTCGCCCGAAGCGTCTCGGCTGCCACCACAGGCGAGCGCACCGGCTTGAAGCCGTCGCGTTCGCGCGCTGTCGTTGCGTAGACGAAATTCAGGTCGGCGATCGCCTCCTCCAGCGTTTCGAAAACCTTCGTGCCCTCGATGACATGATCCGCCTTCGAGGCCGCTGCCTGCGCCTTCTCGTTCGGCCAGCCGTCGCGCGGGTTGACCAGCCGCAATTCCGCCAGGCCGAAATTCGCCATGGCGCGCGCCACCATGCCGATATTCTCCCCCATCTGGGGTTCGACGAGAATGATGACCGGGCCTTCCATGAGAAGTTGCCGCTCGCTGTTCGTGCCTGCCATGACGCTGGATCCTTTTGTTACGGGCGGAATAGCCAAGCCGGGCCGAAACGGCAAGGGTCAAGCGTTCGGGTAGAGCCGATCGAGCGTAGAACCAAGCATCTCCACCCCAAGCCGAGAACTGGCGCTCGACAGCGGAAGGTGCCGCGTCGTCCCGCTGGAACTCTTGCGATCGACGAAGAAGCACTCCGCCCGCCGTTCTGCGACAGATGTAAGCCGCGCGATATCAGCCTCTATCAGGCCGCGCCTCTCCTCGGCCTCCAGGGATCCGATATCGCTCTTTGCCATGACGCGCGCCCAATAGGTGGCGGCGAGAAAGATCGCCAGCGTCTGGCGGATATGTCCCGGCTTGGTGACGATGGACCATGATGATCCGAGCGGACGCGCCGCCATCGCGACGTCGCGATAAGCGGCATCCAGCTTCTGCGAAAGAGAGATCAAAACGGGCGTCGATTGACCGTCCTTGGCGGCCTGCAGCAACTCCGAGAGGGCCGTAAACCACTTTGCGAGCACCCCGTCGAGCGCTCCCCGCGTGCGCGCGGGAAAGACCACGAAGGCGATGAGCGTTCCGGCTGCGGCACCAATCGCCGTTTCCTCGATGCGCAACATGAGCAGGTCGAGCGTCAACGAGCCAATCATGCCGTAGACGAGACAGAGTGCGATCGAGACGAAAAATGTCATCGTCGCGTATGAACTCTGCAGGAAGTAAAAGGCCAGAAAGATAGAGATGCCGGTAACGACGAACGCAGCCGGCGCATACCCATTCAACATGGTGGCAAGCACGAGGCCGATCGCGATCCCGAAGAGCGTCCCGATCGAGCGCTGCAGGGCTTTCATCGCCGTGTCGCCGCGAGAATTTGTGTTCGTGAAGACAAGAAACGACGCCAGCACGGCCCAGAACCATCGATCGCGGGAAAGCGCCAGACCGAGCGTCATTGCGATCGCCGATGCAAGCGTCGTCTGCAAGGCGGCGCGAACGAGAGGATTGGCGAGCGAAAAATCGAACCTCTCGGCCGATGTCGGCGTGTCCTCGACCGCCGCTATCTCTGCGAAACCGGTCAAACGACCCTGCTCGATCGTCTTGGCGAGTTGCGCCCTTGCCTCCCCTAGCCTCATCAGGGCGTGCGATGTTTCCGAAGCGGGATCGCCGGCGACATCAGGAATTGCTGGTATCGGCCCACCCTCGATCACCGCATGCACGAGATCAAAGGTCGGCAGCTTCTGCGAACTGAGAACAATCGCGCTTTCAGCCGCAAGATGAGCGTCGAACAGCCGGATCGCCAGTTCTCCGGCAGGCTCCGTCGCCGCATCGAGGACACCGCTCGGCGGGCGCGGGATGAAGCTTTCGGCCATCAGGACCACCTCCTTCAGCCGCTCCTCCAGCCCGTTCATCTCCTGTCGGTCGGCCTCGGTGGCATGTCCGCCGGCCGCAAGCGCCGCGATCTTGAAAAGGATCTGATTGATACGGCCCTGGACGCTTTCCAGAGACCGCAACAGATCGCGCCGCCAGTCATCCGGCAGCACCAGTGAACGGACGGCATGGCCAATGAGCGCCGATACCATGGGACCGACAGCGACAAGCGGAAGCTCGGCGATCGGGGGGCGAAAATAGGCTCCCATGAAATAGGAGGTGAACGAGAACATCCCGATGGCATGCCCGCGTGGTCCGAATATGCGCGCCGAGACGGCAAGAAAGATCACGAGCAGAAAAACACCGTCCGAGACGTAACGATGTCCTTCGAGGCTGGCCGAGATGCCGACGACGACCACGCTCGCCGCGCAGCCGAGCAGCCGCGTGACCAGCTGCCTGGCGCCGCCTTTATCACGCACGGCGACGCCGCCTTCGATCGACAGGACGATCCCCAGCCCGTAGGACGCCATGGGTAACGGAACGACCAGGTAGCTGATCACAAGCAGCACTGCGAATGACAGCGCGATCGTCAGCGTTACGCGCGACGCCACCCTCAGACGCGACAGCGCCGGATCGTTGGCCAGCAGCCAATCTCGAAAATCAAAACCTGATAACACGCAGCAGGCCCCTGGAGCGGCGGAATCGCATCGTTACCCTACCGGTCAATTAGCCTCGGTCGACATAAAATCAATTTCAATCCTGAGGCTCACTCGCCCTTGGCGATCAGGACCATCGTGTTCTTCAGCGAATTCGGCGGCTGGCCCGCATCGCCCTCGGTGATCACGTCGTCGATGACGGAATTGCTTCCCTCGTCGATCACCTCGAAGCGAACCGTGGTGACCGCCTGCTTGTCGGATCCGTCATCCATGCAGGTCGCCTTCTTGAAGGTGACGACAACCTCGGTCGTCCCGTTCACCGCGGCCTTCGGCGCATAGGCGAGGTCTTGCAGCGGGCACGCATCCTGGCCGTTGACGATAACGTCGTAATCAAAGGGCGAAATACCGTCCTCATCGGCCGCCGGGTTCTGGACCGCCGCCCTGTATTTCGTGACGAAATCCTTGCTGTAGAGCCGCGTCAGACGGCTGTCGTCGAAGATGTCGACCCAGTCGCTGTCCGTGCCGGACCAGTTCTTGATTGTCGCGTCCATGATCTCCTTGACGGGAGCGGTCGGATCTCCCGCGAAAGCCGGCGCTGAAACACTGAGGAGAACGGCGAAAGTGAGGGCAAACTTCTTCATGGCGAGATATCCGGGGCAATGGACTCGCGGCGGAGACTAGCCATTTTCCTCTGCTTGGCAATGCCGCAAAAACGCACGTCGCCGCGACGCTTGCGGCTTTGCACTGTCGGCTCACAATGCTATAGCGCTCGGGATTTCATATCACCCACCCGGGACGCCCGTCCCTCCAAGCTTAAACGAGGCAGATACATGAAGAAGATCAAGGTCGCCAATCCCGTCGCCGATCTCGACGGCGATGAAATGACTCGCATCATTTGGCAGCTCATCAAGGATAAGCTGATCCATCCGTATCTCGACCTCGAAATCGACTATTTCGACCTTTCCGTCGAAAACCGCGACGCCACCAACGACCAGGTAACGATCGACGCCGCCAACGCCATCAAGAAGCACGGCGTCGGCATCAAGTGCGCGACGATCACGCCGGATGAAGACCGCGTCAAGGAATTCAACCTCAAGCAGATGTGGAAGAGCCCGAACGGCACGATCCGCAACATCCTCGGCGGCGTTATCTTCCGCGAGCCGATCATCTGCCAGAACGTTCCGCGCCTCGTTCCCGGCTGGACCAAGCCGATCGTCGTCGGCCGTCACGCCTTCGGCGACCAGTACCGCGCCACCGATTTCAAGTTCCCGGGCAAGGGCAAGCTGACCATCAAGTTCGTCGGTGAAGACGGCCAGGTCATCGAAAAGGAAGTCTTCGACGCTCCCGGCGCCGGCGTGGCCATGGCTATGTACAACCTCGACGAGTCGATCCGCGAATTCGCCCGCGCCTCGATGATGTACGGCCTGATGCGCAAGTGGCCGGTCTACCTGTCGACCAAGAACACCATCCTCAAGGCCTATGACGGCCGCTTCAAGGATATCTTCGAAGAAGTCTACCAGACCGAATTCAAGGCGAAGTTCGACGAGATCGGCATCACCTACGAACACCGCCTGATCGACGACATGGTTGCTTCGGCTCTGAAGTGGTCCGGTGGCTACGTCTGGGCGTGCAAGAACTACGACGGCGACGTCCAGTCCGACACGGTTGCCCAGGGCTTCGGCTCGCTCGGCCTGATGACCTCCGTTCTCCTGACGCCTGACGGCAAGACCGTCGAAGCCGAAGCTGCGCACGGCACGGTTACGCGTCACTACCGCCAGCACCAGAAGGGTCAGGAAACCTCGACGAACTCGATCGCCTCGATCTTCGCCTGGACCCGTGGCCTCGCACACCGCGCCAAGCTCGACGACAACGCCGAACTCGCGAAGTTCGCAGCGACGCTCGAAAAGGTCTGCGTCGACACCGTCGAAGCCGGCTTCATGACCAAGGACCTGGCGCTGCTCATCGGCCCCGATCAGCCGTGGCTCTCCACCACCGCCTTCCTCGACAAGATCGACGAGAACCTGCAGAAGGCGATGGCATAAGCCAGACGCAAATATCAGAATGGACGGCGGGGATTTCCCCGCCGTTTTCGTTTCAGGACAAGATAACAAGGGAACAACTGGAATGACCGCGACTATCAGACCACTTCAGCCTTCCGAGCGCGCGGCATGGGAACCGCTGTGGCTTGCCTACCAGCGCTTCTATGAAGTCGTGATACCCGAGGAAACGACCGACCTGACATGGAGCCGCTTCCACGATCCTGCAGAGGACATGCATGCGCTCGGCGCATTCGATCCCGAGGGAAAACTGGTCGGCATTGTCCACGCCATCTTCCACCGCTCGACCTGGCTGCCGAAATGGACGTGTTATCTCCAGGATCTCTATGTGGAAAGCGACCAACGCGGGCTGGGCGCAGGTGCTGCCCTGATCGATGCGGTCGCCGATCTTGCGCGGGAGAATGGCGCCGGACGGCTCTACTGGATGACCCACGAAACCAACGCCACCGCGCGAAAGCTGTACGATCGCATCGCCGCGCGCTCCGGCTTCATCCAGTATCGCAAGGCGCTTTGATCGAACAGGCGGACTTTGCTTCAACCGGCTCTGTCCTATTTCCCGGCAGTGAATAGATGCGTCGAGGGGTAGCGGCGAAAACCGAACAGGAGGAGGAATGAATGGCTGAGGAACTGATACTCTACACGAACCCCATGTCGCGCGGCCGCATCGCTCGCTGGATACTGGAGGAGACCGGCGCTCCCTATGAGACCAAGATCATCGGTTTCGACGGCGGAATGAAGTCGCCGGAATATCTGGCCGTCAACCCGATGGGAAAAGTGCCGGCGATCCGCCACGGCAAGACCGTTGTCACCGAATGCGCCGCGATCTGCGCCTATCTCGCCGACACCTTCCCGGAAGCGGAGCTTGCCCCGAAAGCGGATGAGCGCGGCAACTACTATCGCTGGATGTTCTTTGCAGCCGGCCCGCTCGAAGCCGCAGCGACCAACAAGGCGCTGGGCTTCGACACGCCCGCTGACAAGAGCCGCATGGCGGGTTACGGCAGCTTCTCGGATGTCATGAACACATTGGAGAAGGCCGTCGGTGCCTCGCCCTATATCGCCGGCAACCGCTTCACTGCGGCCGACGTCTATGTCGGCTCGCATATCGGCTGGGGCATGGGCTTCGGCACGATCGAGAAGCGTCAGGCTTTCGTCGATTACTTCGGCCGCCTGATGGAGCGTCCCGGCTACAAGCGGGCGTCGGAAATAGACGACGCCTCGATGAAGGCGGCCGAATAGGCGAGAGCCTTTCAGGGCTAAATTGAAGCGTGCTGCCGGAGCAGGTTTTCGACAGGGCAAAGGCGATTGGCGAAGGGCATACCCCTTCGTACGGCCGAGCCGATCGCCTTTGATCCTGGCGGAAAGATGCTCGGCCCTTCGGGTTGGCTGAAACGGGCCGCCTGATCGACCGGCCGGCTTGGCCGTAGAACATGGCTACGACGCGCGCCGGCCGGTCAATCATTCGACTCCGTTTGAGCCAACAGAACGCTTCAATTTAACCCTGAAAGGCTCTAGCCAAGCGGCATGTAGATCTCGGTCAGGAGCTCGGTCGGCGGGACATCGCGAGGATTATTCAGGTATTCCTCGAACATGAGACTGTCGCGCAGCTGCCGGCCGGAGGCGGGCAGCCACTCCGCGTAGAGCCACTGGTAGGCCTTGTGCATGTCGGCATACGGCCCCTTGTGACGCAGGACAGCATACTCGCCGCCATCAAGCATCTGGGCCTGCAGTGGCGGCGCGATGGCAATCTCGCCGTCAGTGCTCACGCACGCGACGGAGCGCAGCTTTTCGGCGGGTACGATATCGGGATCATCGAAGTACACACCGATCATCCGCATCGTCGGCTCGGCTAATCCGCGAACATGCAGCGTGCCGAAAAGCGTTTCGAATGCTTGGCCGATCTGCATGTACGAACCGAGATGGGGCACGCCAATCAATTGAATTGGCGCAATCTTGCGTAGGGTAACATCAAACATCGCTGCGGTCTTTCCGTTAGGTGAAGGTTCAAACGCTGTGTGACTACCCTTCTTCCGGTATTGCGCCGGCGGCATGCCGTAAACCGACTTGAAAATGCGGTTGAATGACTGGAGGTTGGGATAGCCTGATCGCTTTGCAATGTCCCCAACTGAAAGATGCGTACCGACGATGTCGCCTGCGGCACGATGCAGCCGCAACCGCTTCACGGTCGCGGCAAGCGTCTCACCATGAATGGCCCGGTAGACCCGATGCCAGTGATAGCTCGACATGCAGGCGATCTCTGCAAGCTTGTCCATATCCAGTTCTTCGTCGAGATGGGTGTGGATATGGGCGGATACCCGGCGAAGCCGGGCTTCATAGAGCGTCCAAGCCGTTGCGCCATTCATGTCAGAACCTCTTGCAAACCGATCGGCCACACAGAACCATAGCGCGATTTGACAAATCCTGCGGACTTCGACGACCACGCAAAGAAAAAGGCGGGATCAACCCGCCTTTCCAAAACTCGATGTAGTCCAGTACGCTCAGCTTGCCAGCGCGAGCGCCACGGCTTCGATCGCCTCATCGGCCTTCGCACCATCGGGACCACCGGCCTGCGCCATGTCGGGACGGCCGCCGCCGCCCTTTCCACCCAATGCCGCCGACGCGACGCGGACGAGATCGACAGCGCTGAAACGGCCGGTCAGGTCAGGCGTGACGGCGACAACGGCGCTTGCCTTGCCATCGTCGGATACGCCGATCAGAGCAACGACGCCGGAACCGAGGCTTGCCTTGCCGTCGTCGGCGAGACCCTTGAGATCCTTCGGATCCACGCCCGAGATCGCCTTGCCGAGGAATTTCACGCCGCCGACTTCGCGCACAGCATCATCGGCGCCGCCCTGCCCGCCGCCCATGGCGAGCTTGCGCTTGGCGTCCGCCAATTCCTTTTCGAGCTTGCGGCGCTCGTCCATCAGCGCCTCGACGCGCGACAGCACCTCGCCCGGCTGGACCTTGAGCGCGCCGGCAAGAGCCTTCACGCGTTCGTCCTGCTCGGCCAGATAGGCACGCGCCGGCTCGCCGGTCACCGCTTCGAGGCGGCGCACGCCAGAGCTCACCGCGCTGTCGCCGAGAATGCGCACAAGGCCGATGTCACCGGTCGCCGACACATGCGTACCGCCGCAGAGCTCGACCGAGTAGGCCTTGCCCGCCTTGGCGCCATGCAGCCCGCGGCCCATCGAGACCACGCGCACTTCCTCGCCGTACTTCTCGCCGAACAGCGCCATCGCACCTTCCGCGATCGCGTCGTCGACGCTCATCAGGCGCGTCGTGACAGGCGAATTCTGCAGGATGATCTCGTTGGCCATATCCTCGACGCGCTTCAGCTCCTCCGCCGTCATCGGCTTCGGATGCGAGACGTCGAAACGCAGGCGTTCCGGCGCAACCAGCGAGCCTTTCTGCGCGACGTGCGTGCCGAGAACTTCGCGCAGCGCTTCATGCAGCAGGTGGGTCGCCGAGTGGTTGGCGCGGATGCGCGAACGGCGGGCGTGATCGACGGTCATCGCAATCGCATCGCCAGCCTTGACGCTGCCCTCGACCACGGTGCCGGTGTGGACGAAAAGGCCCTCGCCGCGCTTCTGCGTGTCGGAAATCTCGATCTTCGCGGTGTCGGAGGAGATGATGCCGGCATCACCCATCTGGCCGCCGGATTCTCCGTAGAACGGCGTCTGGTTGACGACGATCTGCACCTTGTCGCCCTTGGCGGCCGCATCGACGGCAACACCGTCCTTGACGATTGCCTGTACAACGCCTTCGGCAGTTTCGGTGTCATAGCCGAGGAATTCGGTGGCGCCGTGCTTGTCGCGCAGCTCGAACCAGATGGTTTCGGTCGCCTTATCGCCCGAGCCGGCCCAGTGCGAACGGGCCTCCGCCTTCTGGCGCTCCATGGCATCGGTGAAGCCGGCGAGATCGACGCTGATTTCGCGGGCGCGCAGCGCGTCCTGCGTCAGGTCGAGCGGGAAGCCGTAGGTGTCGTAGAGCTTGAAGGCGGTCTCGCCGTCCAGCATGTCGCCCTTGCCGAGCGTCGTCGTCGCATCCGACAGCAGCGACAGGCCGCGCTTCAGCGTCGTGCGGAACTTGGTTTCCTCAAGCTTCAGCGTCTCGGTGATCAGCGCCTCGGCGCGCACCAGTTCCGGATAGGCGCGACCCATCTGCTGGATCAGCGCCGGCAGGAGTTTCCACATCAGCGGCTCGCGGGCGCCGAGCAGTTCGGCATGACGCATGGCGCGGCGCATGATGCGACGCAGAACGTAACCGCGACCTTCGGCCGAGGGCAGCACGCCGTCGGCGATCAGAAAGGCAGACGAGCGCAGGTGGTCAGCGATGACGCGGTGGCTGGCGCGCTGCTCACCTTCGGCCTTGACGCCGGTCGCCTCTTCCGAGGCCTCGATCAGGGCGCGGAAAAGATCGATATCATAGTTGTCGTGCTTGCCCTGCAGGACGGCAGCCACGCGCTCGAGACCCATCCCGGTATCGATTGACGGACGCGGCAGGTCGACGCGCTCTTCCTTGGTGAGCTGCTCGTACTGCATGAAAACGAGATTCCAGATCTCGATGAAACGATCGCCGTCCTCTTCCGGCGAACCGGGAGGGCCGCCCCAGATGTGATCGCCGTGGTCGTAGAAGATCTCGGAACAGGGACCGCAGGGGCCGGTATCGCCCATCGCCCAGAAATTGTCGCTGGTCGCGATACGGATGATCTTGTCGTCGGACAGACCGGCGATCTTCTTCCAGAGATTAAAGGCTTCGTCGTCGGTGTGATAGACGGTGACCAGCAGGCGCTTGGCATCGAGGCCGAATTCCTTGGTGATCAGCGTCCAGGCATGCTCGATCGCCTGTTCCTTGAAGTAATCGCCGAAGGAGAAATTGCCGAGCATTTCGAAGAAGGTGTGGTGGCGCGCGGTATAGCCGACATTATCGAGGTCGTTGTGCTTGCCGCCGGCGCGCACGCACTTCTGCGCTGTCGATGCTGTCTTGTACGGACGCTGCTCGAGACCGGTGAAGACATTCTTGAACTGCACCATGCCGGCGTTGGTGAACATCAACGTCGGATCGTTGCGAGGCACCAATGGGCTCGACGGAACGATTTCGTGGCCGTTCTTCTTGAAGTAGTCGAGGAAGGTCGACCGGATATCATTCACACCGCTCATGCTATGCCCTTCAATGCTGCCGTAAAGGCAGGTCTAAGCTTAAATTCAGTGGCTTTTATCGTCCGCGTTAACCACTGTCCAGCAGACAAACAAAACCGGCCGCATTCTGATCAAGGAACACGGCCGGTTTCAAACGATTAAGTTGCCTAAGGCTTACGAGTCGCCATCGCTGTCATTGGCGTCCGGGCCGCCATTCTGGAGCTGATCGGCGATCAAGCCGGCATTCTGACGGATCGACGCCTCGATTTCGCGCATCACTTCGGGGTTGTCGCGCAGGAAGATCTTGGCGTTCTCGCGGCCCTGGCCAAGACGCTGGCTGCTGTAGGAGAACCATGCGCCCGACTTTTCCACGATGCCGGCCTTGACGCCCAGATCGATCAACTCGCCGGTCTTGGAAACGCCTTCGCCATACATGATGTCGAATTCGACCTGCTTGAAGGGAGGGGCCATCTTGTTCTTGACGACCTTGACGCGCGTCTGGTTGCCGATCACCTCTTCGCGCTCCTTGACCTGGCCGATACGGCGAATATCGAGGCGCACCGAGGCGTAGAACTTCAGCGCGTTACCGCCGGTCGTCGTTTCAGGAGAACCGAACATGACGCCGATCTTCATGCGGATCTGGTTGATGAAGATCACCATGGTCTTCGACTTCGAGATCGAGGCAGTCAGCTTGCGGAGCGCCTGGCTCATCAGTCGAGCCTGGAGGCCCGGCAGGCTGTCGCCCATTTCGCCTTCGATTTCGGCGCGCGGCGTCAAAGCCGCGACCGAATCCACCACCAGCACGTCGACCGCGCCGGAACGCACCAGCGTATCGGTGATCTCGAGCGCCTGCTCGCCTGTATCGGGCTGGGAGATCAGCAGATTGTGCAGATCGACCCCGAGCTTGCGTGCGTAGACCGGATCGAGCGCGTGCTCGGCGTCGACGAAGGCGCAGATGCCGCCCTTCTTCTGCGCTTCCGCAATGGTCTGCAGCGCCAGCGTCGTCTTACCCGAGCTCTCAGGCCCGTAAACTTCGATGATGCGGCCCTTCGGCAGGCCGCCAATGCCGAGCGCGATATCGAGGCCGAGAGAGCCGGTCGATACCGTCTCGATCTCGACCACGCTCTCGTTCGAGCCCAGCTTCATGATAGAGCCCTTGCCGAACGACCGCTCGATCTGTGAGAGTGCCGCTTCAAGTGCCTTGCTTTTGTCCACCGATTTGTCCTCTACGAGCCGCAATGAATTCTGTGACATTCGATCCACCTTTAGGTTATTGAAGCCGCTCAAGCAATGTTGCCGCCAATGTCGATTTTGTACTGGATTTGTTCTCATAAGGCAAGCGCCATTCAAATTATTGAAATAACAAGGTAAAATACGGTGTGTTCTACATTTGTTTTAACAAAGCAAAGCAATGGCTTAGCGACTACCCTGCTGGCGCCGCCGGTGCTGAAGTGCAGGACGATTCGAACTGAGACGGAATTGAAGGTCAGGTAATGCGGAAGAAGATTCTCGTTCTCGGCGGCGCTCATATCGACCGGCGCGGCCGCATCTCCGGACAGACGGCGGAAGGCGCGAGCAACCCCGGAACATGGTTCGAGGAGCCGGGCGGCGGCGGCTTCAATGCGGCCCGCAATCTGGCCAGGCTCGGCTTTGACGTCACATTGATATCCCCTCGCGGCGGCGACCCGACCGGAGAGATGGTCAGCGAGGCCGCGGATTTCGCCGGCGTTATCGATCGCCCGTTCGTCTTTCTCGACCGCAAGACGCCGAGTTACACGGCAATCATCGAACGGGACGGCAATCTGGTCATCGCGCTGGCTGACATGGACCTTTACCAGATGTTCGTGCCGAGACGCCTGTCGATCCGCTCCATCCGCGATGCTTTTGCGGAAACCGACTTCATCCTCTTCGATGCCAACCTGCCTGCGGAAACGCTGCATGCGATCGTCGGGCGCGCCGGCGCGCTCGGCAAGCGCACTGGCGCCATCGCGATCTCACCCGCCAAGGCAATCAAGCTTCAGGCCTGCCTCGATGGCCTCGACTACCTGTTCCTCAACGAAGCAGAAGCCGCGGCGTTGACGGGAGAGAGGCCGAACGACCCTGCCCACTGGGCGTCACTCCTCAGGGACATCGGCCTGAAGGGTGGGGTTGTGACGCGGGGCCAACGGGAGCTCATCGCTTTTGAAGGAGCGCGCGTCGTGTCGCTTCAGCCGGCAACGGTCGAAAATGTCGCTGACGTCACCGGCGCCGGCGACTCCATGGCCGCCGGCGTGATCGCGGCTCTTCTCAACGACATGCCGATCTCCGATGCGGTTCGGCAGGGCGCCGCCGCCGCCGCCCTCACCGTCCAGTCGCCGCATGCGGTCAACGAAAACCTCTCCGTCGATCTGCTGAAGGAAACGCTTGCACTTGTCCCGCAGGCGAGAATTCTGCATTGAAGCGCAATACGATGAAATGGAAGATACAATGACGAAACAGGTCTCCCCCCTCCTTCCGATTGTCTATTCGAAGGAAGTCGCAAGCGCCAAGCAGCGCGGCGCGCCGATCGTGGCTCTGGAATCGACGATCATCACCCACGGTATGCCCTATCCCGGAAACATCGAAATGGCGCGCAGCGTCGAATCGATCATCCGCGAGCAGGGCGCCGTCCCAGCAACGATCGCTGTAATCCACGGCACGCTGCATGTCGGCCTGGAGCCCGACCAGCTTGAGCAGCTGGCGCAGGCAAAGGACGTCCTAAAAGTATCGCGTGCGGACCTCGCCTTTGCGATCGCTGAGCGCCGGCACGGCGCCACCACCGTCGCCGCGACGATGATCGCGGCCGAACTGGCAGGCATCAAGGTTTTCGCGACCGGCGGCATCGGCGGCGTGCACCGGGGTGCCGAGGAGAGCTTCGATATCTCCGCCGACCTCGAGGAACTGGGCCGCACCGGTGTGATCGTCGTCTGCGCCGGCGCCAAGGCGATCCTTGACATTCCGAAGACACTCGAGGTGCTGGAAACGTCTGGCGTGCCTGTTGTGACCTATGAGAGCGAGGAGTTCCCTGCTTTCTGGTCGCGCTCCTCCGGCCTGCGCAGCCCGCTGACGCTGAACAGCCCCGCTGCGATCGCCAACTTCCAGAACGTCCGCGAGCAACTCGGTATCGATGGCGGCATGCTGATTGCAAATCCCGTTCCGGAAGCAGACGAGATTCCGCGCGAGGAAATGGAAATCTATATCGAGCGCGCGCTCGAT
>UBTY01000091.1 GCA_900468535.1 Hyphomicrobiales bacterium | reverse complement strand
TGGCATCCTCGCAGGTCGCTGCCCTCACCAAGACGCAGATTGCATCCCTCTCCACAGGTCAGGTTGCAGCCCTCGTCTCCGCACAGATCAGCGCAATCGATACCGCTCACCTCTCCGCTCTCACCGCAGCACAGGTCGGCGCCCTCACAACCGATGCTCTCGCAGGTCTCGCTTCTAGCCAGATCAGCGCGCTGACGGCAAAGCAGGTCGCAGCGCTGAGCTCCGAACAGGTCGACGCGTTGACCTCGGATCAGGTGGCCGCGCTGACGAGCGTGCAGATTGCGGCACTCAGCGCCGATCAGATCGGAGCGATGTCGGTTGAAGAAATCGGCACATTCCTGACCGACGAGATCGCTGCGATCAGCACCAAGGCACTCTCGGGCCTGACGACCGAAGACATTGCCGGCCTGACGACCGAGCAGCTGAGTGCCTTCACCGGCCAGCAGATCGGGGCCTTGAGCGATGATCAGGTGGCCGCTCTTGTCGCCGCCCGCTATCAGGAGAGCTAAGTGGAGCTCGCGGCACGCAATCTGCGTGCCGCCACCCGGCCAGATCGATCGGTTCGATCTAATCCCAGAACCACGACTTGCCGATTTCCGCACGCGCCTCGCTGCGCGAGACCCCGATGTCGTCAAGCTGGTCGCCGGTCAGCTCGGCGAGTGAACGGCGGCTCTGTCGCTTCTCAGCCAATTGCCTGAAATAGCGGAGAACCCGCCCCCAAAGCCCGGCGACCGTCCCTGCTTGTACGCCCGTTATCGTTTGTTCTCCGACGTTATCAGCCATGGCGCGCTCCAAACTGCAATCAAGAATGATCGGTCGAGATAACGCTGGTTCCGCTCTCCAATGAAGATTATGGTTTCAATGCAAACCATAAGGATTTCTTTTGTTGCTAAATCTGGATCAGCTCGCAACGTTTCTTAGCGTCATCGAACAGGGCAGCTTTACCGCAGCCGCCGAGAAGATCGGCCTGACCCAGCCGGCAGTCAGCCTGCAGGTGAAGCAACTGGAGCAGCAGCTCGGCGTTCGGCTGATCGAACGCGTCGGCAGGCGGGCGCAGCCGTCACCTGCCGGCGCCGAATTGATCGCCCACGCGCGACGCATTCTCGCCGAATGCGAAGCGGCTGGAGAAGCGATGGCGCCTTATCGGGAAGGTTCTGTCGGGCGGGTCAGGATCGGCAGCGGGGGAACGGCGTCGGTCCACCTGCTGCCACGCGCCATATCAGCCGTCAAGAAGAGCATGCCGGGGCTCGAGGTGATCGTCCGGATCGGCAATACCGACGAGATCCTCCGGGCGCTCGAAGCAAACGCGCTCGATCTCGCGGTCGTCACACTCCCCGCATCCGGCCGGTCGCTCGAGGTCGAACCTTTCTATGACGACGAGATGCTGGCCGTGGCTCCCGCCGGAAGCGAAATGCCGGAGGGCGGACCCGATGCCACCTTCCTGCGCGACAAGGTCCTGATGCTCTATGATGGCGGCAACACCCGGGCTGCAACGGATAGCTGGTTCGAGGCATCAGGCGTCGGCTGCGAACCGATGATGGAATTCGGCAGCGTCGAAGCGATCAAAGAGCTCGTCGCCGCCGGACTGGGCTGGTCGCTACTTCCCGGCCTGGCGCTGAAGCGCGATACCGCCGGCGCGCTGATAACGTCGTCGGTCCGCCCTCCTCTCGTCCGAAAGCTCGGCATGGTGATGCGGCGCGACAAGCATTTGACGCGCGGGCTCCGCGAAGTCATCAAGTGTCTTCGCAGTGTTGAGAGCTGACGAAGCCAACCCGATAGCCTTGTCACAAAGTAATACAAGGCTTCGATTTCCCCAAAAATGGTAGAAAAGCCGCTGTCTCATAGATGAACGGCTGTGTCCCCCGTTAATCCAAAATTAAAATCTAATGAATAGATATCGTGGTGGTCGTGAGGGTTCTGTCGAAGGACGACGCCCGCCGTTTTGCTTAGGCAAGGTTGCGAAGCGCTGTAGCCAACTCCAGAAGCCTGCGTCCACTGGCGTAGGGATCAGGGTCGTTTTGGCCCTGGGCGCATGATGCCCTTCCGATGCGCTGGCTCGTGCGAGCCATGTTCCATGCAGCATTCTTTTCTCCGACAGGACGCTTGCGTTGTCGATGCCTTGGGGGCTCGGCGTGCAGGTAAGCTGCCCGTGGGCGCAGGACGCGCTCCAGGCCGCGATGGATGGCATTGTGTCCGTCTACGAGGTCGATGGCAGGGAATGACGTTTTGATCAGTTAACACCAGGGGCGCGCGTCCATGACCACCATTGTTTCATCGTTGACCATCAACCAAATCAAGTCGCTATCGACCGCTTCGATAGCCGCGCTTGCGTCTTCCGAAATTGCGGCAATGAGCGTAAGCCAGATCAAGGCGCTTAGCTCGAGCCAGGTTTCGGCACTCAGCACTGATGACGTTGCTGCACTAAGCTCGTCGCAGATCGGCGCCATTTCGGCCGCCGCTGTCGTAGGCCTCAGCCTCAGCCAGATGGAAGTTCTTTCTTCCAACCAGATCGGCGGCCTTTCCGCTGCTCAGGTTACCGCACTTTACACCAGCCAGGTCGAAGCGCTCTCCTCCTCCCAGGTTGAAGCGCTTTCGTCCGTTCAGATCGCCGCTCTCAGCGCCAACCAGCTGAAGGCACTGTCCACGGACGAACTCGCAACGTTCACGACCGATGAAATTGCCGCCATCAGCGTCAAGGCGCTGGCCGGCATGACCACGGAGCAGGTCGCATCGCTGACCTCCGACAAGCTGATGGCTCTGAAGGGCACGCAGCTCGCAGCGCTGGCAACGAGCCAGATCGTGGCACTCGGCTCCGCACAGCTCGGCGCTCTCACGACCTCTCAGATCACGTCGCTGAGCGCCAAGCAGGTCTCGGCTCTGACGACCGATAGCATTGTCGGCCTGACATCCGGCCAGGTCGGCGCACTCTCCAAGGTTCAGATCGCTGCTCTGACGACGACGCAGCTCAGCACCTTCGACACGGCGCAGGTTCAGGCCCTGAGCTCCGCTCAGATTTCTGTTCTGACCGCAGAAGACATCAAGGCCCTGTCTTCGGACGATATCGCAACCTTCACCACCGATGAGCTCGCTGCCATCTCGGTCAAGGCTCTTGCCGGTCTCAGCACCGACACCATTTCGACCTTCGCCTCCTCGCAGGTCGCAGCTCTGACGAAGGTACAGCTCGCAGCGCTGAGCACCACTCAGGTTGCTTCCATGGGCTCCGACCAGGTTGCCGCCCTCAACAGCTCGCAGATTGCCGGCCTGAGC
>UBTY01000072.1 GCA_900468535.1 Hyphomicrobiales bacterium | reverse complement strand
GTCGGAACGTCGTCCTTGACGGTGACCGTGAAATTGACCGGTACGCCGTCGCCGTCGGCGTCCTTGGCGGTGACCGCGAAGTTGAGGCCGAGCTGCTCGTCCGTCGAAACGGTTTCGGCGAGCGGCTGGATTTCGCCTTCGCCGCCTTCCGAGCCCTTGGTCTGCGGATGATCGATGCTCTGCAGCAGTTCGAAGGTGTAGGAACCGTTCGGGGCAGCCGGGTTGAGCGTGACGACGAAGACGTCGACGCGATCTTCGCCTTCGGCAGAGCCGGTGTAGCCGGTCAGCGTGTGGCCGTCGGCGGAAATCTCATAGTGGATGGCGGCGCCGTGTGAGGTCAGGCCTTCAGGTGCCGTCTGCTTGTCAAAGGTGAGGTCGCGGCTGGTGCCGTTGTCTGCACCCCACTGGACGCCGAGCGAACCCTGGGTCGTCGGATGACCCTCACCCGACATGTCGTGTTCGCTGACGCTGCTGCTGGCATCGTTTTCGGAGTCGATGCTTGGCGCGTCGTCGCGGACATCGACCGAGCCGATGCCAGTGACGCTGTCGCCGTCCTTGTCGGTGACGGTGTAGCTGAACTGCAGGCGCAGCACGTCGTCGGCGCCGGCTTCGCCCTTGTCTGGATGATCGATCGGAGCGAACTGGCTGAACGTGTATGCACCGGTCTGGACGTTGGTGACGGTCAGGGTGAAGACCGTATGACCATCGACGCTACCGGTGATCGTCAGACCATCGACAGTGATGACGACAGGCTTGCCGTCGGAGGTCAGGTCGACGTGCGTGCCGTTTTGCGTGCCTTCCTGCATGTTCAGGCTATCGGAGAAGCCGACTGCGGTGATGACGCCGCCATCCGTGCCCGGATTGAAACCGAACTGGCCGTTGACCACCTGCGGCTGGAAGCCGCCTTCGTTGCCGGCGATCTCGGTAACGGTCAGGAGGCTGCTGGTGGTGATGGAAGGAACGCCGTTGCGTTCGTCGGGGGTGTTCTCGGGTGTGACATCAGGCTGGGTCGTGTCGGCCAGCAAGCTTGCGAGCTGCGTCGGGTCGTTTGCGTCGGGCTGCAGCGAATCCTGGAATTCGGCGCCGGAGCTCGAGGGCGAGGAGCTTGCGGAGTAGGAACCGTCAGGGCCTTCAGCGACGTTGATGTTGCTCTGCTCGAGAGCGGCGATCACGGCCTGCTGCGGGAGCTGAACTTCACCGATCAGGAAGGTCGGGACGTGGAGCGCGCCGTTGACGATGACGATCTCGGTGCCATCGGCCTGGACGAGGACCAGATTGGAACCCTCGACGCGGATGTCGTCGATCGAGGCGCCGGTCGGAAGATGCGCGATGTTGTTCTGATCCGGAACGACCTCGTTGGCGGCCGGAGCTGCGGATGCGCTCTCCTGAGCCGGTACGCGATCGGTCTTTGGAGCCTGGTCTGCCGGCTGGCCAATGTCGGCCTGCGCCACCTCTACACCCTGCTGAGCGGAGGTCTGAAACGCTGCGTCTGCATGAATATCGGAAATGAAGTCGTGCGAGGCCTGTTCGCCGTCAACTGCTGCAATGCGCGGATCTTCGATAGACATTACAAAATACCCCAATGAGAAACTGGGGCCAATCAATTACGCCGGCTGCGCAAAAGCAATATGTCTGCAACTCCGCTGATATAGCCGGTTATGCATCCACCCAAAAATGTTTAGGGACGGTTAACCTTGATGGCAACCAAAGTGCCACTAAAAGCACTAAAATTCTAATAAAATTAGAGGAATACGCGTTTTTCCAGTTGACCGGACATGCCTTGGGAGCCAGCGATTCGGGGCGTTTTTCACTCCGATTCCGGTGTCGCTCATCGGCGCTCCACAGCGACACAAAAAGGCTGCCGCAGTCCCCCGCGGCAGCCTTTGTCGTTAACTTTTAAATCGGCCGGATCAGCCTATCTCGCGGGCGCCACCAGACAGAAAAAAGCGCCCTGCGGATCCATCGCCTGGACGATCCAGCTGCCGCCGGGGACTTCCATCGGACCATTCAGCACCTGACCGCCGCCGGCCTTGACCCGCGCGATGGCGGAATCGATGCCCGCCACGTTGAAGTAATAGGCCCAGGCCGGCATCGGCACGGTCGGCGGCTTGGTCATCATGCCGCCAACGGGCGTGCCGTGCTCGGCGAAGATGCGGTATGTCCCCATCTCGCCCATCTCGAAATCATGATCCTTCGTCCAGCCGAAGAGCTTCGAATAAAATGCGAACGCCTCTTCGCCGTTGCCGGCGTAGAGTTCATGCCAGCCGACGTGGCCGGGCGCGTTCGCCGGGGCTTCCGGAGGAGGATTGTCCATCGGGAACGGCGTCATGATGCAGATCACCGCCCCGTGCGGATCGGCGACGACGGCAAAACGACCGACGCTCGGGATATCCTCCGGCGGTCTGCGGATGGAGCCGCCATTGGCCGCGAAATCCTTCGCGGACTGATCGACATCATCGACTGCGACATATCCCGTCCAGTTCGGCGGGATGCCCTTGCCTTTCAGCTCGGCGGGAAAGTCCATCAGCCCGGCGACACCTGCGCCGCTTGCTTCGAAGATCGTGTAGGGCGGCAAGCCCTCCACGTTCATGCTGCTCGTCGTCCACCCGACGACGTCGCAGTAGAATTTCGTCGCCGCCTTCATGTCCGGCGTCATCAGTTCGCACCAGATAAACTTGCCATGTGTGGCAGACATTGCGCTTCTCCCTTTTTCGCGCAGAGGCATCGATGTTGACGACTATGTTCACGCAGAGCGTCGGAACGACGGATGGCGCCTCGCCGGTTGCTGTCATTACGCTTTCATTGGCCGCCAGCCGTCTTGCGACCGTCGCGCTGTCTCAGTGGCAGCAGGATTTTGCCGTCTCCGGCGCATACTCGTCGTGACGTTTGACGAAGCTCATGGTCGAATCCTCGTTGCGGCCCTTCGGGGCACGGTCAAGGATCATCAGCGTTCCGACCATCTCTTCCAGCCCACGGGCGTAACTAGAGTAGGTGTGAAAAATGTCACCGGCGTCGTTCTTGTAGAAGGCGCTGACACCCGGCAGCTCGTCGTGGGCATTGGCCGGAGGAATGGCTTCGAAATTGTAGGTGACGGTCTCGCCCGCCAGATCCTCCGGCGTGAAGGAGACATGATAATCAAAGTTGAAATCGGAGCCGAACGAGGAAACCCATGGGAATTTCCAGTCCATGCGCTTCTTGTAGGCTTCGATGCGGGGAAGCTCGGCCCGCGACACGGCAACCCAGGTGACGTCGTGATTGTTGAGATGCGGCAGCGTGCCATCGACGTGATCGGACAGGAACGAGCAGCCCGGGCAGCCCGCCTGCCATTCGGGTCCGAGCATGAAATGATAGACCAGAAGCTGACTGCGGCCATCGAAGAGATCGGAGAGGCTTTTCCTGCCATCCGGCGTGTCGAACATATAGTCTTTATCGACCCTCACCCACGGCATGGCCATGCGCGCGGCATTGACCTTGTCGCGCAAATGCGTTGCCTCCTTCTCCTGAAGCAGCAGTGCACGACGGGCTTCCAACCATTCCTCACGAGACACGACTTGATTCTGCATCACGAGCGCCCTCCTCCGGCGCGACCGATAGCTTGCGGCCTATTCTCCTTGTTTCTTGACTATTTATATTGATATCAATATAAGCTAGTCATGTCAAACTCGCCCGAGATCCCCTACTCGACAACATTGCTGGTGCGGGACACCTGCCTTTGCCTGCATGTCCAGCGCGCAGCCCGTGCACTCGCCCGGCTGTTCGACGACGCCTTGCGCCCGGTCGGACTGACCAACGGGCAGTTCTCCTTGATGATGTCGCTGAACCGGCCCGAACCGCCGCCGATGGGACCGGTCGCAAATCTCTTAGCCATGGACCAGACGACGCTGACGGCTGCGCTGAAGCCTCTGGAGCGCAAAGGATGGGTGCTTGTCACCGCCAACCCCAGGGATCGCCGCCGCAAGCTGCTGAACCTGACGCCCGAGGGACGCTCGGTGCTTGCAGCCGCTCTGCCCATCTGGGAGAGTACGCATGCGCGCCTTGAGGCAAAGCTGCCTGAGGACGATGCCGGGCGATTGCGGCGGGATCTCGTCACGCTCGCCTGAGGCGACGATCCGAGCTTACCCGGTCGCAATGCGCGGATCGGCGGCGAAATCTTCACGGGCGAAACCGATCCGGGATCTTGGAAACTCGCAGAGCGCCTGAACGCCGCTTGCCGAAAGCCGGATGCGCCAGGTCTGGCGCTCCACCGGTTCGCGCGCGGCAAAGCCCGCAGCGGTCAGGAGCGCGAGATTTCGGCCATGGCGTGGGTCACGGACCGATTCATAAAGGATTGCCTGACAGCCTGCTTCGCGAGCCGCATCCGCAAGGGACTGACAGGCCTCATAGCGCTGCAGGTCCATCCAGGCGGCGCGGTCCCGATCGAGCGGCGGACTGGTGAGGTCGACGACGGCTTGCACCGAAATCTCGGCGGCGAAGGCGGTGTATTCNNATTCGGCTGCGTTGGCCGGCAGCGGCGTTGCCGGCGAATCCGCAAAGAACAGCAGCCGGTAAAACGCCATCTCGGCCAGCGCCGTCTCGACCACTTCCGATGCATAGAAGACGCCTGGCGTGCGCCCTGCCCTGCGGAAGCGCGAACCGTGCGGATAGATCGCGCCATATCGAAATGGGGTCGCCAGCAGATAATCGAGGCCGATGCATTCGGGCGGCAGCGCAGGCTTGCTTTCTTCCAGCAATCCTTCGAGCAGCGCCTGCTCCTCCAGCGTATCGACGATCTTCAGGGTGGATATCTGATGCTGCGCTTCGACCAGGCGCCAGAAGCGACCGGACAGAGCGCCCGCCTCAGACGAGAGCGCGGCGGGCGTCCAGATAGGCAAGGACATCGGTCAATCCTGCAATGCTGACGATCTTCTCGACGGGCGCTGCGCCAAACGCCGTGTTGGCGTTGCGCAACCATTGCCGCGCCACGGCTTCGTCGCCGCCGACGATGGCATCGAGCGAGCGAAAAATGCGGACAAGCAGAATGGCGAGCTCAAATGATTTCGACCCGCGCTCAAGCAGATAGTCCTGCCGTTTCATTCTGGAAATACTGGCTTCCGAAATGCCGAGGACGGCCGCAAGCGTGCGCGAACTGATGCCGAGGCGATCGGCTGCGTTGATCACCGCCTTGGTGATGACAGCGGCTTCGGCCGTTCTGGCGCCGGAAACCGGATTTGCTGCAGTCATGGGCCACATCCTTTCTCTGGAAAGAATATAGCAACTTTATTTCATATGAAAAGAGCGCCGCGGATGCGACGCTCTTTTGAAACTTCGGCAGGAATGCTCAGGCAACGGTGACCGGAACTTCGGTCGAGGTGCGCATGGCGTGGCTGTAAGGGCAAACGATGTGCGCGGCGGCGGCAAGCTTCTCAGCCGTCGGCTTGTCGAGACCGGGGATGTGGACGGTCAATGCGACTTCGATGCCGAAGCCACCACCATCTTCGCGCGGACCGATGCCGACCGTGGCGCTAACCGTGGTGTCTTCCGGAATCTTGACCTTTTCCTTGCCGGCGACAAATTTCAAAGCACCCAGGAAGCAGGCGGAATAGCCGGCAGCAAAGAGCTGTTCAGGGTTGGTGCCTGTCGCGCCATCGCCTCCGAGCTCCTTCGGAACCGTCAGCGTAACGTCGAGAACACCGTTTTCAGAAACGGCGCGACCTGCGCGGCCGCCGGTGGCAGAAGCTTTCGTCGTGTAGAGGATAGGCATGTCAGTCTCCTTTGCGTTGGGGTTGGCTTTTGTATAACGCGCAATTAAATTGTACGCAAGTGAATTTTGCAAATTGCATTTCGAATTCGAAAAGCGGACAATCAGACCCCAAGGAATGGCGGCAATGAAAGCGCAGATGGCAAAGACGATGGAAATTCCGGAAGAAGAAAAACGGCTGGCAAACCAGCTGTGCTTCGCGGTCTATTCGACGGCGCACGCGTTTACGCGCGCCTACAAGCCGATCCTCGACCGGGTCGGCCTCACCTACCCGCAATATCTTGTGATGCTGGCGCTTTGGGAAAAGGCGGAGCAGCCGGTGAAGGCGATCGGCGAGCAGCTGGATCTCGATTCCGGCACGCTGTCGCCGCTACTCAAGCGGCTCGAGCAGAACGGATTGATTACCCGTGCGCGAGATCCGCGCGACGAACGCCAGGTCATCGTGTCGCTCACGCCCAAGGGGCAATCGATGCGAAACGAGGTCAACACGATCATGACGTCGATCGGCGAGGCTTCCGGCTGCACGCTCGAAGAGATGAAAACGATCCGCGAACTGCTGAAAGGTCTGCGATCCAATCTGACAAGCGCGCTTTAGGCCGGCGCAACGGGTTGGATTTTTGAGGGCACATGCACGACGATCAGATCGAGATCAAAGCGACACATGCAAGGCACCTGATCGTCGAGCAGTTTCCGCAGTTCCGAGGCGAAGAGATCGTCGAACTGGAGACGGCAGGAACCGTCAATGCCATCTATCGCATTGGCGCCGGACACACGGCCCGCTTTCCCCTGAGGATGATGGATCCTGCCGAATGTACCCGTCTGCTGGAGGCCGGAACCAGGGCGAGCGCGGAATTCACTCTGCACTGCCCGTTTCCCAGCCCGAAGGTGGTTGGCATAGGACGGAAAAGCCCCGACTATCCGCTGCCGTGGCTTGTGCAGACTTGGGTTGACGGAGACGTCGCGACACCAACCGCCCTCTCCAGCTCTTCCGCCTTTGCGCTCGATCTTGTCCGTCTGATCTCCTCACTTCGCACGGCAGATCTGAACGGACGAGCATTCGCCGGCCAGGGTCGAGGCGGGAATTTGACAGATCACGACAGATGGATGGACGTGTGCTTCTCCAAGAGCGAAAAGCTGCTTGATGTCGAACACCTGCGACTGATGTGGAGCACCTTTCGAGAATTGCCGTCTCCAGGGCATCAGGCGATGTGCCACAAGGACCTTATCCCTGCCAATATCCTGGTTCGTGGCGAGCGCCTGGTGGGAGTGCTCGATACGGGCGACTTCGGTCCGGCCGACCCATCGCTCGATCTTGTCGCCGGATGGCATCTGCTCGACAGGGATAGGCGAGCCATCTTCCGCGAAGCGCTTGATGCAGACGAGCTCGAATGGCGCAGGGGCGCAGCATGGGCGTGCCAGCAAGCTCTCGGTCTGGTCTGGTATTATAAGGAGACAAATCCCGTCATGAGCGAACTCGGCCGGAGCACGATTTCTCGCCTCATGGAAGATTATCCGGCATAGGCGGCCGGGGCAGCTCTCTGCGACTGCCAGTGAGACGACCGGAAGCCGGTCGTCTCATCTTGAATGTCACTGCAGGACGAGGATCGGCGCCTTGTTGGGCACACGATCATAGAGATCGATGATATCCTGGTTGAGCAGACGGACACAGCCCGAGGATACGGCCTTGCCGATCGAACGCCAATCCGGATTACCGTGGAGACGGTAAAGCGTGTCTTCGCCATTCGAGAAGATGTAAAGCGCGCGTGCACCGAGCGGGTTCTTCAGGCCCGGATCCATGCCGCCGTTATCGATCGAATACTTGGCGAGTTCCGGCTGACGGGCAACCATCTCGTTCGGTGGCTTCCAGCGCGGCCATCTCTGACGCCACTGGATGACGCCATTGCCCTGCCAGGCAAAGCCCTCGCGGCCGATGCCGACGCCGTAACGCATCGCCGTGCCGCCGGGCTGCACGAGGTAGAGGAAGCGCGACGGGGTGTCGACGACGATCGTGCCGGCGGGCTGCCCCGTCGGATCGATCACCTGCTGGCGATAGAAGCGCGGGTCGATCTGCTGGTAGGGGACGGCCGGAATGAGGAAGCCGCCATCCTCGATCGGTCCGTACATGACGGCCAGTTCGGCGTCCGTCGGAGCCGGCGTCGTCTGGAAGGCACGGATCGGGTTCGGGAAAGCGATCGGCTGGGCGACCGGGGGACCGCCGGTCGTGGATGCGCATCCCGTCAATGCCGAAGCCGCAGTCATCGCCGAAAGGGAGAGAAAGCTGCGGCGGGAGAAAGTTTTTTCGAAGCTCATAACGCGGGTCTGTTTTCCTTTAGCGCGAGAAAGGCGGGCGCCCGTCTCTGGAGGGTTGTTCAACGCCGGTGACGACTCAGAAAACTATCCCGTTATGCTAAATAAACCATAGCCTCACGAACTCGTGTCCGCAGTCAGGCGGGCGTTATCACCCGCCTGTTGCGCGACTACATCACAACGATCTCCGCCTTTGCCGGCACACGATCGTAGAGGTCGACGACATCCTGGTTAAGCATGCGCACGCAACCGGACGAGGTCGCCTTGCCGACGGATTGCCAATCCGGCGTTCCGTGGATGCGGTAGAGCGTGTCCTGACCGTTCTTGAAGATATACATGGCGCGCGCACCGAGCGGATTTCCAAGGCCCGGGTTCATGCCGCCATTCTCTGCCGAGAAAGCCCGCACATCCGGCTGGCGCGAGACCATTTCATCGGGCGGCGTCCAGCGCGGCCACTTCTGCTTCCATTGAATGACGCCACGGCCGGACCAGGCGTAGCCTTCGCGTCCGAGCCCGACGCCATAGCGCATGGCCTTCCCGCCCGGCTCGATGAAATAGAGATGCTTGGTCTTCGTATCGACGATGATCGTGCCCGGCTTCTCGTTGGTCGGATAATCGACCTCCTGACGCAGATATTGCGGATCGACACGGCTGACCGGAATGGCGGGCAAGGTAAAGTCGTTGTCCCTGACCTGACCATAGAGCGCCGCGCTGACCGGATTGGCCATCGGCAGCCCGTAGGTGCGGGTCTGCGTCGCGCCGGGGATGCCGTAGGACTGATTGTAGATCGTCGCCGGAACGCCGGGCCGCACCGGCACCGGCGCATCGATCGGCCTGACGCGATCGGGATCGACGCCCGCCGGATGATAGAAAACGGGATAGGTTTCCTGAACGAAGCGGGCAGGATCGGTCGCGCCGGTATCCGGAACGAAAATATTGCAGCCGCTCAGCGACATCAGCGCGACCGCGAGGCTGCCAAAGCACGACACTCGGCTGACTACATTCATAAAACCACCCTCATCGATGAAGCGACACGTATAGCTGCAGCAATGATGGCAGGCGCGGCTGGCGCGAAGCTGGTGCGAGGGTGGAGCTAAGCCGATACGCCCTGGAAGAAATGGATGCTCTGGGCGATCTCCGCCGGCAGGGCGGAGGTGTGATTGCCGGTGACGGTCGCCGTCTCGATGCGCACGCCGGCTGCGCGGGCACGGCTGGCAAGCAGGCCGGCCCGGTCGTTGAAATGCGACTCATCCGTACCATGCACGACGCGCACCGGGCATTTGAAGCTCTGCGCATAGCAAAGCGCCGTGCGCACCTCGAACTCATGCGCATTCTGATCATCGAACCGGATATCCTGCGGATAGCGGTTGAAGAAGCGGAAGGCATCGGGATTGCCGGAGATTGGCGCCGCGGCGCGAAACTTGTGGCTGCTCATCGAAGCCAGCATCGTCAACGTGCCGCCGATGCTGTGGCCGGCGATGAAGAGACGATTCTGATCAACGCCCGGAAGATGGGCAAGCCGGTCGGCAGCCGAAAGCACATCGTCGACCTCATCGTAAAAGCCAGAGAAGTTACCCATCTGGCCGTTCTCGCCTCTGAGCGACGGCATCATCACGACGTAGCCGGCATCGACATAGGGAGCCATCAGGTTCCAATGACCGAGCCCCATGGCGTTGCCGCCGTGCAGAAAGAGGACGCCCGGCTTTGGCTTACGGTCGCGCTTGTACTGGGAAACCCAGGCAACCAGTTCCAGCTCGCCGCCATAGCCCGAACGATAGAATATCCTGTCGGCGTTCGACGGCGCATCGAGCGACTCGTACCTGTCAGGCGCCGGGCCTTTTTTCAGCAGGTTGGTCTTGAAATGGCTGCGCACCCTTGCGTAGTCCCGGCTGATCAGGCGCGGTTCGGCGGGAACGTCGAAGGCATTGCCGATGCCGGGGAGAACGAGTGCACCGGCGATACCTGCCAGCAACGCGCGGCGTTGGCGAAGAAAGCGATTATCGTCGTTCGTTGTCATGTCACTGCGTCCATCGTTCCCCCGTCACGTCGAAAATTGCACCGCTGAGCGTCGTCGCCAACACACATTCTGTTGAGGATTGTTGGACTGCGTCATTTTGCGTCAGGGAAAGCCCTCATTCCGCCTTCGCGTCGATCATCGCGACGAGAGTCTGGAGGCGATCGGCCTCGTAGGACGGCTTGTCGGGGCGCAATCTGGCGATGCGGGGGAACCGCATGGCGACGCCCGACTTGTGGCGATTCGAGCGATTGATGCCCTCGAAAGCCACTTCCACGACGAAGCCGAAGTCCTTGTCGGCGCGGACGGCACGCACCGGTCCGAAACGCTCGGTGGTGTTGTTGCGCACGAACCTGTCGAGGACCTCCAGCTCGGCGTCGGTGAAGCCGAAATAGGCCTTGCCGACGGGAACCAGTGTCTCGCCGTCGGGCGTCTCGGCCCAGACGCCGAAGGTGAAATCGGAGTAGTAGCTGGACCGCTTGCCATGGCCGCGCTGCGCGTACATCAGCACGGCGTCGACATTGTAGGGGTCCCGTTTCCACTTGAACCACGGCCCCTTCATGCGGCCTGCCTGGTAGACACTGTCGCGCCGCTTGATCATGACGCCTTCGATAACGGGATCGGGGGGCGACGAGCGCAGCCGGTCCAATTCATCCCAGGACGAAAAGTCAACGAGCGACGACAGATCGAAACGATCATGCGGCGCCTGCTCGACGATCTCCGAAAGGCGCGCACGCCGGTCGATGTAGGTGCGTGCACGGATGTCCTCCTCGCCGTCGAACAGGAGGTCATAGGCGCGGATGAACGCCGGGTATTCCTCCAGCATTCCTGCCGTCACGGTCTTCCGGTTCAGGCGTTGCTGCAGGTCGGAAAAGGTGCGCGTCGGGTTGTTCGAACGCGCAGTGCCGCCGACCAGCAACTCACCGTCCATGACGCCATCGAAGCTGATGGACTCGACGATGTCAGGAAAAGCCTGCGAAATGTCATCTCCGGAGCGGGAGTAGATCTTGCGGGTTTCGCCGGAGCGGGACAATTGCACGCGGATACCATCCCACTTCCATTCCGCCGCATAATCGGCGGGATCGAGGGCGCTCAGGTCCCCCTCCTCGACGGGGTTGGCAAGCATGACGGAATGGAAGATCGCGGGCGTGGCGAGAACCGGCTTGCCCGCCCTGCCCTCCAGCCAGGCAAACAGACTCTCATAGGGCGGCTCGAGACCATGCCACAGGGTTTCGATTTCGCCGACATCGGTTGTCCCGAGATCGGCCAGCGCCTGCTTCGCCAGCCGGGCGGAAACGCCGATGCGCAGGGCGCCGGTCGCGAGCTTGATGAAGGCGAACCGGCCGGAGGCATCGAGGCGATCGAGCAACTCGCGCACGAAGCCGCGCACTTCGGTACGCCCGAGCGAGTTCATCCGCACCACCACCTCGCCGATCGACGGCTGGGCCAGCGAGGAGCGCTCGATGTCCTTCTCGTTGTCCCACACAAGAGAGATTGTCTCGGCGAGATCACCGACATAGTCGTAGGAATAGCGGAACAGCACCTCGTCCATCCGCTCCAGCACCAGTTCCCGCAACATGGCAGGCTTGACGTTGCGAACCTCAAGCGTTCCGGCGATCGCGGCAAGGCCATATCCGCGGTCGGGATCGGGAGTGTTGCGGAAGTAGTCGGTGAGCAGTTTCAGCTTGCCATTTCGGCTTGGAGTGGTGACCAGGCGATCGAGAAGGTCGGAGAATGCTTTCATGCGTGATGACCTTCTCGTTCCAAAGTCTCCTTCCCAACCTCTCTCCACTCTAAAGGCCCCTCCCCAACCCCTCCCCACAAGGGGGCGGGGCTAACCCCGGCTCGACGCCCCAGGACAGGGCGAAGAGGGGGCAACA
>UBTY01000079.1 GCA_900468535.1 Hyphomicrobiales bacterium | reverse complement strand
ACAACAAATCTTCTCATCATGAAAACGGCCCAAAGCCGATAAAGGGCCGCTCACAAAGCGGCCTTTTTGCTTTCCAACGGCCAAAATGCAGAGCAAAATGAATGGTGGTGCACCTGAAATAAATGGTGCCTCCCTTACAGGAGACAAAACCCAAGGGTTTTGCTCCGGCACAAGGCACAACCGCAAAGCGGTTACGCCGCCGCGACATTCGGCAAAGCCGAATGCGCTGGACGCGGGGTGGAGCAGCCCGGTAGCTCGTCAGGCTCATAACCTGAAGGCCGCAGGTTCAAATCCTGCCCCCGCAACCAAACATAAGCCCGCACACAAGCGGGCTTTCTCTGATAAGCCATTGATATATTTGAAGACCCCGGCAAATTTTCTTTGAGCAATCTACTCTCGGAAAAAAGCAGCGCTGCGAAGCGCTTAGGAGTGCGTTAATCACAAGAGGACCGATGCAGCGTCCATTCTCCCGGAAAATCCCCGAACATGCAACTTCGCGATCTCTGGTGTGTTCCGGCGTGGAATATTTTGGATGCCGATTGACAGCCGTGTCATGCTATTTGGCTCCGCGAGGTCCGGATACGGCCGGGACGCAGCTGTTGAGCTCGACGGCGATGTCCTTCGCCGATGGGCACTTGGCATACTCCTCAAAAATCCAGTTGCTGATCCGGGGTTCTGCTTCGTCGATCTCGCGCAGACCGGGAATGCGGTCCCCGCGCTCATCATAAGCGTGCTTTACACGGTAGCCATAAGCAATGCCGCCGGCGGCCTCACCCTTCTGGACCAATGTTCTTGTGCCTTCCCGAGTACGGTAACGTCCTTGCTCAACCGTCTCCTGACTGGGGACCGCACCTATGTTCATTTGGATATCTGAAATGCGGGCATTGGCTTTCGCGGTCCAAAGCTCGACATCATGATAGTTCAGCTTCTTGCCGATCTGCGCGCTGTGCGACGTCTCGGGAGAGACGATCTGTCGTCAGGCAGAGAACGATGTCGATGCCGCCCCGTTGCACGCGCTGCAGCAACTGTTGGATGCCGGGCCGGCGCTTGTAGTTTGTGCCACTCACGGCGCTGTCGTGAAAAGTGTCGACGAGTTACCAGCCATGTTAATCGATCACCGCCTGACAGCGTTCGATTTGTGTCTCGATCGACTGCTCGTCCTGGCGACCGGTCGAGTAGCGCGCGTAGACAATGACCTTTTTGCTCATGAAGGCTCCTGATTATCCGGTACCCAAGTACATGATTGGGCAGATGCAAGCCACGGGTCGCGCAGATCGTTCAAACGCGGTCGCCGATTCCATCGCAAACGCCGTTCGATGAAGTAATGGGGGGAACGTATTCAATGAGTGGAAACGTCGTTTGCAACCTTGGCCCGGCTTCAACGGGTGCCATCTACCAGTTGTCCGCCTCGCCACCCTTGATGTGATTGCCTGCCCAAAGATGTGGTTTGCGCCGGAAATCCCAGCCGCCGTCGACATATCTGTCTATGAGATCGCCCAGCGCTCGGTCTGAGGCCGCCGGATCAAATCCCTGCTCGACCAGCTTCCCAAGGATCGCTTCTTCGACTTTGTTCATCCGCGCGGGATTGCCTTCGCGCTCGGCAAGCTTCGCAGCGTTGATAATTAACCACTGCAGCGCGATCCGCGCGATGTCGTCGCGACCGGGGCGGCGTAGCTTCTTCTGCTCATCACGATATTCCTGTTGCCGCGCTCTCTGCTCTCGCAGCCGTGTCGCTTTCGATTTAGCCATCAACACCTCCCGCAAACGCCGTGCGCCCGAGAATCGAAAATGTCGAACACGGAATCGATGTTTGTCGGTGTTGAAACGTACGAGGCCCAAATGGAATGGGACGTGTCATAAGCGGGGCAGAGCAGAGAGGCTTCCGGCAATCATAACCGAGGTGACCTCCATCGATGAGCAAATGGAAAGTGCGGTCCATCATGTCCAATCGATCCTACTCAGGTAATCGACATAACAAAGATCGCGGAAATCTCGCCTATGGACTTTCTGCATCCCGTTGCAGGCGTCCTCCTCCGAACACCTATCCGCTTTATAGGGAACAGATAAGCTCGGTCGATATCGTCCACGGTGAAGTGGTATCCAGATCAGGCGCTTGAAGCGAACAGGTTCTTGGTCATCCATGATGTTCGCCTTAATCAGAGAAGACGTGGCATCCTGGGCAAGGTCGAGCCCATGCCGCGCGGTGATGGCTGTAATTGGCATGACGATCCGCGTGATGGTCACAATGATGGCATGCCCGTTATATACCGGTCGGGCACGATAACGCACCGACGTCGCGTGCAGATACGTCCTGACCGTCGCTGCGGTATAGACATGCGGTATCGAGTGCGCACACGCTGGTGCGGTTGCGGTTAAGTGATTGTCCATGTTGGGAGATCTGTGTTGAAGCCGTAATTAGGCTGTAGCCATCATCTCAGTCTGTCAAGCAGAAAATCCGCCAATCGATTCTCGCGATCTAGGATCATGTCCCAGGACGTGGTGTAGCTTAGACGACCACGGCTCATCCCAGAGGGCCGGATGAGTGTCAGCTTGCTGATGGCATGCAGATGAGGAGATCATCGCTCATCGTGGCGATGGTTTCCAGTCATATAGCGGGATCGCTGAACAGCCCACTCGTCGTTCTGCTTGAGGAGCAATGCGCCGACCAACCTTACGATGGCGTCGTCGTTGGGGAAGATGCCGACGACTTCAGTGCGCTGCTTTATCTCGCCGTTCAATCGCTCAATCGGGTTGGTCGAGTGAAGTTTTGCCCAATGCTGCTTGGGAAAAGTCATGTAGGCTAGTACGTCTTGCTCGGTGCTGTCCATGAGAATGGCGAGTTTCGGCACCTTGGGCTTAATCTGGTCTGCTGCATTGCGCCATTGAGTGCTCGCCGCCTCCGGAGTGTCCCGAGCGAAGGCCGTGGCGATGAAGGCGGAGACGACGCGCCGTCCGCTCTTACCAGCATGGGCCAAAGCATTGTGCATGAAGTGGAATCTGCAGCGCTGCCAAGTGTAAACGCTGTCCCGCTCCCACGTTTCTTTTCGTCGCCCTAATCTGTGATCGCCTATCCATGGACGGGCAACGGGAGTTTCTCCATGGAGAGTACATTGGAGGTTCTCACGACCAGGAAGTCTGGACGTGAGGTTCACCGGCACTGGCCGGACGATGTTAAGGCGCAGATCGTATCGGAGAGCCTTCGGCCCGGAGCGTTGGTGAATGAAGTTGCAGAGCGACACGGCCTGAAGCCGAACCACCTGTCCACCTGGCGGACGATGGCACGCCAGTGCAAGTTGGGTCTGCCCGCACCCGAGGATGCGGTGGAGTTCGCTGCGGTGATTGTCGAACCGCCGGTTGCGGAGCCTCCCATCAAGAAAGCCAGTCGTCCCGAGATCATTGTCGGGTCCGTTACTATACGTCTGGAAGAAGGCGCGTCTGCCGCCCGGATCGCCGCTGTCGCGCGGGCATGCGCGGCTTCGACATGATCTTTCCCTCGAACCGGGTTCGGATCATGGTGGCGACCAAGCCCGTCGACTTCAGCAAGGGTCACGACGGCTTGGCCGCGCTGGTCAAGAACGAGCTGCATAGGGACCCATTTACGGGGACTGTCTTCGTATTCCGATCACGCAAGGCGGACCGATTGAAGCTGATCTACTGGGATGGCAGCGGTCTGGTGATGGCCTACAAACGGCTGGAGGAGCACACGTTCCCTTGGCCAGACATCCGGGAGGGTCTGATGACCTTGGGCCATGCCCAGTTCGAGGCGCTATTCGCTGGGCTCGACTGGCGGCGAGTCCGCTCAGTTGAGACAAGAGTGCCGACAGCAATCGAGTAGGTGCGTCACGATGACTCGGCTCGTAAATTCCGACAGCGAGACGCCGCTCAATTTGATAAACTTCTAGCATGTTGGATGCGGTCGATCTTCCAGACGATATTGCTGTGTTGATTGCCACTGAGAACTGACCCGGCGAGGCCTGAGTCAGGACGTCACGCTTTTTGTTGCGATGAGCTGCGGCATCGCCCACAACCAATCGAGCAAGAGCCTGAAAGACTTGAAGCTGGAAGCAGATGCCAACCTCTATCGCGCTAAAGCGCTTCGAGCACAAATCAGTCAGATGGCCTAAGCATTAATACCCTGTCTCAGAACGTCGCCGAAGCGCCTGTGATTATGAATTCTGACTGATGCGCAGAAGTCCCATTACGAGCGCCTACCTGTGAAATGACGGCTGATTTTCGGTCAAGGGTGCGGGGGAGACACCCCTTACTGCCAAGTGGCGCACAGCACCTTCGATACTGCGGCTTCGATGCCCCCATGCGCATCGGAGACGACGAGCTTGGCGCCGTGCAGGCCACGCCTGGTCAGCTTTCGCAGAAACTCGGTCCGGACCGCCTCGGCTTCGGAAGTGCCGATCTCCATGCCGAGCACCGCGCGTCGGCCGTCGGTGTTCACGCCCCCCGCGATGATGACGGCGACAGAGACGATACGACCGCGGCGACGGACCTTCAGGTAGGTAGGTTGACTAGGCGGTCCGCGCCTCACCGCATTTCGGCCGCAGGTCTCGCATCGCCTCGGGCCGAAGACTTTCCGATACGATCTGCACCTTGACCTCATCAGGCCAATGTCGGTGACTCTCAGGTCCAGACTTCCTGGTTGTGAGACACTTCAATGTAGTCTACATGGAGATACTCCCGTTGCTCGTCCATGGAAGGCCGATCACAGATCAGGGATGCGAGGACAACGTGGGCGCGGAACATCGGTTACCGCTCACCTTGCCATTATTGGTTGTTGCCTTGCCGTCACCGCCACAGGCCGTGAACGCTTTCGGAAATGCCGTTCGCGAAGAAGCGAGTAAGCGTTGAGTAGTCCAATCGCTGCTGGGCCGCTCTTAACCCATCAAAATATTGGTTCAGGTTGGCCTCGATGAAGGGGGAGAGAAAGACCGGTCCGTATCCGGCAGCCGCCATCATGAGGACCAGTAGCACTCGTCCGACACGGCCGTTGCCGTCGCTAAAGGGATGCACGGCTTCGAAATGAGCGTGGGCGATCGCCAGTCGGGTCACGAAATCCTGCTGCATCGGTTGATCGTGGGCGCTTCGTAAGTATCGGACGTGGTCCTCCATGCACGCAGCAACGAACGATGCCGGGGGAGGGTTGAATGTTGAATCGCTTATGGTTTGGCCGCCGATCCAAACAGTGTTCTTTCGAAACTCTCCCGGAGAGCCTACATAGACGATTGACGATCTCATTATCGCTGCGTGGATTCGCTGGATCGTGGCTAATGCGAAAACTCCGTCGCCCTCGTGTCTCGCTTCGGCCAATGTGACTTCCAAAATCGCCACGTAGTCCTTCACCTGCGCAATAGCTGTTTGACCGGTGTCGCCGCCGTCGTTGGCGTGCAGTAACTCTTCGAATTTGCAGTCAACTCCTTCGATGCGCGAGCTGCTGAGGGCTTCTCGTCTCAGGAGATCGATTTCGTTCGCACCTGCGGCTAACCCCGGTAAAACGCGAAGCGCGTCGTGTGCCGACCTCAAAGATGCGGCAACTCCATCCAGGCGCACGAAGCCCGTTGTCGGATCGGAAGGCACAACTCCGTAGTGTGCGATGTGGGGTGCCGGATAGCGAACAAGCGATTTGCGAACGGGCTCAGATAGATCACTGCGTCGCATAATTTCGGCCCCGCGTTGCGCTACAGATCGATGACGAAGTCGGGGCGGAAGCCGCTGGCAGACCGGTTTCCGCCATATCCACGAGGATTACAGATGATCCTCGTGCGGTCTGCGAGGTAATCTCTGAAGAGATGGATATGACCATGTATCCAGAGCGAGGGCCGACGTCGTGCAATTAGCTCAGACAAGTCACTGCCGAACGCGGCATTGCTAGCGTGGCCAAAAAAACGGGGGGCGAAACTCTCGGGATGGGGCGCGTGATGGGTAACAACAACGGTAGGACCGTCAAATGGCACTGCCAGTGTCCGATCAATGCAAGACCGGCTGGCCAAGTGCCGTTCCAAGAGTTCTTGAGGGTGGATCAGCGCGCCACCACCTATTCTGCGCTCCTCTGAACGATAGATTGCCTGAAAATCGGGGATCATCGACGGGAGCGCCTTGAAAGCAGCCACTCGCCGTTCCTCCGGCGGGATGTGCTCGTCGCCGCCGACGGCGATGGCAAAATCCGTCCAAAGGGTGGCGCCGACAAAGCGGCATCCGTCGATTTGAACGCTCTCATTCTCCAGGAGATGTATACGACTTCCTTCCACCTGGCGACGCGCTTGCTCAAGAGCCATGGGAATACTGTTCCCAAAATAGTCGTGATTTCCAAGTGCCAACACGACCGGCATGTGGGGCTCGATAAGACGCTGGATGAACGCGATGCTGTTCGAGATCACGTCAGAGACATCTCCGGCGCATATGCAGAGGTCAGCATCGGGGACTACAAGTTGTTGCCCCCACAACCGGTCCATAATGGAATCGTGAATATCGCTGACGATCCAAGCACGCATTGCTTTTGGTTTCCTGATAGTGGCGGAGAGGAGAGAAAGTACGGGGCTCGTTATCCAGTTTTGACCGGTTGAGCGTTTGGCCTGGTGTCGCGTAAGAAATAACCGAGTTCATCACCCGAAATGACTTTCTTCTGCGCCAGGACCATAGACATCGACAGCAAGGTCGATCTTCGATTGTTGAGGAGCTGCTTCACCCGCTCGTACTGTTCTTGCAGGACGCGATTGGCTTCGTCTCTGAGGTTCGTATCCTTCCACAACTCATGGATTCCAAACCTGTCGATCGCATCAAACGAAGCGGACAGCTTGTCTCCAAGCCCATAGACGGCAACAAACTCCATGGAGAGGAGCGTTGCGCGGTCGAGGTCGCTATCGGGGCCGCCGCCCGCCGAGTCAGATCGATCGCCGAGCAAGATTTCCTCTGCGGCCATTCCCGCCAACAGCATTGATATGTCCGCAAGGAGCCTAGAACGCTGCTTTACGTGGAAAGCATGGTGCAGAAGAGCTGTTTGGCCATGGGATTGAGAGTCTTTCGCGAATGTCGTCCTATTGTCGAAGACTTCGACCGAGAGAACGTCGCCAATGTCGAGCATGCTGGCGATCAAAGCGTGGCCGGTCTCGTGTACAGCGACCAGGAAAATCTCTTCCTCAGTGAGCGGCCGGTCGGGCGGGACTAAGAACTCGATGTCTTCTGCCCTGACGTCTCGCTCACCTTTCCGCGCAAATCGCTTGGCCTCTCGAACGATTCTGTTGATGTCCGAGCCCGTTTTCCCGGCCATTCTGTCGGCGACGCGCTTGAGCCGTTCATCCCCGATTAGGTTCGGCAGGTAGCTCTCAAAAATCTCGCGACGATCCTCAGCAGTTGGCAAAGGAAAGTGGACGTGCTTTTCCAAGCGACCGCTACGAAGCAAGGCGGGATCGATTTTGTTGGGCGAATTGGTGGCCGCGACAACGATCACCCCCTCACGTTGCTGCGCGCCGTCTATGCATTCAAGCAGCGCGTTAACGACCTGGATGCTGTAGTTTTCCCACTTGGAAGGAAATCGGTCACGGTGTCCGATGCTGTCGAGTTCATCGAGAAACACCAAGCAAGGAGCATTGTTCGCGGCCTCGCTGAATGTAGAGTACATCGCCCGCAGTAAGTCACCCAAGTGACCGTCCTTCGAGGCTTGCCATCGCGTAACAGACGTAGCGACGAGATGCACGTCGAGACAAGCAGCAAGAGCCGTGGCGAACATTGTTTTACCGGTCCCGGGGGGACCATATAACAGGATGCCTGTGTCCAGCTCTCCCCATTTCAGGTTTCCTGCTTTCCATGCAATCAGATCGTCCCGAAGGTGTCGTGCCCAATGGCTAGCCTCGCCGAATCCCCGGGTCGGATCGATAGCAGGCGTCGATGTTTTCTCATGTTCCCTTGGTTCGGGCGGTATTTTGGCTAACGCGGCTGCCGCACTCTGCCCGATCCGAAAGATCGCGTCGTATTTCTCGGTCGGAACTGCGCTCAATCTGGCAAGCTCTTCTTCCGACAATGGTCCGCACTGCAGAAGTTGACTGATTGCACGGAAGTGACGGGGTCGGGCCACTTCAACATTCTCAATGGTGTTTGCCGCGATTGCGATGTCAGGATGCAGTTCCGTGTCCTTATTGGCGAAAAGGATCAATCGCGAAACTCTCAACGCCTCGGTGGGGTCGAATTCATGTCCTCGTTTTCCTTTGGGGGTATGTTGACCGATCCAAATCTCAGGATTTTTCTTCATGATCAGCCTGGCCATAGCCACCAGCTCGCCAAGTTCCCAGTTTTGGGGCGCCCTGAGAACAATGACGTACGACCTCGACCCCAAAAGATGCCGATTGCGCCTGGCGAACCGAGCGAATGCGCAGTACGCGAGAAAGCGAACGGCCGACACATTCAGAGCTAGTCGTCCTCTATTTGTCTCGAACGTGACGGGCCGAGACAAAAGGAACCCTCGCTTCAGAAACTCCTCTCTGTCACTCATCGTCGAACCCACCCAATTGTCCCAAGCCATGATTTCGCCTTTTAAGAATGTGTGTGGGTCTCAAAGCGGATCGCCGACCAGCCGATAGAAGCGATTGAAGGTCCGGACGAGCGTCTGCTTTTCGTTGGCGTAGTAGAGTTCGGTCGTCATTCCGGCGGATCCGTCGGGAATGTTGGGGTGGCCCCACATGCGACCTACGAGGCACGGCACAGTCCGCTTGGAGAGTGTGAAGTCACGGATCGTAACCGCTTTCGACTGAGCCGAAGGCTTGCCGCCCGAAAGCAACTTTTCAAGATCATCCGCAAGTTGCCGAAGAGAACGCACAAGTTCCCTCGGATTCTGACCGAGCCAGTTATCCGACATTTCCGTCTCCGATTCGTTTTCTGAGCGTCTCAAGGACTTTCGTCAGAAATGACATATCGGCGCATAATGTCAATAACTGGAACATTTTTACCCTATCTGGAAATTGGAGTGCGTAATGTTGACATTTTTCGCCTTTGTTCGCTCATCGGGTTTATGGACTTTTCCGCAAGCTCATTTCGGGCCGCTAGGGCCTTGATTAATAAGGAGCAGGAGCACGTTGCTTCTGCTGCTGGAGTGGGACGGCGCGTGATAATGAGGCTTGAGCGGTCGGGATATCCTGTGCCGACAGAAGCCGCACATCGGGTCCGTCTCTACTATGATCGTGAGGGCCTGAATTTCTTAGAGCCAACGGCCGAGCTTGGCCCGGGTGTTCGATGGCGAGATCGGGGCCGAGAGGACATCTTTAACCGCCGTCAGATCCATGCTGGACGTGTGATCGTTAATCTCCGTCAGCTTGATTTCGCTGAGAAGCTGAAGGTTACGCGTAGTGTGGTGTCCAAGTTTGAGACCGATTTCGCGAGGAGACCTACTCCCGATTTCCTCGCACTTGCGATCCGTGTTCTGGAGCAAGAAGGTGTTTTCTTCCTTCGAGATGGGGACGATGGAAAGGGGTTCGGAGTTCGGCTCTCAAAGCCCAACCAGAGAGAGGAAACCGCGTCCGCTTAGCACGAGGGCCCGGGCACTGTGCTCTATCGGGTTGACGCAGCTACAGCGATATGCGGGAAACGCGCAGCTTCAGCCTGATTGCTGGTAAATGGTCGCCGACAGTTCATTTGAAAGCGCTTCCAAGAAAATCTCGGTCACATATGAAGGGGTGGACTCGTTCGTGACGCCCATCGATGGTGAACTTATCTACCGCGCTGTCGAAAACGTCATTCGCAATGCGGTCAAATATTCCCCTCCCGGTTCGGGCATTGCGGTTTCGGGCGAGCGGACCGGGACAGAATTCGTTTTGGGTGTTGCCGATCAGGGTCCAGGTGTGGCTCGCGATGCGCTTGACGCGATTTTCCAACCATTCAAACGTGGACTGGATCTGCCCGCCTCAGAGACGGGTTTTGGTTTGGGGCTCTCCATAACCAAGCATGCCTTCGAGCGGCACGGTGGTCGGGTCAAAGCTGATCCTCGGCCGGGCGGTGGCCTGATCATTGTGATGACGTTGCCCGTTTAGGACCAAGGGGTCACACTGAAGAAAAATATACGTACTGGTCGCTGCCGGCCCTTTAGAGCCTGGCGGTGACGCGACTAGTGCGATGTGTAGGCGCCATCGACGGCGTGATAGCTTCCAGTGATGAAACTTGCTTGCTCCGAGAGAAGAAAGCAGACAAGTGCTGCCACTTCTTCGGGCTTCCCCCTGCGGCCCATCGGCTGAAGAGCGTCCATCCGTCTCGAGGAGCTTGCCGCCTTTTGGATATCGGTGACGAGCGGCGTGTCGATCCATCCCGGACCGACTACGTTGATGCGAATCCCGGAGCGGGCGTATTCGATGGCGGCGGCTTTCGTCAGGCCGACAACACCATGCTTTGCCGCCGTGTAGGCAGAAGTCAGCGGCAAGGCGACTGTACCAAGTATAGATGATATGTTCACTATCGACCCGCTGCCGCGCTCTAGCATGGCATTAATCTGATGCTTCACGCAGTAGAAAACCCCGTCGAGATTGACCCGGATAACCCGTTGCCATTCTTCGATCGGATAAGTGCCGGTGGGGTTGCGCATGCCGTGAATGCCGGCATTGTTGACGGCTAGGTCCAATCCACCACATTGAGCGGTGACGTAGGCCATCAGTCGTTCGACGTCCTCGGCATTGCCGACATCGACGTAGACGGGAAGCGCCTTGCCCCCTGCCAGATTGATTTCTTCTGCGATACGAGCAGCCGCTTCCATATCGATGTCGGCAATGACGACGTGGACACCTTCGCGCGCAAGTTGGTGGCAAATTGCGGCGCCGATCCCCGAACCTCCGCCGGTGACGACTGCTACTTTGTCTCGAAGGCCCAGCTCCATCGATCCTTATTCCTCCTCCTGCCAGCAGCTTGAATGTTGCCATACAACTACAAACCGCTCCTCTCGTCAGCATCCATGCGTTGAATGTTGGTATTCTTCAACATCCAGCTTTAACCTAATCTCCACCGATGTTAGTTTCGATCGTCTAAACTAACAAATAGTGGCAGGTGAAGATGTCCAAATACGTCGTCACGCGCCGGGGAACCATTTTCGGCGGAATGGGCTTGCTGCTCTCCAGTTGCGTTCCTTCGGAAGATTGGAGCGTAGCGTCGGCCTTTCGTGGCGACCCCGATCGCAATCCTCGATACCGCAGGCAAGAGGTTGCCTATAATGGCGCTGAGGCTCCCGGAACCATCGTGGTCAATACGTCGGAGCGTTTCTTGTACTTCGTGGAGCCCGGCGGGCGAGCGACGCGCTACGGCGTCGCGGTCGGAGAGGAGGGGCTGAGCTTCAAGGGCATCGCAACGATCGGCAGAAAATCAGAATGGCCCTCGTGGAAGCCGACCGAGGAGATGATGCAGCGCAAGCCACGTCTGCTTAAATATGCCGATGGGGTGCCTGGCGGTCCGCTTAATCCTCTTGGCGCTGCCGCCCTCTACCTGTACCAGGATGGACAGGACACCCTGTTCAGGGTGCACGGAACCAACGCGCCATGGTCCATAGGACAGGCGGTCTCGAACGGCTGCGTGCGTATGACAAACGATAACATTGTCGACCTTTACCGGCGGGCCCACGTTGGCACGAAGGTCATCGTCATCTAGCGTCTGCTGCTACTTAACAACCAAAGCTTGGCTATACGTATTTGTTAATGCTAATGTAGAAATAGCGCGGCCAAAGATGATTCTGCACTGGTCATCTTCCGGGCTGTCGCTAGCATCTCAAGTGTTTGCCTTCTACGAGCTATTCCAGATGAGGAGAGGACTTCTTGATGAGCAGAATTATAATCGTCATAGCTGCACTGCTGGCCGTTGCCAATTTAAGCGCTTGCGCAGATATCGGCAAAGGAAAGGGCAAGGCACCTCCGCCTGCGGGCGCAGTCTACAAATAGGCAGGATGTTCGAAAGAGGGGCCCGCGCGGCCCTTCTTTCTCTACGGGTTGCGCACAGTCTGCTGTCCGGGCGTCGAACGGGCCGACGTTTGGCTTCACATACGGGTTTATAAATGGAGCGTAGCGATGCCGCTTACCAAAGGTCGTCTTTTGCTTGCGGTCGTGATCGCATGCGCGCTGTCATCGTGCCAAACTGCTGATAAGCCGCCACAGCCCCGTTTTACATCGACCAGTAAAGACGCACCGAGCGCAACAACGAAGAAAGTCGCTGCGAACCAGTATTTCATCGAATTTCGCTCCAGGTACGCCCTGAGCTATGGTCACACCTATGTCGTTTTCGGCAAACTCGACAGAGCCGGAAACATGATCAATCCCGAAGTGGCCGGCCTGGCGCCAGCGTCACACGATCCGTCTCAATATGTTCTTGGCCATTTCGTGCCCGTTCCCGCTTCGACCGGCTGGACCGATGGCGATCTGGAGGAGCAGTATCGCTCTGCCAGCTGGCGCGTGCTCTTGACTGAGGCCGAATATCGGGACGTGGTTGCCTTCATTCGCAAGCAACAGGCAATATCGAAGACGTGGGAGGCGACCGTCAACAATTGCAATGCGTGGACCGGGGAAATCGCCCGCCATATGGGATACAAAACACCGGGGATCTGGCTGAGGCCACAGCAATTCATCACCCAGCTCCGACAGATGAACACGGCAGGTTGAGCAATGCTTGCCTCTGCTATCGCTGTTCGCGTAAGGTAGTCCTAACGTTATGGTAGCGAGTGATGGCCTCTTGTCCTTGGGCTGTCGATCCTGAAAGGTATTGGTGATCGGCGTGAGTTTATCCCTGACAGGCCTCGGCAAGATCATCTGGGCGCTGGGAGTCATCGCCTGGTACTTCATCCGGCGGCCGGCTGAACGGCGGGCAAGGCGCCATCGCATAATTAGCAACCAGAGATCGGCGACAGACAAGTTTGGACTTGCAGCTGCCATCGTGGGGCTTGGCATCGTTCCTGGATGTTTCGCCCTGACGGGATTTCCTCACGAGGCGGCGTATCCTGCCCGGTTGCCGTCGCTGGTGCTTGGTGCCGTCGTCTACGCCGCTGCAATGTGGACGTTCCGGCGAACGCACAAGGAACTCGGGAAGAACTGGTCGATCTCGCTGGAAATTCGCGAAGAGCACGAACTGATCGCCAGCGGTCCGTATGCGCTTGTCCGGCACCCGATGTACACGTCATTTCTTCTCATGGCCGTCGGGCAGGCTCTTCTCCTCGCGAACTGGTTTGTGGGGTTGGCCGGTTTCGTCGGCTTCGCGCTCCTGTTTTTCCTTCGAGTTGACAAGGAAGAGCGGATGATGCTCGACTTCTTCGGTCCGCGATATGGCGAGTACATGCAGCGAACGAAGCGAATTATTCCTTACATTTACTAGGGTGAGGTCATGCGGGGTCGATCTATCAAGCTCTCGGCAGCAAGGCGCCTTGTCGGAGATCTGATGAGATTCTCGATCGGGATCCCGCGCGTTACCGTCCAGCGGCAAATGCAGATCGGGCGCTTGCTGAACGCCCGCAACGCCCAAGACAGCAAGCCCTCCTGGACAGCCCTGTTCTTGAAGGGTTACGGTCTGCTCGCCTTGGAGGTCGTCGAGTTTCGACGCGCTTATGTGAAGCTGCCATGGCCACACCTCTACGAGTATCCCGAAAGCGTCGCGTCCGTCGCGCACGAGCGGGAGCACGGTGGCGAACGCATTGTGCTCCTCGGTTCGATAAAATCGCCTGAGCGCAAGTCGATCGACCAACTTGATCTCCTGTTGCGGGAGGCGCGCTCGCGTCCCGTAATGGAGATAAAACAGTTTCGCCGCGCGCTTAAGTTCGCCAACGTCCCGGCGCCGTTAAGGTGGGCCGGGA
>UBTY01000089.1 GCA_900468535.1 Hyphomicrobiales bacterium | reverse complement strand
ATGATGCCCGATCGCGATGTGCGCAGGCTGGCGGCGCGGCGGTTGTAGATATAGCCGAGAGCCCGAGCCTGTTCCTTGATCTTCTCGCGCGTCGCGCCGGCAACAAGCGGACTGTCGCGCAAGGCAAGCGATACTGTGGCGGTGGAAATGCCGAGGGTCTCGGCGATGGTCGAAAGCTTGATTTTTTGAGCCACGTGTCCTCCCCAGGCAACCCGCGGTTTTTCAACGCCGTCTAAACCGTCCCGGCGTCCTTAAAATGTTTAATTAAAAGATTAAACATAGGGAGGCAATTCGTAATTTCATAATTCCGTTAGATTTCTTCCACCTCTTCGAACTCAGGCGCCTCGGCCTGCAGGTTCGCGTCGATCGCCTTCAGAAGACGGACGAGGTTGCGAATTTCCTTCTCGGAGAAGGCCTGCGTGGCAACCTTGTCGCACGACGAGGCGGCCATTTCGATCGCCTTGACGCTGCCGCGACCAAGCTCGGTCAGATAGACCTTGGTCAGACGTGCATCTTCCTCGTCGGCCTTGCGCTCGAGAAAGCCCTGGGCTTCCATCCGGCCGATCGTGCGCGTCATCGTCGGCGCCTTGACGCCAAGCTTCTGCGCCAATCCGCCCGCCGTCATCCCATCCGCTTCGGCAAGCGAGAGGATGACGCCGTCCTGGCCGGCATAAAGCCCGCTCTCCAGAAGATTGCGCGACAACACCGTACGCATGGAGCGGGCGGCCTGCGTCAAAGCCGGCGAAAGATCTACCAGCGTATATTCCGTCTGGTCCTTCTTCTTCGACTTCTGCTTCTTGCCGTCTTTATGCTTTTTCCCCATCGCTATCCCTTTAACCTGACCGCGCCGCGGGCAAGACCGCGGGAACATGTTTGAACCGACATCCCTAAATCCATTTCGATTTAAGAGGTTATGCGGTAAGCATTGGCAACGCTGCGTTATGACATTGCGCATCATCTCGTCATAAACAAGAGGCATTAGCCGGATGACTGCGCCTTCCCGCAACTTCGATGACAACGACCCCGGCCTTGCTCCTTCCGATCGTCGGCGCTGGATCGCCGTTCTGCCGCTCGGTGCCCATGAGCAGCATGGCCCTCACCTGCCGTTCGAGACGGATGCCCTGATCGCAGCCGGCATCATTGCCCGGCTCAAGGCCGCCCTTCCCTCGATTGTGCCGGCGACATTCCTCCCGGTGGAAAACGTCGGCTACTCGATTGAGCATATGGATGTGACGGGAACGCGAACGCTTGGATATGGCGAGGCGATCGACCGCTGGCTTGGCATTGCCGGACGGCTTTCGCAGATGGGTATTCGGAAGTTCGTGATGCTGAACGCCCATGGCGGCAACTCGCCGCTGATGACGATCGTCGCGACCGAGGCCCGCGTCCGGTTCAACATGCTTGCCGTCGCCACGAGCTGGACGCGCTTCGGTGTTCCCGCCGNNCCCGCCGATATCGTCCCACCCGAGGCAAAGGCGATCGACATCCACGGCGGCGACATCGAGACATCAGTGATGCTGGCGCTTCACCCTGACAAGGTCGACATGAGCAAGGCAGCGGACTTCCCGTCCCGCCAGTCCGATTTTGCGTCGCGCTTCAAGCATCTGCGCGCCTATGGCCAGCACGCCTTCGGATGGAAGATGTCGGATCTCAGCGCATCCGGCGTCGCCGGCAACGCATCGCTGGCGACAGCGCAAAAGGGCGAAGCGCTGATTGCCCATTCCGTAAAAGGGCTGGTGGAACTGCTCGAGGATGTCGATGCATTTGACGCAACCGAGCTCGGCTGAAACCATCACCGTTGCGATGTGATCTTATAACATACGAATCCCTTTGAACTGCCGCGCGCAACTCCTTATATGAGACCGACGAATTTTCAGCCCCGCCCCCGGGCGTGCCATCTCTCGAGGTTCTTATGACCGACGCGATCCCCACCCAGCAGAAGCCAATCCCCGTTACCGTTCTCACCGGCTACCTCGGCGCCGGCAAGACGACCTTGCTCAACCGCATCCTGTCGGAGAACCACGGCAAAAAGTATGCGGTCATCGTCAACGAGTTCGGCGAGATCGGCATCGACAACGACCTCATCGTCGAATCCGACGAAGAAATCTACGAAATGAACAATGGCTGTGTCTGCTGCACGGTGCGCGGCGACCTGATCCGCGTCGTTGAAGGCCTGATGCGCCGCCCCGGCCGTTTCGACGGTATCATCGTTGAAACGACGGGCCTTGCCGATCCGGTGCCGGTCGCGCAGACCTTCTTCATGGACGACGATGTTCGCGCCAAGACCGAACTTGACGCGGTCGTCGCCCTCGTCGACGCCAAGCATCTGCCGCTGCGCCTGAAGGACAGCCGCGAAGCCGAAGACCAGATTGCCTTCGCCGACGTCGTGCTGATCAACAAGACCGACCTCGTGACGCCGGAAGAACTGGCGCAGATCGAGGACGTCGTCCACGCCATCAACCCGTCGGCCCGTGTCTACAAGACCAGCCGCTCGGGCGTCGATCTAGCGCGCGTTCTCGATCAGGGCGCCTTCAACCTCGAGCGCGCACTGGAGAACGATCCGCATTTCCTCGATCATGACCACGACGATCACGTCTGTGGCCCGGATTGCGATCACGACCACCACCATCATCACCATGCGCATGATCACGACCACGATCATGACCATCATCACCACGATCACGACCATGATCATGACCACCATCATCATGGCGCGATGTCGCCGATCCATGATGTGACAGTCCAGTCGGTCTCGCTGCGCGGCGGCGAGATGAACCCGGAACGCTTTTTCCCCTGGGTCCAGAAGATCACCCAGACGCAGGGCCCGAACATCCTGCGCCTCAAGGGCATCATCGCCTTCAAGGACGATCCCGAGCGCTATGTCATTCAGGGCGTCCACATGATCGTCGAAGGCGATCATCAGCGTCCTTGGAAGGATGGCGAGAAACACGAAACCCGCCTCGTCTTCATCGGCCGTGAACTCGACCGCGAAAAGCTCGAAGCCTCCTTCAAGGCGTGCGAGGCGGCAGCCTGATGCCGACAGTTGCCCCGTTTGATCTCGACGGCCATATCCTGGCCGTCGAATTTTTAGGTGACACCCCCTTCTTCGCCAATGCATCAGGCACCTTTCACCNNGACGGCGGCGAGAAGGTGACCGAAGCCCATCAGGGCATGCTGAGTTGCATCCGCGACCCCTATAGCGAAAGCCTGATTTCCGGCGGCGAAGACGGCAAGGTGCTGCGCATCGCAGCCGACGCCAGCGTGACTGAACTTGCCAATGCGCCGCGCAAGTGGATTTCCCAGCTTGCCGCCGGCCCGCAGGGCGCCGTCGCCTATTCCTACGGCAAGAGCGCCTTCGTTCGTCTCGCCGACGGTACGACCAAGGAATTTACCGAGGAGCGCACCGTGGAAGGCCTCGCCTTTGCGCCGAAAGGCATGCGCATTGCCGCCGCGCGCTATAACGGCGTATCGCTGCATTGGGTCGGCACTGCTGCCAAACCCGTCGACCTCGAATGGAAGGGCGCCCACACCGGCGTGACCTTCTCGCCGGACGGCAACTTCCTTGTCACGACGATGCAGGAAAATGCGCTGCATGGCTGGAAGCTCGACGGCAAGGTCGGCGCGGACACGCGCCACATGCGCATGACCGGCTACCCCGCCAAGGTGAAGTCTGTCTCATGGTCGGCAAAGGGCAAGTGGCTTGCATCCTCGGGTGCGCCCGCCGCCATCGTCTGGCCCTTCCAGGGCAAGGATGGCCCGATGGGCAAGGCGCCGCTCGAACTCGGCACCCGCGCCAACATCATGGCGACGTCGGTAAAGTTCCACCCTGTCGAAGACATCCTCGCGATCGGCTTCATCGACGGCATGATCCTGGCCGTGCGTCTCAACGACAGCAAGGAAGCGCTGCTACGCCGCCCCGGCAAGGGCGCCATTACCTCGATGAGCTGGAGCAAGAACGGCAAGCTGCTGGCTTTCGCATCCGAAGCCGGCGATTGCGGCGTCGTCGATATCGCGGCCTAACCTGCCAGCAAAACAAGGCGCCGCCCAGATCAGCGGCGCCTTCAAGCAGCCTGTTCGCCAGCCGAAGCCTCGACGCGATCGCGGCCGTGGCGTTTGGAGGCATAGAGTGCCTCGTCGGCCTTTCTCAGCAACTGTTCGAAATCCGTCTCCGCCTTGCACGACGTAGCAACGCCGATGCTGAGCGTCGGAAATACCGTCAACCCCGGCATTTCCGCGACCGCCGCCGAAAAAGCCTGACGCATTCCTTCGGCGATCTGAACCGCCTCGGCGCCGGTCATGCCTTTCAGCACGACCACGAATTCGTCGCCACCCTGGCGGGACAGGAGATCGCCGGGCCGAAGCGCTGTTTGGGCGACCCAGGCAAAGAGACGCAGCATGTCATCCCCGACCGCATGGCCGTGCTGGTCGTTCAGCTGCTTGAAGCTGTCGATATCGATCGCCAGCAGCGCGAGCGACTGCGGCTGCCTGAACGGCAGGTGTTGAGCAAGGCCACTGCGATTGAGCACACCGGTCAGCGGGTCGCGATGCGCGAGGTCGATGAGCTTCGCCCTGTTGCGCTCGGCGGACATCAGCACGACCACGACGCTGCGCAGCGCGAGGAATACCACCGCCGTCGCACCCATCCAGCCATGCACCGGGCTGTCCCCGAAAGCGCCCGGTCCGGTAATCTGGCCAGTGGCTGCGAGCAGGCTGCGAGCCAGGAACATCGCCGCCGTCGGCGCATAGAGCCATGCAAGCAACCCGGCGGAGAAAAGCTTCTCGCGCCGGTAGATCACAACCCCTTCCCGCAGGATGGCAAGATCGCAGAGGCAGCACACCGCCGAGACATAAAGGAGCCGGCTCGATACTTTGTCGGGATCCACCGTGAGCAGCAGCACCGGCAGGCTGACGCAAGCGATAATGAGAACGCAAAAGCGCTTGTCGACCGGTCGCTCGGCAAAGACGCGGATCGCGAAGAAGGTCAGGAGATAGCCGGCGATCGTCATGACGTTGCCGGCATCGAGCGAGACGGATGCGGGCACGAAATTGCGAAGCGAAACGCAAAGCGTGCCGAGACCGATGAGAAAATTGGCAATGCCCCACCAGGCCGGCCAGCGCCCGAAGCGGCCAGTCGAATAGGCTGCGAGATACACGCAGCCCAAAACCAGGCATGTCATGGCTGAAACGACGTAGATCGTCCTCAGGTCCAGTATCATTCCGGCGCTCTCCAACCGATGGCCGGCGCACTTTATAATGACGTTATTGAAGTTTGATTTTAGAGCTCGCTCGTTTTTTAACGATGTGCCGAAATCGACCGATCAGCTCGGGCGGCCGACGGAGATGATCTCGGCGAGCAGCGCGTGCAGCGCATCACGGTAGCCGGTGCGCGCCGATGGGCCGCTCTCGTCCGATGTCATGACAACGGTCATGCCAAGCGCCGGCACGATGTAAAGCATCTGGCCGCCATAGCCCCAGGCGAAATGTACAGTCTCGCCGGCGATCTCCCGCGAGAACCAGCCATAGCCATAGTCATCGCCGGAGAATCGCGAATTGGTGCGGTGCTGCCAGGATTGGGCGATCCAGTCCGCAGAAACGACCTGTGTTCCATCCACCGCCTTGCCGCCATTGCGGTAAAGCTCACCGAAAGCCAGCAGCGAGCGGGCCGTCATCGCCATCTGGTTGCCGCCGAGATAGATGCCCTGTGGGTCACGTTCCCAGGCACCGATCCGAAAGCCATCTATGGGGCCAAGCCACTCCCGGGCAAGCACCAGCGTCGACTTCCCGCTGACTTTGGTCAGGATCGCCGAGAGAAGGTGCGTGGAGGCGGTCGAATAGAGCATCTCACCGCCCGGATCGTCGTCGAACGGCTG
>UBTY01000094.1 GCA_900468535.1 Hyphomicrobiales bacterium | reverse complement strand
TGTAGCCGCAAAGTTAGAATGTCCTGTTTCTGCAAAGTTGGAATGTCACACTCCCCGGGGTCTGAACGGCGTCTGGGAGAATGCGGATGGGATTGATTGCGATGAGCGAGCGCGATCTGCAGCGGATCGAGGTTTTGTCGAAGGTTGTCGCCGAGCGGATGACCATAGTGTCAGCGGCGCATGTGCTTGACCTGAGCGAGCGCCAGGTGCGCCGGCTTCTGCAACGGATGCGCACGGATGGCGCAGCGTCGATCCGGCACAAGGCGATAGGCCGACCGTCGAACAACCGGATCAGCGACGGTGTTCGCGATTATGCGATGACGCTGGTTCGCGAACGCTATGCGGATTTCGGGCCGACCCTGGCGACGGAGAAGTTGGTTGAGCGCGATGGCTTGCGTGTGTCGCGCGAGACGGTGCGCGGTTGGATGTCGGATGCGGGACTGTGGTTGTCGGCCAAGCAGCGGCGGACGTTTCATCAGCCGCGGCTGCGACGCGAAGCTTATGGTGAACTGGTGCAGATCGACGGGTCGGAGCATCGCTGGTTTGAGGATCGCGGACCGCCGTGCTCGCTGCTGGTGTTCGTCGACGATGCGACCGGCAGGCTGATGCAGTTGCGCTTTGTGCGCTCCGAAAGCGCCTTCACCTATTTCGAGGCGCTGGCGCTCTATCTCCAGCGTCACGGCGCACCGATCGCCTTTTATTCGGACAAGCATTCGGTGTTCCGGGTGGCGAAGAAGGATGCCAGGGGCGGCCAGGGCATGACGCAGTTCGGGCGTGCGCTTTGCGAGCTAAACATTGAGATTCTTTGTGCAAATTCGAGCCAGGCCAAGGGCCGTGTCGAGCGCATGAACCGGACGCTGCAGGACCGCCTGGTCAAGGAGCTCAGGCTTTGCGGCATCGACAGCATGGAGGCTGGCAATACGTTCCTGCCGGACTTCATGGAGGGCTACAATGCACGATTTGCGGTTACCCCTGCCCGGTCTGACGATCTGCATCGGCCGCTGAACCTGGCGCCGGATCGGTTGACGGAGATCCTGTGCAAGCGCGAGCAGCGCTATGTTGGATCGCAGCTGACGTTTTCGTTCGAGCGCAAGCGGATCATGCTGCAGGAGACCGAGGTGACGCGTGGGCTGGTGGGGCGCTATGTCGAGACCTATGCCTATGCGGACGGCCGGCTGGATGTGCGTTGGAAGGGCCATTCCCTGCCCTACACGGTGTTCGACAAGGACCAGCGGGTGACGCATGCGGCGATCACCGAGAACAAGCGGCTCGGTGATGTTCTGGCCTATATCAAGGAACGCCAGGATCAGCAGGACAAGCCGGTCGTGAAGAGCAACAGCGACAAGAATGGCTACGTCAAACGCACGCGTGGGCCGGGCCGGCGGAAGGACTTCATGAACGATCCGGCGGTGATTGCGCGGCGAAAGAAAGCGCTGTCGCGGCAGCAGGCTGCCGAGTGAATGACCGGTTGGATCGTCTCAAAGCTAAAGCCGAAGGGGCGTGCTATCACCCGCCCCGATCTGATCTTGCAACCGGGATCAGCCGCCCAGATCGGGGCTGATTGGCGCGCCGAGTGACCACCTTGCGGACATTTCTACTTGGCAAACAGGCGGACATTCCAACTCTCCCGCCACA
>UBTY01000081.1 GCA_900468535.1 Hyphomicrobiales bacterium | reverse complement strand
GTAAGCGACAAGCAGACCCCATCTGGCGAAGCTGACGGCCGTCGCGGTATGGCAGACATCTGATTTTTCTCTGATTGTGAGGATCTATGTCTGCGCCTATAGCTAGCCCTGTGATGATCCATATGATTGAGGCGGTACCGGACCGGCTAGAGGGGTCTCCTCGCCAGGTGCGGCGTTTCTGGTCTGACGAGTTTAAAGTCGATACTGTTGCGGAGGCTTGCAAGCCAGGAGTGAACAACTCCGAGTTAGCGCGACGGATCGGGATCACGCCCTCACAACTATATCGCTGGCGGCGAGACCTTCTGAAAGAGAGTGAGCCGCATCACATTGCGACGGCTGTGAAGGCGCAACGATCAGTGGTCGGGGTCAGCTCCGTTATCGAGGTTGTCATCGGCGATGTGGTGATCCGGGCGGGCGCAGATACCGAAGAAGCCCATCTGCAGCGGGTGATCCGAGCGGTACGCTCTGCATGATCCCGTCAGGCGTAAAGGTGTTTCTGGCGAGCCATCCGATCGACTTCCGCAAGGGGCCGGACAGTTTGCTTTCGTTGGTGCGGGATACCGGCAATGATCCATTCAATGGTGCGCTTTATGTCTTTCGGGCCAAGAGAGCGGACCGGGTGAAGATCGTGTGGTGGGATGGTTCGGGCGTTTGCCTCTATGCGAAGCGGCTGGAGAAAGCCCAGTTCTGCTGGCCCCGGATTGGTCATCATCGCGTCCAGCTCAATCATGCCCAGCTTCTTGCTCTTGTCGACGGAATGGATTGGAAGCGCGTTCGACAAACGCCGGTGAAGCCTCCTGAGATTGTTGGGTAAAACCACTGCGGCGAAGTGAATCAGCAGCCTGAAACTGCGGGCGTATGGCGACAAAATATGCTCTGATCGGACCCATGACGCGCCCCGAGATCGAGCTTCCGGATGATGTAGAGGCCTTGAAAGCCATGGTTCTCGCCATGGCCGAAAAGGCAGCCCGCGTCGAAGTTTTGGAAAAGCAGGTCGATGACCTCGAGGCCCGAAATGCGGACGCCGACGAGCGTATCGAGCGTCTCACGCAGATCCTGAAGGCTTTCGATCGCGCCCGATTTGGCCGACGCTCGGAAAAGCTTGCATCATCCACCGTCGATGACGAGCAGCATGCCTTTGTCTTCGAGGAAATCGAGACCGGCATTGCGGCAATCAAGGGTCAGGTTACGAAAGGCCGCGAGAGTGCGGATAGCAAACGCGCACCGCGATTGCGCAAGGGCTTCGCGCCGCATCTCGAGCGCGTCGAGGTCGTGATCGAGCCGGAGGAGCTGCCGGAACATGCAGGCAAGCAGAAAATCCTGATCGGAGAAGACATCTCCGAGCGTCTGGATGTCGTCGCAGCGAAGTTCCGTGTCATCGTCACCCGTCGTCCTAAATACGCTTTTAGGAACGAGGACGGCGTCATCCAGGCCGCGGCTCCGGCACATATCATCGACGGTGGCATTCCAACGGAAGCGCTTTTGGCCCAAATCGCTGTGTCCAAATATGCCGACGGCCTGCCGCTTTATCGCCAGGAAGCAATCTACGCACGCGACAAGGTAGAACTCGATCGCAGGCTGATGGCCCAATGGATGGGTAAGGTGGGGTTCGAGCTCGACATCCTCGCCAATTACATCCTGAACGAGATCAAGAAGGCAGAACGGATTTTTGCCGACGAAACGACCTTGCCGACACTCGCACCTGGCTCCGGATCTGCAAAGACGGCGTGGCTATGGGCATATGCCAGAGACGATCGGACCTTCGGAGGCAGTGGTCCGCCGATGGTGGCCTATCGCTTCGAGGACAGTCGAGCCACCGAGTGCGTCGCACGGCATCTGAGCGGCTATCGTGGAATTCTGCAGGTTGATGGGTATGCCGCCTATAACAAGCTCGTCCGGAAGGATGGAGGCAATGACAGCGCCACTCTGGCTGGCTGCTGGTCACATAGCCGCCGGAAGTTCTACGAGTTGCATGCCGCAAACAGCTCAAAGGTCGCTACAGATACCGTCCAGCGGATGGCAAAGCTGTGGGAGATTGAGGACACCGTTCGGGGTCAAAGCCCTGAGACTCGTGTCGCCGCACGTCAGGAGATCTCCGCAGCGATCGTCAGTGACCTCTACACTCTCTGGCAGGCGACCTTGCCGCGGGTCTCCGGCAAATCGAAACTCGCGGAGGCGCTTCGATATGCCATCTCGCGTCGCGACATCTTCGAGCGCTTCCTGACCGACGGCCGGGTCGAGCTCGATTCCAACATCGTTGAACGAGCGATCAGACCCCAAGCAATTACGAGAAAAAATAGCCTATTCGCCGGGAGCGACGGTGGCGGCAAAACCTGGGCGACAATCGGAACTCTCCTGCAAACCGCAAAGATGAATGCTATCGATCCGCAAGCCTGGCTTACTCAGGCACTCGAGCGCCTCGCAAATGGATGGCCCAGCAGCGAAATCGACGCCCTCATGCCGTGGAACTATGCCGCCTGAACGGCCCCAGCTTGTCGCTTAC
>UBTY01000083.1 GCA_900468535.1 Hyphomicrobiales bacterium | reverse complement strand
GATCGGCGCCGGGCGCGGCGCGCGCTCGATCTCGACCGGGGGCGTCGGTCTCGGAGGCGTCGGCATGGCGCGGACGTGCGACGACGCGTCATCCGACGGCAACTCCTCGGCAATTGCAACGTTCTCCCGCACTGGAACGGGCGGGTTGACCGGGCGCGGAGCGGCCGGCTCCTGCTGTGCGACGGCGGCCTTTGCCCTTACCGCGATCGGTGTCTCGATCTCGGCTTCACCGCCCGGAAGGATGCGGCTTTCGATGACGATGTCGGTCGGTCCGCCGATCATCACCAGATGCTCGACGTTGTCGCGGCGCACCAGCACCAGGCGGCGGCGGGCATCAACGGCGGCGGCATCGAGAACCTGAAGTCTCGGCTGGCGGTTGCGTCCGCCGCGAACGAAGGGTGAGGGCGCGCGATTGCGCATGACCCAGAGGACGACGACAAGAAGAAGCAAGCCGATGCCAACACCGCCGGCCGCCAACAGGAAACGGCTGCCGTAATCGCTCATGAGGCTATCGAACATCTTCAGTTACTCCTTTGTGGTTTCAACCACATGACGACTTTTCAGCTTCGTAGACAAGATGCGTGTGCCTTGTCCAGTCGGCAACGGTTGGAAGCCGAACTATGCGAGTGCTACAGCGAGGCGTTAAAGGGGCAAAAGTGGCGCTGTTCCTTGTGAATTCAATCACTCTTCACAGTCTGTGGTGTTTTTGGCGAAGCAGCAAATTGCTAAGAAGAAGCAAGGTGCCTGATTCCTGCTTCGTCTCTCTGGTACGAGTGAAGGCCGGCGGGCAATGCGAGGGACTAGATGACGAGATCGCGTCAGGCCGATAATTTTAGGGAACCGCTGGTGGATCGTGGAGGCCGGGCGGGGACCGCTTTGCGCATTGTTCTGCTCGCCCTGGTGCTGATTGCCGCAGCCGCAGCGTTCGTGGTCTTCAAGCGGTCGCTTGATAACGAGATGGTACTCGGCGTGCTTGGGGTCCTGGCGATGGTCGGGATATTCTTCCTCGTCTCGTCGATCATCGGTTTCATCGAGGTGATGCCGCAGCGGCAGTCGGACAGTCTCGCCCGCGCCTTTCTCAACAGTCATCCCGACGGCTCGCTGATCACCGACGAGAAGGGACGCATTGTCTACGCCAACGCAGCCTACGGACAGCTGACGGGCGCAAGAAAGCCCACCGAGGTGCAGACGCTCGAGGCGCTCCTGTCGCGCCATCGGGAATCGAACGAAGCCCTCTATCGCCTTTCCAATGGCCTGAGGGAGGGCAAGGAGGGCCGCGAGGAATTCCGCCTGCTGCGCGCGCTCGGCCCTTCCAGCAACGGGTCCGGCGCGCATTGGTATCGTCTCAAGGCGCGTATGCTTCAGAGCGAGGAGGGTGGCGGCAAGCCGCTGCGTATCTGGCAGATCAGCGACATAACGTCCGAGCGCGACGATCAGGAGCGGTTCTTTAAGGAACTTCAGAACGCGATCGACTATCTCGATCATGCGCCTGCCGGTTTCTTCTCCGCCGGTCGCAAGGGCGAGATCTTCTATCTGAATGCCACGCTGGCCGAATGGCTGGGGATCGATCTTACGAAATTCTTGCCTGGTTCCATGACGATCGGCGACCTGGTGGCCGGCGAGGGCCTGGCGCTCATTCAGTCCGTTCAGGCGGAGCCCGGCCTCAAGAAGACCGTTACGCTCGACCTCGACCTCAAGAAGTCCAACGGGCAGAGCGTTCCAGTCGAGATTGTTCACAGCGTCACTTCCATGCGGGATGGCGCACCCGGCGAAAGCCGCACCATCGTGCTGACGCGCCGTTCCAGCAGCGATACCGAGCAGTCCGCTTCGGCAGCGGCGATGCGCTTTACGCGCTTCTTCAACAATACGCCGATGGCGATTGCTTCGGTGGATGGCAATGGCCGCATCCTGCGCACCAATGCGCCGTTCCTGAAGCTCTTTTCCGGCATCGTGTCGCGCGACGACGTCGAGAACGGCGCGCTTTTCGAGACGATCGTGCAGGACGTCGACAAGCCGCGGTTGCAGCAGGCACTAGCTGCGGCGAAGGACCGTCAAGGAGATATCGCACCACTGGATTCCAAGACGGCGGCCGATGATTCCCGGCATTTCCGTTTCTACGTCAATGCGGTGATCGATCAGAGCGACGAAGCGCCGGAAGAGGCTGCGATCGTCTATGCCGTTGAAGTGACGGAGCAAAAGGCTCTGGAAGCGCAGATGGCGCAGACGCAGAAGATGAATGCCGTCGGCACTCTGGCTGGCGGCATCGCGCACGACTTCAACAACGTTCTGACCGCGATCCTGTTGTCTTCGGATCACCTGCTGCTGCAGGCCCGTCCGGCAGATCCTGGCTTTGCCGATCTCATGGAGATAAAGCGGAACGCCAACCGTGCGGCCGTTCTCGTGCGCCAGCTGCTGGCGTTCTCGCGCAAGCAGACGATGCGGCCGACGGTGCTCAATCTGACCGATGTCGTTGGCGATCTCCGGATGCTGGTGGACCGACTGCTGTCGGGCACCAACGTCAAGCTCGATGTCGAGTACGGACGCGACCTCTGGCCGGTGAAGACGGATCTGTCACAGTTCGAGCAGGTGCTGATCAACCTTTGCGTCAACGCACGCGATGCGATGCCGCAGGGCGGCAAGCTGACGGTTCGGACGAAGAATGTCACGGCGGCTGAGGTCGCTGCCTACAACTACTCCTACATGCCGAACGAGGACATGGTCCTGATCGAGGTTTCCGACAACGGAACCGGCATCGCGCCTGAGATCATGGACAAGATCTTCGAGCCTTTCTTNNTTCCGCGTCTTCCTGCCGCGCCACATCGTCGAACCGGCGATCGTAGCCGAGGCGGAGGCCGTCACGCCGTCCGCGCAGGCCGCATCCTCGGCAGCGCCGGCTGCCGCCGAAGCCCCGGAAGATCTGACAGGTTCTGCCGTCATCCTGCTGGTGGAGGATGAAGAAGCGGTTCGTCGCGGTGGAAAGCGAATGCTGGAGACGCGCGGCTACACCGTTCACGAGGCCGGATCCGGCGTCGAGGCACTCGACATCATGGACGAGCTCGACGGCAAGGTCGATATCGTCGTCTCCGACGTCGTGATGCCGGAAATGGACGGACCGTCGCTTCTGCGCGAATTGCGCAAGAAATATCCGGACCTGAAGTTCATCTTCGTTTCCGGCTATGCGGAAGATGCCTTCGCGCGCAATCTGCCGCCGGAGTCCAAGTTCGGGTTCCTTCCGAAGCCATTCTCGCTGAAACAGCTAGCTGTTGTCGTCAAGGAGACTTTGGACAGCTAGTTCGATACTTAGATTTTTAGGCGCTATGCGATCCGGATATTAGCGATTGCGTGCTACGAGATCGCAACCGGGAGGCGATCGTGCGCTGGAAAATCTTTGCTGTGTTGGTGGGCCTGTCTTACGTCTGGAGCGTCTGTGCCGATTTGAGCGGCGTGCCGCGATCGCAAATGATGATGATCGGCAGCATATGTCTGGGCTTGTTTTCCACCATCGGCGTTTTGCTTTACGCCTTTGAGCGCGAGCTGTTCAGTGGGTGGTTCTGGACATGGTTTTCACGCGTCTACCTGGCGTGGACCTGCACGTTCGGGGCTGTGGTCGTGCTGCGGACAGCCATATTAGCTTACAGTGTCGGGCCGATGGCAGGCATTGCGCTGCTTTGCATCGTCGCGTTCATAGGCGTCGTGTACTTCTTTCAGTGGCTGGCGCTATCTCGCCATGCGCGAGGCGAACTACTTCGCTGATCCGGACCTGGTCTGGCGTCGAGGAGGCG
>UBTY01000087.1 GCA_900468535.1 Hyphomicrobiales bacterium | reverse complement strand
ACGAATACAATTACGATATTGTCGAGCGCTCCTGGTACATCGAGCCCGATCAGGACATTCTCGGCCGCTTCTGCAAATCCTTCATGGTGAAGATCGCCCGACTGTTTGCCGAGACGCGCGGCCGAACTGGCCGGGTCAACCGTCTCGATTGAGCGGCGATCGAAGCGGTGATCATCCGGGACATCTCCGGCGGCTCCATCCACGTCGAAGGCAGTCCTCACGAGGCAGCTCTCCGACTGCCGGGTTGTTTTCGGCTGCTCTCCTTTTCCTGACCATCACCGGCGCGGCAGCGACGCCCGGCAATCAAGTCGGTGTTGTGATCGCGATCCAACCGAGCTGCAGTCGCGCCACAGTGCAGGGCAATTCGAGCGCCACACCGACCGAAGCCATTTCTGCCAATGACGATGGGATCAGGACGGTGCTGATCTCTGGCGTCGCGTCGGATGCTTGGCGGCCAGCATCCGTTGACCCGAACAGTCACCGACGCAATCGACGAGCGTGGCACTCGGCGGGTATGCAAAGGGGAGCCAACGCGAGGTCTCCTGCCGACGTCGCAATCAAGGACCATTCCCGTTCTTTATGTCGCCTTTCTAAGGGACCGGCCGCGATCAGCGTCAACCCCGCAAGGGGGTTCCCCTCCGCTTAGGCTCCGGTGACGCCTGCGGCGCAGCCCCTTCTTCGGGCGCCATCGGGAATGGTCCCGATGCAACGAAGGAGACAATCCCATGGCCACCACGATCGCAACCCTCACCGAAAAGACCGACGGCTCGCTCGAAGGCGTCTTCGCCACCATCCGGGTCAACGCCCCGATCGCTCTCATCCCGAACGCCAGCAAGGCGAGCGAAGAAGCCCCCGATTACCGCATCATCCATCGCAAGACCGGCTTTGAGATCGGCGCAGGCTGGAACCGCATCTCCCGCCAGACCGGCGAGGAATACATCTCCACGAAGCTCGAAGCGCCCGAGATCGGCGTGATCTTCGGTAACGTCGCCCCCGCGCCCGGTGGCGAGCCCGGCAAGAAGGTCATCCTCTGGAACAGCCCGGCCTGAACCAGACCGCCGGCTCCGAAACAATCNNGCCGGCGTCCCCCATTCCAAGGAGGCTGCCATGAGTCGCTACACGATTACTGTCACCCGCACCGCATCCCGCCACTCAGACCCGGATGCCATCATCGGCTACGACCGCCCGCTTCAGACGTTCTTCCTCCAGGCATTTCCGGATGCCGAAGGCGAGGACCTGGAACTCTGGCTGGGGACGGACGTCCAGGAGTTCGAAACACTGTCGCAACTGAGGACCGCGGCGATCGCGCGCGGTTTCGACTTCATACCCTTGGCATCCGGCATTCTTCACAAGCTGCTCGACGACCATGCCCGCGAAGCCCATCGCGCGGTCAGTGACACGATTATCCAGGATCTTATCAACGTGACATCTGCCTGCTGATGCAAGCCCAGAACGAAACAGCCCGGCAGGCTGCCGGGCTGTTTTTTTGCTTGGCTGGCAATATTACTTGTTCAGCGCATCCTTGAGAGCCTTGGCTGGCGTGAAGGCTAGCTTCTTGGCGGCAGCAACCTTGATCGTCGCACCGGTCGCAGGATTGCGGGCCTCGCGCTCCGGCGTTTCCTTGACTTTGAATTTGCCGAAACCGGGGAGGCTCGTTTCGTTGCCGGCTACGGCCGCCTCGGTGATCGAGGCGATCACCGCCTCGACGATGGATTTGCCCTGAACCTTGGTCAGGCCATGCTCGCTTGCAATCTTGTCGGCTATTTCGCTGGCTGTGGTCATATTCTGTCTCCGCATCGTGTCAGATGCAGAATCCCTGCCATTGGCGACCGGACCTGTCATCGACACGCTGCGAGAATTCGTTCGGAAAGCCCCGGATCTCCACAGTTATTCGACGCATCAGTGACCCGAAGACGGGCATCGAGCCNNGCCCGTCTTCGATTTGGGTGCGATACGGAGAGGAAATGTCTGCTCAGTCCGTCCGAGGATGCCATGGCGCCATGCCGGCCTCAAGGACGAGCGGTCCCCCCCAATTTTGCCTCGCTCCGGTCCCCTGCGCTCCGACAAAATCGGCACCCCCACTCGCCGGCTCCGCCGGTCGCTGGCGCGATCCTTGACCCCGCCACGCCCCATGACCGCGCGCGTCGTCTTTCACAAACGTCAAGGAGACGACGACGATGCTTCTGGAACAACACATTGAAGAGCTGCGGGCCGAATTGCGGAATGCAGTGTACCCCATCGAACGACGCGAGATCGAGGTCGAGCTGGAACTCGCCTGCGCCGAGCTGGCGGTGTTAATCGCAGAGCAGGAGGGCGTCATCGACGCCGAGCCGCCCTTCTGAGGCGGCTATTGCCATGTCGCTTGGTCTGACGCGCCGGGTCGACCGGCGCGTCAGGCCCGAAGCATCGCTTCCCGGCCCTCTTTCCAACATCGGTCAGGCAATCGCTTCTCGCGGTGAATGCCCTCTCGGCCCGTAACCCCGCCTCCGCTTCTGCCGCAGGAGTTGGAGGAAGAGCCCGACCGCTTCCTCTTCCCTCTCAAAATGATGGACCAGTCTTTGGCCGCTGGCACCGATGCGGCCCCATCGGCGGATGAGACAGGCTTCGCCGAACAGGTTGGGCTCGATCGACATCGCATAATAGCGCGCCATGTTCTTCCTGGCGTCCGTGCGTTCGACGTAGAGTTGGTAGGGCTGCGCCATCATGAAGCACAGAATCGGACAGGCAAGACTTCGCGTCCAACGACATATTTGAATCGGTCGCTCTTGACTGATTCATAGTGATTATGGGTTCGACGGATGATCCGGGCGAGCCGCCTGCGGCGGACGGTGCTATTCGCCGTCGCTCACGGAGCCCGTAAACGGTCTCCGCCCGTTCGGGTCACGCCCCTCTCGCGGTTGCCGCACCGGCGGCGCTAAATTTCTGCGACCATGGCCGATGATAAGCTGCACGGCCGGCTGGACGCCGGGTACGGTCACGGCGCCTGGGGCGCCGTGGTCTATCTCTCTCTGACGTACCATTGTGCACCCGCCACTCCGGCGTCAAGGACTGCGCGGCCCCTCCAATTTTCAGCCGCCGTCCCTTCGGGCCATCGCCAGAAAATCGGTTCCTCCGCTTGCCGCCGCTGGCGGTCGCGTTCCGCGATCCGTGACCCCTCGCGGCTACGGTGCGGGCTCCTTTCGTCAGAGACAGAAAGGAGACACTACAATGTCCGATGACTGGTACTACGTCCATCAGCTCGCAATGTTCACGGGCTTCAGGCTCATCGTGCTTGCAAATCGCATCGGTTGCGAGGACGAATTCTTGCTGGAACTGCACAACGAGCTCGCCGAAGGGCTGGCAGCGGCAATTTCGCGGCTGCGATCCATCACGGCGCTGGAGCGCCAGCTTGCCAGCGAGCCCGACGAGGAAGGTCTCATCGCCTTCCAGCTGCGTGGCGAAGAGGAATGCTTTGCGCGTTTCCGGATCACGCTGCTCGATGACCTCGAAATCGACTACGACACTCACGAATACCGTGTGAACGGCGGCGAATGGCATAATGCGCTCTCCGCTGATTGCGACGGCATCGAGGTCAGCTATCCGCGCCTTGTAGCCCTCGCGGATGACGAGTTGGGCACGCTCGCCCCGATCGCGCGCTCCATTCGTAATGAGGCGGGCATCGCCATCAGCATCGCACGCGTCATCTATGATTGACGCGAGACGAGAGGCGGCTCTTGCCGTCTCTCGTCTATTCTGCGAGCTTGACCGCTTACCGGCATCGAGCCAGCCCTGCGGTCTTGAGGGGAGAGACTTGCCGCCTCTCCCCTCAAAAACCCCTCTCCTTACGGTGCGGGTCGAGACCCGCCCGGCCTTTCGGGCCGCTAAACGGACGCTGCCGCGACTTCCCCAAACAAAACGGAGAGGAAGACCACCTTACGCTGCGCCCTCATGCTTCGGGCATCCGCTACAGGTGATCCTCCTCTCCTACCGTGCGCTCTCCGTCTCATCGCTCGTGCGCCATCGACGTCCGTTCTCTTCGGTCACGGCCATCCCGGCGCTTCGCGACAACGGCTCGCTTCAGCATCTCTCACCAAACCGGTCTGTCCACCGCGCTATTCCTCCGGCGCGGATCACAGGCCTGAGCCTGTGATCGCTGTTGCTTTGTCTGACGACTCGCACAGCATGGGCGCTTCGGGCACGGCGGCCAGACCGGTTTGGTGAGAG
>UBTY01000088.1 GCA_900468535.1 Hyphomicrobiales bacterium | reverse complement strand
GCCGATTTCGTTGAAAAACCCGCTTGATCGACTGCTCATCCGCCCATTTCGGTCTTTCCGGGCGGAGTACCAATGCGTTTCTGCCCCCGCCCCTCGGCGCAGGGTCTCAATTCATGCCGCTTTCATGCGGTGATGACGCCATGTGTTGGCGTTTGCGGCCTGAGTTTGGCCAGTCTCCTTAGATTTTGTGCGGTGGCGGCAAGCAGGAATTCGTCTCGCGCACCACACGGTCCCCGAAGCCGAAGACGCGCCATCCGCAGAATGCGTTTGAGATGCGCGAAGAGCATCTCGACTTTCTTCCGGCGGTGACGCGACAGTTCATATGCTGGTGTGGCCGCCATCGCTCTGGCAACATCGCGCGCATCCTCATTGAGATCGCGCGGCACCTTGCGCATGGGCGTGTTAGGGCAACAACGCTGTTTCAGGTCACAGACATCGCAGTCCTTTTTGCTGGCGCGATAAATCCGTGTGCCTTCGGCCGTGATCCCCGATCTTGGCGTATCGTAAGTGCGGTGGAACTGCTTCAGTTCGTTCCCGGCCGGACAGATGTATCGCTCGTTCTCGGCTTCCCAGGTGAAGTCCGAACGTGAGAAGGTCCCATCCGTCCGGTTCGACTTGTCAAAGACCGGAATGTGCGGCGCGATCTTCTTCTCCTTGACCAGCCATGCCAAGTTGTCGGCGGAACCGTAAGCGCTGTCAGCAGCCACATAGTCCGGCCGCAAGCCGAAGCGCTTCTCGGTCCTTTCGAGCATTGTGCGGGATGCCCCGACTTCTGCCTGGCGGATCGCACGCGTCGCCTCCACATCGACAATGACACCATGATCGGTGTCTATCAGATAGTTGGTGGCGTAGGCGAAGAAGGCATGGCCTTTGTGAGCACCGGTCCATTGGGCGGCAGGGTCAGACGGGGCGATGAACTTTGGCGTCACTGGCGACGCAGCACCGAAAGCGGCATCATCGAGAACAGCCAGATACTCTTGTACCGAACGGCTAGCGTCTTCCTTTGCCTCCCACTCAGCTCCTAGTACCGAACGCTGTTTGTTGGCATCCGCTGCTATAAGGCTGGCATCGACGGCAAATCCTTCCGCGCCTACCAATCCTTGAGCGAGACATCGCTCCACCACCGTTTCGAACATGTGTCGCAGGATATCGCTCTGCCGAAACCTGCCGTGGCGATTCTTCGAGAAGCTGGAGTGATCAGGCACTTTGCCGTTCAGTCCGAGGCGGCAGAACCAACGGTAGGCGAGGTTGAGATGGACCTCTTCACACAGCCGCCTCTCCGAACGAATGCCCATTGCGTAACCGACAATCAGCATCCGCATCATCAGTTCGGGATCGACCGAGGGACGGCCAGTGCTGCTATAGAAGGGCTTCAACTGCTCTCGAACGCTATCGAGTTCGAGATGACGGTCTATTCCACGCAACAGGTGCTCGTCCGGGACGTGATCATCAATGCAGAAGTCATAAAAGAGCTGTGCCGGAGCCGCCTGACATCCCATCATCACCCAATCCTCCGCAAATCAATGCGACGATTGAATCACGACAGCCTGATGCCGACAACGCTCAGTTTTTCAACAGTATC
>UBTY01000093.1 GCA_900468535.1 Hyphomicrobiales bacterium | reverse complement strand
CCGAAAATATCATGGCGCATGACGTCGTCTTTCCCGAAGAGCCTCGACACGATCTATGGCGCGGCTGACGATATCGCCAAGCATCTCGCAGCCGCGACCGACGGCAACTTCACGATCCAGCCGTTCGCTGCCGGTGAGATCATCCCCGGCCTGCAGGCTGCCGATGCCGTCAGCGCCGGCACCGTCGAGGCCGCTCACACCTGCTCCTACTACTTCGTCGGCAAGGATCCGACCTATGCGATCGGCACCGCCATCCCCTTCGGTCTGAACGGACGCCTGACCAATGCCTGGTTCTACGAAGGCAATGGCAACTCGCTGATGAACGAGTTCTATGCGACCCAGGGCATCTACGGCCTTCCGGCGGGCAATACCGGCGCGCAGATGGGCGGCTGGTTCCGCAAGGAGATCAACACCCTCGACGATCTGAAGGGCGTGAAGATGCGCATTGCCGGTCTCGCTGGCCAGGTGATCAGCAAGGTGGGGGTTATCCCGCAGCAGATCGCCGGCGGCGACATCTATCCGGCTCTGGAAAAGGGCACCATCGACGCTTCCGAGTTCGTCGGCCCCTATGACGACCTGAAGCTCGGCCTGCACAAGGTCGCGAAGTACTACTACTATCCCGGCTGGTGGGAAGGTGGCCCGACGGTTCACGCCTTCTTCAATCTGGAGAAGTGGAACAGCTTGCCGAAGCACTATCAGGCGGCTTTGACGGATGCCTGCGCCTTCGCCAACACCAACATGCTCGCTAAGTACGACATGAAGAACCCGCCGGCGCTGAAGCAACTGGTGGCGGAGGGCGCTTCGCTCCGGCCGTTCAGTCAGGAAATTATGGAAGCTTGCTTCCAGGCGGCGCTCGGGATCTACGGCGAGATTTCCGCCTCCAATCCGTACTTCAAGAAGATCTATGAAGACCAGACGGCCTTCAAGCGTGACGCCTATCTGTGGATGCAGCTGTCGGAATACACCTTCGACACGTTCATGATGATCCAGCAGCGGGCGGGCAAGCTTTAAGCTTTCTGGAAAATGAAGACCCCGCCCCAACCCC
>UBTY01000096.1 GCA_900468535.1 Hyphomicrobiales bacterium | reverse complement strand
GCGGCGAACAGCAGCGCGTCGGTGTGGCGCGCGCACTTGCTGCCGAGCCGGAGGTGCTGATCATGGACGAGCCGTTCGGGGCGCTCGACCCGGTCATTCGCGGCAAGGCGCAGGACGATCTGCTGGCGATCCAGAAACAGTTCGGCACCACGGTCATTCTCGTCACGCATGACATGGACGAGGCCTTCCACCTCGCCAACCGGATCGCCGTGATGCGCGGCGGCAAGCTGCTGCAATATTCAACACCAGAAAAGATTCTGACCGAACCGGCGCACCCCTTCGTGCAACAGCTGACCGGCACCACGGACCGGGCGCTGAAGCGGATGTCGCTGCTGTCGCTGACCTCGAGCATGGCGCCGGCCAAAGTCGGCCTCGATCACGGCCTGCCGCAATCACTCAGCCTGCGCGATGCGCTGGCCGAGATGATCTGGCAGGGGATTGATGAGGCCGCGGTCGAGGATACGGCAAAGGAGCCGGTTGGCTCCATCTCGATGTCGCAGCTGCTTGAGTTGGGCCGCAAGGCATGAAGCTGATCACGGCCAATCTGTTCCGCCTTCTGGCACTGGCGCTGCTACTGATCCTGTTGTTCAAGACGGAGTGGCTGTCCTTCCTGCTGGCGCCGCTGACGAAGAACAACGCGCCGGCGGTCTATACGCAAAACTCCCTGCCCGGGCTGGCGCTGGCCCATATGCAGCTGGTGCTGATCTCTATTGCCGGCAGCACCGTGCTTGCCGTCGCCGGCGGCATCTTCGTGACGCGCAGGAGCGGCGCCGATTTCCTGCCGCTGTCGCGGGCCATCGCCAATGCCGGGCAGACATTTCCGCCGGTCGCCGTCCTGGCGCTCGCCGTGCCCGCCATGGGTTTCGGCGCCGGACCGACGCTGGTGGCGCTGTTTCTCTACGGGCTGCTGCCAATCTTCGAAAACACGATCTCGGGCCTGCATCAGGTATCGCCCGCGGTGCTCGATGCAGCCGACGGCATGGGGATGAATTCGACACAGCGGCTCTTCCGCGTCGAGCTGCCATTGGCGCTGCCGTTGATCATCGAAGGAATCAAGGTTGCGACCGTCATCAATATCGGAACCGCGACGATTGGCTCGACCGTTGCCGCCAAGGGTCTTGGCGAGGTCATCATCGCCGGGCTGATCTCCGACAACACGGCCTTCATCCTGCAAGGCGGCCTGATCGTCGGCTTGATGGCGGTGCTGATCTATGACGCGATGGGGCTCGTCGAAAGCGTCGTCACGCAAAGAATTGGCTTGCGCCCGGCATGAGACGACGGCTACCAAGGCTGCCGTGATATCGGCAATGGGAGGCAGCCTTGGCCAAGATGATTCACTCCATGATCCGCATTCTCGACGAGGCGCGATCGGTCGAGTTCTAC